>JBLKRX010000001.1:0-340413 GCA_047608075.1 Ferdinandcohnia humi
CGCTCCTTCTCAGTTTCCTTTTTCCGGCTCCCGCAGCGTTTTTGGGCATTGACGCACCTTCTCTGTTACCTTTTTCCAACTCCAGCAGCATTTTTGGGCACTGACGCTCCTTCTCAATTACCCTTTTCCAACTCCAGCAGCGTTTTTGGGCATTGACGACGCTTCTCAGTTACCTTTTTCCAACTCCCGCAGCATTTTTGGGCACTGACGACGCTTCTCTGTTTCCTTTTTCCGGATCCCACAGCTTTTTTGGGCACTGACGCTCCTTCTCAATTACCTTTTTCCAACTCCCCCAGCGTTTTTGGGCACTGACGCTCCTTCTCAATTACCTTTTTCCAACTCCAGCAGCATTTTTGGGCACTGACGCTCCTTCTCAGTTTCCTTTTTCCGGCTCCCGCAGCGTTTTTGGGCATTGACGCACCTTCTCTGTTACCTTTTTCCGGTTCTCTCAGCATTTTTGGGCACTGTGCCAGCCTAAATACACAATGATTATTAATTAATCCTAATACTAATAGGACACCCTTTCGAAAATAACATCAAAATACCCACCTTCAATACATAAAGGTGGGCTAATTTATTTTCAATCAAGACGTTACTTCTCTATTTTTTACAACCCTCAATGTTAGTGAAACAGCAACTATTGCAAGAACAACCATTACTACCACCGCTATAAATGGTGATAGGATTGGAGTTCCAAACAAATTAACTGTTTGAAACCTGTCGAAAAATGGTTCAACATTCATGACATAGACAAATGTGAAATGAAATATCTCTCTCCATACTGGTGGTTGAAGTATTTCCACAATTAGGTATGGTACCGCAAAGATAATTCCACTTATAATGAAAGAGATCAAAGAATGTTTGCAAACAGACGAAATGAGTACAATTGTAATGGCAAAACTACAAGCTGCTAGTGTGTGGATACCTAATTGCAGTAGATGGAACTCAATCAACGTAAAATCATACGGTGAAAAGTAATATTTAAAGTAGGATTGAATGGATGTTTCCCATCCTTCATTACCATATTGAACGATATTCATACCAATATTGAATATTTCCCAAGCAATGATTACCACAAGTGTATAAATAAGAGCTGCTGAGATTTTTGCCCACATAAGTGAGTTTCTACCTTTTTTCGAGCTTAGTTGAAAGTTATCAACCCCGGTACTGTACTCTTGTGAGTATATCGAAGATAGCCCTATTAAGAGCATTGCTCCTGAAACTAATATTGCAAAGATACTTGTATAATCGATTATTTTTTCCGGACCTTTATTATATGCAAAATACGATACGTCAACTTGCTTAAGCATTGATTTCTCCAGCTCTGTGTTATAGTTATCTTCCGATTCAAGCTCAGTCAATTTTTGCTTTACATTCATTTTGACATTGTTTAACATTGCAATCGTTTCATACACACCCATTTTGGTGAATTCCTCTTCTGAATAGGTTTCACCCATTTCCATTTCTGCTGTTTTCATTTCAAGCTCTTTGTATTGAAGCTCAGCATGTTTTACCTTTTCCGCTGTTAAAGTTCCTTCCCATTCACGATATATATCCTTTTTCCATTCCTCTGTACGTTCGAAGGTAAGGCCTGTTGAAAACAAGACCAATAGAATAAACGTTATATATATGATTTTTTGAGAAAAAATCTTATATAATTCAAATTTAATAAGCTGCATAATTACGCGACCTCCTCATCAAAATAATAGAGATATAAGTCTTCTAAGTTCGGATTTTCATTCATTGCGTTTTGATGAGGCTTCGTATCGCTTACTATTCTTAATTGAACCTTATTTTCGACGCGGGTAATGTTTCCAACCTTATACATAGATTGGAAGTGTGTAATTTCATTTTCGGAAACAGTTACTGTCCACACTTTATCTTCGATTCCCTTTAACAAATCCAATGGTGGTTGTTTTTGGATTAATTGACCTTCTTTTAAAATTAATACCTCTTTCGCGATATATTCGATATCAGAGACGATATGCGTCGAGAGTAAAACAATTCGATTCGAAGCTATTTCTGATAGTAGGTTACGGAAACGAATTCTTTCTTTTGGGTCTAGTCCAGCTGTGGGCTCGTCGACGATTAGAATTTTTGGATCATTTAACAAAGCTTGAGCAATCCCAACCCGACGCTTCATTCCTCCTGAAAATTTGCCAACCCTCCCCTTCCTATGCTCAGAGAGCCCAACTAACTCTAACACTTCATTTACTTTTTTTCGTGCTCTCTCGTTAGAAATACCTTTTAATGCTGCAATATATAGTAAAAATTTCTCAGCTGTAAAATTCTTATATAAACCAACGTGCTGTGGTAAGTACCCAATTACATCACGGTATTTTTGGCCCATAATGGTAATATCCTGCCCATCCAGAAGTACCCTTCCTGAGCATGGTTTCATGACACTCGCTAGGATTCGCATTAATGTTGTCTTTCCAGAGCCATTTGCCCCAAGTATTGCGTAGACACCAGTAGTAATTTCTAAATTTATATTTCGTAATGCTTTCTTATCACCAAAGCTTTTTGACACTTTTTCAATGGTTAAATTCATAAGTTATTCCCCTTTTGTAGATTTGAATGATTTTGATAATCGCGAAAACAGCTGCAAAGACAGTAAGTATGATATATAAACCTACTGGGAGAGCTTCTAACGTCATCATGACATTTCTTTGGCTGATAAAGCTCCCTATTAGAATCCAGGAGACCAAAGCTCCTGTTACGGTAAATGCATGCATAAAACGAGCAACCATAACTAAGGAAATGGCGGAAATCACCATAAAGGGTGTAATCCAATAAAGTATCATCTTCCAAATCCAAATGTTCGGATAAAAAGCTGAAATGCTACCTATGAAAGCGATATGTAACAAGAAGTTAAATCCACTAATAATCACCATCTTGGATAGGATTAGTTCTTGGAAATTGAATTTCAAGGACATCTCTAGCTCTACCATACCTGTGTCTTTACTTTTTACTACTTCTATTATTCCGGTAAGAGTTGGGATAGGAGCAAGAAGGAGCATAACATGATATGGACTTACTTCAGATAGAATAACCACTACTAGCCCTATCAGTAAAAACAAGATATTCGCAATCCAAAATAATGGAGTAATATAAAAGACTTCTTTTATTGAATGCTTCAAAATACCGGAAACCTTTTCAAAAGCTGTCTTCCATTTGTTTTGTTTGACTGGCACATATGGTCTAATTGCATCAATGGTCATCATAATTTGCGATTCACTAGGATATTCCACATCAAACTCATCTAACATAAATCCAATTTCTTCTTCAAAATCGATAAGCTCCCGATCAACATCACTCTCAAAACGATCGTTTACTCTTTTTTTGTTGTTCATATTCTTCACCTCTCTCAAGGATTGTCGCTAATTTTCCTAAGCCTTGCTTCAATCTAGACTTAACAGTCGAAACATTTGCCTTCGTAACATCGGCGATTTCTTTGATTTTCATATGATGAAAATATTTTAAAATTACGGCTTCTTTCTGTATGTCGGGAAGGCTATTTATCGCTTCCTTGACCTGCTCTCTTGTTTCCTTCCGTTCAAATATGTAAGGCACACTATTTCCTTCACTTTTCACCGTATCTAGTAACTCAGCTTGCTTGGAGGTATTTTTATAGTCCGAACTTCTCCAATAATCCCGACAGTGATTGACCGCTATGGAGTACAACCAGCTTTTAAATGCACCCTGTTTTGAATACGATTCAATACGCTGCATCATTTTAATAAAAATCTCTTGTGTTAAGTCATATGCCAGTTCCCTGTTTCCAACTTTTCGATAAACAAATGCATATATAGGTTTATAGTACTTTCGTGTTAAAACTTCCATTGCCGCATGACTTCCACGAAGAATTTCGTCAATTAACTCTTGGTCTTCAGGCATTTTTATCACCTCACCCATCTAAGACGAAACAAAATAAAAAAAGATTTAATATGGAAAAAAATTTTTACCTAACATATTTTTCCTTGGTTTCTACTATCTACGATTATCCTTATTCGGAATAAGAGAAGCAACAAAATTCTGGTTTTGTGGGATTGTTATTTTTATGCAAAGAGTAATGGATTCATAGGAAGGAAACTTGAAGTTCGCGGGCGGGTATTATATGATACATATAGGTTAAAAGACACAAGTGACGCTAACACTTGTGTCTTTACCTTAGCTATTTTCGGAGTATACTCTGTGGTGGCTGAGGTCGGATTGAATAATGACTAGTCTATTTCCCTGCATTTCGAATCTGGGTAGACTAGTCGTTTTTGTTTTTGTCTGATCGTGCTGCAACAAGAATCGATACGACTAAAGTAGAGAACGCAATCATTGTAGTTAGCTCGTCATTTGTTACGTACAAGCACATACCCCCATTCTGACCCCAGGAGTTGCCAACCATTTCCATAGCTATTTCATATTATAACATTATACGAACATACGTTCTATAATAAGTTTTTCAAGTTACATAGAAAAAGCGCCTACCTTACTTCCAAGGTCAGCGCTCTGTATCATTACATAAAATAAACCATTGCAAAATATACAACCATCGTTAATAGGGATCCTACCATAAATGGACCAATTCGCAATGTTACCTTTTCGTGTCTTGGTTTATAGCTTCCGAGTAACGTATTAAAAACAGCCAACTCTGAGTTTTTCGTAAACACATCCCCTGAAGATCCTGTTAAAAAAGCAAAAAAGATAAACAAACAGGAACCGAGAAACATGGTAGTTAATAGGTCTGTCTGAAAGTAAAGGGATATACCATAAAGTATTCCAACTTCAACGGCCAACACCAATAACACATAGCTAATGTAACGAGCCATTGTCACTCCCCCTTCCTACCCTTATTACTACTATATTTTACGTATACTTCAGGAGAAAGTTTCAGAATAGTTTGCGTTTCAATTAAAAATAAAATAATAAATTTTTACTTCACTTTATCTAAATACACAAACTCATCAATTTTATCCATCGACGCTGTAGCTTGGAAGACCTTCCAGCCTTTTAAACGGCTGCCGCATTGGAAATGTAACACGTCCCCTTCACTTACTTTTATTGAAATCTCCTTACTTTCACACCAATCAATCTTTAATTTAACTGTATATGTACCAGGTTGAACATCTACTTCCTTCCGCTCACCGTTTTTTATCTCACTGACTACTTCATCATCAAGTAGGATTTTGTATTTTCTTGTCTTATTCACAAATTGATTTTCTCTTTCAAAAAGTAACGTTGGCATGGTAATCCTCCTTTAAGTTCTTATTATGAAAATATTACCAAATATAAAGCATCTGGTAATCATACCATGGTCCCATGAGCTAAATAGGGTAAAATGGTCTATTTTCACAGGTTTATGACTTATTACGTGGAGCAAAACATATTTATCCCACTTATTTCATCTGACTACTTGCATTTCATTCTTTTTGCTATAATAGTAGGTAGCTAGAGTTAAAATAAAGACTTGGAGGAGTACAGGTGGAATTACATAAAATAACGTTACCAACTGCATATATGCTTGAAACACTTCGTAGCAAAGGAATCTCAAATGAAGAAATACTAACTCAAGTTGTGAAAAAAGATGTGAGTTCTTGGGAGAGCCTCAGCTCACATTTTGATTTTTCTGAGCTTATTGCACAATATGAACAGGATCCGCTAGCATTTGAGTCCATTGTACATTTCGGATATCAAGTTAAGTTTGTAACAATTCGCGGGATAGAAAATCTATTAAAGCTTACATTTGATAAAGTACAAGACCGTGATTTCGTACCGACTGAAAAAGGAATTACCGGTTTACATCTTTCCGAAGATCAGCTTTATACACTGAAACAAATGCTTTCAACTAACTGGATAGTACAAAAGATGGAAAATGGCTCTATTCAAATTGAGCTTCCATAAACAAAGTAAAACATGGCGTATGTAACTTCATACGTCTTTTTTACTGGTCCTTATTGATTTTTCTGAATAAGTTTTCACATGAAAAATTCTTGCTTTCTTTTTCAATTAAAAAATTTTTAGAAAAACAAAAAATGTTCTTGAAAGTGTTGTAGTTGGAGAGTAAAATCATCTAGAAAACATTTCGTGTCTCTAAATATGATAGGGAAAGAAGATGACCTCCCAATGGAATACACATCAAAAGAAATCAAATGTAATGAAAAGCTAAGTATCTATAATGGTGCTTCCGCCATTATCGTACAAAGCATTATTAGTGGATTCATCCCCCTTTTTGCCATCGAGGTTTTGGATGCCTCAAATATACAGATAGGTTTGATAAGTTCCTTACCATCAATCATGATGTTGTTATCAATGATTCCAGGAGCGTATTGGATCAACCGACTCGAAGCAAAGAAAGCATTTACAGGCATTACTATTTTTGCAGCAAGATTTTTGTTCATGCTACTCATGTTTGTGCCACTCATACAAGTCTCTAATCAAGCATGGCTACTTGTCGTACTAATCGCATTAATGAACTTCCCTACTGCATTAGCAACTTTATCATGGCAGGCGCTCATTGGAGACCTCATACCAGACTCACGTAGAGGACAATTCTTTAGCCAAAGGAACCGCATTTTAACGATAGTTGGAATGATTATAACGTTTGGTGCTGGGGTATTTCTTGATCAATTTGAAAAAAGCAATCCGTTCCCATTTCAACTACTTTTCGTCGTCGGCTTCGTATTTGGAATTTTAGAAGTTTACTATTTAATGAGACATATAGAGCATAAGCAAAAACAAGAAAAACCACAGCAAAATATCATTAAAAATTTGGCTCTAACAATAAGACATAAACCATATCTTCATTTTCTAATCTGTGCGATGTTGTTTAATTTTGGTTGGCAAATGGCATGGCCATTGTTTTCTCTCTATCAAATTAATGATGCGCATGCGACGGCATTATGGATTAGTATTTTTACAGTAGTTAATCAGGTTGCACAAATAGTGAGCTATAAATGGTGGGGAAAATCTGCTGATAAATGGGGAAACTCAACGATGCTGTTCGTTTGTGCCATTGGGATGACAACTGCCCCAATCATTACGATTTTAACAACAAATCTATATCTTTTAGCCCTGTCGAATCTATGGACCGGTTTATTCGTTTCAGGAACTACTTTATTACTATTTAATCAGTTACTTAGTGTTTCACCAACTGAAAATCGAACATCCTTTCTTGCAAACTATAATCTAATGATTGCACTGATAGGGTTTATCGCTCCACAACTCGGTGTTTTACTCCTTGAGTATCTTGGAATGGTGAAAGCAATGTCAATATCGTCAGTGTTTCGATTTATTGGTGGCATATCGTTTCTAATTGTAGTTTTTTACTTCGAAAAGAATAATCGCAATAAGCTTTTTAAAGCTTCAATTTAATATTTTTTATAAAGGAAGTAATCGATGCTTAGAATCGGTTACTTCTTTTTTGTATAAATCTCTTCCTATATCTGCCAAAACCTTTATAATTAAAAATAGAATACAGAGGGGACTGAATAATGCACAGATATCGATATTTTTAACTCAACTGAATATAGGTCCAAACTGGAGGTGAAGGTCTTGATTCAAGATTTTACTACAGAGCGATTGCATGTAAGAAAGATGACAGCTTCTGATGCAACAGAACTATTTAAAATATGGTCTGACCCTGTTGTTACTCAATTTATGAACATTGAAAATATGACAGAAGAGAAACAAGCTATAGACATAATTAACTATTTAGGTAATCTAGCTGATGAAAATAAAGCTATTCGGTACTCTATAATTGAAAGAAACACAAATAAAATAATAGGTTCTTGTGGCTATAATTCATTAGACTTTGAAAATAGTAAATGTGAAATAGGTTACGAAATAGCACACCAATATTGGGGTAAGGGATACGCATCAGAAGCAATCTCAATGCTCTTAGAAAACGCATTTAATAACCTAAATTTGAATCGAGTGGAAGCCAAAGTAGAGATTGATAATGTAGCCTCGGTAAAAGTCTTACAAAAATTGAATTTTACATATGAAGGCACGCTAAGACAAACAGAAAAATCAAAAGGGCGATTTATCGATCTTCAAATCTTTTCCAAACTACAATCTGATTAACTGGTTTGCCTATGTCTCCTTGAGATATAGGCATTTCTTTATAAAACAAAAAATGCGTCAATCCTTTTTTGGAATAACGCACAAGTTTTCTACTTGTTGTTTTTAATATACTTCCATACGACGTACCTCTATGGTTTAAATCTTAGAAGTTGCCTTTATCCCTACTGAATTGCACTTGGATCCATGTAGATCAGTTCCCATATATGACCGTCTAGATCCTCAAAGCTCGTTCCATACATCGGCCCATTTTCTTTTGGTTCATATGCAAGCTTTCCACCTGCAGCCTTAACCTTACTTGCAATTTCGTCTATCTCTTCCTTACTATCTGCTGAAAGGGCCAAAAGAACTTCTGTACTTTTGCTGGAGTCGACAATCTCTTTAGTGATAAATGTCTTAAAATAGTCCTCCACTAAAAGCATTGCATAAATATTATCATTAATGACCATACTTGCTGCTACTTCATTTGTAAATTGAGGATTAAATTCAAAACCTACTTTAGAGAAAAATTCCTTTGATTTGTTTAAATCATTAACCGGTAAGTTAACAAAAATATTTCGAATTGCCATTTTCCATCTTCCCTTCTTTATCATGATTTTCAATCATACACCAATGTACTTTTCGCTCTCCTTTACTTATCAAAAATTTTAAAACACCCCGTTTAACCTATCGAAAAAGTAAGTAATCCTTAGACATATCATAAATTATAACTTTACATTTATCAAGTTAACTTTTCAGAAAATTATGTTACATTTGACTTATTTCAAATTAGTAACTACGATATGAACTAGAGTATCTTACAGGAAGGTGAATAAAGTGGGGAAAATTCGTGATGCCGAAAGAACTCGTAGAAAGATACTTGATGCAACAAAAAAGGAATTTTTCGAAAAGGGATATAACGGGGCAAGAATCGAATCTATCGCAAAACGCGCAGGATTAAATAAACAATTAATATACCATTACTTTAAAGGAAAAGATGAGCTTATTAATGAAACCATAGCTGACTTTGTTTCATCCGTGCCAACAGGCAATCTAACCCTTCCAGCAAATCCAGTCAACATTGCTGAGTTTCGATATAAGGTGAATAAGAACCATTTAAAGGATTTCTTAAAATTTACAGCTTGGGAGGCTATCGAAAATCTCCCTGAAAACACGAATGGTGAAGAAAGTAGGAAAAAGGTCCTTCAATCATATGTAGAGGATATGAAGTCTAAGCAAGAGATGGGATTGGTTCCAAAAGACATGGATCCAGCATTCATAACCTTGATGCTTTCAAGTCTGACCATTTACCCCCTTCTATATAGTAATGTTACCCGGATGATTACCGGTTTAGAATCAAACGATCCTGAATTCCATGAAAAGTGGATGAACTTTCTTAACCAGATAAGTGAGCGGATTTTTAAAATGGATCCCCCTAAATAATAATACTTAGTAGCCTGTCCCCCTATAAGAAGGGCAGGTATTTTTGTTTTAACTAGTACACGATTCCTCATTCCTTCCTATAAAGAAAGGAAAAGATTGTGTTCCATAGCATCACTATTTAGTATATATTTTTACCGCTGGCGCTTCATATGTACCAAATTTATCAAGTAACTCTACTGGATTTGAATCAATGATTGCTAAAGAACGGTATTTTTCTTGCATGAATTGTTGTTCAACCATATGATCAAGCAAGTGTACAAGTGGATTATAGTATCCATTTGTATTCAGAAGTCCAAAAGGCTTTTGGTGTAATCCTATTTGAGCCCATGTGAAAATTTCAAAAAATTCTTCTAACGTTCCTGGACCTCCGGGCAATGCAATAAATCCATCAACTAAGTCTGCCATTTTTGCTTTTCTTTCGTGCATCGTATCTACAGTATACAATTCCGTTAGATGTTTATGAGAAATTTCTCGCTCCTCCAGAAATCTAGGTATAACTCCTATAACCTCTCCCCCCTCTTTTAACACCGTGTCTGCAATTGCTCCCATAATACCAACACTAGCACCACCATATACTAATGTAATTCCTCGTTTGACTAATTCTTTTCCTAATTGTACGGCTCCTTCTATATAAGCTTCTGAAGCTCCGTTACTCGAACCACAAAACACAGCTAATCGTTTCACTTTGACTCCCCCATTACTTTCTATTTAATTGGCTAACCACTAAGGGTATTATCAAGTATAATGCATACGCAAAAGACATCCATGCTGTAAAAGCAATAACCTGGTAATTTTCTAATTTCGGAAAAAGATTCGTATGATTTGATAACGAGATCGTATCTAATGACAAACCAATTATTGTTCCAATAACACCAAAACGTAAGGCTGCATTCTCAGATTTATCATAGCGTAGATATACATAGGTTAATCCTAAGAGTAGGATACCTGTTCCAAGTAACAGTAGAATCAAGCTAAAAACAAAAGAAGTTGAACCAGGAGAAAAGAGGACATTTTCACCAAAAAAAACAAAAAATAAGGTAGCAAAGAACCATATTCCTACTCCCCAAATTGACGTAAACAAATAGCGTTTCATTTACTTTTCCTCCTTATCAAGTAAATTACTTAGTCCATTTACTAATTGTTCAAGCTCTGTGTACGTTTTTTCTACTGGGAAGTCCTTATTTAATAGTGCCTGTAATGCGATTCCATCCACAATAGCATTAAATAGGACACCCCATGTATCAATGGAAACTCCATCTATTGGAGATTTTGACCACAACTTTTCTAATTTTTCGGAAAGAGCTTGGTTCTCCTTAAAAAGAATATCCCCTAACTGATCTCTGATTTTAACATTCGTAAAGCTAGAAGCAATTAACGTAAATAGTAATTTATGAAAAAATGAATTATATGAACAACGGCTCTTTGCTGATTCTAGAGCTTGCTTTATGATGAATTCGTTTCTCTCGGAAAGTTCATTCCAAGAGGTTTTACAAATATCCTGAACAACATCTAATAAAAGCTGTTCCTTTGTTCGAAAATGGTAATAGACTGTTCCTTGAGTGACTTCCGCTATCTCCGCAACAGCTCGTAATGTAAACTTTTCAATCCCTCTTGTAACCAAGCATTCCTTTGCACTTCTAAGTAAATCCTCTCTATTTATTACATTGGGTTTTGCCATCGTTTCACCTCTTTTTAGTTAGTCAACCAACTAACTTTATATAGAAAATATTACCATTAAGTATAAGTTCTTTCAATACCTTAATTTACGTATACGTGTTTTTCTTGTTTAAGGTGAAATGGTGTATATACGTAAGCCAGCATTGAAATGAATATGACAATACGTAATATAGAAAGATTGTTAAATTTCCCTCTGTGTTGAAAGGAATCCCGATTTCCCAATTGAAACACACTACCGTTTAAGAACAATGGCTACTCTTGAAGAGGTTCGTAAACTTGGGACAGGGAGAACTGTGGTAACCTATGCTGAAAATTTGATTAAAGATAAGGACCACTCCATTTTAAGGTGCAACGGAAGAAAAACTGTTCAAGAGAATTATAAGAAGCTAAGTTTTTCAGGCACACGTTGAAGTGTTTGATTATCCCCAATTGGTCCCTAAATTATCATGTGTAAAAAACTTTGGTAAAGTAAAAGGTCAATCTCCATAAGATTGACCTTTTGCCTACCTTATCCGTTAATAGAAAAACCTTTATTTTTACTGAGTAAGCGCCTCAATTATCCTTCCATCACTAGTCAAACCTGAAATAGTAGACCCAAGTAAATCTTCTCCAGTTGATATTAAGTACTAGAACCTTTTACCGCTGCCATATTCGATTATTTCAGCATGGTACTTCTTATGATTCTTAGTTACGATAACAACTTCTTCGATATTTGAATCGTATATTTTACCAAATATCAGATCCGTGTATGTGTGAAAATCAAACGCTAGGTTCGAAAAGTGCCAACCTAATTTATACTTTTGGGGAGTTTGACTACTTCCGCTACTAAGCATTCTCCAACCAAATATGTTTTTCTTTAACCTTACATTTCCAAATACTTCTATATCACCAAATGTAGACTCATAAAATACAATTGATTTCGTATTGTCTAACATCTCTATGTGGGCAATCTCCTTAAAGGGTTCGTTTAAAGATTGGAACGCTTTTACAATTTCTGAATCATCATCTTTCAATGCAATACTCCCAAAATAAAAGACAACAAATAAGAGGCAGATAGACAAAATTAGTTTTAGTTTGGTAGCCATGTAAACACCTCCTATTCCCCGTCAAAAAAGTTTACCAATACCCTGAAATATTCCATATACACAATGAATTCCTCTAATTTCTTCCATTTTAAAACTGCTATAAGCGGAGATATAAAAAGAACCTGCCATTAAAGGCAAGTCCTTCTATTAGCTATATTTTTGTTGAGCCTTTTAATCAGCTCTTTACTACCTGATTTTCATCAACCTTATTCTCTACCGGAAAGAAGCATGCTACCTGGTGTTCCCCATTCTCTTGCTTTTCCAATAGCGGAGTATTGAGTTTGCAGTATTCCTGCGCTCTTGGACATCTTGTATGAAACACACATCCTGCCGGAGGATTAGCAGGTGACGGTAAATCCCCTTTTAGCACAATTCGCTCCCGTTCCTTTTCCTTATCAGGATCAGGTAGGGGAATCGCTGAAAGCAGTGCATTTGTATACGGATGTCGCGCATTTCGGTAAAAGGATTCACTATCTGACATTTCCACGATTTTACCTAAATACATCACACCTACCTTATCTGCAATATGTTTGATGACCGATAAATCGTGTGCGATAAACATATAGGTTAGATTTAATTCCTTTTGAAGATCTTCAAATAGATTAATCACCTGTGCTTGAACAGATACATCAAGTGCACTTACAGGTTCATCACATATAATTAATTTTGGCTCCAATGCAATCGCTCGTGCAATCCCTATCCGTTGGCGTTGCCCACCTGAAAATTCGTGTGGAAGTCGATTATAATAATCAGGATTAAGTCCGACTAACTCCATTAATTCTTTTACACGATGAGTGAGCTTCCCCGTTTTCTTATAAGCCTTTAATGGGGCTGCGATGATATCGCCAATTTTCATTCGTGGGTTCAAACTCGTATAAGGGTCCTGAAAGACCATTTGCACATCACGACGAAGCTGATGCATCTGCTTGCTATTGTATTCAAGTATATTCTCTCCCTCAAAAAGGATGGAACCTGAATTCGGCCTATTTAGACCAAGAACAGCTCTTGCTAACGTACTTTTACCACATCCAGATTCTCCAACAATCCCTAAGGTCTCCCCTTTTTTAATGGACAAACTCAAGTTATTAACTGCTTTCACATATTTCGTTGTTTTTTTTAATATCCCATCCTTGATTGAAAAATGTACGTTTAAGTTTTGGATTTGTAACAAATCCTCTGACATTATAAAACAACTCCCTTCTGTTCAGCAGTTACTAATTGGTTAATACGATGTTCAAATTCTGATTGAGATAAAACACATGCAGCTTGATGGCCATTTTCTCTATCAGTTAACTGAGGATCAACATCCAAACATTCCGCAGTCGCAAATGGGCAACGTGGACTAAAATTACAGCCATTTGGTGGTGAAACCAAATTTGGTGGTTGCCCTTGAATTGGCACGAGTCGTTCTTTTCTATTTGCATCAAGACGCGGCAAGGAACGTAAGAGTGACCATGTATATGGCATAGATGTTCGGTAAAAGATATCATTTGTACTTCCGTCCTCTACGATTCTACCCGAATACATCACCATAATTTTATCTGTTAATCTTGCAACCACGCCAAGGTCGTGGGTAATAATAATAATCGCCATTCCATATTTTTCTTGAAGGCTCTTCATTAATTCAAGGATTTGCGCTTGTATGGTTACATCCAATGCTGTTGTCGGTTCGTCTGCAATTAATAGCTTTGGTTTACATGCTAGTGCAATAGCAATTAGCACCCTTTGTCTCATTCCACCTGAAAATTGATGAGGATAATCCTTCATTCGCAACTCTGGATCAGGAATACCAACATCTGTTAAAAGCTCAATTGCCCTTTTTTCTGCTTCCTTCCGAGAAAGCTTCTGGTGGGTACGTATTGCCTCGATCAATTGGGTCCCAATTCGAAATATAGGGTTTAAACTGGACATCGGGTCTTGGAAGATCATTGCAATCTCTTTTCCGCGGATTGAACGAAGCTTCCGTTCATTTAATTCTAGTAAATTCAGCCCTTCAAACAATATTTCCCCTTGTGGGTAAAAAGTAGGTGGCGATGGGTTCAGCTGCATCAAGGATCGCGCAAGAACACTCTTACCGCTACCAGACTCCCCTACGATTCCGACGGTCTGCCCAGGTTTAATCGTAAACGATACCCCATCGACAGCTTTTACAATTCCTTCAGCCGTATCTAAGTATACTTTTAGATCTTTTACCTCAAGCATTTTTATATCCCCCCTAGCTTGCGACTGCATTCTTTTGCTTATTTTGTAACGTTATTTTTCGTTTTCGCTTATGATGATTGCTTGTATGTGGGTCAAACGCATCACGTAATCCATCTCCTAGTATATTCAGTGCCAATACCGTTACAACAATTGCTAAACCAGGAAAAATTGAAAACCATGGAGCAAGAGTAACGTATATTTGCGATTCCTGAAGCATATTGCCCCATGTAGGAATGGATGGATTTACACCAACACCTAAGAAACTAAGTGCTGCTTCCGCTAAAATTGCTCTTGCAAAGATGAATGTTCCTTGGACAATAATTGGTGATAACACATTCGGTAGAATATAACGGAATATGATGACAAAATCACTTGTTCCAGTCGTTTTTGCAGCTTCGATAAATTGAATGTTTTTAATTTGTAATACCGCCGAACGAACAACCCTTGCCATCACTGGAAAAAACGCAAAGGAAAGTGCAAAGAAAATATTTGAAATACTGCCACCTATTGCAGCAACTAACGCTAATGCTAGTAATAATGCCGGGAATGCCAGCATTCCATCTATAATTCTCATAATGATAAAATCTGCTCTATGATAATATCCTGAAATCAATCCCGTAATTGTTCCTAAGATGGTTGAAATGAGGGCTACTACAATCCCAACTAACAGGGATACACGCGCTGCTACAACTGTTTGAGCGAAAATATCGCGTCCAAAATGATCTGTTCCAAACCAATTTTGTCCGTTTGGAGCAAGTAACCGTTGCGTTGGATCGATTTGTGTCGGTGACACCGGAAGCCAGAGTGAAGCTGTAACCGTTGCGAGAGTTATAATAACTAATACGGAAAGTGCCAATTTATTTCGTTTTCTTTTTAACATTTGGGCATCTCCTTTATTGATAGTTCCATATTTTATCAGTCATAACGAATGCGAGGATCTAAGATTGCATATAAAAGATCGACAACAAGATTTACAATTACATAGATTCCTGCAATAAATAAAATAACACCTTGAATCACTGGATAATCACGGCGATGAATCGAATCGATTAACAGCTGCCCAATCCCAGGAATCGTAAACATTGTTTCAATGATAACCGTACCTCCTAATAACCCCGCAATGGTTGCACCAAGAACTGTTGTCGTTGGTATAAGTGCATTTGAAAATACATGCTTCATCAAAACCGTACTTTCCTTTACTCCCTTGGCTCGCGCTGTTCTTGTGTAATCCTGATTGACTGACTCGAGCATTCCGTCACGAAGCATACGAGCAATCAACCCAATCTCAACTGCGGCCAAAACAAACGCTGGTAGTACTAAATGATACAACCAATCCAACATACCATCAGCGAACGGTATATAGCCCGCTACCGGGAAAATCGGAATCGCTACTGCAAAGCCTAGTACTAATAGCATTGCAAACCAAAACTCTGGAATCGAAACCCCAATAAGCGATAATGAAATAAATGCAGGATCTAACAGTGTGTTTCGTTTCCAAACAGTAAATATAGCTGTAGGAATACCAATCAGCAAAATGAAGAATAAAGCCAATATCGTTAAACTAATAGTCGGTCCAAAATGATCTAAAATAATCTGTAATACCGGTTCAGAAGAGTAAACGGATTGTCCAAGATCTCCCTTTAGGATATTAGCTATCCAGTCGAGAAATTGTACTACTACCGGTTTATCCAGTCCTAATTGTTTTTCCAGGTTTTCAATACTTTCTTGTGAAGCATCCTCCCCTAAAATCAAAAAAGCTGGATTACCTGGTGTTAGATGAACAATCATAAACGTAATGATACTGACAATCAGCATAACCGGTAATAAAGAGATTAACCTGTGAATTGTATATCGAAGCAATGTAGTCCCTCCCCACGAACAAATAGATTCGTCTAATTGAAATGAAGCTCGTCAGAAAATCCTAACGAGCCTCTAAAAATGATTATGAACAACTGAGTTAGTATATCGAAGTTACTTATTCACTCTTCCAGCTATTCCAGAAGCGTGGACCAACCCAGCCTTCGTATTCCATACTTTCAACTTTGATATCTAGCAATGTTTCATTTGCAATTTTTGTAAATGGTAGTTCCTCGTAAACGGTTTGGTTCATTTCAGTTAAAATTTCTTTTTTCTCGTTTCCTTCTCCAGCATTACCCCAACGATCTAGTAAGCTAGCCCAACGTTCACTTTCATACCAACCGCTACTAGCAGTACCAAATGCGAGCATTCCAAGTTCACTTGGAGCAAATCGTGTTGACCACCCGATGACAACTAAATCCCAATTTGCAGGATCTTGCCATTTCTCAAGATATGTTGCCCACTCGTAAGGAACAAGTTCAATCTTGAAGCCAACTTCTTCTAATTGTTGCTTTACAACCTGAGAAATACGTTTGTAGTTCTCATAATTATTTGCATACATAATTGTAATGGTTTCACCATTATAGCTTGATTCTTCTACAAGGCTCTTCGCCTTTTCTTTATCATAAACTAAATATTGGTCAGTACCTTCTTCCGAATAAAGTTCAACTTGTTGTGGATCAAATAGTGCGCCATCCATGTTGTAGAAATTTTTATTTCCGTAAGTTGCTTCTGCAATTGTTTCTTTATCTAACGCATAGTTAATTGCCTGACGAAGCTTGATGTCATTAAATGGTGCTTCAGATTTATCAAATGTAATCGTAGAATATCCGTTCATATAAGTTACAGGATCCACACCAGGTGTTGTTTCCACTACATCATTTAAATCTGCAGGAATACTTTGTGCATAGTCATATAAACCTGTTTTTAAACCATTGAGCATCACTTGTGGATCTTTAACAATTAAAAATTGAATTTCATCATAATAAGCTACCTTTTTACCTGTTAGGCCGCCCCAATCAGCTTCCTCACGTGCTGAATATTCTTCAAAACGAGTTAATAGGATTTCTTGACCTTTTTCCCATTTCTCAAACTTATATGGACCAGTTCCAATTAATTGTTCTGGTGTAAGTGGGTTCTCCCCAGCTGCTGCTGCAATATCAGCAGGTATAATTTGTAGACCTGCCTTAGGTGCACTCATGCTTGAAAGTAAAACGTTATATGGTTTAGTCAATTTAATTTCAACAGTAGAGTCGTCAATTGCTGTAACTTGTTCTATGTTTTCACCAGCAACCTTACCAACAGAAGAAATTCCAATCCAACGATTTATCGAAGCGACTACATCCTTTGAAGTAACCGTTGAACCATTATGAAAATTTACACCTTCACGAAGTGTAATAGTATATACCGTTTTGTCATCATTTACTTCATAGCCTTCTGCAATCATTGGTCTAATTTCGAAATTACTATCTAATGCAAAAAGATACTCAAAAATGTGCCAGCCTACGTCTCTTGTTGCACTTGCCCCATTGTACATCATGTCAACAGTATCTGGTTCAGAAGCAAAAGCAACTTTTAATGTACCACCCGTTTTTGGTTCACTAGAAGCTTTTTCATCGCCTGTTTGTTCATTTGTTTTTTCAGTACTGCTATTGCTGCACCCGACTAAGCCTACTATTAAAAGCAAGCCAATAAATAAAAATGCAAACTTGCTATGTAATTTCCCTTTCATACTTCTCCCCCTACTTCAATGTAGAAAATGTTTGTATTCTTACAATCTAGTTACAGGCGTCAATAAACCCCATTAACATAGTAGGAATTAACGACTACGCTTTACTGCATTAAAAGATTGTTAGAATTGCATTATCTACAATACAAGGTTACGAAAAGTAAGTCAAGAAAAAAGTTTAGTATTCCTACATAAATACTAAGAATTAATTATTCATAAAAAAATGCGAATAACGTATCAAATGTTATCCGCGCAATTTCAATGTCTATGCAACTATCTATTTCGCCACAGGGACACTAACTCGTTTCTCACGTTGTTGCTTTCGTTCAAATATTCCAGTTCCGAGAAGAACCCCAACTACTATTAGTATAAAGCCAAACAATTGAACCAACTTGAATTGTTCATTTAAAAATAGAACTGAACCAATCAGTGAAAAGAATGGTGAGAGATTTAAGAATACAGCTGTCTCTCCTGGTCCAATTTGTTGTATGGCATAATTATAAAATAAGTTCCCAAATCCAGTTGATATGATTGCAGAGGCAATAAAAATTATCCACGCATATGATGGACCGTTTGTGATCGTTGAGATTGTCTGGTGTTCAAGTGCCAGACTTAAAATAAACAAAAAGCTCGCTCCCATCAAGAGTGAGTAACATGTAATTGTTTTCGTATTAAGGGTGTAGGAGGCTTTTCGAATAAAAATGAAACTCAGGGCCTGAGCAATTACAGATAAGAACACATAAATATCACCAATAGAAAGCTTTGTAAACGATCCTCCATCACTTCCATGTACTAAGATAAAATATATCCCCATTAATCCTAGTACAACTCCAGACAATTTAAGTAATGTAAGTTTAGCTTTTAAGAAAATAACGGCTAATAGATTCGTTACAAGGGGAATTAAGGCGAGAATCGAGGCTCCATTTGTTGCACTTGTATGTAAAAGTCCAACTGAGAGAAACGCTTGATGTCCAAAAATCCCTGTAAGTGCACTTAAGGTCACATAGCCAAACTCATGTAATTTAACTTTTTGTATGTCTCTTTTTATCCTTAAAAATAGAAAAATCACCAAACCAGCAGTCAGTATTCGGAGAGCAGTTATCGTGAACGGTGGGAAATTAGCAACTAATACTTTAATTGCAACAATATTCAATCCCCAAGAAATCATGACACACAGCAAGATTCCATATAAATAAAGTTTTCGCATGATTATCCATCCAATCTGTTATACTATCCAACCGAGACAGTGTTATTAAGTACGGAAAGCTTTTCCACAGTAAAACATTAAAGAAAGTAACAATTCCTATTATACTCCAACATTACATCTACTGGCATGGTATTTTTCTACTTTAGAAGTAACTGGTTATTAAATACTGATTTAAAGACCGAGAGATTGGAGTTTGCCGTTGAATGACAACTCTAGATAAAAGTACTTTTGGGACGTGGTCCATTCTTATACTTGAGCGTGTGTCCTCATGAATTTGTCTTATGAAATTAAAAATCCGATAAGTCCACTGATAGTTCAGTTGCTTACCGGAACGTATATTTTATATTTTATTACTCGAAAGTCCCTTTTGTAAGAGACTTATTTCAAGCCGATAGTTTTCCATTGCTTCCTGATACGACACCTCTTGAGCAAATGTGTGTATAAGATTTCGGAACATAACCGTTGTGATAATTTGGACCGCATGAAACAATTCTTTATCGCTTTCGATAGATAGCTTGTTTTTATTAATAAGAATACTTATCTTAGTAAAATCCTCATTTATTTCATTTTCACTAACCATTTTTTCAAAGGTACGCTCAATTTTATGAGTCATGTTAAGAAGGGCATTTTGCAGAAATTGAAGGTTTTCTTCCTCTGAAATAATTAAATCAAAAAACTCAATATACGAGTCAAATAGATCGCCATCATGCTTCAATAGAATCTCTAGAAATCGGCACTTTTTTTCCTTTGCAAACTCACCCAGTAAGTAGAAAAAGGCATCTTCTTTGTCTTCAAAATATTGGTAAAAGCTTCCACGTGGTATACCTGCCGACTTTATAATATTTGAAATCGATGCGTCAAACAATGGAACGCGGGAAAATTCATTTTTAGCTGCATGTAGCAATGTTTGCTTTTTATTTTCTGGCAAGTTAAAAAATGTAACTTTCGGCAACGTTGCCCCTCCTTTCATATTGTATAAATTTATTCTCTATTTGCTGCTAAATTTAGTTAGAAAATCATAAGGAAGCAGGAATCTTTCATCGTACATACGGAGTTCCTGCAGATTGTCATCCTCTTCCTCTTTTAATTGATTCATTTCCTCTTGAAGCTTTTCCATCTTTCTATCTAATTGTGATGCAGTTACTGCTGCTTCTTTTAATTCATCTTTAATATGCTGAGGAATTTCCTTATTGTACTTATAGTATATTTTGTGCTCAAGACTAGCCCAGAAATCCATGGCAATGGTACGAATCTGGATTTCCACAAAAATTTGCTCTTCACGGTCTGACATAAAGATTGGAATCTGAACGATTAAATGTAGGCTCTGATAGCCATTCGGCTTTGGATTTTTAATATAGTCCTTGATTTCTATCAGTTTTACATCCTTCTGTTTTTGAAGCATACTACTAATTTTATAGATGTCTGAGATATACGAGCATGTGATTCGAATACCAGCGATATCACGGATGTTTTCTCTAATTTCCTTGACTGAGAATTTATATCCTTTACGATGAACTTTATTAAGAATACTTTCAGGTGCTTTTAAACGAGACTTTACATGTTCAATCGGATTATAGTCATGAATATACTGAAATTCCTGCTTTAGAATATTAATTTTTGTATTCATTTCTTCTAGTGCAAATTTATAGGACATCATAAATCGTAAAAGTTCAATCTTCAGTGACTTCATGTGATTAAAATTTGTATCTTTAATTTCTAGTGCCATTTTCTGCTCCTTTAAAAAACTTATTGTTTAAGGATACTTGGCCTTTTACATAAAGCTGCGTTTATGCCAAGTAATTGAAGTGTTTTCACTAGCCTTCTCATTTTCATATCCTCGTTTTCCTTACGGTTCGTTTTTTGATTATTTTTTAACATGACATAATGTCACCTCACGTAATTAATTTTAAATGACACTATGTCACCTGTCAATGACATGGTGTCACATTCTTGTGTACAGATTGTGACAATTATCTTACAAATGGAGGCAAGCTGGGAAATGCGAGGTTCTTCTTCAGTGTAGTTGAAATATTGGATACACATATATTTGAAAAGTGACGCACTTATTTCGGAAACTAGCGGAGTTAATTGAAAAGTGGCACAAATAATTTAGGTAAGTGGTACATCTAATTTTTGGATAAATGTAGAAACGGGTGCAGTTATGTAAGAAGATGGTGCATCCAATCTGTAAATGGTGAAATGGTTCAATACATGGTAAAAACGTTGCAGTTATTTTAGAGGTTGTGAGGGCTAATTTGAGAGTTCGCTCAATTATTTGGAAATTGGCTTAATTATTCTGAAAGTGGCTTAATTATCTGGAAAGTGGCTTAATTATTCTAAAATCGGCTTAATTATTTGGAAAACGGCCCAATTAGTTAAAATATATATTAAATTTTTTTGGTACATTTTCATACCTAGCCTCGGAATCCATGTATATTCTTTTATTTTCGCTGATTCAAAAGCAATTTTTTTCAATTAAATATCTAAATTGGCGTGTTCACCTCATTCAATGTTTTACACCACATATGATTCCTACCCTGACCTCCTTCCCTACACATAAACTTCTCTAACAATCAAAAAAGCAAACATAACAAAGGTTACATTTGCTCTTTCCAACTATTTTATACAGCTGTACCCGTTTCCCTGCTGACAGTTCCTTTACTAGCAAGCTCGGGATGTGCTTTTCGAACAACAGATGGTCTCGCTAATATCAGAACAACCGCTATTAATAAAGCAGCTGAGGCAACCAATACCCACTGACCAGGTAATACATCGTAGAGGAAGCCATAAATGATCATACCTAGTGGCATGAGTCCCATCGCCATTGTTTCTAGAATAGAGAATACACGTCCTTTGTAATCATCATCAATTTGCTTTTGCATCAACACTTGTAATGGGGTATTAACTACAATTATCATTGAACCAAACGTAAACATAATAACTAAGTAATAGGCGAACATTACATTATAAGACATAGTAATTATGAGTGGTACAGATATAGAACCCATAATGACTCCCAATGCAAGAATCCCGCGTTTAGAAACAAGAAATGGATATTTTACTTCTTTTCTCACGGAAAAGTATATCGACATTAGTAGCATCCCTACAGCAAAAGAGCCTTGGGTAAAGCCAAAGTGTTGCGAGTTCATTTTCAGTTTTTCAATCAGAATGTAAGAATAACCTACCTCAAATGCACCAAACAAGAAATTAATAATGAGTGAAATCCAGATCATAATCATAATAATTTGCTGTAGTTTTAGATACCCTAGTCCGGCTTTCATGCTTTGCCACATTGTTTCTTTTGGAGCACCATCTTCTTCTACCTTTCGTTTTGAAAATAAGTTGAAGTTCATCGTTGATTCAAGAATAATCGCAATGCTTGATGCAACCATATAGACCATTAAAAAGACTGGCATTGAAACTGCTCCGTATAATAAACCACCAACTGCAGGACTACCGATTGCTGCAAAAGACATTGACATTTGATTTAATGACATCGCCTTTTGAATTCTTTTTTCGTCCACCAAACCTGTTATAGATGAAGTAAACGTTACCCCTGAAAATGTTGAAGTAATCGATAATATACATGTAGTGGTATAAATAGCAACAAGAGACAGCCCACTAGTTACACTCACAACAAGAAGTCCTCCAATTGCCAACGTTGTTGCGACCTGTGCAAATATTACAATTTTCTTTCGTGAATATTTATCCGCCATATAACCAGCAAATGGAGAAACAAGCGTACGCGGCAATAGGTTGCAGATTAGGTTTGCTGCAAAGCTTGTTGCAGATCCTGTAAGCTGCAAAATATAAAAGCTAATTGCAAACGCATAAACCTGTGCTCCAAATGAAGAAATCATTTTACTAATTGTAAATGTGTATAAGTGATAGGTTGCTTTTTTCAACTTCAAGGTTTCATCCATTAAAAACCCTCCACCATTTCAAAAAGTTTAATTTAATTAAACAAATCATATCATACACCCCCTTCCAATTCAAGGAAAAGTTTAATATAATTAAACTAATCTTTTTTTATAGGAGTGTCTTTCAACATGCTAGGAGAACGAATACGGACTATACGGAAACAAAAGAAGCTGACACTTGAAGAACTTGCTGGGTCTGAGCTTACGAAAGGCATGCTTAGCCTGATTGAAAATAACAAAGCAAATCCATCAATGGAAAGTCTAGCTTACATTGCAGAACGACTTGAAGTAGAAATTTCGGAGTTATTAGGTCAGGTTAGTGTATATGAATTGAGAGATGTTCTTGAAGAGGCAGAAAAATTATTTAATAAGGATACTGATAAATATCCTAATAAATATAAGGAATTAATCGCTCTAATAAAGCCTTATGCTTCAAAATTACATCAAGGATATGAAGCAGCGAGATTATTAGATATATATGGACGCAGTCTTTATTGGGAGAATAATGATACATGGTCGCAGCATTGTGACCTTGCAGCAAGGCTATACGATCAAATGAATATTACCGCTAAACGTGCCGGTATTGGTTTTTTTAGAGCCATTGTTAAATTTGTCGAGCATGATTATGAACAGGCACTAAAAATTTTACTCAATGAACGAAAGGAAATTGAAGCTAAGCATGCATATATCGATTCAATTACCCGGCTTGATTTCGACTATCAAGAGGCCAGTCTCCACTTTGCAGTTGGGGATACAGTTTCTGCTAAACGCGTAATGGATGCTGCCATTTCCTATTCGAAAACAAACAAAACATTTTATTTAATTGATGATTTATATAGATTGGCAGCCGCATATGCAATGATGGCAGGTGATAAAGAATCACATGAATATTATTTAGAAAAACTAAGGCAATATGCGGAGTTTGCCGATGATCAACTATCCAAATTGATTTATCAACTTTTTTATATCGAATTATTAAATACTGTCAAAAAAGAATACCAAGTAGCATTAGACCACTCTGAAAAGTATTTAAAGGACCCTGACTTCAATGAACCGATTAGGCATTGGTTTTACCTTGAAAAGGGCAAGGCTTTACATGGACTTACCCGTTTTAAAGAGGCCATTTCGATTTTTGACAAAATTCAAATACCAACCTACCATCATCACCCGTTTGACCTTTCTCAATTTTATTTAGCGGATACCTACAAAGCCCTTTGTTATGTTGAACTCGGGAAAATTACCGAGGCCATTTCGGCAGCTAAGAAGGCTGTTATGAATTTTACCTCACTTCCTAATTCGCCTTATAAGGAGTTCAGTTTGAAGACTTACGAAAACATTGTGAATCAGGTAAAATAATTCAAATTGTGCCTACAAGCAGGTATACTGGTGGGTTCCTATTCAATCGAACGAATTGCATTATGATTCCACATTTTATTTTAATGATGGTCCTTATGGTACTTGGAGTATGGTCTAGATTGATGTAAATTTTTTATAAGAAATGAATTATCTAGGTAGTAGTGTGGTGGTACTACTTATCCCGCTTTTCAATAAGGAGAAGATACAAATGAAGAATATTGTACGTAATTTTATTAAAGGCATATTAACAATTGTGCCAATTATTTTAGTGATTTATGTAGTTTATAAAGTTTTTATGTTCTTAGATGGGTTACTCGGCGGGTTTCTTAAACCTTATTTGGAAGAGGACTATATTCCCGGTATTGGCTTGCTCATCACGATTGTGTTGATTACGATTTTTGGCTGGTTATCTACTAAATTTTTTACAGGTACAATTATTCGGCTAGTTGACCGATTGCTAGAAAAGATTCCAGTCATCAAAACATTATATTCTGTAATAAAAGATACAATTAATTCATTTCTTGGTGAGAAGAAATCCTTCTCAAAGGTGGCCATTGTTACGATTCCAGGTACCGAAATGAAAACACTAGGCTTTATAACAACAGAAGATGTGGAGAGCTTTTATAATCCGTTAAAAGATCATGTTGCCGTCTATATTCAACAAACATTTCAAATTGCAGGTTTTACGTTTCTAATACCAAAAGATCAAGTGGAAATAATCGATGTGAAACCTGAGGATGCGATGAAATTTATTGTATCAGGTGGGATGACTTCCAAGAAGGAACCACTTTAAAAATAGTGAGAGTAAGAGAACATGCAATATCGGTTCCCTTACTCTTTTTTTAAATTTTCAAATGATAATAAACCAGTGAAAACGCCCATCCAGCCATATGAACTAGAACGAGAATCCCTAATACAGGTGCAACAGATAGCTTTACCCCAAAGTTAAGTAATATAAAAAAAGTGTAAAGTGCTACTAACGTTATTTTCCATCCCATCCCAAGGGCTTTTGAAGAGATTATTTCATACCGTTCATCAAGTCCCCTGTTTTTCGCAGCCTGCTTACGCCCCCACCAAAGTCCAAGAAGCCCTCCAGAAGCTCCAAGCCCTAAACCTAATAAACCAATTACCTGATCTAATCCCATATTTACACATCCCCCTTTTCAAAAATAAAAACATCTTCAATTCTACATTGAAATACCTTTGCGATTTTAAAAGCAAGCTCCAATGAAGGATTATAACGACCATTCTCGATGGAAATGATTGTTTGCCTTGATACACCGATACGTTCAGACAATTGCTCCTGGGTTAAACCAAACGATGACCTTAGTTCCTTTATGCGGTGTTCCATTTTACACCTCTCTTTCGATGTAAAGTTACCTTTACGTAAAATATACTTTACACTCCTAATCAATGTCAAGGTCCCTTTACACAAAATCATCTTGCACCAAGTAAGAAAAAAGGCATTATGATAAAATAGTCGTTACATGTTAATTAAATTTGGAGGTGAAGTCTATCACAACACTTCATTTAATGATTGGACTACCATGTAGTGGTAAAACAACGATTGCAAAACAACTCGAACATACATATTCAGCGCTCCGCCTTACCCCAGATGAATGGCATACTCGCCTATTTGGACATGATGTGAATGAGCAGGAACATGTAGTTCGACATAATACAATAGAGTCCCTGCTTTGGGATGTTGCAACACGTGTTCTTGAACTCGGTGTAGATGTTATTCTGGACTTTGGTTTTTGGGTGCGGAGTCAACGTGATGAAAAGCGTATGAAAGCTGCTGAATTAGGAGTAAATTGCATCATTCACTTTGTATATGCCCCTGAAAAAGTACTTTTATCCCGTCTTCAAATAAGAAATGCGACTCTTCCTAAGGGAGTTGCTTATATACCAGAGAGTAAACTCAAAGATTGGTATTTACTTTTTGAACAACCTCACACCGAAGAGCTGGAATACACCAAAACGTATATATTATAAAGTCTCTATAACCGCAACCACACTTAATGTTTTACTAACAACCTTAAAACGCACAAAAAAATCGTACGCTCAGAAATCATTTTTTTCCAAGCGTACGATTCATTCTAAAATTACATTCCTACATCCAGCATTGCCTTCTTGGCCAATAATCGTTTAATAGTTTTGATTTGCCCTCGATGGCTTATTTCATCCTCGATAACGTGATACCACAAATAATAGTTATTGTAGGTTACCCCATTATCCCACTGATTTTCCTCGTATAACCAGCTATCATTCCTGGATCCCATAAGTTCCAACGTTTTCGCTCTAACTTGTGAAAATTCGTCCAAGTAATAGCTAAGCGGATTTCCTTTTATACCAGCTCTTCCTTTTTCACCAAGCTCCAAGGCAACCTGCCATTTTGCTAATTCTTTCTCATTTGGGTCACGATTTTCAAACGAGATAATTTGATGAACATATTCAATTGAGGCCATATGTAATAAAAGAGCACCAATCGAATTGGAGGTGTTGTCAGGTAAATAATCCAACTCTGACTGACTAAGCTGAGAGATTTCCTCTAACGTTATATCTCTCGTATGTTCAAGCATTGTAACGAGCTCCCCAATTTTCTCTGTATAACCTTCCTTTTGTTTTATTCTAAAGTTAATCATATTCATTCCTCCTTTATGTGCTGTTTTACTAGATTACCAGTAAAATAAATAAAGGAAAGACTGATTTTTTCTGTTTAAATCTGGTATAATTTAGTTGTACATACACAAAAAGGAAACTCTATTATTAAAGGTTTCGTTACTTATCACAAACATTAAAAATGTAATATAAGTGCTTGTCAAAATGTATCTTAATTTGACAAGCACTTTATTCTATTACACAGGGATTTCTCCTCGAAATGAGTGTTTTTTGTAGTGTGATTTGTATAGCAAATTATGATCTGACATTTTTCAGTGTATGCTAACAAATTGTCTCGCAAATTAGAGTGGAAGTTGCTATACAAGAAAATAGGAGTTTATGGAGTGGTCCTGAGTGTGGTAGCCAATTCGTTTATAAAAATTATCCAACAAATTAACGATATAATATTTGTAGGAGGTGGAATAAAATGAGTAAAGAAACAAAAAATGTAATTGTTCTTATTTTAGGATTGATATTAGTAGCATTATCTAGATTTCCTATTATGTCGCAATCGTTAGCTATAATAATTGGGTTAGTCGGAGCTGTTGCAATCATTTTTTCAGCAATTCTCTTGTTCAGAAATAGTAAGAAAAAAAATAGTTTAAGAAATTGAAAAGAGAAATAGATTATCCAAAAATTTTTATATAGGTTCCTTGTTCATGTAAAGAATTGTGTTATATGAAAAAGTTATCGAAAAAATAAATGGCTCAATTCACTAAACTGAGCCATTTTTTTAAAAACAGGTACAAAACATTTTACAAATTGGGTTACATTTTTGATTGCATTTTCGGAATTTGTGAGAGGTTACGGAACCCATTACTGTTATAACTACTTTTTTATTCACCTTCTCTCGCAATCTCCATTGCATATATTTTGACCTCATTTTCAACAAACTCACTCGTTATTTGAAAACCGACCTTTTTATAGCATGATATCGCACGAAGATTATCTGCTCGAACTTCTAATATAACCGAGGAAGGTTCCGGATCTAGAAAGACTTCCTTGACAAAATGCTTTGTTATTTCCGTACCTAACCCTTTTGAATACATGGTTGGAACACCTATAAGAATCGAATATTCTGTTACAACTCCTTTTTCTCTATTCTTCTTTTTTAACCCAACTCTTCCAACAATCTCACCACTAACTTCTATTACATAATAACTAGAATTCGGTCGAGATAGTTTTTCTGTCCAATAATCAATTAACTGTTCCAGAGTGTAGAGTTTGAACTTTTTTGCATTTGCGATATAATGCAACTCTTCGTTGTTATACCAGTCCAATAAAACAGGTACATCTCTCATTTCTATTAATCTAACTGTCCAATTCATATTTCTGCCTCATTTCTAGTAAAAAAATAAGTTTCAATTCATTTAATTTCAACAATAAACAATGCAATCCTTCATAGAAAAACAGAAATATTAACATAGTTGACTTACCAACCATTCTTTATACTGGATAAAGTTGAAGCTTGTAATAATGACTGTGGAGCATTTATAGGTTTAAAAACTATATAGGTTAAAGTCAAAAATGCGTCCCTACTAAGTAGAGACGCAGATCCTAATAGCACTATTCATCCTTAAACTTATGCTTCATTAGTTCATCAAGCAAATCAAATGTTCCTGAAATTTTATCCTTTGGTACGTTTGCATATTGGTCACCAAGACTTGCTTCAAAATAACAAGTGTTGTCATCGATTTCCCTTATATTCGTAGTAAAACCAACTCCTGTTTTTGTGTAAAGTTCGGTTAAGATAGGTTCCATTTGTTCCTTTGAATAATGAAAGTGGACATGAAACATATTAGAGACTGGAACTTGTGGTAGGGTATGCATTCCGAAACAGGAATTAAAATATTGTGCTAATTCCTTTGCTTCTTTATAATACAGCGCCATTTTATCTACTCGCTTTTCAAAATAAAAATCCGCAGCGACAATATAAGGATATAAGCTAATTAAGTCACCACCATAGCGTCTCTTCCAAATCTTTGACTTTCCTATAAAATCAGGTTCTCCCGCAAGGATTGCACCTGCAATCCCGCCAATTCCCTTATAAAACGAAAGATAGACGCTGTCAAAAAGAGTACAAACTTCAGCTGCAGACTTTTGGTAGTAAGGTAGTACTTCGAGTAAGCGAGCCCCATCCAAATGTAATTTAATCCCCTTTGCACGACAATACTCAGAAATTTGTACCAATGTTTCAAAGCTGGGCAGCTGACCTCCAATTTCACGTTGTGGCAATTCAAGTAAAAGGCATGCAATACCTTCCTCCATTTTCTGAACGTCCTCTAGCTCAATGACACGGGTCTTATCTGCAAGTAATATTGTTTGGATATTATGTATTTCTTTTAACCCATCTTCTTCATGAATCTCTAAATGGCTTAATGGATGATAGGCAACCTTCTTCATTCCTTTTTCATCACACCAAATCCGTAATGCAATTTGTTGAGCCATTGTTCCACTTGGAAAAAATATAGCTGCATCTTTTCCGAGGAATGCTGCCATTTTCTCTTGGAAAGCTTCAATTACCTTGCCTGTTCCATACAAATCACTATCCAGCTGGTCCTCAACCTGTTGAAAAGCAGCTTTTAATACTTGCACATTACGTTTACCATGTGCAAGTAATTGGTAGTTCGTTTGATTAAACGCTTCCTGAAATAAAGTCGATTTTTCCATTATGTACACTCCTCCAAAAATGTTTAGAATCTCTATTTTTTATAGTTCAACCATATACCCATATTCCCTACTCTTATTAATCGCTTCGAGGATTCGAATCACTGCAAGCATTTCTTCTTTATGAATAGGACTAATTCCAGAAGAAAAAAACTGGAGTATGTTTTCTAGCAAACTTACATAGTACGGTTTGCTGCCTTTCCCAATTTCAACAGGTATAGTGTTATTACTTGTATGTATCATTGCACCAAACCGTTGGTGCCACTCTCTGTCCCCTTTAATCGTGCAAAATCGACCGTCCATCATCTGTACGACCGCAATATCATATTCTGAACTTTTATCAACATATACCTGCTTACATTCTGTTCCTAGAACCGTAACAAGCACCTCAACCATATGTATGCCGTACCAAAAATAGCCTGGCATTTTTTCCTGTAAGGGCAGTGGTCCGTGAACATACAATCCGTTCACATCCTCCTTTACATTTTGTAGAGCGGTAGTGAGCGCTGCATCATAACGTAAGGACGAAGTACTCATAATTGGTGTTCCGAACTTTTCACTTAAATCAAAGATTTCATCCGCTTCTCCAACTGATAACGCCAATGGTTTATCAATAAAAACAGGCTTTTTCAAAGGAGCAAGCTGTTGAAACACGTCCACTCGGTTTCTACCATCAACGGATGTTAGAAGAATTGCATCACATTTTTCTGCAACTCGCTGGACATTATCCTTCAATTGAATGCCTTCATAAGCTCTAATTTTATCGGTAAACCCCTGTACTCTAGTATAACTTAACGGTAAGTCTGTTGAATAAAATGGGGTAGCTGCTGCTATTTTTGCTCCACCTAGATAATAATCGTAGGATGCATCATGAAGAATACGAGTAAACTCTACTGCATGTGAACTATCAAGCCCTATCATTCCAATTTTCATTACTATCAGCCTCCCCAACGGCAATCTCTACTAAACTACTAATTTATAAAGTTGACGTGGTCTTCCCTTAGAGGTTAGCTTCTCCATTCCTTCCATACAAACAATCCCTGCATCTAACCATTGCAATAATATCCTGTGAGCACTTCTGTTTGTAATTCCTACTATGGAAGCTAAATCCTGTGCGGTAAAATGAGTTTGTTTGTTTCGTTCTAACAAAGCGATTAGTTTTGTAATATAAGGTGCGGTCATCCCCGACTTTTCAGCAAGTGCTAATAGGTTGGGGTCAGTAATTGATAGTGGGTATTGAATAGGAGGGGCCATCTCAACAGCCCCAATGACATTGCGGTCCTCATTCACTATATAACTCGTTCCCCCACCATGTTCGTTACACTTTTGCAGGGCTATTCTTGCATGTGACCCAGCCTGATCTGCAGAATAACCAAATCCAATTCCAATAGATAACGAGATTTTTAGTTGTCGTTTAACCTCCTCATGGATTGGCATATATTTATACCCTTGGGTTATTCGTTCAAACACTCCACGTGTTGTTACAAACATATACTCTTCTCCATTAAGTGGCATCAAATAGCCTTCTAATTGCTCAATATAATCAATCAAGATCTTTTGAAGGTTCAGCCTCATACGTTGTATCTGTCGCTCTAAAAGCATTTGTTGGCGAAGCTTTTCAACATCATCAACACTAATAATCCCAAAAACGATTTGAGATTCACGGTTTTTGCGTTTTTCGGTAGAGAGGAGGGCACGCTCAAGAGTCACTACAATATCCTCCTGGGTCGGTAAGATCCATTCATTTGGAACTCCAGCTTCATTCAGCGCTTCTGCGACTACTTTTAGTCCTGTAAGTGCACCATCTGATTGCTTTAATCGATACGATTCAACATGAAACTCAACAATTTCATGCACACTTTCAAGTTTAACACGTTGATTATAAGCGATTGTAACTATCTCTTCCTCTAACTCAGTAAGAACAGCTGCAATATCATTTGATTTCAATGTATCAATCGACAACCGATTAAGGTTTGGCACCCTTTTTTTTAACCGATAAAACGCACGATACAGAGAAGAGCCCTTTAAAGGGATGTAGTGAACTGGTAGATTGCTTGGGATTACATCTTTTGATAGTTTATAAGGTGTGAAACCAGAGTATAAAATGACATCCACTTTTTTTATTAATTCTATAGTAAATGTAGGGGCATCATAGATGTTATTTGAAGTTAGAAAAATCGGTTGGAAACTTGGAAACATACGAAGTGCATTTTTAATACTTTTTTCTGTCCATTCTGAACCAATAATTCCTATTGAGATTGAACTGGTCATCGTAGCCCTCCTTTCTGTCATTTTACTATATTCTCATGCGTATTGGCGCAATCAGGACCAGATTTTATCTAAAACCCACAATGTCTAATAACAGGAAAAAACTTTCCATTAATAAACGGAAAGTCTTCCCTGACTTTTTAAGCTAACCACTTGGTTACATTAGCTGCCACAAACTCATCATCCGTGAGATGTGGATATTCCTTGTATATTCGATCAATTTCTTCACTTTGACCGACACTTAACCTTTCCTTTTCAAGCAGGCACCAGTTCCCTTTCAAAATCCCTTGTCTTGCAAGGACTTCATTAATGCCGGCAATGCACCCTTTAAACTGATTACGAGCATCAAACAAGACTTCGTTAGCGTCTGTAATTTCCTGGCCAAGTGTCAGTAACTCAGCAGGGATATGTGCGTTGTCTCTCTCTGCTTTAATACGTTCAAACAGTGATACAACATTTTTGGTCCAAACTGCCCAGTGTCCTAACAATCCACCTACAATCTTCTTTTCTACTATTTCGTTATTTACTCGAACTTTATAGGTTGTTAGTAAATCATTCACAATATTGTCATCGTTCCCAGTATATAGCGCGATTTCTCGATTTCGAGTTGAATGACAGACAGCCCTTACAACATCAAGTGTTTGATATCTGTTAAATGGTGCGATTTTAATAGCGTGAACATTAGAGATATTCGCAAACCGCTCCCAAAATTCATAGCTAAGAACCCTTCCGCCTACTGATGGTTGCAAATAAAATCCAAACACTGGAATGATTTCGGCAATTTTTTCAGTTCTCTCCAAAAGTTCCTCCTCGCAATACGCCTGTAACCCACCTATGCTTAGTAGACCTAAATCATAGCCAATACTTTTCGCAAATGTTGCCTCTTTTATCGCTTGATCAACAGGTCCACAGATACCTGCAATTTTAATAAAGGGACGTTGCAAATTAGCGTTCTCAACCTCTTCTATTGCGAGGGTTAAAACCTTTTCAAACAGATTAAATTCGGGATCACGTATTTCAAATTGGGTTGTATGAACTCCTACCGCAATCCCACCTGCACCTGAATCTATATAATACCGAGTTAGTGCTCGTTGACCACGTTCATCTAGCTTCCTGTCCTCTGTCAGTGCCAAAGGGTGGGCAGGAATTACTGTTCCAGCATGTAGGAATTCTTTTAGTTCTGGTCGTAGCATGTTAAAAAGCTCCTTCCCTTTCCTGAAAATGGGTTGGTTTGTTATGAGTCGCTCCATCACTTTCTACCCATGCCGCTGTCCAATCAAGCATTTGAAGCAGCGAAACCCTTGGATAACCAAACATTTGGTGTGATTTTGCAGCATTATTTAATAGCGCTGTAGGTTGTTCTTCATACACGAAAAGCGCTTTCTTACCGAATCTTTTGGCAAACTCTTCAGCTACCCAGCGAGTCGAAATCGTTTCTGGGCCAGTTACATTTAAAAGTTGAGGAGGAGAATCACAATGTAGCAACGAACGAATCGCATACTCATTCGCATCACCCTGCCAGATTACATTAAAATGACCCATTCGCAGATCAATCGGTTTTTCTTCGTATACTTGTTTGGCAATCTCAAGTAGAACACCATAGCGAAGATCAATTGCGTAATTAAGTCGGAAAATGAGCATCGGCGTTTCATTTTTACGTGAAAAATGAGTAAAAACTCGTTCCCTACCTAGACATGATTGTGCATATTCACCAACAGGATTAACTGGTGTTTCTTCTGTACATGTTCCACTAAGTACATTTGTTAATGGATATACATTGCCTGTTGAAAATACAACAATCCGTGAATTTGAATATTTTGCTGCAACTCGTCCTGGTAAATATGCATTCATTGCCCATGTAAAATGTTCATTCCCTGTTGTACCAAATTTATTACCGGCCATGTAGATAATATTCTTTACGTCTGGTAGGCCTTGTAGCTCCGCTTCATTTAGCAAATCTGCTGAGATGGTTTCAATCCCAAAATCCTCAAGTTCTTCTTTTAATGTCCCCGTTGAAAACCGGGAAACACCGATGACCCTTTTGCTAAGCCCACCTTTTACAATGGCGCGCTTAATCATTTTCGCCATCGTAGGACCCATCTTTCCACCTACACCTAAAAGGAGAATGTCACCATCAATTTGTTTTAAATCATTAATAAGATCCTCTGAAGGTTCTGTCATGATGTCTTCGAGCTGTTCAATCGTGCTAAGCATACGTATTCCCCCTATTAACTAAAAAATATATTTTTAATGTTATTGATTGCTAGAAGTATTAATACAAGTAATCCGGCTACGCCAACAATGTTTTTCCAAAGTGTATTTTTCAAGGCCCCCATTATTTCCTTGTTATTCGCAATCAGTAAAATAGCAATTGCTATGAAAGGAACAACAATAATGGTGATTGCTTGTGCAAAGATAATCATATTAATTGGAGATCCACCGAAGATGAGGCCAACTGTTGTACCAAAGACCATGACTAACATAATTAGACTACGAACAGATTTTGTTTCTAGTTTTCTACCAAGATTCAATCCATCTGATAACATGGCACCTCCAATTGTTGCATTTCCAACAAGAGAGGAGAAGGATGCACCAAACAACCCAAGCATGAACATAACTGTTGCCCAGTTTTCGTAAAGTGGTTCAAGAGCAGCACCCATTTCGGCAGCAGAATTAACCTGAAGCCCTTGAGGCTTTAATACCGCTGCTGCAGCAATCATGATAATTACGGATATAAAGCCCAGTATGAAAATTCCTAAATAGGATTCTCGTACCCCATGTTTCGCATAATCAGCAGTCCATCCTTTTTCTTGCACCAAATACGATTGATAGACAGCGCCTACAACTGAAAAACTTGTTGCAGACATTGCAATAATTAAAGGCATTGAACCACTCGGAACAGTGGGTATCAAACCTGCAAATATGTCTCCAAACGATGGTTTTGCCAAAATGACTGTTAGACCAAAGGAAACCAACATAAGTAGCACTAATCCAAGCATTAATTTTTCAAGGACTTTATAAAAAGATTTTAAAAATAAGAGTGCAACAGCAATTAGGGTCATGACAATCATCCAAAAAGTAGTAGATAATCCTACAACAGATGAAGCTGCTAAGCCAGAACCAACTGCATTACCAGCCTGAAAGGATGCTGTAACAAGAAAAGCTCCAACCCCAACGAAAATTGCTGTTACTTTCCCCCATTTTTGCCTAACAACATCAATAAATGAGAGTTTAGTTGCCAATCCAATTCTTGTACTCATTTCCGTGTAGACCATCATAAATAGAACAGTTATAATGACCATCCAAATTAATTGATTTCCATGAATTGCTCCAATCTTAGATGATAGTGTTAAGCTCCCTGGCCCAAGGACTAAAGCAGAAGTAATAAAAGCTGGACCTAAATTCTTTAAAAGTGATTTTTTTCCCGAAGGCATTCCGACATTGACACTTACATTCTTCTGTACCTCTTTTTCCAAACAAAGCCCCCCCAATTTTTTCATTTTTTTACAAAACTCTAAGTGTGCCGTTCAAGAAGTAAGTAAGTACGGTTGAAATTTCTGAATATTTACTTATATTTTAAGCAACAGCACTATTAAGAGACAAGTCTTTAATATGTCTTTAAATAGTAGTGTTCACCTGGTGTGCTTGTCTTTAAAGTGTTTTACCTCCTTTCGTGGGACTGATATTACAAATATGTTTAAATGGAAGATTCTCTTCTAAAAGATTGTTGTTATTTGCTTTATTCAATAAGGTGCTATTACATAGATTGGTGATTTTCGCTCCTGACACTCGCTTTCCGCGGGCTGTCCGTGAGCCTCCTCGTGAGCTGTGTTCCTGCGGAGTCTCACCTGACTTGCATAGGATGTGCTGACGTCTACGTTCACCACAGGACGTGGCGGTCCTTAGTAGAAGTTCCTTATTTCCCACTGGATTCTCGAGCCATACACTCCAATCACCCTTCTGAAAACGTAACTGTCAACTTAATACAAAAGCAACAAAGTTTGCGAAAACAGCCAAATCGAATAAAGTTATCCACAGATATTGTAAGTGAAGAAAAATATAAAGGGTTTTTCCTTTCGTATGCCGAAATATTAATGAAACTATTTACATCATGAGAGGAGTTAAATTTGTGATTCATAAAATCGAATTAAAAGAAGAATATTTTCATGGTTCCTTTAACAAAGACTATAAACCTATCTTAACTGTAAAATCGGGCGATACAGTTCAGGCAAAGACACTCGATATCCAATGGGGGTACTCAGATTCACCAGGTAAAGAACCAATACATTTTCAATCAAGAGAAAGGGAAGAACGACCTGGCCATCCAATCCTTGGACCAATTGCAATTGAAGGTGCAAAGCCAGGAATGGTATTGGAAGTTAGAATTAATGAGCTTGTTCCTGGATGGTATGGACGAAACTGGGCTGGAGGAAATCAAAGCTGGCAAAATGAAAAATTAGGCTTGGTGAACAGTGAAAGAGTACAGCTTGATTGGAGATTGCATTCAACTACAATGACTGGAAGCTGTTTAATCGGTGATAGAGAATTTCATGTAGGTCTATCACCATTCCTCGGGTTAATGGGAGTTGCACCAGGTGAAGAGGGAATTCATTCTACACCACCTCCCCGCTATTGTGGTGGAAATATAGATTGCAAGGAGCTAGTTAGAGGGAGCAGTTTGTTTTTACCGATTTCCGTTGAAGGAGCTCTGTTTTCTTTTGGAGATGGCCATGCCCTTCAAGGTGACGGTGAAAGCTCTGGTACAGCCATTGAATGCCCAATGGATATAGTAGATCTCACGCTTATCGTTCATGAGGATCAAACACTGACAATGCCTAGAGCAAACACTCCTGCTGGTTGGTTGACATTTGGATTCAACGAAGACTTAAATGAAGCTGCTGCCGTTGCTTTGGATGAAATGGTCAAGCTTATGCAGGAATTCTATGGAGTTTCAAAAACGGAAGCCACAGCATTAGCAAGCGTTGCTGTGGATCTCCGAGTAACACAGGTTGTTAATGGTGCAAAGGGAGTCCATGCACTTTTGCCCCACGGAGTATTACGCTAATTTGTTACATAAAGAAAAACCCCGTCATGGGGTTTTTCTGCTTTCGCTTTTCTAAATTATAACGAGGCAATCGATTGACGAAATTGTTCTAGATCAAAATTCTTACCAGGGCATGATTTCTTTGCACCTAACTCTCTGTGACCTACAATATCTTTTACCAGTAAACCAAATTCACCCATCAGTTTTTTACATAGCCATGTTAAAGCAAGCATTTGTTTTTTAGTTGGTTGATGGATATCAAAATTCCCTGAGAGACATATACCAATGGATGTTTCGTTATGACCGAGAGTATGTGCTCCTTTATAAAGTCCTCTACCTTCAAAAATGTAGCCATCTTGCTTTATACTTCCATCAATAAAATAGTTATAACCGATCCCACTCCAATTTTTATCATACAAATGATAATCATGGGTTTTGTATATATCCCAATTCATTTCTTCTGTATGATGAATGACAAGATTTTTTACACATTTGAGGGGCTCTAACTCTTCTGCAAAATTCAATGAGACCCTTCGAATTTGATAGAGTTCATGTACTTCCATTCTAATCCCCATTTCTAAAAGTCTAAGCTGATTGTGGTTATATCGACATCCACTTCCTGATGAACCAATTCAATTAGTGAAAATGTTGATTTCGTGCTGAAATGCTCTTCACCATAGAATATGGTCTTACAATCTAGTGCTACCTTTAACAATTCTTTTGCTTCCTGGTGATGGCCATTGATAAAACACCATACTCCTAGATTATGTAACACTTTCGCTAAAATGACATGGCCCTCACCAAGTTCTTTTTCGTAAACAAGTCTTGCATGGTCATAATATCGCTTAGCCGTTTCAAGTTCTCCAAGACGAAAATAAATATTAGCCAGATGATTACAAGCCTGTCCATAATCAACATGATATACACCAACACGTTCTTCATTTAGGCTTAGTACAAATAAACCATGCTCTAACGCTTCCTCATATTCTTTCTTTGAATGATAAAAATAAACGAGATTTAAATAAGCCAACGCAACCCTTCCCATATTTGGTGGTGTGAGCTCTTCTGCAATTTGTACAGAACGTAGATAAAGAGGTTCAGCTTTTTCCAGCTCACCCATGTCCTGATACAAAGTTGCAAGATTATTAACTGAAAAAGCTACACCAAGATGGTTTGGCCCTAAAACTCTTTCACGTATCTCAAGTGATTCCAGATACAATGGCTCAGCTTTCTTATAATCTCCCATATTGTGATAAATGGTCCCAAGCCCATATAAGGACTTAGCGGTATGATGGTTCTCCTTTCCATATAACCCAACGTGAATATCAAAAGATTCCTGAAACAATGGTAGTGAATCCGTATACTGTCCCTGCCTAAAGTAAATATAGGCTAAATCATAAATAATTACACCTAAATGGGTCTGAGCATGTCGTGTGTTTTGTTTTTCTAAAAACTTAATAAGCTGCTCTAAAAGAAAAATCGTATCCTTCCATTTTCCTGAATTAAAAAATCTGCTGTCTTCATTACGAAACCACTCAACAAATGAGTCAAGTCTCTCCATTTTACTCTCAACAACTGTTAATCCGTGGAAAAAGGCTTCTTCAAAATATGATAAAGACTTACCAAAACTTCCATCTACACCAATTTCCTGAAGCTTCTTTGCATAATAGGTAAATACAAAATCATTTCGTTTACTAAATTCAGATGGAAGCTGGTGGTCGCGTAGGCTTCTCCTCATAATGGCATGCATTTCATACGCTTTCTTTTCTTCATTAGGTGTAATAAAAGAATATGTTAATAGTTCATGAAATAATGAGGTAGGGTAACCAGTATCAAACTCTGTCATTAGCAGCTTAAATAATTCTTCATCCCAGGACCTAGTGATCGATAATAGCTCTAGCGCCTTAATTTCACTTGTAGTTAAGTAATAGATGAATCGACTAAACAAGCTTTGTGATGTATGCTCCCATTCAAAGTCTGAAGGCTCAGGTATCTTTTCTAACGAGATTTTTTCATAAATATCTATGAGGAGCTCAACAGAATAAGGATGCCCTTCTGAAATTTCAATAATTTTATCCTGAGTTCCATTGTCCAATATTCCTGCATTAAATAGGATTGTCTCAATTTCCGTATCTCCCATTGGAAGCAATGGAACAGGTTTAATGACACTATTCCAACGCTTGTCCAATTCACCCCAACGAAGCTCCTCTCGGCCAAGTATTACCCAGAGTACACCTGGAGTTACTTGTATCCAAGATCGAATCCATTCATCTACCTTGAAATGATAGCCTTGTAATCTCTTATCCTCCCAAAGGATTTCATATGTATCTAGGAAAAAGACCGCTTTTGAACGGTTCTTTTTCATATGTCCTTGCAAATCTTCCGCAAATATCTTAGGCAAGTACTTTAGAAGTTTTGACTCATCCATTTTTGATAGAGCCTCTAGGTAGTCAATTTTTTGTTTGGTAAGCATATCTTTTACAATTTTAGATCCCTTAAGAAACAAATTATATATCTTTGGAATCAGACCAACCGCAGGCACATCCTCAATTACATCATATAAACTTGCTAAAAAGTCTCCTTCATCCAAAAATGGTGCAGCTACCTGTTGCAAAGACATACTAGGGTTCGTCTTCTTCATATAAAGCGTGTATGCAATGTCGAAAAATGCAAAATTCACTCTATATTTTCTTCCAATCGTTGTCCGAAGTTTTACAAGAGCAATTTCAGGCTTCTGATGCTCCTTAGTCTCAAAATTTAATACTCCCACTATGGTTTCCGGACTCTCTGTTTCAACTTTTGAAACAAGCTTCTTTCTTAAGAATGTCTTTCCAATTCCACCTACACCGTAATATAGTAATACACGATAATTTTCAAGCTGTATCGCATCTAATTCTTGATTAAAAGTACGAATTAAATCATCTCTACCAACGAATGTATCTTCACTCTCTTTTTGTAGAAGATCTGTTAGGCTAAGATTTTGAAACATACTACTCCCCCATTTGTTCACGTCTATTATTGACTATTTAAAAACAAGGAAAAGTCCTGCCTTGTCGTCAATCTTTCCCCCTTTTTCCTCTTGGATCTTTTTTAGCTCTTTCGCATATGATTCAAGACCGTTTTCCTGAATATAACGAAAAGAGACATCTAATGCTTGTCCAGGAAAGAACAAGCCATCCGTTACTAACAATAATGATGATAATCGTGATAATTCGATTTTCCCATGTTGAATAAAATTCTTTACTTCAGGCATGCCGTTAGCAACGGTATATCCTTCCCGAGTATTCGCCATTGAGCGATTATAATGAAGGTCATTTCTAATATCTTTAAAAATTTCTTCATTAGGTACATCCATGCCATTCTCCCGATCTCTATTCCTTTTTTCCTTTGCACGAAAGCTGATGTTTTTAACTGTATCTTTTGTTAAAACTTCAACACTTCCGTCTTGGTAGCCTGCCACAGCCATACAATCACCTAATTGGACAAACTCCACAAATGTTTCATGGATTTGGATAGCTGCAATACATGTGCACCATAAATGATGTTTTTGCTCAATATCGACTTTTTGTTTCTCCATTTCATTACGTAAGCGCTCATTTGCATCCACAACAGCAGAAAATAAAGAAACTCCATCCTCCTTCATTAACTGTTCAAAGTAATTCTTAAATAGATGGGATGCAAGATAGGCGCCATTATGACCATTTTCGTCTGTAAAAGGAATGAGTGGAGTTGATCCATCCATCACTCCGTACATTTGGGTTTCATGATTTAAGAATAGCGCATCCTCACTTTCATGCTTTGATGGACTGCTACAAGAATATTGTTGGATTGTAATTGACATAGCCTACTCCTTCTTTAAAAACCTTGTAATAATACACAATTATACTATATATTGACTTAAGTGATTAATCTGGGGATAAAAGGTAGGAAATAAAAAGTACTTTCATTACACGTAATATGTTTGTTATTATACATAAAGGTAACTGCTATAAATGGAAAACAGGTGAAAAAAATGGATTATCAAGTATTACTTTATTATAAATATGTAGAAATTGATGACCCTCAAGCCTTTCGTAACGAACACTTCAACCTTTGCTCATCACTAGGCTTACGAGGTAGAATACTCATTGCAACTGAGGGAATGAACGGAACTGTCTCAGGAACAATAGAACAAACAGAAAAATATATGGAAATCCTGCAAAATGATCCCCGTTTCTCCGATATGGTGTTTAAGATTGAACCGAGCGAGGAACATGCCTTTAAAAAATTAAAGGTAAAAGTAAAACCTGAAATAGTGAATCTAAGTCTCGAGGAAGATCTTAATCCTAACGAGATAACCGGTAAGCATCTTTCTCCAAAAGAATTTTTTGAAACTTTACAGCGTGATGACGTTATTGTCCTTGATGCACGCAATACGTATGAATATGACTTAGGTCATTTTAGAGGAGCAATAAGACCAGATATCGAAACCTTCCGTGAGCTTCCACAGTGGGTAAGGGAAAACCTTAGTGAGCACAAGGACAAAAAAATCCTAACCTACTGTACAGGTGGAATTCGTTGTGAAAAATTCTCAGGTTTTCTAGTAAAGGAAGGCTTTAAGGATGTATCACAGCTTGAAGGAGGAATTATCTCTTATGGCTACGATACAGAAGTTAAAGGCGCACTTTGGGATGGTAAGTGTTATGTGTTTGATGAAAGAATCTCTGTATCTGTAAATCGTACCGGTGAAGAAACAATTGTCGGCGAATGCTATCACTGTGGAAAGCAAGAGGAACGATACGTTAAATGCGGTAACCCAGAATGCAATAAGCATTTACTGTTATGTGAAGATTGTGAGCATGAACATTACAGATCTTGTAGTACAGTGTGCAAGGAACACCCACACAACCGTTATGTAAAAGAACATCAGCTAGCCTAATTCATAAGAAAAAATAAATCAGCGGAATAATTCAGTATGAATCGTTCTGCTGATTTTCTTTTTGCCTTTGAATAAGCACCCCGTGACTACTCACATTTAATTAGTCTGTGTGACCTCCTCCTTTAGTTTTCCATTTATATAATCTGATGAGGGCCTATAACTTACTAATGGTGCATTTTCGATATTTAATAAATACGATTTATACTGTTCCATAAAATTTTCTCGACTCACTAGGTCAACTCCGGATGGCACGATAAAAGGCTCGACAATATCTAATCCTACAAAATACAATTTTTCATGCTGGATATTAAATAAACGTTCTGACATCTCACCTTTAATACTGTTTGGTCCAAAATTAGTAAGATCCTTTCCACCTGTAGTAAAAGAAAGAAGTGCCTTTTTCCCCCTCAAATTCCCTTTTTCGTAAACCCCAGGTCCATAGGCAAAGCCATAAGCTAGCACTCTATCAAACCATCCTTTTAAAATTGCTGGCGTCTCGGTCCACCACATCGGGTATTGGAATATAATATAATCAGCCCAACTAATCTTTTCTTGTTCCAGCACAATATCCTGTGCAAATGTACCGTTTTGAGAAGCTTTATATTGCTCCCGAAGATAATTAAAGTTATCCATGTCTACCCCATCAACAAAATCATCCTGATCCGCGGCTGCTTTGAATTTCATTTTATATAAATCGGAAACCATTACATTATGTCCGGCTTCAGTCAAAACAGAAATAGCCTTGTCTTTCAATGACGCATTAAACGAAGTCTTACTTGGATGTGCAAATACAATAAGAAAATTCATTATATGTTCTCCCCTTTGGTATATTTTTCAAACAATCCTAATTATAGGCATGAAGTGATAATAAATCAAATATTTTTGATTTACTATTTGGAAGGTATCAATTGCAAAAAAAACGCCTCTACATAATTATAGAGACGAAAAGGAATCGTTTAATAACGGAATCATATTAATAATCGGTTCTTCATATGGATGTGTGTTCTTTATTATAGATACAACCTCATCTACTTTATTATACAAACATCTAAACTCCATTTTACATTCTGTTCCAAAAGAGATTTCTCCCGCATTTCCTTGAAAAGGCTTTGAATCAGCAAGTGGTCTCCAATAGCCTTTTACATACGAAAACGAAATGACATTGTCATACTTCCCAATAGTTAAAGCACCTATCTCGTTTAATTGTTTTCTAATTGTTTCGATGTATTCTTCCGGGAGCAGCACTTCAATTTTTACATATTTAATATTCATATGTGACCACCTATCAAAATAATGAAACTACAAATCTTTTTTTATCTCCTTTAATAAGAATTGTAGTCTTTGATAATAAAAAGAAAACTTTTCTTCGTCCTTTACATACAACTTAAATAAAAGCGAAAGCATTAACACTGTATCTAGCCTAAATATATTCTTAATCAAATCATCTGTTTTATGGATAATCTCGACATTACGATAGCCTATATAAAACTCGTTTTCATCTATTTCTTTGTATTCTGAAATACGCATAAGCTCCATAATCGGATTTCCAATAAAAGCATTATCCCAATCAAAGATGGCTTTTACTTGCCCGTTTTCACCTATCATATTTGTTTGCCTAACATCTAAATGAAGTATACTCTCTTTAAATTTTGCAGTATTAAGTATGGCATGTACTTCCTGTTCACTTGGCAGGTGGAAACTCGTATTTAGTACACTATTAAGCTCTTTCATACGAACCTTTAATCGAGTTGCAACAATTTCATTCATTGTACGGTTTCCCTGGTCAATGATTGACAGACCGTCTACAGGGACATTATGTAAAGCGTGAACAAGCGATCCTATATTAGAGTCAGAAACGTGTTGACCGTCTCCACTCACAAAATCTGACACTAAAAACCTTATATCTTTTCCCAAATATAATGTATGAACCTTAGGTACCGGTAAATTAAAGGAGTAACAATACTGGGAAAGTGTCGCTTCTTTCAGTAATGACGTAAGGTCACTTGATTCCTTATCTTTACTCCCCTCGTCTGCTCTCCATGGTGCACGAACTACAAGTTCACCAAGTTTTCGTTCTCTAACTAGGTATACCGCATTTACTACACCGTTTGCAATAAAAAATATTTCGTCTATGTTCCATTTAAACTCTTTGGTTAGAACAGAAAAAACTTTTAATCTAATCTGTTCGATCTCCATTTTTGATAAATGCATGTATCTCTTCCTACCTTACTTTTTTCTTATGCGGCTTCCTAAGTTAACTTTTCAGTGTCTATCCCATAAAAATCTGGGACAAGGAACCTGTCCCTATGTCCCAGGACAAGGAACCTATGTCCCAATTTTTTGGATTTCTTGGGAGTGGTAGATGATTTTTTGTGGTTGTTTGTGTTGAGCCGTGTTGTACATGGCTTTTGCGACTGTTTTTCCTTGTATGGCTGTGTATTTTCGTAGTGGGCCAACGAATATAAAGCGGAGTCCCTTTGATAGTACAGCAGCAAATTCTTCCCCAAGCCTGAATTCCTGTCTGTTGCCTAATAGAAGAGAGGGACGAAAGATTGACAGGTATTCAAAGGAAAGCCGTTGAATTTTTTCTTCAAGCTCACCCTTCATTCTTGAATAAAAAATACGGGATTTAGGATTGGCATTCATAGAGCTTACCAGTAAATAATGCGTTGCTCCTTTTTCTTTTGCAAGTCTACCGATTTTAACAGGGTACTCTACATCTACCTTATACATTGCCTCTTGTGTCTTGGCTTTTTTTATCGTTGTACCTAGGCACACAAAGACATCATCGACTGCAAAATATCGTGCATACTCCTCAAGTCGTGAATAATCCACGATTATCTCAATTAATTTTGGATGATTTATGTCTAAAGGTCTTCTAACAAGTGCGAATACTTTTTCATATTCTTTTGCATGGATAAGAAATTGAAGCAACTCGCTTCCAATTAAGCCTGTTGATCCAGCGATAAGTGCCTTTTTTCCGTTCATCATCAAATTTCCTCTCTTCTTACATCAAATGATAATTAAATTAAATGCGTTTTTTACCATTTAAATTCTAAAATACATGATATCATATCACCTATACTGATGAACACAAGTGGCCTACTTTGTCCTTTATCTTAAGCACCTGTTTTTAGTATCGTTACATAATTCTTACTCCTACTCATATAAATCATGGTATAATGAATGAGTATTCATTCAAATATTCTGATGCTTGATAAATACTTGGATATTAAAGAGGTGAACACATTGAATCGAATTGGACCTATCCTTATCATTGAAGGGCCAAATAGCAGTAAGGTCCCTTTTTCACGTAGCTTATATCTTGATTGTTCTGAGAAAGTATTAATTGATACAGGTGCCGAACGAGAGATGTTATTAGATATTCAATGTAAGTATGGGATAAATTTAATTATTAATACCCATTATCATCCAGACCATACCCAGCACAACCATTTATTTAAAGATGTTCCGAAATGGATAAATCGACTGGAATTTGAAACGGCTCGTTCGATTGAAGGTGTTGCGAAATTAAATGGAATCTACCAAGAATGGGGGCCTAGTGGATTTGATATGTGGCGACATACTATTCCACATGAATGGGTAGATAATCTTAGTTCCATTTCGGATTACTACGAATATGAAAAGGAATATCGATTTGGAGATGTAAATGTTACTTTTCTACATACTCCAGGTCACACGAAAGGATATTCGTGTCCATTCTTCCCAGATTTAGGTGTAGTCTTTGTTGGAGATTATGATATGACAACCTTCGGACCCTGGTACAATGGAACGGATGGAAATATTGAAGAATTTATCTCATCTGCGGAGCGACTTCTCTCTTTAGATGTTGACACATATATCACGGGTCATCAAAAAGGAATGTTCACAAAGCAAGAGTTTCAAGAAGCGATGAAACAATTTCTTGCAATCATTGAAGATCGCGATGAGAAAATCTTAGAGCTCGCTCGAAAGGGTTATACCTTTGAGGAACTTGCGAAGGTTGGCATCTTTTATCCAAAACAAATGCTTGAACAGCCGCTTTTACAAACATGGGAACGTAGTGGAATCCGTAAACACATACAGCGACTTGGGTTAACTGTTCCTGGTGCAAATAATGAATATTCACTAACTAAATAAGAACGTAAGAATGCACATATTTACTTTTGAAATACGTGCATTCTTACACTATTCATACTTATCCACCTCGAAGTATCCACTTTTAATAAGGGATTCAATCGTCCTTAAGTGATTTGGATTGCTGATTATTTTTAAATTCCTTAAATATTCCTCATCTATATCAAAATCAATACTTTCTGTTAATATATATCCTTCTTTCGGGGTGTCTACTAGGATCTGAATATAATACTCCTTTTTATCATGAGCTTCAAAGTTATAAAAGCGATCCCCTTTTAATTTCAATGTTGAAAAATCTTTTAAAATGTCTTGGATAATATCCTCATCTTTAATCGTAACTAACCCTGGCAGATTTTCCGAGTCTTCTTTAAATTTGATTCGAATGTGCTTCACTTCGCTTTCCTCAGTGAGTTGGAATCTTGTAAACTCCTTGAAGGTTATGATTTCTTCCTGTTCCATTACATACATGTAACCTACGATCAAAAGTAGGATTCCCAGTAATATAAGTAATCTTTTACGAAACATTACAATAAAATCAGCTACCTGTATCACCACTTGTGTAAAGTTCATTCTTTCCCCCCAAACATGGAAAAGTGTATTTTATTCGTTATTGTACAGAATATTCGGAAAAAGTAAATAAACACTCAAATAATAAAAGGCTAAAAGTCCTAAATGAAGTGAGAAAAGAAGATGATTTTTCTCGCTTCTCGCGAATTTCCATTCAATAATCGTTCGCAATATCGTAATAATTGTGATAAAGATACCAAAAGATAGAAAAAAACTACCTATGCCTGCAAATATCACCAATGCAATATATACTGCAAGTATTCCATATTCAACTCTTTTCTGTAATGCACTATATGGTTCATATTTGAATCCTTTTTTTATTCCTACTTTTCTTTTCATTACGTATTCAACTAGTAAAGCAAATAATATGAAAAAAAAAGAAAATAGTAAAAATTCATTGGACAAATTCGAAGGCATGAATTTACCCCCTATTTTTAATTAACTTATCAACTACCTCGTATCTTAAAAAAATTCACTTCGCATTTTCTCCCAATATCCTGCCCCGCTAAGTTTTCAGGGACAGGAACACTGGTCAATTAGTTATTTGTTTGCATGTATACCTCTTCGTACGGTTGAACAATGACAAAACCATCACCTTCGAACCTCATTTGAATGGATTCTCCACTGCCTCTACCGACAAATGTTTTTAAGGAAATATCAGTTTGAAAATTTGGCTGTAGATTACCCGACCATGCAACAGTTGCATTAGGATCTGTAACAATCGGCTTACCAGGAGTTACTCGAAGTGTTAGAGGTTCATAATGGGTAGTAATAGCTATCATTCCTGTTCCCTCGCAGCGAATATTAAACAAACCTCCTGCCATCATCCCGGCTACACGTCTCATTAGCTTAATATCGTGTTTTATGGAGGGCTCAAAGGCAAGAAGGTCATTTCCATTCACATATATTGCTTCACTTTGAAGATGAAGTATAATGACCTTTTTACCTGCATCGGCAAGGTACAATTTTCCATCCCCATTTGCCTTCATTAATGAAGCACCTTCACCTGTTAATGCCATTTTAAACAAACCACCTAGCCCATTTTCCAAAATACCCTCACGTTCAAACTTAATCGCTCCGTTATAGGCAACCATAGATCCAGCTTTTGCCCACACCTGTCCGTTCAAATTTACTTCAAGCATTCGTGGGGTCTCTAATTCAAAAAATCCCTCACCTTTATCCTCTTGCTCCGTGTTTTTAATAAATTCTGCAATGGAATACTTATTCACTTTGAACACATCCTTTCGATACTTACATGTACGTTTAAACATAACTATTCGTTTCAAACAATTTGCGTCGATATATGTTATATAGTACCATATTTTTCCTGTATTTTAGATAAAATAAACAAAAATTATCACAATTCAGACAAATTTATTCAAAAAAATGGTAGAATAGTAGTATATTTTCTTTATAGTGGTTTTGGATGTGTTCGAATGGGAAATATAGTAGAGTTTTCTAAATGTAAATTCAAATCAATTGATATAAACGTGTTTACATAAATAAACCGATTATTCCCTTACCATATAAGCATAAGCCGATATCCCTAAATTAGTATTGTCGAAAAATTAATTATATTATAGAATTTTAGTATAAACCCAGTTGAAGGTGAAATATGGAAATCACAAAGCATTTTTTATTTAACCTTGCACTTTTACTCATTATTTTATTTATCGGATTAATTTGGTTTGAAAGAAAAAGACAGTTACATTTATCAAAATGGGAGGCCTTTTTATGCTTCGTTATACTTCTTCTGGTTTGCTTTTATTTCTCGTATAAGCCCTCACCGGACTATTACTTTGATTTGAGACTTTTGCCAGTATTAATTGGCGGCTTGTATTTAGGTATCGGACCTTTTCTTTGCTTCGCCGTAATTATCATAAGAGGATTTTATGGTATTGATACAGGTTTTTTTGCAAACATTCTCCTTTATGCACCTCTTGCCTTTATTTTATGGAGACTTTACCCATGGTTCTGGAAACAAAGCTCTAGCCGACGCATCTACTGCTCAGTGTCTTTGGCCATTATTTTGTCTATTTTTACTGTTGCGGGTATGCAAGTATTCACGCCACCATCGGATGTATTCGATGCATGGTTTGCGTATTTGGTCATCCCTCCCCTAGGGTTAGGAATTTTATCGTATTTAATTGAATTCGTACGAAAAAATTTATTTATGCGGCAAACACTAATTAAATCTGAAAAACTACAAGCCGTTGAACAAATGGGGGCAGCCATTTCACACGAAATCCGTAACCCACTCACTGCTGCAAACGGATTTGTACAACTATTAATGAATAACAATTTACCTCGTCATAAACAGAAGGAGTACTTAACTATTATTAAGGATGAGCTTCAATCAGCAGAACGAGTCATCCAAGATTATTTAACTTTTTCAAAACCATCTCTTGAAACTGTAGAATTACTTCAGGTCAAAAAAGAGCTTAATAACGTAATTTCAATACTTAAGCCAACTGCTAATCAACATTCTGTGGAGATCCTAACAAACTTTGGAATAGTCGGATCTATTGAGGGCGATCGTCAGAAGTTTCAACAGTGCTTTATAAACGTTATAAAAAATGCCATTGAGGCGATGCCACGCGGTGGGCATATACATATAGAAACATTGTATGAGAGAACTCATGTTAAAATCATTGTAAGTGATACCGGAATCGGAATGACAAAGGAGCAGATTGAGCGTCTTGGGGAGCCTTACTACTCCACAAAGGGTCCAAAAGGGACCGGCCTTGGGATGATGGTGGTGTATAGCATCGTAAAAGCTATGAACGGTACCATAGATGTTACAAGTAGGCTAGATGAAGGCACAGTCTTCACATTTTCGTTTCCTTCTGTACTATCCCAAAACGAAATGATAGCCGACTCATCTTAATGAGTCGGCTTTTTTCATAGCTTTTCATACGTGGCTCTTTTACGGAGCCTCAAGATTAGGGAAAGAGCCTTGAATAAGCCATTATCCTAAAAACTACAGGAAGAAATCAGTACATTTATTCACTCTAATAGGCAATACAGAACAAAAGCTAAGCGTCTTGCTTTGCCCCGACAAGTAAATGTTCTGGGGCAAAAAAGCCCTCGATGGCTTTTCATTGCCACCCGTTTTTGACCTAGCGCTGCTTAAAGCGAAGCTTTGCGCAAGATAATCGCAGAAGTCCATATAGAGTGAAAACTGACTAGGCGCTGGTGCTGGTCATCGATATATTTGTGAGATATTATCCAAGTGGTATATTTTATCATTTCGTTAAAAACAAAAAAGCCCTACCTCAAACGAGATAGGGAAAATGTCTAAGAAAAAGGCAATTAATCGCTACACTAGTGTACGGCTAATGTAACTACTCCTAGTATAGCGGATTATGTCGAATGATGTCGATTGTTATTTGCATGGTAAGTTTACCCATTGTTTGGAGTATTTAATGGGTTTATTTGTTGCCCAGATTTGAAAGCTTTATATGCTTGGAATCCTGACATTTTCTTCAAACACATAACAGTGATTTAAGGGACCACTACCTTTTCCAAGATCAAGCCCAGCCTTTAATGCACCAGAAATATAACGTTTTGCTTCATAAATACTTGATGTAATATCGAGACCATTTGCAAGATTACAAGCTATTGCTGAAGACAGTGTACAGCCCGTACCATGTGTGTTTGGATTGCTAATTCTGTCTCCTGGAAACCAGGTGAACTCACCATTGCTATATAACAGATCATCAGCAGTATCTTGAAGATGTCCTCCTTTAATTAAAATCTTCCCTTTATAGCTTTCAGCCAAAAGAATAGCCGCCTTTTCCATATCTACTTTTGTATGAATGACCATATCACATAGCGCTTCTGCTTCATGGATATTTGGAGTAATAATGGTAGCTAATGGAAGTAGTTTTGATGTTAATGCACCCATCGCCTCTTCACTCAACAGTCTACTGCCACTTGTGGAAATCATGACAGGATCAACAACTATATTAGCAGGCTTATATTCTTCAAGCTTCTCCACAATTGTTTGGATAATACCTGGTGATGACACCATTCCTATTTTTACGCTGTCGGGAAAAATATCAGTCATTATGCTATCAAGCTGTTGGGCTACAAAACTTGGAGATGTATCAACCACCCCAAACACACCAGTTGTATTTTGAGCAGTTAGTGCAGTAATGGCACTCATCGCATACATACCATGGGCAGTGATGGTTTTAATGTCCGCTTGTATTCCTGCTCCTCCACTACAATCTGAACCAGCAATTGTTAAAACCTTCTTCATTTTACCTCACCCCTCCCTTATGATTGGCAACCATTTCCCTCGATAGCTCAAGTAGTTTTTCGCACGCCTTTTGAATGTTAGCTTTTGCAAAAACAGCAGATACAACTGCGACTCCATCTATATCAGAACCACAAAGATGTAATAGATTACCTTCATGTATCCCGCCAATTGCAACAACTGGAATAGATACTTGATTACATATTTCTTTTACGGTCTGAAGTGACATCGGAGTGGCATCAAACTTTGTTTTTGTCGGAAAGACAGAGCCGACTCCCAAATAATCCGCACCTTCCTGCTCAGCTTGAATAGCTTGAGCTACTGTCTGAACGGATACCCCAAGAATCTTATTCGGCCCAATCATATTACGCACAATAGCTACAGGCATATCCTCCTGTCCAACATGGACACCATCCGCATCACATGCAAGTGCAATTGCAACATTGTCATTGATTACAAATGGAACCTGGTATGAATCTGTGTGTTTTTTTATCTCTATTGCTACTTTTAAAAATTCCTCATAATCTAACTTTTTTTCGCGTAATTGAACAAAGGTAGCACCACCTTTTAATGCTTCCTCTACTTGTTCAGCCAAGGTTCTATCCCCTACCCAAGTACGATCTGTTACTGCATATAAAAGCATATCTTCTTTATCTATCTTCAATTTTCATTCCTCCTTTCAGAAGTACATTATCAAGCTTACTCATGTAATCAATTAAAAACATGCGAAAACTAGACGTACCACCATTTGTTTCTACCACTTTCTTATAAGCTTGTTCTCCACAAAGCCCCATTGCACTCACCGCAGCTATAGTACTTGTAAAAATATGATTGGGGTTTGCTCCACAATATGCACCAATAACCGAAGACAGCATACAGCCTGAGCCAGTAATTTTTGCCATCATCGGATGTCCATTTCGAACGATACATGCTTCATCTTGATTGGCTACTATATCAATCGCACCCGTAATGGCAATCGTGGCACCTGTTTGCTGACTAACTCGCTTGGCAAATGCAATAGCTTCCTCAAGATTCCCCTCTACAACAGCATCATCTGGTGCAGCATCCACACCCTTGGTATTACCACTACCTTCATATACAGTCTTAATCTCAGACATATTCCCACGAATCACTGAAAAAGTAATGTCTTCTAATAATCGAAAAACGGTTTTCGTTCTTAGACTTGATGCACCTGCACCTACAGGATCAAGAATTACTGGGAGTCCAAGTTCGTTTGCAGTTTTTCCAGCTAGAATCATAGACTCAACTGTCCGCTCATTCAAAGTACCGATATTGATTACAAGACTACTGCAAATGCGAGTTATTTCTTCTACTTCCTTAGCATCATCCGCCATAATCGGAGAACCACCACAAGCAAGCACTATATTGGCAACATCATTTACAGTCACATAGTTTGTAATATTATGGACAAGTGGTGTTTTATTTTTAACAGTTTCTAAGATTTGCTCAAACATTGACATTCCTCCTAAAGTTGTTTTTTCGAATAAAAGTAAGGAATAAGTCAATCAAAATAAAAAATGCGATATACCCATAAGGATATACCGCATGTATACACATACTAGTCATGAAGGTCCCTACGTTGGCATTATCCAAATCAGGTTAATGGGTCAAAGCTACATTTCGCTTACTCTCAGCCTGCAGGTGCAAGCTCCCCTTACTTTTATTCACTTGTGAACACCAATAGTATACCATACATTTTAAATTGCTTTACAAATAAATTAGTGAGCCCTACTTATTTTTAGTAATTTCGCTACATTTACTCGAATCTTCGAAAAGTTCACGACTGCTGCAAGAACCAGAAGCTCTGCTACTAGACCAATAGATTGAGCGAGCGCTCCAATCATTCCATTCCAGCTAACCGCAACTTGAACCCCAAGGACTAGAACAATGAACGTAATAAGTAGGTTCGTAGATTGAGAGAAAATAGTTACCTTTGTTTGACGCTGTAATAATAGTAATCCGTTCATATAATCAACAAATGGGTATACTATTGCAAGTATCATAAAAATAACTAAAGCGTCGATTGTTGCATCCATTAAGCGACCGCTTACTCCCATAACATGCTCTAGTAGGAATGGACCTATCGAAGTAAACGAAAAGATACCAAGTAATAGAACTGGAATAAAGCTTATAAAGAGTGTAAATTTCTTAACCATTGCTTCATGATCCTTGTAAAAATTAATAATAATTTGATGGGTATACGACATGAAGCTAGTAAATAGCTGTGTGATACTTAGTGCGATTGTATAACTAGCAATAGCTAATTCAATATTTTCTGTTTTTCCTAAATAAATATTAATAATCGGACCAATTAATACTGTTACAATTGAAGAAAGCATCAAGGGACTATAAAAACGAAAAATTTGAGATTTCGATTTAATGACGTCTTCACTTTTATTTGGCATTTTCCTAACAAGTGATCTTGCTTCAATAAAACTAATCACAAATTCTACCATCATTCCAATCAGAAAAATATATGCTCCCGTCTTTGGTGTGATTACTCCTATTTTTATAAATAGTAGAGAAACAAGATACATCACTGTCAAGCGAATAATCATTCCAATTGTTAACCACTTTGTTTGCCGATTATAAATAATGATTCCATGATATAGACAGCGAAGGCCAGAAAAAACCGTAACATAAATTGCGATCTGATAGGTGGCCTTTACTTGTTCTACAATCTTTTCCGTTGCACCGAAAATATGAATGAAAATGTAATCTCCAATAGGTGTGAATGCAATTCCTATAGTTACTAGTAAAATGACTCCAAGCGTGTAGTAGGTAAAAAACTTCATTTTCCTAAACGATTCCTTATCCCTCACCATAGTTGAACAGGTTTGGCGCAGTATGACGGCGAGCCGTTCCGTAATGGTAAACAAACTCATTGCAATTGCATAGGTAGCAATGACGACTTCCGAATTCTCTGCTCTAGCCAGCGTCCCGTTAATTATTAAATGTGACAATGTAACAAGACTTGCGGATAATCCTAACGGAATAAAAAAGAACAATAAAGTTTTTATTGTGATTGTTTCATTCCTCGACCCAACATTCATGTAATTAGCACCTTCTAGTTTCATAGTTAGTAAAATTTCGATTCGCGAAATATATTCATATCTTATTAGATTTCCTTAAACTTCACAAGATGAATTTTAAAAATAGGATAACATTAGTTGTCCTATTCAACTTCAAGTTGCATATAGATTAATAGAGAGACAGTGACTACCTTAATTGTTATATTTGGAACTACATAAAGGAGTAGGTGTTCTTGGAAAAATACGTTGCGTTTTTTGGATTATGTTTCATCATATTCGTTATTGGTTTAATGGAATCGGCTGATGTCATACATTACCAAGATGAGATTGTTGTATCCGATATGTCACCTGAGGAGGAAGTGAATGCTTCACCTGAAGATGAGGTATTACTCGAAGAGCTTATACCAACATTAGAAATGGAATATGTGGACACCGAAGTTGTCAATGGAAATACCGTAGAAGTGTATAGAGAATTTGAAGTGTATCGCGATAAAAATAATAACATTATTAAGAAGGTACCAACCGATCACTATGAGTATTTAGAATATTGGAGATAAGTTACCTTTCCTAAAATGGAGTTAAGCCTTAAACAAAGGCATTAACTCCATTTTTTTACTAGCAGCTTTCTATAAATCTAGTAAAAATACGTATCGCAACATCATTTCCATTAACAGCTAATGCCTCTGGGTGCCATTGCACACCTAGAACAAAAGTATGCTCTGTACTTTCAATTGCCTCGATAATTCCATCTGATGCAACCCCTGACACAGTTAATGGTAGCGGTATATGGCGCACCGCTTGATGATGATACGTATTCACTTTAAATTGCGCTTCCCCCGCTATGTTCGCAAGCAAACTATTCTCTTTAGCTTTTACAAAATGTGCTAGATGGTAGCGTGTTGCCTTTTGTGAATGCTGAAGTAGTTCATTCTCTGTTTGCGAATAAATATCCTGATACATATCCCCACCTACTGCAATGTTTAGGATTTGGATACCACGACAAATCGCTAAAATTGGTTTATTTTCCATGAGCATTTTATTGATGATGGCAATTTCAAGACTATCCCTTCCAGGGGATATCGTTCCTAGTTTCGGATGCGGCTCTTCTCCAAATAAAGTCGGGTCAATATCTCCCCCACCAGTAACAACAAGTCCATCTATGATATCGACAATTTGTGAAATGTCTTCATCAATACCAATCGGAAGGATAACAGGTATACCTCCTGCTTGTATGATTGCTTGTAAATAGTCATTTGCAAGACTATGTTTATGATCAAGCTCAACATGTGATGTGACTCCAATAATCGGTTTCCCCATTTTTTTCGCTCCTTATCTATAAAATGTCTTTCCCCATAAAATCGCTTAGTGAATATAGAACATTACCATTTCTCCCTACAGTCGTCTTAGATTTTAATAAAGATTGAAGGATTGCCTCTTCAGTTGCGTCTGCAACTGCTAAAAAAGCCTGATCAATATCTTCCTCATGGATTGCTTTTACTGATAGTAACGTGTTTTGTTTTACATGAGGAATTTGGTTTGCCGTTGAGAAGCCAATAAAAACATCTCCACTTCCATTTCCAATGTACGAACCGGTTCGACTAACACCAACAGCTGCCCTTTTAATAATTCGTTTTAATTGACGAGAGGTAACAGGTAAATCTGTTGCAACGATAACCATGATTGACCCCTTATCTCCTTTTGGTTGGTTGTACAGATGTTTTCTTTTGATAAGCGGTCCAGCATGTAGGCCGTTCATTCGAAATTGATCAATTTCTCCAAAATTTGAGAGTACCAGCACTCCCAGAGTATAGGTTCCATGTGGATATCTTAGTATTCGTGAAGAAGAACCAATACCACCCTTTAAGCCGAAGCACCTCATCCCCGTTCCAGCACCGATACTTCCTTGTTCAAAGTTTGTGGATGCTGATTGTAGTGCCTCAAGTACATGCTGTCTCGTGACGACTTGTGAACGAATGTCATTTAAAAACATATCGTTACACTCTCCAACAACAGGGTTCAAGGTACCTGTTGTTGTACCAATTTCTTCGTTCTGCTCAAGCATATACGAGATAAGATGATGTGCACATCCCCCAGCACTTAATGTATTCGTCAAAAGAATCGGCGTTTCAATTGTGCCAAGCTCATTGATTTGAATCGTACCAATTGTTTTTCCGAACCCATTCATAGCATATGAGGCACCGATCACTTTATTGTTAAAAATGTCTCCTCCATGTGGAAGTATTGCCGTTACACCTGTTTGAAGACTGCCTTCACTAATTGTCGAATGACCTACCAGCACTCCTTGTACGTCCGTAATGAGGTTTTTCGGACCTGTTTCTAGATAGCCAATCCTCATATCGTAATCCCTTAGACCTTTTTGCATGAAGCACCACTCCTACTTAAATTATTTGATATTAGTATAGACGATTTTTGGAGCTGAGGGTATGGAGGTGGGGTGGGGCAGATTTGTAAATTGTGAGTAGAGGGTGCTTTGGTAACGTTTTGGGTACAATGGTGATTTTTAATAGAAGAATTGTCTATTATAGTGAGGTTTTTGTAGTGCCAACTAGTTGTCTACCTATTTTTTAATCAAATAGAGGTATTGGTTGGGGTATAAGAGGGGCGGAAAAAGTATTTTGTATCATAAATAATCCACTTTTTGAAGTAATTAAGCCGATTTTCAAGTAATTAAGCCACTTTTGAATTAATTAAGCGACTTTCTTAAATAATTGAGCCACTTTCTGAATAATTAAGCGAACTTATTTAATTTACACGTATGGCCTCAGCAATAACATCAATTACCCTCTCCCTCCATCTCCACGCCAATTAGTTGAAATATTCTAACTAACTCCCTTACAATGGAGGTATGGACAAGAAGAGGAGGATGTTGGATGAAGGCATATATACATCATAAAGTTACTGGTATTCCCGGAACTACTTACACAGATATGGAAGAAAGAGAGCCCGGGCAGGGTGAAGTAAAGATAAAACTATTTAGTGCAGGCTTAAATCATCGTGATTTATTCGTGTTGCAACGACATAAAGAAACCGATCCACCACTTATTATCGGTTCAGATGGTGCTGGGATCATTGAAGCGGTTGGTCCTGGAGTTCAAGGCGTATCTGTTGGTGACGAAGTAGTAATTAACCCTTCACTAGGCTGGAAGGAAAATAGTGATGCACCACCAGATGGTCATGAAATTTTAGGATTACCTGACCATGGAACTTTAGCTGAGAAGATTACGATTTCTATTGATAATATTGGACCAAAACCACCCCATCTTACATGGGATGAAGCTGGTGTTCTCTCACTTGCAGCTCTCACTGCATATCGTGCGTTGTTCACACGTGCAAAAGTGAAACCGACAGACACCATTCTATTACCAGGTATCGGTGGTGGAGCTGTTACATTTCTTTTACTGTTCGCAAAAGCAATCGGAGCTCGAGTAATTGTGACATCTCGCTCTCGATTAAAACGTGAAAGAGCTCTTCAATTAGGCGCAGACATGGCGATTGATAGTAATGGTAATTGGGATGAAGCATTACAAGGAGAAAAAGTGGATGTTGTCATCGAAACAGTTGGTGCCGCAACATTTGATAAATCACTACAACAGCTTCGTAAAGGCGGAACAATGGTTACTTTTGGAGCTTCTGCGGGTGATGAAGTAAACTTTAATCTTCGTAATTTCTTTTATGGTCAATATACACTGATTGGTTCAACATTAGGGAGTGGTGAAGAGTTTCAGCAAATGCTTACTTTTGTAAATGAACATAACATCAAACCTGTAATTGATAAAGTGTTTCCACTACAAGAGGTAGACAAAGCTCTCACACGTATTGAGGAAGCAGAACAGTTTGGAAAAATAGCAATCAAAATCAATTAGTCGAATATAAAACTCGCCATCCAGCGAGTTTTTCTAATTACCTCCCAATATTTGGATTGAAATAATCGTCCACAAGGAAAACAAGTCCCTATTCCCGAATATATATAAGTAGCAGCAAAGACTGATTTTCTGAAAGTATAGTTCATATATTGAGAGGAGAATGTAAATGTCTAGCACAATTGTTGAAACGGCTTACGGAAAGGTGCGGGGGGAAGAACTGGATGGTGTGTACGTCTGGAAGGGAATTCCGTATGCAAAGCCTCCGATTGGTCCTCTACGTTTTCAAGCACCTGAATTGCCGGATGTGTGGGAAGGCGTAAGGGATACAACCACTTTTTCACCAGTTGCACCCCAACCACAAAGTGAAATTATGGAGTTTTTAGCAAATGAAAACTCCACTATGAGCGAGGATTGTTTGTATGTAAATGTGTGGTCCCCTGATGCGGATGATAAAAAGCGGCCTGTCATGGTATGGATACATGGGGGTGCCTTTTTGGCTGGATCAGGTTCCAGTAGCTGGTATGATGGAACCTCGTTTGCTGCACAAGGTGATATTGTTGTAGTAACAATTAACTACCGTCTAGGCATCTTTGGGTTACTGCATCTCGCTGAAATTGGCGGTGAGAAATATGCAACTTCAGGAAACTGTGGAATTCAAGACCAGGTTGCAGCCTTGCAATGGGTTCAAGAAAACATAGCTGGCTTCGGTGGAGACCCAACAAATGTTACTATTTTTGGAGAATCTGCAGGTGCAATGAGTATTGGTGTCCTACTTGGTTTCCCCTCTGCAAAAGGTCTATTTCATAAAGCAATTCTTCAAAGTGGTGCTGCAGCGAATGTACACTCTGCCTCAACCGCAACAAAGGTTACTGGACATTTGCTTACTGCTATACAGGTTGACCAAAGTAATCTCTCAAAGTTGGAAGAACTGCCGTTTGAACAGTTATTGCAGGCTTCTTCGCTTGTTCCGATGATGAGCCTAGGGCCTGTCATTGATGGTATCTCCCTGCCACAGCATCCAGAAGAAGCGATTGCTAAAGGTGCTGCTAAAGATATCTCCATTCTGATTGGAACAAATAAAGATGAGTATACTCTCTTTACCGTATTCGATCCTGATTGGAAGGATGTAGATGAAGCGAAGGTAACTTCTAACTTTGAAAAAACATTTGGACCTCTTACGCCTGTCATTTCTGCACATTTTTCAAAAAATGAACCACTGAGCCAAAAGCTCTTTACAAAACTTGTGACGATGAGTGTGTTTACATATCCAGCCTTGCGTCTAGCCGAGCATCAGGCAAACCAGGGAGCTCCTGTGTGGATGTACCGCTTTGATTGGGAAAGCCCTGTTTTTGAAGGAACTTTAAAGTCGACACATGCGCTAGAGATTCCATTCGTTTGGAATACACTTACCAAACCAAAAATAGAGAATCTCACCGGTGCATCACCAGACCGTCAACTTGTTTCCAATCAAATGCACCAGGCTTGGATAAACTTCGCGAAAACCGGTAACCCGAATACATTTGATTTACCAGAATGGCCTACTTATGATGTAGAGAATCGTTCAACAATGATATTTAATTTAGAAAGCCAAGTTAAAAATGACCCAAGCAGCGAGGATCGAGTAAAATGGGAACAACTGATGATGGTAATGAAGTCTTAGTAAATTACACTCAGCCCTTACGATGCTTGCCTTGAGAAGCCATGTTTAGTATTTTGTCCAACAAAAAGCTCTCACTATTTACTAGCGAGAGCTTTCATCTATTCAACCTTAAAGCTTTGTATTACACTTTTCACATCAACCTTTGTATACTGCGAACGTCCTAAGTAAAGTGGGATTTCAAGTTCAGCAAAATTCGGCTGGCCGTTTTCTAAGAATTTGGCTTCATCTCGATAACATTGGGTAATTTCCCCTACCACCCAGTCATGGTCTCCATATAAGTTGATATCGATTACCTTACATTCATAGGCAATATATGCATCATGAAGGATCGGTGCCGGATTCGTCATGCCTCTATCGAAAGTCATATCTCCTACTAAAAATTTATTAGTATCCTTTCCAGAATACACGCCTACTTGTTGGATGAACTTTGCTTTCTCAAATGGAAGAAAATTGATTGCAAAGCAACCGGTTTGTTTAACAAGCTCATAGGTAAACCGTTCTCTGCCAATTGCAACTCCGTATATTGGAGGTTCAGACGAAATGTAAGAATGCCAGCCAGCTGCCATTACATTATCTGTTCCATCGTGTGAAACAGTTACAATCGCAACCATACCAGGATAGCTATGCATAATTTTTTTGTCTATTGGCTTTCTCATGCTTTCCCCTTTCTATGCGACAACCTCACGTTCATTCTTGTATTTTTCATATTGTTTATCTCTCATAATGGATTTTAGGATTTGTACAACCATCCAAACCTCTTCGTACGTGTTATATAGCGCGATAGGTGCTAAACGAATAATATTTGGTGCACGGAAGTCAGGAATGACGCCATTTTCCTTCAATGCTTTACAAATTCTTGCTGCCTCTTTATGCTCTAGACTTACATGGGCACCGCGACGAAGCCCCTCTCTTGGTGAACCAATGATAAACTCAAAATCGCATAGCTCTTTTTCGATTAGGTCTATTAAATAATTTGTCATGGAAAGTGACTTTACTCGAATGTTTTCTATACCAGCTTCTGCAAACATTTCAAGTGAACCTAATAATGGCGCCGTACTTAATACATGTGGTGTTCCAATTTGGAAGGCTCCTGCAGAACCAGCTGGAAAAAACGTATGCTCCATATCAAATTGTTTTTCCTTGTTTGAACCGAACCAACCTGCTAATCCTGGTAAAATCCCAAAATACTTTTTATTTACGAACAATGCTGCAACTGATCCTGGACCAGCATTTAAGTGCTTGTAGTTACACCAGTATGCAAAATCTACATCCCATTCACTGAATGAATGTGGAATAGCACCAACAGAGTGACAGCCGTCAAAGCCTATTACAATACCACGTTTATGAGCTTCCTCTGTTAATCGCTTCATATCAAGGATTTGTCCACTTCGGTAGTAAATAGTAGGTAAAATGATCAAGGCTACCTCTTCACTCATAGCTGCAATAATGTCATCTTCTTCGATATAACGACCATCTTTACTTTTTGTTCGAATAAGGTGTTCTTCCGGATCATATCCATGAATTCGAAGCTGACTTTGTAGGGCATAAATATCGGAAGGAAAGTTCAACTCATCTGCTAAAATCTTTGTGCGCTTTCCATTTGGTTTATAAAATGTAGCAACCAACTGATGAAGATTTACGGTTGTTGAACCCGTTACAATAACCTCTTCAGGGAATGCACCCACAAGAGGGGCCATCATTTCTCCTAATCTCTCAGACATAAAGAACCATGGATGTGTTCCCTGAGTCCAGCCATCGATTCCAAGATGCTTCCAATCCTCCAAAGATTCTAATAACGTACGCTCCGCTCGTTTTGATAATAATCCTAGCGAGTTTCCATCCATATAGATAGAATCGGGTTTCATATAAAACTCTTCACGAAATGTAGCGAGTGCATCATTTTTATCTAGGTTTCTAGCAAAGTTCCGTGTTGTTAGATCTACCATTCCAAATCCTCCCATATCAAATGCTCCAAAATATTATAGAGCTTGCTTGATTAAGTGAAACTTTTCCTTTGAATTGTACACAGTTATTACATTCATCTAACCACTACATACGCGCTCGACTTCCGTTACATACTATTAAAAGAAATCGTACATAAAGCCCTGGAAATGTGGTATCAACTTTTCTAATTTGGCTACTTCCTCTTCAGCGCCTTGAATTGCCCCCGCCTGATATAATTCAGTTGGCCTTTGATAACCAAATAGTAGAGTTGATAGTGCATTTACCGATAATCGAAGTGCATTACCATTATCATCCACAACAGAAACCTGTTGATTTTTTATAGAAAACGTCTTTTCATTCCAGGATGCGTACGGATCAGTAATTTGTATCTTAAGGACTTCTTCGTTACTAGCAAATTCAAACTTTTTTAAAAATGCTTCAACATCGACGATACGTACCATAAAATAAGTTGAGACCTCTCTTTTTACAGTTCTTTGATTTTTTAATGCAAAGAATAGCGGTTCTCTTTCATATGTATTAAGTTCTAGTTCAGCAATCATGGAATCATGCTGGCATATAAAGTTCCAAAGCCCTCGGCGTGCTTCACTATGTATTGCGACAAATTCTTCAACCGACATTTTGTTATCCTTAATGGAGTAAAGCAAATATCCAGTTGGATGTCGTAAGCTATCGTAATAAACGCCGATATGTAGGTCATCAATTACGTTTTTCCACCAATCAGGATCTCGAACTAACATTCCAGAAAATTTGGTGGCATATTGCTCATAAATTTGTGAAAGCTCTTCTATTTTTACATTCTCAATGTTAAAGCGCTTAATCTCGCCATCAACTGCGTCAAGCATATCTAAGTCAGATTTAGTGTGCTTAGTCGTTAACCGATTACTATAAAGCTCCCAGCCAAACTTTCTGTAAAAGGAAACATCAAAAGGGTGGAGCATTGAAACAGTAAAGCCCTGCTCACGCATTTTTACTAAAACATCAGAGAGCATCTCCTTTACGTATCCTCTTCTTCTATATTCTGGATACGTTGCAACACCTGCAATTCCACCCATCTTGAATTTTTTATTACCAACATATGTTTCAAGTGAAAGTAGATGCAGCTTCGCGACAACTAAATCATGTTCAAGCACCCCCAATATTTGATGCTTTTTTAATCCTTCTAAACGCTTCGCAAGATCCTCTTCTGGTACTTTATATTGAAAGGCATATTCTGAAAGTCGAACGGACTCCCTATAACGATCTTCCGTAATTTTTTGAATCGGCATATACCAAGTTCTCCCTTCCATCTGGCTTTATCAATATCTTCCATTATAACAAAGAACCAATTATCACAACTGTCTAAATATAAAAAAATGTCTACCGATTACAGTAGACATTTGGCTGCTCTTAATTCTTCTCTAACACGTTAATAAATTCTCTCATGTAATCAGGTAAATCTGGTGGACGACGACTAGAAATAATATTACCGTCTACAACCACTGGCTCATCTAGCCAAGTTGCTCCCGCATTTTCCATATCATCCTTGATGCCAGGCGTACTTGTTACTTTTATACCTGTTAAAATCTTTGCAGAAATCAGTACCCATCCTGCATGACAGATTTGGCCAATTGGTTTTTGTTGCTCATTCATAACCCGGATCATGTGTAAAACCTCATCAAATCGACGCAATAGGTCTGGAGACCAACCACCTGGAACTAAGATAGCGTCGTACTCACTCGGATTAATATCAGTAAAAGCATACTCCGATTCAATTGGAACTCCGTACTTTCCGATATATTTAACTCCTGCCTCTTTTCCAACTATATGAACAGTGGCTCCTTCTTCACGTAAACGCAAAACCGGATACCATAGCTCCAAATCCTCAAAATCGTTACTCACAAGCTGAATAATTTTTTTCGATGCTAATCTCACCTATAACCCCTCCTATTCAAATAACTATCCTTTTATTGTATCAACTTGTATACCCTATATAAGAGAAACGCTTTACTTATTTAAAACCTTTTGGATAACCAAATGAGTTAGATTCGGCACAACCTCAAAGGAATATTTCATTTCTGCACGCTCTAGCCTTTTGTGAGCATCTATCCCGTACGGTCCAATATTAATTACAGGAACATTTATCTCTCGAATTTCTTGATAGTTAACAAAGTGCTTTGTTCCCCATCCAGGGTTATTTAACGAAACTGCATTAATCCCTTCATCGTCATCACTTAACGCCACAAAACTCATATCCGAAATATATGGGAAGAAATTTCTTGTTACGATTGGGTGTGGATAATACGGTTGCATTTCCTCAACAGCTTCATCTAAGGCATCTATTAACATTTGTTCATTAGCTGTTTTGCCTGTAATCTCTATTCTTGGTGAGTAGAGAGAAGAGTAGAATACTATAATGGCAGGGCTCTTATCGTCCATCCACTTCCAAGCTTCCTCTACAACTCTTGCTGCAAACATTCTTGTATCGAGAGTTTCATCTGAAAGTAGTTCTCTTTTAAATTCTTCCATATGAACTACATACTGATCTTCATGTTTCTTGATTAATTGATGCTCCATTTCTTCATATGTCATTACACGAGCCTTCCACGGTAGCTCCAGATAAGGTTCATTACTTATTTGACAATATTGTTTATATCTTTCTGAAAAACTTGATAATGCTTTATCAAACGCTATTTTAGCCTGTTCCTTAAGCTTTTCTATGACATCCTTTGGTGACCAGGAATGGATAAAAAAATTGTAATATACATATGCTGACAACGCAGTTTGTACTGTGTAAGATGGCTTCAAATCCGTTTGTTTTAAAGAAACCGGAGGGACAGTTGTTTCGCCATAGGCCTCGTTACAAAGCTCTGGGTTATAGTTTATCTGCTTTGTTAGCTCTGCAGCGATAAAATTAGGATCTAGACCCTCAAAACAAGATCCAACATGGGTTTCTGCTCCGGTTATAAAAAAGGATGGAAGAAGCTTTCCAACTGTGCCCTTATAAATATAGCGATTTTCATCTCCTTCATATCTTGGAGACACAAAATCCGCATTAATGGCAGCAACATATTCAAAATTATGCTCCGTTTTCCATTCTTTTAATGTTTGAAGCGCTGAAAGTATGCCGTGTGAACCGTCTTCCTCGTCACATTCTGCTACAAGGACAATGTTTCCTTCCAATTCCTCAGGATGATCTGAATAATAGCGTAAGAGATAGAGATGACTAGCAAGCCCTCCCTTCATATCTAGAACACCTCTCCCAAACATCCACTCACCGGATTTTAGCTGTTCCTTTGCTGGAGCTGGCAATTCTTCATCCTTCAGGGCATCCATTAACTCGTCAGGAAAACAAGCTTTATCTTTTAACTGTGTAAAATCATCAATGCCAACTGTATCCATATGCCCCATTAAAATAACTGACCTGTTGCTATTCCCCTTTGTTCCTTTGACATACGCAAGAACATTGTATCTCTCTATGTCATCATTCATTGTTTGCAAGATGGTTACTTGGGATGGGTTTGAACTGAAATACGGAAATGTAGAGATTAGAGTATATAATGAATGAGCAATTACTTTTTCTCCACCTGTATTTACGATACTCTCTATTGAAACTAGCTGTTTTGTTAACGCGATAACCTCTTCTTGAGTTTGAAGCATTCTCATTTATCCCTCTCTTGACCTATATGTAGCTATAATTTTATAAAACTATTATAACCTACTTTATTCCAGAGGTAACTGTCATACACCTAAAGATTTCTGAGTAGAAACAGTAAGTGTTTTATAAATTATCTCCTAAAATATCAACAAAACACGCTACATCACAAGGATATAGCGTGGGGTACTCATTATTCCGTTGCCAGCCTTACAGCTGTACGGTAAAGGAGCTCCGTTCCGAGAGTAATATCTTCATAGGTTGCAAATTCTTTAGGATTATGACTAATTCCATCCTTACAACGTACAAAAATCATTCCATATTCACACTCATAGGACATTGCCAATGAATCATGAAATGGCCCGCTCATTAACTCAATTGTATCTAGACCAATATTATTACTTTCCTCCCTCATGATAGTCTTGATTCGTTCTGAACAATAACGCGGTTCACTGTTCGTATCCTCAGTTATATTAACAAGCAATTGTTGCTCTTTTGAGATTTCCGTTATTCTTTTTCTCAACTCTTCCTCCAGACGATTCCGTCTATGAATATCGATATCTCTTAGGTCTACGGTAAAGCTTACTTTTTCTGGAATGATATTCCGAGAGTCCGGAAACACCTTCAAACTTCCAACAGTTCCGACAGTTGGTGCCCCTGGTTCTTGACTTGCAATTTCATTTAGAGAAACAATAACTTTAGCAGCCCCCACAAGAGCATCTCTTCTCATCGGCATTGGAACTGAGCCTGCATGCCCAGCAAAGCCTTCTAACTCAACTGTAAGCCAAAGCGGACCTGATATTCCAGTCACAATTCCAACTGGCTTATTCATTTTTTCCAACACAGGACCTTGTTCGATATGCAATTCGATAAAATTACCAATACTCCCCTTTGGATATTCAGACTCTTTAAACCTAGTAGGATCACATCCAAACTCAATTAATGCCTCTCTTCTTGTAATCCCATCCTTATCTTGTCTGTCAAGCTCACCCTCTTCAAGCTTTCCTAATATACCCCTAACGCCGAATAAACCTTTATTAAAACGGCAGCCTTCCTCATCAGAAAAAGCAATTACTTCAATTGGTTGATTCGGAATGAGATTATGTTCCTGCATTGTTTGAACAACTTCGAGAGCACCCAAGACCCCAATTGTTCCATCAAATCTACCACCATATGGCTGGGAATCAATATGTGAACCTATCATTAATATCGGAGCAGTGGGATCTTTTCCTTCATATCTACCAATCAAATTTCCAAAGTGATCAATTCGTGCTATTAAACCTGCTTCCTCCATCCACGATTTAACAGTTTCCACTGCTTGCCTGTCCTCCTTTGAAAGTGTAAGACGGCAAACTCCTGTTTCTCCTATTCTTCCAATCTTTGAGAGCTCCGTAATCCTTTGTTCTAAACGTTCTTTATTAATGGTAAGAGTTTGAATCTCCATTAATTCTACCTCCTATTCGAATTAAATTGTTACATATGGTAGATTATGAGCTTTCGCTACCCCTTCATGCACAATTTTTCCATTTATTACGTTAAGACCTTTATGCAATGAGCTATTTTCTTGAAAAGCCCGTTCAAAGCCTTTATTGGCGATTTGCAGGATATACGGAACAGTCACATTCGTTAGTGCAATCGTTGATGTTCTTGGAACTGCACCCGGCATATTCCCAACGGCATAATGGACAACACCATGTTTTACATATGTTGGATTTGCATGTGTTGTCACATGTGTAGCTGTTTCAAAAATGCCGCCTTGGTCTATTGCTACATCCACAATCACAGAGCCCTCCTCCATTAATCGTACCATTTCTTCCGTAACTAGCTTTGGTGCTTTTGCACCTGGAATGAGAACAGCTCCAATAACAAGATCTGATTCCGCTACAGCGTGTCCAATTGTATACGGATTTGACATTAATGTTGTTATCGTATTTCCAAAAATATCATCGAGCTCACGTAGCCTTATCGGACTTACATCCAAGATTGAAACCTGTGCACCTAATCCCACCGCTATCTTTGCTGCATTTGTACCTACAACTCCGCCGCCAATTATCGTTACCTTGCCTCGATTCACACCCGGAACTCCACCTAATAAAACACCCTTCCCTCCCTTTGTCTTTTCTAGGTAGGTAGCTCCAATTTGAGTCGCCATTCTTCCTGCTACCTCACTCATTGGTGTCAGTAAAGGAAGTGTTCGATCCTCTTGTTGTACCGTTTCGTATGCAATCGCCACAACGTTTTTCTGCATTAACGCCTCTGTAAGCTCTCTATCTGCAGCAAGATGCAAATACGTAAACAAAAGTAAACCATCATAGAAGTATTGATATTCCTCCGCAATTGGTTCCTTTACTTTTATCACCATGTCGCATGACCATGCACCCGCTGCTGATTCAACAATCGTAGCCCCTGCCTCCGTATAAAGCTCATCAAAGAATCCTGAGTTTAAGCCTGCACCCTTTTCAACAATTACCTCATGGTTGTGCTGGACCAACTGCATTACACCTGAAGGGGTAAGCGCCACTCGATTTTCATTATTTTTAATTTCCTTTGGCACTCCAATTCTCATTTCCATCTACCTTTCCATCAGATTATAATCTAGGAAAAACACCCGTAATCGATTGAAAGGAAGCAAGATTACGAGTGTTACGTTTGGATATCTGTTATTAAGTTGACATAGCGATTATTATTTTCCCTATAATGCCTTAATTTCTTCAATAAGCGTCTGTTTTACAAATGCAAGATCCTCTTCAGAAATAGTTAATGGCGGTGAAAGCGTTAGTACATTGTTATATCCTGCAACCGTAGCACCATTCTTTCCAATAATAAGACCCTTCTGGAGACAACCTGCAATTACTTTGTTTACCAAACCCATCTCTAGTGGTTCCTTTGTAGCTTTATCTTTTACTAGTTCAATCCCCACGAGTAACCCTTTTCCTCTAACATCACCGACAAACAGATGGTCGGCAAGCGCTGTTGAGAGATCCTCTTTGAGTTGAGTTCCTAACTTCTTTGATCTACTAAATAAATTCTCATTTTCCATGATTTCAAGATTCTTAAGCGCAAGCGCACAAGCGGCTGGATTACCTCCAAATGTATTTACATGACGGAAATAATCATATTCCTCTGAGCCTTTAAACACGTCATAGATTTCTTTTCTGACTGCAGTTGCTGATAATGGAAGATATGCACTAGTAATACCCTTTGCCATGGTGATGATATCAGGCTTAACACCATAGTTCATAAATCCAAATGGCTTCCCTGTTCGGCCGAAACCACAAATGACCTCATCAACAATCAATAAAGCTCCATGTTTTTCACAAACCTCTTTTACACCAGCCATGTAATTATCAGGAGGAACGAGAATTCCGCCTCCAGTAATAATCGGCTCCATTATGACACCTGCAATTGTTTCACTTAACTCCCACGTCATCACACGATCAATTTCGTTAACAGATTGTAAATCTGTTGCCTTATCGTTCACCTTTTCAGATGTGCGATATAGATCTGGTGGAGCAACATGAATAAAGCCTGGTGCAAGTGGTTCGTATTTATATTTCCTTTGTGCCTGCCCCGTGGCGGCAAGTGACCCCAATGAACTACCATGATATGCACGATAGCGTGCAATAAATTTATATCGTGAATGGTCTCCGTTTTGCTGATGATATTGTCTCGCTATTTTAAAAGCCGTTTCATTTGCTTCTGATCCACTATTTGAGAAGAAAATGACGTACTCATCACCTAGCATCTCATTTAGTTTTTCAGCTAGCTTTATAGCAGGTGGATGGCTTTGGCTTAGTGGAAAATAAGCCATCTGTTTAAGTTGTTCATAAGCTGCGTCTGCAAGTTCTTTTCTCCCATACCCCACATTCACACACCATAGACCAGACATTGCGTCAAGAAAACGTTTCCCATTATGGTCTGTGACCCACGATCCTTCTGCCTTTTCTACGATTAAAGTTGAGTTCGGATTATAAGGCTTCATTGAATGCCATAAATAATCCTTATCCTTTGTTAAAAGGTCTTCCCCTTGAGTAACCTTTGTCATTTACGTTTTCCCCTCTCTACAATCAAATACGCCCTGGCGTATTAGCTCTACAAGTTTTCTATTTCGCATATGATACCTGAGGCATACGACAGGGTTTACTTTCATTCAGCTAGGTTTATACATTTTTACTCTTAACCTTTTAATAATCAAATCGGGAAGTGATCATTTTTTTACGAGTATAAAAGTTTACTCCATCTTTTCCATTTACGTGTAGATCTCCATAAAAAGAATCCTTCCAGCCTGAGAACGGGAAAAATGCCATCGTTGCAGGAACACCAACATTGATACCAAGCATTCCAGCATCAGCTTCTTCTCTAAACTTTCGTACTGCTCTCGCATCCTTTGTATAAATAGTAGCACCATTGCCAAAACGAGATTTACGTATATATTCCAAACCTTCATCTAAGTCATTCGCACGTAATAAACTTAAGACAGGTGCGAATATCTCTTCTTTTGCGATTGTCATGTCAGGGGTCACATGATCAAAGATGGTAGGACCTAAGAAATTCCCTTCTGGCATTTCGTCCATTTCCTTTCTTCCATCTCTAAGCAGGGTTGCACCCTCTTCTAACCCTTTTTTTACATATTCAAGAACTTTCTTGAGGTGCGATTCACGGATAACCGGTGTGAGGAGTACCTCATCATCCATCCCGTTACCAATCGTAAGTTCATCTGCAGCTTTTTTGAGGGCTTCCACAAATTGATTTTGATCTCCAACTACTACAACAGCACTACATGCCATACACCTTTGGCCAGCGCTACCAAAAGTGGAGCTTATAATATTAGCTACTGCCTTATCCATATCTGCATCAGGCATAACAATATGGTGATTTTTTGCTCCTGAAAGTGCTTGAACTCGTTTACCTTGACTTGCTGCTCGCTCGTATACGTATTTTGCAACAGGCTGTGAGCCGACAAACGATATGGCACTTACATGAGGATGTTCTAGCAAACCATTCACAACATTATGTGCACCGTGAACAACATTCAACACACCATTCGGAGCACCAGCTTCTCTAAACAATCGAGCAAGCTCATTTGCTAGAATTGGAGTACGTTCAGAAGGCTTTAGTACAAACGTATTTCCACACGCAATCGCCAGCGGAAACATCCATAATGGAACCATCATTGGGAAGTTAAACGGTGTTATTCCACCAACAACACCTAGAGGATAACGGAACATCTCAGAATCAATATCCTCTGCGATGTTAGATAACGTCTCTCCCATCATATGTGTTGGAGCACCCGCAGCGAATTCTACACATTCGATCCCCCTTTGAACCTCCCCATATGCTTCTTTATAGGCTTTTCCATTCTCTTGAACAATGAGTCTGGCTAATTTTTCATGGTTTTCAGTTAATAAGTAGTGATATTTGTATAAAATTCTCGCTCGCTTTGGAACGGGAGTATGTTTCCAAGTTTGAAAGGCTTTCCTAGCAGCTTTTACGGCTTCATCGACATCCTCTTTAGATGAAAGTGGTACTCGTATCAATGTCTCTTTTGTCGCAGGATTTGGCACGTCAAGGGTTTCCGAACCTACGGAATCTACCCATTCACCGTTTATATAATTTTTTAAAACTGTTGTGTCATTTTTAATTACTGTCATTCTGTTAAAGCCTCCTTTTTCCTTTTAACATTTTTCGAAGGTTACTTATACGTAAATTATCTCTTAATTTGAAAAGGCTTTCATTAGACAGTCTGTAAAATAACTGCTTGGAATTTTTCCACACTATGGATGACTTTGAACGGCGAAAAAAAAGGCAAAAATAAATAAATAGCCTACTAGAGTCTAGTAGACTAAAAAACTTGTTCCTTTTCCTTCAACTGTTTTGATGAAACTAAAAACTCAAATGATAAAATCATAAATTCAATCGCTAGTCTTTTTTCATGGTTCATAAAATCAGTTCCTAATAATTTTTCTAGCTTTTGAATTCGATGATACAGTGTTTGTCTGACAATATATAAACGTTTCGCCGTCTCTTGCTTCGAACCATTACAAGCAAGGTATGTTTTTAATGTCTCCATTAATTTGCCATTGTATTTTTTATCATAGGTTATTACTGGCTCTAGGTATTCAAGGACGATTTCCTGTAAATCAATGTGACGGTTGAGCTGCGAAATCAAGCGAAAGATATGAAGGTCATCGTAAAAATAACTATCTGCTTGGTTAGACATCCTATCCTGAATTCGAATTGTCTCCACCGCAGTTTGATAGCTTTTATATATATGTGTTAATTCCTCTACATATTTCCCAACACCAATTACTGGTTTTGCTCGTTCATTACCAAGATGTAATTCAGACTCTAATAGCCTTTGAATCCCCTCTTGCATTCTTTTTTTCCAAGTGCTTGATTTACGCTCATTCAATATGATAAATACAATTGAGTTTCGCTTTTCAATGGTGAAAAGTGAAAATCCTTGTTGTTCAAATATTGCTCGAACATAGAGTTTGAAATACGTTAAATCACTATTTGGGTACGCTGTATTGGAATCTAACTTACAAATACAAACAACGGCTCCTTTTGCCTTTTTCGTTGTTGAGTGAGCTACAAGATACTCAGAAATGGACTCCTCATCCTGCTCCCCCTCTAGCCAGCCATTTATCCATTCGGTAGCCTCTACCCGCTGCTTTTCCTCAACATAAAGCTCACGTAAAAATAATTGAGCAACTGCTGTAGCTGTACGATCGAGAATTAACTGATCAAACTCCGTTAATTCTCGCTCCTCAGAAACAATGACGAGCTGGGCATAGGTGTCACCTAGTAATTGAATTGGAACCTTAGCATAGGACGGAAGGGTTGCCAAGTCTAGTTCTATAATTTCTAGTAGCTTACGTTTCTCTTTTTCTGTGATTTCAGGTATAAATTGGACTTCTTTGTTATTAAACAAAATCATAACCTGAACCTGAAGATAGCTTCGAATGAATTTTAGAATTTCTACGTAGTTGTCAATCGTTAGTAGTCTTTTATTCAATGCTTGTGAATAGCTTTCTAAATCAGAAATCATTTGGTATTGGCGATTGATGAGGAGACCATGGATGTCTTGTGTTATTTCAACAAATGGGACTTGTTTTAAAAAGAGAATGATTGGAAACTGAGATGTATTTGCGATTTCAATTACTTCCTGCGGGATCCATGAGGTATATGTACCGATTTCTATGCAGATTCCTGCTGCTTGTGACTCAATTAATTGCTCAACGACGGAGATAAAATGATCCTTATTATCCTTCCAAGCAACACCTGTGGAAAGTATTAGTTCATTTCCATTTAAAAGATTACGGATATTCGTGACTTCAACAACATGCACCCACTTTACTTGGCGATGAAGTCCTTCCTGCCCAGCTATCACTCGACTACTTTCAAAATGCTTTCGGCTTAAAATATCTTTAACCGTAATATAAGATTTCAATCAGCAGCTCCCCTACATTTGAAATTTTCAGATTACTTTTATTATAAGGGATTGAGACAACGCTGAGGAGGATTTTTTGATGGATATTGGGTAATGTTACAACTTTTTGAAAAAACTTTTTTGTAGATTTTAGATTAGTAGAGGTGTAAGATAGTAACATTAACAAAGGAGTGATGTTGGAAATGAAGAAGAAGATAACCCTTGCCGTTGTATTGTTTGTTATCATTCTGTCATTTATGGCTACAATCGTACACTCCAATACAATTCAATCTACCGATATTCAAGAAAACACCATTTTAATTAATGGTTTCTCGTATGATAATATTCCCTTACAGGATAATGACAAATTTAAATTGGCGTGGATTATTTTCATAGCTGTCTCTACTTTTATTGCCTTAAAATCGCTTATCAGAAAGAATAGTACTTGGCAATTTACACATAGATTGCTATTGTTCACACCTATCTTTTACCAGTCGAATTTTGTGATCCGAGCTCTTTGATTTTTAAATTAAAAATCAAGGAGGGAAAATCAATGTGGTTTCGATACATTATGATTGGGCTATGTTCATTAACAGTAACTAGCTTATTCATCTTTCAAGGAATTGAAGTAACACAAGCCTTTAAAGACTTGTTTACTAATAAATAAACTGTGAGCGAATGTAGGGGAGAATCCTGCATTCGTTTTTTCTTTTGGACTTGGGGTGCCGGGGTTAATGTAAGGGAAAAGTGAGGTAGTAACTTAGGGAAGATGTGGATTTATTATGGAAAGTGGTACAATTGTTAAGGTAGTGGTACTTCGATTTGCAGAAGAAGTGCATCTTATGGGAAGTGTGGTTACAATTGATTGAAAAATGATGAAGTTACTTTGTCTTGGTTCAGCTTATTGTGAGGACAGAGGCAAAAGCATAGAGTTCGCTCAATAATCCGGAAATTCGCTTAATTATTGGAGAAAGTGGCTTAATTATTCTGAAATCGGATTAATTATTTCAAATTTCGCTTAATTAATCCACAAATCGGCTTAATTATCCATACCAAACGTGCTGCACCCAGATAAGTGGACACCCTTTTGTCTATGGCAGACGGAACTTTTTTCTAATTTGAATGATTTTGCCCAAATTCAGCATCAAATATCACCACAATTCACCCAGACAAACCCCACTCCGTCAAAAACAAATTCCAAACAAAACTAAAACTGGTACTCCAAAAGAAGTACCAGCACTCACAACCTTAATTTGTCAAAAAGTTTAGTTGAAATTCAGTAATCATTTGGCGGAACTGTTCTTGGTCTTGAAATTCATCGGGCGTCCAGTTGTCTAACACCCACCTGATCAATTCTAAGGGACTATTGAAAACTTCTCCGCTCGAATCCGCTTTCCTAATCATATACCGACCGTTGTCCTCATCAATTGTAACTTCACAAGGATAGGCACTTTCTTTTGATTTTAAGTAGTATTCCACGTTTCTCCCTCCCCACTATTTCATTGAAAAGAACGACAAGCTATCAATAGATTCGGATGCACCTCAAATCTTCAACTTATGCTCCCTCTTTTTGTTGCTTGATAAGGACGACTGAAAAATATTTGCGACCCTCTGGGGTTACGATGTGTAGAGTTTCTTTGTCGTCTTCCTTTCCATTTTCAAAATCTACAAAAGCCCCACTGAGATTTTCAACAATCCCCGTGATTTTATAGCCTTTTTGGAGTAAAAAGTCAATTCTATCTCGTTCCTGTAAAAATAACTGGTACTCAGACATTTCATATTCCTCCCCTTACATCTTTGGCTCTACTGGATTTGATACGACTACAGTCTCTTCTCCTGTTGCAATATTCCAATCACGGCCCACGGTAATACCTAAATATTTTTCATCATCTGGGTCAACAATTTCAGCTTGAGAGTATTTAGTAAAATACCAATACTTCGCCAAAAAGTAATACACGATTGCTCCAACTCCAAATCCTACAAAGAATGAATATGCAGATAACCAGTAAGCAGCAAAACCACCGATAATCCAAGCGATCATGCCTGCCCAGTTAATCCCATTAGAATACCGAAATTGACCGTAGTCCTCATACAGTTCAGGAACATTTACACGCCTTTTTCGTAACACATAGTAATCAGTAAATAAAATACCAACAATCGCTGACAAAATACCTCCGATAATAAGAAGTGCTGGAATAATTACACCAAATAAATTCCAAGGCTGTGCTGCTATTCCCACAATTCCTGCTAAGATAACACCTGCCCAGAACGGGACCTTTGGACCACCCACATTTGAAAAGATTGTAGCAGCTGGGATAACGTTTGCGGATGTATTTGTTGACCACTGTGCAAGTACTATCATTAATAGTAAGATTCCTAAGATGAATCCACTTGCTGCCTCTTGTAAGCCTACAACTGGGTCATAATTTAGAACTGCTACATAGGAAACAGCTCCAATGATTACCATAAATAAATTTACAATTGGCATTGCTATTACACTACCTGCAATTTGTGTTTTGTTACGTTTAAACCAATTTCGCTCATATTTTGGTGCCTTAAAAAATCTAGATAATGATGGCATATCTGCTGCTAGAGTTGCCCAAAAGCCCATGTTAGCCATGACTACAACCATGAATGCTGTAAAAGCGGCGCCTCCTGTAACAGGACTCTCCACCCACGACCAGATATCTCTTCCTTGTTCCAATGCTTTATCTGATAAAGAAATATACATCCATGCTGAAATAAGGATAATAATTGGAGCCGCTAAATCTGCGAATCTCTCAATTGCCTTGATACCGAGTGCAGTGTTAATTAGCTGAACTGCTGCAAATATCAAGAAACAGACGAACCAATTATCAAATCCAAACAGTGTATTGAGTATTGCATTCATTGCAGTTGAGCCAAAGTATGTGTTGATTCCAAACCAGCAAGATGCTGTAACACCACGAACTAATGAAGGTATATGAGTGCCGATGGTTCCAAACGGTGCCCGCATATAAACTGGAAAGGAAAGACCATGCTCTACTCCGATATCACCAATGATCGTCATAAAAATCCCTATCAAGACTGATCCAATAATGGTGGCAACAATTACCCACCCTAGTGGTAAATGCTTAATCCCGTCTCCGCCAATCGCAAATGCTGCTAATACAATGGCCATGCCCACCCAAATTACAGAAAAACCAAATGGGCTAATCTTTCTATCACCATGACCAATTGGAAGCAAATCAGGAGACTTTAAATAATTGCTGTTTTTTTTCATTGAAACACCCCTCATTTTATGTTTTCAAAATATTCTGAATAACAAACTCGCAATAATCCTTGTTCTGATTATCATAGTGACAAATGGGGGATATCCCCCATCCGGCACTAATATAGGGCTTCCATATAGAGATTTGTAATCTTACATTTTTACTATTTTACTTTCAACTGTTTCATAGCTTTTTCCATATTTCGCACGTTTCAAATACTGTCCTGCTCCAAGCTTTCCAACAAATTGCTTGTCGCGAATAACAAATTCACCACGGGAAAGAACTGTCACAGGCTCCCCAGTAACCTTCATGCCTTCGAACGCACTATAATCAACCGCCATATGGTGTGTTTCTGCCGAAATAGTACGCTCAACAGTTGGATCAAATATTACAATGTCTGCGTCTACTCCAACTGCAATCGTTCCTTTTTTCGGATAAAGACCAAATAATTTTGCAATACGTGTTGATGTCACATCAACAAACTGGTTTAAGGATATCTTCCCTTTCATAACCCCCTCTGAAAATAGAATCGTCATCCGGTCTTCAATAATTGGTCCTCCATTTGGTATTTTCGAGAAATCACCCTTTCCAAGATCTTTTTGTCCTTTAAAATCAAATGAGCATTGGTCAGAACCCACTGTTTGTAGCTGTCCTGTTTTTAATGCATTCCACAGCACATCCTGATTCCACTTTTCACGCAGTGGTGGTGACCATACATATTTAGCCCCTTCAAAATCAGGCTTTTCTAAGTAGGATTGATCAAGGACTAAATATTGAGGACATGTTTCTCCCCATACCTCAATCCCTTTGCTTCTAGCCTCAGCAATTTTAGCAGCAGCCTCTGCACAAGAAACATGAACAACATATAACTGAGAATTCGTAAGCCCTGTAAAAGTAGCCGCTCGTGCGGTTGCTTCCCCTTCGATTTCTGGTGGGCGAGTTAATGCGTGATAGATTGGTTCTGTGTTTCCTTCGGACAATGCCTTTTTTACTAAATAATCGATGACATCCCCGTTTTCAGCATGGACCATTACAAGTGCACCAAGTTCCTTAGCCGCAACTAATGTGTTAAAAAGCGTTTCATCATCTGCCTGTAAAACATTTTTATAAGCCATAAACACTTTAAATGAAGTAATCCCCTCCTCCTCAATCACGGAAGGAAGCTCATTTAATACTGATTCGTTGACTTCACCAATCATGAGATGGAAGCCATAATCGATTACTGCCTTTTCCCTAGACTTTGCATGCCAGACGTTAATCGCATCCTTAAGAGGTTCGCCTTTGTTGGTTAGGCAGAAATCAATAATTGTAGTGGTCCCTCCAAAGGCTGCTGCGATCGTTCCCGTTTCAAAATCATCCTTTGTAACTGTTCCGCCAAATGGCATTTCTAGGTGAGTGTGTGGATCAATGCCACCTGGGAAAACATAGCATCCTTTTGCATCAACTACTTCAGCTCCTCTTACTGCTAGGTTCTCTCCAATTTGACTGATTACCCCATTTTCTATAAAAATATCAGCTTGAAATGTATCTGTTGCGGTGACAATTGTTCCATTTTTAATGACCTTTTTCATCCTTCTCCTCCTAAAAAGTATTCTCTATTTACTTACTGGATCCACTTTACATACAGCGGCACCAAGAGCGGCCTGCCGCTCGTTCCATGTCATTGCAGGTAATTCACTTGGGATTTCAACCATATCAATTGCTCCATCAACCGGGCAAACAATGGAACATAGATTACATCCTACACAATCTTCTTCTCTTACTTTTAAAATGCTGTAGCCATTTCCATCCGTAAGCATGTCAATACATTGGTGAGATGCATCTTCGCATGCAATATGGCATTTATTACAGTTAATACAAACATCATTATTAATCCTTGCAACGATTTTATAGTTAAGGTCCAAGTCTCCCCAGTCTGAGTATTTAGGAACTGATTTCCCGACAATGTCCATTACGGAAGCAATTCCTTTTTCATCTAAATAATTGTTAAGTCCTTCAATCATGTCTTCAACAATACGGAAGCCATGATGCATAACGGCTGTACACACCTGGACCCCCGTTGCGCCCATAAGCATATATTCAACTGCATCCTTCCAGTTCGAGATTCCACCAATACCTGAAATCGGAACAGGAATGTGTTGATTTCTTGCGCATTCACCAACCATATGGAGGGCGATTGGTTTAACTGCAGGACCACAATACCCTCCATGTGCTCCTTTTCCAGCAACATGTGGTATCGTGTTCCACGTATCAAGGTCGACTCCAGCTAAGCTATTGATGGTGTTAATCATACTGATTGCATCAGCACCACCCCTTACTGCTGCTTCAGCTGTTGCCGTGATATCTGTAATATTAGGAGTTAGCTTTACAATAACAGGTGTTTTCGCTACCTCTTTTACCCAGTAGGTTTGTTTTTCCACAAGTGAAGGAACCTGACCAGATGCAGAGCCCATCCCTCTTTCAGCCATACCATGTGGACATCCAAAATTGAGCTCTAGTCCATCAACACCTACATCCTCGACTCTTTTGACAATTTCATGCCATTTTTCCTGTTGAGGCTCAACCATGAGCGAGGCAATTATTGTATGTTTCGGAAACAGCTTCTTTGTTTCTTTGATTTCCTTTAGGTTCACTTCTAAGGGACGGTCCGTAATAAGTTCGATATTATTAAATCCAGCAACTCGATGACCATTAAAGCTCACCGCACCAAAACGTGATGTTACGTTTAAAATAGGGTCGCCTAAGGTCTTCCAAACGGCTCCTCCCCAGCCAGCCTCAAAGGCACGCTGTACCTGATATCCAGAGTTAGTTGGAGGTGCTGAAGCTAACCAAAATGGATTAGGTGATTCAATACCTGCTAAGTTAATTCGTAAATCTGCCATGATTTACCTCCTTTTATTAATTTTCAAGTACTGAGCATTTCTTACGCTGTCTCTGAAACTGCACCAAACATTGTCTTATGAATTGAATATGCTGTCTCTTTTCCCTGCTGAGCAGCAGAGACAACCATTGCTTCACCTTGGCCTTTCCCAAAAATGACATCTCCACAGGCAAAAATCTTTTCATTTGATGTTTGGAATGTATCTTGATCTATTTTTACGACTCCTCCATCATGCTCTAATCCAAACTGTTCAATTAACTCTATATATCGGGACTGACCGATTGCTTTAATTACTACATCCACTTCTAGTATAAATTCAGATCCCTCAATTGCTACTGGTCGTCTTCGGCCACCTTCATCAGGTTCACCCAACTGCATTTTGATACACTCGATTCCCTTAACACGTCCCTCATCGTCACCAATAATGCGCTTAGGTGCTGTTAGCCATCTGAACTCAACGCCATCCAGCTTAGCAAATTCATATTCAAAATCGTAAGCGGTCATCTCCTCAATTGTCCGTCTATAAAGGATTTTTACATTTTCAGCACCAAGTCGGACTGAACATGTTGCTCCATCTATCGCTGTATTTCCGGCACCAATAACGGCAACCTTCTTTCCAAGGAATTTATCAGAGATTGGTTTTGTTTTCGTATCTTTTACAAAGTCAATTGCATCATACACACCTTCTAGTTCCTCGCCATTAATATTTAAATTGGGAACCTTTGACATGCCGATTGCTAGAATGACAGCATCATAGGTTTGGAGGATTTCCTCTACTGAAATATCCTTACCTACTCTTGTATTCGTTTGTATTTTGACATCCAGGCTTTCCACCTGCTTTACTTCCCAGAAGGAAATTTTCTGTGGAAGTCGGAATGAAACAATGCCGTATGTGTTAAGTCCCCCTGCTTTCTCCTCTGCCTCGTAAATCGTTACATCATAGCCTAATAGCGCAAGCTCGCGAGCAGCGGATAATCCTGCTGGGCCACCCCCAACAACGGCCACTTTTTTTCCATTTTTCTTACCTGGTTTAAAAAGCACTTGTTCATTACGAATTGCCCAATCTGTTGTATATCGCTGTAAGTTTCCAATCATAATAGGTTTTGTTGAATGATTGAGCACACAGGCTCCCTCACACAGCTCCTCAGTCGGACAAACCCTTGCACAGCTTGCTCCTATTGGGTTTGACGTCATAATGGTTTTTGCAGAGCCTTTTAGATTACCAGTTGCAATTTTTTTAATGAAGGTTGGAATATCAATTCCAGTTGGACAGGCAGTAATACATGGAGCATCGTAACAATATAAACAGCGGTTCGCTTCTTCAAACGCTTCTTGTTTTGTTAATCCAGGATGAACTTCGTTAAAGTTTTTCGTTACATCTTCGTATGAGATTCTTGAAGTTGTTTGGGTCATGGAAAAACCTCCTTTTTAACAAATAGTTTTCTGCTCGTAAACTCTTACACTTTCTTCATATAAAGAATGGGCTTTACTCCAAGAAATCTGTAAAGCCCGCTTCTATAATCTATTAAGGTAATAACTCTGTCATTTCTTGATAGGTTTCTGGTCTGCGGTCACGATAAAATTGCCATAGATCACGAACCTCACGAATCATTTTCTTATTCATTTCACCAATAATAACTTCATCCTTATCACGGCTACCCATTACAACAAAATTTCCTCTTGGATCTACTAGATACGACTGCCCATAAAATTCTCCCATATTCCACGGACCTTCATATCCTACCCGGTTAATTGCACCAAGATAATATCCATTTGCAACTGCATGTGCCGGTTGCTCTAATTTCCAAAGGTATTCAGATAACCCAGCAACAGTGGCCGATGGATTAAATACAATTTCAGCACCCTTTAAGCCTAGGATTCTAGCACCTTCTGGGAAATGTCTATCATAGCAAATATAAACTCCTACTTTTGCAAATGCAGTGTCAAATACTTGATAACCTAGATTTCCTGGTTTAAAATAAAATTTTTCCCAGAACCCATGGCCATCATTCCCTACACCAACATGTGGAATGTGCTGCTTTCTGTATTTACCAAGGTAAGTACCATCCGCATCAATGACAGCAGCTGTATTGTAGTATGTAGCAATTCCTTCTCGCTCATAGATTGGAAGAACAATCACAACACCAAGTTCCTTTGCTACTTCCTGAAACAGTTTCGTTGTTGGGCCATTTGGAATTTCTTCAGCTGCATCATACCATTTTGTATTTTGCTCAGAACAAAAATAAGGTCCATAAAAAATCTCTTGTAAACAGATTATTTGTGCACCTTTTGCCTTCGCTTCTCTCACAAGCTTAATATGTTTTTCTATCGCTTTTTGTTTGTGTACCTCTACCGGTTGATTTCCCTCAACATCATTTGAAGCCTGGATCAAACCAATTACCACATTATCAGCCATACGAAAAACCTCCTTTATTAAAGCCCTGATATTCGGGCTTGCTTGATAGGATGAAACTTAATATATCGGGATTATTCTGTTAATGCTAATAGAATCTTCGGCTTTTCCTGGTAATCTTACAATATTCTATCAAATGCGCCTTGGCGTATTTATGCCAAGAATGAGACGGAAAGCGTTTACATATTATTGTATGTATTAAAAGAGTAAGACTTGCTATAGAAGTAAGAAAAATTAGTAGTAATAAAGTAGTTTATAGAGGAATATGAACTTTGTGTTTATTTTACTTTTTTCTCCGGTTGTTTGCATTATACAGATTGTTAAAAAATATAAGCTGTTTATTATTCATTATGTAAAAGAATGTTCACTTTGTATTCAACATAAGCTAATAATCAAGACACCTAATAATAAAACAAGCATTTTCATCCAAGATTTTAGAAAATTAGTAGAGGGCTATCAATTAGTTACTTCAAAAAAATAAACCTAGTACTCAAAAGTACCAGGTTCATTCCAGCTAAAGATTAGTCTCTATCTTTACCGTTTCCGTTCTCTTTTTCTTCATTTTGACCATTTTGTTTATGACCATTTTCTTTTTTTTCATTTTGCTTTTCTTTTGCTTCAACTGGTTTTTCAGGCTTTTCAACCTTTTTTACTTCTTTCTTTACAACTTCTTTCTTTTTAGCTTCATCTTTCTTTACTTCTACTTTTTTCACTGTTACTTCTTTTTTTACTGTTGGTGCTGCAACAATTGGTTGAGCTTCTGTTTCTTCCACTTCTTCTACAGCTACAGTTTCTTCAGCAGTTACAACCTCTTCTTGATCAACAACAGTTTCTTCTGTTGTCTCTTCTGTAACTTCTTCTTCAGTTTCTTTTGCAGCTAATTTTTCAGCTTTTTCTTCAAGTTTTACTAGTTTCTTGTCTAACTTAGCAAACGACTTTTGAATATTTTTCATTAATGCTGCTTGTGCAGTAGGATTTTTCACCTTTGCTAAAGCTGCAGAAAGTGCATCTATGTTGTTCGCAAGTTTTACTTCTACTTCATCTAATTCATCTTCAACCACTACATCAACTTCAACTTCTTCTGTTTCACCTTCTGGAGCAACAGTTTCTTCAGTTGTTTCCTCGACAACTTCTGTTTCTTGAGTGCCCTCTGTAGCTTCTGTATCTTCAGTAGTCACTTCATCAACTACTTCTTCTGAATCAGTTAGGCTGTCAGTTGCTTTTTCTTGAGTAGAAATTGCATCTTTTAGAAGTTTAGTAGCTTCTTCTGTTTTTCCATCAGCTAGTAATGCATTTGCTTCTGCAATACGTTCAGCAGCAAATTCCGCTAATAAACGAGCTTCCTTGTAATCATCAAATGTAACAGCAAGTCTTACCTTTTCAATCATAATTTTTACAAAGTAGAAAAAGTCACCAGGTACTAATGAAGGTGCTTCCTCTTCCACTTGTTCAGTTTCTTCTGAAGCATCTGTGTTCTCGGTTTCTTCTGTAACAGTTTCTTCTTCAGTTGTTGTTTCTTCTTCAATTGTTGTTTCTTCAGTTGCAATTTCTTCTTCTGCAGCTTCGTCTCCTGAAGTAGTTTCTTCGTCAACTACTTCTACTTCATCAGTTGTACCAGCATTAACTGGAATTTCTTCTACAACTGTTTCTTCAGTTACTGTTGTTTCCGTTTGGTCTACTGTTTCTTCATTTGCAAATACAGCCCCACCGAAAGATGAAAGAATAAGTGCTGAAGCCACTGCTCCGCTAACTACGGACTTTTTGATTTTACCGTTTTTCATGGTTTGTTTCCCCCTAGTTTTGATTTACGCTAAAGCATTCGACGAAAGCTGACAGATTTATGACCGTGAATTTTAAAAAAAGATACTATTTATTTTTAAGAGAATAAATAATCAATATTTTCTAGTAGGTTGTTTTGATGTTTAAACCCTTGTATGTAGTGGTTTTATGCACTAAAAATAATATAATAAAATTTATTTTTCTTAAAAAATTCTATACTGAAAATTTATAAAATAAAAATAGCCCAGTACACATATAGTACTAGGCTTGGCCAAAAATTTAGTAGCAAGACATAATTTGCTTATAACAACAGTCTACAAAAAATACAAACAATCTTGTTGCTATTGCTCACTTTTACTTTACTTCACTTTACTTGTATCTAGCTTTTTAGCAAGAAGTTTCTCAATTTTTCCTACTGCTTCTTCTACATTTTTAACATGGAATACAACGCTTCTTTCAGGAGGAATCTGTTCCGCCGTATGGTGATAGCGTGGATCATAGTAGAATTCCAATAATAATTGTACCGCTGACTTGTACTCTCCAGTCTGTAGGTCCTTTTCAATTTGTGCAGCGATTGGTGTATGAATTCTCTTTTTTATCTTTTGGAAAGCAGACATAACTGCCTCTGGAAACTCCCATGGACGATAATCCTCTAAAATGGAAAGTACTCTTTCCTCCATTGGCAGGTCAATAAAAATATGGAATCCCTGTTCCTTCTTCCTTAAAAGAAACTCCGGAACCGTTGCTCTTCCTATTCGTTTGCTTTCCGCTTCCAGCAGTACGTATGGAGAATCTTTAACTTCTAGTGCCTTTTGTACAAACATTATGTCAAACATCTTTTGATTGTATGAACGTTTACCAATTTGTCCGAATACAGAGCCACGATGATTAGCCATTGCCTCTAAGTCAAGAACCGGATAACCCTTTTCTTGAAGTAGTTGGAGGATTTTAGTTTTACCGGTACCCGTATACCCATTTAACACCAGCGCGTCGGGTTGAAACATATCAGCAAGCTCTTCCAGCTTATCAACAACCCAAGACCGATACGCATGGATCCCACCAATTAAACGGAACGTCTCTATCCCCATTAAATCTACTAGAGTAGCTGATGTTTTGCTACGCATACCACCTCGCCAGCAGTAAATTACCTTTTGTTCTTCAATGCTGGAAAATGAATTAATAAAATCCGGGAGCTTTGCAGACACAATTTCAAGCCCTCTCTGTTTTGCTGCTTCAATACTCACCTGTTTATATATTGTTCCGATTTCCGCACGTTCCTCATCGGTAAAAATAGGTATATTTATGCTTCCTGGAATGTTCGACTCCTCAAACTCAGACGGTGACCGTACATCAATTAGTTTCAGGCTTTCTTCCTTCTGCATCTGAAGTAAATTTTCTACTGATATATCTTGAAACATCTACTTTCTTCCCTTCAAGTGCGTCTTTCTTCAATATCTCCACTCAACCATAATTATAAAACAGAAATAAAAATCCTGCACAAAGATTACTATTATCAATTACTAATAACATAAAGAAAACAGCAGTGGAATACTGCTGTTTCAGTCTGGTCAATCACTTAATACCCGGGACCACCACCTGGATATCCATATCCTGGATAGCCATAATCATAACCGGGATAGCCGTATCCAGCTCCTTTAAGGTCATATTCTTCATTTGGGTAGTCATAACTCGGACCTTTATTTCCATAGCCTATTCCAGGATATCCATATCCTCCTCCTTTATAGCCGTAACCAAGTCCTGGGTAACCATAACCTGGATAACCATATCCTCCAAAACCAGGTCCATCTACTAATTCTGCACCTAAATATCCTAGTCCAGCTCCTATTAGTCCCGCAGTTAGTGGTCCAACTCCAAATCCTATGCCTCTTTGATACCCTATAAATGGAGTTCTATTTCTATACATGTGGTGTCTCCTTTCATCTTTGCTTAGTACAATTGACTATACAGCTATATTCCAAAAGGAGACATATGGACTGGGCAATCAACTACATTTACATGAAATGAGTTATGTGCCTACTTTCTTATGTATAATTTTTTTAATAACAGAAGTTCTTTTTTTGTCTTAGTTTAACCATATTTTCAAACATACAATAGTTGAAAAACTGACTTTTTATCAAAACTCAATTTTATTTTTCTGAACGAGCATTTCTACCTATATGATAATTTTTTTGGTGCAGAAGTTATACTTCATTGTAGGGAAACATGCTAGAATGGGGGTAACAGACGTTTGGAGGACATCCATATGCTTATACCTTCACTTGCAAAAAAGATTATTCAAGAGGTTCGTAGATTAATAGATGAGGATATTATCATTGTAGATACATCTGGTACGATAATTGCTAGCACAGACCCAATGAGACTTGGAAATTTTCACGAAGGAGCACTACTCTCCATCCGCGACCAAACCAAGATGATTATCACAAGAAAAATGGAAGAAACTTTACAAGGCGTGAAAGCTGGTATTAACTTACCCATTCTATTTCAGCATAGAGTTGTTGGAGTAATTGGTATCACTGGAGACCCAGCCTTGGTTTCTCCTTATGGTGAGCTACTGAAAAAAATGACAGAACTACTTATTCAGGAAAGCTATTATGCGGAGCAAATTGAGCTAAATGCTCGTTCCCTTGAAGCCTTTGTTTTTGACTGGCTACAAATGAAGGAACCTTCTTCAGAGTTTTATAATCGCGCTGAACTACTAGGGATTGATATCGAAGCTAAACGCCAAATTGTGATGGGTCATATTAGATGTGCGACACAACCTCCTCTACGAGAACTTACACGTTATCTAAAGCAGAACAAACTTGCAAGTAACAATACTATATATGTGAGATGGGGTAATGATCGATTCCTTTTAATGGTATCAAAGCAACCGAAACAACAGCTTTTACGGGCTCTACAGGAAATGAAATCAGATGTAGAGACTGAAATGAATGTTATCATTTCATTTGGAATCGGAAAAGAAGTCCCAGGCTCAACCATTCGTACATCCTTTAACGAGGCAGAACGTGCGCTTTATGTTGCCAAACTTACCTCCTCCATCCAATTTGAGGATGAGCTAAAAATGGAAATACTACTTCAGGAAATAAAAGAGGATATTAGAATGGAGTTTGTTCATCGAACTATTGGTGAGCTACTTAAAGACAAAGTTCATTTGGAAACCTTACAATCTTTTATTAACCAAAATCAATCCATTAAGCAAACTGCTGAGGCACTTCATATACATGTAAATACGTTGCATTATCGATTACATAAAATCGAGGAATTAACAGGATTAAATCCAAGAAAATTTGCAGACTTATCAACCTTATATATTGGTCTCCAATTGGAGGAATATCCAAAAAAATCAAGTTGAATCAAATAAATTTTGTAGATATCTATATAGCGGATTATTCCGCTTTTTTTTATGCTTAAAATATGGAAAACCGTTGGCGTTACGCCTTACTAAGGAGGCATAAAAAAATGATTGATTCAAAAGTAAAACAAGCATTACAGAGCATTGTTGGGCCCGAGAACTATGACGATTCAAAAGCAGGCAGATTGGTGTACTCATATGATGCTACACCACAATTTCAATCAATGCCTGATGCTGTTATTGCACCGCGAAACAGAGAGGAGATTTCGCAAATTATCAAGATTTGTAATGAGTATAATATTCCTATTGTTCCCCGTGGGTCTGGAACAAACCTTTGTGCAGGAACCTGTCCAACTGAAGGTGGACTTGTTCTTCTATTTAAGCATATGAATAAAATCCTTGAGGTTGATGAAGAAAATCTAACTGTCACTGTACAGCCCGGAGTAATAACACTCGACATGACAAAAGCCGTTGAAGCAAAAGGATTATTTTACCCACCAGATCCAAGCTCTATGAAAATATCCACAATAGGTGGGAATATCAATGAAAACTCTGGGGGCTTACGCGGGCTAAAATATGGTGTAACGAGGGATTATGTAATGGCACTTGAGGTTGTGCTTGCTAATGGTGAGATTATTAAAACAGGTGGTAAGCTTGCAAAGGATGTAGCAGGCTATGACTTAACTCGTTTATTTGTAGGCTCGGAGGGTACGCTTGGGATCATTACAGAAGCTACACTTAAGCTAATTCCAATGCCTGAAACAAAGAAAACTATTCTAGCACTCTATCAGGACCTAGAAGCAGCGGCAAGGTCTGTCTCATCAATTATTGCAAACAAAATCATTCCAACAACTCTTGAGTTCCTTGATCAGCCAACTATTGAGGCAGTAGAAGCCTTTGCTCAAATTGGTCTACCAACAGATGTAAAAGCCATCCTCCTCATTGAACAGGACGGGCCAGAAGAGATTGTCAAAAAGGATATTGATCAAATTATTGAGATATGTAAATCCGAACATGCTGTCTCGGTACAGGCTGCACAATCAGAAGAAGAAGCAGAGGCACTTCGAACTGCTAGGCGTGCAGCATTATCTGCACTCGCACGACTAAAGCCTACCACTATATTAGAGGATGCGACGGTGCCACGTTCAGAGATTGCCAAAATGGTGAAAGCCATTGAAGAAATTGCGAAAAAATATAATCTACGCATTTGTACCTTTGGCCATGCTGGTGACGGTAATTTACATCCGACCTGCTTAACAGATGTGCGTGACCACGACGAAATCGAACGAGTTGAAAAAGCATTCGAGGAAATTTTTGAAAAAGCAATTGAGCTTGGTGGTACGATAACTGGAGAGCATGGAGTTGGTGTAATGAAGGCTCCTTACCTAGAAATGAAATTAGGACCTGCTGGAATTGCTGCGATGCAAGCGATAAAAACGAGTCTTGATCCCAACAATATTATGAATCCAGGAAAAGTATTTGCCAAGGATTCCAGGAAACGTGTGGTGGTTTCAAAATGACGACTGTGAAGGAACAACACCAAATCCAAGCTGAGTTCAAATCTAGGATGGATGAAAATGAATTACTGAATTGTATGCGCTGTGGCTTTTGTCTTCCTACCTGCCCAACCTATATTGAATCAGGTTTCCAGGAATCACATTCCCCAAGAGGAAGAATCGCTTTAATGAAAGCTGTTGTAGATGGGTTGATTGAACCTGATGAGGACTTTGAACGATCGCTCAATATGTGTTTAGGTTGTCGTGCTTGTGAGCCAGTATGTCCATCCGGTGTTAATTATGGACACCTTCTTGAAGAGGCACGAGATATCGTTGCCCAAAATAAAAAGCACTCTCTTCCCGTTAGAGCGATTCGTAAAACTGTTTTTGAAGGAGTATTTCCATACCAACATCGCATGCGTACTCTTACTGGCTTACTTGGTGTGTATCAACGATCTGGTATTCAAAAACTAGTACAAAAAAGTGGAATGATGAAGCTATTTCCTGATAACTTGGCAACAATGGAAAAGGTTCTTCCCTCTGTTCCTACTATTAAGGAAATGAAAAATCGTCCAAATCATTTGGAGTCGATCGGTACCAAAAAGAAAAAGGTCGCCTTTTTCTCAGGTTGCTTAATGGATACGATGTTTATGAAAACCAATGATGCAACAATGAAGCTCCTTCAGCTTGCAGGTTGTGAAATAGTCATTCCTACTTCCCAAACATGCTGTGGTGCACTACATGGACATAGTGGAGAAAAAAATCAAGCAAAAGAATTGGCAAGAAGAAATATTGCCGCGTTTGAAGAAATAGAGGCAGACTATATCATTACAAATGCCGGTGGGTGTGGCGCGTTTTTAATAGAGTATGACCATTTACTTAAGGATGATCCTACCTGGGCTGAACGGGCGAAAGTATTCTCTAATAAGCTTAAGGATATAACCTCTGTGTTAGTAGAGCTAGAATTTCATAAAAAAGAGCTTGTTCTTCCTAGTCAAATCATTACATACCAGGATTCCTGCCACCTACGTAATGTTATGAAAACTGCATCGGAGCCTAGATTATTGCTTCAATCCATTCAAGGCGCTACTTTTATGGAGATGAAAAATGCCGATAGTTGCTGCGGCTCCGCTGGTATTTATAATATTGTAGAATCCGAAATGTCGATGAAAATACTTGATTCCAAAATGGAAAATGTGAAGAATACCGAAGCAAAAACGATCGTTACCGCAAATCCAGGCTGTCTTTTACAGATGAAACTAGGTATTGAACGAGAAGGATTGTCTGATAAAATGCGAGCCGTTCATATTGTTGATTTGCTGGTAGAGGCTGTAGAGAGTCATAACGTAAAATTGTAATTGGAATGAATAAGATTTAATACAATATGTGTTTGAGACAAAGTCAAATTTTCTTTGTCTTCACTTATCTCGATGGATATTTAGTAGAGTTCTATATCACCAGACTGTCTTGAAAACGCTTGTCAGACAAGGCGTACAGCCGCACGAAGACAATAGAAATTGCCTTCATGAGCGGACGAGTAAGGCAAGCAACGAAGTATACAAAACGTTTGTCAACTGTCTGACACTAGGAAACTTTCCTAGTGTTTTTTTTATGTAAGGCATACTTATAAGGCACTTTTATCATTTTCTGAACACAGTATTTAACATTGAATATATTGTACTGAATGCTAGTAACTAGAATTCGAGAGGAGGATATTCGTTGCATAATGATAAAGATATATCAATCAATGAATTTATTAAGCTTCTAGGTAAAAAATCAGAATCCAAGATTCGAAGCAATATTCATGCGTTATTAAAAGATGATAAAACAGTAGATCTCGTAAAGAAAGCACTACACCCCCATGTAAACATGTTAAAAGGTATGAAAAAAAATACAGAGACTATTTCTCAACAACTTAATCTACCTACAAAAACCGATATAGCCAATATAGCCAAGCTTGGAATACAAATTGAAGAAAAAATAGATGCTCTTGAGGAGAAAGTCCTCCGTTTAGCGCAGGAAAAAACACCACATCATACCTTAACAACCAAACAAGGTTTGACTAGGCACCGAGAGTCAAAGGAAATAGATTTGCCATCAAAAAAAGAGATTGAACTTCTTAAAAGACTTATGAAAATGAATATAATAATGGGAAATATTTCAGATAACGACTGGATTAATGAAAAGGTAGAGAATATGATTCGAGTGAAGCGCCGTGATTAGAAGAAACAACTTAACTAATTTCTCAAATATTATCAATAAAAATAAACCAAAAGTTGGACAAACACCTAAAACAGCTATTTGGAGAAAAAATAAAGCAACTGTATGGTTTTATCCTGCAAGAGAGCAAAAATACCAAACTCCCCTTTTCCTCATTTATTCTTTAGTAAGCAAATCCTATATTCTTGATCTAAGTCCAGAAACAAGTATGATTCAAGCATTTACTACTCACGGCTATAATGTATATTTACTAGATTTTGGAGTACCAGGTTATGAAGATAAAGATTTAACCCTCGATGACTATGTTACCAAATACATCGAAAAAGGTGTAGAGTGTTCGTTAGCTCACTCTAATACAAAGGATCTAACAATAATTGGGTATTGCCTCGGTGGAACTCTTGCTACTATGTATGCAGCAATTACTTCTCAACGAATTAAAAATCTTATTCTTCTAGTGGCACCTATCGATTTTAGTCATATTCCACTACCCGTTAACTGGAAACAGATGTTGAAAAATGAACGACCAGCTATCGAAAATCTCATTGACCAATACGGTATAATTCCGCCAAACGTGATTGACAAAGGAATAAAGGTAATCACTTCTCCTATTTCTATTACACCTTATCTAGCTCTTTCCGATAAAAGAGGGGATTCCCACTCTGTAGAAAAGTGGCAAGCTTTTAATCATTGGGCTAGAGACCATATCCCCTTTGTCGGGGGTACTATTAAACAATTAATATTCGACATTGCACTGGATAACAAATTGGCGAAGAATAGACTCATACTTAATGGAAAGCGAGTTAACCTTCGGAATATAAAGAGTAACTTACTGGTTGTGTCCGCAAACAACGACGACCTGGTTCCAGAGAAAAGCACCTCCCCAATAATCAGACTTGTTTCTAGTAAGGATAAAACTTACAAATCGATAAATGGTGGTCACGCTTCGTTAGCTGTAAAAGGCTATCTACCCGATTTTCTAAAAAAATGGTTAGCGGAACATTCTCATTCCATTAATACTGAATAAGTTAGAACCTTCATCTGCTAAGTAATAAAAGGAGGAACAAAGCTCATGACAAACAATTCACCTCCTGGTCCAAAGGGTAAACTAGTTACTGGTAATTTAGATGAGTTTCAAGTAGACCCCTTAAAGTTCCTACGACACCTGAGGTCCAAATATGGTGATTTCGTTAAATTCCGTTTGGGACCATTTCAAAATATCTATTTGATTAACGAGCCAGAATTAATTAAAGAAGTGCTAGTTACGAAACATAAATCATTTGTAAAATCGAAGGACATCCAAACCCTGAAAACGGTATTGGGTGATGGTTTACTGACCAGTGAAAAAGATAAACACAAAACTCAACGTAGACTCATACAACCTTCCTTTACAAGATCGCGAATTATGGGTTATGGCAAGGATATGATTGATACAACTTCACTCTATATTTCCTCGTGGAAAAACGGGGAACTGCGAACAATCTCCGAGGATATGATGAATCTTACATTAGGTATTATTAGTAAGACAATGTTCTCAATGGACTTAAAAGAAGGTGCACAAGTCATTGGAGGGCCGATGGATACCGTAATGAAGCAAAGTATCAAACGAATGAGGTCCCTCATCAAGTTGCCATTATGGTTACCTACTCCTCAAAATAGGAAGTTAAAACATGCCATTCAAGCTCTTGACGATGTATTGTATGAGATTATTAACAAACGAAAACAGGAACAGGAAGATACTTATGAAGATTTATTAAGTGTCTTAATGAAGGCTAAAGACTCAGGCGAAAACATAGGAATGAGTGATATCCAACTTAGGGATGAGCTTATGACTATTTTTCTAGCTGGTCATGAGACCACTGCTAATGCACTTACGTGGACCTTTTACTTGCTTTCCCGGCATCCTAACGTTGAAAAGAAATTTAATCAAGAAATAGATACTGTACTTGGTTCAAACCCATTAGCACCAGAACATTATAAGGATTTAACCTATACCCAATGCATTGTATGGGAATCACTTCGATTATATCCACCCGCGTATGTGATTGGTAGGCAAGTTGAAACGGATGTACAAATCGGTAACTATCAATTACGAAAGGGCGAGATGGTGTTAATGAGTCAATATGTGGCCCACCGAAATGAAACATATTTTGCAGAACCCGATTCATTTATACCTGAGCGCTTTGAGGATGGATTAATGAAATCCTTACCGACATATGCATTCTTCCCTTTTGGTGGCGGACCGAGAGTATGCATCGGTAACCATTTTTCCTTAATGGAAACCGTTCTTGTGCTAGCATGTATTGGACAAAAATACCAGCTAATCCTCTCAGATGATGCCCTCTTACATCCACTGCCACTCATTACGCTTAGACCAAAAGGCGGATTAAAAATGTTTGTAAAAGAAAGATAAAATTAAGGTAGCCTTCGCTACCTTTCTATTTTTCATCGCTATTTACCTAGGAAACTACCTTTTTTATAAATGTTGCCATTGCACACATTCTAATACACATATCTAACTCGAAGCATACCACATACTCTTAAAATATATATCGGTGTAAGTAAAATTTTGTAACAGACAAATACTCCCGAATATATGCCTTTACCAGTGTAATTTCAGGAGTCTTTGCTGGTAAACCCTCCACTTTTAATTGAGCATCCTTCGCAATTTGGATCGAACGATAGAGGTGATAATCATTTGTTACAACGAGTCCCTTCTTCGCACCATCAGGTATAAATCTCTTTGAAAAATCAATATTTTCATAGGTACTCGTTGATTTATCTTCAAGAAAGATTCTAGATTCATTAATCCCTTTATCAATTAGTGCTCGTTTCATTGCTTCCGCTTCGGTTATATCTTCCCCGGGCCCTTGTCCTCCAGAGGCTATAATGATCGTTTCTGGATTTTCCTTTGCATATTCAGCAGCCGCATTTATTCGGTATGTAAGTGACAAGGAAGGAAACTCACCATTAACTTTTGCACCAAGTATTATGAGATAATCAGCATCATCAGATGGTTGAACTTTTGTATATTGTGAAATTTTATAATGGATCATGCCTACGTAGAGAATCCCACAACCTATAACTATCCCAATAATCAAGGCAATCATCCTTTTCTTTTTTTCTTTTTCCAATCGATTACAACCCCTTTAAATGTATTCTATCACTTTTCAGGCCGGTTACTATAGGTTACTAAATTAGATTCCTTTATTTCTTTACCTTCAAACACTCATTTAGAGAGGAAATATCAATTAATAATAAATCGGAGATGGTAACTCATCTCCGATCATCTATAATTATCCTTCTATTGGTACTACTTTATTAGGTGTGACAAAATATAGCTGCTTTTCTGAAACGACTTCACCTGTGATTCGTTCCCACATATGTTGATACATGTCAATTTGGTCTCGATAGAATTTTGTGAGCTCCGATAAATAGGAAGTATCCTTTGGACGATCTGTTTTGTAATCAACGATCTTCCATTTTCCATTTATCTTGTATGCAAGGTCAATGATTCCATTTATAAAAATGGTATCTGGCTGATTTCCATCCTTCACTACAACTGAATAGAGTGGGTCGCGTCTGTCCATTTTAAAAGTGAACGGAACCTCTGGTAACACCAGCTCTGCATGTTGGATTTCCTGCCAAACAGTTGATTGTTTAAAATGCTCAACAGCTTGGGCAATCTCAACTGCACGCTCCAATGACAGCTTGTGTTTTTGAAGAGAGCTCAAGATTACCTTTGCTTCGTCTTCACCCTTCACTACCTTTTCAAAGACCTCGTGAACGAATGTACCCCAGGTTAACCCACCACCTTCTTCCCGTTCAATTTCGAGTATATATATATCCTTCTTATCTTCAGTCGGACTGATCCTTGTGTACGAAGGAGTTCGTCTGTCATCCACCCAATCTAGTATATGGCGAGTCTCGGCTTCGAACTCTTGAAGCGTAATGCGCTGAACCTGTTCATTTGGTTCTTCAATATCAATTTCTTGTATTTCTATCACTTTTAGTTCAGGAAGTCCTTCCAATAATAGACTCCAAGGATTCTTGTTGTTTTTCTTTTCGCAAACACTTATAATCATTAGTTTTTCTGCACGTGTTGCAGCTACATATAAAATTCGTATCTCCTCTGCAAGTAAATAGGCCTCTTCTACTTCCTTATAATGGTCCCAGTTTTGTGGCTGTGCCACTGTTTTGTTAGTAGGTCCATGTTTTTTTGTAAACATAAAATAACCTGTTGATGTCTGTTCCTCCCGTTTGATATGGGATGAAATATAATTACTAACAACTGTTTTTTTCCCTGGGTGAGCTAAGAACACAATACCTGCCTCTAATCCTTTTGCTTTATGGACATTCATGATCCGAACTGCATTGTCATCTTCCTCAAGATTGATTACCTTTGTTTTCGCTTTAATTTGTTCCCTTACAAATTCAACTGCATGTCCGAACGTAGTAGCTCCCTTCACTTCTTCTGCTCGTAGTGCTTCCATAACTTGAAGTAGGTTTGTTGCTTCACGTTTCCTATAATTCTTTGCAAGAAAAAGTGGATATAGGCCAATGTCTTCGATCATCTTTTCAATCGCAACTACAGGTGAGTAGGAGGATTTCCATTTTGCGTATAAGTGCAGCTTTGTTAGTGCCTCCTCAAAATGAAGCTTTGTTCCCTCTTGAAGCCCGACTGGTACCTCAGCAAATAATGAAAAAGCTCCACCCGCTTGTTTCCATTGGAACAATTCTTCATCACTAATTCCAAACCACACACTGCGAAGAACCGCAACAAATGCAACCTGGTCAGTTGTATCTACAAGAGTGTCTAGTAATCGTAGCAAATCCTGAAACTCTGGAATCAATCCTATTTCCATTTCTCCGCTTACACTCACTGGTATTCCTTTCGATTCAAGTGTCTGGGCATACACCTCAATTCCATCATTATATCTTGTTAAAATCATACATTCACGCGGTTCATGCCCCTCTACTATCAGTCGTTTTATGTATGTTGCAATACATTCCGCATCCTTTTCAATAATCGCAGTTTTATTTGAAGAGAATTCTTCTGGAATAACCAGCTTTCTAATACCTACAAAATCAGTTTCTTCTGCTGAATGATAAGAATGTAAAGGTCGATAAGCTGCTTGATATTCACTTTCTTTATCTGGCAAGTGCTGCTTAAAAACATTGTTTAACTGACTCGTAATGGTATCTACAGTTCGAAAGTTCATTGTGAGTTGGAGAGCTTCTCCTCCATGAATTTTGATTAGCTCTTTTACAAGATTATAAATATCAATATCAGCTCGTCTGAATCGATAAATCGCTTGTTTTGGATCACCGACAACAAATAAGGAACCAGGACGTGGTATACATTTGGTCCAGTTCTGTTCCGAAACATCTTCACCTGTTAAATAAAACATAATTTCAGCCTGAATTGGATCCGTGTCTTGGAACTCGTCCACTAAAAGCCTTTTATATTTCTGTTGAAAGTAATTGCGTACCTCTGCATTACTTTTTAATAGTGTAGCAGTTTTCATTAGGAGGTCTTGAAAATTTAATAATGAACGTTCTCTCTTTATCCGCTCATATTCTACAAGAGCGCCTTTAAAAAATTCAATAATAAATGGATGACAGTACTCTCTCCACTGTTTGATTAATGGTTGAATACGGTCTTCATAAAACTGCTTTACTCTAGTTTGATATTCCTTTGCCTCCTCTTTAGAGGACCATTTATATTGAGTAATACCAAAGCTTTTCTTTTTATCAAATATTTCAAAGATCTCAATCATTACCTGTTCGTTTTGTTTCCTGTAGCGATGTAATTGGAGCGCTTCTGTAATTGCTTTCTGCATATCGTCATGCCCTTTTGGAGGATCAGCTGGTATACAGCGGCATGCTTCCTGTAACAATACGATAAAACTGCGGTACGTTTCCTGAAGGCTTGGTTTATCGATATACTCATGATGCCATTCAACATCAGGGTAGTTCTTCATAGAGCAGAATCTCTTCTTAAGTTCACTTTCATCAAGTACTAGTTCCTGAAATATCTGGAGCTTCTTAGGAGCTTCGTGTTGCAGTCTTTGTGTATATACAAACCATGCGTCCTCAGCTAACTGATTATCTTCCGCTTCTTCAAGCTCTAAAAAATTCACATCAAGTCCTGCTTCTACTGGACGCTCCCTTAATAATCGTGCACAAAAAGCATGGACAGTTCCTAAAAAACATTGCTCAATATTTTGTAATGCTTCCTCCAATTGATTCTTGATGGTATCATCTGTTTCTTTTTTATACACTTCTTCAAGCTTTGTTAAGAAACGAGTTTTTAACTCATCTGCCGCTTTTCTAGTGAAGGTAATTGCAACGAGTTCTTCTACTTTTGCTGTTCCAGTTCGTATCAGATTGACCATTCTATCAACTAAGCTTGTTGTCTTGCCTGAACCTGCGCCCGCTTCAACTAGAAAGTTTTTATTAAGTATATTTGTAACCTTATCTCGTGCTTGTTGATCAACGATTACCTTAGTCATAGGCCCTTACCCCCAAAAAGCTTTTTATTCCTTGAGCTGATGGGTCCTGATGCTTCACTTCAATCATTTCCTTATCATATGTGGAACGTCTGCAAATACTCTTATAATCACAAAACTTACAATCCTTTTCATCATCCGTCATTGTAAAATGACCATGCTCCACTATGGTAAGGAGCTTGTCCAAAATGTCTTTCCCATTTGCTCGAGTCGTCTCATCCTGTTCTCTTTCAAAACGCTTACCGATCCCTTTACGAGTCGGGAAAAAATATGTGCTCTTTTTAACTCGGCCTTCCTCAACTCCTAAATGGCTCTCAATTGCGAGAGTGTAAAGAAGATGCTGCAGCTGTCTGCCTCCCTTAAAAAAATGCTTTGTTTCATAGCCCCAGCTACTTCCCGTTTTGTAATCAATGATATGGAAGGAACCATCTGGTAAGCGGTCCACTCTATCAATAATCCCTCTCACATTTATCATTCCAGTTGGAAGTTCAATCGTAGCAGGCGAATCCTCACCAAAGGAATATTCAAAATACAACGGTTCTCCCAGTTGACTGTTTTCCTCTTCGATACGTAAAAATGTCTCACAGGATTCAATTATTTCTTCAGACTCCATGTCTGCAACCCTTTGGTTTGGAGGTGGAAGGATCATTTTAAGTTCTTCTAGTCGTTGATAGGTAATTCTCAGAATCTCGTTGATATGCTTCTGATAAGAAGGTTTTTCCCCTTTCGCCTGAATAGTTTTATAAAACACTTCAAAGATTTCGTGTAAAAGTGTACCTCTTGTTGCAGGGTCCAACCATTTACTAGGGTCATAGGTAACCTCCTCAATTACCTTAATTCGTAAAATATTCTCTAAGAAATAGGCATACGGACATGCTGCAATCTTTTCAAGTTTACCAGCAGAAATGGTGATATCTGGATTCCTCCGTGGATCAAAAAGTGAGGTATCACTTTCGATTTTCCCTTCGTAGCTAGTAAAAGAACCCGTTTTCCTCATTTCCTCCGCACCTAATCCGCTTTCAATATTTGAATAATATGCTAGTAGTTTTTCATCTAATACCTGATGGAGGGGGGCCATAACCTTCTTTGACCACCAATCTGCTTGTTCAACTGTAATACTACCATCAATAAGTGGTACTTCTTTATGTAACGTATTAAAATCTGCTGTATGATTACCTGATTGGAGTCGGTAGCATTGTAAAAATAAATAGGAAGGTGTAATTGCCCTGTTTTCATTTATACTAAATTTACAATAGCTTACCGTTAGTTGTTTTGTAGCAGATGAAGCGAAAAATTGAAGCATCAAGTAAAGATCTCGCTTTGTCTTTTCCTTTTTAAGAGGAAGCCGATTCCCCAATTTCTCTCTTTCTATATCAAGTAGAAGTGGATCTTCTTGAGCATTTCCAGGAAAACGTTGGTTATCTAGACCAATGACAAACAGATGCTCTCGGTTGATATAAAACCCATTCTTATAGGTTGTCATATGTAAGTTCCCTGGTCTTGGCCTTGACTGACCCACATGAATTGTTAGCAAATCCTCTTCAAGCTTCAAAAAACCTTCCGAAGACGTTACTCCTTCATTGGCATAAGGAAGTATAATCTCAATTTGCTCAAGAATAGCTTCTTTTGCAGCTTGATCATAGCCTGATGTTACCTTTCCATAGGTTGTAAGTAAGTAGCGAATAGCCAGTAATTGGCTTGCATAATTCAAGGTACCATCCGGTTGTATAGTAGGCATGTACTTAAACACAGATGTAAACCATTTTAAAAGCCATGTATACTCATGATTCAGCTTTTCAAAATATGTACTTCGTTCTTTATTTGCTTCAGATTTTGCCTTTTCTTCTGTTTCTTCAATCTGAGCTTGTAAAAGGGCTATATACCTCTCGGGATTCCAACCGATATTTGCTTGACGAAGTAAACTTGCCCACCTCGCTTTTGAAGGTGCATCCTCTTCCAAGTTCATTACATTCTCTTGAAGAAGCTTTAAAAAGGCTTGTATACTATAGGATTCCTTCATCCACCTTATGGTTCCAGCAACTAATTTACCTGGTCGGGTAAAGGATACTGGAATCCCGTCACCAAATGTGACTGGTACATTCATTTTTTCAGAAAGATGATACATAGTAGTTATGTATTCAGAACCTGCTGTATAGAAAATAACAGCCTCGTCAAAAGTAATCCCTTTTTGCTTGATTATTTGTAGTACCTTTTTCAACTCGGCTTCTTTTGTTTTTGCTGAGAAAAGGGAGAGTGTTGTTACCCTGCCTGAAGACCGATCAGTATCATAAAGGAAGCTTAATGGAGTTTCCTCAGCAAATCGTACACTAGATAGTTCTGTACGATTAGGCAGTGTTATCCCATTCACCTTAGCCAGAGGTAATTTTATATATTCAGTTGGAAGAAGAGCTTTAAGAAATTTCTCCTGCAAATAAGATAGTGTCAAATAACTTTGAAGGATATATACTGAATTTGATTGACTACTTTTATTTAGTGCAAGCTCGTACAGATCTGCATCATCAATTACCTGATAATCCTGTAGTAACTGCTCATAAGAATAGAGAATCTCAATCATATCAGCTCCCTTTTCATCACTAACGAAGTGGGACTGTGGTAATGACCAGCTTTTATAACCAGCAAGCCTTAGTTGTTTTACGGTTTGATACATACTGTAACTTAATGCCGGAGTAATTTCGACATCATTAAAGTATCTCAGAGAAGTAGTATTGCGAAGTGTATTTAGTAGAGAATACATGAAATGCGAGCCTTGTGCGTCCTGAATAACATCCCTTTGACGCTCAGCAACGGCTTCCATTGCTAGCTCCCGCACAGTTTTAATCTTTAGATTTACAGCATGTCCTCCTTTATCAGCCAAATGAAATAAAATTTGTTCACCAATCATATAGGAATCAACTATCAATATTTTTTCTTGTAAAAAATGGGTTTTACAAACATCCTGTAAATGGGAAATAAGGGCTATCACCAAAATTCACATCCTCTTCATTTGTTCAAGCTGTGAGCTTTTCGGATTGTATTTCTATTCTATCACATCTGGGTTACATTTTTTGTATACCTTTATATCAAACGAGAAACTCTTATAATCTACTATTTTGGGCGTTGAAGCCTGATTCTAAACATTTTTGGATATTTTATGTGAAAACAAAAAGGATATCCAACACATTTGAGACATCCCTTTAAAAATATTAAGATTTGTTTTTTTTACCAAGTCTAATAAGCCTATTTAGATAAAACCCAATCGTACCGAAAATGGATAGTAACAATCCAGGAAGATACCACATTCCTAATCCGGCCTTCCCAAACGCCACTTGGACTGTTTCCCATACTCCAATAGTAAAAAAGAACATGATAAATAAATTGAGGGTCGATAGCATTTTACGGGATGTTACATATAAAGGTTCCGCATTTTCTTTTGTAACTTCTACTGGATAATTAAAAATATGAGGAAACTTATTTAATATCATTGTTGTTTTTAAAAGAAAGGTAGCGACGATGGGTAATACTAATACACTTCCTTTCCCACCCCATCGATCTGGTTCACCAGCGGCATTAAAATGGGCGGGTACCCGATCAGGAAGCTCATTCCAGGAAAAAATGATAAACACATACATTCCAACTAATAGCAAAATTGATAGTACATCCATTATTTTTTCAGACATTGTTTTAGGTATTTTTAAAATGGGACGAGAGCTTTCAATCAAAAGAAACACCACCTTTTCATATATAATGTATACGAATCGATGGTGGTGTAAGTTTCAGAAATTTAGTATTCACTTTAGAATTTTATTTTCTTTTACTTATATACACAATGCTACTAAGTGAAAAATTCAATAAGTCTTTCCCAATTTGTTTGTTCAAAATCCTTTATTGCTGTTAAGTATGGTAGTTCTAGATGCTCAGTCTGATTTCCCCACCTTATCACCAGTGGAATAGAACCTGTAATGGTGCCATCCTCTAACACAATCGTTTTGATATAAGTCAGCAATTTCGAACGATCAATAATGGCTTCCCCTAAACCTTCGTTTGACAACCGAACCATACCTTCAATATTTGTATTAGGAATTTGATACGAAACTTCTTCGGGCATGGAGGAAGAATCTTCATTATATGTAATTCGTAAAACATCTGGTGGTGTTTCCTCTGTTTCACTATAATCCACATATTGTAATTCTGCCGTCCACATCTGCTTTATTTCTGCAGCTTCTACTGGTTTAAAAACAACAATTCCATACCAATTAAGATCTTCCTTAGTACAGCCCGCTAGTAATATCATGATGAGAAAGAAAAGAATTCCTTTTGTCAATTTCATCTCCTCATCTCCCTTTGTACACTGATACCCTAACTCATAGGGTACCAGTTACTAATCATTACAAGTTCTCCTACTTCTACTTTTTCCCGAACTGAAGCCTCATCCCAGCAACTTTTGAAAGGATAAAATATGCAACCGCACTAAATCCAATTCCACCTAGATGAAATTCAAGTAACCCTGGTACTTCATCGAAACGATTCGTACTATTGCCAATCATTCCGCCACCTAATAAGTAAAAACAAACAATAACTCCAACTTTTAGATATGGTAGCAATGCTTCATAAGCAAGGATTTTACCGTTGTTTTCACTTTTCAATCTGTTAGATAACAAGTGAATCAAATATAACGAGATAGCCGTGATTGTAATTGGAACTATGAGTAACAGCAAAATGTCCAAAGCACTTGTCTGCCTCCAAACAAAAATCTCATTAATAATACCCTCTATATCTAGAAGCAAGATTGGAAACGTTAGATTCTCAAAAAATTTAGCAACAGATTGTAGTCCAAACATCCCTTGATAAATTGGTGTTCCAGTTAATGAATGCGCATGATAGGAAATGGCATCAAATAGTAAGTTGTAAAAACCATATGGAAAGACAAGAAAAACAATGCTAAATACAAACTGTGAAAATAAACTAGCTCCAATAAATCCAACAAACAAGCTAAACGTATAGACTCCTACTAAAACAAACACCGTTACTACATAGTAAAAACCAAGTCCTGAAATCGGGAAATACTCCTCAATAGGAGAATTAATAAGAATGATTATGGAAAATACAACACTCACACTTAAAGCTGCAAGTATATGGACAATACCAATTGCCCATTTGGAAAGAAAGATCTCGGTGCGTTTATATGGTAAGGACAATGTAAAATCCATGCTTTGGTTGGTTCTCTCCAAACCAATTAGTATTGAAGCTAATAGAATTACCAGAAGAACCTGGAAAATACCTACCTCCGTAATATTGGCAAAATAGTATTCATATTTTCCATCAACTTCCCATTCATCCCAATGGGCGATCGTATATTCTTGATTTTTCAAGTGACTAAAAAATTTATAAGTGAAATAGAGACATGCTACCCAAAGTCCCCAAATTACAAATTTTGCTTGTTTGTAATTTCGAATCCACAAAGCCTTATTAAACAATGTCATCACCCCCTAATGCTGACACAAACATGTCTTCTAGCGACATTGGTAGTTCCTCAATAAGTAATGGCTGATACGCTGTCAACTGTTCTACAATTCCTTCTGTATTTCCTTTTATTAAAATGGTATGAACCCGACCAATTTGACTAAGAACTTCAATATTGGAATGGGATATAAATTCTTGTGGTAACCCACCTTCTTTAAAAACAACCTGCATTTTTTTATAGTGGAGTCTAGCTTCATCCATGGAAACAACTGACTCAACCTTGCCTTCCTTTAGCATGATAATGGTATCCGCTATCTTTTCTAATTCATCTAAATGATGGCTAGAGATTAATAGTGATAGCTGTGATTCTGAAACTTCCTCTAGTAAGAATTGAAGAATCTGTCTCTTTACAATTGCATCAAGGCCATTTGTAGGTTCATCTAAAATAATCAATCTTGCTCTTGTCGAAATAGCTAAAATGATAAATAACAACGCCTTCATACCACGTGAAAATGTTCTCACCTTACGATTTGGAAGCGTAAAGCGATCTAATAGCTGATAAAAATATTCCGTATCAAAATCAGAATAAATGGACTCGTATAATGCAACTAGCTCCTTTACACTGTATCCATTAAAGGTTGAAGATGAATCTGGAACATATACCATTGCCATTTTTACTTCCGGATATAAAGCAATGTTTTTCCCTTCAAATAAAACCTCACCTTCGTCTAGGTCTAAAATGCCAACTAGACTTCTAAGTAATGTGGTTTTTCCGACTCCGTTTCTCCCAATTAATCCGACAATGGAACCTTCTCCAATGGAAAACGAGATGTTTTGTAAGACTGGTTCATTTTCTATTCTCTTCGTAAGATTTTGTACGTTAAGCATTGCCGTCTTTCCCCCCTAGCTCATCTATATAAGACTCAATCCATTCCCATAATGTTTCTTTTGTAATTCCAAGATAGGATGCCTCAATAATTAGTCGTTTTAATGTTTGTTTCATTTCCTCTATCTTCTCTTCATCCACTTTCATAGGTAGCTGTTCAGATACAAACGTACCTTTTCCACGTCTTGTTTCAATAATTCCCTGCCTTTCAAGCTCTTGGTAAGCCTTACTTACCGTATTCGGGTTCACTAGTAATGTAGAGGAAAGCTCTCGAACACTTAATAACTTGTCATTTGGTTGTAAAACTCCCTTTAAAATCAATTCCTTAACTTGATTAACAATTTGTTCCCAAATTGGTGTATTACTACGTTCATCCAAATGAAAATACAAGTAAAACCCCCCTTTCAGTTTGATGATAATATATGCATCTATTGTATTAAGTGTATTATGTCATATAGTACACTTAATACATTAAAATATCTTATAATTAATGTCAATATGTTACAATCCCATTTTCCAAAAATAATTTGTAAGAAAATTCACTCCCTCCTTTTTTCGTGATACACTATTGAAGAAATATACATAATTTTCGTGTTATCACGAACCAAGGAGGATACTAATGTCTAATTTCGAACATTTACTTGAGAAATATGCTGATTTAGCAGTTCGTGTAGGTGTAAATATACAAAAAGGGCAAAATCTTACCATTAACGCACCTATTTCTACCGCTGAATTTGTACGGAAGGTTGTCAAAAAAGCGTATGAAGCTGGAGCTAAAAATGTATATGTAGACTGGAATGACGACGAGATTACTCGTACACGCTTTGACTTGGCACCTGATGAGGCTTTTCTTGACTATCCAATGTGGAAAGCAAAAGGAATGGAAGAGCTTGCCGAAAACGGTGCTGCCTTTTTATCCATCGTATCCTCTAACCCAGATCTATTAAAAGGCGTGGACCCAGAACGTATCGCTAATGCGAACAAGACAGCAGGTCAGGCAATGACAACGTTTCGAAACTATACACAGGCTGACAAAGTAAGTTGGTCAGTTATTGCGGTACCTTCCGAAAGCTGGGCGGAAAAGGTTTTCCCTACGCTTTCTTCCGAGGAGCAGGTTGAAAAGCTTTGGGAAGCTATCTTCCAAGCTACTCGTGTAAATAGCCCAGACCCTGTTGAAGCTTGGAGAGAACATAACTCTACATTACATACAAAAGTCGAGTACCTAAACAGTAAAAAATATAAGAAATTACACTACAAAGCACCTGGTACAGACTTAGTTGTTGAACTACCTAATGAACATGTATGGATTGGTGGCGGAAGTGTAAGTGAAAGAAATGTAGAATTTGTAGCTAATATGCCGACTGAGGAAGTATTTACAGTTCCAGCAAAAGAAGGCGTAAATGGATATGTAACTAGCACTAAACCACTAAATTATGGTGGTAGCTTAATCGAAAACTTCACTCTTACATTTGAAAAAGGACGCATTGTTGATGTGAAGGCTGAAACAGGAGAAGATACATTAAAGCGTCTAGTTGAGACAGACGAAGGTAGTCATTATCTAGGTGAAGTTGCTCTTGTACCACACGGTTCACCAATTTCCCAGTCAAATATCATTTTCTTTAACACGCTATTTGATGAAAATGCATCAAATCATTTCGCAATCGGTAATGCCTATGCTTTCTGTATTGAAGGCGGAAAAACAATGTCAAGAGAGGAACTTCTAGAAAAAGGAGCAAACTCAAGTATCACACATGTTGATTTCATGGTCGGCTCTTCTGATATGGATATTGACGGTATAACAGCTGATGGTAAAGTTGAACCTGTATTCCGAAGCGGAAATTGGGCATTTTAATATGAGTAAACCCCAGACAGTTGAATGTCTGGGGTTTATATTTTTTGTGGCCCATCAATGTCGACTTCTTCAGCTTTTCTATGAAAATGGTAACTGACGGCTTACATCAATGCCCTTTTACCCTGCTTTTCCATGAAAATAGTAACCGAGAAAGTCCATCAATGCCCTTTTCCGCTACTTTTCTATGAAAATGGTAACCGAGAGCGCACATCAATGCCCTTTTCTCTTGCTTTTCTATGAAAATGGTAACCGACAGCTCACATCAATGCCCTTTACCCTGCTTTTTTTCTATGAAAATGGTAACCGAGAGCGCACATCAATGCCCTTTTCCCCTGCTTTTCCATGAAAATAGTAACCGAGAGAGTCCCTCAATGCCCTTTTCCGCTACTTTTCCATGATAATGGTAACCGAGAGAGTCCATCAATGCCGTTTACCGCTACTTTTCTATGAAAAAGGTAACCGACGACGCTCATCAATACCGTTTTCCCCTGCTTTTCCATGATAATGGTAACTGACGGCAACCATCAATGCCGTTTTCCCCTACTTTTCCATGATAATGGTAACCGAGAGAGTCCATCAATGCCCATTTCCCCTACTTTTCCATGAAAATGGTAACCGAGGGCGCCCATCAATGCCGTTTTCCCCTGCTTTTCTATAAAAAAGGTAACTGACGGCGCACATCAATGCCGTTTTCTTCAGAATTTCCATGATAATGGTATCCGAGAGAGTCCATCAATGCCCTTTTCTCCTGCTTTTCTATGAAAATGGTAACTGACGGCGCCCATCAATGCCCTTTTTTCCTGATTTTCCATGAAAATGGTAACTGAGGGCGCACATTAATAGCGTTTTCCCCTGTTTTTCTATGAACAAGGTATCTGACGGTGCCCATTAATGCCGTTTTCCCCTGCTTTTTCTATAAAAAAGCTAACTGACGGCGCCCATCAATGCCGTTTTCTTCAGAATTTCCATGATAATGGTAACCGAGAGAGTCCATCAATGCCGTTTACCGCTACTTTTCTATGAAAAAGGTAACCGACGACGCTCATCAATGCCCGTTTTCCCCTACTTTTCCATGAAAATGGTAACTGACGGCAACCATCAATGCCGTTTTCCACTGCTTTTCTATGAAAATGGTAACCGAGAGCGCACATCAATGCCCTTTTCCCCTGCTTTTCTATGAAAATGGTAACCGAGGGCACCCATCAATGCCGTTTTCCCCTGCTTTTCTATAAAAAAGGTAACTGACGGCGCACATCAATGCCCTTTTCTCCTGCTTTTCTATGAAAAAGGTAACTGACGGCGCACATCAATACCCTTTTCCCCTGCTTTTCCATGAAAATGGTAACTGACGGCTCACATCAATGCCCTTTTCTTCAGAATTTCCATGATAATGGTAACCGAGAGAGTCCATCAATGCACTTTTCTCCTGCTTTTCTATGAAAATGGTAACTGACGGCTCACATCAATGCCCTTTTTTCCTGCTTTTCCATGAAAATGGTAACTGACGGCTCACATCAATGCCCTTTTCCCCTGCTTTTCTATGAAAATGGTAACCGACGGCGCACATCAATGTACTTTCCCCTCAACTTAACCATGAAAAAGCTAACCGAGGATGCCTGAAGTACTAGTTGAGGTTCTGCAATTGAAAAACTTTCGCATAACATGTTCATACGTAGTCCACAAAATTGTACTATCCGGTGCGAACTACTTTTGATCCAATAACGCTCTCTTCCTTCGAGTCAATTCGAGAAACTTGCTATCTAGTTCCTGATAACTTGGATCATCCTTAGATAGTAAAGATAATTTACCAAGTAGCATACTTATTTCATTTCCAAGGACAAGAAGCTCTTCTTCCCTTTCCTTGTTTGGCATGTTTGTATTTTCTCTTTTCTGATACTCTTCTAGGCTCATTTCAACACGTTTTAATTGCTTACTTTCAAAAACCAAGAGCTTGTCGCACATTTTCTCAAGAAAATACCTATCATGGGATACTGTTAGGATGGTGCCTTCAAACTCCAATAACGTATTTTCTAACATTTCTCTACTCATCAGATCTAAATGGTTTGTTGGTTCGTCTAAAATAAGTAAGTCGACTTCCTGTACTAATATTTTTACTAGCTTTAACCTTGTTCGTTGTCCTAAGCTAAGAGTTGATATGGGTTGGCTTACTTTAGTTTCACTCAAGCCAATATTCGCTAGAATCGTCCTTGCCTTACTTATCTCCTCCTTTTCTGTTAGCCCTAGGTAATCAAGAGCAGTAATTTCCTCGTCTAGATCTGTTACCTCTTGTGATAAGTACCCAATTTTTAAAGAGTCACTTTTCCATAGCTCTCCAGAAGATAATTCATCTTGATCCATAAGAATGCGTAATAAGGTGGATTTACCACAGCCATTCTCACCAAGTATTCCGATTCTTTCTCCGTACTTAATATAAAAATGACTATTGCCAAACAATAACTTCCCAGGAAATTCTTTTTTTCCATTTTTTATTTCGATAATTCGTTTTCCTCTTTTATGACTTTCTTTAAAATTAAATCGAACCTCCTCTTTTTCTAATGGTTTATCTACTTTGTTTTTTTCTAATTCTTTTTCAAGTCTTTTCATTTTGGACTTAACTTGTTTATCAAGCTTCTTTGCTTTTACCCGGTGATATTCCTTAAAGCCTTCTTGTTTCGTCGACTGACTGTGAGCTTTTTGAGACCACTGCTGTAAGTTCGCCATTTGAAGCTCAATTTGCTCTTTGAACTTTTGCTGTGTCTCATATTGGTGCAGGTTAACTTGATATCTTCTCTCCTTCTCCTCACGATAAGAGGAATAATTCCCCGTATAAAGAGTAGATTCACCATGCTCAACTTCAAGGATTTTTTGAACAGTTTGGTCCAAGAAATAACGATCATGCGAGATAATTAAAACGGTTCCTACAAATTTCTCTATTTCGTTAACCAGCCATTCTACACCTGCAAAATCTAGATGGTTTGTAGGTTCATCTAGGATGAGAAAGTCAGGCTTCATTGACCAAATCTTTGCCAATGATAATTTAGTTTTTTCTCCCCCACTTAGGTTTTGTACCTTACTGGCATCCCATTTCTGCATTTTCGATAATCCTAGACGGCTCGTTTTTTCTAGAATATCTGTCTCAGCTGTTGAAAGTAGAGCCTCACTAAACTCTTCTAGCGTGTAGTCCGTGGCTTGGACTAAGTACCCGATCGTTACGTTTTCATTTACAGCTTCAATCGAACCTTTATCTGCAATCAATTTTCCGGCTATGATATTTGCAAGTGTTGTTTTCCCAGTTCCATTATTGCCAACAATGCCGATTCGGTCACCTTTTTGTATCTCTAGATTTATATTTTTAAGGATTTCATTATCCCCAAAGCTTTTCTGTATCCCTTTCAGTTTCATAAATAACATATAATCACCCTTTAACACATTTTTCGAATCCATCTTATGGTTTGATGATTACCTTCATAGAAAAAACCTCCCTAGATGTATCTAGAGAGGTTTTTCTGCAGTAAAAAAGAGTATAGGGACGCAAAAGTTCCTATACAATAGACTTATACTCCGATTAAGTAACGGATAAGGGCAGACTAATCCTATTCTCTAGATACACGTTTTTCATTTATTTGAAAAATCGTTTAGAAAATAAAATTAGTTCTTCATTGCCCCTTAACCATTCCCTTCAATATGTTACTTCAAGTATATGGTAATATACATCTTACTGTCAATACAACTGGAATTTGTTTACCTAATAAGAACTTGATTTTTACCAGAGTCCTTAGCTTCATAAAGGGCCTTATCCGCTCTATTTAAGAAAGAATGAATCGCATCATTTTGTCCAAACTCTGTCACACCAAAGCTTGATGTCACAACCCCAACAGGTTCAATTCGTGTTTGCTCAAGCAATCGTCTTATCTCTTCTGCAAGAACAGCTGATTCAGCAGCATTTCTATTTATTGCTAAAACCAAGAACTCTTCTCCTCCCCATCTTCCCAGCACAGAATCACTCTTTAGATGAGATTTAATGAGATGTGAAACTTCTTTAAGAACTAAATCACCTATATCATGTCCATATCGGTCATTAATTTTTTTAAAATTATCAATATCGAATAAAATAACAGATAACTTGTTTCCCTTTTGAATTTTATCTTGTAGCAATTCATGCATATATCTTCGGTTTGGCAGATTGGTAAGGAAATCAGTATTTGCAGCCTTCTTATTTGCATCTGCCAATAGAAAAACTTCCTTCAGTTTTTGAAGAAAATAAAGCGCAATAACATAAACAAGATTAGAAAGATGAAATTGAATCAGGGGACTTAAGATTAACCTGTTATAATGAGTTGTCGCTATTTCATATGTCGCGATTAATAAGGTTGTCCATATAAATAGCAGCGAAATTGAAAGCGCTCTCTTTCCGTTGAATGTAAAAAAAATAAAGATAAAATATAACGGGATCCAATCAAAAAACTCACCCAACCCATACGTACCATCTATCCCAAGTTGATAGTGAACGACTATCCAAAATTTTAATAAAAACAACCCGCTTAATAGAACAAAGGTACAATATTCGATATACTTGAAATGCCGCGAATTCATTCGTAGGAGTAAAGGATACAATGCTACAAACCAAAAAAATAATATCGGTAATGAATATTGGTTTACCATATCATTGGTGTCGTTAAAATCCTCAAGGATTATCCCAACAGTCGTGGCAAGAATTAATATTGGAAGCATGACTTTATATGTTTTAATTTTTATTTGTGTGAAGGAATTTTCGACTGCTGTGTACGGTTTCATGTATTCCTCTTTCCTCTCAGGGAATATCAATTATAATGAATGATATTATACTTATAGTATAAGCGATAATACCTTCAAAAAAATACAAGTATTGGGAGTTTTTTATGGAAAAAGTTGAGGTTTTTATTTTATCAGGTTTCTTAGGGAGTGGAAAAACAACTCTTTTGCAAAATGTATTAACACAGGAAAAGGAAAAGAACCGAAAAGTAGCAGTTGTTATGAATGAGCTTGGTCAAGTTTCTATTGATTCAAATGCTGTTTCTACTAACACTCCACTTAAGGAATTGTTGAATGGCTGTGTTTGTTGCACGATACAGGGACAATTTGAGGTCCAGCTTCAGAGCCTTTTACAGGAATATGAGCTTGATGCAATTTATATTGAAACAACTGGTGTAGCCCATCCAATAGAGGTACTAGATGCATGCATGTCCCCACTTTTTGCAGAAAAGCTTTACGTTCAGTCTGTTGTCACAATGATTGATGCAAATCGTTGGAAGGACCGAAAGAGCTTATCTACTCAATTACAAATGCTTTTACAGGAACAGGTTCGGCATGCTGATGTACTCTTGCTAAACAAAGTAGATCTGTTACCGGAAAATGAACAAGGGCAACTTGTTTTTGAAATTCAGTCAATCAATAGTGCTGCAAAATGTCTTTTAACGAAGCATGCTGCAGTTCGAATTGATGATCTACGTTCTGTAAAAAATATAGAACGTAAACCACATGAACGAGCTCATGTCGACTTGGATTTAAAGCTTAAAACATTTGTATATACCTTTACTAATCCAATTGATCTTGAAGTATTTGAGGAATGGCTTAGAAACATGCCAGACACCATTTATCGTATGAAAGGATACCTGCGGTTTACACATTCTACCCATACTTATCTATTCCAATATTCATATGGAACGCCAATTTATATGAAGGAGCTTATGAATTATCCTGCAACATTAGTGTTTATTGGCGAAAAGCTTGACCCTAAATGGATGAGAGCTGAGATGGAAAAGATTGAGGAAGGTAGTGTTGAAAAAAGGTGGGAATAGAAATATTTTTTTCTGACCACTTCTCTTTTATATAGATAAGAAGGGGTTATTTCCCAACCAAATAGATGTATGATTTTCAACCGAAATGGAATGTTACTAATGAGTAATTCTTTAATTACTCAAATAAACGTCGGGAGTGATGTATCATGGCAAGAAACAAACTGTTGGTTCCAGGTGCTGGGAATGCTCTTGATCAAATGAAACAAGAAATTGCCAATGAGTTTGGTGTTCAGCTTGGTGCAGATACGACCGCTCGTGCAAACGGCTCTGTTGGAGGCGAGATGACAAAACGTCTCATTCGTATGGCAGAGCAACAACTTGGAAACGGCTCAAACAACGGAAATTCGTAGTATGCTCTGCATTTTAGAGAAAAGAAGATCATAGCTACGTGTATTTTATGAGCCAGTAAAAATACTTGTCTACCTAGAGACCCTCATTATGAGGGTCTTCTTCATTATGAAGTAGAAATTTGGTACTCTATGTCTGTTAGTAAACCGGAAAAAACCATTGTACCTCTGAAAATGGCTACTTCGTATTGTTGCTATAATTTTTCACTCATTATGATTTGTTTCGTGATAGTTGCAGCTTCATTTCCTTTGGCTTCTATCGTATTAACTCCATAAAAAATCATACCGACCAAAATAATGGCAAACAGCAGAACAATTATACAATTTTTAATTAATACCATTCCTTACCACCCTACTAATATTCAATCAAATTAAGGTAAAAATCCACTATTTTTACCAACAGAACCATTGTATTCAACCTTTTTGGTAAATATTCGTATACTTTAAAAAATGATAAAAAAAACCATGCTACAATCACTTTCATCACTATTTGGACATATAGTGTAGAAAAGGAGGGATAGTAAATGGATAAAATTATCTTCTTATTTGTAGCATGCATTTTTGCCGGATTTGCGCTACTTCTGGTGTCGGCGTATGATACCTTCTTGACTAGCTTACACTCCATATTTAATTTAGTTGGTGTTGTCACCATTATCATTTTCTCATTTGTACTCATATTTAAGGGGATCTTAGCCCTGTTAGGAAAATAGCATATCACAAAAGCCTAGTTCTTAAAGAATCTAGGCTATTATTATTTCTTCGTTAGTAGGGGTTTGTACCTTTCACTCTTGACTGGCTGTCATATGTTATAACTAACAAGTTAAGCTGGAAGTAGGTGCAAGCTATGTCGTCTATCTTATTAGGACCGATTGAAATCAATAGTAACGAAGGTGTAATCATTACTGGGAATACCATAAATGCATCACCATCCTCTACAAGTAAAACAATTACAGGTTCTGGGTCCTTTAATACTGGTATTAACATTGTAAATAATAATGGGGTAAGTTCATCGTTATCAAATGACCCTGATGGTGTTGATTCTACACTTACAGAGACTGATTAAAGGTTTAATAAGAGGGTAATAAAACAACAAATCTTAATCAAATGGAAAAATGCACACGAAATTTCATAATGACGTGTGCATTACTGTTATTACTTTTTAGCAGTCGCGAAAGTAACCCTGTTCCCTTAACGTTTATGATTATGCATACATTGCTTCAACTTGTTTTTGAAGCTCTGTATTTTCAAGATATTCATCATATGTCATTTGCTTATCAATAAGACCATTCGGTGTAATTTCAATGATTCGGTTTGCAATTGTTTGTACAAACTGGTGGTCATGAGATGTAAATAACATAGAACCCTTGAATGCAATTAATCCATTGTTTAATGCCGTAATTGATTCTAGATCTAAGTGGTTTGTTGGATCGTCAAGTAATAATACGTTGGAACCACTTAGCATCATTTTTGAAAGCATACAACGAACTTTTTCTCCTCCTGATAAAACGCTTGGCTTTTTCAATACTTCTTCACCTGAGAAGAGCATTCTGCCTAGGAAGCCGCGAAGGAAGCTTTCACTTTGATCATTAGGTGAGAATTGACGTAGCCAATCAACTAGTGTTGGCTCATCCCCCTCAAAGTATTTTGTATTGTCCTTAGGGAAGTATGCTTGAGACGTTGTAACACCCCACTTGTAGGAACCACTATCCGCTTCCATCTCACCCATTAAGATTTTGAAGAGAGTTGTTATTGCAATCTCACTCTTTCCTACTAGAGCGATTTTGTCACCCTTATTCATGATAAAACTTACATTATCAAGAACTTTTACGCCATCAATGGTTTTAGTTAAACCTTCTACACGAAGAAGATCATTTCCGATTTCACGCTCTGGTGTAAATCCAACAAATGGATAGCGACGTGATGATGGCTTGATGTCATCTAAAGAGATTTTTTCTAATAACTTTTTACGAGAAGTCGCTTGCTTTGATTTAGATGCATTTGCACTAAAACGCGCAATAAAGTTTTGAAGCTCTTTAATTTTCTCTTCTTTTTTCTTATTTGCATCCTGTGTCATTCTTAAGGCAAGCTGACTTGATTCATACCAGAAATCATAGTTTCCAACATATATTTGAATTTTTCCAAAGTCTAGGTCTGCCATATGAGTACATACTTTATTTAAGAAGTGACGGTCATGGGATACAACGATTACTGTATTTTCAAAGTTAATTAAAAATTCTTCCAACCATTGAATTGCTTTTATGTCTAGGTGGTTCGTAGGCTCGTCTAGTAGTAAAACATCAGGCTTTCCGAAAAGGGCCTGAGCTAATAATACCTTCACTTTCTCTGAACCAGTTATGTCTGCCATCTTTTTAGTGTGTAGATCTTCAGAGATTCCTAGGCCTTTTAAAAGGATTGCAGCTTCTGATTCAGCTTCCCATCCATTTAATTCAGCGAACTCCCCTTCAAGTTCTGCAGCTCTCATACCATCCTCGTCTGTAAAGTCTGCCTTCATGTAAATGGCATCCTTTTCTTGCATAACTTCATATAGACGTGCATGTCCCATAATTACAACCTTAAGAACTTCATGCTCTTCGTATTCAAAATGGTTTTGCTTGAGGACAGCCAAACGCTCCCCAGGTGTCATATGCACATCACCAGTTTGTGGATCAATTTCACCTGATAAAATTTTCAGGAATGTTGATTTACCAGCTCCATTTGCTCCGATTAGCCCGTAGCAATTTCCGGGTGTGAATTTTATATTAACATCTTCAAAAAGCTTACGATCTCCATATCGCAAACTAACATTAGTGACTGTTATCATTTATTTAAAATCCTCCATTTCATTTCACTGTTACTGATTATACCATTTTCATAGAAACATCTCTACTTCCATTAAAAAGAAGGTTGTCTCTATACTTATATTATAAAATAGCCAAGAAATGCTTATTGTAACAATACCAGTTAAATAAGCTCTTAAGACAGTATACCTGTTTAAGAGCTTTTACAATAAATACCTATATTCTGTCTCTCTCTTGACATACAAACACTTCACTCTGTTAAGTTGGTTCATTCGTCTTACTAGTCTCCAATACTTGATTTTGTTCTACTGGAATCACTTCCTTAGATGGCACATGTCTTACTAATGAAATCCCTTGTATGATTTGTTCTCCTCCGTATCCAGCAAGAATGGAAAGAAAAACAACTCGAGAAAGAGATTCTGCCCCGCTGGAAACAACGATGAGTACTGCTGCAATTGATCCGATTATCACCTCTTCAATAAACCCTGGGTAAATAAATCGCTTTGTTATACGTGGTTTTTCAATTTTGCCTTGTCTTTTAGCATGTCCCAATAACCCCATACAACCACCAATACAACCTGCTATCATGATATTTAGCAACATGTCATCACCCCCTAAAGTCTAAATTTGTATTCAAGGACCTTAGGCAACAAACAGAAGCTTCCTTATTCACATTATATGATACAAGGGAACAAGAAAGCTTGGGTATATTTTCGGAAAATTTAAACTATTTATTTACTACCTTTTTACTAATCGGACAGTAATGTTGCGTTATTTCTTTTTCGAATCCCGAAGTACCTACTCATATCTACCTAGATGCCTTACTAATTCCATGTTTCCGACTACACATTTCCGTTGGTCATTACATCGATAAAATCCTTAATAAATTCTTCATAATCTAAGCGCAATGCAATCCGATCTAACGTCTCCGGGGGCTCCTTCTCTGGATTCGGACGGAAATCAGCAACGCTTCTTCCCTTTGATTCACCGAATATGTCAACCTTCACACGTCTCCTTACAAATTGAACAAATGATGGATTCACAATTGCACTTAGTGCTACAACATCATGTAAGGGAGTACCCTTAATACCTGGTACATTCTTTTTATATGCCTCAAAATAGTACTCAAAAATCGGCTTGATTAAATTACGATATGGATTATTCTCTCCATTTCTCACAATGTAATCAACCATCTGTGAAGTTAAAATCGCTTTACTCGTAATATTAAGTGGAAAAATGGAAAGATTTCGCGCATGCACAACAACAAGATTCGATGCATTTGGATCACCATAAAAATTGGCTTCTGCCTCTGATGTCACATTCCCTGGAACTAAGAATGCTCCACCCATAATATAAAATGCCCTTACCTTATTCATAATGTCCCCGCCAAGAATAAACGCAATTGCTAACGATGTTGATCTTCCAACATCAACGATATATAATTCGTTTTCATATCGCTCAATAATTTCAAAAACTTCATCAAAATTAAGTAATTCATTATATTCTAGCGTTTCAGGCGGTTGAATAGGTCCCAAACCTTCTTCCCCATGAATTTCTGGATAAAAAGGTGTAAATTCTCCAGTTAGTGGAATTTTTGCACCAGCGATTATAGGTATATCTTGTTTTCCAGCCAAAGACAATAGATACGCTACATTTTGAGTTGCTTGCTCTTGCTCGACATTTCCATACCCCGGAACAATCCCGACAATCTCAATATTTGGATTTAACAATCCATACATAATTGCAATTGAATCATCAATACCAGGATCCCCAAAAAACAGCACCTTTGCCGTCATTTGTCCATACTCCCTTCTGAACATCAGGTATACATATTACTATATGTTGGAAAAACAAAAAAAGCGCAAGCGCCTTGCTCACCCCCGAAAAGCAAATGTTCTGTTTGAAAACTTTGACTTTTCATTACAGTGCGTATTTGAGCTCTAGGGGGTAGGCAGCTTGCGCTGGATATAGAAAACTATGTTCAAAATTTTCTATCCTAAAAAAAACACCCACTTCCATTTGAGCAGAAATGAGTGTTTTCATAGTGTATTCTTATTTTGCAAAACGGTGATTACCAATAACAGTTGTTACTTCTCTTGATTGCATGAATGCGTTATTTGTCTTAGCTGGGTTATAGAAGTATAGAGAACCTTTGCCTTGTCCACGGAACGTTAATGCTTCTTCCACCGCTTTTTTTGACTCTGCATCTGCTGGTTGATTAATCTGTCCATTTTGTACTGGGCTGAATGCATAGCTTCCATTTTCTGAACGCTCGTAGATTACACCTTTAATCGTATTTGGGAATAGATCTGAATCTACTCGATTTAATACAACAGTTGCAACGGCAACCTTACCAGCATATGGTTCGCCTTTTGCTTCAGCACTTACAAGTCTAGCTAGAAGTTCCTTATCTGCAGCTGAAATTGATTGAGGGATTACAAGTTTTTGACCTGGATAAATCATATTGCTTGTTTTATTATTCACCTTTTTAAGTTCAAGAACAGAAACACCATATCTCATACCAATGTTCCAATATGTGTCTCCACTTTTTACTGTGTGAGTTGCTGCTTCGGCATCAGCATTTGTGTTAAATCCAAATAATGATAATGATAGTGCTGAAGCAATTACTAGTTTCGTAAATTTCTTCATTTTTTCATACCTCCTAGTAGTTGTTTTACTCTACTAGCAGAGTAACAGCTGTAATATTTCAAATCACCACCCAAAAAGTGGTAACTAGAAACTAGTTTACTAGACTTATTGTGGCTATTAATCTTAAAAAAGGAATGGTAAAGATTCCCTACATTAATAATTCGCCTAATATTAGGAGTAAATAGGAATAATTGGAGTCTTTATTACAATGGTATCAAACTTGTAATAGGAAGAAGTTGTAACCAAAAAACAGAAATTGCGAGCCTTAAAGCAATAGTAATCTCTTATATAAAATACAAAGAAACTCGGCATAGCCAAGTTTCCCATTTATTTCATAAATAATTTGATTTTCCGGAGTGCATTTTTTGTTGTTGGATATCGGAAAGGAAGATCAAACCTTGTTGTTTGCTTTAATACACTCTTTTCATGTGAGAACACGTCAAAGCTCCCCTTTCCGTGATATGCCCCGATGCCACTTTCTCCCACTCCCCCAAACGGTAAATGAGGTGCAATGAAATGATATACAGTATCATTGATACAGCCACCCCCAAAGGAAATGCACTCTAACACTTTATTTTGGACCCGTTCATTTTCTGAGAAAATATAGAGAGCCAAAGGCTTCGGACGATTGTTTATGACTGCAATAATGTCAAAAATGTCATCGTATTCAAGAACCGGCAATATGGGACCAAAAATTTCATCTTCCATGACTTTATCTTCCCAAGTTACATCTACTAGTACTGTAGGTTCAATAATCCTTTTTTCCTCATCAAACTGTCCACCATAAAAAGCCTTTCCATTATCTAAAAAGCTAGTTAAGCGACTAAAATGACGATCACTTACAATTTTCGTAAAATCGCTATTACTTGCAAGGGCATTTCCATATAACTCATTAATTGATTCTTTAAGATACTTTAAAAACTCATCCTTACTTTCAGAGTGTACATAAAGATAGTCTGGTGCAATACATGTTTGTCCTGCGTTCGTGAATTTTCCCCATGCAATTCGTTTAGCAGCATACTTAAGATTAGCGTCTTTATGTACAATACATGGGCTTTTTCCGCCAAGTTCTAACGTAACTGGGGTCAAGTTCTTTGAAGCTGCCTCCATAATAATTTTACCAACTGGTACACTACCTGTAAAAAATATATAATCTGTTTTTTCTTTAAGGAGGGCTGTACTTGTTTCTACCCCACCTTCAACAACCGCAATATATTCCTCTGGAAAATTATCTCGGATGAGGCTTGCAAGTAGTTCCGATGTTTTTGGTGTCAGCTCAGACGGTTTTAGGATTACGCAATTACCTGCTGCAATTGCACCTATCATTGGAGCAAAGGCTAATTGGAATGGATAGTTCCAAGGCGCAATAATTAAGGCTACTCCATATGGTTCTGGATAAATATAGTTTTTAGAACCAAATCCCGCAATTGTCGTTTTAGCTCTTCTAGGTTTTACCCATTTAGTAATATGTTTTAAAGTAAAGCGCAGTTCCTCTAATACAAAACCAATTTCAGTTGCATATGCTTCAAAATCTGATTTATTCAAATCGATTCTCAATGTTTCCATAATTTCTTTTTCATGTGTTTTAATCAGACTTCTTATTTTGTTCAAAGTTTGTATTCTAAACCTAAGTTCCTTTGTTTTACCTGACAAGAAAAACTCTTTTTGTTTTTGAATAAGCACACTGTAATTCTCCAAATATGTTATCCCCCTTTTATGACGTAGCCCCACTTTTTCCTTTAGTGTTCCAAAATACTCTCTTGCTTATAAATAGTACATCAATATGTAATTTTCCTCTTTTAAGCTCACTTTTTTTCAAAAATATCCTTTTATATATAAAAAAGATAAGCCATCTATATGTTCAACACTATAGAAGCTTACCTTTTTACTCATCTATTCTTATAGTCTACTAGTTACTTCTTCCTTAACGGGTATGTGACCAGACTTCTCTACCTTTGTCGCAAGATAATGCTTGTTATATACAGAAATATCTCCCCAAAGCGATATATGACGATCAGCTAATAGACCGCTTTCTTGTAATGCAGCTAGTTTTTTAGGATTATTCGTAATTAATGTTACGGATTTTGCACGTAATTCAGATAGTACACGGATGGCATCCTCATAGGAACGAACATCGTCCTCAAATCCTAATTCATGATTCGCTTCAACAGTATCAAAGCCCTCTTGTTGAAGGATATAAGCTAGAGACTTTGTAAATAATCCAATCCCTCTTCCTTCGTGATTCGCAAGATAAAAGAGGGCTCCACAACCATTTGATACGATCATTCTCATGGATTCACGTAGCTGGAACCCACAATCACATCTTTTACTACCAAAGATGTCACCAGTATGGCAAATGCTATGCATTCTAATCAAAGCATTTTCACCATGTTCAAAATCACCATATACTAGGACAGAGGATTGCTGTAAGTCTGCAAGAGAAGAATGAGAGAGAGATTCCAACACTTCCTCTTTCTCCATTTCTCCCTCAACCTTGAGCCAAGTATACCAATTAAATGTAACTACTTTATCATCTAACTGAACAGGCAACGTAACAGGTCCAACTACACATATATCCGACTTACCTACCTGTTTAACTATTTTCATTTTATCTAAAAGAAGGTCTTTAACCTTTTTTGTAATCATATCCATTTCCCTTTCAAGCTCTACCTTCTAAGAAAAACATTTTCCCTTATTTGTGAAGAAAGTATAGTATTTATTCTAAAGGGAGGTCAAGTAATTCAACTTAAAATAGGTATACGGTTTAAAAAATGAGTAAAATCCAAGATATGTCGAACGAAATAATTCAATTAATGCATTTTTTTTACTTTATTATAAGCTTTCTGCATGATAACCAAGTTTCTTTAGGAGTCCCATCATTTCCTCTTTTTCCTTCTCATCAAGTCCACCAACTATTTCCTCAATCGCTCGTTGATGCTTTGGAAAAATTTCATTCATAAATTTGGTACCTTCTTCGGTAATTGATGCCCATGTAACACGTCTATCTTTTGGACAAGGCTTTCTAACGAGAAAATTCTTTTTCTCTAATTTATCGACAACGTACGTAATACTCCCGCTTGATAACAATACTTTCTTACCGATATGTTGGATCGGCTGATCCCCTTTGTGATAAAGAAGCTCTAATACTGCAAATTCTGTAAGATTTAATCCATATCCCTTTACATCTTCTTCGACTCGCTCATTTACGGATCGATAAGCTCTAGATAATATAACAAATAATTTTAAGGAGAGGTTAGAGACATTCATTGTTTCATTTGTATCCATAATATCCATCCTTTATATAACAATATCTTGAATTCAAGATAATTTTACTAAAAATCTACTTTTGTTGTCAACCTTTGTCTGTGCCAAACGTCCTATTTAACTTCTGGCTACTGGCAAGTAACGATAGATAACATCTCCACCATGTTGGGCAATTCCTCGAAAATGCTTAAAGTCCTCTCTCTTTACCAATATAGTTCTAAATTCCAGGAATTGTTCTTTTTTAACTAGGTATTCATTTAATTCTCCGTCACGGAGCTTGTTTAAAATTTCAGTAATAAACTGTTCATTCATAAATTCCACCTCATTATTAAATTATAGTTGTTCTTATTAGGAGAAACAAGGCACATACCCATTTCTAGTAGGATTCTACACATAATCGATCAATAGGCATATGATATGGTGGATATGTCTAGTGGGCATTTTAATTCCTAATTAGAGGATGTTCAAAAAGTTAGTAAGGGTTAGTCTTCATATCTCGATATCCCTTTCTAATTTGTCCTCTCGTACTTCAAACAAACAATATGTCCTCAAGGCTGTCGTACTCAATTTTCTTGCTCCTGTTTTGTGATTTTTTGAACAAGAACTTTCTATACAAGAGAGGACGATTCGATGAAAAATCTTAATCAACCTATGCATATGAATCAACTTATGTACAGTAACCAACCTATGGGCGCGATGTCTCAGCAGCCAGCAATGAATCCTAACCAAGTATATTTATCTCCCCAAGCCCTTCCGTACAGACAATATGCAACTGGACCAATAGCACATGGTCCTGGACCTAGGGCTGGCTATGGACCCGAGGAAATACCACCTGGAATGAATATGCCTCAAATGGGTTATCCAGGTGCAGTAAGTAACATACAAGGTGCTGGTTACCAATCCCCTACTTCACATCGTCAGCCTTTATTGGATGATGATGATGACTGTGGATGCGGATGTGGAGACGGAATGGATTATGAACAAAATGTTCCGGATTTTGGAACTGAAATGGGACCTGGATACGGTCAACAAGCACCATGGGTTGGCCCCGGTATGTCCCCTGGGTTTGGTCCTCAAGCCCCTGGGTTTGGGCCTGATATGACTCCTGGTTTCGGACCTCAAGGCCCAGGATATTGGTCCGGAATGGGACCTGAGTTAGGGCCTGGTATGCCCCCTGGATTCGGCCACCAAACTCCTGAGTTCGGTTCCCAAGTGCCTAGGTTTGGGCCTAGTATGGGGACAGGATTCGTACCTCAAGCAGTTGGAACTGGTATGAATGGTGGTTTTGGAACTCAAGGTCATGGAGGTGGACCTGGTATGGCTGCTGGTCTTGAATCGCAAAACCTTGGACTTGGTTCCGGCATGCCTCGTGTATTCGGGCCACATGGTCCAGGATGTACTTGCGGAACGGCATCACCTATTGGATTCGGTCCTAAAGGTCCTGGAATGGGATTTGGAGGGTTTGGACCCGGTGGATTAACGAGATAGGATATTTATACACGAAACGGAAGGGATCTAACCTCCTTCCGTTTTGTACATAGAATATTTATGACTTTAACCATTCTAGAAAACTGCCCGACAATGAACTTGCATCTTGATAACCTTGCTCGTACAGCTTTGATAGCTTTATGGGATTTCGTTCAATTCTACCTACTTCAAGTGGGGTAGAAGGACTAAATACAAAAACTCGACCAGCCTTTTCCTCCTTATCAAGATACGAAATCGTGTCATTGTAGGTTTGGTACCGTTCCTCCATCACTCTGGCAAGGAGAGGATATTCTTTATATTTCTTTTTAACAACCCATGTCATATTGGACTTCTTCTTTGTGTAACCACGGTTTCTTGTTAAAATAACAATATTTTTTTCATTACCGTCACTTTGTGCTTTTTGTAACGGAATGGGATCTGATATTCCACCATCTAATAGCTTTTTCCCTTTGAATTCTATAATTGGTGCTATGAAGGGTAGAGAACTTGAAGCTCTAATAACAGTAAGGATATCTTTTCCATAGTCCTCTTTTTTAAAATATACTGGTTCACCGGTTTCACAATCTGTTGTACCGACAACAAATTCTTCTTTTGATTGGTAAAATGAATCATAGTTAAATGGTACGTGTTTATTAGGGATTTCATCGAAAATAAAATCCATTCCAAAGATTTGTTTATGTTTTATAAAATTTCTTACTGATAAGTAATTTGGATGATTTACATAATCTATATTAACAGTACGGTTTCTCCCTTTTTGACGGGATAAATAAGAAGCAGCCATGCATGCCCCCGCAGACACACCAATTACATAGGGAAAATACAAGTCCTGTTCCATAAAATATTCGAGAACCCCAGCAGTATATACTCCTCTCATTCCTCCACCTTCTAAAACTAAACCAACATTATTCATTTCTGTTTCTCTCCTTATCTCTACCTACATTTTTACTATAATTAATTTTGAAATTGTTGTCACATCATTTACAAATTCTGAAAATAATAACACAAATCTACTAAAAAACCTTTACGTCTTCATAAAAGTAAGGCAAAATATTAATTAATTGTATATTTGGAAAAATAGTGAAGCTAATAAGTACTATACTTATAGATTCATTGAAGCAAGGGAAGGATGAGGAAAATGAAAATCGCTTCTATTGGGGATATCATTGAATTTAAAGAAGGACTTAAAGGAATCGTTGAAAAGGTAAACGAAAACTCGGTAATTGTTGATCTAACATATATGGATAATTATAGAGATCTAGATTTAGAGAGAAGAACTGTTGTAAATCATAAAAACTATCGAATTATTGAGGCATAAAACCATATAGTAAAGGGCTGACGATTTGTTCAGCCCTTTTTATTTACTATGCACCTAACGACTTGTTCTTAGGAAACTTAGGTTGTATCGCTGTTAATAACTTCGTTTTAGAGAACGAGTAGATTAATAATGCAGTCCATATACATACAAAAGTTAGCAAATGGGCCTTTGTAAAATGCTCATGATATAGAAATACACCTATTAACAAGCTAATAGTTGGAGCGATATATTGAAGAATACCAACCATTGACAGTGGGATTCTATTTGCCCCTGATGCAAACCATAGTAAAGGAAGTGCCGTTGCAATGCCAGCACCCAGTAGCAACAGTTTCACGTCAAATGGAGCAACTGAAAATGAATCCACTCCTCCACGATACAACCAAGCCAAATAAATGAGCGCAATTGGTGCAACCACCATTGTTTCCATTGTCAGACCAATCAATGAATCTAGCTTCGTCAGTTTTTTCGTTAACCCATAAATGCCAAAACTTATTGCCAGAATGAATGCAACCCACGGGAAACTACCGTATTGAACTGTAAGTATTAATACACCTATTGCTGCTAGAATAAAAGATATACCTTGCCAAAATAAAAGACGTTCTTTAAGTACAAGAATACCAAGCAGCACGCTTACTAATGGATTGATGTAGTACCCAAGACTTGCCTCGATAATGTGATCGGAATTAACAGCCCATATATATGTAGCCCAGTTAATACTTATTAAAACAGAGGAGGCTACTATACCAAACAGTTTTATCTTATTACTAAATATTGCTTTCAGATTACTTAGTAAAAGCTTTACTTTATTTGATACTAAAATAAGTCCTATCACAAACACAAGTGACCAAAGAATTCGGTGAGCTAATATTTCAACGGGTGAAATATGATCTAGTAGCTTCCAATATAAAGGTAATACACCCCATGCAATATAGGCGACCGCAGTATACATGACGCCTATCTTATATTCCTTCATTTCTGTATTACTCATGTAGCGTACCCCTCATCTCACTTCAATATTACGTTTCTTTGTATATTATATTTTCGATTTCCGAAATATACAATTAAAATGATTTGGAAATTGGGGAGTGGCTATTTGTAGCATTGTGCCCTTCCATTAAGTTTCTTTTTTCAAGCATATTCCTTGGCCTAACCAACAAAAATACCACAGCTAGACACAGCTATGGTTATAGTTTACCTTAACCTTCCAATATGAAACCCAAACCGGGTTGCATGCTCAATCTCATCCGTCATTGCATGGAAAAAGACATCTCTTATTAATTGATCATTTGATAGTAAGTATGAATTCCTGTAGTCTTCATATGCTTCTAATTCATCGTTATAAGCTTTAAGTAACCCATCTTCAAAAGAGTCAAATTGTTTTTTTTCGTATCTAAAGACTGGTTGATTTCCTGTTAATTGGATGTACAGGTTAATAAACTTTCGTAAGTGATCCTCTTCGTCCGCAAGTGCATGAAGAACATCTTCTTTACTGCTTTCATCAGGAGCCATTTCAACTAATCTTTTATAAAAATCGATTGCCTGTGACTCGCCTTTTATACCTCTCATAATGCCATCTAGCACCTTTTGAAAGGCTCCTACATATCCTTGATTCATGGTACTCCTATTCACCAATTGCTGGCGCATAGACTCATACGGGTAATAATACCCTTGATAAGAACGATTTTGGTACAATGCACACACTCCTTTCTCGACTGCTTCATTCTATGTGTATGAAAAGAGAGTGTGCATTTGCCCGCAAATTTATGCTTATTTACCTTTTACTTCATTATGCTTTGTTTCAGCTAAATCATTACCAAAGTCCCTATCAGTTCCGATAGCATCAGAGGCTTTTTTCACTTTTGTTTGTTGATTTTTATGACTATCCCGTCTTGGCATTCGATTCACCTCTTATTCCTTAGGATTTTTACCAGCTTCATCTGCTAATTGATCAAATGATTTTACTTTTCCATGAGGGTTTTGTGATTGTTTTCTAACAGTCCATTGTCTCTCTTGCTGACGTTTTGATTGTGACATTTTTCATTCTCCTTTCGAAAATATCATCCTTAGCTTAAGTAGCATTCATTTATTTATTCTAAAAAATATATAGAAATGATAAAATGGCAACGACATAGTAGAAATGAGGAATAGTATGCAAAAATCATTTTATATTCTATTTTTCCTTGCCCATCTCTTTCTTTTGATAAGCTTTCAATCTCCACTCCCATTCTGGATTATTTTTTCACTTTCGTTTCTGATTTTAACAATCCTTGCAACTATTTTTGGTACATATGAATGGAAATATTTTTCGATTCCTAAAGTAAGTCTCTCCATTGTTTCTGGATTGATAATGTATGGTCTCTTTTTTATAGGAAAATCAGTTTCCTCTATGTTATTCCCTACCCTTCTTGGTGATGTGGCGGTACTTTATGACAAAGTTAAACCCACATTATTTTTGCATTATCTGTTACTTTTTATCATTATTATTCCTGGTGAAGAACTTTTTTGGAGAGGATTTATACAAAAAAAGCTTGAGGCTGTTCTTCAAAAAAAGAATTGGGTAGTATTTGTATCTGCGTTGTTGTATACGTCCGCAAATTTATATACATGGAACCCTTTGTTCTTACTTGCGACTTTTGTTGGAGGAATCATCTGGGGAGGACTGTATATGTGGAATCGCAATATAATCCTTACAATACTTTCACATCTTGTGTTTAATCTCTTTTTTCTTGTTTTACTTCCATTGTTTTAGCTATCAGGAGGAATACAATTGGGAAAATTTTCAAAACTAAAAAAAGAAACCAAAAAAGGTAAATACGCCTTCTTAGATTTCAGTTTAGATCTTTTCTAAGTTCTAGAACTTGTTTTTTTGCCATTCCGTATTTTATTTTATCTCCTAAAAGGATTAGGTAAATTCATATGGGAGTTCTTTACCTAATACCTTTTAGGCAGGTTTTTTATGGGTCTTGCCAATAACACTACTAGTATAAGACTCACATATCCAAACAATGGGTATAAAAAAGAAATGAGTGAACCGTAGCCTAACTGGCTAATAAAATAAGCTATGGTCAAGATTCCTGTTACAATAAGGAGTGAAGGCACCTTCACCACGTTTCTTATTTGTCTTTCCAGACCAAAAAGATTACCAATAACAGATGTAAATATTTCCCCGTAAATTACAAGGATGTACAGCCAATAGAATGTAAACATAAAATTCTTCATAACCTCAGCCATAGGAATTTCATAGTTTTCAACATTTGGGAGTGCCGATAAAGAGATGTGACTCGTGATCAGTATCAAGCATAGAGATCCTCCCCCAATAAGGCCACCCCATTTTACTATTTTTTCATCTTTCATCTCTTTAGCAAGCGGTACAAGTACAGGCATTGCCATTGCTAGATTGAAAGCTGAATATAAAAAAGGAGAAATAAGCCATTTGAAACTTCTGGCTCCCTCATCTGTAACATATAGAATATTTGTTGGTTCCCTATAAGCTACTTCAATAACCAGTACAATACTAAAAAATATCATAATCGGAACAACGAACATATTAACTCCAAATAAACCCTTTACCCCAAAAATAAGGATAAAAATGGACAGAACAATCGTTATAAAGATACCGAGCTGATAAGAAAGACCTAGTTGTTCCTCAAACACGGCTCCTGCCCCTGAGAGCATTACAGACGTTACTCCTATTAACACTAAAAGCATAAGTATGTTTACTACAAGAGCTATTTTCTTACCAAATAAATACTCATTAAATTCTTTATACGAATCTGCTTGGATCCGATTTGCAATGAGCATAATTTTTGTGCCAAGCCAAATAAACAGTGTTCCGCTAATCAGTATTCCCATAAGACCATGTATCCCATATTGTGTAAAAAATTCTACAATTTCTTTACCAGTTGCAAAACCTGCTCCTACAATTGTGCCAACATATACGGCACCGATTTGAAACGCAGCACCCCAATTCACACGCACCATAGCCACCTCATTATTCTTCCATATACATGATATATATGTAACAGTTGGACAAATAAGACGAGCTATTCATTTTACGTTTGGGTTGGACTTTGCTCAATTTCGGAAAAGCTATTTAGCTTGGTTATTCGTGCATAAATGTCCAAAAATTTCTAGTGCAAAACGCTTGAAAGTCAAAAAAGGTCAAAGTATAATAATGTCAAAAGGTCAAAGATAGTCAAAGTGCTATTGACCTACTTATACATTATTACATCCCGTGCTTACACGGTTTTTATATATTTTATTGGTCAAAGTAAGTCAAAACTAAGGAGGTATTTGTCTATGATTTGTCAAGTATGTAATACAAATGAAGCAGCAGTTCAATTACACATTCAATTGAATCAAGAAAAGCGACAAATTCATCTTTGCAATGATTGTTATGCGAAGGAGAAAAACAACATGAAAGTACCTTCAGGAATGTTTGGTTTCCCTACTTTTTCATTCGATGATATGCTAAAAGGCTTTGCAGGACAACAAATGGATATGAATCAACATACACAACAAAAACAAGTTGGTAATGGTGGAGGTCTTTTAGATAAGTTTGGTCGAAACTTAACCCAAATGGCAAAAGCAGGTCTAATCGACCCGGTTATTGGACGTGACGAAGAAATTCAACGTGTGATTGAAATTCTAAATCGCCGTAATAAAAACAATCCAGTCCTTATCGGTGAGCCAGGTGTTGGTAAAACAGCCATTGCTGAAGGTCTAGCACTACAAATCGCGGATGGTAAAGCACCAAGTAAGCTACTTAATAAGCAAGTATACCTATTAGATGTTGCTTCACTAGTAGCAAATACTGGTATTCGTGGACAATTTGAAGAAAGAATGAAGCAATTAATAGCTGAACTCCAAAAACAAAAGAATATTATTCTATTTATAGATGAAATTCATTTACTTGTTGGTGCAGGTTCAGCTGAAGGATCTATGGACGCTGGTAATATCTTAAAACCAGCCCTTGCACGTGGAGAGCTTCAGGTTGTAGGTGCAACAACATTAAAAGAGTACAGACAAATTGAAAAGGATGCAGCTCTTGAACGTCGTTTCCAGCCTGTAACTGTAGATGAACCAACAATTGATGAAGCGATTCAAATACTGGAAGGTATTAAATCCAGGTATGAGGACTTCCATGGAGTTAAATATACAGATGAAGCAATTCGCGCATGTGTAACATTATCACACCGTTATATCCAAGACCGCTTCTTACCTGATAAAGCAATCGACCTTTTGGACGAAGCTGGTTCTAAGATGAATCTAGTAACTGGTGGAACAAATACAAATGACCTTGAGGAGCAGCTTGCAAAAATAGCAGCCGACAAGGAAAAAGCAGCACAAGAAGAAAACTATGAATTGGCAGCAAAGCTTCGTCACCAAGAAATTTTACTTGAAAAGCAACTTCAAAACCCAGTTTCATCAGAAGCAAATACTGTTGATGTAGATAATATTCAACAGATTATCGAGAAGAAAACTGGGATCCCTGTTGGTAAGCTTCAAGAAAATGAACAACAAAAAATGAAATACCTTGCAGAGAACTTAGCAAAAAAGGTGATTGGTCAAGATGAGGCCGTTACAAAGGTTGCTAAAGCAGTTCGCCGTAGCCGTGCAGGACTAAAAGCAAAAACAAGACCAATTGGTTCCTTCTTATTTGTTGGCCCAACAGGTGTTGGTAAAACGGAGCTTACGAAGACTCTTGCTGAAGAATTATTCGGCTCTAAAGATGCGATGATTCGTCTTGATATGAGTGAGTACATGGAGAAGCACTCTGTGTCCAAGATCATTGGTTCGCCTCCTGGATATGTAGGACATGAAGAAGCTGGTCAACTAACTGAAAAGGTTCGTAGAAACCCTTACAGTATTATTTTATTGGATGAAATTGAAAAAGCACATCCAGATGTACAGCACATGTTCCTTCAAATTTTAGAAGATGGACGATTAACAGATAGCCAAGGTCGTACTGTTAGCTTCAAGGACACTGTCATCATTATGACAAGCAACGCTGGTGTTGGCGGTCCAAAGAAAATTACAGTTGGCTTTGAAAAAGCTGGAACTGATGCATACAAGGAATCTTCTATCTTAGATTCTCTCGGTTCATTCTTTAAACCTGAGTTTTTAAACAGATTTGATAGCATTATTGAATTTAAGCAACTTGAAAAAGATCACCTTCTACAAATTGTAGATTTAATGTTAAAAGAACTGGAAAAAACACTAGAGGATCAGCAAATCACAGTCTCAGTAGATGTTGCGGCTAAGCAAAAGCTTGCTGAACTTGGCTACCACCCTGCATTTGGAGCTCGTCCACTACGTCGTGTTATCCAAGAACAATTAGAAGATCAAATTACAGACGTTCTTCTAGATCAAGAAAACAAAACAACTTTAGTTGTTACAGTTGAAGAAGATAAAATCGTTGTAAAATAAGAACTAGTAGAAAATCCACGGAGATGACGAACCTCCGTGGATTTTTTTCGTTAGTTGATCGATTAGTGGGACATTAAAGAAATTCTTTTATACCGATTTCGTATTCAATTTATTTGTTTTTAAAGACACCTTCCGGTTGGAGAACAAGCTGTGTAGAACCATTCCCCCTATTATCATAAGGAGTCCAATGAATGAGTATATACTTGGAATTGCTTCATGTAATAAAACAATTTCCCCTATCATAACAAACATAATCTGTGTTGCCTGTGTGGCTTCTACAGCAGCTAATTTGTTTTGGTCATGCTTCACAAGTTCAGTCGCAAAAAAGAAGAGAACTGTTGCAATTACTCCAGAAGAAATTGCGACGATAAAGGATTGAATAACTTGATCCCAATTCGGTAATCCCACCGTTACAACCCCAGTACCTGCAATAATAATCCAGAATGGAGTAGAGGCTAGTGTCATGCCAAGTACCCGTTGAAAAGTATCTAAATTATTTTTACAGTGCTCCATCATTTTTCGATTCCCTAAAGGATATGCGAACGCAGCAAGAACAACAGGTACCACACCTAAAACTATCATTTCGAGTCCGAATCCCCCGCTTGCCTCTTGAAGCTGAATCAAAATGATTCCAATAAAGATGAAACTTGAAAAAATGAGTCCTTTATACGGGATTTTTTGACGCACCTTTTGCGGACCAGCTTCTGTTTGAATGGTTTGATAGAATAAAGGAACAACTAATAATCCTGCAATTATAACAAATTGCCACGTTCCAGCAACTAACCATCCTGGTCCTGAAGCAGCTGCAAAGGTAAGAGGCGCATAAAACAAACCAAACCCAATTGTGCTCCACAAAATCCACTTAACAGGATGTCTACTAAGTTCTTGAAGTAGTTCTTTCATGTTCCCACGAATCAGGACAATACCAATCAAAAACGGAATCATAAAAAAATAGCGTAAGGATGAACTCCAGAGCCAACTACCACCTGATAGTTCCATTGAACGATTTAAAATAAACGTTACCGCAAAAAAGACAGACGACAGTATACCAATTAAAATTGCTTTCACATTCTTACCCCTTCCACAACAACCACTTCTTGTCATCATACCGCTTGACAATCAGTCTATTATACCTTGTAGCAGTACACATCTTCATCAACAAAGCCCTTAATAATTTCACCAGTTTTTTTAAACCCTGCCTTCGTATATACATGAATAGCAGCCTTGTTGTTTGGAATAACAGATAAAAAGATTTCAGTACAATATGGTAAGGTTCTTACCATTTCATTTATAACTTCCTTTACCGCTGCTGTACCAAAGCCCTTGCCCTGGTACTTATAGTCAATCATGATCCTACATAGTTCGTAACGATCATGCTCAGTATCAAGACCAAACATTGTAAATCCGATTAGTTGAACGCCGTCATAAATAGCTTTTGTAACCCATTCCGGTTGAACCTTCGCTTGTGCTAATGAAAACACATTTGAAGCTACCCATTTTTCAAACAGGACGAACTCCTTATCCTCGGTCTTTAACTTAATCACATCAAACAGGTTTTCCATGGTGACATCTCGTAAAATAATCTTTTTCAAAATAACCTCCCCCCTACCAAAATAATTGACTAGTTAGCTTAACCAACTGGTTCCATCGCAAGATATGAAAATCATGTGCCTTAGGCGTCCTGATTTTTTACGAGCTTGCGAGATAAAGTGAAGATTCATCTGTGGGGCTTTTTTCCACAGATTGTTTGTTGAACCAATCGGGCTTTTACTGGCCGTTGCCCTCTATAAGGGCATATTGCCAATGAATACGGGAAAAACTCCCTCAAAAAAAGGCGCGCCGGAGGCTATAACTTTATTCAGTCGGAGTTTCAACTCCGATTGAGGTGTATGTCTTATTTCTTACATCCCCCTACTTATAGAAGTGGGTGACTTCTGCTGAATAAAGTTAAAAATAAATCCACCCTCATCATAAAGGTGGAAATATTCTAATAATTTATTTTATCATAAAGACTTGCTCTGCTTTTACTTCAAAACCTTCAATTTTTAAAAATTTTCTTAAAATCTCATTTGTCGCAGAAATGTTGCCAGCTGATCTAAGTACCTCTATATCAAAAGGACCATATACTTCATGAAGTAAAGCTTTTACAACTGCTTCTTTATTCTCATACTCAGGTGCTGCCTCACACTGAAACAGAATTAAAGCAACAAGCTTACCTTCATCATTAAAATGTCTTTTGTAAATGGCATACCCTACAGCCTCTCCACTTTCATCAACAGCAACAAGAGATTCACCATCACGCGCATTATTCCACTGTGTCTGCCAAGGAACCATACTTTTATAAAATGGTACCGTACTCGCATCTATAGGAATTCCTCTTCTATATGTAAAGGTTGTTTCTGTTGAAAACGCCTTTTCAGATAAGCTTCCGGTATGTTGCAGCTGTACTAGGTTATCAACAACCTTATACCCCATCTTTTCATACAATTTAATGGCGCGATCGTTTTCTTTGATTGCTTCTAAGGTTGCAACGTCAATTCCTTCCTCTTCGTAGATGGCTAGCATTTCGTCCATTAACAGCTTGCCAACACCTTTTCCTCTGTACTCTGGGTCTACACCTGTTCCACCATTCCACGAAACCTTTTTCCCGTCTATGAGTCGCACCCCATTCAGGATTAGTCCCACCGGTTTATCCTCATCATATGCAACAATCGAAAGTGTTGGAGATAGTCCCTCTAAAATCATCCGTCTCGTAAAAAGATCAACAGTCGTTGTCATATTAAAATAATAGCCTTCAAACCCCTTATTCCAGGCATGCACAGCATCCTGAAGGGAACATTCTGATAAACGCTTTATTGTAATCATCTTTTTTCTCCTTCTTTTTTAAAATGCAGTCATACAAATCGGTTTCTCCTCGGTTTGGAATAAGCGATTAAGAACTCCAAGTTTTCTATAATCCGAGATTGCTAGAAGCCCATTTTGAAATAAAGCTTTAGCTGTAACTACACCCATTACGAGCGAGGAGAAATCCGAAATGTCAATTGATACCACGAACTCATAATCAGAATTATCTACTACACTTGCAATTCCATCGGTAAAGTTAACCATTATTGGTCCGCTATTTTCATTAACGAAGGAATCCTGAATAACAAATTTTATTCGAGAAGTAACATTGTTAAAATTATGACCTTTTAGAACCTTGAAAAATCCAGCCACATCCACCACCCGATACATGAGTCCAAGTCCAGAACATTCTATTTCATGATAGACACTAGGCAATAAATGATTTGTACCATTTGTTGGGTTTTGTAAAGGAAAATGAAAATACTCATCTTGTGTATGAATTACAACACGATTAATTTGATCGAATTGACTATGTAAGAAAGAAAAAAGCTGATTCTTTGCTTCCACATTTTCATAGATGAATTCTTTTACATGAAGATCATTAAACGAAAAATTCGTCTCACTTTCTTTCTTAAAAGTAAACGATAGATACCCTAAAACTTTATCTTCTTCCACATATCCAACATATAGTAAGTTTGGATTCTTAAAGAATGAATCAGCCTCAATCTCAGTTCGTAGCATCATACCATGCTGAGTAGATGCGTACCGGTTATAGCAGTCGAGTATATGCTTTGTATGATTTTCAGTTAAAAACTGAAGCTTTTTCTCACCAAGATATTTTGGAAAGCTTGAAGGCTTTATTTTATATTGATTCATTTTAGTACCATAACCAAATCCCATTTTCTTATAAAAATCTAAACGAAATGGATAAAGCATTACTAAAGGACAATTCTTATTTCTAAAATACGCTATAAAATATTCGATTAATTCCTTAGCAACTCCTTCTTTTTTATGAAGAAGATCAACTGCAACAGAGCCGACCCCACCGACTTCCATTAATGTTGATGAAAAATTCATTGTGTAATGGTGTAACCTCATCCCACCTAATAATCTCTCATCCCGAAACAATCCATAATAGTCCGTTCTAGGATCAGACTCCTGGGTTGTATGAAACTGCTGTTTCAGTCTTTGCTGCACCTCTGGTGAATGATTAAATACGCCAGGATAAGCGTTCGTATCAATCTGAACAAATTCATCTAACTCTTCAACTGATAATTTTCTAATAATACTCAATACCTCATCCCCTCATAAATAAAATCGACTAGTCGGTTTAAGGAAATCGATAGAAAGGAATCTCCCCTTTCTATTTTTGAATATATTGCATAAATATCTTTTCAGCTTCTACCATGATATCTTGGTACGGATACTCATCTGCACCAAGTACAGAGTAATGTAAGCATACTCCGTCTAATATGCCCCAAAAAAGTGATGAAATGATGTTCGAATCAACATGTGTGCCAAATTCTCCAACTTTTTTTCCCTCTTCAACGATCTCTATTAGGAACTTCTGATAAATATCTTTAAAACGGTCTACCATTAGCTTTTTCATCTCAGCATCTCGTCCAGAGTTGATAAAAAACTCTACATGTACCTGTATTGATTTTTGTCTATCCTCATTTAACTCTACATCAGCATAGGTTTTAAAAAGAAATTTTATTTTTTCCGTTGCTGTTTTATATTCTTTTAAGCTTTCTTCAAAAAACTCAAAAGTTCTCTCTGTACGAAGATTCATTAGTTGGACATATATATCTTCTTTACTTTCAAAATAATTGTAAATCGCACCCTTACTCATTCCAGAATAGGCTACTATATCATCAATCGTTGCAACCTGGTAGCCTTTTTCTCCAAATGCTTGCTGTGCACTATCCAATATTTCTCTCTTCTTTTTTTGCTTATACTCATCTGATACGATCGGTGGCATCGTAATTTCTCCCTTCAGATTCACGCTCACAAAAGCGACTAACTAGTTTATTTTATTTAACCATATTTTACAGATGGATTTCAAGCAATTTAGGTTAAGTTCAAAAAAACTATATTTTTACTATCTACAATCAGTCTATTGATTTTTTCATTAGAGACTAGTCTATAAGATCTATTTAGACATATTCCAGTCATCTCATTATTACTATCTTCATATACATAATTGAGGTGTCTATCATGTCTATTACGTCAAGAATCTTATTATTATTTTCTTTTTTCCTGTTATTTCTTAATGGTTCCTCGCTGAGTTTTATTCTATTCTATGAGAGGCTCGGGTTTCTATTTGGTTATGGACTTTTTATGTTTTCTAGCTTAGTAGGTATTCTCTTTGCATCGATCGCGGAAGAACCTGGTTCAACAAAGAGATTTTATTGCAAATACTGTATGATTGGAAACCTACTAGTCCTATTCTTTCCACTTTACTTTCACATAGTTGCAAGAACAATCTTTCCATATATCCTATCCCTCATCCTTTAGTCGTATTCCACTCTCCATCATAACAATGAGCCTTTTTCAATCTCATATCCGATGTATCATTTCGGTCGACCCTTTAGAATGAAGATGTAGTTCATTACATGTTTTAGATATCTAAAGGAGAGTGAACCTAATGATGCATTATACAGTTGCAAAAATGATAGTTGATATTGAAAGAGTGCTTCAAAAAAGAACAATAAAATATAGTCATCAAGAGAAAAAAATGAAACCTAAACATAAAACCTCAACAACTAAGTTCTTAAAGTTACATGAAAAAAAGGTCGTTTGTGAAACCTGTTAGTTTTAACTACACACGAGGTGCAAAGGTTCGCCTAAATGGTAGGCGGACTTTTATCTGTGAGTTAGAGATATAAAAAATGCACAAATGCCTTGCTCACCCCTACAAGCAAATGTTCTGTTGCAAAAAAGTCGTTATTTAACTTTTCATTGCAGCGCGTTTTTGACCTCGAGGGGGTTGGCCGCTTGCGCTAGGCATTGAAAACTATTTTCAAAATTTTATACTTTCCTTACTTGGAACAAAAGGGAACGTATAAATAAAAAACACTTGGAATCCCAAGTGTTTTACGTGATTAAACATCCTGATCAGTTAAAATAATTGGTCCCTCACTTGTGATAGCAAGAGTATGCTCATACTGTGCAGATAAGCTACCATCGATTGTGCGTGCCGTCCAACCATTTTTGTCCATCTTGGATTGCCATTTCCCAATATTAACCATTGGTTCAATTGTGAAGACCATCCCTTCTTTTATACGTAGACCTTTGTTCGGCAAACCATAATGCAAGACCTGTGGCTCCTCATGCATCGTCGGACCGATACCGTGTCCAATGAAATCACGAACGACAGAAAATCCTTCTGCTTCTGTATAAGATTGAATCGCATGACCAATATCCCCTAGACGATTTCCAACAACAGCCTGCTCGATTCCTTTATAAAGAGCTGTTTTTGTAACATGTAATAGCCTATCCGCGTCTTCGGATATTTCTCCTACGCCATATGACCAGGCAGAATCCGCAAGCGCTCCACCTAAATTAACAACCATATCAATTGTAACGATATCTCCATTTTGTAATGGTTCCTTTCTTGGAAACCCGTGGCAAATCTCATCATTTATAGAAGCACAAGTTGCATATTCGTACCCTTTATACCCCTTTTGTTCCGGAGTAGCACCATGTTTTTTTATAAATTTTTCAGCAAAGCTGTCAATTTCAAGACTTGTAATTCCTGGTTCGATCAATTTTCTAATTTCCTTATGGCAAGCTGCCAGAATTTGGCCAGCCTCTCTCATCAGTTCAATCTCTCGCTTCGTTTTTAAATGAATCATAAAAAACACCCTCAGTTTAGTTTGATGTATTTATTATATCCCTAATGAAAATTATTTGCATAAACAAAACTCTAATATGTACGAACGAAAAGAAACTTTTTGTATAATAGATATGAAAATACGAAAGGATGTGGACTATGTTTTTTAAGCTTCGAACTAAATCTAATGAATTATTAATCTTGGAGGTGTTAAACAACCGGATGAATTTGGCTGATAAGGACAAGCAATACTATCTTAACCTTATTAAAGGGTACGAAGGAGAAAGAGCTTTTGATTATCTATTAGAAAAAATCCAGTGTGATTGTATGGTATTAAATGATTTACTATTAAAAATAAATAACACCACCTTCCAAATCGATTCACTTCTCATTACCTCAGATACTATTTACCTTTTCGAAATAAAAAATTATGACGGGGACTATTACTACGAGTCAGATAAATTATATAAGAAACCCAAAACTGAAATTATTAATCCACTTCACCAAATAAGCAGAACCGAAGCCTTATTTCGTCAGCTACTACTCAATCTTGGATTTACCCTCGAAATTAATACTTCTGTTGTATTTATCAATCCCGAATTCACCTTATACCAGGCTCCCCTCAATAAACCAATCATTCTTCCCACCCAGGTTAATCGCTATTTGAACAAAATAAGTAATATCCATTCAAAATTAACTAAAAAACATGCTCTGCTTGCTGAAAAGCTAGTGTTATTACATATGAATGGTTCCGCTTTTACGCAGGTACCACGGTATGACTACACTTCATTGCAAAAAGGGATTATTTGTCTGGAATGTCATTCATTTTTAATTTGCGTGCAGGGAAAAAAGTGTAGTTGTAAGGAATGTGGATATACAGAATTAACTGAAACTGCCGTACTTCGTAGCATTAACGAATTTAAGCTGCTTTTTCCTAATGCACGGATTACTACAAATGGTGTTCACGAGTGGTGTCAGGTCGTGAGTTCAAAAAAGAGGATACGTGGGATACTAAATTTAAATTTTAAATTAGTGGTGAAGAATCGCTGGTCATACTACGAAGAGATTTAGAATTAAAACTTATATCTTCAGTCATCAGTTTTTCTAGTTTTTTAGGTGTCGAGGACGCTGTCGCGTGTGGCCTCCTTTTTCGGGTATTGAGAACAAGCTTCAGTAACCGTTTTCGCGCATGGCCCATCTTTTGGGCATCGAGAACATCCTTCAGTTACCTTTTTTCGCGCATGGCCCCTCTTTTGGGCATCGAGAACATCCATCAGTTACCTTTTTCACGTATGGCCTTCTCTTTTGGGCATCGAGAACATCCTTCAGTTACCTTTTTTCGCGAGTGGCCCCTCTTTGGGCATCGAGAACATACTTCAGTTACCTTTTTCGCGCGTGGCCTTCTCTTTTGGGCATCGAGAACGTACTTCAGTGACCTTTTTCACGCGTGGCCTTCTCTCTTGGGCATCGAGAACATCCATCAGTTACCTTTTTCACGTATGGCCTTCTCTTTTGGGCATCGAGAACGCGCTTCAGTGACCTTTTTCGCGCGTGGCCTCTTCTTTTGGGCATCGAGTACCTCCGTCAGTTACCTTTTTCACGCGTGACCTCTTCTTTTGGGCATCGAGTACCTCCGTCAGTTACCTTTTTCGCGCGTGGCCTTCTCTTTTGGGCATCGAGAACGTACTTCAGTGACCTTTTTCACGCGTGACCTCCTCTCTTGGGCATCCAGAACATCCATCAGTTACCTTTTTCACGTATGGCCTTCTCTTTTGGGCATCGAGAACGCGCTTCAGTGACCTTTTTCGCGCGTGGCCTCTTCTTTTGGGCATCGAGTACCTCCGTCAGTTACCTTTTTCACGCGTGACCTCTTCTTTTGGGCATCGAGTACCTCCGTCAGTTACCTTTTTCGCGCGTGGCCTTCTCTTTTGGGCATCGAGATCCTCCTTCAGTGACTTTTTTCAGCGCGTAGCCTTCTCTCTTGGGCATTGAGAACCTCCATCGGTGACCATTTTCGCGCTAACCCACCTCTATTGGGCATCGATAACACTCGTCAGCGACCTTTTACTTACAATTTCTCCTTTCTAGGGAATCGAGAACCTCCGTCATTTACCAATATCTCGAAAACCCTCCTCTCCTAGACATCGAGAGAACATCCTTTATTTACAAAAATTTTATAATACTATTAATTTCTACAAAAAAAAGGCTGTGAACCCAAAGTTCACAGCCCCCATAAAACTTATAATTGTTTGTCGTCAACACTATTTAACCAAGCTTCGATTTCACCAACGACTGATTGGACAGTGCCATCTTCAAATGGTGATAGTAGATTTGCAACCTCTACTAGTTGAAGGAATGGCTTACTACCACCTTGTTTGCAAAGGTGCACATAATCAGCCCAAGCAGTATCATGGTTCTCTCTTGATTTTTTCCAGAATTGGAATGCACAAATTTGAGCCAATGTATAGTCGATATAGTAAAATGCCGTTGTGTAGATATGACTTTGACGTTGCCAGAATCCACCTTGCTCTAGGTATTCATTTCCATCGTAGTCTTTGTTTGGCATGTACTTGTGCTCAATTTCTCTCCATGCTTTGTTACGCTCTGCTGGAGTTGCTTCAGGGTTCTCATATACAAAGTGCTGGAATTCATCAACAGCCACTCCATATGGAAGGAATAAAAGTGCTTCACTTAGATGGGCAAATTTGTATTTGTCTGTATCCTCTTTGAAGAACAATTCCATCCATGGCCATGTGAAAAATTCCATACTCATAGAATGGATTTCACATGCTTCATATGTTGGCCAGTTGTATTCTGGGACTTCGAAATGTCTGCTTGAATACACTTGGAACGCATGACCTGCTTCATGCGTTAGGACATCAATGTCTCCAGATGTACCATTGAAGTTTGAGAAGATATATGGTGACTGATAATCACTAATATACGTACAATATCCACCACTTGCTTTTCCTTTTTTCGCTACTAAGTCCATGAGATTGTTATCGATCATAAAATTAAAGAATTCTTTTGTTTCTTCAGATAGTTCTTCATACATTTTCTGGCCGTTTGCGATAATCCATTCTGGATCACCCTTAGGAACTGCGTTTCCTGTTTTGAAGCGGAAGGACTCGTCATAGTACTTTAATGCATCGACACCGATTCTCTCTGCTTGGCGTTTACGTAAATTTACAGCAAGCGGTACGATATGTTCCTTCACCTGATTTCTGAAGTTAGCTACCATTTCCGCGTTGTAATCTGTTCTAGAAAGTCTTGCATAGGCTAGTTCAACAAAATTATTGAAGCCTAGTTTATGAGCAACTTTTGTACGTACCTTTACAAGCTTATCATAAATTTCATCGAATTTTTCTTGGTGCTCCTTATAAAAGGCAAAGCGTGCTTCATTTGCTTTCTTTCTCATATCACGGTCAGTTGATTCTGCAAAAGGTTGAAGCTGTGCTAACGTATACTCTTCCCCTTCAAACTCTATTTTTGCCGAAGCCACAAGCTTTGTATACTCAGATGTTAGCTTGTTTTCTTGTTGAAGATCTTCCACTACCTCAGATGAAAATGTCTTCAATTGTGTATCAGCAAAATTAAAGAGGTGTTTCCCCCATTTTTTCTCAAGCTCTTCGCGAAACTTAGAACCAACTAATTCCTTGTAATATGAAGTAGTAAGACCTTGAACTAGTGGTTGAATTTCGTCAAGATAATCTTGCTCCTGTTTATAAAATTCATCATTTGTATCGATTGTATGTCTGACATAACAAAGGTTAAATGCGGTGTCCACTCTTCTATGTACTGCAATTATTTCTTTCATTGCTTTGTCTTGCTCAACGGCAGTTGCAGCATTTTTGAATCTCTCTAAAGCAGCATTAAATGTTTGTTCTACCTCTTCCATATTGGGACGAACGTATTGATAGTCATTAAAGTTCATTGGGGTTCACCTTTTTCTAATAGAATATGTATTCTATTTTATTGTAAACCAACCTTCCTCTATTTTTCCACAATTAAATCTTCATCAAAATAAGTGACTTTATGATAAGAAACGCTAAAAGGTTCGCAAATCCTGTCGATATAAAATACAGAATCAGAATAAAAAACTAACAAAGAAAATGAGTAGTGTACTAATTAAAATTAAAACTACTAATCTTTTACTAACGTTGAAAGCACAGGTGATTCAAATTGGATAAGTCGTCATTAATAGGGGTAATACTCGGGTTAATCGCAGTTTTTGTAGGGATGGTTTTAAAGGGAGTTGACCTCTCCGCCCTTCTAAATCCAGCAGCAATTTTAATCATAATTTTAGGAACAATTGCTGCTGTTACTATTGCATTTCCGACAAGTGAATTAAAACGAGTTCCACAGCTATTTGGGATCCTTTTTAAAGAGAGAAAAATGCTTACAGTCGAGGAACTAATCCCGATGTTTTCTAATTGGGCGACTATCGCTCGGAAAGAAGGACTTCTAGCACTAGAAGTCAAAGTGGCAGAGGTTGATGATGAATTCTTAAAAAATGGCTTGAGTATGGCAGTTGATGGACAAAGTGCAGAATTTATTCGAGATGTAATGACCGAAGAAATTGAAGCAATGGAAGAACGTCATTTATCCGGTGCCTCCATTTTCTCACAAGCAGGTACTTATGCACCAACCTTAGGGGTTCTAGGAGCAGTAGTCGGTCTAATTTCTGCCTTAAGTCATATGGACAATACAGATGAATTAGGAAAGGCTATATCAGCCGCCTTCGTAGCAACATTGCTAGGTATCTTTACTGGATATGTACTATGGCATCCATTCGCTAATAAGTTAAAAAGAAAGTCAAAGCAGGAAATCAAAATCAAAGAGGTTATGATTGAAGGAGTTCTGTCAGTTCTTGAAGGACAATCCCCAAGAGCAATTGAGCAAAAGCTTTCTACATATCTATCAAAAAAGGATCGTCAAAAGGTTATGACTGAGGGTGAATCGATAGATGGCTAAGAAAAAAAAGAAAGCTCATCACGATGAGCATATGGATGAATCTTGGTTAGTTCCATACGCGGATGTTCTTACCTTGCTATTAGCTTTATTTATTGTATTATTTGCAGCAAGTTCGGTGGATGCACAAAAATTCAAAGCACTCGCAAGTTCGTTTAATAATATTTTTAACGGTGGTACTTCTTTCCTCGAACACGAAAGTCCAGAACCCGTTGAAGTAAAGTCAATTGAACCTGAAAAAGAAAACGAAGAAGAAGAGAAAAAACAACAAGAACAGGAAGAACTAAAGGAACTCCAAAAGAAAATCAATGGTTATATAGAGGAAAATGGATTAAATTTAAGTCTACAAACTCGATTAAGGGATGATGGTTTACTCGTAACGTTAAAAGACGGTGCATTTTTTGATTCAGCAAGTGCTAAAGTTCGACCAGAGGACGCTGAGCTTGCAAGAGAGATTTCCGAGTTGTTAGTTATGAACCCACCACGTAATATTATTGTAAGTGGGCATACGGATAATGTACCAATTAACAATCGTGAATTTAAAAGCAACTGGCATTTGAGTGTCATGAGGTCTGTTAACTTTTTAGCAGTTTTACTAGAAAATGAGAAACTAAACCCTAGTCATTTTAGCTCACGTGGTCTTGGTGAATTTGAACCTATCGCGTCAAATGATACACCTGAAGGCCGAAAACAAAATAGACGGGTAGAAATCTTGATACTTCCAAATGAAAGCAATGAATAAAAGGCTGCCAATTGGCAGCCTTTCCTTATTGAAATTCAATCCCAAATTACCTTCCAGTTGTTATTCACAGTTGCTTCTATCGTACCTCTTTCAAGTATGTAATTTGCAATGAGTTCAGACATATCTAGTGGAATATCCTTAATAATTGGTTTATCTTTAAACATCAGATAATCACCACCACCGCCTGCACGATAATTGTTCATAACTACATCGTATTCACCATTCGGATCTATTTGTTCTCCCTTAAAAGTTAAGTGAACCACACGCTCCCCAAATGGCTTTGTAATATCAAAGATATACTCAATGCCTTCCCACATATCGTAGTTATAATGCTGAGGCTTTGGTGTTGTAAAAGAAGGATTTACCTCTACTTTTCCATCTCTTAAAATGAAATAACTTGCACTTCTTTCTAATGCTTCCTTCAAGTCGTTACCTGAAATACGAACAACAGACAATGTATTCGGATAGATATAATTCGATACAACATCTCTCATCGTAATGTTCTCAGGAAAGCCTTTTGTCACATTATTAAATAGTGCTGTATTCGATATTGAAACCTGTGCCGCACTCATTTGAACCTTATTAATAAATTCAACTAATGCATTATCTTGTAGGCGTGCTTTTATTGGGTCATCAATTGTCATATCTCCAATCACTTTCCCAATCGGTTTATCCAACCATTGTTGGGTCTCAGACTCATAATCACGAACTAACACCTCTATTTCTGTATCAACCTCCACTGATTGAACAGGTAGCAATTCAGTTGTAGAATCAGAAATTGTCCATGTATTTTGGTTCTTGGATAAAGTAATCGTTGCTTTGCCAATTGCTTGCCCATTAAAACTTGGTTGTATAATCGGTACTCCATTCACTCTTCCGACAAGTGAACGATGCTGATGACCTGTGAGAAGTAAGTCAATTCCTTCGACTTCCTGGCAAATTCGATACCCTTGATTTTCCCCAGTAGCCTTTTCAGTTGGCTTACCTGTCTCCAAATCAGCTTCAAAGCCACCATGATAGGAAACAATCATAACGTCTGGCTGCTCTTCTTTCCTGATCTTTTCAACCCAGATTTTTGTAACCTCTAATGCATCTTCAAAAACAAGATGTTTAATGTGTTCAGGATTTTCCCAGTTCGGAATATAGTGAGTGGTTACTCCAAGAATTGCGATTTTAACCCCTTCTTCTAGCTCTATCATTTTATAGGGCTTACCAAAGAAGGGTATTTTTGTCTCTTCATGAAGAATATTTGCAGATAACCAAGGGAACGAGGATTCCTTTATAGCTTGTTGTAAAACATCCATACCATAGTTGAATTCGTGATTTCCGATGACAGCAGCATCATAATGTAACTCATTTAGAATTTTTATCATCGGATTGATTTCCTTATTTCGAGAGCGGACATAATGATAAGTGAGTGGAGTCCCTTGGATAAGGTCACCATTATCAACAAGAATTGTATTTTTGTTCTGCTTTTTTTCGTCTTTAATAATAGTAGCAATCTTTACGAGTCCTACTTCTGCAGGCTCATTACTACCATAATTAATTGGTAGAATATTCCCATGTACATCACTTGTTTCCAGTATTGTAATTGTTATAGAATTCATGATAAGTTACCTCTTTACATAGTTTATCTAGCGGCAAGTCGCCATTTGATGAAAATGTCCATACAGTTACTCATACAAATATATACCAATATTAGTATACACGAAAATAAAAAAATGAAATAGAAACTATTAAAGGTGAACAATTAAGATATGCTTTTTATATTTGGCTCTTTTCTAAAAGTTTGTTGCTATTTGCTTTATTCAATAAGGCGCTATTACATAGATTGGTGAATTCCGCTCCTGACACTCGCTTTCCGCGGGGGGTCCGTGAGCCTCCTCGTGAGCTGCGCTCCTGCGGGGTCTCACCTGGCCACGATTTTCCCGCTGGAGTCTCGTGACATACGCTCCAATCACCCTTCTAAAAACGTAACTGTCAACTTAATACAAAAGTAACAAAGTTTCGAAAACAGCCTTATATTATCATCTTTTACAGAGGCGTAAATACGCAGTCTATCCATAAAAAATGAGGACACAGAAGACCTATAAAAAAAGCACTCTCTGAATGTACACAGAAGTGCTTTAAGATTATGCATTTATACAATTTTACTACGAATTTTACCACTGACAAAGTCAATGATAGTTACAACCACAATAATAATCATTAACATCATACCAACTTGCTCCCAGTTACGTTGCATGGAAGCAATAATTAGTGGAACACCAATACCGCCTGCTCCAACTACACCAAGGATGGTAGATGCACGAACATCAACTTCAAAACGATACATTGCATAGTTTGAAAACTGTGGAATAATTTGTGGAATAACACCGTACCAAATGACTTGAAGACGGTTTGCCCCATTTGCTTTTAATGCCTCTAGAACCTTCATATCAATTGATTCAATAACTTCAGCATAAAGCTTACCTAACATACCAATTGAGTGAATCCCTACAGCTAATACTCCCGCATATGGACCAATACCTACAGCCGCTACGAAGATAATTGCCAATACGATTTCAGGAAATGCTCTTATCCCATTTAGAATCCATTTACCAGCAGTTGATAGTTTAGACATATTACTAGCAGCTAAGAAACCGAATGGAATTGCTAGTACTGCAGCGATTAAGGTACCTGCATAGGCAATTAACACTGATTCAAGCATATAATATGCATATTCAGGAATTTTCACTCTGATTTCTTCCATAAAGAATGGATCCCAGAATAAACGTTTAAAGATTGCTCCTGGACTTAATGAAGAACCTCTAAATGTTAAGTCTGTCATTGTAAAAGCTACATAATATAAATAAACGAGTACAAGAAAGATTGCAAAGAATTTCCAACGACCTTTTCTTGGTGGTGGCTTTAATAGTTCTGTTGTCTTACTCATTACATCAATCGCTCCCTTACCCGGTTACTAATAAAATCAATAATTGTAACCGCAATGAACGTCATGATAACAATCGTAGATACGTTACCGAAATTAAAGAGTGCTAACTGATGCTTTAAAATCAAACCGATACCACCAGCTCCAACAAAACCAAGCACTACAGATGCACGAACATTAATTTCAAGAACGTATAAAGCATATGACGTAAAGTGTGGTAAAATTTGCGGCATTACTCCGTACCAAATAACTTGGACAACATTCCCACCGGTTGCACGTATTGCTTCTAATGGGTTTGGATCAATAGCTTCAATCGTTTCACTAATTAATTTTGCTAATATCCCAAAAGAGAAGATAAAAAGTGCTCCGACACCAGCTAGTGCACCAATTCCCATAAAAGCAACTAAGATTACAGCCAAAATTAGCTCTGGAATTGTACGTAAAATGTTTAAAACAAAACGGACTATAGAGTAGAAACCTTTACTCTTGTTAATATTTTTTGCTGCAAAAAAGCTTATTGGGAGGGCAAAAATAGCCGCCAATGTTGTACTGAGTAGTGCCATATTCCATGTCTCAATCAGACTTGTCATAACTGTCTTTGCATAGCCCCAATTAGGAGGAATCAAGTCCTTGACAATAAATTCAAAAACAATCGGCATTCCCTTAATAATTTCTTCTGGGTACGCTTCTGTAAAGCGCGCTGCAAATATATAAATACCAAAAACAACAATTAAAATAGTTGTTATTGATGCTTTTGTACGCATCGGTACAACCGGTATTTTCTTTTGAATCGGCTCAGCTACTTTACTCATCATCTACACTCCCGCGCATATCAGCTTCCTTAATTGGACGGCCATAGATTTGCTCGAAGGTTTTTTCATTAACAGTTGATACTGGTCCATCAAATACAATTTCCCCTGCCCTCATACCAATGATACGATCAGCATATTCCATTGCCATATCAATAAAGTGAAGGTTAACAATTGTAGTAATACCAAGCTCTTGGTTAATCTTCTTTAAATCCCTCATAACAACATGTGAAGTAGGTGGGTCAAGACTTGCTACCGGCTCATCTGCTAGAATATATTTTGGCTTTTGCGTTAATGCACGGGCAATACTTACACGTTGCTGTTGACCACCACTTAGCTGATCTGCACGAACATATGCTTTTTCTTCAATACCAACTCGTTGTAGGTTGCTTATTGCTAACTCTTTATCTTCTTGAGAAAAAAGACCTAGTAGACTCTTCAAGGTACCCATATGACCTAGTCTTCCTGTTAACACATTACGAAGAACTGACATACGATTTACTAGGTTATAGTTTTGGAAAATCATTCCGATATTTTTACGTAAATTCTTTAATTCTCTTTCCTTATACGCTAAGGTATTTTTTCCATCTATTAATAACTCTCCGTCAGTAGGCTTAACTAATTGGTTAATACTTCTGATAAAAGTGGATTTTCCAGCTCCAGACAAACCTACCACAACTATGAATTCACCAGGATTAATTTTAACATTAATGTTTTTTAAACCTTGATGGCCATTTGGATAAGTTAAAGAAACATTTTTAAATTCAATCATTTCGTTGCTCCTTTACATTCTTTAGGGCATTCCTACTACCTATAGAATTGTTTCGATGTATTGATGTTTAATATAGCCAAGCGAGAGTGTAACAGTAACGATATCTAAATTATGGAGTTTTCATATAGGAATTTACAATTAGTTCATGCCGGTAAAAAAGAGAGAAGATGTCTCCTCTCTCTTTATGGATTTATCAATTATAAGATTGCTATTACAAGTTTATTGCTCTAACTGATCTTTAAATTTCGCGTATACATCACGAACGATATCGAATTCCTCGTCAGAAGCTTCTGCAATACCGCTCCAAGTGTATACTTCAGTCATTACTGCAAGAACATCTTCGTTATCATTAATTGCTAAGAAAGCTTCTTTAATCTTAGCTTTCATATCTTCTGGAAGATCTTTACGTACAGAAACACCGTCGTTTGGAATTTCATCAGTATAACCAATTACTTTTACTTTATCTTTTACATCTGGATGATCTTTCTCAAGTGTATCACGAGCATCATCAAAAGTAGTAGCAAAGTCAGCCTGACCTTCTAATACTGCAAGAACAGCATTATCATGTCCACCAACAGCAGTTTGATTGTAGAATGTATCAAGATTCTCAACGCCCATTTCCATTAACTTAGAAGCTGGGAATAAGTAACCTGAAGTTGATAATGTATCACCAAAAGCCCAAGTTAATCCTTCTTGTGCAACTAAATCTTCTACAGAGTTAAGATCAGAATCTGCAGCAGCGATGAACTGAGCTTTGTATGTATCTGATCCGTTACGGATTGCTTTTACTAAAACTTCTACATCAGCACGCTCTTTAGCTTGTACATAACCAAATGGGTTTGTAAAACCAATGTCAATTTGGCCAGTTCTCATACCTTCAACTAGTCCTACGAAGTCAATCATAACTTCTGCCTTAACAGGTACACCAAGTTGTTCAGTTAAGTATTCTTCAAGTGGCTTAACGTTGTCTGCGATTTGATCAGCTTCTTGTGAAGGAATGAATCCCATCGTTAATTCTTTCACTTCTTCAGCTTTTTCTCCGTCTCCACCGTTTGCATTTTCGTCTGATTTTTCTTCAGAAGTGCCACAAGCAGTAACAGCGAAAAGTAAACCAAACGCCATTAGTAAAGATAAAATCTTTTTCATTCTCTCTCCTCCTAAGATTGTAAAAGTAAAAAAAAATCATTTTTATTATATAATAAAAAATTACTAATTTCGACATATTTTTTCATTATTTTACTGAAAGTTTACAATAATATTACAGTCTAGAGCTAATTCCCTAGTCTTTTTTACTATTGAGCAGTATTTCTTCTAACACATTACTATTTGAGAATATCGTTATACCTGGATTAAAGACGGAGAACGAATTATTTTCGAGATTCTTCATGACACCCTGAACCTCCTGTAAAATAACCATACCACCTGCTATATCCCATGGTGATAATCGAAAATCAATATATGTATCTAATCTACCACAAGCAACATATGCTATTTCTAAAGCTGCAGAACCAAGGTACCGTGTACCCCTAGCCTTTTGAATAACCTCTGTAAAAATAGTATGGTCCACTTTATCGTTCGGAACTAACCATAGCTGGTTAATACTAATATTTGCTTCCTCTAGCGATTTTTCATCTAAATTAGGTAGGAGCTGATTATTCAGGAAAGCACCTGTCCCGATTTGCGCATGAAACATCTCTTTTGCAATCGGGTCATAAACAATACCAACCCTTGGTTCTCCTTTTTCATATATCCCAACCGAAATAGCAAAATTTCTTTTTTGATGTACAAAATTTGTCGTTCCATCTATTGGGTCAACAATCCACACGATTTCATTTTCAGGATTAAACTGTTTATCCTTTGCAAGTCCTTCTTCGCCTAATAGGAAATGTGACGGATACTTTTCCGAAAGACGGTCCATAAAAAATTGCTCAATTTGCTTATCCTTGTTTGTTACTAAATCGGCAGCTGATGTCTTGTACTCTACTTGAAGAATTTCCTTAGTTGCAGCTCGAAGAATTTCCCCAGCCTGTTCAGTCCACTCAATTGCCGTTTGATAGATTTCATTCCAATTCACTTTCTTTCCCTCCTTAAACTACATACTTACCGTATACAAATTGAAGTGTTTGGTCAAATCCTTTTTAATAATTATGTATGTTTCTCCTTTTGACATCAGTTTGTTATAATATATCTACTAATGGGCGATTAAGGAGAATACAAGTTGATAATAAAGTCACCAGTTACAAAAAATATACTAACGTATTTATTAATCGTTATTTTACCAACACTAATTTGTAGTGTTTTATTTATGCGTTACAGTTACGATCAAACAATTGAGAGTGAAGCTGAAAGAACAGAGGATATTATTCATTTTCATAAAAATTACATTGATAGTTTTATTGGTGAAACAATTGCAAGTTTAGAAACGCTTAGTTATGTCATCCATAATAAAGAGAATCAAGAAGAAATTGAACAAATACTCACAAAGTTCCAAGATAAAGATGATCGTTATTCAGGGTTTTACTGGGCAAATCTTGAAGGTGACATACTGATTTCTTCAAACAAAACAAATAAAAAGGTAAATATATTTCAACGTGATTACTTTCAACAAGTCCTTTCAACAAAAGAGACAAGAGTGTCCCCAGCTCATATTGGAAGTATTACAGGACGTAAAATTGTAACAATTGCAACCCCAGTCATTAGTAATGAAAAAATAGAAGGCGTGCTGTTAGTTAGCCTTCGTCTGGATTACTTAGAAAATGTCTTAAAGGTGTTAACCCCTGACGCGTTTGTGAGAGTAATAGACACGAAAGACCAAATTATAATTCGTACAAATCAGGACTTTAACTCAATAACAACCCCACTTATTAGTAGTAGACTTGATAATGTATCCTGGAAAATAGAAGCGAGACCTGGAGTCAACTTTTTTAATAAAAATATTTTTACTCTTAACTCCATTATATTTTGTATTTTAGTATTCATCCTTACTCACATTCTGTTTTTATTAGCGAAATATATCATGTTAAAAAGACAGGCTAAAAGAGAAAGAGCAGAAAATGACTTACAAAAACTTGAATTAATTGGCACCCTTGCAGCTAGTACTGCACATGAGATTAAAAATCCGTTAACAGGTATTAAAGGGCTTATTCAACTCCTTAGTGAAAAGCACAAAGACTCATCTGATCAATTTTATTTCTCAGTCATTCAAGAGGAAATTACTAGAATCAATGATATCGTTAACGAGTTTCTCGTGCTTGGTAAACCCACAGCAGAAAAACTTGCAAGGTATGAGCTAAACGAAATTATTAAGGAATTGGAGCCAATCATTCAATCTGAGGCAAATCTATATAATCTTGGATTCAAATTGGAGCTTTCTAAATCTCCTTTACACATTATGTGTTCAAAGGACAATATTAAGCAGCTTGTGCTTAACCTGTCAAAGAATGCATTGGAATCCATGCATGAAAAAGGTGGTACCCTTTCAATCACTGTAAATAAGGAAGAAACAAATAGTCTACTCGTGATTTCAGATACTGGAACGGGTATTCCAGAACATTTACTAAAAAAACTCTTCACCCCCTTTTACACGAGTAAAGATACCGGAACAGGGCTTGGTCTAGTCATTTGCAAGCGAATTGTTGATATGTATAAGGGAACAATAGAGGTACAAAGTACTGCTGGGCAAGGGACAAACGTTGAAGTACGATTCCCTATCTGTCAATCAAAAGTGGACCAACTAAGTTCAACTAATTCTAATTCATCAAGTCTTTATTCTTAATATTTGTTGGAGCTGTACTCGCATGGAAATCTTATCTTCCATGCGAGTTTTTCATTTATAGGGTGAGAAAATGATAGTTTTACGATAGAAGAATTGTGTCTTGTGTAATTTTTTGTTAGGAGTTTAGTAATATAAGGCTTGCAGTGGTGATTTCTGCTTCTATTTGTTCAATTTTATCATTCTATGGGCTTTATTTTAATTCTATGAGCTTTAGAATAAATTCATGATAAATCATATCTCTCCCCCTTCTATGCATTCCCCAAATTAAAAAAGTGCTCAATGACAATCATCGGCACTCTTTCAACATTTCAATAGGATTAACCAGCAAGAGGGACACAGTACCTGTCCCCTTTGTCCCACTTCCACTGATCAAACGGTTAGGATTTCTTCGACTCTTTTGATTTCTTCAAAGCTTAAAACGATGTCGGAGGCTTTGGCGTTTGCCTGAATTTGTTCAGGATTAGATGCGCCGACTAAGGTGCTTGCTATATTGTGCTGTCTTAAAATCCAGGAGAGTGCAAGTTCTGGTAACGTAATCCCCATTTCTTTTGCAAGGTCTTCCAGACGATCTAATTTTGTTAATACGATGTCATTGATTATTTTCTTTACCCATCCGTTAACCTGTTCATTTGCACCTCTACTTCCGGTAGGTATCGTACCACCCTTGTACTTTCCAGTAAGAACACCCTGAGCTAACGGAGAAAAAACTACCTGTGAAATACCATTCTTCTCAGATACCGGTATTATCTCGTCCTCAATATCCCGATGAAACATATTATATTGAGGTTGATTTACTATGATTCTATCTAATAGATATTTATCAGCAATCGTAATCGCTTCTTGAATTTGAGCAGCAGACCATTCACTTACACCTACATATAGAATCTTTCCTTGTCTTATTAAATCATCAATAGCTCTTAGAGTTTCTTCTACCGGTGTATCATGGTCATAACGGTGACAGTAAAATACATCTACATACTCTAAATTCATTCTTTTCAAGCTAGCATGAACTTGTTCCATAATATGCTTTCTGGAAAGTCCCTTATCATTAGGACCTTCTCCCATTGGCCAAAACGCCTTTGTAGTAATCACATATGATGAACGGGGAAATTCCTTAAGAGCATTTGCTAGAATACGTTCACCTTCTCCTCTTTCATACACATTGGCTGAATCAAAAAAATTAACGCCTAATTCGTAGGCTTTATGTATCGTTTTCGTTGCCATACTTACATCTACGGTTTTTCCAAAAGTTAGCCAGCTTCCTAGACTTATTTCACTGACTTTTAGACCGGAACGTCCTAATCTTCTATATTTCATCGGCTGCTTCCTCCCCTTCAAGTATGATGTGATAATTTAAATTTATCAGAAATTTCAAATAAGGTAAAGGGCATAGCCCGGGAAATAATATGTCGATTTTTGTAATAACTTGATTGCTTTTTTATATATTTACTTCTTTACAAAAGTTATAAAAAGGTTTTTCATAAAGTATATGATAACTGATTTATATAGCTTATAAGTAATTTTGTTGAACTATCTTTGAGTATACAAAGGAGAATTAATATGCTTGCAGCTAAAACAAAAACAAATAATAATACCACCCCAGAACAGAATACCCTTTATGGAATTTTATTTATAATAGGCATCTGCCACATGCTGAATGACTCTATTCAAGCCATTATTCCTGCAATGTTTCCTATTTTAGAAAAATCAATGGGATTAACTTTTACGCAGTTAGGACTTATTTCATTTGCCCTACAGGTTGTTTCGTCTGTCATGCAGCCCGTAGTTGGTTGGTATACAGATAAGAAGTCAATGCCCTATGCTTTACCTGTAGGGTTAACTTTTACCTTCTTCGGAGTAATCGGTCTTTCATTTGCACCAACCTTTACTACCATCATTCTTTCTGTACTATGTATCGGAATTGGATCAGCAGTATTTCATCCGGAGGGATCACGGGTAGCATATATGGCAGCAGGGAGTAGACGAGGATTGGCACAATCCATTTACCAAGTTGGGGGGAATTCAGGTCAGGCACTTGCACCTGTCATTACTGCTCTTATACTTGTACCTTTAGGCCAGTTTGGAGCAATTTGGTTTTCATTAGTTGCTGCACTTGCTGTTGGTCTACTTTTTTATATCGCGCGTTGGTACTCTCAAACCTTACAAAAGACTGTTCTCATTAAAAAATCGAAGAAGTCTTCAACTACAAGTACTCAAAACTCTAAAGCTATAAAAATAGCTTTACTAATGATTGTTTTTATTGTGTTTGCGAGATCTTGGTATATGTCGAGCATGACAAACTTTTATTCCTTCTATATCATTGAGAAATACCAGTATTCTATCTCACAATCTCAGGTTTATATTTTTATATTTTTAGCAACTGGAGCACTAGGAACCTTCTTTGGTGGACCACTTGCTGACAAATTTGGAAAACGAAATGTGATATTACTTTCATTACTGGGATCTGCACCGTTAGCAATTCTGTTACCTTTTGTTGGACCTTACGTAGCATATGGACTTGTTGCCGTAATTGGTTTTATTCTTTTATCAAGCTTTTCAGTTACAGTTGTATATGCCCAGGAATTATTACCAGGAAAAATTGGTACTATGTCTGGTTTAATTGTTGGCCTTGCTTTTGGAATGGGTGCAATCGGTTCAATTGCAATTGGTTCACTTGCAGATGCAATTGGCTTAACTAGCACTATTATTACCATGGGCTTTCTTCCGGTACTTGGTATATTAGCTTTCCTATTACCATCCGACAAAAAACTAAACGAATGGAATCAAATATAAGCAATGTAGACGCAATCATACATTCTTTGTGCACAAGACTTATTATAAAGTATATATATTGTTAGGCATCCGAGGACATCGGATGCCTTTTATTAATAAATAGCGTGGCATATTTTTTTGTTGCAAACCAGGGTCCTCTTTATTTGCATGAAAATTTTCGTGGGACACCAAACCTGTCCCTCTGTCCCACTAACTTTTTTTCTGAAAAGTTAAATAATTTTTCATCTCTCTGGAGTCTTCACATATAATGTACTTATAAAATTGTTTTCGTTGAAAGGAGTGCTTCAAAGTGAATGCGTTTCCAAATTTCAGTGAATTTTATCAAAAGCCCCTTATCCCAATTGGGCAAAGTGATTTGTTGACACTTTCTGACTTACCATTTGCAACACATTGGCTTATTGCTATGGAAGGTGTTGAATCCGGTCAAGATAATAGGATTGCTCATTGGAAAGTACTTGTATTCGCTTCAAATGTAGAAGGGTTTTTTGATTACCAAAAACCTCATTATCTCTCTCATCCGATAACATCCATTCATGATGCATTAACGTTTGCGAAAGAATTAGAAGGCAAATGCATGTGCGATCAATTTAACCTACACACTTCTAGCAAAGAAATTGTCTAACCCCCTCCACCATATGCTTTCCCTTTTTGGACTTATTTGTGAAAAAATATACACACTAATAAAACAGTAATAATGATGATAGGACAAGCCCGTGAAACTTAACTATCTCATGATATTACGAGCAAAATGTAGCGAATCTAATCTGAACATCTAACCCCTTAACCTGTCTAGACAAACCCTTGTATGAATAGAAGATATCCCAAACCTAAATGATTTGGGATATAAATCTATATAAAAGAATATCGGTTAAGCTAGTCTAAATACAACTCCATGCCCGCCTTGAGGATATTCCCATTTGATATTCTGATATGGACAACCTATTCGACAGCTTCCACATTCGTGACAGCCTTCGTACCCAACATGCATGCGAATGTTTTCCCACTTATATACCTCCGCTGGACAGAAAATAGTACATAGCTTATCTGGACATTTGGTCATACAAACATCGTGATCGAGTACAGTTAGATGCGATTCCTTTGCAGCCTTAAAGCGAACCAAATACTGTTTATCCTCAATGTTTTTTGACATTATTTCATCACCTTCCATGCGCGATACATATCTTTAAAGACATTTAATTTACCTTTCTCGTTTGTAATCGAACGGATAATTTCCTTCTGCTTATCACGTTTTGGTGTCCCATCAACGGTAAAGAACTTACTCATAGCTTGATTCATCATAGGTAGATATTCATTAAAATACTGCGGGTGGTTTTCAAAGGTATGGGTAGCATCTTTGTATTTTTTTAGATCTTTTCCTATAAAACTATTATAAAGATTGATGCGATAAGCATCTAATGCTTCCTCATCGTAGCGCCCTAATTCTTTAGCGCGTATAATGGCTTCTGCCGCCATTTTGCCTGAAGCCATCGCCATGTTCGAACCTTCACGATGGATGGCATTTACTAACTGTGCAGCATCCCCTACCACGATAACACCATTTCCTACAAGCTTTGGAATTGAATTATAACCACCTTCTGGTATCAAATGAGCTAAATATTCAACGGGCTCACCACCATCGACATATGGCTTTACCATTGGATGATTTTTTAAATAATCTAGCAAATCATAGGGCTTCAGTTTCGCTTTTATCATACTTGATAACGTTGTTCCGACACCGATATTTAAACTATCCTTGTTTGTATAAAGAAAGGCAGTTCCTAGATTGCCCTTCGTTGAATCCCCAAAGATTTCAACCGTACAGCCCTGATTGTCCTCAAGATTGAAACGGTCATTAATTTTATCCTTTGGCATATTGATTACTTCCATAACTGTTAGTGCAACTTCATCAGGTTTAAATTCTTTATGGAAGCCTAGTTGTTTTCCTAAAAGAGAGTTAACTCCATCTGCCAAAACGACAACGTCTGCATACACCTCTCCGTTTGGGCGGTCTGTCCGTACCCCTATTACTCTGTCATTCTCTACAATACATTCTGTTACAACCGTTTCGTTAATGAGCAATGCTCCCTCTCTTACGGCCTTACTCGCAAACCATTGATCAAATTTTGCCCGTAGCACGGTAAAATTGTTATATGGTTCTTTTGCCCATTCAAGCCCTTTATACCCAAAGGTAATCATTGATTCTTTATCCATCATCCAAAATCGTTGCTCTATTACCGGTCGCTCAAGAGGAGCTTCCTTCCAAAATTCAGGAATAATTTCCTCCATTTGCTTACGATATAATACGCCACCCATTACATTTTTGGCCCCTGGATATTCTCCTCTGTCAATAAGTAATACATTTAATCCATTTTTCGCACATGTATACGCACATGAAGTACCAGCAGGTCCTGCACCAACAACGATTACATCAAATTTTTCAGACATAGCTTATTTCACCGCCCTTTTGTTTACGACTATTTCGAAATTGTTCAATTAGCTTTGGTACGATATCAAATGCATCCCCGACAATACCATAGGTGGCAACATCAAAAATCGGTGCGTTTTCATCTTTGTTAATTGCGATTATCATTTCGGAATTTTTCATTCCTACAACATGCTGGATTGCTCCTGATATACCAATTGCAAAATAAAGCTTAGGCGTAACTGTTTCTCCCGTTTGCCCCACTTGATAGTCATGGCTAATCCAACCTGCTTCCACCACGTCTCTACTTGCCCCAACAGTTCCCCCTAACACATCAGCGAGCTCATGAATTAATTGAAATCCCTTTTCATCTCCCAATCCTTTTCCGCCTGCAACAATTATATGAGCCTCAGCTAAATTTACCTTCTTTCCAACATCTTTCACAATCTTCAATACCTTCGTTCTCATATCTTCCTCTCGTAAACCTATGGTTTCCTCTATAATTGTTCCTATCCGTCCACGCTCTGGAGACAACGCTTTCATTACTTTCGGACGTACAGTGGCCATTTGTGGGCGATGTTTTTTACATAAAATCGTAGCCATAATGTTTCCACCAAATGCTGGTCTACTTGCTTCTAGCAATCTCGTTTCAACTTCAACATCAAGCATAGTCGTATCTGCGGTAAGTCCTGTGCTTAAATCTGTAGCAACCGCACTCGCTAAGTCCTTCCCATTCGGAGTGGCACCGTATAGAAAAATCTCTGGCTTGTATTTCTCACAAAGCATATTGACCCCAGTCATATAGGATTCTGTACGATAATCCTTAAGGACTGGGTTGTCTATTAAATACACTTTGTCTGCCCCAAATTCAAAAACGGTAGAACAAAGGGATTTAACATTATCGCCCAGCAATACTCCTGATAAGGGTACTTCAAGTTTATCAGCAAGTTTTCTGCCCGCTCCTAATAATTCAAGTGCAACACCTTCTATAACACCATCATTTTGCTCGATATAAACCCAGACACCTCTGTAATCATTGAACATCCTAGACCCCCCTATTTCGCCTCAAATAATTCTTCTCTATCCATTAGTATCTCAAGTAGCTGTTTAATCTGTTCGTCCGTTGTCCCTTCAATTCTTTTACCGCCTTCAAGCTTTGGAGGGGTAAACATTTTCCCAACAATCGTTGGCGATCCCTTAAGTCCAAGTTGAGTCCGATCAACCTCTCCTAAATCACTTACACTCCAAATGACCGGTTCATAACGTGCAGCTCTTATCATATTTGGTAGTGGAGAGTACTCAACATCATTCAATTCTTTTTCGACCGTTAGCAGGCAAGGGAGTGGTGCTTGAATCAATTCATAACCACCAATTATTTTCCGTTTTATTAAAACTGTCCTTTCTTTTACGTTAACCTCTACAATTTCTATTACATTAGTAATCGGAGGAATATCGAGTCTTCTCGCAATACCTGGTCCAACTTGACCTGTATCACCATCAATCGCATGCTTACCGCAAATCACCATATCAATTGGATTTTCCTCTGAAATCTTCTCCAATGCTTTTGATAAAGCATAGCTCGTAGCTAGGGTATCAGCACCCGCGAACGCTCTGTCCGTAATGAGAAATCCTCTATCAGCACCAATTTCAATACTCTTTTTAATAACAGCAACTGCCTGTGGCGGTCCCATCGACAAAACTGATATGTTAGCATCCAAATCCTTCTTTAGATTCGCCGCTGCCTGAACTGCGTGGGCATCATATGGGTTTAAAATAGCTGGGGCACTTCGACGATCCAATGTGTTTGTTCTTGGATTAATTTTAATAATTTTTGTATCTGGTACTTGCTTAACGCATACGACGATGTGCATGATTCCTCTCACTCCTTAAATTTATAATAGTGCAGAACAAAAATGTTCAGTGGTTCACATACATCTTTAGATTATATTAATCTTATATGAAAGTTGTGAATTTATTAGCACAATTTTTAAAATATTTTGTGTATTGTAGATTATCATAGTAAGAATGATATAAATTAGGCATGGGAAAATTCAAGGTTGGCTCATCGTTTTGTGATTGAAACATTATTAGAGATTTAACTGAGACAATTCGAAAACAAATAAAAAATGCAGCCTGATTTCATTTTATATTTGTTTAGAAGACAAAAAAAAACAATCCACTCTCTTTGTGAATTGCGAACATTAATATTATTGAGTATTTACAGTTTTATAGCTAATTTTTTGCAATAAGAAGAATAACATAACACGCTTGATAAATTTTTTGAATAGAACATTATTATCCCTTACAGCTCCGTATCGTTGGTATATGTTTATGAGCTCGTCAAGTTCTTGACTACACTTAATTGTTTCCCTACTTGTAAAACCTGTATTATTAGCAACTTCTATCATCTCTTGTCTTTTTCTATTTATTTCATCCAATAGTAGCTGCAAATAATTTGTGCTTTGCGTTCCCAAAAAGTCCATCTCCTTCTTAAAGTAAAACGTTAGATTTCTCCAACTTACAACCATTGTACACTCTCTCTATTACCTTTGATGTATCCCAGTTGCTACTCTATGAATTATTACAAAATCTACTATTTATGTAAATAGATTCGCAAAATTAGACATTTTTTTTGTGAAAAATTTTACAACTTTGTGTACGTATCCGCTTACAAGACACAATGCCCCATTTTTCCTCATATAAATATTGTCAAGAGTCGCCATAACCTTACAAGATTTGCATCATACCCCGAAATTTCTTTTTGGTAAATTCTTACCTTTCAATCTTAATTTCAGCAGAATCCCTAACATCGGGCAAAAAAAGACCTATGTCACTCACATAGGTCTTTAAATCTCTTAATTAATTCTATCGATATGGGTCACGCGGAATTCTTTTTCCTCAATGAGGCTCTTAAGATGCTGAACTCTGTCTTCACTAAGAGTACCTGGTAGGTTTAAAATGATTCTTCGTAAATATTTCTCGCCGTTATCAAGCGTTAGCAAACCATCAATATTGATATCTGAGATAAGTGATACTAAATCTTTAATTGCCCCTTTGTGCTCAATCGTTGCAATGGTTAATGTATAACCACCTGTCTTCATACCAAATGAGTCCTCAAGAACATCCATTACATTTGCATGCGTAATGATCCCGATAAATTCATCAGAAGCATTTAGTACAGCAATGAATGGTAGACGACGAATTGTTAAAAAGGTTTTAAAGAACGAGTCATCTTCATAAACAAAGGCATCCTTACTTTCTACAAGTGAAGCGATACTCTCATCAGCACTTCCATTCTTTTCATATAAATATTCTAAAATATCAACTTTATAAATTAATCCAGCAAACTTTGTACCGTTTTCTGATAAAACAGGAATTGAACGATAGCCTGTTTCATTAAGATATGCATGTGCCTGCTGTACTGTAAAAGTAGAATCACAATATTTTACTTCCGACTTTTGAACAAAATTATAACGAATTTTCATAATTTCCCACTCCTCTTTATGTAGAAAGGATTACTTGCCTACCTTTATTATGCCAGATTTGACAAGTATTTCAATATACTATAATGAACAAAAATGTAACATATTTTGTGAAAAATGTAAAGAAAATTCTTAATTTTTAGATATGGAACATTGTAAAAAAGAGCCTTATAGGTAACCCATAAAGCTCATAAGATAGTATTATTTTGCTTCAGAAAATGCTGGATCTTGGAATGGATGTGCCACCCAGCCAGCTGGATCAATAAATAAACGAACAGCGACAACTTCACGATCTTCCATAAGTGTGAAGAAATGTGGTGTATCCACTGGAACAGAGATTACATCTCCTGCTTCAAGTTCGACATCAAAATAACCTGTATCTCCGCTTCCTTTAATAACAAAAATTCCATGCCCAGCTACGATAGCACGAACCTCATCTTCTGTATGAACATGCACCTGTTCAAATTTCTTAAGTAATTCATCAAGATTAGGTGTTTCTTCTGATAATGCAATTACATCCCATTTTTGATATCCATTGCGTTCACCAAGAGACTTAATTTCTTCTTTATATACTTCTAATACTAGAGCCTTTTGTTCGTCGTTAATTTTGCAATTGCCACGCAGCTCTTCTGGTAATTTAGTAGTATCCCAGTGCTCATAAAGAACTCCTTGCTCTTGTAAAAAAGCAGCTACCTTTTCTTGACCTTCTAATCTCTCACCTGTGTTACGTAATTGAATATTTGCCATTCTTATCACCTCTAATAAAAATATATATATTTACCCATCTTCAATTGATTACTGAAGAACAAGGGATTTTAAAGCCAATAATTTTACTTGGTAACTAAATAAAAATTCATATGCTTCTAGGTGCTTCTTTGCTTCAAACGCATTCTTTGCCCAGACCGTTATTCCATGATTTCGAATTAGGACAGCACCGAAATCTTTTGTAAGATGGCTAGCAAACTCCTCAGCTAGAGTCGGTATATCTGCAACATTATCGATAATAGGAATTCTAATTTCAGCATCTTCTTCCCATAAGCCTAATGCTTTAATAATTTCCTGTCCTTTAAAGACGACTTCACCCTGTGGCCAGTATAATTCTGAAATAACATTATTATCCACTGTATGTACATGTAGACTACATCCAGCATTAGTTTGGTTGTATATTTTCACATGTAATAGAGTCTCAGCAGATGGCTTTAAGTAGGTTGGAAGAGCTGGATTCCCTGACTCATCAACAAGTAAAAAATCCTCTTCCGTTCGCTTCTTCTTATCCTTACCGCTTGCAGTTACCAAAAAGGTAACTGGGTGATCCGATACTTTTATTGCTAAATTTCCACTTGTTCCCATAAACCAATCACGGCTAGCAAGCTCATCCTTAATATCCGCTAGTTCATACCATTGCTTGATTTTTAGCATTACGCATTCACCTCAACCTTTTCAAGGATGTCGATAACATCAAAAAATGTATGGAATGCAGAATGTTGTATCCCTAACTCTTTGCACTTTTCTATTAGAAAATCTCGTGCGATTACTTGATCCGCAAGTTTTGCTGCTTGGAGATCTGTAATCGAATCACCAATCACGATTTTAAAGTCATTTTCCTTGGCAAGCTTTCGAATCAATGAAGGCTTACAGCATCCACATTGGTTCAAGCATTGGGAATCACAAGTATATGGCCACAAGATTTGAATTCTCTCAGTACTGAAATCTGATTTATTACAAAAGATTTGCTCTTTCGGGACCAGACCTTCCAGCAGTGGTTCCACAAAAAAGTCAATCCCCCCACTTACAACATACAAAGGATAGCCTCGTTCTTTCGTGTACTCAACAAATTCCTTAAAGCCATTTCTAATTCGTGCATGGTTTAAGATATAATCAGTAATTTCTTGCTTCCACTCGGAAGGTAAAAGCTGGAATAATTGACTAACCCCTTCTTGGATAGGAATCGACTGAGAAAGTATCTTCTCTTTTATTTCCTCCCACCCAGGAGGTGCGAATTTCTTCATGATTGCAATGATATTGTCTGTATTTGTAATGGTACCGTCAAAAACACAAAATAGTATTGGTTTTCTCATAGTTATACCTCTTTATACCCCCATATTTCAATTGCCTTTTGTAGTTCTGAGTTGTGTTGAGCATATTCGGTTAACTTTCTTCCTGATAATACAGCATCAACTGCTGCTCTAAAAGCTTTTCCCCCACCAATCGCTCCATCTGGATGACCATGTACTCCACCTCCAGCATTAATAACGCTATTTGAACCGAAGTCTCGCATTAATACTGGTACCAACCCTGGATGAATACCTGCTGATGGTACAGGGAATGAAGTTTTAAATGAAACATCGTCTTTTGTTAACTCATACGCAATTGAGAGAGTTTCTTTCCTATCAAGTGCAACACTTCCATACGGGGAAGGGAATAATACAAGGTCTGAGCCGGCATATCTCAAAAGCTTCCCTAGCAGTAATTGATTCGATATCCCATAAAATTCTGATGGAGTAATAGCTCCACTAACTGCTGGATGGGCCATAAACGGGATCGCAATTTCAGGATCTTCAGCAAGGCTTTGTAACACATCTAATCCGTAAGCAAATACATTAAACAAGAGAAGATCTGCTCCAAGTTGAACAGCTTTACGTGCTTTTTCCTTTAATTCGAATGTTCTGCCAGTGAGATTAACTGCATAGAGTGATCTGAGACCTGTTTCATTGAAGACCTCGTCTAACACCTTTTTACCCTCTATAATTCTTGCTTCAAATGGTGTTTGATCATTTTCAAATAAAATCTCGTCATCCTTGATAATATCAACACCACCAAGGGCCTGCTCCCGTAATTGCTCCTTTAGATAAGTGATATTACGACCAATAACCCCTTTGAAAATACTCATGACTAGTGGTCTATCAAAGACACTTACTTTTTCTCTTATCCCTTGAAGTCCGAACTTAGGTCCTGGAAAAACTGCTTTTAGATCGTTTGAAAACTCTAAATCTAGTAGCTTCACTTCACCATCTAGAGATAATTTTCCGAACACTGTTGTTAAAATTGCTGGGATATCTGAACTAAAGTTTGCACTTGGATACGCAATCTGGATTAGACCTTTTGTAACAGATTTCCCAAGATATTGATTTACTTTTGGGTCATCCTTAAATTGCTCCACAGCTACAACCCTACCTTTATGCTTTAGCAGCTGCTCCTGATCTAGCTTAGGTAAATCCGTCCATGAACCTACTGTTAAGCCAAGTGCTATACCTTCTGCCTTTTTCTGTAAATTACCACTTGCATCATGTACAAGATACGTAGCAATTACTTCACTCATTTACGAAACCTCACTTTGAAACAAACGTTTTAATTTAACAAAAAAACCTCTTCATAAGAAGAGGTTAACTAGTAACATCTCCTTATCTCTCAGCATAAAGCTGCAAGAATTAGCACCGTGCTTACATCAGTAAGTCGGTTGCCGGGCTTCACTGGGCTAGTCCCTCCACCTGCTCTTGATAAGAAAATATATATAATATTCAAAAGGTAATTTAATCCAAACATTATGGAACTCGGTCGTTAAAAATTAATTTTCACAAAAATGAACCGAATGTAATTTGGATTATGACAGGAATTTTTTTTATTGTCAAACACTTTTTTATTATCAAAATCAAATACGCCTTGGCGTATTTGTACCCAGATTTTTTTCTAGCTTGCTCAAGTGGAACTTCAATCTGTGGTTTTTTGCCACAGATTGTTAGTTGAACCAAACTGGCTTTTACTGGCAGTTGCCCTCTATAAGGGCTTATTGCCAATGAATGCTGGAAAAACTTCCTCAAAAAAACCGAAAGGTTCGCAGGAGGCTTTAACTTTATTCAGTTGGTGTTTGAATCCGGACTGAATTGTATACCTTTATTGCATTCATCCCAACACTTTTAGTAGTGTGGGACCTTTGCTGAATAAAGTTAAAACAGATTTAGCTTCTTAATTCTTTCCGCTGCCTCAATCAACCGCTCTTCATTTGTTAAAAGTCCAACCCTGACGTAACGGTCACCAAATGCGCCAAAGCCTATTCCAGGTGCCACAGCTACATGTGCTTTTTCAAGTAAATAATCAGCAAAGCTCTCAGAAGTAAATCCATCTGGTACAGGTAACCATGCAAAAAACGATCCCGCCGGTGCTTTTACGTTCCAGCCGATTTCCTGTAACGACCTTATGAAATTATTACGGCGAGATTCATAAAGTCCTACTAACTCATTAACACATTGTTGAGAATCTAATAGAGCAACTGCCGCCGCTTCCTGTACAGGACTAAACAAGCTAACATATAAATGATCCTGAAGCAGGTTAATTGCTTCGATTACGCTTGGATTACCTACGGCAAAACCTACTCTCCAACCGGCCATGTTATAGGTTTTTGAGAGAGTATAAATTTCAATTCCAATGTCCTTGGCTCCCTCAACCTGTAAAAAGCTAATTGGTTTCTTACCATCAAACCCAATTGCTCCGTATGCAAAATCATGTACAACACAAATATCATTGCTTTTAGCAAAAGCGATTGTTTCCTCAAAGAATTCCTTTGTTGCTATTGCTCCGGTCGGATTATTTGGGTAATTCAAGAACATCACTTTTGCTTTTTCAAGCTTATCTTGCTTAATCTCGGAGTAATCAGGTAAAAAGTCATTTTCTGCTTTAAGCGGTAGATACTCCATTACTGCTCTAGCAAGCTCGACACCTGACCAGTAATCTGGATAACCTGGATCTGGAACAAGTGCAACATCTCCTGGATTTAATAGACATTGCGGTATTTCTACTAGCCCTGCCTTACCTCCAAAAAGAATCGCAACTTCTGTTTCCGAATCTACTTCCACACCGTATTCGCGTAGATAAAACTCTGCAGCCGCTTTCTTCAAAAATGGCTGTCCTCGAAAAGGTGGATACTTATGGTAATTGGGATTTTCTGCCGCATTTTGAAGTGCCTTTACAATATGTGGTGGTGTCGGTTGGTCTGGATTCCCTTGTCCTAAATTTATGACGTCATGTCCTTCTGCAACAACCTTATTTACCTTTGCAACAAGTGACGCAAAAAATTGTTTCGGAAGACTTTGTAATATGTCAGATTGTTGAAAATTTTTCATAGCTACACCTTCTTAAAAAGACTTGAAATTCTAGTGAAAAATCATATATTGTTAGAGACAAATTGTAAAGTATTATTTTTCTTGGGAGGCACCTACTATGAATCTAAAAATCGCATGCATCCAATATGATATCGAGTTTGGAAACCCACAAGCGAATTTTGAAAGAGTGAGCAAAGAGATTGAGAAGACAATGAGTCAACATTCACCAAATATTATCGTTTTACCTGAGCTCTGGACTACAGGATATGACTTAACAAGACTAAACGAAATCGCTGATGATAACGGTGAGGAAACGAAATTATTTATCAAAAATCTAGCTATACAGTATGCTGTCAACATTATCGCAGGTTCTGTGGCGAAGAAAACCCCTGAAGGTGTAACAAATACGATGTTTGTTTTTAATAAATCTGGAGAAATAATAGGCGAATACAGTAAGCTTCACTTATTCCAGCTTATGGATGAGCATCTCTATCTTCAATCCGGCTCGGAAAAAGGTTTCTTTACCATCGAAAATATCCCGGCATCAGGTATGATATGCTATGATATTCGCTTCCCAGAATGGATTCGGGCTCATACTACAGCCGGTACTGAAATCCTATTTGTTGTAGCAGAATGGCCGCTTCCTAGACTTGAACACTGGCGTGCCTTACTGATTAGTCGAGCCATCGAAAATCAGTGCTATGTTGTCGCATGTAACCGAACTGGAAGTGATCCAAACAATCAATTTGCAGGACACTCAATGGTCATAGATCCATGGGGGAGCATTGTTGCGGAAGCAGGCACAGAGTCTGAGATATTAATAAGTGAAATTGAGTTAGGCAAAGTGCAAGAAGTTAGAAAACAAATCCCTATTTTCCAAGACCGACGTCCTAGCTTTTACAAATAATTTTCAAGAGTAGTAAAAATAATTACACTTGATGAAATCGAAAAAATTTATTGACAATTATATTCTAGGTTGTTATCATTCACTTCAGTATTAAAAATAATTTAATAACTCAATAAATTGCATAATGCAATAACGTTGATCTCTTATCAAGAGCAGGCAGAGGGATTTGGCCCGATGAAGCCCAGCAACCGACCGTAATTCCATCGTAAGGTGGGGCGCTTTTTTAAGCGCCGGGGAAACCCGTAAGGCACGGTGCTAATTCCAACAGAAGGTTTTTCATACCTTCTGGCAGATAAGAGGTGCGAAGCCGTGTCTTCAAGCCTCTTTCAAACTGGAAAGAGGCTTTTCTGTTTTAGTGTGAGTTCAAAGTGTCAACGGGCAGAAGAAGTAAAACATCCTGAAACGGTAGCAGCTGGGACTTGATTCCTCAGGTGGCAAAATTACTTGAGACTTCCCTTTTGATGATCTTTTGAACATCCTCTTTAGAAAAGCCTCCACTAACTATGAATTTTGGAGGTATAAAAAATGGCAATTTCACAACATTCAATTTACGAACCTTTAACAGAGAGCACTGCAGTAGCTTTAGCTATCCGTTTGCGTCTATTTAAAGAAGGCCAGGTGCTACATTGTGAGGAAATCGGTGACGGGAATTTAAATCTCGTATTCCATATTACAGCACAAGGCAAGCAGAAAGGTATTATTATTAAGCAAGCATTACCTTATGCAAAAGTTGTTGGTGAAAGCTGGCCGTTATCTTTAAAGCGTGCCACGATTGAAAGTAATGCTTTACTTTTCGCGGCTGAATATGTACCAACACTAGTTCCTAAGGTATTTTATACAGACGAAACACTCGCGATTACTGTAATGGAGGACCTATCACATCTACAAATTGCAAGGGCAGGCTTAATTGAAGGCAAAACCTTTCCTCTGCTATCCGAGCACATCGGTACATATTTAGCAAAGACCCTATTTTACACGTCAGATTTTGGGTTAGAGCCTTCTAAGAAAAAGCTATTAGTCCAAAAATTTATTAATCCTGACCTTTGTAAAATTACAGAGGATCTAGTTTTTACGGATCCATTTTTCGATATTGATACAAACAGCTTTGAACCAGAGTTGCAGAAGGATGTTGAAGAAATCTGGGCGGATCAGCCTCTTAAATTTGAGGTTGCAAAGCTTAAACAAAAGTTTCTTACCCAAGCAGACGCGCTCTTACATGGTGATTTGCACACTGGAAGTATTTTTGCTAGTGAGACTGAAACAAAAGTAATTGACCCAGAGTTTGCTTTCTTTGGTCCACTAGGCTTTGATATTGGCCAATTTATTGCAAACCTTTTACTAAATGCTGTGTCAAGAGCCGAACAAGATCGCGAACCATTATTTACTCATATCGAGAATACGTGGGATGTATTTACTACTGCTTTTACAGAACTATGGATAAATGAAGGGGTTGAGGTATACCGTAATGTTGACGGATATCTTGAATATGCCCTGCAGCAAGCATTTGAAGACGCTATCGGGTTTGCCGGCTGTGAAGTGATCCGGAGAACAATTGGTTTGGCACATGTTGCAGACTTAGATGGTATCGATGACCTTGAAAGAATAATTCAAGCGAAACAGCATGCATTACGTCTAGGTAAAGAGCTCATTCGTAATCGAAAAACAATTGATAGCCTAGAAAATCTAAGAAGCTACGTATCTACAACGGAAACACCATAAGGAGTTGAACAACATGACCTACACAAAAACAGTTCCACAATCTGTGGAATGGAAAAATACACATATATCTTTACTTGATCAAACAAAGCTTCCTCTTGAAACAGTGTTTATCGACCTTTTTACAATTGAGGATGTTTGGGACAGTATTACTGCTCTAAAGGTACGCGGAGCACCGGCAATCGGAATTACTGCTGCATATGGATTAGCACTTTCTGCTCAAAGCTATAAGAGTTTGTCGATAGCAGAGTTTAAGGAAAAATTAAATCAGGACCGCGATTATTTAGCTAGTTCTCGTCCTACAGCTGTTAATTTAATTTGGGCCCTAAATAGATTAGTTGCTAGTATTGAATGTGCCAAAACGGTAAACGAAGCAAAAACGACACTTATTCATGAAGCGATTCAAATTCAAGTTGAAGATGAAGAGGTTTGCCGCCAAATCGGAGAGCATGCCCTCTCCCTTTTCAAGGATGGCTATAAGTTGCTAACGATTTGTAATGCTGGCTCCATTGCTACTGCACGCTTTGGGACGGCTCTTGCACCATTCCATCTAGCAGCGCAGAGAAACGTGAACCTAAAAGTCTTTGCCTCTGAAACACGACCTATCTTACAGGGGGCAAGACTTACGACATGGGAACTCCTACAATCTGGAGTAGATGTCACGCTTATAACAGATAATATGGCTGCTCACACGATAGCGGTAAAAGGAATTGATGCGATTATTGTTGGTGCAGACCGAATCACGGCTAATGGTGATACAGCCAATAAAATCGGCACGTATAATCTAGCATTGCTAGCAAAAGCATTTGGGATTCCGTTTTATGTTGCAGCACCAAAATCAACCTTCGATATTTCTTTACAGAATGGTAGTGAAATTCCAATCGAAGAGAGAAATCCTGACGAGGTTACTCATATCAGTGGAGTTCGAGTTGCCCCTGAAGGAGTGCAGGTGTATAACCCAGCATTTGATGTAACACCAAATGATCTAATTACGGCAATAATAACAGAAGCTGGGATCTTGCAAGGCGATCTTGGTTTAGAAATCCGCAAAATTTTTGGAGAATAGAGTTTATGGGACCCTAGGGAGATGCTATCTTCTTGGGGTCTTTTTTGGTGGAGGTATTATTGAGGATTTTATATTTGATAGTGGATGTATTTGGGATAAAATCGTAGAGTTTAAGCGAAAAATCACTTTGTGCACTGTCAAAATCACAGTTTTTTTGCTGTGGATATTGCTTCTATGGCTTTTATTTGGATTCTATGGTCGTTATTTTGCTCCAATGAGCGTTATTTTCTATCTATGGTCGTTATTTCATTTCTATGGCTTTTAGTATGTGTAATCTGCGAAACCAGTAAAACTACTACTTTACCTTCTCAAACTAACGGGGTGCCCTAACAGCGGACACCCCTACTTTTTACAATGATTCACTTTTAGCCCACATTTCAGGTGGATTAACTTCATAAACGCCATTCTCACGGTACATATAATGATTCATGATGAATTCACGGCGTAAGGTCGCATAGTCCTCATGAAACTTTTTGATGTACTCGTTCAATTCTTTTTCTTCATATTTCTTACCAATATCAAGTCCATTTACGATATGTTCAAGGACAATTAAGCGTTTCTTACGCTGTGAAGGAATAGTTTTGAGCTTTCCTTCCTTTGTGAAAAAGTTATGTAAAACTTCTTGTTTTTCCTCCCGTTTCGATTCGTCCAAAACGGTCTCATGCCCAAAGATTACATCTGTAATCGCTTTTGTTTGTTGCTTTAGAACTGCAGCATTTAGACCAAAATAGATTGTGTTTTTATCTCTTTTTTGCGTAATTAATCCAGCTTCTCGTAGCTTTGTTATATGATGTGTAATCGTTGGAGGCGTTACACCAAGCTTTCCCGCAAGTGCTTGACCATGCAACGGTCCTTTTGCGAGCAGTACGAGTATGCGAATACGTGTAGGGTCACCCATCACTTTATGAAACTCTACTAACTTACTTAATTGCACACGTACACCTCTTTCAAAATCAATCTAATTAGATAATATTTTAAATACTTATCATAGTCAATTATAGAACTTATGCTTTTATTAGACGATTTCGGAAGGAGTCTCTCCAGCCCTCTGAAAGCTCTTGTAGGTTCACTAGTGTTTCAAGTGCCTCTTGATTGTATTTATCTTGGTATTTAATTTGGTTTACAAAGGAGATTGTTATTTTTTTAGGATGCTTCTTTAGTAGTTGAAGGCAATCACCAGGTACAATATACCCTTCTTTTAACACTCGAAAATAATAACCTGAAAAGCCCGTATTTTGAATCAGAACAGGAAGTTGCTCATTCCCAAGCTTGTGCCCGACCTTAAAACAAGGTTGTCTTGGTTGACTTACTTGGACCTCAACCTCCCCTATTCCAAATATATCACCAATATGTACCTGATCTTCTGTCAATCCTTCAATTGTAAAATTTTCTCCAAACGCACCTGGCTTCAATTCCATTCCTAACTCTTTACTCCAAAATGGATAATGGTCATAGGGGTACGCACAAATTACCTTATCAACCCCACCATGATTTACGAGGTCTGCTTGTTCATCACCTGTAATTTGCAGGGAGGAAACGTACACCTTCTCTTGAATTGGTTTCTTATAAATCCCGGTTTGAAGCTCTTTCTTTTTATACGTATCAGTAATTACCTTGCTTACATTTACTGAGACTACCTTATATTCCATAGCTCCGCTTCCCTTTTCTTTCAAACTGTTATTCCTTCTAATTGAAGTAGCTTCTCTTTTAAGTCTGTTCTAGTACCTGTATAACCTGTCAAGGATTTATCTTTTCCAATGACACGATGGCATGGCACAACGATTGGTATTGGATTTTTTCGATTTGCTTGGCCGACAGCACGAACAGCCTTAGGATTATCAATTGCTGTTGCAATGTCAGCGTAGCAGCGTGTTTCACCATATGGTATTTTACATAACTCTTGCCAGACCTGCTGTTGAAAAGCTGTTCCTGTTAGTTTTATTGGAACTGTAAATGTTTTTCGGTTCCCTTCAAAATACTCAGTTAGCTGTTCGATTATTTCTACAACTAGCGAATCCTTTTGGTCGTATTCTGGGCTATACGTTTCATTGGTTTTTTCCCAATCCTCTTCCGATAGGGAAATATCAAAAAGCTCTTTTTCATTCACAAGTATATAAATGGTACCAAATATCTCAGTTTGCATTTTTCCATATTTTACACTCATACAAACTCCTCACTTTTGTTTTGGTTTTCTCTTATTTTACACAATATTAGGTTCACATAGCATAATTTCTACAATTACCTAAAAAAAGCCAGTATTAAAATACTGACTTTTTACCGAACTTATACTTTAAATCTACTAATCATTTTATCTAATTGTCCAGCTAAATCAGAAAGTAATTCGGCATGATCTGAGATATGCTCCATTGAGCTATTGGTTTGCTGTACAGATGCAGAAGTTTGTTCAATTCCAGCTGCTGACTGCTCTGATACTGCTGCGATATTATCAATGGATAAATTCATCTCTGCTGTATTCGTTGCAATTGTCTCTAGATTTTCCGAAATATTTTGAATGCGTTGAACCATATTTGTTACAGCATCAAAAATATCTTCAAAGGTTTGACCCGTAATTTTAATCTGCTTCGAACCTTCATCAACCTGTTTATAGCCATTTTGGAGTGACTCAGCAACAGAATTCGATTCTTTTTGAATACTATTTACAATTTGAGTAATATCAGAAACTGAAAGAGCTACCTGTTCAGCAAGCTTACGGACCTCATCGGCAACAACTGCGAAACCTCTACCATGCTCTCCGGCTCGAGCTGCTTCTATCGCAGCATTAAGAGCTAATAAATTTGTTTGATCAGCGATATCACGAATCACCTTAACAAGAGTAGTAATCTGCTTTGTTTGTTGATCAAGGCCTTTTACTTTCTCAACGGAATATTCCATGATCTCGTTTATCTTGTTCATTTGATTTGTAGAGGCATTCATGAACTCATGCCCCTTCCTGGTCATTTCTAGCACATGCTGAGATGATTCATTCACTTGGCCACCATTCTCATTCGCTGCTTTTATACTTCCAACATATTCATCCATCATTTTCGCTAATTGTGTAGAGGTATGCGCTTGCTCTTCTGCTCCTATTGATAATTCCTGTACAGTCGATGCAACCTGTTGACTTGCTGCCTTGACCTCACTCGATGAGAGCATCAATTCAGAACTCTTTGATGAAACTTGAGTTGAAACATAAGAAATTTCACGTATCATAGAACGTAGGCTTTCACTCATCGCATTAAGTGCTTTGCTTAGCGAACCAATCTCATCATTACCATTAACTTGAATGGCATCCCCATTTAAATTTCCCTCTGCAATATTATTTGAAACATTAACCAAATTCTTTAACTGTCTTCCAATATACCTGCCCATTAAAACGACACTTATTATTGCTACAGCACTTGATACTACAATCGAAATAAGTAATACCATAATGGTACTCGTAACATTTGAATTTGCATTAGCTACAGATGCCTCACTCTTAGTCTTCATAATTACTCGAAGTTGGTCTAATAAACTAACAGTGTCTTTAATAAGAGTATCCGCTTTCTGACTAGCCTTCATCGAATCTAGTTTACTTGATGACATTACAGCTGGAAAAACCTCATCATCAAAAAGCTTGGTTAATTCTTGTTTATTTGTATCAACCTGGGTAAAAAGCTTCTCCAGCTCTTTTGTTGTAATCGCTGGTTTTAATTGTTTATATAACTCATCGTATTCTTTACTTAAATCCTTAAATGCTGAAACGTGTTTTCCACTGCTATCTTGTATGTATATACTAATCTCGCTTCCTAGCTGATTAAAGACACCGGCCATTTCCGTTATTAAAATTGAATGCTCACCACTTTTTTCGACTTCCTTCATTTCATTACTTACATTATATAGTTGAATAAAGATAATTAATGCTGAAATACAAAATAAGACTAAAGTTACCGTAAACGCCATTCCATACTTGTGTCCGATTTTTAAGTTCTTCCACCAGGTCGATGTCTTATTTTTTTTCTGTTTAGTTGATGCAGAAGCTACTCTTTGTTTTTTACCTCCGCTTTTCCTTTTTCTCCATTTCATCATTATGCCCCCTAAAACTCTGCCAAGGAAAATGAAAATTCCCTTTTTTCTTACTATTATAGGCTAATTTGTCGGATAATGAAATAAATTCTGTCAATTCGTCTTGAATAAATTTACGAATACTTACGGAAAGTGAATTCTTTGTAGCCATCTTTAGCAAAAGTTTGCTATTTGATATTTCCGAAGAATATAAGTTATCCACAGATATATTAGAATATAGACACCGATGCAACCATGTTTAAATAATAAACCTCCAGAGCGCAATCACCCTGAAGGTTATCAAACAACTTATAGGAAAGGACTCTCATGGCGAGCTTTTATTCGTTGCCATCTGCGCTCGACCTCAGCCTCAAATTCCTCTAGCATGTCTTTATTTTCTACCTTTAATAAGTGTTTTGTTTTCCCCATATATTTCAGCCATTCCATAAGTGGAATACGTTTATTTTTTTCCTCAGGATTATATGTAATCGTCGTTTCTCCCTGCTCCACTTCATAAAGTGGGAAGAAACATGAATCAACTGCTGCCTTCATAATAGTTTCGCCATATCGCTCCTCTGATTTCCAGTTAAGTGGACAGGTAATCAGAAGTTTACCATATACAGCTCCGACGTTTTGCGCGTACCACTGTGCTTTGGCAGCCTTTTTCACAAGGTCTTGTGGAAATGCCTCTGTACCAGTAAACACATAAGGAATATTTGTAGATGCCATAATTTGTGGTGTATCCTTATGATGAAATGCTTTTCCTTTTTGTGCTTTGCCAACTCCAGATGTACTCGTCATATGGCCAAGTGGAGTTGAGTATGACATTTGAGAACCGGTATTCATATAACCCTCGTTATCATATTCCAGCATGATTACTTTATGATTTCGCAATGCCGTTCCGATTGCAGAACCCATTCCAATATCCATACCACCGTCACCTGTAACCATCACGAAGGTAGGATCCTCTGGTACATCAATTTCACCTCTGCGCTTCAATTCAAAAAATGCTTCTACTGTTCCTGATAGAGTTGCAGCGCCATTTTGAAAGAGGTTGTGGATCATCGTTTGTTTATGAGAATTATAGGGATAGCCAGTTGTTGTCACATATGCACATCCTGTTTGATATAAAACAACAACATCTCCTTCTATTCCTTTAAAAAAGAGTTCTAACCCTGGAAATATTCCGCAACCTGGGCATGCACCATGACCGGATGCTAGACGTTTTGGTTTAGATGTCAAGGCTCTCATTGGTGGAATTTTCACCTTCAATTTCTTCGTTTGGTCATCCTGTGTCACTTCAATTAAGCCTGTTTTGTATGCATCCCCGTATTGAGGATCAATAACTGGTGTAAGTTTATTTTCTTTTTTACCAGGCGTGTGTCCATAGTAATCAAATGGTATTTCTGCATAGCCTTTTTCCATAGCATCGATCGCCATTAAGAAGAAATTTTCTGCATCATTTGCATAAAAATCCTTTCCACCAATTCCAAACACCCGACTGAGGACAATAGTTTTGTTATTCTTATCGTCCTGAAGAGCCGACTTAACTTCATGTGTTAAATTAGGTCCATTCGCTCCATAAGAGTCTGCTCTCTCGCCAACTAGCAGAGCTTTTGCATTTGTAAGAGCATCACGGATTTGTGCTGAAGGGAATGGGCGAATTATATTCGGACTGATAATACCAGCCTTTATTCCTTTATCTCGCAGCTTTTCACAAACATCCTTTGCCGATTCTGCGGCAGAGTTAAGTAGGAATAACGCAACATCCGCATCTTCCATTTTATATAAATCAAGAACAGGATATTCTCTACCCGATAGTAATGCATATTCCCTTACTACTTGTTCAAAAACATCCCCAGCACGATAGAGAGCTTCTGATTGTTGGAAGTTATTATTAAGTAGGTCGTTTCCATCCATGTGAGCACCCACAACAACAGGTTTTCTCGGATCTCGCACCTGAGGGTACTCAGTTGGACAATCTCCAACAAAGTCCTGAACCACTTTACGATTTGCAAAATAGCTTACCTTTCGCTTCTGATGTGAAGTAAAGAAGCCATCATACGCAATAATAACTGGTAGTCGAACATCTGAATGCTCGGCGATTTTAAGAGCCATTATATTCATGTCATATACGGCCTGTGGTGTTCTAGCCGTTAAAATAACCCATCCTGTGTTTAAGCCATAATAAAGGTCTGAATGATCGCCTCGAATATCTAATGGACCACTAACTGCACGGGTTACAAGGTTCATTACCATTGGAAATCGTGTTCCAGACTGAACGGGTAATTGCTCAATCATATATAAGAAACCATTGGCACTTGTTGCATTAAATACACGTGCACCCGTTACAGCAGCACCGTAGCATATGCCAGCTGAACCATGTTCACCATCAGCAGGAATAAGTTTTATATCATGCACTCCGCGAGATTTCATTTGATCTAAGTATTGTGCAACCTCTGTCGATGGAGTAATTGGAAAGTACCCCATGATATGATAATTGATTTGTGCAGCTGCCATTGCGGCCATTTCATTTCCCGATTCAAATGTAACAACCTGTTCAGCAAGTTTGCTTGCTTGAAGTGTCTCATCTAACATTGCCATTATCGAATCCCCCCTGCCACTAACGGAAATTTTTGTAGAACTCTATTTTCGTCAGCATAGCCAATCATTTCACGTAAATCTGATAGTGCATCAGTCGGACATGTTTCCACACATTTTAAGCAACCTTTACAATATTGATAATCGATTCCCTGTAAAAACATTTGAGTTCGTCCTCTCTTATCAAGCCCCTCTTCCCATACGAAGCAAAGATCAGGACAAACTGTGTCACATTGGGCACAATTTATACATTTTTCCTTTTCAAATTTCGGTAGAAACCCTTGACGGGAACCACTCAAATCTTTAAGTATACTATTTGCATTCGCCGTAATAACACCACCGATTTCCTGTGTCTCATAACCTAATTGAGATTCCGGTCTTGAAAAATCTTTTCCTTCTGCATTATCAGGTAACGGATACGCCTTAAATGTAACTTCCTTGTACCCCCGATCAAAGGTACGAAGGTTTGGCTCAACTAAATGAGGGTATTTTTTCTCAAAAGTCTTCTGAATGACCCTACGCATTGCATCTGGATCAAGGAAGTCACAGATTCTAAATAATGCTCCTAACATCGCTGTGTTTACCTTCGTCTTTTCTTCAACTGCAATGCCTAACGCATCGACAACTGCTAATGTGCCATATTTTAATTGTAAATCCGTTCTTACCTCATCAAAATCACGCGTAGTATTCACAAGGACTATACCATCTGAATGAAGTCCACTTACTACATTCACTGTTTTATACAATGCTTCGTGAAATACACCAATTACATGTGGCTGTTCTATCGGACTATGGTCTCGAATTTCAATATCACCATCGCTGAATCGGATAAAGCTTTTAACGGGTGACCCCTTTTTCTCAGAACCATAGGAAGCAAAATTAGATCCATTTAACCCATGCCAAAGCACCCCAGCCTCTGCAAGCATTTTTCCTGCTAAATTTGCACCTAACCCTCCGATAGACTCTAGTCGTATTTCATAAAATCCTAATTCATTTTTACTCGGTAAAATAGACATGCTATCCCCCCTATTCAAATTTCTATCAAACCAAAATGCAGTAGCAGCATAACTCCCCAAGTTTATTTTAAGGAAATTCAAGCAACCTAGCTGTGACATAAATCAAACATCTTTACGTTTTTTATTAATACAAGCTACAATTTCACAAATTTTTTCCCTTATCCAAAAGATTTGTTATCGTTTTCATAAAATCTAACAGTATACACATTGTTATATAACAGATATTTCATTCTGTAAATTTTTGTATAAATCGAAGATGGTTTGGATGTAGGATTCGTGTATGATAAAATAAGTAGGTTATAGAAGATGCTTTTGTAAATAAGGAGTAAGATGATGAACATAATTGTAAGTACGCTAAATGCAAAATACATCCACACAAGTCTATCCATTCGTTATTTAAAGGCATATGCTGCCCCTGAATTCGATGTAACCTTGGCAGAATACACTATCAAGGATCCAGCAATGAATATTGTCACTGACTTGTATAGTAAAAAGCCTGATGTAATTGGGTTTAGCTGTTATATCTGGAACATTGAAGAAACCATTAAGGTTATAAAAATGCTAAAAAAAATTAATCCTCAGCTAGTTATCGTATTAGGTGGTCCTGAAGTTACTTACGATGTGCGCGAATGGTTAGAGCGTATCCCCGAGGTTGACTATATTGTAGTCGGTGAGGGTGAGGAAACCTTTAAGCAGCTATTAACTGCTATACGCGACAGTCAACCTATTGATGAAATTAGCGGAGTTGCGTTTCGCAAAGAAGAGAAATTTATTATGAATCCCCAGCGAAATAAACTTGATCTGAAGGAACTTCCATCACCATTTCGTTTTAAAGAGGATTTACCACATCTTTCAAAGCGCGTTACCTATGTTGAGACAAGCCGTGGATGTCCATTTAATTGTCAATTTTGTCTCTCTTCTATTGAAGTAGGTGTACGTTATTTTGACAGAGAAAAAATAAAAGATGATATCCGCTTTTTAATGGATAATGGCGCAAAAACAATTAAATTCGTGGACCGTACCTTCAATATTAGCCGTAGCTATGCGATGGAGATGTTCCAATTTTTAATTGACGAGCATAGACCTGGCACAGTATTTCAATTTGAAATTACTGCGGACATAATGCGCCCAGAGGTCATTGAATTTCTTAATCAGAATGCTCCCGCAGGACTATTCCGTTTTGAAATTGGAGTTCAATCAACAAATGATGCTACGAACGAGCTTGTTCAGAGAAAGCAAAACTTCTCTAAGCTTCAACGTACTGTCATGCTTGTTAAAGAAGGCGGCAAAATTGACCAGCATTTAGATTTAATTGCTGGACTACCGGAAGAGGATTATCAATCCTTCAGAAAAACGTTCAATGATGTGTTTGCAATGCGTCCAGAGGAGCTTCAACTTGGCTTTTTAAAAATGCTTCGAGGCACCGGTGTTCGAATCCGTGCTGCTGAACATGATTATATATATATGGACCATTCACCATATGAAATCCTTGGAAACAATGTCTTAAGTTTTGAGGATATTACTCGAATTAAACAGGTTGAGGACGTTCTTGAAAAATATTGGAATGACCATCGGATGAATGAAACAGTAGAATATATAGTAACCAATAGCTTTGAAACACCATTCGATTTCTTCCAGGACTTTGGAACATTTTGGGATGAGCAAGGCTGGTCCAGAATAGGTCATCAGCTTGAAGATTTATTTAGACGACTCCTCCAGTTCCTACAGAATGGAAACCTGAATGATATACAAGTCATTGAAGGCATTATGAAATACGATTATTTGCGTAATCAAAAGTACAAACCAAGAAAACCTTGGTGGGATGATCTTGTAGAGAAAAATGAGCGAGCAGCGTTTTATCAAGCAATCGTAGAAAATCCACAAACACTTGGTAAAGAGTTTTGTGAATTACAGTTACAAGAAAAGGATTTATATAAACATACGGTTGTAGAAAAAATCCCATTTGATTTCAATCTTTATAAACAGACTGGTCAAATAGAAAAAAAAGAAAGCTATTTACTTGTCTATTTTGATCCTATTCACCACAGGGCAAAAGTGTTTTCAGCCTTAGCTTCTTAAAAATTTGTAAAAGGCATCTATAAGTATCGATGCCTTTTGTATTTACTGGATTTGTATGATGTTATTCCCCTGTACTGTTTCCTTTTTTGGAGTTTCGGTTCGCACCCTTCATTGGGTTCTCATTGTCCGCCTCTGCTGAAAACTCAGTATCCGGCATGCTTTCTGTTGGTGTAAAATTACTATTTCTTGCTGCATCATATTTCACTTTACGTTTCATGCTAGTAGTCCTCCTCTTTTCCTTGGTGAGTAAAACCTCACTACAGCTAGTTTTCACCAGTTACTTTCGGTACATAAACGGTAAATTTATCCCAAAATGCTTCTAGTCCAAATAGCCTCACAGAAACGCCTTCCCTCGTTCATACATGGCCACAGCTTTCTGCCTACTTCCTGAACTTATACGTTACTACCTGCTTTATAATTTTTCGTTTGTTGCTAACACTATATAATGAAGACTTGAAACGAGAGGTGTGTTTTCATGACAAAAGAGCATAAAGATGAAGATATACAATCACCAATCTTAGATGAAACTCAACCACATCAAATAAATGCCCCATCATTTAAAGGTACAGGGATAAAGATGCAGGATCCGTTTGTAAATGAATATGGAGTGGTTATTGGAGATAGTTTTTATGATTCTCCTAATTCTCCGTTAAATAATTGGAGTGATGAGGTAGACCCTGAGATAATGGCCGGTGATGAATGGATTCATCCAACAAATGATATCGGTTGGAACTCAAGTGAAAACCTGGAATTGCTCGAAGCTAAGAAAAAGCCAAAAGGCGTACCATTCATGCACCCTACTAAAGATTCAAGCTACGGGAAGGATTAATTTAGCTAACTGCGATAGCCATCACAAGAGTGTTAGTAATGAAAAATCTATGCACACGATTTTTAAATAAAATTCCGTGTGCTTTTTTTGCTCTGAGATGGACATTAACTTGGATAGTTTACTATCCCCCTAATTAAGGTAAAAAATAACTGCCAAGCCCGCTCACTTATTAAAGTAAGAAGGTCTCGACAGTCCGCTATATAAAACATATAGGACAAGAGTGTGGAACTTAGCTACCCAATCAAAAAAGTTACCCGATAATAAGTCTTTCCTTTGGATAATGATAATTAACGTCTTTACCCTTTTTCCCGATAATGAAGATGAAAGATAAAATTCCAACCCTTCCTATAAACATAAGAAACATAATAATTACCTTACCAATTGTGCTTAGCTCAGGTGTTATTCCCATTGATAATCCTGTTGTTCCGAATGCAGAACATACCTCAAACAGAATTTCCATCAATGTGAATTTTTCTGTAATCGATAATATGAGGACAGAGATAAAACAAGTAAAGAAAGCAAAAATGGTAACTACTAGGGACTTAGTAATATCTTCATCATGAATTTCTCTTTTAAAAATTTTAATTGTTCTATTTCCCCTTGCAAAATTGTATAAAAACAAAATATTAATAGCGAAGGTAGTCGTTCGGATACCACCACCAACAGAGCTAGGAGAAGCCCCGATGAACATCATTCCACATATAAATAACAAGGTTGGCTCTGAAAATTCATTCAAATCCATTGTTGCTAAACCAGCACTTCTTGTTGTTACTGACTGGAAGAGTGAATAGAAGAAGGTTTCGTGCCAGGACATTCCCTTAAAGAAATGAGTAAATTCAAATAGAAAAATAATCAATGTACCAAACACAACCAATGATAAAAATGTAACCGATGTTAGTTTTGAAAATAGAGAAAACCGGTATCTTCCCTTTTTATGTAAGAGAAAGTCTTTCATTTCAACTAAAACAGGAAACCCGATTGCCCCCAATATAATTAAAATAATGGTAATAAATTGAACAAAATAGTCATTCGCAAACGGAATGAGTGATTCACCTGTTATATCAAAGCCTGCATTTGTCGTCGCACTAACTGAAGCAAAGATTCCATGAAGGAAAGCCTCTTGCCAAGTGGGAAAGTATTGCATGAAATAAAGTCCTAAAATAAGACTACCAAGAATTTCAACAGCTATAATAATTATTAAAATTTGCTTTAATAAATTTACCAAGCCTGATAACTGAGACTGGTTTTGATCAACCATGATTAATTGTCTCTCACGTAAGCCTATTTTTCGACGGAAGACTAACCAAATAAAGGTCCCCAAGGTCATGACCCCGATTCCGCCCACTTGTAATACAAAGATTAATATAAAAATCCCAGCTACACTAAAGGTGTCCTTGATTGAGACGACACTTAAGCCAGTTACACTTACAGCACTGGCAGCTGTAAATAACCGATCTATAAACGATATCTCTACGCCTTCTTGATGAGCAATCGGTAGGCTTAACAATAAAACGGAAACGGTAACAGCTAAAAGATAAAACGAAAAAATTAATTGCGGAGGTGACAGCTCATTGAAGTAGGTATTTATTTTTTTCCACATGTTTTTCAGTCCTAACAATTTACTTGTAATCTTTCCTATCTATCATATAGAATTCTTGACTACTTTTAAAGGGGGTAGTTAATAAACCAAATGGGTATTATCGTAATAAGCCCACAAATTTTTTCGAACTTGCTCGAAAAAATTCCTATAAAAAATCGAAAGTCTCGCCGGTGGCTTTAACTTTATTCAGTCAGTGTTTGAACCCTGACTGAATTGTATATTGCTTTTATTTCATGTTCCCCCACTTTTAGAAGCGGTGTTTTGTTGAATAAAGTTAATATAATTCCCTCAACTTAGTATGCATTTCCAGTATGGAAAATAATAATCTTCTTATACTATTTATACAACGGATATTTTCGTTGTTATATTTTAACGTAGGAGATGAAGTCAAATGGCAAGGAGCAGTAATAAATTGCTTGTTCCTGGTATTGAACAAGCATTAGATCAAATAAAATTTGAAATTGCCCAAGAGTTTGGTGTAAAACTTGGTTCAGATACTGCCTCAAGAGCAAACGGATCCGTTGGCGGCGAAATAACAAAACGTTTAGTATCTCAAGCCCAACACCAATTGAGAGGCGAATAGTTTACTATCATATAAAATTGGCAAAAGCCGAGGGATCCCCTCGGCTTATTTAATCGTCATCTTCGTTATTTCCACGATCGTTTTTCTCGTTTTCCTTCTTGACTCTATCCTTGTCGCGACCTCGTTCTTCTTTGTTATCTTCCCGATTTTTTTGTTTTTCTTTCAATTCACTTTTTTTTTGCTCGATTTCCTCAAATTTATTATTTACTTTTTCTTTCACATGCTCAGGCATATTTGAATGTTTAATATTCTCTTTTACTTTTTCTTTTACTTCTTCCTGAGTTTGTTTTAATTCTTCTCGCGCCTTTTTAGCATTCTCTTTGGTGTTTTCCTTGGCATTCTCTACAGCATCATTTTGGTTACCCTTGGAATTTTGTTCAGTCTTCTTATCAGCTGGTGCCACTTGTTCTTTATTTTCCGCCTGTTTCTCTGGAATTTTATTTTCCTGTATTAACAGCTTACCAGTCGAAACACCTTTTTCTTTTGCTGCTTTTCTTGTCTCAATTGTACTGGTAATAGCTGTAACTGAGATTTGCTCCTTTGCAAGTTCAGCTTTGATTTCTTTCATGTCCTGCTCGATTTCTTGGTCAACCTCAGCCTTGTGTGAATCCTTGACTACCGTTGTAATGACTACTTCTTTCCCCTCTTCAAGATATCCATTATCTTTACTTTTTTCTATAATGGTTTCAGTAATCGAGTCTAAAGAAGTATGTTTCCAATCAGGCATGCTGTCCAATAATTTTTCTGCTTCTTCATTTAGTGCATCAACACTCACAACACGGAGTTCATCATCAAGTCCTACCTCAAAGCTTGGATTGATATCGATTGACATGTAAGCATATACTTCATTACGAAATGACATTGGAATAATTAAAGATAAGAATAGGATTGCAACTAACGAACTAGCCACTGCGTATCTCAACTTCTTCACTTGGAAGAATTTTGGTTTAGAAGTACTGCTTACACGTTCCTGAATCGGAAAAAACGTTGTTTCTTCTCCAATTTCATAGCTTGTTTTTGTATGTCTAGCTTTGATGAATTCTCCGTCGGGAGTTAACATTGTCACGTACTCATCATTAACATCCATAACAATCCCCTTTTTCAACTCTACAGCACCCCCTTAATATAATCTCTTAGGTAGATATATTCTCCTGATAAAATAATCGCCATAGCGATAATATACTTACGATTTCTCTCTATCGTTTTCCGACTAACAGCTACTTTTGATTCAAGTTGCTTTATTGGCAGTTGTTTCTTTTCAAACAGGGTCGCCATAAGTTCAGCGTCTTCAACAACTGCTTTAGAAACTAAAATTGCATTTTGTCTGGCATCCGCATGCTTAGGTGATATTTCTAATAACTCATGAAACGATAGCCCAAATTCCTGAAGTACCTTATGAAAATGCAGAATTTCTTCTTTTCTATGCTCCTGTTCAATGCTTTTCTGATAGTCTTCAACTGATAGAGCAGCCTCGATTTTGGATTGTGTTGTTTCCTCTTCATTATCCCCGTTTGAAACAAAATTGACAGTGCGAACTCTCGCTTCTTTACGGATGTAATCAATAACCCTACGTTTGATTAATAACTCCGCAAATGATAATAAAGAGCTACCCTTTTCAACCGAAAATTTTTCTAATGCTTCATTAAATGCAATAAGGCCGATGCTAAATTCATCATCTGATTCACTAATATATCGTTTACATACAGCAGAAACGTTCTTTGCAATGAACGGCTTATAGTCCTCAATAAGCTTATTCTGTAAGGATGTATCTCCCTTTTGAATCTGGATAACGGTTTCTTCCAAGGTGCTTTTTCGTTTTCCAATTTTAAACAGTAAACTAAGCACTGGTTTCACCTCAATTCTCTATTTACTATTTGTTAATAGTAGCAAGAGTGAAACGGGAGATTCAATAACAATTTTTCACATACGCGGACTTACTTAAAAAATATTACAAAGGCACTAGTACAAAATACTCCTTTTTTCATGGGACAGATGAAGGGTTTGTAACATTCTTTACTTTTCCGTTACAGGACCCTCTTTGCTTTGTAATGTTTGACTCATTAAAAATTACGTATCTCCATTTTTCTTTCAGGGGGTAATTTTTTATATAATGTAAGTTTTTTTACGAATTTTTTCGGATATTATTACCATCATTCAGCATACGCATCAAGGTAACACTACTAGTAAAAAGAAAGTAGGAATACGTATGCATACAATGTGGAAAGGCTCAATTAGCTTCGGTCTTGTTAACATCCCCATAAAGCTTTTTTCTGCAACAGAGGATAAGGATATTAAGCTACGGAATCTTCATAAGGAGTGTAACACACCTGTTCAATATGAAAAAACCTGTCCAAACTGTGAAAAAGAGGTTGAAAATGCTGATATCGTAAAAGGATATGAGTATATAAAGGGGAAATTTGTTATTTTGAGCGATGAAGAACTAAATGAATTAAAGGATGAGCATGAGGAAAAAGCGGTAGAAATCATTGACTTTGTTAAACTTGATGAAATTGACCCGATCTATTTTAATCGTTCCTATTTTATGGGACCAGGAGAAAACGGTAGTAAAGCTTATGGGTTATTACGCGAAGCCTTAAAGAAGTCTGGTAAAATTGGAATTGCTGAAATTACCATTCGTTCTAAACAGCATATGGCAATCATCCGAGTATATAAAAACAGTCTTGTCATGGAAACCATTCATTATCCAGATGAAGTGCGCAATGTTGGAGAAGTACCAGGGGTTCCAGAGAATATTGAAATTAATGAAAAAGAGCTTGATACAGCAATTATGTTGATTGATCAATTAACAACTGAGTTTAGTCCTGAAAAATATAAGGATGAATACCGTACTGCACTGATGGATCTTATTGAAACGAAAGTTAACAATAATGAAGGAACAACCTCAAAAGAAGCACCAAGAACCAATGTTGTTGATTTAATGAGTGCATTGCAGGCCAGTATTGAACGTACAAGAACACAAGAAACTGCAGTTTCCAAAAAGAATACTGCACCAAAGGGATTGAAAACAAAGGCAAAAGCAAAAGCGGAGCCTGCAGCGGAAGCAGATAAAGCGCCTACAATTACAAAGCCAAAAACAAGAACAACTCGAAAAAAAGTTGGTTCATAAGAAAAATGCAAGTGTCTAATCTCAGAAGCTGAAGCTTATTCAGTATCCAAAACTGGCAAAACTGGGCCTTGACATTGAAAACGATATTCAAGAAGTCAGTGGGGCTTATCCCTACTGATTTGCCTTTTTTAACCATTCATTGTGTATTGGAGTGACATCATGCTAAAGCCAATGCTCCCCACCCTTATATTTGAGGCTCCCACAGGTCCTAATTGGGTTTATGAAATTAAATATGATGGCTTCCGGGCAATGCTTCATTGGAATGAGGAAAGCATTCAACTCATCAGCAGAAATGGATATCTATTGAACGACCAATTTCCTGAAATTATTGACCAGTGTCTCTCCTTACAGAAAAAGGTAGCAAAGCATTTGCCCATTGTATTTGATGGAGAATTATGCATACTTGAATCTCCTTATAAAGCAAGCTTTGAATTGACACAAATAAGAGGCCGACTTAGAAACACTGATAAAATTTTACAAAATTCTAGTAAAAGACCTGCTCATTATTTGGTTTTCGATTTACTAAAGCTTCAAGGTGAAAAAATAACAGAAGAGAAATGGATTGATAGAAAAAATAAGCTTTATCAGTTGTTTGAAGACCTTGCACTCGATACTTCCATTAGCCAATCAAGCAGACAATTACTTCAGTTTATTGATTATGATACTGCGTTTAATCGCATCTGGAAAATAGCTTCAGAACTTAATGCAGAAGGTATTATTGCAAAGAAAAAGGATAGCACATGGGATGAAGGCAAACGTACAACAAACTGGTATAAAATCAAAAACTGGCAGGTAGGCGCCTTTTTTATAGTAGGCTATGACAAGAAAAACGGATTCTTCCACGTAGGTGTAATGCGAAACAAGATGATCTATGAAATTGGTTTGTTTTCTCACGGTATCGGATCTGATGAACGTCAGGCATTGCTACAAGTTATCCAAAACAATGCTGTAGATGAGACATCTGGATTTATAAAAGTAAATCCAGGTATATGTGTAGAACTTTTTTATCTTGAGCTTTATAAAGAGCAGCTTAGACAAGCAAGCTTTTCAAAATTCCGGCTTGATTTAAGTTGGCGGGATTGTACATGGGAAAAGCTTGTACATAAGGCTCCTTTGCTACCCGAAGAGGTTGAAATCAGCCACCCTAATAAGCCATTATGGAAAGACAAGTCAATTACGAAGCTTGATTATATTCACTACTTAGTTGATGTATCACCATATATACTACCTTTTCTAAAAGATCGCTTATTAACGGTGATTCGATATCCTCACGGGATGTATGGAGAATCCTTTTATCAAAAAAACTGTCCGGACTATGCACCAGACTTTATTAAAACGTCCATAAATGAAGGTATTGAGTACATCGTTTGCAATGATTTAAAGACCCTTGCTTGGTTAGGAAATCAGCTCTCATTTGAATTTCACATTCCATTTCATACGATTTATTCACAAGGACCATCTGAAATTGTATTTGATTTGGATCCGCCTTCGAGAGATTTCTTCCAACTTGCTGTAAAGGCTGCCCTACTATTAAAGGACGTGTTTGATGGTCTAAAACTGAAAACGTTTGTAAAAACATCTGGCAATAAAGGCTTACAAATTTATATACCTCTACCAGAAAATCAATTTACCTATGATCAAACAAGACAATTTACAGAGTTTATTGCTAATTATTTAACAACCATGAATCCAGACCTATTTACAACTGAAAGATTGAAAAAAAATCGTGGTAGCCGCCTTTACGTGGATTATGTCCAGCATGCGGAAGGAAAAACAATTATTGCTCCTTACTCAGTTCGAGGGAATGATGGAGCTTATGTTGCCACACCTTTATTTTGGGAGGAAGTAACTGAAAACTTGTCGATTGAGCAATTCCCATTAGAATCAATTATGGAGAGAATTATGATTAATGGCTGTCCATTTGAAGACTATTTACGTACAAAGGATGAACAGCCATTTCAGCCAGTATTAGACTTTTTAAGTCAAAAGTAGGGGTGCTTATCCTTGGTGCCCCTTCCCTTTCTCTATTTCACTTCCCTTTGCTTTTTCATTGTATCCCTTATCAAAAAAGCTATATATAATTGGAATGATAAACAAGGTCAGTAATGTACTACTAATTAACCCGCTAATTACAGTAATCCCCATTGGTTGGTTGATTTCGGAGCCTTCTCCAATACCAAATGCTAACGGCAGCAATCCTAAAATAGTTGTAGAAGCTGTCATCATAACAGGTCTTGTCCGATTTTTCACCGCCATTACAATCGCATCTAAGGAACTTACACCACTTTCTCTTTGTTGATTAATGAAATCAACAAGGACAATCGCGTTATTAACAACAATTCCGGCTAGTACAATTATGCCGATAATTGCTGTAATTCCTATCGGAGTCTTTGTTAAATATAGTCCAAGTGCCACTCCTATTACCATTAAAGGCACAGTAAACATAATAACAAATGGATACTTTAATGATTCAAATTGTGCAGCCATTACGCAATAAATTAGAATTAAAGCGAGAACAAAGGCAAGAACCATTTGCTGAATCGATGTTTCTAATAACTCACGGTCTCCACTGAAAGCAATATCTGTTTGATCTGACAAATTCAATTCTGCAATCTTGTGATCTATTTTAGTTGAAATTGCTCCAAGATTAGTTGTCGTTGCATACTTGACTCTAAATTGAACCGCACTTTGCTGGTCTATTCGTTTTATAGTTAAGGGACCTTCACCAATCGTAATATCTGCTACTTCATCTAAGGAAATGAAAGTATTTGTTGGTGACTTCAAACGTAATTGCTTTAAACCTTGGATATTGTTCGTAAAGTTACGGTCATAGCTTACATTTACGGTATACACATGATTTTTATCATCTGTAATTTGAATGGCTTTCGTGCCTCTCGTTACATCGTTAACAATAGTAGCAATCTGTATAGGAACTAGTCCCGCTTCAAAGGCACTTTCTTTATCAATTGCGATCTGTACTTCCTCAATTGTTTTTGAAGCATTTGTAGAAATCTCAGTTACCTCATCTAGTTCATTTAATGATGTAGAAATTTCTTGGACAGCTTTATCAAGTCTTTCTTTATTATTATCCTTCACATGAAAGGTTAATGTATTAGGTGATGAACCTGAAGTGGATTGTAAATTAAATCGAACAATTGCATCAGGGTGTATCGAATGGGCTGCAACCTCAAAATCCTTTTTAATTGCATCTACAAATTCAAACGTGGACTGTTCTCTCTCCCTAAAATCAACCATCTTTACATAAATTTCAGCTTCATTCGAACTCCCTGATCCCCTAAAGCTATCCTCCTGTGTTGTCCCGATCAAACTAACAAAAACATCCACATCCTTCTCGTACCTAAGTTTATTTTCCATTTGCCTAATTGTTTTTTCTGTTTCATCTAAGGCTGTTCCGTTTTTGAGCTTAACCGAAATCGTAAAAAAACCTTCATCACTTTTTGGAATAAATTCTGTCCCAACAGCTTTAAGTCCAAACACACTTACTCCCAATAACAGGAGTGTTCCGGTTAGCACTGCTATTCTATTTCGTAAGGACCATTTCGTAGCCTGCTCCAGGAAACGTAAACCGCATGACTGCTGACGACTTCTTTCTCGATTTTCATCTGGTTTTTTCAAGAATTTACTTGCTAGCATTGGAACTACTGTTAAAGCTACTACTAATGAAGCAAAAAGGCTAAACGCAATCGTAACGGCAAACTCTGTAAATAATTCGCCAATTAAGCCTGTAATAAAGACAACTGGCAAAAAGACAGCAACTGTCGTAAGGGTGGACGCAATAATAGCTGTTCCAATTTCCTTCGTACCATCAGCAGATGCTTGCAGTGGATCCTTCCCCATGGATAAATGGCGGTAAATATTTTCAATCACTACAATTGAATTGTCTACTAACATTCCAATACCCAGTGCAAGACCACCGAGAGTCAGTATATTTAATGAGAAATCCGAAAAATACATTAGCACAAATGTCACAATAACCGAATAAGGAATGGCAATACCAATAATAAGTGGACTTTTTAGATTCCTTAAAAAGAAGAAAAGGACAACCATTGCAAAAGAGCCACCTAATAAAAGAGTATTTACAATATTGCCTATAGCCACTTTTATGTAATCACCTTGGTCAAAAAGAATATTTGCCTGTACATCCTTATATTTATCAAGCTTAATCTTTTTAGATAATTCATTTTGAAATGCTTCTGAAACCATGGCAGTATTAGCATCTGATTCTTGAAGTACATTTAAAAGTAGAGCTGGTTCCATATTTGCACGTGTTATTGTGTTTTGATTTTCCGGTGCTACCTTTACCTCTGCAAAATCAGCAAGCACCATACTTTCACCGAGCAAAGGATCAATTGTAACCGGAAGATCCTCGATTGCCTCAACCGAATCCAGAGTACTAATAACTCTTGTAGTAAGCGATCTACCTTCAGTTTCAATTGTGTTTCCTGGTAACGAAACAGAATTTGCACGTATGGCATTTACAATATCAGCTTGACTAAGGTTATATTCCTCTAATCTTTCTTGATCTATTTCAACTCGTATTTCTTTTGTAACTGTCCCAGATAAATTTACACTCGCTACTCCTTCAACCTTATTAAGCTCTGTTGAAAGCTCTTCAGCTAGGTCCTGAAGTTTTTCGGCTTCCCCTTTTATACTTAATGACAGTTGGATTATCGGAAACTGGGATGGGTCAAATTTTAAGAACCTTGGTCGTTCCGCGTCTTCTGTAATCGGAGTCTGGTTAATTCTGTTTTGTATCTCGTTCTCCATTTCATCAATTGAGGTTGTCCAGGAAAATTCTAAAAATAATAAAGCAGTCCCTTCCTGTGAAGTGGTAGACATTGTTTTCAAGCCTGGTAAAGTTGATAAGCTTTTTTCTAAAGGCTTTGTTACCTTTTCAACAACTTCATTTGGACTAGCTCCATAGTAATTTACCACAACTACTCCAACAGGAGGATGAATATCTGGGATTAGTTTTAAAGGAATATTCATCACAGAAACTAAACCTAAAATAATCACTAAAAACATCGTAACGAGAGTAAATACTGGGCGCTTTATTGAGAAATTGCTTATGTTCATGTATTTGTACCTCTTTTCGGAACCGGAAAATAAATGCTATATAGTTTATCACTGTCATTATTACCTTTCTTTCTTTAATCTATAGGGGAAAGTTAATAAAGATTTTTAGGTAGAGGATAGATTGTGAACCTAGTACACCTTAAGGACCGGACTAGGTTCGTTGAAGGTGTGCTCATGAATATCTTATATTCGCTCGAGGGAGTAAGTGGGCATAGAGTTTTCTCAAGGACATTTTAAAGGTAGAGGTGAGATTTTGGGCACTGACAGCCCTTTTCAAGGTCGTTTTTACTCTCACACGAGTGTTTTTGGGCACTGACAGCCCTTCTCAAGGTCGTTTTTACTCTCACATGAGTGATTTTGGGCACTGACAGCCCTTCTCAAGGTCGTTTTTACTCTCACACGAGTGTTTTTGGGCACTGACAGCACTTCTACTACTACACGTTGATATTGTCCACTGGTCCACCATTCTAATCCGTTTTCCCCCTAAGCCGTAATAGGTCTGTCCATCATCTCAGTTTCAATAAAAAAAGCTGTACACTTCATAATGAAGTATACAGCCTTAACTCAAATATTTGTGCTTACTTTAAATCCTCAATTGAATCGATTTCCATATAGGAAGGAACAACTAATCCAATTTTTGTACCTTCAAGGTTTGCACCTAGGTCTTCGAACTTACCTTCAAATTCTTTTACGTAATCAGCGTGTGTAACAGGTAACCAGCCTGCAATATGTGCATCTACACTACCGTCCGCAACACCTGTCCACATTGGACCAGCTTCGACCTGGCTCATAGAAACCTTATAACCTAAATCTTTTAGGACGTTTGCAATTACATTTGTACTCGCAATTTCACTATCCCAAGCAACATATGCCAATTTTACTTCTTCACCATTTCCTTTTTCTGCACCATCTGTCCATTCTGCCACTTTCTCTGTATTTTCTTCAACCCATTTTGCTGCAGCTTCTTCCGGCTTCGTTCCTTCTTGTATGTCACTCATTACTGTATTCATATCATCTGCTGTCCAGAAGAAATTATTAAGTACAGTATATACTCCAGGAAGGTCGTCTTTTAGACCAAGGCGAGCGATACTATGAATATTTTCTTCTCCACCAAATATTCCTTTTGGATCTTCAAGATATTTTAAGTCATATTTTGCGAATTTCCAATGGGGAGTCCAGCCTGTTACAATAATCGGCTCCTCTTTATCATATGCCTTTTTCAGCGCTGCAGTCATTGCTGCACCTGACCCTTCTACTAATGTCCAATCTTCTAGACCATATTCTTCAATTGCACTACTTGTTGCCTTCATAATACCAGCACCAGGGTCAATACCAACAATCTCATATTCTACACTTTCTCCTACAGAAGTAGTTCCAGCGGAAGTACCCGCTTCCTCTTTGTCACCACACGCGGCAAGTCCTACTACTAAACCTAATGCTACTGTTGCTTTTACTACTTTTCTTAACATTATACAGTTCCCCCTTGATTCTTTTTCCCTATATTTTGAGTAATCCGGTCTAAAATGATTGCGACAATTACAATCGCAAGACCAGCTTCAAAACCAGTTCCTGTTTGTAGCTGTGTAACAGCTCGATATACATCTGCCCCTAATCCTGGTGCACCTACCATTGAGGCAATTACAACCATTGATAAGGCAAGCATAATACTCTGATTAATCCCTGCCATAATTGTTGGCATGGCTAATGGAAATTGAACTTTTATCAGCCTTTGTTTTGTAGTTGAGCCAAAGGCCTCAGTTGCTTCTATTAAATCCTTTGGAACTTGGTTAATCCCAAGGATTGTAAGTCGAATCGTTGGCGGCATTGCAAAGATTACAGATGCCACAACTCCAGGTACTACGCCAATATTAAAGAAGAAAATAGCTGGTAATAAATAAACAAATGCCGGCATTGTTTGCATAAAGTCTAATATCGGTGTGATGATACTTCCTACTGTTTTATTTTGGGATGCCCATATGCCTAAAGGGATACCTATGAAGATGGAAATTCCTACAGAGGTTAAAACAAGAGCAATTGTTTCAAGCATATTTTCCCAGTAACCTAAATTATCAATTAAAAATAATCCTACGAATGTAAAAATTGCAATTTTCCAATTACAAAACTTCCAAGCTACTAATCCTAAAATAAGTGCCAGTATGATAGATGGTACAAACCCTAGTCCTGTTACAATTCCTTCAACAAATCCTTCAAGACCTTCGGCAATCCCTTCAAATAAAAATTCAAAGTTAAATACTAGCCAGTCAATAAAGGAATCAATCCAATCTGCTAATGGTAGTTTTGGTAATATTTCTCCCATTATAACGCCTCACTTTCTTCAATTTGAGGGAGTCGTTCTGATCTAATTTCATTTATATAGGTGTCATTACCAGCTAGTGCTCCAATTACAGCGCCTCTTATCACAATTCCCTTCAGACGGTTGTGCTCATCCACAACAGCAACTGGTATTGTAGCCCGTGATACTTCATCAAATAAATCAACTAGAAGTGTCGTTGTTTCAACCGTTTTGATATCCGTTTCAATTACATCGGATAGCGAAAGATTTTTTTCCACTGCCTTTGAAGCATCTACTGCGGTCACTACGCCTACTAGTTTCTTTTGTTTGTCGACTACATAGACCGTAGACAAACCACTGTCCTTCATTATTTTCAGAGCAACTCTTGCTCCTTTATCGATTTGAACGGTTTCTGCCCTTTTAACAATATGGCCGGCAGTTAACACCTTAGAGAGATCAACGTCCTCTACAAATCTTTCAACATATTCATTTGATGGATTCATTAGGATTTCTTCTGGGGTTCCAATCTGAACGATGTTACCATCCTTCATTAACGCAATACGGTCTCCAATTCGTAATGCTTCGTCAAGGTCATGAGTTATAAAAACAATGGTTTTTTCCATCGAGGCTTGTAATTCAAGAAGTTCATCCTGCATATCTTTGCGAATGAGAGGGTCTAATGCACTAAACGCTTCATCCATTAATAATATATCTGGATCATTAGCCAATGCTCTTGCAAGTCCAACACGCTGCTGCATTCCTCCGCTTAGTTGGTCCGGGTACTGACTCTCATAGCCTTCAAGACCAACCAGCTTAAGAGATTCTAATGCTTTTTTTGAGCGTTCCTGTTTGTCAACACCCTGTATTTCTAAACCATACTCTGTATTCTGGAGAACTGTTTTATGGGGGAATAAGGCAAATCGCTGAAATACCATGCTAAGCTTTTTCCTACGAACTTCACGAATTTCTTCCTTGTTCATAGAAGTAATGTCTTTTCCATCAAGTACGATTTGCCCTGCGGATGGCTCTATTAATCTATTTAACAGCCTTACAAGAGTGGACTTTCCACTACCCGATAGCCCCATGATCACAAATATTTCACCTGCATAAACCTCAAAGCTTGCTTGGTTCACCCCAACAGTTGAAGCGGTACTTTTTAAAATCTCCTGTTTTGATTTCCCTTCTTTTAATAGCTGAATAGCTTTCTTTTGCTGTCTTCCAAATATCTTTGTTACATTACTTACTTTAATCTTTATTTGTTTCTCTGTTTCCATTCTGCCACCTCAATCATTATAAAATAAATAAAAGCCATGTTATCTCTTGAACCCGCCTTCTTTCTAACAAATTAACTATGACCTTTTAATTGTAGTAATGATTCTGAAAATCCACAAAGTGCATATACCGTTATATTCCAGCATAAACTTTGTAAAGTAAAAACTGTACACACTTTACATACCTTATGCGCAAAATACCTCCGATATTCTCCAATATCCTTTCATCTCCTCTACTTTACATTCATTGTCCAAATGAGTAGTCTATAATTATCAAACATTTGTAGGATGTGAATGTACTTGCAAGACATAGACAAACTAGAGAAAGCGCGAGAACGTGTTATCGATGCTATCGCTCAAAATATGAATCTTTATGGTGTTACCCCATCAGTTGGGAGACTCTGGGGTCTTATGTATTTTCATGATGCACCAATGACTCTTGACGAAATGAAGCTTGAGCTTGGAATGAGTAAAACAAGCATGAGTACCTCTGTAAGAAGCTTAATGGATTTAAAAATGGTAGATAAAGTATGGAAAAAAGGAGAAAGGAAGGATTTATATCAGGTTGAAGAGGATTGGTACCAAACCTTTATTGACTTTTTTACAATCAAGTGGCGTAATGGGATTGCGTTGAATGTTAGCGCGATTGAAAAATCGATGGTAGAAATTAATGCCCTTATCATGGATGAGAGTGTAAGTGAGGAAGTGAAAGTTGCAGCCAAAAGTGATATCGAAAAGCTGACGGATGCATTGGATTATTACTATTGGCTTAATCGCTTGGTAGATAGTTTTGAGTCCCACGAAATATTTACATTTATTCCAAAAAAGTAACGTTTATGTAGAGGATTTAATAAGCTTTACATCGACATTAAGAAACGTTGAAATTCATCATCTGATCAACCTCACCCTCATAGTCTGTTATATGGGGGTGAAAAAATGCCATTATGGGGCTGGCTATTAGTCTTTTTTGGAACGCTAATCCTGTTAGGATTCATCTCAGACCGAATGTCTAAAAGGAAAAGACCGACTGACACTCAACAAGTGGAAGAACACAACGTTGACGAAGTTAGGAGAAATCAAACCGACTATCACCACTTTTATTAGATAATATAAAAGGAAAAGCGTACTGGATATCCAGTACGCTTTTCCCTTTTTTACGTTAATTTGATTGAATCTGTATCTGGATATTCATTATCTACTGAATAATTTGTTACACCTTCTGTTAATTGATAACCTGAAATAACTACTACTCCAAGCATGAACAATAAAATTAATTTTTTCATTCTTTTCAACTCCTTATATTAATATGGCCTTGCTTCTTCAACAATGTTACTGCTTTTGATAAGTAATGGCTTGCTAATTTATATTTATGATTTTCATAGTAGTATTTCCCTAACTTTTCTGCATATGAAGCTATTTGAATCAAATGTTCTGTTCCTTCAAAATAAGGTAATGCCTCTTTTTCAATAAATTTAGCTAGATTATCAGAGTCATAATAAAGATAATCATAATACATAAAGTGAATTTCATATTCACGTAAATTAAGTTCTTTATTTTTCTCTACTAAACTCTTACCCTGTTTAAGCAATTCCTGACTTTTTTCAATATTACCTAGATTATAGTATTCTTCTATTAACCCTTGTATAGTTCGAAGTTTACCAACAATCATTTGGTCAGTTTTAAATTGTAGACTTTTTTTATAATGCTCAATCGCTTCCAGTGCTTTTTCTTGCTTAGACATAACAATTCCTAGGTTATGATAAATCATTCCTAATAAATGAGAATCGTTAATACCTTCTGCAACTTTATGTGCGAGTCGATAGTTTTCCTCAGCAAGCTCAAATTCATCGATCTTTTCATAGCTAATCCCTAAAAGTATTTGACATTCGGCACTTCTCTTCAAGTCATACAAAGACTGGTAGATCGAAAGTGCTTTTTGTATATAAACAATACTTAACGCTAATTTACCGAGTCTGTTATACACGAGACCAATGTAGTAGAAGAGGTCTGCTTGTTCCCAACTTTCGAAATGGATACTGCCGCCTAAAATTCGTTCAGACTCTTTAAAATATTTCAGAGAAACTGAAAAACGATTAAGCAAATAATGAAAGTGACCAACAAACTTTTCATAATAGTAATTCATTTTTGTGTCTAATATGTCTTTAAACAAATTGATTTTATTAATATGTTCTTCAGCTTTATCAAGTTGGCGTGTAAAAATAAAGTACCTTAATTCATAAAGTACATATAGAATTGCCACTCTCGAATCATTTGAATTTGTTTTCTTTTCAAATGATTCATAAAACTTAACTGCTTCATCTTTCTTTTTATGAATAATTTTGTAGTACCAATCATTAAGTTCTTTTAATATTGTGTATTCTTCATCCTCAATCAATTTAATACCCAATCGGTCACAAAGCATTTCAAGTACTTCAATGCTTGCTGAGGTTTGATTATTTTCGATCTTTGAAAGATAAGAAATTGAAATTATCTTGTCTGCTAATTCTTCTTGGGTCATATTTTTCTGAATTCGAAAGAATCGTATTCTGCTTCCTATCTCCATTACGCATTTCCTTCCATTTGATTGGTTATATTATCTTTTCGTTATAAATACAAAAAATCCTCTTTTTTATTTACTAGGACCTTTTGCTTATTTTTACTATTTGTTATGAACCAATCTTCTAAAATAGTATGCGTAAAAAGAATAACTTATGAAAACACGAGCCTAAATAGATATAAAGCACTATTGTTGTACTGGACATTTGTTATCCAATTTGGAAGTATCAAAAAAACGGCACCCTAATGAGTTGCCGTTTCGTTATCTATTATTTCATTTTTACTTTTGCTAGTTCTGTTTGACCCGAAGATACTATACCACTTGCTAGTGTATCAAAGCTATCCACTACATCGTCAAAATTTGTAATAACCATAGGTGTAATTGTGCTTGCAGCTTTCTCTTTTACTAGTTCTAAATCAAATGTTACAAGTGGAGACCCTACATCTACATTATCCCCCTCGCTTATATGGGCAGTAAAACCTTCGCCTTTCATTGAAACGGTTTCGAGTCCAATATGAATTAAGACTTCTAGCCCTGTTTCGGTTTTAATTCCAATTGCATGCTTTGTTGGAAATAGCTGAATGATCTTTCCCTTAACTGGTGAAACAACTTTTCCTTCTGAAGGATCAATCGCAAGTCCATCACCCATCATTTTTTGTGAGAACACTGGATCTGGAACCTCTTCAAGCGATAGTACTTTTCCTGTTACAGGTGCAAAAAATGTTTCTTCTGTCTTTTTATCTTTAGTTCCAAATAATTTTTTAAACATAGGCAACCTCCAATTTGTAGTACATATCTAGTTGTATCATACCCAATTATATAATAAAAGTTATACGAATTATGAAAAGGTTTGCATACATGTTATCTAAAATTTCTTTTTATTCTTAACTGCATTCGTAATCCTTTTCCGATTTTCTTTTTCTACAAGCTGCGCCCTTTTATCCGTTTTTCTCTCTAGGTGTGCAAGCTCCTTTTGAAGCTTTACATAGCTTTGATAGCGCGATCCTTCTATAATTCCATTTTTAATTGCAGCTTGTATCGCACAACCGGGCTCAGACTTATGACTACAATCTCGAAAACGACAATTACTAGCTAGTTCTTCGATATCTTGAAAGCTATGTTGAAGAGCAGTGTCACTTTCCCAAAGCTGCAACTCTCTCATCCCAGGTGTGTCAATAATGACTCCACCTGTTTGTAAGACTAAAAGTTCGCGATGTGTAGTTGTATGGCGCCCCCTATCATCTCCTTCACGAACTTCTTGGACAAATTGTTTTTCTTCTCCAAGCAAGCAATTTGTTAACGTTGACTTTCCAGCACCGGAAGAGCCTAAAAGTGCGACAGTTTGATTTTCCTTAAAGTATGCTCTTAGTATCTCAATACCTTGGTTTTCTTTTACACTACAGGCATGTACAGGGACACCAAGCGCTACCGACTCGACTTCAGAAATTTTAGCTGCTACGTCCTCGCACAGATCAGACTTTGTTAACACAATTACCGGATTAGCACCACTTTCCCAGGCCATTATTAAATAGCGCTCAATTCTTCGTACATTGAGGTCATTGTTTAATGCATTCACAAGGAATAAGGAATTAATATTGGTTGCAACAATTTGCTCTTCTGTTACATTTCCTGCTACTTTCCTTGAAAATTTACTATTTCTTGGTAAGACAGCATGTATAATCGCTTTTCCTTCTCCTTTTAAGATGGTAACGACTACCCAATCACCTACTGCAGGATAACTTTCTCTATTACTTGCTACAAAGCGCAGTTTGCCCGAAATCTCTGCCAGCATTTCACCTTCCGCAGTTAAAACGCGATACATTCTTTTATGCTCTGATGCAACCCTACCGACAGTATACCCTTGCGATTCATAGCTTTTAAAGCTTTCCTGTAAAGACTCATTCCAACCTAATTTTTCAATATTCAATGAAGATTCCTCCACAATAAACAATATTTTTTCTCATGAAAAAAGACCGTGAAATTCACGGTCTACTTGTCAGCTATAGAACAAAGAGTTGCACTCTTATTCCATTGCTTTAATATAAAAACCGTGAGCATACACAGCCCACGGTACAAAATTAATTTTTAAATGGTGAAAAACCTTTTAAAAACTATACTTATATACGAGAGGGCTGTGCTTTTTATACAATTTTTCTACCAGAGTCATTTGTATTTTTTTCATATTATATCCCTCTCCTTTCACGTTCATATTATTGTCTTGATAATTATAGCAACTAATGAAAATATTGTAAATGGGCACCCTCTAAAAATGTTCCTGAACAGACTTTTGCTTATTAACTACATACATATTCATAATAATACATACAGTAATTGTCGTTACAATCAATAGTCCATGTAAAATCCAAACCATTTGCGGCATAGCTAGATGCTCTAAGAGAACTGGAGCCACGATAAATCCTAACGCAAAACCAAAAGATTTAAGTAACATGCCTACCCCAAATATCCTGCCCCTTATGTGATTATCGGATTTCTGAAGAATTGTAGAATGCAGTGTTGTAAAGCAAGCATCAAAAATCCCAGTAAAAAAGGCAAATAGGAAAATGATCCATACATTTGTATTTGATAAAAAGATAATAAAACCTGTTGACATTAAGATAGCCGACAAGAATGCGGCAATATAGAGTCTTGAATTCGTTAACCATTTTAGCTTTGGAAGTGTGTAGGTTGCTATGACTGAACCAATTCCCCAAACTCCCCAAATAAAGCCATAATAAAAAGTCTGTCTTGTTTCATCTATTGATTCTGCTAAGAGTGGAATACCTAAATTATGTGAACTTCCTGCAAAAGCACCTACTAAAAAAACGATATTCAACATTAATAATAATGGTGCTAGCTTTACATACAAATAAACCTCTTTTAAGTCAAATGCGATACTCCTAATCTTCTCTTTAATACCCCCTAGAAGTTTAGTTGAACTGCTATTACTTGATTTCCATTTTAATTTCATTAAGACAGCTGCAGATAGTAAGTAAGTGGAAGCATCAATGGTAAGTGTTGCTTCATAGCCAAGCATATCCGTAATTAATCCTGCTCCAATGAAACCTCCTACTAAGCTGATTGACGTCAGTCTAGCAATAAGCGAATTCGTTTCTAATATTTTATCTTCACCAAAAATTTGTGGAATTTCAGATTGGAAGCTAACAGTAAAAAAACTATTAATAAGACCTATCAAGAATGAGGCCACTATAATTATGACTGGTTCTGGAAATGGAATCAGCATAAGAATTAGAACTCCGCGAGCAATATCGCTCCATATCATTATTTTTCGTCTACTATAGCGATCTGCCAAAACTCCCGAGAACAGACTTGCAAGTACTCCTCCAAATGTACGAGCAGCCATTGTAGCTGCAAGCCAGGTAGGACTTCCTGTAGCAGCAAAAACTACCACATTTAATACGATATTATCCATGAACATTCCAAAATCTGATAATGCCTTCACATATAAAAACAGCCTTTGCTTCATCTAGGTAGTACTCCTTAGTATGTAATTTCCTCACCTTATTTTAAGTCGCGCGTTATTATTTCGCAATACGAAATTTTTAAAATATAATTGTTTTTTTTATTTACAATTTTTACCTCCCTTGTTAAAATAATTTCTATCGTTAAAATTAATTTTAACGATAAATTTTATTTAAATGGAGGGTTATCAATGTTTGCTTTATTAAAAAATCGAAATTATTTACTATTTTGGGCTTCACAGGTAATCTCACAGCTCGGGGATGGTATTACAAGAATTGCGATAACATATCTGGTTGCAACTTTATCCAAAGACCCACTTGCTATTGGATTTGTTATTTTTGCACAGCTACTTCCAACAGCTGTGTTCGGCATATTCCTTGGCCCCATAGCTGACCGGTATTCTAGGAAATGGTTAATGATTGGTTCTGATTTATATCGAATGGTCATTGTCCTATTCATGATTGGGTATCATGACTCAGTTCCAGTTCTAATCGGATTAATCGTATTACAAGGATTCGGTTCGGCTATTTTTGAACCAGCTCGCTCTGCATCGATACCTGAGATTGTTGGTGAGAATAATATTCATAACGCAATTTCTCTGTCACAAGGAACTCGTGCTGCTATGGACCTAATTGGTCCTTCTATAGGAGCATTACTTCTCCTACTGAATAACTACAATGTAATTTTCTTATTAGATGCTTTTACATTCTTAGTATCCGCTCTATTACTAGTAGGTTTAAATCTTATCAATTCTAGTTCGAGAGGTTCTCAAACTGTTCAAGAGAGTTATCTCTCATCAATAACTTCTGGTATTAAACAAGTAGTGAAAATGCCTGCCCTGCGTTTCCTATTACTTTTGCTTATCCCTGTTACACTCGTTGTGGGTATATTAAATACAAATCTAGTTGCTGTACTCACTAATGTTTTTGAAGTGTCAGCTTCGCAATTCGGATTATTAGAGGCATCCTTTGCAATTGGCGCTCTAGTTGGTTCATTAGGTGTTGGACCACTATTTCTTAAGAAATTTCGCCCTAGCTCCTTACTAATCTCTGGAACAGTAGCAATTGGTGCTTGGATGATTGTGATACTCTTTGTCAACGATATGCGCTTAACGTTTGGAATTGCCCCGGTATTTGTATGGTGTATAATAGTAGGTATACTAAATACGTTAATTAATGTCCCGTTAAGCAGCTTGTTTCTAGGAGCAACCCCTGCCCCATTTAGAGGAAGAGGATCTTCGTTGCTCGGGGCGACGGCAAATAGCTGCCAAATGATTGGTATACTTGGTGGTGGAATGATTGCTAAGAGTATTGGCGTTCTTAATGGCACAGCTTTATCAGGTGCTCTACTCATCCTTGTAGTAATCATTTATCCATTTTTAAAAGGATATAAAGAGCTTAATAGTATTAAACCACCTACCAAAGATAATGACCTTAGCACTCCTAGAAAAGTAGAAATAGCTGTAGACTAGTCGGAGGTTTATATGTCTGGTAACAAACGAATTACAGATATTGAGTTAGCAAAAATCATAATGGATCCGCGCAGGAGAAATATTATTGATATTGCATCAAAAGGACCAATAACAGTAGCTCAAATGGCTGAAGCATTAAACGAAAAACAGTCCCGCCTTTATTATCATGTTAAGAAGCTTGAAGAAGCTGGTCTATTAACCCTTGTTGAGACTCGTCAGCATGGAAATTTAATCGAAAAATATTATCAGGCTCCACAACAATTTAGCGGGTTTGAGCTTGATAAGACTCTGCTTTCCGAGCATTCAGATACGGTACTTCAACAAATTATGAACATTATTGAGCCAGGTCTAAAAATGCTCTCTACTGAAATAAAAAATAGCTCCGAATCTGACTATTATGAAAAACAGGTTAGTGTCACGATTAATTTTTCCGAGATGACTGGAAAAGAGTGGCTTGAATCAACAAATCGAATGCTTAAAGCAATGAAGAATCGTAAAACTCAAATAGTACCACAAAATGAAAACGAAAATGAGCCACAATTCAAACTAACACCTGAGCAACTAAAGGAAAAATCAAAATACGCATATGTCATCCTAAGTTATCGAGTTGATGATGTTGAAGGTGAATGAGGGTTACTCTAACTTATTCCAGAGCACTATAAGATCCTGAGTGTATAGTCTTGAGACTTCAAAAGCTTGATACTGCTTTGGATAGGATTACAAAAGAATTCATCCATTCTGAAAATACGAAGAGAGGTAAAAACGTTTTGTGTGGTAGATTTACGTTGTTTGCAGAGTACGATGATATTATTGAACGTTTTTCAATTGAGGCAGCTATAGAAAAGGGATTGTATATTCCTAGCTATAATATTGCCCCTTCCCATTCCGTTTTGTCCGTTATCAACGACGGATCCAAGAATCGGTTAGGTTTCCTGCGCTGGGGACTCATTCCGTCCTGGGCAAAGGATGAAAAAATCGGATACAAAATGATCAATGCACGTGCTGAAACACTTTCTGAAAAGTCGAGTTTTCGAAACGCATATAAACATAGACGTTGTTTGGTACTAGCGGACAGCTTTTATGAATGGAAACGTGGAGAAGACAAGACAAAAACTCCAATGAGGATTAAGTTAAAAACCAATGAAATCTTTGCAATGGCCGGAATCTGGGAACGATGGACCTCCCCAACTGGAGATCCCATTTATTCCTGTTCAGTTATCACAACTGAACCCAATGAGCTAATGGAGGAAATTCATGATCGGATGCCAGTTATTCTACAGAAAGAAGACGAACATATATGGTTAAATCCATCAATAACAAAAACTTCAGAGTTATCTAATTTGTTACGACCATTACCAGCTCATTTATTGGATGCGTACGAGGTTTCTTCCTTTGTGAATTCTCCTCGTAATAATTCACCAAACCTGATTCAACAGATTTGTTAATCTCAAAAACAAGGAAATGACCTTGCCAGGGAGTCTTTCGTCTCACACAAACTAAGGTCATATAAAAACAGAAAGGTATTTTTCTTATCCTCGGATGAAAAATACCTTTTCTATGTTATTCAGTTAATTTCATTGCAGTCTGGGTAATTTGTAAGTCTGTTTGAAGCTGCTCACGTAAATCACTCGGATAATAAAAACCTTTGTCTATCATAAAATTTGTAATGTTTTCATGTGTCTCAACAGCATGCCGCAGTTGTTCACGCAAAACCTGTTTTACAGATGGTGTAGAGGCTTCAGTAATGGCAAAAGCTATATTCCGTATACCTGCTTTTGTTGATATGAGAAAATCTGTAGCAATTACCTGATCAGTCATACCACCCATTCCCATTATTTTTTTCAGTAATTCATTCATGGCTCTCATCCCTCTCTGTTATTAACTGCTGTATCTGGGTAATAAATCTTCTGCCTGAGTCTACATCATTTAAAAGAATCGTTTTAAGCTGAGCATCTTGTACCAATCCACTCATGGTAAAAGCTTTCGTCAAACATAGATTTTTAAAGGTAAGTAGTTCATGTAGCTCCAATGTTTCATGTAAACCCAAATATTGAGTCAATTTCAATATTCCCCTTTCAAAGATCATTTACTTTTTAGAGTACCTATGGCACCGTTTCTTATTCCAGTTCACCCTCTTACTAATATTGGAAATGAAATTTTTTGCCCTTTTTGAATGGTACATCTTTTAAATAGGTCATGCTAAACAAAAAGAAAATGTGGCAAAGTAAAGTCTTAGTTTGAAGATTGAAAAGGAGAGGGTCAAATGGAAAAGGATGTGTTAGCATTTCATGAAACAATGGATACACATGAAATGATTAATTTTAAAACGATTTGTTTAGTTCGTTCTAAACTTATGCAGGGTATATGCTTTGACAATGACTTAAAGGCATTAATGCAAAAGGATGTGGACCAATCTATTGCAGCCATTGAAGAACTTACGCAATTTTATACAAAAGCACGGACACAACATTAAGAGGAGATGAACAGATGAACCAAGACTATTTAGATCCAAAATACTCAGAAGGCATGCCTAAGCTAGCTGATGCCTCGTTTGCCATTGATTTTTTACTCTCTGTTAAGACAGGAATTCGATATTACTCCATTGCATTAACCGAGACAGCAAGTCCTGAATTAAGAAAGGCACTCTATCGCCAAATGGAGCAAGCGATTGATTTGCATCAAGAATTATCGGAGCTAATGATCAGTAAGGGCTGGCTCTATCCAAATGATGTTGAGAAACAAATTGAACTAGACCTAAAATCAATAGACATGGCCCTTGCAATTGCCAAAATGGAGCTGTTCCCTAACGATACTGATAGACTTGGAACATTTGCAACCCCGAATAAATAGATTGCAGGAGGAATCAACATTATGAAGGCTGTTACATATCAAGGCATAAAAGATGTTGCTGTCAAAGAAGTAGAAGATCCAAAAATCAAGGCCTCTGAAGATATAATTGTAAAGGTCACGAATTCTGCCATTTGTGGTTCTGATTTACATCTCATTCATGGGATGATTCCAAACACCCCTGAAAACTTTATCATCGGCCATGAACCTATAGGTATCGTGGAAGATGTTGGTCCCGAAGTCACGAAGGTAAAAAAAGGTGACAAAGTCATAGTCCCTTTTAATATGAGTTGTGGTAAGTGCTGGTATTGTAATAATGATTTTACGAGTCAATGTGATAATGCCAATGAACACGGTGACATGGGTGGATTTTTAGGCTATTCCGAAACGGCTGGTGGGATTGCAGGTGGCCAAGCAGAGTATTTACGAGTGCCTTACGGAAATTTCACACCTTTTAGAGTTCCTGATGACAGCGAGCTTAAAGATGAACAGCTTGTCTTACTTGCAGATGCAGCTTCAACTGCATATTGGACCGTTGAAAATGCAGGAGTAAAAAAGGGTGATACTGTAATTATTCTCGGCTGTGGACCAGTTGGCCTTCTCACCCAAAAGTTTGCATGGATGTTTGGGGCAAACAGAGTTATCGCTGTTGATTATATCGACTATCGTTTACAACATGCTAAAAAGACAAATAATGTGGAAATCGTAAACTTCGAAAGTGAAGAAAATATCGGAAACCATTTAAAAGAAATGACTCATGGTGGAGCTGATGTGGTTATTGATTGTGTTGGAATGGACGGAAAAATGACCCCACTAGAGTTTCTTGCGACCGGCCTCAAACTTCAGGGAGGATCGATGGGTGCGATTGTTATAGCAGCCCAAGCAGTACGAAAATGTGGAACCATCCAGCTTACTGGAGTGTATGGAATGAGATACAATGCCTTTCCATTAGGTGATATCTTCCAAAGAAATGTACAACTCAAAATGGGACAAGCACATGTAATCCCTGTCATTCCAAAGCTCCATGACCTTATCTCTCAGGGGAAATTTGAACCAAGTGATATTGTGACTCATGTACTCCCATTGGACAAAGCCAAACATGGTTATGAAGTATTTGATACAAAAACAGAAAATTGCATAAAGGTTATTCTAAAACCACATTAAACGATTTTGACCGCCCCTTTGGTGGTCTTTTTTATTGAGTATAAGACATGATAGTATAAACACCTAAAATCAGGCTCGGTTTATGGGTAGAAGTCCAAGATAAATTAGTCAAAAATCATATAGTGATAGTGTTATCACCTAATATATGAAATTAAATTTAAAAGGAGAGATTTCTTTGATGAATCAATTTGAAATGGTACCTACTGACATCCAGTTCCTTGATAGCCTTCGACAACAGCCTTACGGAGCACCATTTGGTCAGCCCTATGATCAACCATATGGACAGCCTTATGGTCAACCATTCTATCCACCTCGCCCACGCCCACGATGCCGATGGGTTCGTGAATGCAGATGGGTCCGCCGCTGCCGTCCAGGAGGTTATTTCCCGTATGGTGATGATTACGATAACTACTAATCGAGTAGTGGAGTTTTAGATTCACTTTTAGGGGGACTTGAGAAGTTGGAATCATAGCCAACTTCTTTTTTTGTCTTTACCTACTTTCTTCTTTCCACATACTGTAGCAACCTCGAGGACAGAACCCAGCAACAATAAAGGAGAAAACAATAACTAAGTACTTCCGTTTTTTTGGAAAACATAGTGAATCACAACCAAATAACTTTCTTTAAGGCATATAATTTTTAGTCCTAAAATTTTTTTTGTTATATCGATTGGTTCATGAAATTTATTTCAAAATCAAGGTAGTTTCCTATTTTTCCTGTCTGAATAAGGGTTGGTTGCTGAAAAGAATAGATTTTTTATTGCTCTTCTATTTTCTTTTCAGAAGCGGTTGACTTACCTGCTCTACCCCAACTAATCCTAGGATAGTTAGAAAAATCTTTTGGACTCCATAAAAAGCATCAGTTGGATCATAGAATTCATCAAGGGTATGGCATCCACCATATCCCCCGCCTCCTCCTAGGGTAACAGCAGGAATCCCTAAGGCGATAGGAACATTTGAATCTGTACTGCTCGGCTCGTCCAAAATAGGTTCAAATCCAAGTACAGATGCTGCTGCAAGGGAAGCTTGCACAATTATATTGTCTCTAGACTGTGATCCAGCTGGCCTATCACCAACAAGCCTACCTTCCACTTTAAGCTCATTCGTATTCCAACGGCTGTTTTCCTCGTTAGCCGCTGTTCGCACAATTTCAAGTACTTGCTCCTCTAACTTTACTAAATACTCAGACGATACAGAACGCATATCAATTAGCATCTCTGCACTAGCTGATATCGTATTCACTGAAGTTCCGCCTTGAATCGTTCCTACCGTAAATGTGGTTTTTGGATCATTTGGTGTTTGGATATTGCTAATTTCTGCGATGGCTCTACCTAATGCGTGGATGGCACTTGGTTTTCCGAAATCTCCAAAGCTATGGCCACCCGGGCCGGAATAGGTAACATGATATCTCCGACTTCCTGTTGCGAGATAGGTGATTCGTTCTGGACTCCCGGGTTCTATGGAAATGAAACCATCGATATCCTGATTATTTTCAAAAAGTGCCTTAACGCCATATAGATCGCCTAATCCCTCTTCACCTACAGTAGCACCAAAGAAAATGTCTCCAATAGTTTGTACACCAGAGTTTTCAAACGCACGTAGAAGAGTAAGAACTGCAGATAGCCCTCTTCCATCATCCGCAATTCCTGGTGCATATATTTTTCCATCTTTAACCTTCGCTTTTACATCTGTACCTTCAGGAAAAACAGTATCAAGGTGTGCACATACAACCAGCCTTGGTCCATTGCCTGAACCATACCTCACCCCAAACACATTGCCCTGATTATCTATTTCCACATCTTTTAATCCATACTCTAGCAATCTCTTTTTATAGTCCTCCCCACGCTCTTGTTCTTGGAAGGTAGGGGCTGATATTTCAGTAATAGTAATTTGCTCATTTGTTGTATAATCATTATCCAGTTCAAGGAAAGTAAGTGCTGCTTTTACTTTTGTATCCTGTAGAAGTCTATCAAAAACTTCTCTAGTTTGTTTTGTAACAAAATCTAAGCTTTTGTTCATGAAGCTCCCCCCTAGGCTATGGTAAAAAAAAGAATGTTATTTTTCTAATTTTACCACTATCCAACATGAAGTTGGACCAAGAAGATATGATATTTCCAATTTTAAGTTATATCAGAAGTGACCTTAAGGTACCGGATTTATTTAAAATCCATCTTTTTAACTGACATGCTTGGTGCCTTATCTTTATATAAATTAGTACCCAATACGCCAGTAATAATCATTACCGATCCGATAATATGGTAAAACATGATCTCTTCTTTAAGAAATATAGCCCCGGCTAGAATCGAAATAATCGTAGATAAATTTGAAAAAATACTCATTTTGGATGCAGTTAGTTTTGAAAGAACATAATTTGATAGAAATGCTGTAAGCATTGTCGCAAACACTCCTAAAAACAACACCGCGCCAACAAAATCTAGATTTTTCACCAATGTAATATATTCTATTACCTCTCCATATCTTAGCTTTTCTCCTATTGCATAAAGATTAAAGAAAAGCATACCAAATGTCACCATTACATATGTCAGCTGAAAAGGAGAAAAAGATTTTGATAGAAATCTAGCCGCTACAGCATAACCAGAAATCGATATACACGAAATGATTAGAAAGAAATAGCCTACAAGCTTTGTTTGTGATACATGAAGCTCAGTCCCGTTCATCAGAAAGATATACACAACCCCCAAAATTGATAAAGCTATAAAAAGAAGTTGAATCCCATTGATTTTTTCCTTAATAAAGAATGCAGCTAATATAGCAGTTAATGCTGGTGAAAATGCTAGGATGATTCCACCTTCCGCTGATGAAGTATAATCTAGACCAAATGCTTGAAAGCTAAAAAACAGGATTGGATAAAATAACGCCAAAACACATAACGAAAAAAACGTTTTTTTGCTTCCAATCTTGAACTCAAAATTTTGTTTTTTAAATAGGATCATGTAGCCTGTCAATACGAACCAACCAATTAAAAAACGGTAACCTAACGTATCAATTGGAGAAGTTGCCTCTAGTGCTACTTTAGTAAACAAAAATGACAAACCTACTATTACTGCATTAAGAATAGCTGCAACATAGATTATAGTAGAATTATTTCCACCGATTTGAGGCATTTTTCCAGCCTTGTTCATTTGATATTCCTCCGATCATGTAAAACCAAACGTACTATCCCTCTTTTTACTTCATTATGTAATGTTCAAACTATACAAAAAAGGGTATAATTTACAAATATATGTCCCCTTTTAGAAGGATTATCCAAATTGGAATATAGGTGACGGATGAAAACATTAGATTATTTCCAAATGAGAACTTTTTTTATCGCTAGGGAAGCTAACAAATCGGTTGAATTTAAACTTAATGAATTAGAAAATCTTTGGTATTGTACACAAAAAAGTGTAAAAAGAAGGCTTAAACAGTATGCTGAGGATGAACGATTTCTTTATCTTCCTGGTAAAGGTCGTGGGAACCACTCTGTTATCCAATTTCAAAAATCATTCCAAGATGAACTTGATGAGGAAATTGAGAAACTCATTGTATATGAGCAGTTTGAAGATATATTTCATATTCTTCAACTTCCGATTCCAAAATCAATTACCTCAAGTACATTTAGAAAGGTACAAAATTTATTTGGAATGAAAACAACTAAGCAAGAAAAGGATACATTACGAACCTTTGTTACGAGAGGAATCACAACTCTTGATCCGCTACATGTATCCATTAATTTAGAGTCATTTCTTATCCACCAGCTTGGCGATACGTTAGTGATATATGATGAAAAAACAGATTGCATTCATCCTCATTTGGCTCATAGTTGGGAGAAAAGTACTGACAACAGAATTTGGACCTTTTATCTCAGAAAAAACGTACGCTTTCATAGTCAACAAATATTAACAAGTGAGGATGTCAAATACAGTATTGAACGATTTCAAACAAACGCTTCGTCCTATCACTGGCTTGTAGAAGAGATTACAAAGATTGAGTGCCCTAGCTCCTACATCGTACGGTTTGAGCTTGCGCAATCAAATCCATTTTTCCTAAGATATTTAAGTGTACATAACTTAGTCATTTTGCCGAAGGGTGAACCCTTCAATGAATACAATTGGACCGGCACAGGCCCCTTTCAAGTAAAAAAACGCACTGATACACAACTGGTACTAGAAGCCTTTGATGACTATTTTCTGGCTCGTCCACTAATTGATGAGGTTCAAATATACCGTATTCCATTAGAGACAAAAAATATAATTACCTATGATATTGTTCAAAATAAAGAAGGAGAAAACCCTCAAGACAAATTAAGTTTTGAGGTGGGTTTTCGCTATCTTGCTTTTAATTTCAGAAAACAAAACATTATTCAAAACCCATTGTTCCGCAAAGCGCTTTATCATTTATTTGATGTAAAAAAAATGTGGAATGACCTTGGAAGAAGTGATCTTAGGGAATCTTCAAGCTATTTTTATTGGCAATCAAAATCCATGGAAAAGAACCCCAAAATCATTCTTAATTTACTAGAAGAGTCAGGTTACCGTGGAGAAGTTTTAACACTATTTACCGTGAATAATCCTGGCTTTATTAACATGGCTGAGTGGCTCAAAAAAGAAGGAGCACAGATTGGAATTAATTTTACTATTCAATTATTTACATTAGAGGAACTCTATGAGCCTATCATTGAAGAGGCAGATTTGCTATTCATGGGGGAAGTTGCTTCCACAGATTATCATTTGTCTTTCTTCGGTGCATTTTTAAATAAAGCTTTAATTTTTAATCGTTTTTTTACACCTGATCATTTACAGATAATAAGTGACTATTTTGATCAGATGAAACAGGAAGTCGACCGTGACAAGAGGGAGTCCGTTATTGAAAAGGTTGAAGAATTTATTCGTAAAGAAAATTTATTTCTTTATCTCTATCATCCTGTGAAAAAACGAATCTTTCACTCAATGATTAAGGATGTTGAATTTGATTCATATGGGTATGTCGATTTTAGAAAGGTATGGTTTAAATAGTTTATTAGTTTTTAAGTAACTAAAGGTTTTGGTTATGGTTACGGTGGAGGTTTTGCCTTACACATAGTATTATTCATCCTATTAATTATTATTCGATCAGTTTATATAGGATATGGCTATTAATAATCAAGAAGAATGTATTTCATTAGAATAGGACAGATACAGTAGACTAAATCATACCCAAAAGCAGCATTTGATGGGGATTTGGTCTATTCTTCCTATTTTTTAGAAAAAGCAGTAACAATAAAAATACTCAAATCATCGGTTCATCGGTATAAAGGTTTCCATTTGTTTAATTCTCAGCATAAAAAGGAATTACATCCATTAAAACTTGTATGATCAAAAACTGTAAAGGTATTGTTGAATATCTCATATTAATTGTCAAAAACTACAACCTTTCATCATTATCGAAAAATGTATAATCTACGTATTTTCACTTATCATTTTTGGACAAAAATATAGTTCTAATGAATTAATACATATAATAATACTTATGACACACAACTCCACTATGATAATGGGAAAAACGACCATTTTCACTACATACTTTCTCTATTGACATTCTAATCATTTCGGTAAAAAATGTTCTTAATAGACAAAAAAAATGTCGAATTTTGTACTTGAGGGAATAATTATGATGCCTGAACATATAGAAAAGGAGTTTGAACAGCTTTTATTAAGATTTTTAGCTGTTTATTCTTGGATTTTACAGGACAAACTTTTTGAGGAAAATGAAGTATTAGTTAAGGATTTGTATCTTATCTTAAAAAAGATACAATCTTATAGTGCAATATACCATTTCCAGAAGGAATTCCATATATCTACCTTCCTTTTGTCAGCCTTTCAGGTAAGCGGATCTACGTATCATTTAACCAAACAAAAAGCATTATTGGTGAAACGGAATCTAAAAATACTGTTCTCTTTTTTGTCTGGTTGGAAGGACGATTACTCTGCTGATGGATTAAAATCCATTACTACTCTAACCGCACCAATCTTAACAGATAATGTAGAGTATCTAGAATGTTTAATCAACCAGTTTGCTGAGAATCATATTGAATTAATTTTGATAGAACCCTCTTCTGTTAAGGTAGAACTACTCTCACAGAATCATTCCACTCTATTTTTGGATATGTCTTTAACAGATGCAAATCAAATTTGTAAGCAAATAAGGGCAAATTCTTTACTAAGTAATACATATATCATAGGCTTTCACTCAGATACTTCTGCTCAGGGTAATTCTTCTCATTTTGATCCTATACTTGATATGTATTTACAACATCCTTATTCGTTTAGTTCACTACGAACTAAATTGGAGATGGTGAAGGAGAAGCATCAACATGCACAAAAAAAATATAACCATTCAATCTTAAGAAAGGAATGGGTCCGTTTCCAACGTTTTAACCATCTATTCTCATTGATTTTGATTCAGATTGAACCTAATTTACGTGCAGATAAGGTTGATTTTGTAGACATGTTTGCTCACATATATGAAATCTACCAAGCATGTTTGCGTGTATATGATGAAATTCTGTTATGGAATCCTTTTTCTTTTATAGTTTTATTACCAGCCACTCCCATTGAGTCTGCAAAATTAGTAATAGACCGAATTAACAAAGCAATCCATAAGAAAGGGTTTGAATCGATAAAATTTACAATTGGATTAATCCAAAGTGAACATCACTATGCTGATATCATAGACATGGTTACTCTACTTGAGAATGAGGCTGAGTTAAATACCGGGATTAAGCCTATTTTTTCAATCCCCCTTCAAGAACAGGAATTTAGTATGAATCAGAGCGATATACGTTATAAGCTTCTAATTATTGATGATGATCCTATTCCACCAGTCATCCTTCAAAACTATCTCGGAACCGATGAATGGGATATACAGATTTGTCAGGATGGAGCAAATGCCATAGATTTTACCCTACAGTGGAGACCTGATGTTATTATTTGCGAATCAAAATTCTTGAACTTTGATGGATTCTTTTTCTGTTCTCAAGTAAGGCAAAACCCGATTCTAAAAGATTTAGGGATTCTTTTTTTAAGTTCCCAGATGTTAAACAACCATGTTGTTAGAGGACTTAAGGTAGGTGCTGATGATTATATTGTGAAGCCATTTTCAGCTGAAGAGGTTGGGGAACGAATTCGAAGAGTATTAAGAATAAAAAGGACTAGGAGATTATAAGTGGTTTATTTTGTTTATCTGATATTATTGTACTCGCTTCTTTTACTATTTCTTTTACTTTTTATTTTTATCTTCTTGATGGTACGAAAAACGTATAATCACTACTTTAGTATTCGAAATAAGCAATTTAAAGAAATGGTAAGTAATGAGCTTATTACCTTTATTACAGGAAAGGAAACGATGCCCAGTCGATTATTTCACCAACAAGGAAAATGGAAGCGCGAAGTAATCCTAGATATTCTCTATGATCTAGCTTCCACATTAAAAAGTGAAGAAGAACGTATGAGAATTAATGAAATCTGTAAAGAAATAGGTGTTGATTCTGAGCTTGAACAAAAAATACAGCATTCAGAGGAATGGTGGATCGTAGCGGAATCGATTCGAAAAGTTGGGAGACTTAGATTACTTGAACTACTTCCACTCGTTGAATCAAATCTTACACATTCGCACTATGAAGTATGGACTTCTGCTGAACGAGTATTATTAGAGCTCAGGCAGAGCAGTACGGTTATACAATATATCGTTACAAACCAAACGTCACTATGTGAAGAAAAACTCACTCGCTTGATTGCTATTTTACTTACAAAGTCCGTAAAATGTGACCACCACTATATACTAGCACATTTTCAAAATGCAGTACCTTTAGTTAAAAAAATGTTTATACAACTCATCGCAAAGCAACAAACCTACCAAGCACTCCCTCTCCTAGAATCATTACTAGACTCTGAGGATAGTGAAAATAGAATAGTTGCTCTGAAGGCCATCGGAGAACTACGAATTACCTTAAATGAAAACAAAATACTTGCGTTTTTCGAAAGCCAGGTGTGGGAGGAAAGAATGGTGGCTTCAAGGGTTGTCCAAAATTGCTCGATACGACAAGCTATTCCTCAATTGGTTCAATTATTGGCAGATTCCCAATGGTGGGTTAGACTGAGGGCTGCTGAGGCCTTGTTTAGTTTTGGAAAAGATGGCATTAAAGAATTGAATTGGTGTATCGAACATCATCAAGACCCTTTTACTAGAGATATAGCAAAAAAAGTACTAGAGGATAAAGAATTAGAGGTGTATCGAGGTTGACCCTTCTAAAGGAAGTATTATTTCTAACAAATTTTCTTATCTTTTTCTATGTCGTTATAGTCGACACTTTCTATTTGGTCCTTCTTATCTTATCCTTAAAACAATTACGATTGTACTTACAACGCAAAAAATATAACAAATACGAGTATGAGGAAATAAGTACTTCTTATCTTACTCCTCCTGTCTCTATTTTAGTACCTGCCTATAATGAGGAAAAAACAATTATTAAAAGCATGATTTCATTTCTAAACATTCAATATCCAGAATATGAGGTCATCATTATCAATGATGGAAGTAATGATCAAACTCTGGACAAGTTAATCGAGCATTTTAAATTAGTACGAACAAATCAACCGTATAGAAAACAATTGCACACCGAAGAGATAAAGGATATCTATTATTCTATACAATTTCCACAGCTTAAGGTTATTGACAAGATAAATGGAGGAAAAGCAGATGCATTAAATGCAGGGCTAAATCTCTCCAGCTATCCCTATTTTTGTGCTGTCGATGCAGATTCTGTATTAGAGCACGATGCGCTTATTAAGACCATGAAACCTTTTATGGAAGGTATAGATGACGTGATTGTCTGTGGTGGAATTGTAAGGATTGCGAAAGGATGTAAAATAAGTAACGGTCGTGTAACCGAGGTTGGACTACCCAGGAACCTTATTGCTTTACACCAGGTAATCGAGTATCTGCGTTCATTTCTAATGGGGAGACTTGGGTTTAGTGCGATAAATAACCTACTAATTGTGTCAGGTGCATTTGGGGTATTTCGGAAAAAAGAAGTCCTATATATTAATGGCTATAAAACGGACACCATTGGCGAGGATATGGAGCTGGTCATTCGATTACAACGATACTTATATGACGAGAAGAAATCCTCAAAGGTTTTGTTTTTACCAGATCCTGTTTGTTGGACAGAGGCACCAAGCAGTTTAAAGGATTTATACAAACAGCGATCCCGTTGGCATTTAGGTCTTCTTCAATGCTTATGGGAGCACAAAAGGGCGATTTTCAATCCAACATACAAGTTTATGGGGATTTTTGCACTACCCTATTTTTTATTTGTAGAACTACTCGGTCCTACAATTGAACTGGTAGGATTTATTTTATTACTTGTGGGATTGTACTTTGACTTTGTAAGTATCCCTTTTGCTATTTTATTTTTTATTTTCACATTACTGTTTGGAATCTTTTTATCCCTTTCTGCTGTTTTTATGGAGGAGTATAGTCTTAGAAGATATCCTAAAATCAAAGATTTGTTTATATTAACACTTTGTAGTTTCGTCGAAAATTTCTGGTACCGTCAGCTTAATGCAGTTTGGAGAACATGGGCATTTTTCCGAGCAATTAAAAGAGATTTCTCTTGGGGAGATATTAAACGTAGTGGCTTTGAGTACCATAAACCAAAGGAGAAACCGGAATGAAAATACGGTATATTGTGATTCCTATCATGCTTGTGGTGTTCATTCTTTCTCTTACACCTTGGGGATTATGGCTGTTAAAAAAAGAAGTCTCCATTGAAATGACAGTTATCGATAAGACCGTTCCACAAACTGATTACCGTGAACATCTAGCATTATTTTGGGTAAATAAACATTTAAAACTAACAAAACCAGACGGTTCGTTTTACGAGATTGAAAAAGATTACCAAGGATACAAACCTGGAAATCGGAACACTGAAACCACCCTTACCATTCCTCAAAATCAAGGGATAATCTATGTTACCGATACATATGGTGTGTATAATGAAGATATAGAAGGAAACCCACTTGGTAAGCGTTCGGATTTGCTATACGGGGGGTTAACCATTTTCGACTGGAATAATGTAATGAGTGCGAAAAATGACAATACAACCCTTATTCTGGAATTTAACACCATTGCTTCGCCTACAGCTCCATTTGTTCGGGACATCGTTGAAAAAAACATGGGGATTATATGGACAGGGTGGATTGGTCGGTACTTTCCGAATTTGAATAGCTTAGAGGTACCGATTTGGTTAAAAGAAAATTACGAAAAGCAATACGGAGAGAAATGGGAGTTCTCAGGTAAAGGGTTAGTTTTTCTAAATGATAATGACCATGTGATTGTGCTCGATAAAGATGAAATTAAAGGTGCCGTTGAGTTCCATTTAACCGATGCAGGATTGGAAAAATACCCTAAGGTGAGAAATAGTATATATGGATACTGGTTTGATATTGTTTCACCTGTAGATGATTCTTCTGTGGTCGAAGCGAATTACCATGTTGCGTATACGAATAAAGGAAAAAAGAAACTACTCGAGCTCGGCATCCCAACAACTATTCCTGCGGTGATTCATCATGAACAGAACCGTACCTACTATTTTGCAGGTGATTTCGCCGATATCTCTACTAATCACCAATCTCACTGGGTTTTACCGTTACCATTTTATTGGGTAATGGGATTAATAAACAAGGATGAAAACTTCTTTTGGAGAAGTTATATTCCATTAATGGAGAAAATCTATGAAGATATTAAACGAAAAGACTATGATTGACCAACCTAATACTCGGAAACCTTTAAAAAAGAAGCTTGTACCATTTACTATCTGGTTTCTGTTTCTAGCATCCTTTGGATTTGCAGGTGGAGGATACTTTTTATTATTTTTAGTAGTCCCGTTTGAACAGCTATTAGTGGATAAAGGGTGGACACAGGATGAAATTGACAATCTATTAAGATATGTTGTTTATGGCTGGGTTGTATTTGGCTTTTTGATTTCTTTCTTATACTATCGCTTTCTAGTAAGAAAACCTGCTAGGCGCTATCTAACCTACGGAATATTAGTTTTTACGATGATAAACGCTGGCGTTGTATTCTATATTTTCACTAATACCAATACTGCCCTTATCTCAATGGCAAAGGGTGATATAGAAGAAGTCAGTGAACAATTTACTTTTGGTCCCTACCCTGACGAAAAGGCTATGGAACAGCTAAAAGAAGAGGGCTATGATGGGATTATTACTCTTCTTAGCACTACACTTCCATTTGAAAAGCAACTTTTAGATGATGAACTTATAAATGGAGAAAAAAGTGGCATTTCTGTACACTCCTTTCCGATGCTTCCGTGGGTTGGTGATAACAAGGAATCCTTAGATGGAATTAAAACATTAGTAAGTCAAGACTCTTCAAAAAGGTACTATGTACATTGCTACCTAGGAAAGCATCGTGTAGATATGGTCAGACAAGTTATCATGAATGAAATAGGTATTAAGGGTAACGAACCACTTACGATACTTCCGTCTGATTTTGAACGAGGAAATGTGTATTCTTTCAATAACGAGTCAATCATTGTTGGTCCTTACCCGACTGATGAAGAATGGTTTATCCTGTTTCGGCGAAATGTACAGGAAATCATCTCTACTCTGGACCCAAATAGTAAATGGTTTCAATCGGAAAAAAAGATCGCAGAAGAACAAGGTATTACACTTACTTCTATGCCCTTAGACTCGAGTGATCCAGATGCAACAGGTGTCCGTTCTATCGTTGAATATGCTAGGAACCTTACTCATCCTGTTTATATCCATGGTTTCACAGATAGCAACAGCTTAACATCACTTGACCATATGTTCAGATATAACAAAGCTGCTATTTCTATCGGACAGTTTAATAATGAATTAGTTGTTGGTACACGATTCTTGCTGAGTACACAGATCCCTTCGTTTGAACTTCTTAAACAGAATGGCGTTGAAATGGTTGTATCAATTGATTCTAATAAATCTATTGAAAAGAATGTACTTGAAGCTGGACTGTTGTATCATGAGCTTTCTACTAAGAGTCTCTTTTTGCAAGCAAATGAACTAGTTAAGAAGGAATCTACAGTCTATATTCTTGGAAGCAATCAATTAGAACTTGAGAAACTTCGTACGATTCTCTATGGAATTACATACGGAATAAGAAAGGCAGACTTCGCTGAAATGAAGGAAGTCTATGTAGTTGACAGAGATATGATTATTGGACCAAATCTAAACGAAGAGCAGTGGACAAGCTTACTAGTCGAAAAAGGTGTAACAAGAATATTGTTATTACACGCAGCAAGTCTTCAAACGGCAGAAATAGTAAACGCACAGCAGGATTTAGCTTCAGAAAATGGGCAATCCTTTGAAATAGTTGAAATGAATGAGAACTATTTAGATCAGATCATCACATTATTTACCAATCATGACGAAACAACCTATATCATCGTCCCTCCAGAGGTTCAAGACATGGTAATTGAGGGGATTAGGGGTTCTAGATAGAGATACCAAACAAATTTACCCTATTCACAACTGAAAAAACGGCCAAAAGCTTTATTTTGACTTTGGCCGTTTTTAAGTATGTAATAATAGTAGATGGACTATTACGTAGAATATTTAATAAATATAGCTAAAGCTATGATAGCCAGAATGATAAATACAACATAAATTAAAGTTAAATTTGTTGTGTTTCTTTTTGTAGAGTTACTATAGTTAGCATCGCTTTTCCCAAGAACTAATAATGTTGAAATTAGTGAAACTAAACCAATAATTATTACAATAATCATTAATATCTTCATAACACACCCCACTGAAGTTTATCTCAAAAAGGCTTATTTAAATGGAAGCCATAAATTATTAATTTTACTAACTAAAATTATTATAATGTAGAAGTTTTCCACTTTTCTAGTATTTTAATTTCATTCAAATAAAAAACCCTTGATAATCAAGGATTACCAAGAGCCTGTATTAATGATTCTACTGGGATCGAACCAGCGACCTCTACCCTGTCAAAGTAAGACTATAATTCCTTCTACTCTCAGTAAGCCGCTGTAAATCTCTTAATGATGATCCTATTAGTGTCAAAGTAACTCTCTTATAATAGATTATTTAATACCGGTCGTTCTAATTCCTTCAACAAGTTGCTTTTGCATTACGAAGAATAGTATAAAAGTAGGAATTGCACATATTAACGCTGCAGCTAGTACTACACTCCAAGGTGTTTCATATCCACCTCCAACAATATTTGCCAATGCAACTTGTACGACCCATAGATCTTCGTTACGGTTAATAATTAGGGGCCATAAGTAATTATTCCAGTTGGCAGTAAAGAAACCAATTGTTAGTGGAATTATTATCGGTTTAGATAATGGAAGTACTAAACGAAAGAAGGCTCCCGCAATTGATAGACCCTCCATATATGCTGCTTCTTCTAATTCCCTCGGAAAATCGCGATAAAATTGTCGAAATAAGAATATACCATATGCATTAAAAATCATTGGGATAATTAACCCAGCATAGGAATTATCCATTCCAAGTCCTTTAGTAACCATATACAACGGGATCATAATAACTGTAAATGGAACCATCAATGTACTAATAATCCAACCGAATACAAAGCTTTTACCTGGAAAATTTAATCGCGCAAGTGCGTATCCGGACATTGAGTGAAATAACAAAGCTACTACTGTAACTACTGTGGATACGATAAGTGAATTCCAAATTGATCGTAATATATTTTTTTCAAACGCAGCTTCGAAATTATCTAAGGTTAGGTTTGAAAAATTTATGCCTATTTTAAATACATCATCCGGTGTTTTAAAAGCACTAATTACTAAAAAATAAATTGGAATTACCATTATTACACCACATAAAACGGCAAATATTGTAATTAGAAGTTTGCGCTTTGCTGCCATAGTCCTCGACACCTCCTAACCTTTCTTTGTATATAATTTCAACTGAGTAAGTGACAATATAAAAATTATTAAAAATAATATTACTGATAGAGCGGAAGCATATCCCATTTTGAACATATCAAACGCTTGAGTATATATATAAAGTACACCAACTTCAGTTGAGCTTGCTGGTCCACCTTTTGTCATAACCATAATTTGGTCAAAAACCTGAAATGATCCTATTGTTGTAACAACTAATATGAAAATGCTCGTCTCCTTAAGTAATGGAAAAGTTATATGCCTAAATGCTTTTATGCCCATTGCACCATCAATACGAGCAGCTTCATAATAGTCATTTGGTATTTCCTTAATAGACGATAAGAAAATCATCATATTATAGCCGAGGTTAATCCAAATGATAACTACAATTATTGATACCAATGCTTGATCAGTAGAGCCTAAAAATTCTTGCTTCTCAAAGCCTAGTAGTTTTAATATTTGATTGAAAACACCATTTCTTGGATCGTATAGAAACATCCAAATTGCTGCAGAAATAACTGAAGTAATGGCAAATGGTAATAAGAATAATGTACGGGTCAGGTTCTCTGATTTCCGACCTAGACTATTAACAATAGCAGCAAAAAATAGCGATAGCCCAAACAACAAAGGGACATAAATGAATGTAAATATAAATGTCTTTCCAACAGATTTCCACCACTCAATATCCGATGCCAATTCTACATAATTATCAAATCCAATAAATACTTTTGGACTTAATAAATTCCATTCATGAAGACTTACATAAAAAGCATAAACCATTGGTACAAAAACAAATACTGTTAAACCTATTAAATTAGGTAATAAGAAGCCATATGCCGTTAATGATTCACCTAGTTTTTTACGATTCTTTCTTTTTTGTTTCACAATCATATTCCTCCTCGTATTCGAGGTATTTTCTACAAATTGTCCAGTGGTAGTTTACTAGACTACCACCAGACGCTTTCAATTATTATTTTTTACTGTCTAAAGCTTCTTGAATTTTCGCATCAACTTCTTTTGCAACGTCTGTACCTTTGGCGTTTCCAAACATAACTTGTTGTAGACCTTCTCCAATTGCCTCAACAATTTCTGGTCCATAGAAAGGTTCTGGAATTGCTGTATCATACATTTCTTCAGTAAACACTTTACGAAGCCCTTTATTATAAATTTCTTTTCCTGCTTCAATTACTGAATTTCTTGCTGGATAAGCAAATTTCGCTTCTGTTGCCCATTCTAATGGACGTGATGGATCTTCTGCCATTACCCACATAATAAACTCCGCAGCTTCTTTTACATAATCACTATTTGCATTAACAGCAAGCTTCCAGCCACCAGCAACAGTTTTAGGTTGTCCACCTTCTGGAATTGGTAATGGTGCCACACCAATATCAAGGTCACTATAATCAGCTTCAATAGTTGCGATTGCCCAAGTTCCAGCAACTTGCATTGCTGCAGTTCCATCACCTAGATTCCCAATATCAGATGAACCCTTTGGTGTTTGTGATGGTGCGTATCCTTTTTGGAAGAATGAACCCCAGAAATCTAATGCTTCTGCTGTTTCAGGAGAATCAAAAGTAGATTCTGTTCCATCTTCATTTAAAACGCTTCCACCATTTTGCCATAAGAATGGGTAAAAGATAAAATTCAAATATGCATCCTTTTCTTGTGGTAAAACAAGCCCTGAAACTTCATCAGTAGTTAGCTTTTCAGCAGCCACCATTAACTCTTCCCATGTTTTTGGTACCTCAACGCCTGCATCATCCAACATTTTCTTGTTATAATATAAACCAACTAATTCTGATTCATAAGGAAGTGCTAAAACCTTTCCATCGATAGTTACTGCATCTATAGCTGCTTCTTGAAAGTCTTCTTTTGCTCCTTCTGGAAAATAAGGATTTAAATCAGCCATAATTCCAGTTTCTGCATACTTTGTAAAGTCCCCAGGACTGATATTAAAAATATCTGGACCTTCATTATTTGCAAAAGCAACAGGTAATGCTGTTGTCATATAATCACTTTGATTAATAGACTTATATTCTATTACTACTTCATCTTGACTTTCGTTGTATTCCTTAATAACCTTTTCTGTCCACTCTTTTTCATAATCAATACGTAAATCCCAAAATGTAACTACCTTTTTCCCTTCACTATTGCTATCCCCGCCACTTTTAGAACTACATCCTGCTGCTATCACAAGAATGAATGACATTAAAACGAACAATACAATCTTCAATGATTTCATCTCATAACCCCCCTAAGATTTAATTGGTCCAAATACTTAATAATCTGTAAACGTTTACATATATAATGAAACAAATCACCCCTTTCACCACCTAAAACCTCTTAGTATTAATTAATTCACTGTTCATAAGATCCAATACTTCATTAATAAAAGGTAAAGACGGAATGGCTCCTTCTTTTATGACAATTAGAGCACCAACAGCATTTGCAAATCTAACACTTCTTCTAGTGGTTTGCCAATTGTTTTGCCAAAAGCGAGTGCACCATTAAAAGAATCACCTGCAGCAACGGAATCAACTGGTTTTACAGAATATCGAGGAGCATGTAGTGTTCCAAACTCATTAACAAAAAATGCACCTTTTTCAGCTAGAGTAACCACTACATTTTTTACACCTTTATTCAAAAGAACCTTTGCAGCATTCTCTGCAGTTTCTAAAGAACTACTTTAATAGTATTGTTCAAAAATCGGATCCTTTAATTTATTAATCTATTTTTTATAAAAATATTATTTACTTAAAACGATATGTAAACGTTTACCTATTGTTTTAAAAAATATAATCATCTTTATACTTATATATCCGTGTAAACGTTTCCACTTTCGAATATATAAGTGTGTAAACGTTTAAATGTATTATATTCAATTATTTCTTATTTTGCAATGTATTAATTTGAATTTTTAGAAAAACAAAAAATCAATCTTTTTCCTGCAGAGGAATGCAGTAAGATCTTCAATCACCTTTTCTATCTCTCGTATTTCGATATAAAGTGACCATTATTTCTAATTTACAGTCTTCAGGGAAGTATTCTCAATAGTATTCACTAGTGACAAAAAATTTTTCAATTAATTTAATGTGGCCAATAATGACCAATAGGCATAAAAATAGCATTTGGGATACCCAAATGCTTGATGATTCCGACTGGGATCGAACCAGCGACCTCTACCCTGTCAAGGTAGCGCTCTCCCGGCTGAGCTACGGAATCAAATTAGTAAGAATACTTCATAATATACCCAGGTTTCGATGGTTTGTCAATATGGTTTGACACTTGCTTCGGAAATAATTAACATCGCCATTACACTTAAAAAAGTGTTAAAATATTGACATAAACATTATTAGTAAGCTATAAATATAGTACTGAGGCAATCTACAATTCAATATTCGCTGAATTCCCATTTCGGGAAACGGGGGAACCATTTTGTGCATAAGGGCACTCGGGGTGAATCCTTTTTAAATAAAGGTAGGAAAATACTCTTCATCCGAATCCGACAGCTAACCTCGTAAGCATCAGGAGAGAACATAGTTGCGCATTTTTTTGACTATTTAGCCACGAGCATTCTCTCGTGGCTTTTTGTTTCTCTGTAAGTATGCTTCTTTTTTTAAGCTGTCGTACTAGTCCCCACCCTTATGCTGCCAGGATACGAAAATAAAGTTAATAAAGAGGAGGTTATTTATGACATTAACAAAGAAAATTCTACTAGGTTTAGGTTTGGGCGCAATTGTTGGATTTATTTTAAATATGACTTCTCCGGATCTATTCGAGACACTGAACACGTGGGTATTTGTTCCATTAGGTAAGATTTTCCTCAATTTAATTAAGATGCTAGTTGTTCCGATTGTCTTTGTATCTATTACTCTAGGTGTTGCCGGTCTCGGTGATCCGAAAAAATTAGGAAGAATTGGCGCCAAAACTATTTCTTACTTTCTAGTAACAACTACTATTGCCATCGTTATTGGTTTAGCACTTTCAGCAGTTATTCAACCTGGTGCTGGTGGTGGATTTGATACGGAGGGCGCTCAGTATGAAGTAACCGATGCCCCACCAGTTATGGACACGTTATTAAATATGATCCCTACAAATCCAGTTACAGCAATGACTGAAGCAAACATGCTACAAATCATTACGTTCTCTGTTTTTATCGGGTTAGCATTAACGGTATTAGGTGAAAAGACAAAGGGAATATTAAATCTCTTTGAACAAGCAAATGATATTATGATGTATCTAGTTAACCTTGTGATGAAGACTGCACCATATGGTACATTTGGTTTGATTGCAACTGCAATTGGAAGTCAGGGGTATGACGCGATTAAAGCAATGATATCTTATTTCTTAGTGGTACTCGCTGCCTTACTCATTCATTCAGTAGTTACTTATGGTGGAACGGTTGCTTTTTTAGCGAAGCGTAATCCAATCGAATTTTTCAAAGGCTTTGCACCAGCGATGACTGTTGCCTTCAGTACGTCAAGTAGTAATGCCACCTTACCAGTTTCTATGGAAACTGCTCAGAAAAATTTAAAGGTTCCTGAACCTATTAGTAGCTTTGTTCAACCTTTAGGTGCAACCATCAACATGGATGGAACTGCAATCATGCAAGGTGTTGCAACATTTTTTATTGCACAAGCGTTCGGTTATGACTTAACATTTACACAAATCCTGATGGTTATTTTAACAGCCGTTCTTGCAAGTATTGGTACAGCTGGTGTTCCAGGTGTTGGATTAGTAATGTTAGCAATGGTGTTGCAGTCTGTTGGGTTACCTCCAGAAGGGATAGGTCTTATAATTGGTATCGATCGATTACTTGATATGACTCGTACAGCTGTTAACATTACTGGAGATGCGGCATGTGCTGTTTATGTAGCAGAAACAGAAAAGAAGCATTTGGATTTGGATAAAGCTTCAGCTTAAAAGCATTTTTGCTCAAACCGACAGGTCTTCATCCCCTGTCGGTTTTATTTTATCTATCATAGTGTTCTGCTCCAATTGGTGGTATCAGGTTACTATTGCTATGAAATAAGTTGTAATTATCCATAATACTTATTTCACATTAATCTATACCATAATAATCAACAATTTATGAAATTAGAACCAATTGATTCAAATAATGAATTCAAAATACGTTATAATAACTGTATGAGTATTACTAGTTGAATTTAGGTTGGAGGACAAAAGAATGGTGGTTAATAAAGGGTCAGTTAGGGAAATGACTATACATAGCAAGGTACTAAATGAGGAAGTCGAACTTATTATTTACTTACCTGCTACCTATTCCCCACTTTATAAATACAATGTGTTGATTGCTCAGGATGGACGAGACTATTTTACCTTAGGAAGAATTACTCGAGTAGCTGATGAACTATTACATACGAACCAAATCGATAATACTATCATTGTTGGAGTACCATATAAAAACGTTGCAGATAGACGTGATAAGTATCATCCTGATGGGACAAAGCATCATTTATATAAACGCTTCTTAGGTGAAGAGCTTGTGCCATTTCTTGATCGAGAATACCCAACCTATCAAATGGGACTAGGACGTTCTTTAATAGGTGATTCTCTTGGAGCTACAGTCTCGCTATTAACAGCTCTAGATTATCCTCATACATTTGGAAAGGTCATCATGCAATCCCCATATGTAAACGAAGAAGTATTACATAAGATAGAAGAGTTTCAGGCTACACAATTAATTGAGCTGTATCATGTAATCGGCACTAAAGAAACAGAAGTAAAAACAACTAGAGGTGAAGTAGAAGATTTTCTCACACCGAATCGCAAGCTTCAAGAGATAATTGTAAAAAAAGGATACCCCTATTTTTATGAAGAGTTTGATGGAACTCATACATGGACATATTGGCAACCAGATTTACCAAGAGCTCTAGCGTATATGATGAAAATGTAGATTATTTCTAATTCCGATATATAATCAAGAATAAAATTTTGGTATAATAGAATTACTATTTTTGGTAGTAAAATTACTCTTTAAGAATAGCGTAATAGCTAAGGTTTTTCACTTCTGCACGTTCAAACGTATTTTCTTTTAACGAGTAGAAAGATACTTAGATTCCTCTATTTTCATAGAGGTGTTGTACAACGTACTTAATTCAAATTAAAAACCACTTTTAGGGAGGGCTACACAATGAAATACGGCATTGCACTCTTTCCATCCAAACAGCTACAAGATTTTGCTAATTCTTATCGTAAACGATATGATACGCATTATGCGTTAATTCCGCCACACTTAACATTAAAGAATGCTTTCGAGGCATCCGATGAAGAAATTAAGGAAATATCAAGAGAGCTTGAGAACATCGCAAAACAAACAAGGCCAATTCAGTTGAAGGTTCTTAAGGCTAGCTCATTTTATCCGGTAAATAATGTAATTTATTTAAAGGTTGAACCAAACGAGGAACTTATGAATTTGCATGAATCCCTTCATTCTGGTTCCCTGTCGCAAGAAACTGAGTATGCATTTGTACCACACATCACAATTGGGCAAAATCTCTCTAGCGATGAGCACTCTGATGTGTTTGGTCAATTAGGGATGTTAAAAATAGAGCATGAAGAAGAAATCGACCGTTTCCATTTACTATATCAATTAGAGAATGGTTCTTGGACTGTGTATGAAACATTTCGTTTAGGAAGGGATCGTTAATTTATACATGGAAGCAAAAATTGTAACTACTGCTAAGGAAATTGAAGATGCATACAAAATTAGGAAAATTGTATTTGTAGATGAGCAGAATGTGCCTATTGAAGAAGAAATCGATCAATATGAGGACAGTGCTACACACATTGTACTTTATGATAATTCCGAGCCTGTAGGTGCGGGACGTTTTCGCGAAGTTGACGGCTTTGGGAAAGTTGAACGTATTTGCGTACTTTCCACTCACCGTAAAAAGGGTGCAGGAAATATAATTATGGATAAAATTGAAGGTCTCGCAAAAGAACGGGGCTTTACAAAAGTAAAATTAAATGCACAAACACATGCAGAAGCATTTTATAAGAAATTAGGATATGAAACTGTTTCTGATATTTTTATGGATGCTGGTATCCCGCATGTAACGATGATCAAAGAATTACCCTAAAAACACGTTATTTTTAACGTGTTTTTCTTTTTCACATCAATGAAAGGATAAAAATAAGACCGAATGCTCATCCTACTGTAAGGGGTGAAACGATGGAATATTTTAGAATAGTTCTGGACTTGTTTTTTGGACTGTTTGGGTTACTTATTATCACAAAAATCCTTGGTAAAACGCAGATTACACAAATAACTGCTTTTGATTTCGTTTCTGCACTTGTACTGGGTGAGCTTGTGGGAAATGCAGCGTTTGACGATAAAATTGGTATATTCCAAATCATATTTTCAATTCTTGTGTGGGGAATATTGATTTACTTAATAGAATTGGTTACACAAAAGGTTCGGGTAACTAGAGCACTACTCGAAGGGAAACCAACTATTGTCATACACAAAGGGAAGATTATTAGAGAGCATCTTCGCAAAAATAAGCTAGATATTAATCAGCTCCAGCATCTATTGCGATCAAAGGGAATTTTCTCAATAAGAGAGGCTGAATATGCAATTTTAGAAACAGATGGATCAATTAGTGTATTAAAGAAATCCCTCTATGAACCTCCAACACGTCAGGATTATCAGATGGAGTCGCGGTTAGTAAGACTTCCCATTACCTTGGTTAGTGATGGCGAGCTAATCTTAGAAAACTTAAAAGAAAGCGGTTTTACGGAGCCATGGTTAATGGAAGAAATAAGGAAACATGGTGTAAATAGCTATAAAGAATTATTAATTGCCGAATGGCGTGAAGACGAGGGCTTACATGTTCAAAGACTCTAGCCCCCTCCTCTTTTTTCTTTTATATACTTGAGTCATACAGTAAACCAAGCCCTGTTATTTGGGCTCGTAATTCATCCCTGCCATGGCGAAGTTTTTTTCGTGGTGAAGGTTTTATTACTTGTTGTTTTTGGTGATATGTTTTAGGATTTGGTTTCAACGATGTTGGTTGTATACGATGGAGTTGAAGGTTATTTATTTGATAAGAGGTTGTACGGTTCATATATTGGTTATATTGCTCATGATTGATCGGTAGGATATATCCCATGCTAAAATTCACCTACTTTCAACTTACCCCATTCTCTACTAGATCTTTTATGTATAGTTTGTACATCTGTAAAGATTGGGGAGCTTTTTAAAATAGAGTACGTATATACATTTCATTTTATTAGGGTATGATTGTCATGTTAGAAAAATGTTAAGTGTAGTAAATAGACTATCCTTACTCTAGGTTTCACTAACAACGAAAGTTATCGCTGGTTCACTACATCCCACCATAAAATAAATGGCCTGACTTATTCGCCAGACCATGCCAGTTATTTTTTATTAATCATTTTTGCAATTGTTCCGAAATCCATTTTCTCATCACCATTGACAATACTATTGACTATTTTGTCTTCTAACTGTTTGGATACTGGTTTGTTGGCAATTTGAGAAACCCTTCTAATGACGGATCTAACCGTTTTTTCATCCTTAAAATTTGCATTTTGCAAAGAGTTTGCTAGCTCGAATACATCCTGCATATTTACGCCTGTTTTCTTTTCAATATTTTTAAAAAAGTTATTATCCATTTCGAAGCCTCCTTACATTGTGGTATATTCTATGACCCTAGTTCCTAAGTGGTGCTGATTCGTGAGAAAAAAACGTAAGAAAAACGCCTAGAAACAAGTGTAAAAAGGGAAAGTACGAGCCCAAGGACTCGTACTTACATAAGGAGTTGTTCATTGTTTAGTTATAGAAAGAAGCACCAACAATGATTAATAGGATGAACAACACAACGATTAATACGAATGTTGAACCGCCATAGCCGCCTCCGCCGTAGCCGTAACCACCATAACCATAACCACCATATCCGTAGCCCATATATAGCACCTCCTTATCAAAAGAGTACATTATAAAATATGTTGACCTAGCAGAATGTGTGAGGACAAGAGCACAGAACAAAAGCGGAAATTACTTATGGACCTACTCTTCAAATATTTTTTCTAATTCTGCTTGCCTCTTTGACAACCAGCTATCGAGCTCTGCAACCCTTGATTCTATGTCATTCTCAAAACTCTGACTCTGCTTTTCTAGCTCATTTAATCCCTCTTCATTTTTTGCTGCCCATTTATCAAGTTTTGCTTTTGCTTCCTCATGATCTTTATAATAATCCGTAACAAATCTTTCTAACTCGCTCTCAAACTTACTCAAACTTAACACCTCCTGTAGTACCTACTATGTATAAAATGAAAAGAACAGGCAGAGTGAGCCTGTTCTTTTCATACATTTATAGTTATGAATTTTTAAAATAGGGGGTTATGCTTTCCTCCATATTTTTAAGTTGTTCCGCATGCTTTATGTACTCTTCTTTAACACTTTGTAATTCTGCTTGAAGGGCAAGACGCTTGAAATCCAGCTGATTTTTCCTTAATGATGCGAGAAGCTGTTGAATTAGGACTGGAGGCTGATTCTGCACTTTATCATCATATAAATCAAGATTCAATTCTCCAAAGTTATCAACCTGCGCCAAGAATACTTCTTCTGGTTTTACCCCTTTCTTTTTTAGTTCGTTTTTTAGCCAGTCTTCACTAAATCCATGAGCTGCTAATGGTTGATCTAAAATAGTACCATCCATGATGATTGCCTGTGGCTCCTTAATCGTTGGTGGGTTACTAAAAATATCGCCTACGGTTAACGGTTGTTTGGCTTTCTTAAGTAACACGCTAATATCTCCACTTGGCTCTAAAGCTGCAAATTCCACATCTGCGACTTGAAATACATCCTTTTTCCTTAATTGCTCTAATAATTCATCTGCTGTATATTTTTCTTTTTTCAGATGTTCTTCTAGAATTTTTCCATCCTTTATAAATACTGTTGATTTACCTTCTGCGAAATCACTAAACCGTTTGCTTTTTAATGAAATTAAAGAAACAACATGAGGGAAAAGCAGCCATACCAATATACTCGTTATTCCTGCTGGGAGGTCTTGCTCTATATCCAAAGAAATACTAGCGGCAATACTTCCAATCGTTATGCCAAGGATATATTCAAAAAATGATAGCCGCCCTAGCTGTTTTTTTCCTAGAAGTTTCATAATTAAAAATAAGCCAATAATGACTGAAAGTGACCTGATTCCGACTTCTATCCAATTGGGCATGAACATACCTCCACCATCTTATACTTCGGCTAATTAGTTTAATCTTCAAATATTTTACAGTTATAGCTTGCATCATTTTACAAATTTATATAGTGCTAAATCAAAATATTTTTCACCACCTGAAACTAACATACACCATCTCCTATTTACCACTTTGTCTCAGACAAAAAGCGTTCGAAATACATACTAATAATGGAAGCAACAGTAGGTAAGGAGGGTAAACTTGAGTGAGTTAAACATTTTTCTATCCTTCGGAGCTGGTTTATTATCGTTTCTTTCGCCTTGTTGTTTACCGTTGTACCCTGCTTTTTTGTCCTATATTACGGGTTTATCGATAGATGAACTTAGGGAAAATAATGTACTTTTGAGAAGACGTGCTTTCCTGCATACGTTTTTCTTCTTACTTGGATTCTCACTTATTTTTATTGTATTGGGTTTATCAACTTCACTCCTCAATCATCTCTTTTATCAATATAGTGATTTAATCCGACAACTTGGAGCTATATTGATCCTTTTCTTTGGTCTAATCGTTAGTGGGCTATTGAGATTGAATTTTTTACTAAAAGAAAAAAGAACTTACTTTAAAAACCGTCCTGCCGGATATATAGGTTCTATACTTATTGGAATTGGCTATGCTGCTGGCTGGACGCCATGTGTAGGACCCATCCTTGCTACTGTTATAAGTATGAGTATATATACTGGAAACGGACTACTTAATATGCTTGCATATATAGCAGGCTTCTCGATTCCCTTTTTTGTTATGTCCTTTTTCATTAGTCAATCTACTAATATTAAAAAATATAGTGGGCAATTTATGAAGTTTGGTGGCTATCTAATGATTTTGATGGGGATTTTTCTCTATTTTGACTGGTTAACAAAAATAACAACGTATTTAACAAACTATGTTTATAAGGGATTCACAGGATTTTAGGAAAGTTTTACTTCTGGGTGTGTAGCATTGCTTCTAATACAAATGCATAAAACAGGCAACCCTTATGAAAGGTTGCCTTTACTCATACCCTTTATTAAAATCTCGACTACCTCTGGACGGCTAAATTCCTTCGGTGGTACTTGACCGTTGCGGAGCATTTCTCTAACCTTTGTTCCTGATAAGATGAGATGGTCCTCGGAGGAATGAGGACAGGTTTTGAAGGATGCCATCCCTAAGCATTTCTTGCAATAAAAACTATGTTCAAAGAATAGCGGTGAAATGCCAAGTTCCCCTTCTTGGAACTTGAGGAATATCTTTTGTGCATCATATGTTCCATAGAAATTTCCAACACCTGCATGATCTCGGCCAACAATAAAATGTGTGCATCCATAATTTTTCCGAACAATCGCATGAAAAATTGCTTCTCGTGGACCTGCATATCTCATCGCAGCAGGAAAAACTGCAAGCTGGACTCGCTGCTTAGGATAATAAAGATTGAGTAACGTCTCATAGCTTTCCATTCTAACCTTTGCAGGTATATCATCTGCTTTTGTTTCCCCTACTAATGGATGTAAAAGTAATCCGTCTACGGTTTCTAATGCACATTTTTGAATGTATTCATGTGCGCGGTGAATGGGATTTCTGGTTTGAAATCCTACCACTGTTTTCCAACCTCTTTTTACAAATTCTTCTCTTGTTTGTTGTGGATCCATATAATAATTATGTGCATGCTCTTTATGTGGACGTTTTACGAGGGTAATCTGCCCCGCCAAATAGACATTTCCTCGATTTAATAGTTTACTTACGCCAGGGTGAGTAAGTTCAGTCGTACCATATACTTTTGCCGCTTCAACTATTTTATCTGGCTTATACATTTCTTCGAGCTCTAGAATCCCGTATACAGTCCCCTTGTGTAATAACTTCACGTGTTCTCCTATTTGAAGCTTTTCAGCACTCTCTTCTGAAACTGGTAATGTGATCGGAATGCTCCAAACTAAACCATTGGAAAGCCTCATTTCATGAACAATGCAATAATAGTCCTTCGAGCCAACAAATCCCTGTAAGGGACTGTATGCGCCGTTTGCAATCAATTCCAGATCAGATAAAGTGATAGAGTCAATCTCTACCTCCTGATGGGCTAACAAATTTGTTACGTCTATATCGAAATTAAAGCGATTCACTAGGGTTCCACCATGAGGTATATTTTTTGTCATTTAATCACTCCTATTGATGAGAAAAGCGTAAGCGCCTTTAAAAGATGAGCGTCAACAAAGAGCAGCCACGTCCTGTGGTGAACGTTGACGTCAGCACTCCCCAAATTGCAATGTATTTTATTCGTGCGATGATTATGCTGCCGGAGCTTTCCTTGTCCTGTGCAAGTCCGACAAGTAAATGTTCTGTGGCAAAAAAGTCGCTCTCTGACTTTTCTTGACACAGGATAATTGACCTCGAGCTGCTTAAAGCACTAAGGAAGGCTTCTAGGAGAGTAATCTCCGCATGGAACAGGCTATGCTTGTTCCGAAAGCTTTACGCAAGATAATCCCAGAAGCTTATTCGAGATTAAAACTGGCTAGGCTGCTTGCGCTAGACATCGAAAACTATGTTGAAAATTTTATACTTACTTTGCTTTCTAAAAATCTTTCTTTTATACCTCTGCCGAAAAACGAGTTGCTTTCTCAGAAAACAACTCGTTTTTTCCTAAGAATTTCGTGTCATGCTATCTTTACTTTCTCGTTGTTATGCTTAATCTTCTTTTTTATCTTCGCGACGATCTTCTTTATTTTCTCTTCTTTCTTCGCGTCTTTCTTCTCTTTCTTCTCTTCTTTCTTCTCTTTCTTCTCTTCTTTCTTCACGACGTTCTTCTTTTCTTTCTTTTCTTTTTTCTCGACGATTTTGCTTCTGTTCTCTTTCCTTTTGTCTTTGTTTCTTCTCTTTGTTTTCCTTTTTCTTTTTATCGGCCATTATTCATCCCCCCTTTCTTTTTACAATATATTCATCGTGTAAAGGGAGGGACTAGACATAGTTATTATTTTTAGAAGAAATATACTCTTTCCTTACTATATTATCGTCTAGGAGAGAATCCGAAGTTTCCTAGATTGTGGTTATCAGAATGAAAGTCAGATCCACCCGTCACCATTAAATTGAACTTTCTTGCAAGTAAGCTATATTTGGTAATATCCTCCAGAGTATGACTTCGGTGCCATACTTCTATTCCATCAAATGGTAGATTCAAAAGTTCCTCTGTCATGCTGTCTTCTAGATACACAGGGTGAGCTAACACAGCGATGCCACCTGCTTGATGAATCAGCTCGATACCTTCTTCTGGTAAAATAATCTTTTTATCAATTGAACAAGGCTTACCGTCAGCCAAATATTCATCAAAAACGGCTTGATAGCTAGTAACATACCCTTTTTCAATGATGGCTTTTGCAATATGTGGTCTTGAAATTACATCGCCCTTGCTGTACTTTAATACCTCCTCAATCGTGATTGGCATTCCAATCTCCTTAAACTTTTCGATTATCTTATAAGCTCTTGTTTCTCTTTCCATTCGAAGTTCTATAAGCAATTGTAATAGCTCCTGTGTCGGTGAAATATGATACCCTAAGACATCTACACTTTTTTCATTATATTTTGTACTGATTTCAATTCCAGGAATGACAACAACCCCATATTTCTTTCCAGCTTCAAACGCCTCTTCCAAGCCATCCAGTGTGTCATGATCAGTTATAGCAATTGTCTTTAGTCCTATATCTGACGCTCTTTTCACCATTTCAGTTGGCGAATAATCTCCATCTGAAGCTGTTGTATGAATATGAAGGTCAAATCTTCCTGATTCGACTATCTCTTTTATATTCAATTCATGTTACCTCCTTATGCTTAGACTAAAAAGCTGTCGAAACCATGACGACAGCCTTTCGTAAAAAATGTTAGCTTTGTTCATTTAAAAAGGTAGTGAGTTCTTCCTTTTCCTCAGGTGTAAGAGTTTGTAGTTTTTTCTCAAAAAGTTCTCTTCCAAATCTGTAAAGTTCAATGTCTAGTTCATTATTTTGTTTTATATAGGAGATAATTTCTTCAGGGAGTTCTTGTCTTTGGGGCCTGTTTTTTGTAATATTACGATTGTTATATTCTAAGTTTGGGAATTTAAATTCTTTATGAAGTAAATAAATTGTTTCTTTAAATCTTTCTGTAACCCCTACAAAGGAAAACTCCTCTACTAAATGCTTTTTCGCTAGCTCTAGGTCAAGCTTACCACCTGCGATTCTCCTAGTCTGATAGTTACAGGTTTTTGCCTTGTATTCTCTCATAAACTCTTTTATATCCATATCAATGGAACGCTTGTATTTTCCAGATGATGATTTTTCTTTTATAAAATAATAGTAAGATAGGACTCGATCCACAGGCTCTCTAAGTATTGTTACATACGTATATGGACGATCGAAATGTTCGTGCACACCATATACAAAATGACCACCAATACAGTCTAAGTCAGTATTTTTTCTAATCCTCTTAACCTGATAAGATCTGCCAAACCATATCCTTCCTTTTTCAAATTGTTTTTTTAAGAATGTCTTAAATGAACTTCCTGCGGTTTTTTGAATATGCAAGAAGATTAATAACTGTTTTTTATCCTTGTTCAACTATATACCCCCTAATGGTTTTCGAAATAATTTGGCGCTAGTTTCTTCCATTCCTCAAACAGCTGTTCATCTAGCTGTCGAACATCTGCTAAAAACGGCTTTAACTTTTCATAACGTCTTAGCTTATTAAATAATCTCTGTGGGAAAGGTTGGTGCTTCGACAGTGAATTTGCATGGTCTATTAACTTAAAATTTCCAGCATCCGTAATAATGACATGACCAGTAGAAACATCGATTCTTGAAAAACCCAATCTTTTCATTTCTTTAAACATATTAATGATTTGTTCAACAATTGCAATTGGCAAATGTTCAAGTGTCTCATCAATAATCAGGCTCTTCAATGTTGTCCCAGGAATATACTCCATCACAATATAATTATGACCAACCTTATAGACATCTGGTAAAAGCTTAGAGTCTCCCACTTTTTCATAGACATCTGATTCTTTTTGAGCGAGTTCGTTTCTCCAAAAGATCTTTACGCACTTATTAGAAGACAATTTAAATACGGCTCCTTGTTTTCCTTTCCCAATAAGGGGATATCGGGTAGGATTATGAACCAATACGTCGGCATCACCAATCTTTACAATCCGAATTTTTTTAAAATCTTTCATTATAACCTCCTACTAAATTCCTAGCCATACAATATTCTATGAGCCAATATTTGAAATGGAATAGATAGTCTCCCTATATTTACTAGACTCAACTACTTATTTAATTCTCTAATCTGGTTTTCTAGTCTAGTTTTTGCAAAGTTATATAGTTCAAGATCCATTTGATTGAGATCTTCTAAGCTTTGAATGACTCCTTTTGAGATATCCTCAATAGATGGGCGCTTTTTTGTTACATTCGCCTTCTCATAAGTGATATCGTTCCACTTGAATTTATCTTTCATGATTAAAAGGGATTCATCAAACATTTCTGCAAGGCCAACAACAGCAAAGTCTGCCTCGATATGTTTTTTAGCAAGTTCTACATCTGGATTTTGAATATTTCCTGAAAGTCGTCTCGTCTGCTGATTTGAGGATTTTAGAGGAAACCGACGAATAAATTCCTCCAAATTCATTCTTTTAACCTCTGCATGTGCCTTATGTTTCGGCCTTTCTAAAATGTAATAGTATTCTGAGATAACCCTGTCAATTGGGTGACGTAGCATTGTAAAATAATGATAGGGCCTTTCAAAATGCTGGTGTATCCCGTACCAGCAATGGCCTCCTACACATTTTAGCAGGTCTATTTTTTTTTGCTCTAGCTTCGGAATCATATCCTTTTCCATATGAAACCAAACTTCTCGTCGATCGTATTGCTTTTTAATAATATTCTTTAAGGTAGTCCCGCCTGTTTTAGGGATATGCATATAAATATAAAGCTCTTTGTTTCCCAAACGTTATCCCTCCCTTTTATTTTGACGTTTATATGCCTCTAACTCTTGTTTCGATTTCCTCGTTAATCCATTGATATCCTCAACAAGCTTTTGCTTTGCATAGTTGTATAATTTTATATCTAATTGATTTTTTTCCTTCAGTAGCATCATCGTATCCTTTGGTAAGTCATCCTGTTTTGGACGTTTTGACGTTACATTTTCTTTGACATAGCTAATATCTTCCCAATCGAGAAATTCCTTCATTAGAAAAATAGATTCATCAAACATTTCCATTATCCCGACTACTGAATAAAATTCATGAATGTTTTCAAATGCCTTTTCAAGATCTGGATTTTTTTCTCCTGAAACAAATCTTGTTTGATGATTCTCAAATGCTGGATTTCCTTGGCTAAGCTCGTGTTCAATAAATTCCTTAAAATCATATTTAGTAGCACTTTGATGCATTCGGTTCTGTGGTCTTCTTTTCGCATAGTAATAGGTTGAAATAATTCGTTCGATTGGATCCCGTAGCATCGTAATATATTTGAAAGGCTTAGATAGCACTTTATGAATCCCGAACCTACAATGACCATATATCGCCTCTAGCTGTTCAAGCTGGGCTTCTGTTAGTGTGTTTATTTTTTGATGACGGGTGATTGCTTTTTTATGGTATTGTTTATCAATTATTTGACGTATGGTTGAACCAGCTGTCTTTGGGATATGGCTAAATATCAATATCTCCTTTGTTTGATTACTGTTTTGCTTCATTACCATCATTCCTTTATATTGTTATTTCAAAGCTGCCGTTTAGCTTTACTGCATAACCTTCAGCAGGAAAAAATACATATCCTGTCAGACGATGTTGACCATTTGCTAGTAGGTTTGGAGTAGTTACGGTTCTCCATCCTGAAGTTAAATATTGTTGATTCTTAAACTTCTCAGCAATGTCTTCTCTTCTTCGATCAATCTTTGTATGTGCAATAACATAATCCTCCTGATTGGCTATTATGATTTCCATCATTTTTTCAGGATTGTTTTCGTTGATTGCCCAACCGAAGAATTCAATTTGTTTATCCAGTAATCGTCCATTCATTCGTCCCTTAATTGCTTTGTCATCAATAATTTCTTTTACGAACTCCTGCAATTGAACTGCCTCGCTTAGTTTTAATGCAATCGCAAAATCTCCATTAGTTAACTCTAGATTTTCATTATAGAATGGATCCTTCCTAATATAGGAAAACCACCGATTTCTAAGAATATCTGCTTCCATTTTGCTAATTTTGATTCTTTCCGGTGATCGTGCCACCCCACGTGTCTTTGATTCATGGTGGTAGAGAACAACCTGAGGTAATAACACATTATAATATCCTTGATGATATAAACTGATACAAAAATCGACATCATTAAATTCTATGGCAAGGTCTTCATCCAAACCACTTACTTCTTTAAACAAAGATTTTCGTACCATTAAACATGCACCTGTAACTGCTGAGAAATTAGAAGGACCTAATAATCTACCAAAATATCCAGGATAGTCAGAATCCTTCCCCTTATAACAATGATCGCATAGCCCTTGTACCCCAAGTATTACACCTGCATGCTGGATCGTGTCGTCGAAGTATAGTAGCTTTGCGCCAACAGCACCCGTTTGAGAACGAAGGGCTTGCCCTGCCATTTGTTCCAACCAATTCGGGGTAATTACTTCTGTATCATTGTTTAGAAATAATAAAAGCTCTCCCTTTGCCACAAGGGCAGCCTCATTGTTTAAAAAGGACCAATTATAAGGATCCTCTAACCGTATTACCTTAATCATATCTGGATACATATATTGCCACTTTTTAAATAGGTTAAAAGTTTCTTGTTCAGAGCTTCCGTTATCAACGATAATGATTTCAAAGTTTGGATACGTGGTTTTTTCAAAAATGGATAAAAGACATCTATCTAAGATATCAGCATAATCCTTGGTTGGGATAATTATCGAGATTAGTGGATTACCAGTAGGATTATAGTTGATGAGAAAGTGGTTTACAGAATGTGGATGTAAGGTAACGGTAGCTAACTCTTTTCTACGGAGAAATGCCCTCTTTAATGCCATCGGATATTTATTTTTAAACAGGATGCTATTTTTGTCACACTCTCTTTTGTGATAAAGAACGTTTGAAATATGGGAAATCCGATTCGTCTTTTCGCTAATTCGTAATATTATTTCAGCATTTTCAATCCCACTAAATCTCCTATTAAATCCTTCGACATCCTCAAAAATCGAAGTGCGAAATACTAATAAATTCTGAATATAGGGAAACGTTAAAAATGTATCAGGTGACCAATCGGGCTTAAAGAACGGACTGTGCCTATGTCCATCGATACTAATTATGTCCTCATCACTATAAATTAGATCTGCTTCTGGCTCTTCATTTATTAACAAAGCCACTTGAAATAGTGCATCTTCTGAGAGCTCATCTTCTAGATTTAGTAGAGCAATAAATTCTCCATATGCATATCGGATAGCTCTATTTTTCCCAGAGACAATGCTATGATTCCACGTTCTCATAATATGAATACGACTATCATCCTTAGTAAGCTCTTCTAGAATCCGATAAAGATGAGTCCTTCCCCAAGGGATAGCTATGATCCACTCAAAATGTGAATAAATTTGTTTTTTAACAGATTTAATTGTATGTTCTATTAACTCAACATTCCCGTCTTGTGCAGATGTAATGATGGAGAATAAAGGTTTATAAACAAAATCGCCAATTTTCTTTTTCATTTCTTCTCTTTTTTCTTCCGTTAGAGCGTTATACTTTTGCCAAATCTCATAATCATTCAAGACTTTTCCCTCCTAACAATGTAATTTATATTATGCAAAAAAAAGGACTGTTGGAAACGAACAACAGCCTACATTAGAATTTATAGATGACCCTTTCGAACTAGATAATCCGTTAAAGAGTCCCTCCAATTTTTCATTTGGTACACTTTTCTTATTTTCGAGTTATCTAACACACTGTATAGTGGCCTTTGTGCAGCTGTTGGATATTCCGTATGGGATACAGGTGTCATATCAACATGCATATATAATTGTTCAAAGATTTCTGCAGCAAGGTCATACCAGCTACATTCTCCTTCACCTGAGCAGTGATATATACCATATTGGGTAATATCTTGTTCTAAAAATTTGATAATTGCGATTGCAATCTCAAGTGTGTGGGTTGGCGACATTATTTGATTATTAATCACATTTATCTTTTTTCCTTGCTTTCCTAGCTGAATCATTGTCTCTACAAAGTTATTCCCTTTGCCACTTGGACCAGACAAGCCAAATAGGGTAGATACTCTAAAAATGAAATATCGGTCATGATAGCTTTTTATAAAATGTTCTCCTGCTAGTTTCGTAGTTCCATATACATTTAAAGGATTTGTACAATCCTCCTCCACATATGGCTGATTTTTATAACCATCAAAGACATAGTCTGTTGTAAAATGTATCAATACCTTTTGATGGAGGTTACAATACTTCGCCATTTCTCTAACAGCTGACGCATTCACAATATACGATTTTAAAGGAAATTCTTCACATTCATCTGTTTTATGATAGGAGGTGCAATTAATAAGGACATCAAAATCTACTTGTCTAAGGAATTGATAAATATCATCTTTTTCTACATCAAGGTCCTTTCTATATACAGGAATGAGGTCATATTGGGGATAAAAGGAGAAAATATACTGAATATCAGTTCCAAGCTGTCCATTCGCACCTAAAAGAAGTATCTTTTTCATGCTGTTTCACCTTTCTATTAAATCAAATACGCCTTAGCAAATCTTCGGCCAGATTTTTCCAGCTGCTCGATAAAGTGAAACTTCAAGCTGTGGGGCTTTTTTTCCACAGATTGTTAGTTGATGCCCACAGGAAGTGACGTTTTTAGTCTTTGTTCATCTTAATCGGGCTTTTACTGGCAGTTGCCCTCAGTGAGGGCTTATTGCGAGTGAATGCGGGAAAAGCTTCCTTTGAAAATCGCAAGGCTCACGGGAGATTTTGACTTTATTCAGTCGGGGTTTGCACCACCCCTGAATTGTATACTAGTAGTCCATTTATCCCACACTCTTAAAGCAGGTGACTTCTGCTGAATAAAGTTAAAGATCAAGTATTCCTCCATACATTTCTACACTTTTGATAATCCTCTGCCACTTCACTAATTCTTTGTACCAATCAAGCGTAATCGTTTGTTCGGATTTGGTTAATTCTCCACTCGCTAGTTTATCAAAAATTTCTTTTGCACCTTCTGCACCAGACCATTTCGCCTTCCACCCAAGTAATTTCTCAATCTTATCAAAGCTGACTCTGTAAGATCGATAATCTGGATCTCCATACCACTCAATTTGTACTTCTTTTGGCAATGTATTGGCTATCTCCTGCGCTAACTTACCAAGCTGATAGTTATTTGAATTCGAGCCAACATTTAGGATTTGCCCATTAATCAGGACTGGATCTGCTTCTAAAAGCATGCACATCACATCCGTTGTATCCTCAACATGTACAAACGGTCTCCATTGGCTGCCATCACGCATTAGTGGGATGACTCCATTTTTCCAAGCGCCATAGGTCATACCATTAATAGCTAAATCAAATCTCATACGTGGTGAATAGCCAAATACAGTTGCCTGTCTTAGAATCGTAACGGTAAACCGTTCATCTGCAAGTGGAAGGATATGTTGCTCTGCCTTCTCATTTGCCTTGGCATACACTGTAATCGGGTATGTTGGTGAAGTTTCATCGACAATTGTTTCACTGTCCTGAAAACCATATAAACTACAGGATGAAGGTAGTATATATTGCTTTACCCCTAACCATTTTGCTAAACAAGCCGTATTGACCCTTGAAATATAATTTATTTCATTTGTTGCTTTTTTGAAAAGCTCACCACTAGGATCATTTGACACTGCCACAAGATCGATTACAGCATCAATTCCTGCAAAATACTCAGGTTTCATTCGCCTCGTATCTTCTTGGATAACCTGTAGGTTTTCATGATTCGGTAATTTGTCAGTACCAAAAAAATAACGGTCAAGTGCTTTTACTTTATACCCCTTACGTAAAAGTTTTGGTACTAATACACTTCCGATATATCCTCCTGCACCTGTTACTAAAATGTCTTTCATTCCGTAGCCCCTCCAATCATTATTTTATCTTCTTTCTTTTTCATCATCACATCCACAATATAACGTGCAAAAGGAATTGAACAAGTAAACCCTGGTGATACAGCGTTCAATACATGAATTGATTCTTTATCACCTTCTATAACAAAGTCTTGAACTAACTCCAATGTTTCTGTATTTAAAAGCTGAGCACGTATGCCCGGCTTAATTGACTTTTCGAATCCTCGGTCATTGATATTTCGTACTAACCCTTTCGCTAAATGGATTAAATACTTTTTTCGATACTTTTTCATTTCTGTAAAAGCAAGTCTTCTAAATTGAAATGCATTCGTCACAAATAGCTTTGTCTCATAATATATAATTCTAAGAAACTCTTTTAGATTAAATCGCTCCAAGCCTCTGTAATTTTCACGCCAGAAGGCTGGAATGGCTGTCGGTCCAATTTTTATTGTTCCATCAACTGTTTTTGTATAGTGAACGCCTAAAAAAGGGTTATTTAAATTTGGGACAGGGTAAATATTCATAGTAACACTCGCCTTATTTTCAGCGTATCTTAGGTAAATTCCTTTAAACGGAATAACTGTATACTTCTTGCCAAAACCGAAGTCCTTTGCAATTTGGTCTGCATATAGTCCCGCTGCATTAATAAAATAATCACAAGTTAAAACCTCTTTATTTGTCTCAATATGATTTCCATTGCTTTTTATATATTTCGTTTGAAAATAGAAATCGACCCCTTTTTCAACTAACTCCTGCTTCATTGTCTGACATACTAGTAGGGGGTCAACAGAGGCTGTAGATGGAGAAAAAAGTGCTTTTTTATACGTTTTGGCATTCTTATCATATTGATCAATATCTTTCTCATCGACCCATGTAAGATTTACACCATTTAGGTCTCCTCTTCGTTTTAATTCCTTTAGCCCATTAAGCTCATCTTCATTCGCTGCGATAACTAGCTTTCCACACTCATTAATCGGTAGCTGATGCAACCTACAATACTCCTTCATTGCCTGATTTCCTTCTTTAGTAAACTTGGCTTTCAGGCTATCTGCACTATAATAAAATCCAGCATGGAGCACACCACTATTTCTTCCACTTGAATGAAACGCAACATCCTTTTCTTTTTCGAGAATACAGACAGTTTTCTTTGGCATCCTTGCTTTTAGCTCACGAGCAATCGTAAGTCCAATAATGCCTCCTCCTACAATCAAGTAATCATATTTATACATGTATACACCCCACCCAAGTTAAGAATTTTTGTATCGATTTAAAAGGAGGTTAAGTTGCCGTGTTGCTCTCTTATCTAATATAGAAATTTGTTCGTCTAATTGGTCTTTTACATACTTGTATAATGCAAGGTCGATTTGATTGTTTTCTCGAATGGCTTCCAGACAATCATTAGAAATTGTATTGCGATCCGGCTTGTTTTGTGAAACATTCATACTCGTATAGCTGGCGTTATACCAATTAAATTCCTTCTTTAAAAGAAAGACTGACTCCGTAAAATGTTCAGTAATTCCTACAAATGTAAAATGTTTTCTCATTATTTCCTTTGCTTTTTCTACATCCTTCATATCTATTGATTCACTTAATGGCTTTCCGATAATGACTTTGGATTGTTTATTCTTATTGACTTCCAGTTCCTGATACTCTAGCAAACTCATCTTTTTTACCTGTTGATGTAGTCCATGTTCCGGATTTCTCAATATAAAAGAGTATTCCGAAATGAGTCTATCAAAAGGGTCCCGAAGAAACGTAATATAGGTAACTGGCTTCTGTACATAATTGTGTATACCAAAGGATAAGTGGCAATTAAGCCACTCTACTTCAGCTACATCCAAGCTCTTGATCCTATTCATAACCTCCTCATGGTCTTGAAAGGATTCATATAAGTCAATAATCTCATTAGGCTCATAGTTTTTCCGCAAAATACTTTTGAAGGTAGTACCAGCTGTTTTTGGCATATGAAGATGTATTTTAAGCAATTGCTTCATCATAATGACATCCTTTTTTGAAAATAGTATTTTTTGTAGTTTATGAGAAACCCATTTATTTTGTATGGTACAAACATCTATTTTCCCTTTAATTGGTTTAAATCCCAAGGGACAGTAGTGGATGGATTATATCCATTATTAAAGGGTAAATAACATAATTCTTTGCACCCCTATATATACCCCCTACCGAAAAAACGAGTAGACCCTCTTAAAAGAGTCTACCCGTTCAGTAAGTCCGTCTTTTTTTTCCACAACCACAGCCTTTTTTCTTAACCCCTTTCTTTTTTGGAGCCGTTTCCTCTTTTTTATCGTTTGAGGTCTGCTGATTGTATTTATTTCCATAGTTCATTCAGATTCCTCCATTACGCTTTTATTATTCTTATAAATAAAATATGGCTCTTACGTTTAATTCGTTCTCGATTATCGTGAAAATAGTCCATCAGTCTATCAGTTTTGTGACGATGGTTTCGATTATTGCTGCAAGTCCTGCAATCCCTAAAATCGAAATGAGTACTTCTATTCCGATTGGCCATAGTATCCAGGCAATATATAAGAATCCAGAGCTCCAGATTCCGGTACACCAATAGCAGCTTAAGAGCTCTCCAATCCAGGCACGTAATCCCTTCCCTTTTACATCAACATAGGTAGCTGTCGTACCATCAGGTTCAGTCTCTTCGTATTCATGTAAAAATGGCTTGCGTATAAAAGATGTTATTTTATCAAACACAAGCAGACGCGTTAATCGAAAGCTTGCCAAGCCAAATAAACTAAATTCTAACCACCCTTCAAACATGCACATACCTCTTTTCTACTGTAATACGTATTTTCAATTCGTACTATCTTATGCTTCTTATGGGTAGGAAGGAACAGCTACTGCAAGCTATTCCACTGTAGGCAAGCATGGATTTTTCAATAGTACGGATAATCGTACATGCATGACATTCTTTCATGGAATAAACTATCATGACTACCTAAAAGTGAGGTGACTTATATGGGAGATAGAAATCGTGATAGAAAATTTGATAGGAATCGTAAAAAAAGAAAAAATGTAAAATGTGATTGTCATTTTAAACATGACTTCTGCAAATGTCATTCCCTATGTCATTGCCGCTCCTTCTGTAGACCTTTCCATTGTCGACCAATTTGCGGTTTTGGACACAACTTTCATCATTTCTGCTAGTTAATTAGATTGTTGCGAACAAGAGATGTATCTCTTGTTCGTGTACAAAGGCAGTTGTACCTTTCATTCGTTTCATAACCACATAAACTAGTATAAGGCCATAAGTAAGGAGGAGAAAACGTGTCACACAGCTTTGACAACCATTGTAACTGCCACCAACAACATCACGAACATCACAATCATGAGTTTTGCGATTGTAAATCCCCTACTCACTTTCACGAACATGATTTCTGTGATTGTCACAAATCTGACAGATTTCATAAACCTGATCACGGACAATTTTGTAGCTGCGATAACAATAGAAGAGATGACCGCTTCGTATCAACCAACTTAAATCGTCGTCATTTTGACCATATACAACACTCAGCTAGTAATCGTAATAACCGAAGAAATAATCATTCCCAGAAACTAATGCCACTCCGTAAGAAACGATTTGATGACCACCATAATTTAGACAGAGTAAGAAATTTTGAACGAGATATTTTTAGAGAGCTTGATCGTGATAGATTAATAGATCTTATCCAGAACCGCTTTATCGAACTTGATGACCTACAAGACTTGAAGAACAACCAAGTTAAATTTGTTTGTGACGATCACGACTCAAAGAAAAATATCATTATTATTTTATAAGGGAGGAATCGAATATGAGTCATTTTCACTGTGATACATGTGGAAAAGTAAAACAAGGACATTTCCACCACAATAATCATTTTGATCATCACGGACACCATGATTTCCATCAACATGATCATTTCAAACATCATGATAATTTCCACAATTGCGATTGTGATAAATGTCGTAATTTACATCGCAAAGATTTTATTTGTGATCGTTTTATTTGCGATGATGATTTTCGCCTTCGCCTTGGTGGATTACAAGGAAACCTTAACTTCCGTCTTCGTCAATTAATTGGCTGTCCTGTAAAGATTGAATTGGAGAGTGGAAAGAAAATACTTGCTAAAATTTGCTTTGTAGGATCAGATTTCGTAGAAGTAGAAGTTCTCAAAGAAAAAAGAGAAGAAGAACGTGAAGACCGTGAAGATCGCGACGGAAATGAAAATCGTGAAGACCGAAAAGATCAGCGAAAAAGAAGAAATAATCGTAGAAAATTTAATCGTGATAAAGCATTAATTCTTCGAGTTGATGCTATACAATTTGTTGAGCTTGATGATGATTGTGATTGTCATGATGATATTGAATGTAATTGCCACCATTAAATGATCTAACGCAAAAACTGGGTAGTGTAAGTAACTACCCAGTTTTGTTATAGTTGCAGTCTCTCTTTTATATACTCATGAACGAGTTTCATAGATTCAGCTAAGTTAGAATTTGCTGTATCGACAACTAAATCTGGTGCTACAGGAATTTCGTAAGGCTGACTTATTCCCGTAAAATTCTTAATTTCTCCCGCTCTTGCTTTTTTGTAGAGACCTTTTGGATCACGGGCCTCACATTCATCCAAGGGACATTTTACATACACTTCTACAAATTCCCCTGGTCCAAAAATGCTTCTCGCATTCTCCCTGTCCTCGGCATACGGCGATATTACTGCTGCTAACACAACAATTCCTGCATCTACAAATAATTTTCCTACTTCTGCAATTCTCCGAATATTTTCCTTCCTGTCTTCTGGACTAAAATTAAGGTTATTATTAATGCCATGTCTAATATTATCTCCATCAAGTAAATAGGTCCTTATTCCTTCAGAATGTAAGGCCATTTCAACAAGGTTTGCTAATGTTGATTTTCCTGAACCCGAAAGCCCAGTAAACCAGATAATCATACTTTTATGATGATTCAGTTTTTGTCGGTCTTTTTTCGTAATCGACCCCTTATGCCAGACAATATTTTTATTTGATTGATTCGATTCCATTCTCTTCACCTTTCCGGCTACCCAAACAGGGTATACTCTCTACTCTATTTGAAGAAAAAATTATTATCTGCATGATCAAGTAATGGTTGGTTTTTATCCTTATCTGACAAAATTGGGGTAGTGACTGGCCACTGTATATTCAGTTGAGGATCGTTCCAGTATATGCCACGATCATGTTCTGGGGAATAATATTCATCAACCTTATATAAAATTTGGGTATTTGTAACTAACGTACAAATCCCATGTGCAAACCCCTTTGGCACAAGGATTTGTCGTTTATTTTCTTCACTTAAGATTACACCCACCCATTCCCCAAATGTCGGTGAACCTTTTCTGATATCCACAACAACATCGTAGACAGCTCCATGCAGAACTCTCACAAGCTTTGTTTGAGCTTTATCTTGTAGTTGATAATGTAATCCCCTAATGGTTCCAGCTTCTTTTGATAGAGAATGATTATCCTGAATAAAATTCACATGAATACCTATATCCCTAAATGCCTTACGGTTGTAGCACTCCATAAAAAAACCACGATGATCACTATGAACAACAGGTTCTATAATAAATACATCCTCTAGTTTTGTTTGTATCTTCTTCATTTAACCTTCCTCCATGCTCTTTTTTAGCTCTGTATATACTAGCTGATTTGATAGAAACAGAGATTCAGGTGTACCAGCGTCAATCCACCAGCCATTTATAATATCATACTGTAATTGATTGTTAGTAATATAACAGTTATTAACGTCGGTAATTTCCAACTCTCCTCGTTCTGAGGGTTTAATTGCCTTTATAAAATTGAAAACCTCTGGACCATACATATAAATTCCTGTTACACAAAGATTAGATAATGGTTCCTCTGGTTTTTCGACAATAGAAATCACATGTTTTCTATTTTCATCAAGTGTTGCTATACCGAACCTTGCCGGGTCGTTTACCTGTTTTAACAAGATTTTTGCTCCTACGCTTTGTTTTTGAAATGACTCTATATAAGGAGTTAAGGAATCTTGAAAAATATTGTCACCGAGGATCATGATAAATTTATCATCTTTCACAAAAGTCTCTGCTAGACTCAAAGCCTCTGCTATTCCTCCTGCATTGTTTTGAATCTTATAGCTTACTTGAACACCCAATTCCTCTCCTGATCCCAAAACCAACTCAAAGGATTCTAAATCTTTCTTATTTGTAATAAGTAATATCTCCTCGACACCGGCCTCTTTTAGTTTTTTGATGGGCCAATATATCATCGGGTATGGGCCTACCGGGAGCAGATGCTTATTAATGATTCGTGTCATAGGCCGAAGCCTAGTGCCTGTTCCACCTGCTAATATTACTCCTTTCATCCATAAACCTCTCCTTTTCAGATTTTGAACAACCTCTCTTTGTAGAGTATGAGGAAAGACTTGAAAGTGTTTTAAGTGATTAATCTATTTTTCAACCCAATAAATCTTGTAGTAGGAGGCACTTGTACCTTGCAAAAAGGCGTTTTTTTTATAGACTACTATAAGAATGAAGTAAGCTCGGGTACATAATTAAGGGGGTGAACCAATTGAAAAATAAGCTCACAATTGTAGAAATATTACCCAAAATCTTATCGAAAAAAGAACAGTGTAATTCCCCGGAAGATTCGAAGCATATTGGAGTGATTATTTATAATCAAGAAGGGAACCCATTTAAAGCATTTGGGAATATCGGAGGGTATGAATTTTTTGAGACAATCCTATTTAAAATAGTCGGTCTCGATTTAGAAAATCATAAGGCTATATTAGCACCAATCCACCCATGTGCACCAATGGATAATTGTCATAATACAATTATCATTAACTCAAACTGTATTTGTGGTATTCAAGTATTTCCTATTCTTAGAGATCAGGAAATAGCCATTTGTAAAAAGAGGAAAAGGGCTAAACAGAAATTTGAGATCTCCTACTTAACAACTTCAAGTTGTTGCCAATCCTATAAGGTTTTAAAAGGAAAACATCTGTTCACTAAACCTAGGAAGTGTAAAACAAACAAACGATTGATTATCCCTTTTTCAGAAATAAATGGATTGATTTTTTAAAGGCTTGCACCAGTTGCAAGCCTTTTAAATGGGGATTTACTCACATTATTGATTCAGTGGAGGTAGGTGTGGTTGAAGCTTATCATGGACACGGATGATTCCCCACATTCCTTGTTCAATATCCCATACGATATTACCGGAACGATACATATAGTCACCAGGGAAATTATATAGTCCTCCTGCACCATAAAATAATTCTAAATCTCTTGCTTTTCCGATTACGTTTTCTCCAAGAAATCCTCTAACTTCAGATTCGATATCCTTCACATCTAAGCGCCAATAGTGCCCGTGAATGTGAAACGTATGCGATCTTCTTCTCTCAGCAGGAACGATAAGTCTAACTGTTACTGGATCCCCTGGGTATGCTTCAAATAAAGGAGTTGCAGGATCTCCGAAAATGTCTGAGCTGAATAAATCATCTAAATCTGGATGTGCATCGAATCGATTGATAAGTCTTTCTGTACGATAGTTAAATCCACGCGAACCTTCATCATAGGTATCCACTTCAATTTCTGCTTCAGGAGGTGGTAGCAGTACTCCATCGATAGGATCAAGAATGAGTTGATTAAACTTATTTAATAGTCGAACACCATCATGCATTAAAAGGACGAATTCACGAATGTCTGGTAAAAATGGATTTCGTAGAATTACATTTGCACCACCAGGTCGTACTGGCTTTAACGTTTTGGGATCAAGGTATTCTGTTCCTCGCGGCTCTACAATAAAGGCACCGAACGCACCTTGTGAACGATGGTTCCTGATATCTGCCATATCCCACATTGGAGTAGCTCCTATAAGTGAATCGGTGAACCATCGATACGTGATTGTCTCTCCTGGTCCAACTGTTTGGTCAGGATTAAAACCGACAGTTTCTCCACTAGAGGTTTTCACATCATAAAAAAGTCGATGAGCATGTATAGATATACGAAGTGACGGTGGATAAAATGCTTGAGCTTTTACTCGTGGATAAGGGTAGATGCCGTCTTTAAATGGAAATTTATCAAAATCTAGCAGACTAGTAAGTGTTACCTCAACCAAGTCACCTAGGTTTGCCCGAAGAATAAGCGGTTCTGGGTTCTTCTTTCCTGATAAAATATCGTTCAAATCTTCTTTAAGCGCAAACACTATACCAAAAGGGTCATGGTCACCAAACGAGTTATACAATATTGGAGTCTGAAATGCCACTATATTGTACCTTCTAATCGGAGCCCCGTCTGGAACTAATTCAAAAATTCGATCTTGCTCAGTTGGTGGTCCTGGTGGCTTACCAGTACATTCAGGTAATGGTTCTGTTCGTTTTGGAGGTGGCTCCCGGTCTGGCAACGGGATTAAATCTTCAACTTCCTGATCAAAGGCACGAATCAACCCCCATAAGCCTAGCCACAAATCTTCCTCCGTTTCAAAAGTCCATAAATAGTCACCTGAAAATGGAATAAATGTTTCAAACGTAAATGACTCTGAAATTCCAATATGCTGCTGGGACTCTATTCTAGAGTTTAAATCCTTTCTTTCATGAGGCCAACTCAATCCGTGAACATTAAAGCTATGTGATTCTTCATGGGCACCTTGTAATAATCTAATTCTGATTGAATCACCTTCGTATGCTCTGAATATTGGTGTAACAGGATCACCTGCAACGAATGAACTAAAGGAGTATGCTGGATCATTGTCTTTACCTAGACGGAATTGCAGTGGATCATTTTTATAATTTACTCCAAATATTCCCGGATCATCTTCTGAACCAGGGAAGGCTGCAGGTTCTATCGGATTGCCGTTTTTGTCAAACAAGAATGCAAAATCCTGTGCAAAAATGACATAGTCACGGTAGTCTGGGATAAGTGGATTTGTTGCAGTAACCTCTGTTCCACGTCTAGTTGGCTCACCTGTTTTAGAATCCAATACTGCTGTAAATCGAGGGTGTACAACACCTGAACCAAATATCCCATGCTGTTGATGAGAATTTGGAAAGAGGTGATCATGGAAGAACCATGCCTTAAGTTCAACATCTGCAAAATATTCGTAACGAATTGTTTCTCCAGGAAGAACAGCTGAATCGTAGTTCCAGCCAACATTTGCACCATCCGCAACAAGAACATCGAATTTAACAAAGTGAATATGGAATCCTGTCTCATATGTTCTTGTAACAAGCTGAAATGCATCACCGTCTAAAATATGAGGCAATCGATTTGTAAAATTAATGCGGAGACACGTATTTGCAGGTGCATGAAACACGAGTGGTTCAGGTTGTTTTCGTCCCGAACAAACATCATCAATGTCCTCATCCAGAATGATAATTCTACCTTTTGGATCATGCCAGCCTTGGCGATTGTACACAAGTGGTAATTCAATATAAGACACATTAAATTCTAATATATTTGGATTTTGCAAGCATGGATCAACAAAAACAGCACCAGGTCTTGCATTTGGAACGGCCGCATTTGCTTCAAGCTCTGTTAAATCTCTACCACCAACAATTCCTAGAGGCGGTCTTGGTGCCTTAAAGCCTACCTTTCCAGGGATAAAGTTTGGAAAGCCTGGACGTTCCTTCGTTGGTCTTGGTGGTGCAGGTCTGTCTGGTAAAGGCTGTAGTGCAGCGATAGGAACACCATTTGGATAGCATTGACTGCCATCCTGCAAAGTATTAAAAATTCGGTTCATTCCCCACATACCTGCAGCGAAATGAGGATAGAGATGGCAGTGGATGATAGCATCACCAATTGCCCCTTGAAGACTTCCCAGACCGTAAAGAGGCTGCACATTGTAATGCGCTTGTGGACTGATAGCTTGGGCATCAACTAGTTCTGATTCAAGATTTTGTGGATCGCTTAACCATTGATGAACATGATAATGGAATACGTGAGTTTCTTTCATCCCACCGTGAATAAGCCGAATCATCGCGGGATCGCCTACATATCCTCTGAATATCGGTGTTGCTGGATCACCAAACACCCATGAATCATGATGAACCTCTTCCCCTTCGCAGTCCGGGCTAACGACTCCTTCCTCAATTAATCTAGCTCGATTATATTCAGGCTCAAATCGGTAGTTTACTCCATGGAATGATTCAGCATCCTGGTTTGTTCTTGGATTTATTGGTCGATTACCGGTTATATCATCGACTTCCAATTCATCATGGAAAATCCAGGCATATTCTCGGAAAGATGGCAATAACGGATGGTGTACATCTGCAAACACTCCACTATTTAACGGCCCACCTGTTACAGGATCTGTCCAAGATGAACCTCGCTTTTCAACAAATAATGCTCCAAATAATCCATGAATATTTGAACCATTTTCACCGCTTGATGGATTGCCTAAATCTGAAAAATAGCTGATTCCTTCAAGATTTGTCTTTAAGCGGTATAAAATCTTTCCACCTGTCGGAACAGTCGTGTCACGATTAAAGCCTGCATCTGCTCCGTCTGAATGTAGTACATCATAATCGACTTCTTGAAAGTGCATACCAGTGGCAAATGGCAATTTATTTTCAAATAAAATATCGACAACATCTCCTGCATTCGCACGAATAACAAGTGGCTGCACAAGTTCTACTGGTGTGAATGGATTTTTGCGAACAAGATCTTTCACTTTTTTTTCATTTTCTTTTAATACATACATATTTCCATCTGGGTCATGTTCGCCGAAATTATTCACAACAATTCTGATTGGAATAGCGACGACATGATAGGATCGTTTCATTTATTTTCCTCCTTCCATTGATTCTTAGAAAGTCTATTTGATATAAAAGGCTGCACATTGTGCAACCCATTTAGTCAAGTACGGTGATAAAACAAATATTGTCTAGTGGAATTTCCCGATTATTTTCTTTTATTTTTATCGTGAGTGATTCCTCATGAACTTCACTAATATTACCTACCATGCTTTCTCCGTCTATATTTACTTTTACTTTCTTGCTAACAAGGACAAGGATATATATTGTCAACCGTAGTCTAAAGAAAATTTGGATTAGCTCTGGGGAGGAAGCAACCTTTTCTCCAAAGTTGAATGTTATCGCTCTTCTGAGACAAGGCTCGATATCAAGAAGCTGTGGTTCATCGATAGGTTCTGCAAAACGCCCTTTATCTAGATTTATTAATTTTATTTTTTCAAAAGGGATAATGACCTCTCGATCATTCCTATTTCGAATGACAACAAAATCGAATCCAACGAGAAAAACTCTTCCTGCTCTGATGGTATTTTTTTCTGGATTCTTCGCTAATGGACAATCTATTTCAATACTTACCTCTTGACCGACTAGCCCATCAAATGCTCTTTGAAAAATTTCATTTGGTTCTCTCTGCTCAGACAATGCAAGATTAAGAAGTAATTGGTTTGCCAAAGCAATTCTCTCCTCTAGCTCTTCCAATTCATCTAAAGGTAAACAACTATTAGGGGAAGGAAATTTCGGTTCCTTTTTACGGCGCGGACAGCAATCTTCAGGGATACAAAAATCATCAGGGGCATTTACTGGTACAAATTCAGGACAACGGAAATCTATGCAATCTTTGTTTTTTGACAATTGTGATTCACCACCTTTTTAATGAGGTGGACTATATGGCCCCCCCATATACTTTTCTAATAATTTAATGGCGGAAGATGTTTGTGAGGCTTATTATGGACTCTGATAATCCCCCACATTCCTTGTTCAATATCCCACTGGATATTACCAGAACGATACAAATAGTCTCCAGGGAAATTAAATAACCCTCCTGCTCCATAAAAGAGTTCTAGATTCCTAGAATTTCCGATGACATTAAATCCTACATAAGATTCAACCCTGGATTCGATATCCTTGTTATCAAACCGGAAATAGTGACCATGGATATGGAACGTATGTGCACGCCTTCTTTCAGCTGGAACAACAAGCCTGACTGTCACTGGATCCCCTGCGTATGCTTCAAATACAGGTGTCGCCGGATCATCGAAAACGTCTGAGCTAAATAAATCGTCTAAATCCGGATGTACATTATAACGGTTAATAAGTCTTTCTGCTCGATAGTTAAATCCACGAGAACCTTCGTCATACGTATCAACCTCAATCTCGGGATCAGGTGGTGGTAAGAGAACACCCTGAGTAGGATCAAGAATTACTTGTTCTGACTTATCCAATAGTCTGACTCCATCATGCATTAATAAGACAAATTCCCTGATTTCAGGCAAGTATGGATTTCGTAAAATTACATTCGCACCTGTTTCAACTGGCTTTAATGTATGTGGATCAAGGTATTCTGTTCCACGCGGCTCTGCGATAAAAGCTCCGAACGCACCTTGTGAACGGTGGTTACGAATATCAGCCATATCCCACATTGGAGTAGCACCCACCTGTGAATCTACATACCAGCGATACGTTATCGATTCACCAGGTCCGACGGTTTGGTCTGGATTAAATCCAACAGTCTCCCCGCTTGATGTCTTCACATCATAATCAAGCAACTGTGGATGCAAAGAAATTCGTAGTGAAGGTGGATAAAATGCTTGAACTTTTACCCGTGGATATGGGTAGATGCCATCTTTAAATGGAAATTTTTCAATTTCTAATAGGCTAGTAAGTGTTACCTCGATAAGGTCTCCCTGATTCCCACGCAAAATTAATGGTTCGGGATTTTTCTTTCCAGATAAAATATCTTTCATATCCTCTTTTAACGCGAACACGATTCCAAATGGATCATGGTCTCCAAATGAGTTATAAACTATATTCGTTTGAAATGCGATTACATCATACCGTCGGACTGGTACCCCGTCTGGGACGATATCTAGTATTCTGTCTCGCTCTTTTGGTGGACCCGGTGGGTTTCCAGTGCATTCCTGTAATAATTTTGTTCGTTTTGACGGCGGCTCGCGATCTGGCAATGGGATTAAATCTTCTACTTCTTCATCAAAAGCACGAATCAATCCCCATAAACCTAGCCATAGATCTTCTTCAGTTTCGAATGTCCATAAATAGTCTCCTGATCTTGGGATATATGTTTCGAACGTAAACGACTCTGATATTCCGATATGCTGTTGCGAGATTAGTCTAGAATTTAAATCTTTTCTTTCTAATGGCCAACGTAATCCATGGACATTGAAGCTGTGAGATTCTTCATGAGCACCTTGCAATAATCGTATTCTGATTGAATCTCCCTCATATGCTTTGAAGATTGGTGTTATAGGGTCCCCTCCAACAAATGAACTAAATGAATAAGCAGGATCATTATCTTTACCCAAACGAAATTGTAACGGCTCATTTTTATAGTTCACTCCAAAGACTCCAGGATCATCTTCAGAACCTGGGAATTCAGCAGGCTCGAGTGGATCTCCATTCTTTTCAAATAAAAGTGAGAAATCCTGTGCAAACAATACATAGTCTCGGTAATCAGGGATGAGCGGGTTTGTAGCAGTTACTTCTGTTCCACGCCTCGTCGGTTTACCCGTTTTGGAATCTAACACTGCCGTAAATCGTGGATGAATAACCCCAGAACCGAAGATACCATGCTGCTGATGGGAATTTGGAAACAGATGGTCATGGAAGTACCATGCCTTTAGTTCTACATCAGCAAAATATTCGTAACGAATTGTTTCTCCGGGCAGTACACTTGAATCATAATTCCAGCCAACATTTGCTCCATCAGCTACAAGACCATCAAATTTAACAAAGTGAATGTGCATCCCAACTTCATACGTTCTTGTTACGAGCTGGAATGCATTCCCGCCTAAAAGATGTGGGAGACGATTTGTAAAATTAATGCGGAGACAGGTGTTTGCGGGTGCATGGAAGACAAGTGGTTCAGGTTCTTTCCTACCACTGCAAACATCATCAATATCCTCATCTAATATCATGATTCTGCCACTAGGATCATGCCAGCCTTGGCGATTATATACAATTGGCAATTCAATCATTGATACATTAAATTCTAAAATATTTGGATTTTCTAAACACGGATCAGCAAAAACGGCACCAGGTCTTGCATTTGGAACGGCTGCATTTTTCTCAAGCTTCGTCATTTCCCTTCCGCCAACAATACTTAAAGGAGGTCTTGGAGCCTTGCAACCAACCTTGCCAGGAATAAAGTTTGGAAAACCTGGCCGTTTCTTTGTTGATTTTGGTGGTGCAGGTCGATCTGGTAATGGTTGTAGTGCAGCAATTGGAACGCCATTTGGATAGCATTGACTTCCATCCTGAAGTGTATTAAATATACGATTCATTCCCCACATTCCTGCAGCAAAATGGGGGTAAAGATGACAGTGTACAATGACATCGCCAAATGAACCTTGAAGACTTCCGAGACCATATAATGGTTGAATATTATAATGGGATTGTGGGCTAATCGCTTGAGCATCAAAAATTTCAGAGTCAAGGTTTTTTGGGTCACTGAACCATTGATGTAGATGGTAATGGAAGACATGTGTTTCTTTCGTACCACCATGGATTAATCGAATCATCGCAGGATCGCCGACATACCCCCGTAAGATTGGTGTTGCAGGATCACCGAAAACCCATGAATCATGATGAACCTCTTCTCCTTCACATTCCGGGCAGACGACTCCTTCTTCTATTAATCTGACACGATTATATTCTGGTTCAAATCGGTAATTGACTCCCTGAAATGACTCCGCATCTTGGTTTGTTACAGGATTGAGTGGGCGATTTCCAGTTAAATCATCTACTTCCAATTCATCATGGAAAAACCAAGCATATTCACGGAACGAAGGTAATAAGGGATTGTGAACATCTGCATAAATACCACTATTTAAAGAACCTCCTGTAATAGGATCGGTCCATGTTGACCCTCTTTTTTCAACAAACACTGCTCCAAAAAGCCCATGAATATTTGAACCGTTTTCACTGCTAGCAGGGTTGCCTAAATCAGTAAATTTACTTATTCCTTCGATTGTAGTGTGTAAGCGATAAAGAATCGTTTCACCTGTTTGAATTGTTGTGTCAGGATTAAAGCCAACGTCTGCACCATCTGAAGTTAGTACATCATAGTCAACATCTTGAAAGTGCATACCCGTAGCAAACGACAACTTGTTTTCAAAAAGGATATCTACAACATCTCCAGCATTTGCACGAATCACTAGCGGCTGTACCAGGTCAACTGGAGTAAACGGATTTTTTTGCACCAAATCTTTAACCTTCGATTCATTTTCTTTTAATACATACATATTTCCATTTGGATCATGCTCGCCGAAATTATTCACTACAATACGTAGCGGAATTGCGACAACATGATAGGAACGTTTCATTCACTTACCTCCTTTCTTATGGAATATCCCTCAATTCTGGAATTCGTGGTCCATCTTCACGCTCGATAAAAAACACCTCGATATTATGAATATGAATGTGCCAAACACGATTTTCTAATTGTGCCACTTGAGTTGTTTCTACGTCAATCTCTACAAGATCATCAATTACATCTAGAATTGTACCAATAATCATAAATGGAAAGGCTGGGTATAATATAAAGACTCGATTACCAATACCATCAATAAAATGATCAACGATTGCTTGATCAGCATTACATTTACCTCTCGGGTTGACTCCCTTTTTTGTCTATTGTTTCTATTTTGTGCCATTGTACATATGCCTCCTTCTTAGGTTAATGGGAATACTGTGTCACAATCAAAGTCAGAGGTTAGAGCAACAATTTTTTCAATCGGAATACTTAATGGTAGTGGAAATTGAAAAAAAGGTGCATTTACCATTTTTATAGTTATAGGATCTAAGGTGATATGACCTACTTCTACTTCTGCAATCGTCCCACAAAATATAGGACGAAACGTTTGACCTAAAATATTGAGCTGAGTTGATTCTGTAATAATGAGTATATCTTCACCAATCATATCTGCTAAATCACGAAACAAATCCTCGCCGTTTCCATTTCTCATTGAAATTCCTCCTTTGAGTTAAAGGTAATTATTAGTAACATATTCCTATGCAAGTATTCTTGTATAAGCAATCAAACTAATTCCTTTTCAATTAGGTACCCTTATTAAATAGTTTTATAAGAATCTGTAAGAACCGTAGTGATTCAATATATTCAATCTCCTTAATAGGGATATCAATCTTCTTATTTAATAATGATATTTTCAGAGTATCATCAGTTGTCTCCGTAATTTTCCCAGTTAGGGATTCCTTTTCTACTACTACTTCAACCCAAGTTCCTTTCCAGGATTGTAAATTTGTTCGTAATTTCTCTTCATAAAATTGCTGAACAAGAATGTCTCTTGTCGCAACGGTTGCTCCAAAATTGGTGATTAATTTTGTTCGTAGTTCATTATCGTAAAGGTAATGCTGATGGGTGTTATTGTAAGTAGGAATTCCATATGGAATATTAGCTGATTCAATCGCTTGATAAGGAATCCACATGCGATCCTTTAAATTCGTCAGCATCACAAAATCTCTGCCAACAGCACTGACCTTTCCTAACGAGTATTTCGTATCTTCACCATGCTTTGAATATACTTCTACTTGTTGATTTCGTTTCATTTTAAAAAATTTTTTTAGCATTAATTCTTTTTTTCGATTAGGTTGGGAATTAATCGTAATAAATAAATTTTTTTGCATGATGTGTTCCATCAATATTCTTGTTTCCTCAGTTGAAACTGCACTTGTTGGAGAGGTTAATCCTTCTCCTTTTGCCAAATTTTTTTCGTTTATTGGATCTTTTTTTATCACCTCCTTTTTCCTTTCTTCAAGTAACATTTTCGTATATTCATCAAGCCGAATATTCTCTGTCATCCATCTTTCCCCTCATTAAAAAGATTCGTTAGTAGTGCGTGTTCAAAAAGGTGGAAGAAAAGGACCGCGTCGGCTAAATCACCACATCCCGCGGCGACGCCAATACTAGCACTTCCTGTTTCGTCGAAAGTTCAATTCGTTGAAGTTTTTAGTAGCGGAACGTATATAGTTAATACGTGAGCACAAGGAGTCCTTCTAAGAATCCGCATCGCACGACGGAAAAACTAGCAACGAAGAAATTCGATGTGTCATTTTCACCGGGCTTTTTGAACATCCTCTATTACATAAAATATGCAACTTCAAAAAAATGGTATCTCAAAAAGGAAAATCCGATTTCAGTTCTGTGCGAATGCCCTTTCTTTTAAAGATAGACAAGAGCCTATACATTATAAACGACCACTTCATACTCTATAAGTGACTATATAAGTCTAATTTTTATAAAGGAGATGAAATATTCATGAGTTTCAGCCACGATAGAAATTGCGTATGTGATGCTGTAGAAGCAATATTAGATGCTCAAGAAGCTGTCGAAGACAAATGCGCGACTAGCTGTTTTCAAAACCTATTAGATCCTGTCGTTAAGCCAGGCAGAGATACAATTCCTTTTCTTCTTTTTACTGAAAAAGGAGATGTGTTCAGTGCTTTCGGTGGAGTAGGTCAAAGACAGGACTGCTTCCGTAGCCCATTCTTCCGTGTTGAAAATATTAAAGACTGCTGTGCAACTTTAACTGTTCTAGAACCAGATCGTGAAGTATGTGACACAGAAACTGGAGAATGTGATATTTGTAATGTACGAGAGCTAAGAAGAACTGATTTTTGTATCGAAGTCGATCTAAGATGCTTCTGCGCAATCCAATGCTTATCACCTGATTTAGTGGTTCGTCAATTTAATAGAGGTGGAAGAGATTAATAAAAATAGGACTGCCAAAGTAATATTCTTGGCAGTCCTGCTTTTTTCAGATACTTAGAATCAAAATCCTATGATTGTAATATCTTCAATCCCTTCAATCATTAATTGTTCCTTTTGGGATGTTGTAAGGCTTCGCATATTCACTGTATCACCACTTGCTGCAAGAATAACACCTTGGTATATCACATCCTTTGTCACAATTTCACAAATAAATTGCGGAATATTCTTTGGTAAATGAGTAAGATAATGAATTTTTTCTTGTACATTCATTTCCTTAAATCTTTTCTTCTTACCGCTTATTATGACTGATTGTCCAAGGTTTTCTTTTTCCTCTATTGTCTCTCTTATTGATTGTTCTGATATTTGTTCTTGAATGGAATGCTGCTGTACTCGTTCCTTTTGCTCAGGAAATTCAACAGTTTCTATCATGTTTTGGTTACCTACTACACCTCCATTCCATTCCTTAATTACATATTTACTTTGCATCATTGGTTGATCTTGCGATTGTGGCTGATACACATATATGACAGGCTTTGTTTTCGTAGGAAATTTTCTCTTATCAGACATACTATGTCCCCCTCATACAGTTATTCGCTCCCATTTATTTGTATGTGTAAAGAGTCTAGTATGTGCAAAAAAACGGTACATAACCTGCCATCTCACAACAGATACAATCCAAAAAAAAATGCCGCATTTGCAGCATGATTTAATTTTTATCGAGTAACCGAGTTATATTTTCTAGGATTTCATCGATATTTACCTGTTTGCCTCCAATTGCCATATCATGAATGGATCTAATATTGTTTTCAGTATCCACTACGTACATATTGGTGCTATGCGTTACAAATCCGTTTTCTTCCTTTTTAAATACCATTTGAAACTGATCGGCGACTTCTTTTGTTTGTACTTCTGTTCCTCGTAATATATGCCACCCCATGGGATCTACATTAAAATTATTCGCATACTTTCGTAATACCTCTTTGGTATCTATTACAGGATCAAGGGTTATCGCAACAATTTCCACCCTCTCCCCAAACCATCCCTTTTCCTTTAACATGTTTTGCATCTTTGCCAAATCAATCATCGTCATTGGACAAATATCTGGACAATTTGTAAAGATAAAAGCAACGATTTTTACTTTGTCATTATCAAATGTGTATTCATCAAGTAACGCTGATTCAAGGGATACTTCTTCAATCTTATTGAGTATAGGTAACCGGGTTTGTATATCCCACAATTTATAAAGCAATATAGAACTAATCAATATAAGAAACACTACTATGCCTATTTTAGTCTTCTTCGAAATCATGTATATCCCCTCACACTTTTAATGAATAGGTTATGAGCCAAAATGAGAGTAATGTAAGAAATGTACCAAATATGCCCATAGACATCATATTTGAAGCTATATTCATTGAACTAGCTGATGGAAGTCCACACAAGCTTGGATCTTGAGCAACCGCACCAACCATTGCACCCATTAATCCCCCACTTGTACCACCAGAAAATCCCGCTAATACAGAGTGCATCTTTACCATTGAACCAAAGAGGATACCTACTATAGCACCGGTTATGACTGCATAAACAGATGTAGAAAATAATGAAAGTGGAAAAATAAATGAGTATAGCAATCCTATCACTAGTGTTAATACCATCGATGAAGTCATTGCAATTATCATCGCAAACCTGTCGCTAAATATCTGTCTTTTCCTCCTTAGTTTCCGATAACTTCTATAGCCAACAGTTACATTAAGTAGGAGGAGGGAAACCCATAACCATTCCATAATGTTACCACCTCATCAGGACCTTTTTCTTGAGATAGCTACCAAGATAACGGAAGCAATATACAGTAGCTCAACTAACAATACATATCTCACACTACTATCCACTACCGCCCCAATCATTGGAGCCATAATTCCCATCATTAATCCATTTGCAAAACCTGATAAGAACGTTTGATAATCAAACATTGCCCCAAAAATTGCTCCGATCATTATACCAATTAAGGTTGATGCAATTGTAACCTCTGTAAAGTGGAAAGGAAATTGTATAATTAGCAACACCCCAGATACAATAGCCATCATGCCGCCAATAATAATGGCAATATTCATACCTAATTGGAAACCAATTAGCTTTCGCCCCCTATAAAGATAGAAATATAGCAAACTAGCTATAACAAAATTCCCAATAAACAATAGAAATAAGCTTCCATTCATACTCTCACCTCATAGGTAGACTATGCAAAGAAAGAAGCTTGTGCGATGGATTTGATTTTTTTATGTATATATTTTTTGGAACTCCGTAAATATTCGAGACTTCCGTTTAAAAACTCCACGATTTGCTCATACACAATTAGAGGCACATGCATATAGTACAATGTGTACAAATACAAAGGAGGGTTGGTAAATGGGATTTAATCCACAAAATTTCAATGATTCGCAGCAAAAGCTTATGAATATGTTTGTTGAAAATATCTTTAAAAAGAATGGACTTCGACCAAACACTCGACACCTAACTCACTCACAAAAACGTGAAATCCGAAATACCATTGAAAAACTACAAAAACAAACGGAAGAGTTCTTAAATAATGCTCAGCGTAAAGTAACCGAAGAAGACGTAAATCCTATAACGAATGTGGTCGAGGATACTACTTTTACCCCAAACGATGCGAGAACCACTAGAAGGTATAAAAGAGGCAAGTAAAATCTGCCTCTTCCCTAAATAATATTATGTTAAATAGGAGGAAAAATGTATGAACCAAGATAGTTATAAATTTAGTGCTGCAGGTCATCGTAACTGGTCTGCATTAGATCCAGACTCTAAACATCCTTGCTTCAAAGACGAAGAAGTTATTGAAGTAGAACAAGAAGCAAAACAAGCTTTTTCTAATCTACAATTATCCGAAGAATTAATCTTTATTAAGGATTCCTGTGATATTACAGTAAATACAGTAGATACAAAAGCTGCTCTTTCTTTACAAGCTGCTCTTCAGGCTGCAATTGTTGTCCTAATTAATATTTCAATTGCTGACGATGCACGGGCACAAGCTGTCACACAGGAACTTTTACAGTCTGCAAATATAAGACAAATTACTCGCCAAAAGACTGTCATTGAAAATTCCAGAAATGTGAATGTATCAACACTTGATACTCAAGTAGCTGTCAACATTCAAATTCTACTTCAAATCCTACTTGCCTTATTAGTACAAATCGATATCCTATAATCACCCATACCATAATATATGTAGTTACAAAAACATGTGTGATAAATCTCCCATTATTGCCCCCAGAAAAAGAAAGTACTCTTCAATTAATGAAGAGTACTTTTCTTTTGGCTCCCTTTAGTTATTCTATATGTAGTGATTCCGAATGATACATGGAGAAGTTGATAATCTCATCTTCTCCATACATCGTTGTTAAAATATCTAACCTTTGAATCCTTTTTCTTTTTCGACTCGCGATACTTATCTGTTAAATCCATTAGCTTATTAGCTGCTAATTCAAATTCTTCATTGGAAATTTCCTTCCTAAGTAGTGATTGGTAAAGGATTGCTAGTGCTATTGGCATTGTATCAACATTAACGGAAACATTTACATCAACATCTGAATTTCCACTTTGATTCACTGATGCTTCTGTATCTGTAATGTCAGCGTCTTTAATTGTATTCTTATTCTTATTTTCATTATTATTATCATTGTCATTGTCATTGTTTGACTTTTCCCAGTAATAAAGGTCGTTAAGCCAGGATCTCATAATGCTCCCTCCTCTAACAAGGTTTAAAAAACGGGGTATATCGAAAAAATATACCCCGTTCTTCCTAAAAGTCTGTATCTTGGTCTTGATCTTGGTCTTGTTCTTGATCCTGATCTGATTCAGCATCTGCACGAGTTCTAGCTTTTGCTCTCGCTTTAGAATCAGAGTCTACTTTAATATCAAGATCTACTTTTGAGTTTCCGCTGTCTACAACTTTTGCTTCCGCTTTGTTAATGTTTTTATCAGAAAGCCTGTTTTCATTGTCACTTTCTACATCAGTTTTATTTCGTAATTCGTTGTCATTTTCAAAATCTACTTTTGCCTTAGAGTCGCTATCAGCTTTAGCACGGCTACGGCTTTCACTTTCATTATCTCCACCTCTGCCTGGAAACCATGGTCTATTCATTCTCCTCACTCCTTTCTTTTGACTTACTACATCATATTCACGTACACGAAAAACTTATGGACAAACAGCCTGATGATAATGCGGATTTTAGTGTGTGGACAATGTATTTTTTACCTATAGAGAGCCCGTTTTTTGCCTCCCACTTTTGTCCAAGCCATATTAGAAAAAAAATCCAGATTCTATACGCTTGTCTATTCCGTAGGAGTAATCCTAGGCTAAGTCTGTTTGTAGGATGCTAGATAGATGACCAATTATATTTCACTAGTCTTCTATCACTATCACTTAGATTAATGAAGCATATGATAACTAAAGGATAAGAACTGGAGGTGATTATTTTGAGTCATACAGACATGACCCCATCTAAACAATGTCGAGAATTTGCTAGAATTCTGAATTGTACAGCAAGTGTAATTAATGGAGTATGCACAGCGACTCGTTCAAGAACAGAAATACGTCCTATCGTCTTAGGAAGAGAAGCAGATTCTTTTATGTTTATTCCTGAAGCTTATTCATTTGAAAATGTAGATAAACAAGGTCGGGCATTATGTTTAGGAGAAACTGTTCTCTTACAAGAGGAAGCCAATCCTTTTATTAGTAGACTACGAGCTCACGATATAAAAGTTACAGCTTTTCACAATCACTGGCTTTTTGATAGACCTCGCCTCATGTACATTCATTTCGAATCTATTGATCAACCACTTACTTTCGCAAAAAAAGTAAGTGATGCACTAAGTGTCTTAAGATTAAGAGTTAATGCCGTTAACTCTCCACAACGTCCTATGATGGTAAATAACAACCAAAGACTTGAGGATTTATGTGATCGATTCAATGAGATACTCGATGGTGATATGCACTCTTTGGATAATGGCAATTGTATGGTAATGAGATCCCGTACAAATATTAGACCTACTATTTTAGGAAGAAGCACTAGGTCCTTCCTAGTAATTCCACAAATGTTTAGTTTTGAATCAATCAGTGGAGATGGTAAGGCATTGTGTTCCGGAGAAACGGTCATTTTACAGGAGGAAATAAATCCATTTATTAGCAAGCTCCGACAGCATGATATTAAGGTAACTGGATTACACAACCACTGGCTGTTCGAGAATCCAAGGTTAATGTATATTCATTTTCTATCAATAGATAAACCATTAGATTTTGCCGCAAGAGTTCGTGATGCATTACAGGTATTATCAAATCGCGAAGTTCGCCCTAAAAGCTAATAGTATAAAAGAGTACCCAATATTTCAGTTCTGGGTACTCTTTTGCTCTCACCAATCGTTTAATATGTAGGCATCTCACTGATTTCCTTATATGCAATTTGATCATGCCTACATATTGCTATCACCACTGCTTCATAGAGCTTGAAGCGGAAGCTTTTATTTTTCAGCATTTCATAATCTGATGAGTCAAGAAATCCGTATTCAATAATTGTTGTTCTCACTCTCCCAGTCTCTCTATGCATAAAATAATAGTCCTTTCCATTGGTAGTTTTGCGGGTAAATACTCGCCGAGTCTTCATGCCAACTTTTTCAAACTCTTTTCTTAAAATCTCTTCAAATACTCCATCCGCATAAATTGAGTGAATAAATTCCGCTCCTCTCCCACCACCTGCGTTAAAATGATGAGAAATACAATAAATAGCACCTGATTTCTTTACTGCGATAGTACGTTTTGTTGGCACTAGTGTTTCATCCCTCGAGCGCGTTAATCCTGATGATATTCCAAGCTCAAGAAGCCGATAATTTACATATAATGCTGCTTCTAATGTCCAACTCTTCTCCATCTGGCCATATGCGTAAGCACCACTATCCTTCCCACCATGTCCTGGATCTTGAATCCACCTCATACCCTTTTCCCCTTCTGAGTTATATTTACATATATGTTATAGAAAATTTTGAGGGAATAGGGTTATACTAATTGAAATTTTCCAGATCTTAGTCTAAAAGAAGAACGACTATTCTAGAAATAGTCGTTCTTAACGTAATTACATTCTTATATTTTGATTTATCGTATTCATTTGGTTTGTTCCAGCCATTTGTGTGAATGGTGTTTGCATAGCTGCGGGTTGGTACATACCACTAAATGTTTGGGCGGTGTCATCTTTTAAAGTTGGAACTTGATAGTACCCCTTGGTATTCATGTATTGCCAAATCTCATAAGCCTGATCAGCACAATTTCTTGCACCTTGAACCATAGCTATTCTTATTTGTGGGTCTGCACATTCTAATGCCGCATGCATTCGGAGTACGGCTGAAGATTTTGCGCAACCTAACATACCAGAAGCAACATCACGGTCATCCATTTGGTTCATTGATGTATTTGGTTGGTTTGGAGCTGGATTATTTAAGCCATATGTAGGACTAAAGCTAGTCTTAGGTCTCATCGTTCCCAAATTTGCTCCATTGGCTTTCCCGCTAACCATATTCACCATTGAATTATATTCATTCGTCATAAAATTAAGTTGATTTTGCAATATGTTTTGAAGCTGCGGGTCCTGACAATGAGGCTGATACAATTGGAATTGGTTAATTCCATCAATCGTATCGCATAATACCTCATGGATTTCCATTAATTCATGTGCACCTAATTGTTGATTCATTTGCAAGTAAAAAACCTCCTATTAAGACTTAATACACTGATAATGTCCCCCTAACCCTGAAACTTATACGACTAAAAAATATACCCCCGAAATGTATTTTCGAGGGTTATCTAATAGGTATTATTTTATATACTTGCCTACCACTTTTATCTATTTGGATGGATTGACTACCTAGAGTGTCATTTCTCAAAAAAGTGATAGTTCCATCAATTTCTATAGAAAGCTGCCAATTATTCGTTTCATAGCGAGTTATTAATTCTACGTAATCTTTATAGGAAGAAACTGTCTCTATTTGCTCAGCAATTTTATACCATAGTAGACGGGACAATTCTATCATTTCTTCCACATTGGAAAGCTTTTTCAATTCATTTACCGGATAATACTTCATGATATTCCACCCCATCCTATCAACCTTACAATAGTAGAATAGAGGTAAAATTACTAGAATAAATATATGGAAACAATGTCTATAATATTCTCTTGTGGAATTTTTTGATCATTCCCTTAAAAGAACAAAAGCGCAAGCGCCTTGAACAGCCCCGACAAGCAAATGTTCTGTGGCAAAAAAGTCGCTCTTTGACTTTTCTTGCCACAGGTTATTTGACTCGAAGGGCTAGGCGCTGAAGCTGAACGTGGATACACATAGTATAATTTTCTAATTTCTTTAACAACAAGAAAAACGAGCCTACGGGACTCGCTTTCTTTAGACATTGTTTTGCATTTTTATACTATCAATTGTTTGTTAAAATTCATCAGTTGCTTCAATTGCATGTTGAGTTTCTTCGAGTTGCCGAAGTAACTCCTTCGCATGAAGTACCTTCTTTTCTTCCTCAGTACCATTATAGGTTTTATCAACCTCTAGCAATTGTTGTTTCGCTTGATACACCATGTTTTGAGCATGTTGAAAATGTGCAGGATCATCATTTCCTTGTGATTCAATCACTGCTTTTTGTGCATCATAAACAGATCGTACGAACTGTTCAATTTGATTTGGATTCATCATATCGAATTTCTCCTTACTATAAAAAATTGTCGTACAAGTCCACCTTTTTGAATACAATTTTGAGACAAGTCTTTTCAAGGGGTGTACGTATGAGTGTTCTTTTTAGTTATGTTTTCTTAGGTCTAAGTCTGGCAGCACCCATTGGTCCAGTAAATGCTGCTCAGCTAGATAGGGGTATTAAATTTGGGTTTCTTCATGCCTGGCTAGTTGGTGTCGGTGCAGTAATTGCAGACGGTATTTATATGCTTGTTGTTTATTTAGGGCTCGTCACCTTCATAAATACCCCTTTTATTCAAACGTTTTTGTGGCTTTTTGGCTGCTTTGTACTGATTTATACAGGGGTAGAAAGTATCCTAAGCGCCGGAACTGTACATGTTCAAAATCATCGCAATCGAGAACCACTCTATAAGGCATTTTGGTCAGGTTTTTTAATGTCTATTACGAACCCTTTAACCATTTTGTTCTGGCTAGGGATTTATGGTTCTGTTTTGGCGAAAACAGCTACAACCTCAACGAGTAGTGAATTAATCCTATACAGCGCAGCTATTTTTAGTGGTCTCTTGATTTGGGATATTGCAATGGCGACTGTCTCAAGTGGCTTCCGTAAGATAATGACTTCACATTTATTAGCTTATATTTCTGTAATTTCTGGATTGTCACTCATTGGATTTGGCATTTACTTTGGAATTCAGGGAATGAAGCTACTACTCAGCCATTAAGACTATGTTTTTTGAAGCTTTTCAAATAATGTAGCTACCCCAGTAGTATCCTCCTTTTTCCAGGAGGATCTTTTCATTAAAACAAAGATGCCAATTATGACAACAAACCCTAAGCTTATAAAGAAACCTGGACGTATTTCTTTATTAAATAATGTTCCGCTTACTGCAAGTAAAATTAAGGCCATCCCAGCATAATACTTCATTCGATCCACCATACCAGGATTTAACAAGCGATTGGCTGACAATAAGATAAATAACCAATTATACAATAACATGAGTCCTGCACCGGTTGTGATAAACTCATAAATACTATCGGGCATTAAAAGTGACAGCACAATGGATGCAACTAATCCAGTTGCTGTTAAAATAAAGGCTGGTAGTGGAACCTTTAGCTTCCCTTTTTTTGCAAACAAACGGGGAGCATCCCCATCTTCAGCAAGTGATACTAAAATACTCGTTACACCAAAAAGAGCTGCGACCATCGTAGAAAAACCACCAATAATAAGTGCTCCATTAAATATGTCTGCCACAATTGGAATGTTATAATTATCTAAGGCGACTACAAATGTACTTTCTTCCCCTGTGAAAACTTTCCAAGAAACAAGTAATACAGCTAGTCCAATTGATAAAAGATAAATGGTGGTAAGAAGAAAGATCATAACCTTCCCTGCCTTAGGAGCATCATTTTTATCCTTCAGCTCCGTCGCCATTAATCCCATTACTTCAATGCCACCGAATGCATAATATGCAAAAATAAATGCTGACCATAGACCGAGAATACCTTTTGGAACATAATCTGTCGGCATTTGAGGGTCACGTGTACCATCGATTACTCCAAAAACGGCTAACAAAGCAATCACTATAAACATTAGAATTGCTGCAATCTTAATGAGTGCAAATATATTTTCCAAACGGCTAAGTCCATTTGAACCAATCAACAAAACTCCCAAACCCAAAACTGCGTAGATTGCTGCAAAAATCCATAATGGTACATCTGGAAACCAAAACTTTGTAAAAATTGATAGAGCAGTTAGTTGACTTCCCATTATCAACACCTCTGAACTCCAATAGATCCAACCGATACTAAAGCCTGCCCATCGTCCATATGCTTGTTTTGCGTACGTCCTGAATGCACCTTTTTCAGGCTTTTTTGCAGTCATTTTCGAAAGAGCGTCAAATACAAAATACGTTCCTATCGCAGCCAAGATGAAAACGAATAACACTGAGGGTCCAGTTGTTCGAATTGCAATACTAGACCCTAGAAAAAAACCAGTTCCTATTGTACATCCAACCCCAAAAAGAGAAAGTTGCCACCATTTCATGTTCTTTTGTTCACTTTTATTTGCATTTGTCATGATCGGTCCCCTTTATTTCTCTTTCTTTACCTTTTGGAATAAAGAATCTGTTCTAACACGTTTTGGTGGCTTTATAAAAAACAAAACGAGAATGGCTGCTATAGCCGAAACAACAGTTACTTTTAAAAATAAAATCGTATGTGAAATTTTCATTAATATTGCAAATACAGGGGGGCCAATTGCCACTCCTACAAATCTGAAACTACTATAAATGGAAGTAATTGTTCCTCTTTCATCTTTTTCAATACCGTTCGTAATAAGGGCATCCAAACTAGGAAGCGCAATTCCAATTCCAATTCCACTAATAACGAGAGCAGCCAGGAAAATATAAACATTGTCGGTATACGTTATCCCAAATATTGATAAGGTTGCCCCGACAATTCCCATAAATATAATCCACTTAATTGCATTTTTATCATCCCCGAGTTTTTTCCCAGTGATAAACGAAGCTAAACATAGAGCACCAAGGGGTATTGCAAGAATAAGCCCCTTCGTAACGCCATCAATACCGTATTTATCCTCTAATATAGACGAAAGGAAGAAAAGCATCCCAAACAGGATATACATACAAATGGCTCCTACAAGAAAGATTGAATAAAGCCAACGCCCTTCATCCTTTAAAATTCGTTTTACCTTTTTGATAAAAAAAGCAAAGTCTGAGGTATCTACTTTATTATCCTTTGGAGTAACAATTATAAATTGGATAAGTAATATTGAAATTAAACAAAAGATTGGAAATGCAAAAAACGGTAAGTACCAAATAATCGATGCAAGTAATGCACCTAAAATTGGACTCAATACCTTTCCAAATGTGTTAGAAGTTTCAATTAAACCTAAACCAGTATTGACATCCTTTTCGCTTTTGCACATATCACCTACTAATGGAAGGACAATCGGAGATGCACCAGAAGCACCTACTCCCTGTAGTAGTCTTCCTATTAGGATAAGTAAGAATGGACTCTCAAATAACCAGGAGGCAATACCAGCAATAAGTCCGCCAATACCTGCGATAATTAAACTTGGAATAATCACTTTTTTCCTTCCGATACGGTCTGATAAAAATCCAGCTATCGGAATCAATATAATTGCTACAATCGAGTATATCGTAATGATCAAACTAGATTGGAACGGAGATATGTCTAACTCCTTTTCCATCATCGGTAATACTGGAATTAGCATAGAATTTCCTAAGGTCATCACCAATGGGATAGATGCAAGCGAAAGCACTCCCCATTTTTCCTTTTTCTGCATTTCTCTATCTCCTTCGGAAATCTAATAAAAATTTATATGAGTAACCACGTAGTATATCTCCTTTTAAGTAATACAACTTTAGGTTCACCTTAAAAAAAGATATTTATGTACAGATGGGGTTAAAAGGAGAATATGGTAGAATAGGAAAAATAATAAATAAAAATGCACACGAAATTGAAATGACGTGTGCATTTTATCGTTATTTATTTGTTTCTCATGAAGTCAACAGAATTAACCACCAATAATATGATAGCCTGAGTCTACGTAAAGTGTTACACCTGTAATTCCTCTTGAAAGATCACTGAATAAGAACGCTGCAGTATCTCCAACTTCTTCAGGTGTTGTAGTTCTGCGAAGAGGTGCTTTCTCTTCAATCGTTTTAAGTATTGTATTAAAATCACTAACCCCTTTTGCTGATAGCGTACGAATAGGACCTGCAGAAATGGAGTTAACACGGATTCCATATTTACCCAAATCACTTGCTAAGTATTTTACACTTGCATCAAGGGAGGCTTTTGCAACTCCCATAACGTTATAGTTAGGTAGAACGCGCTCACCACCAAGGTAAGTCAATGTTACGATGCTACCACCCTCGGACATAAGGTCTTTACTTGCCTTCGCAACAGCTGTTAATGAATATGAGCTAATATTATGAGCTAATAAAAACCCTTCGCGAGTTGTATTCATATAGTCGCCTTCTAATTCTTCCTTGTTTGCAAACGCAATACAGTGTGCAACTCCATGGATAACTCCAGCATGCTCTTTAATTGTTGCAAAGCATTTTTCAACCTCAGCATCATCTGTTACATCGCACGGAAGGACTAATGAATTAGCTCCAAGTGAGTCAGCTAATTCACGCACATTTTTCTCTAGACGCTCCCCTGCATATGTAAAAATAAGCTTTGCACCAGCATCATGCAAGGAACGTGCGATTCCCCAGGCAATACTACGTTTATTCGCTACACCCATTACAACATATGTACGGTCTTTTAAGGAAATTGTCATCTATAATTCCTCCTACATTTTATTACATGTTATTAGTACCTAGTCATAAAATAAGTATATCATACCTTTTCCAAAATGAAAACCGTGACTATTTTGCCACGGTTTCAAAGTGTTCTATTCATCTATTGGTACTAAATTTGTTTTCCCACAATCATGACGTGGAAATCACCTACTATTATCATTCACATTTTTTTAAAACTCCAAATCAACCTTCAGCTCATCTACATATTCCCTTGATCCCGTTACAATAAGACGGTCTCCGAGTTTCAGCTCTGTATCACCATGTGGAACGATTGAATCTTTTCCTCTAAAGATACGAACAAAGATTACGTCCCCTGTAAATGGGAAGTTTCGCAACATAGTTCCATCATACTTGCTGTTGTTCATAGTAATTTGGAAAAGTGCCTGTTCTTGATTTGTTAGAATTGTCATTACACTTGGAGCTTCAATCATTGCTCGTAATAATGTGTTAGTTGACATTAATAATGAGAATATATCAATATTAAGTTCCTTCAATTCATCCGCAAGATTATTAGTTTCAATTCTTGCAATGACGCGATCTACTCCGTTTTCTTTTGCATATTTAGCAATTTCAGCATTTGTCTCATCAGAACCCGTTGTGATTACAAGAATATCAACATCAAAAACATTCGCTTCTGTTAAGTTTTCTATCGAATAGTCTAGAAGCTCTACGATATTAAATACTGTGTCAGAGCTCTCTTTTTCAATTTTATCTTGGGTTGTATGATAGATAGTTGATTCATATAAATGTGAATTTAAATCCCTCGTTACAGGTAAGGTCATTTGGTTTGCACCGATAAATGCAACACGAACGACTGGCTCTTCGACTGCTTGCTTTGGAAAAAGCTTTTTAAAACCGATTGGTGACACAATACTCGCAATTACTGCTACCAAAATGAGAGCACCCGACATCCTATCATCAATAATTCCCATTTTTTCTCCTACCGTTGCTGCCGCGATTACAAGTGAAAGAGTAGAGGTTAATAAAGCCCCTGCAGCAAGGGTTGTTTTCCAATCATACCAACGTCTTATATAAAGAATTGGGAGAACTTTTGAAATAACTAATGCGATAAACAATAGGGGAATGAGTAATAGAATTTTAGGATCCTGGAATAGGGACCACAAATCTAATTCGACCCCAATCATTACAAAGAAGATAGGGATTAAAAATCCATAGCCAAACGAATCGAGCTTTTGTACCATTTCATGATTTGGTGATAATAATGAAACAAGTACCCCAGCTAAAAATGCACCTAAAATATTCTCTGCCCCTATCGTTTCAGATAAGGCAACAAGTATCATAATTAAGGCAAAAATCGCTCTTGTGCCAATTTGAACGGTGCCTTTGGACATTGTTTCCAGGAAGGATCGATTTTTGAATCGTTTCCCGACAAAAAACAATAATACCCCTGCGCCGAATAAAAGTAACAATAACCACATATTGCTTTCTCCACCGCCATAAATGGACGCGAAGACTGCCAATAAAATCATTGTAACTAGGTCTGCGATTACAGCAACAAGTAAGATGATTTGGCCAATATTTGTTTTCATTATTTGAGCATCCTTAAGCGTTGGAACAACAACTCCTAACGAAATCGTAGAAATGATTAGCGTCATTAAAAACGCATTTTCCGTAAATCCTGTCCATACGAACATGAATGATAAAAGTAAGGATAATAAAAAGATTCCGATAAAAACAATGGTGGAAACGAGAAATGTATTTGGAGCCTTTTTTCCACTTGCTAGCTTCTCACGCTTTTTACCACCTGCAAAAGCAGAAAAATCAATTTCAACTCCACTTAAAAACATTAAAAAGATAAAACCTAAAGTAGAAAGTGTCTCAAGCCACATATCTGGTTCTACAACGTCAAAACCACTTTTTCCAATTATAATCCCCATTATTATCTCAGCAACAACAACCGGAATAATTCTAAGTTTCAACCTATGTAATAATAGTGGTGTTAAGAAAGCTACCACCATTACGATAACTAACGATGTTAATGAAGCACCATGGTCCATACTTTACCCCCTTCTAAAAATCTGACATTCAACTCCTCATCTTTCCTACCAATACATTATTGGACTAAGTAATTCATAAATAAAGAAGCAAATCCAAAATAAATTAAAATGCTTATAATATCATTGATCGTTGTAATAAACGGTCCAGATGCTACTGCTGGATCAACCTTAAACTTATGCATGATGAGTGGCACAAGAGCACCTGCAAGTGTTGCTACAATTAGAGTTATAAAGATGGAAAATCCCACAAGTAGCCCTAGAAAGAAATCGCTTTTCCAAAAGTAGACAACAAGCATGATAATGATCCCACAAACAGCCCCTGTAATTACACCTGTTCCTGCTTCCCGTATGATTAAAAAGAGTTTATTCTCTTCTTTATCGTCACCAATTGCAATTCTTCGAACCGCAACAGCAAGTGCTTGTGTTCCAGTATTCCCAGCCATACCTGCAATTAATGGGATAAACACAGCGAGGATTGCAATCTGATCAAGAGTATCTTCAAATCGACCAATTAAACTTGCTGTCATCATTCCTAAAAAAGATAAAATGATAAGCCAAGGTAATCTCTTTTTAGCTGCAGAGAAGATATTTTTATCAGCTGAATCCACATCTGTAATCCCAGCAAGCTTCGAATAATCATCGGATGCCTCTTCTTCCATAACATCAATAATATCGTCAACCGTGATGATCCCTAATAAATGATTCTGAAAATCAATAACAGGAACTGCCAGGAAATTATAATCCCTCATTTTTCTTGCGACTTCCTCTTGATCTTCACTAACGGAAACCGAAACAACACGGTCACTCATTATCTCATAAACCATGGTATCGTCGTCTGATACGATTAAATCACGTAGTGAAATAACACCTACAAGTCGCTTTTCTTCATCAATGACATATACATAATAAATTGTTTCAGCACGAGGAGCTTCTTTCTTTAAAATATACATTGCAGACTTAACAGTTTGATTGGAATGTATCGCAATAAACTCGGTTGTCATTATACTACCTGCAGTGTATTCTTCATAATGAAGGAGCTGTTTGATTTCTCCCGCAGCCTCATCATCCATAATTGTTAAATAGCTAGCTACTTGCTCTTTATCTAACTCGTTTAACACATCAACCGCATCATCGGCATACATTTGTGAGAGCATATCCGCTACAAATGTCGGATTCATTTCCGACAACAGCTCTTCATACTCGGTATCCTCAATCTCTAAGTTTTCAAATACCTCTGCCATTTCCTCAGGAGATAAAAAATGATATACATGCATTCTAGCATCCTTAGGTAACTTCGCATAAAATTTTGCTCGTTCATATGGATGTATATCCAAAAACAATGTTCTAAATTCATCAATATTTTCGTCTTCAAGTGCCTGAAGTAATTGTTCAATTTCTAATTGCTGTTGTTCTTTTTCATTCATCTCTTGCATTCCTAAACCTCCCAACAGCCTTCCAAATAAATTATTTTATTTGCCGTTTCCTTCATATTCGCTAAATAAGGATAAAACATCCTGCTAATGCCTTAGAATTTCATACGGTATGATCAAGCATCCTCGATAAATTTGACAAGGCTCAAATTTGATATAAAAACCATTTACTTTTCATGGATTTATGGATATCATTATTAATTTAGTATCCTCTATTGTTCTATTTGCAATAAGCAAAAAATGAGCTAATATAGTAAATGATGCATTTTACATTTTCAAGTGGAATAAAATGATATTCCCTTCTTACTATGATAATAAACTCGTGTATTATTAGAAAGGATTTTATATATGGACAGAGAAACATCCTCACAGCATAAAATTGATTATACGTTGCTGTTTATTATATTTCTGTTGGCTATTGTTAGCTGTCTTTCCATCCAAAGTGCTGAGCCCTTACTTTCCGAAAAGCTTAAGAATATAAACTTTGTTGCAAAGCAAATCCAATGGTACGTTATTGGGGCAGTAGCCATAGCTGGTACGATGGTAATTGATTTCGACAGGTTTAAAATGCTGTCATGGTATTTATATGGATTCGGTATGTTTTTATTATTTGGGCTCTTTGTAGAAAAATATATAGTAGATATTCCATTTGCTGACGAAACAAAGGGGGCCACAAGCTGGTATAACTTCCCCGGGTTTAGTTTTCAGCCATCAGAGTTAATGAAGATTATTATGGTTATTGTATTAAGTAAAATAATCGCTGACCACCGTGAAAAATACCCAATTAATACTGTAAAAGATGATTTTTTACTAATTGGGAAAATTTTAGCTGTTTCTATCCCACCTATTGCATTTCTTGTAAAGCAACCTGATATGGGGATGACAATGGTGTTTTGTGCCATCATAGGAACTCTTATTCTTGTATCTGGTATTAAATGGAGAATTATCCTATCTGTTGTATTTACTGCAGTTTTTGTAATCTCACTAGGTGTGTTTCTATATTTTTATTTCCCTGACTTTTTCTTCACGTACGTAATCAAAGATTATCAAATGAATCGTTTTTATGGTTGGTTAGATCCCTGGGGACATTCAAGTGATAAGGGACTACAACTTATTCGTGCACTACTTGCAATTGGCTCAGGGGAACTAAGCGGGAAAGGATTCCAAGCATCTGAAGTATATATTCCAGAAGGACATACTGATTTTATATTTGCGGTTGTTTCTGAACAATTTGGGTTTGTAGGTGCAAGTATTATTATCTCATTATTCTTCTTACTTATTTATCGTATGATTCATATTGCACTTGAGAGTCATGATCCTTACGGCAGTTACTTATGTGCAGGAATCATCGGAATGATCACATTCCAGGTATTCCAAAATGTGGGTATGACAGTAGGTATTCTACCAATTACGGGACTTCCATTACCGTTCATTAGCTATGGGGGAAGCTCACTAGCTACCTATATGATTGCAATTGGAATTGTGTTGAATGTAAGATCACGAACAAAGAAATTTATGTTTGATTAACTACTATTTTCAGGTCATCTTTCTCATAATATGGGGGGATGACTTCTTTTTTTCTTTTCGTTATGATTACCGCTGTTATTCTTTAAGAAAGGTGCTAATATACAAATGAAACTAGATATTATTGGTGATATACATGGATGTTTTGATGAATTCGAAGCATTAACGAAAAAGCTTGGTTATACATGGATAAATGGTTTACCGATACATAATGAAAAGCGACAGCTTGCTTTTGTTGGAGACTTAACTGACCGTGGACCACATTCCTTAAAGGTAATTGACGTTGTCTATAAGCTAGTCATCCAAGAAAAGAATGCGCATTACGTTCCCGGGAATCATTGTAACAAACTATATCGGTTTCTAGTCGGTAATAAAGTCCAGGTTACTCATGGGCTGGAAACAACAGTAGAGGAATTTGAAGCATTGGATCATATAAATAAAGAAAAAGTACGAAATCAATTTATTAATTTATATGAGCAAGCCCCGCTTTACCATCAGCTTGACGAAGGAAATGTAGTAATAGCACATGCGGGTATTCGACAGGACTATATTGGTCGCTCTGATAAAAAGGTGAAAACCTTTGTATTATACGGCGATATAACCGGAAAAAACAATCTAGATGGTACTCCTGAAAGAAGAGATTGGGCCAAAAAGTATACTGGCTCTGCATGGATTGTGTACGGACATACTCCAGTTAAAGAGCCACGAACAATCAACAATACAATAAATATCGATACTGGAGCCGTTTTCGGAGGAAAATTAACAGCATTACGTTATCCTGAGATAGAGACTGTATCAGTTCCTTCTTCCATGCCCTACGTAGAAGAAAAATTTCGGTCCTTTGACTAAGAAAAGCGCAAACGACTTGAAAGAGGACAGCCAGCTAAGATCCGCCACGTCCTGTGGCGAACGTTGACGTCAGCATATCCATGTGCAAGTCCGACAAGCAAATGTTCTGTGGCAAAAAAGTCTTTCTTTGACTTTTCATTACCGCGCGTTTTTGACCACGAGGGGCTAGTCGCTGAAGCTAGACATTGAAATATGATTAAGCCCAGTCCATTATGGTACTGGGCTCAGACTGTTGACAAACGCTCTGATACTATTGCAAAATCATTTCAAAATGAGGCTCCTCTCGCTTCGTATCTTCTGACCATTGCATCCCAAGATAGGTAAACCCTATTTTCTCGAGTATTTTTAAAGAACTAGCATTACGAGGATCAGCTGAAGCAATAATCTTGCTAACATTCCCTGCTTCTTTGCAACGTTTACACAAGCATTCGCAGCTTCTGTTGCATATCCTTTTCCCCATACCTCCTTTGCATAATGGTAGATTAACTCCACTTTATCCGTTACATTAAATCCTGCAGCACCAATTACTTTACCGGATTCTTTTTCTACAACAGCATATACCGAAAGTGCTTTTTCAAAGTGACAATTTGCATACGCTTCTAATACTCTAGGAATGGCTTCATGAGGAATAGCTCCTAAGCAATGCTCCATTACTTCATCATCACCCCAAAATCTTTTCACATCATCTACATCTTCCACTTCGAAGACTCGTAAAAGTAATCGTTCTGTTTCAGCTATTCGTTTCATTTGACACCTCAATTAATAAGATATTCTTACTATTCTCTAGAAAAGGAAAGAATCCTGCATGCAATCCATTTTCTGTAAAACGATTTCGCACAATAAAAATACCTATCAAATTCATTGATAGGCATTTTTGATCTTCAACTTTATTTTTGTACTGAATCTCTCTTATCTTTACGCTTTTCCCAAAAGCTCCTTCATATCGTTTGGTACATCTGCATGAAAGGAAGCTTCTTTATGATACATAGGGTGCCAAAAAGTCAGTTGGCGGCAGTGAAGTGCCTGACGATTTATTTCTGCACGGTCCCCTCCGTACAAATCATCACCCATAATTGGATGTCCGATGTATGATAGATGTACACGTATTTGATGTGTTCTCCCTGTTTCCAACTGAAGTAACACATGCGTCCAGTTTTCATGTTTTTCGAGTACTCGAAAATGAGTAACCGCTCTTTGACCATCTTGTCTTACCTGTCGCTCAATGATACTGTCATCTTTTCTTCCAATAGGAGCATCAATAGTTCCAACCTCCTCACGAAAATTACCATGTGCAATGGCTTCGTATGTTCGTTTAAGAACTCCTGACTTTTGCTGTTCAGATAATAAATGATGAATGTGTCGATGTTTTGCAACTAATAAAAGACCAGATGTATCCTTATCAAGACGATTCACTAAGTGAACCGTACTTCCGATACCTTCTGATTGATAATAGTGTAACAAAGCATTTGCTAAACTACCAGTTGGTGCTTCGCGAGAAGGTATTGACTGCTGATAAGGAGGCTTGTTGATAACCATAACATACGGATCTTCATAGACAATACTAAGTGGAATATTTTCAGGCTTTAAGTCATTGCTTGGTTGTTCCTTTGGAAAAAGAACCTTTAATACTTCGCCTTCACATAGACTATGGCGAACTGTTACAGGGTGATCATTAATAAAAATACCACCCCCAGCAAACTTAATATCAGTAAGTGCTGTTTTAGAAACATCCTGTTCTTTAAGAAATTCCCTCACTAATTTCCCTTGATCCTGAAAGGTTATTTTCCACTCAAGTGTAAATGGAGTCACTTTACTTTACCCCTTCTTCAAATTTTACGCAAAAGTTCTATTAATCTGATATAAAAGAATCGCGCACTCGTTTCCAAAATGGAAATGGGCGAAATCTTGCAAATCGTATTTTTTCACTGGCAACCCTACACTGAATTGACTTAACGTCTTTATGTAACAATGTTAGATGGTCAATGGTAATATGGAAATCCACATCATTGACTGGTTTTAATAAACACGTATGATGATTAGGCAAAATAAGTGGAGAACCTACTGTTCGGAAGACTCTATTATTGATTGAAGCCATCTCTGCAACTTGAATTGCTTCAATCGCAGGATGAAGAATTGCACCACCAAGTGCTTTGTTATATGCTGTACTTCCAGAAGGTGTAGAAATACATAGTCCATCTCCTCGAAAAGTTTCAAATAGATCTCCTTTGATTTCAAGGTCCATTACAAGCGAACCCTCAACACTTTTAACGGTACATTCATTTAACGCTAGGTATCTGGCTTCCCTACCACCATTGATATATCGAATAATGACCTCAAGTAATGGATACTCAACAACATGAAAAGGTGTCTTAGCAATTGCTATAACAAGCTTTTCTACTTCCTCAGGGACCCAATCTGCATAAAAGCCGAGATGCCCTGTATGCACCCCAACAAATGCGGTTTTATCTAATCTGCTACGGTATCGATGAAACGCATATAGAAGGGTTCCATCTCCTCCAACCGATATCACGATGTCGGGCTGATCCTCATCATAAATGAGTTGAAAATCCATTAGATAAGTCTTTATTTTCTGCATTAACGTGTTAGATGTTGAGTCACCTTTCGAAGTAACAGCAAATTTCATGATTTACACCCTATCTTTCTAGAATTTAATCCGAATCCTGAGCTTCCTTTTTTCTTGAAAAGATTACTTGCGCTTCTTGTATTTCACCACGAATTTGGGACATTTCTTCATCTAAACGAAATGCAGCTTCGGCTGCTCGTTGAAGGCGGTTTTCAATTTCCTTTGGGAACTGTCCTCTATATTTATAATTTAGTGAATGTTCAATCGTAGCCCAAAAATTCATAGCAAGTGTACGAACCTGTATTTCTACAAGGATTTTCTTTTCCCCGTCAATCGTTTGGACAGGGTATCGAATGACAATATGGTAGGAACGATAGCCGCTTTCCTTTTTACGAGTGATATAGTCACGCTCTTCAACAATCTCAAAATCATTGCGTTTTCTGAGCAGTTCTACGACTCTCTTTATATCATCCACAAATTGGCACATCATTCTTAGACCTGCAATATCTTGCATTTCCTCTTCAATTTTATCGAGAGGAATATTTTTTTTAGTAGCTTTGTCTAAAATGCTTGGAATTGGCTTTACTCTCCCAGTAACAAATTCAATCGGAGAATGAATGCCTTGCTTTTCAAACTGATTTCTCATCCCTTTAAGTTTGATTTTAAGCTCATCAACCGCTTGCTTATATGGAGCTAAAAAGAGATCCCAGTCAATGTTCATAATAGCCCCTCCATCCTTTTAATACCAAGACCAAGTCCTGATATTTATCTGTATAGTAGTAGGGGATGTTCAAAAGGTCACAAGTTAATCGCCTTCAAATCTCGGCATTACTCTTCCCCACCTTTCCCGGCGGGCTGTTAGCACCTTGATCTTCTTGCTTTGCAATTCATTGACTTTTTAAACATACCCTAGTCGGATTTTTTCTATCTTTGAAGAAACGTATTTTCGACAAGCTCTACCATTTCCTCACCATAGTTAGCATTGCCTTCAATATTATGTAATAAGTAACGAAGCTCAGGAATGATATTTGTTAACTCTATTTCTTTTGTAGGCAAGTGCAAAATAACCGCCTGCTCTTCTTCAAGAACTGTTTTTAAGCTAGGCCATACTGAAATCGGTAAGCTTACATATATATATTCTTGCTCGTTTTCAAGCTTATAAATAAATGCCAAAGAATCTGAATCTACTAGCATTTCTCCACTAGCACGTAATGTACTTGTATCTATGTTAATGTCGGCTCCTTCAATTACTAATGTCTTTTCAAGTTGTTGAAAATTAGTTACCTCAATTCGTTTTTGCATTATGCTCTCCTTTCAGACAACTGCTTTGTTCGCCTGCTTACTACTATTCCCGATTCTTTATGAGGCTAAGTGGAATAAATCCATCCTATATTTTAGCATATGTTCAACCTAACATTAAAGATTCTCATTTCTCTTCTTAGTAAAATCCAATAGTACACACAAAGTGTTAAACAGGAAAAACATGTTATAATAGATGAAAACGCGAAAAAGGAAGTAGCATACGTATGGCTCAGGAGCTTGAAATAGAGTTTAAAAATATTCTCACAGAGGTTGAATATAACAACTTGCTAAAGGCATTTTCGATAACAGAGGAGAAAATGGCCATTCAAGAAAATTTTTATTTTGATACCCCTACCTTCTCTCTAAAGGAAATTGGCTCGGCATTAAGAATTCGAGAGAAAAAAGGTTCATACACTCTAACTCTAAAACAACCTGTTGAGCGCGGGCTTTTAGAAACACATCAACTACTAACTGATCAGGAAGCAAAATGCATGTTATCCGGTGGGGATATAGTTGAAGGTGAAATTTCATCTACTATACGCAGGCTCTCTATCGACCCGCTTCAGATTACATATTTTGGTTCACTGAAAACGAAACGAGCAGAATTTGACTATAAAGATGGACTATTGGTTTTGGATGCTAGTTACTATTTAAATTATGTGGATTACGAGGTAGAATATGAAGTAACTGATGAAAAAAGCGGACAAGCAAACTTTCTAGGTCTTTTACAAGAATATCAAATACCTGTCCGAAATACAGATAATAAGATACGTAGATTCTATAATCGAAAGAAACAGATACTACTGGGAGAGAATACAGATGAAAATTGACTATAAAGTGTTAATGGAGCTTCAGGCTCTTCGTAATTTCAGTTCACCATCGACAGGTACAGATAGTGAAGAATCCCTATTTAAGGACCTATTTACTCAGCTGTTGGCAGAGACTACTCCATCTTCTTCCACTGCTACATCTGATAATATTCGCTCAAAGGTTACGATGCAACCTTTGTATTCGACTCACTCCTATATACCGATATCATTCACAACTGGTGAAGTGATACAGACACCGAGTAGCTTTGATGACCTAATTGAAAATGCAGCACAAAAGTATAATGTTGATGCTTCATTAATAAAATCAGTTATCAAACACGAATCTAACTTTAATCCTAATGCAAAAAGTCATGCTGGTGCAACTGGATTGATGCAACTCATGCCAGCAACAGCTAGAGGCTTAGGTGTAACAAACCTAACTGATCCGGCACAAAATATTGAAGCTGGCACAAAATATTTAAGAAATATGCTTGATCGGTATGACGGTGACCTTTCACTTGCACTTGCAGCATATAATGCAGGTCCCGGAAATGTAGATAAATATAGAGGAATTCCTCCATTTAAGGAAACTCAAAACTATGTTAAAAAGGTAACATCGACTTATATGGGAACGTAAGAAATTGAAGTGATTATGTTTACGTAATCGCTTCTTTTTATGTCTTGCGCAAGCGGCCAACCACTCGAGGTTAAAAAAACGTGCTGCAAGGAAATGACAAAAAGAGACTATTTTGCAACAGAACATTTGCTTGTCGGGGGTGAGCAAGGCGCTTGCGCTTTTCATAGTTCCAGTATTTTCTAATATTGTGTAAGAGCTCTTTATTTGAGTTAATCTACATCCACTGATAAAATAACTTATAGAATAAGATTTATGTGGAGTTCAAAGAGTCAACATCGGGAGAAAGAAGGTCAAAGAAAGAGAGCATTAACGACCGGAAATACAGAGTGACGAAGAATTTCTAAAGTCCAATCTTGGATGATCTTTTAGAACATTGACTTAAAGGAGTTATCAACATGTCTGAAAAACTACTACCACCTTACGAAGCCATTGGGGGAGAGGAAACTCTTTCAAAGCTTGTTGATGCTTTTTACAATCGAGTGGGACAACATCCAGATTTGTCTCCTATTTTCCCTGATAATCTATCAGAGACTGCACGGAAGCAAAAGCAGTTTTTAACTCAATATTTAGGTGGACCTGCATTATATTCATATGAGCATGGGCATCCTATGCTGCGAGCAAGACACATGCCTTTTGAAATAACTCCTACTAGAGCAAACGCGTGGTTATCTTGTATGAGAGCTGCAATGGACGAAGTCGGTCTTGAAGGCTCGGTTAGAGCAGAATTTTACAACCGGCTCGTTTTAACTGCTCAACATATGATTAACACTCCTGACGAGCAGAAAGGAGTAAGGTTTTGAAATTGAACGAAAATCAAAATGAAGCCAGTCAAGAACATTACCATACATCTAATAAACGCCCATTAGAAATATATATGTTTATTGATCCATTGTGTCCTGATTGTTGGGCACTTGAGCCAATCATAAAAAAACTTACTATCGAGTACGGTAGATTTTTTACGATTCGCTATGTCCTAAGTGGCCGCCTTGCAACACTTAATGTACAAAAAAAGCAAAAACCAACAGATCTTGCGCAAGTGTGGGAACGTACAGCTAGTAGGTCAGGAATGTCTTGCGATGGTAGTCTTTGGTTAGAGAATCCAATTTCAGCACCTTACTCTGTTTCAATTGCCATTAAAGCAGCAGAATTACAAGGAAAAAAAGCTGGTATACGTTTTTTAAGAAAGCTTCAAGAAAATCTATTTCTTGAAAAACGTGATATCTCTGATGAGGAGGTGCTTATCGCTTGTGCGAAAGAGGTTGGTCTTGATGTAAGTGAATTTATTAATGACCTTCATTCCTCAAGTGCGTCAAAAGCATTTCAATGTGACTTGGGAATTACATCCGAAATGGAAGTTGATGAGATTCCAACACTTGTTTTCTTTAATGAGAACATTGAAGATGAAGGGATTAAAATAACTGGGTGTTATCCATACGATATGTATGTTCATATTATTTACGACATGCTTGGTGAAAAACAAGAGCCTAGTCCCCCACCTTTACTTGAAGACTTTTTAAAGTACTTTAAATTTGTAGCTTCAAAGGAAATTTCAGTTCTCTATGATCTCTCCATTGCTGAAGTGGAAAGAGAAATGAAAAAGCTTGTATTAAAACAAAAGGTAGAACAAGTACCGGTTAAATTTGGAACCTTTTGGCGTTATATTGACTAAGAACGGTATCCTATCCAAGCAAAAATCGGGTAGTGGCTGGAGTCAGGTATTAATAGCTATGTAAACGAAAAGACTTGGAATGTTTTTCTTCCAAGTCTTTTTCTATATATTTCATAAAGGGGATGGGAGAAATTTTCACTACCAAACAAAGGGGTGTTGTTTGTGTGATTACTTCTTGATAACAATATAACAGAAATTGATAACGATTTTCAACTATTTGTACATTGTTTCACAAAGTTGTCAAATTCTAATTCAGAATAAACAATCAAGCTCGTACATAGATTAGAATGAAGAACTTGCATTTACTTGTAAGGAGGCTAGAGAATGAGGAAAATAGGGCTTTTTATCGGGATATTTATGGTTATCATAACCTTCGGGTTAAACATATTAGGTCTAATGCGCTTAATTCCACTTTATATCACTACACCACTCTTATTCTTGTCTCTACTTGTTACGGTAACTATTTATAATAACCGAAATCGCTTTAGAGGATTTCGTTAGTTTTTGAACACTTAAACATGAAACCAAGCTTCTTTATCTGATGCAGCTTAATTAAAGGCTCTTTTCTAAAAAATTGTTGCTATAGTTAGACATGAGCTCCACTCCTGGTACTCGCTTTCCACGGGCAGTCCGTAAGCCTCCTCTTTAGCTGCGCTCCAGCGGGGTCTCACCTGACCACGCTTTTCCCATAGGACTTTGAAGGGCATCTTTGAAAAGACGCACGAAGAAAATGCGAATGCAATTTCGAGGAGTCTCGTGCCATACGTTGCAATCACCTTTGGTCACAATTTAACAAATAGCATTAATATATTCTACTAGAGAAACATTCAAATGCAACTAAGTTTGCTAAAACAGCCTAATTAAAGATGGGTGTCTCGGACTTTGAGACACCCATTTCTATTAGGACAATAGTTTCTCCATTTCATTCAATGTTGCTTCAAATACTTTACATGCTTCCTTGATTGGATCTGAAGATGTCATATCAACACCCGCTGCTTTTAATACTTCAATTGGGTAATCAGAGCTTCCTGCTTTTAAGAAATTAGTTATGTAACGGTCTACAGCAGGCTTCCCTTCTTCTAGTATTTGATTGCTTAATGCGGTAGCAGCACTGTAACCAGTAGCATATTGGAAAACATAATAATTGTAATAGAAATGTGGAATACGTGACCATTCTAATCCAATTTCCTCATCCACTACAATATTTTCACCAAAATACTTTTTGTTAAGATCATAATACATTTGTGTTAATAAGTCAGGAGTCAAAGCCTCTCCTTCTTGAGCCTTCACATGAATGATGTGCTCAAATTCTGCAAACATTGTTTGACGGAACACTGTACCTCTAAATCCCTCTAATTGATGATTTAATAAATACAAGCGTTTTTGAGGGTCATCAATCGTTTTTAATAGATAATGGTTTAAAAGTACTTCATTACATGTAGAGGCAACCTCCGCCACGAAAATAGAATAATTTCCGTATGGATACGGTTGGTTTTTTCTCGTGTAATAACTATGAACAGAGTGTCCAAATTCATGCGCTAATGTAAATAGGTTGTTCACATTATCCTGCCAGTTCATTAGGATATATGGATTTGTTCCATACGTACCGGATGAATATGCACCACTGCGCTTCCCTTTGTTCTCATGAACATCTACCCAACGATTTTCAAAGCCTTCCTTTAACACTCCAAGATAGTCATCTCCTAGTGGGGCAAGTCCTTTTAAGATGTAATCCTTTGCTTCCTCGTATGTTACCTCCATTTTTACATCCTTAACTAGTGGAGTATAAAGGTCATACATGTGTAGTTCGTCTACTCCAAGTGCTTTTTTACGAAGATCAACATATCGATGTAAAAGATGGAGGTTATCATTAATGGTATTTACAAGATTATCATACACAGTCTCTGGTATATTATTACTACTTAATGCTGCCTCACGAGCAGATTTATAGTTTCGAACGCGTGCATTGAAATTGTCTTTTTTAACAGTTCCACTTAATGTACTTCCAAATGTATTTTTATATTTGCCGTATGTTTCATACACTGCTTTAAACGCTTCTTCTCTTACACGACGATCTGTACTCTCTAGGAAGCGGATATAGCGACCATGTGTAATCTCAACTTCTTCCCCATTTTCATCTTTAATTGTTGGGAAAGTTAAATCAGCATTGTTTAGCATTCCAAATGTATTACTAGAAGAATCCATTACCTCTGCTGCTTGTGCCAGTAAGGCCTCCTCTTTTGCAGAAAGCACATGTGGGCGCTCACGGTTAATGTCATTTAACGCATGCTCATATACCTTGAGTTCATCTTTCTCTTGAAGAAACTTTTTAATTTTTCCTTCATCCACAGATAAAATTTCTGGAACGATAAATGATAATGCACTTCCTACTTGAGTATAAAGATTTGTTGCACGATCGTATAAACCTTGGTAAAACGAATTAGTTGTATCTTGGTCATATCTCATATGCGCATATGTATAGAGTTTGCCCATTCTCATGGAGATTGCGTCCTGAAAAGCAAGTGCTTCATAGAGTGAATCCGCCGATTCCCCTAGCTTTCCTTGGAATTCAGACACCTGTGGAATCATTTCTTTCACTTCTTGGAATTCCTTTTCCCAATCCATATCGGATGAAAAAATATCTTCTAATCTCCATGTATCCTGTTCAGCTATCTCTTTCCTACTAGGGAGTTTTTTCACTGCTGTTTGTTCTGTCATCTGCAAAACCTCCTATTATCATTTAAAAAGGTATTCGATACCTATTCCATATTATCCTTTTTTTTAGAAAATGTTAATTTTTTTGAATACAATTCTCTACCTATATTATGTTTTACCAACCCATATATCTCTCATTCTTAGCAACAGTTCCCAAATTTTTTTAAGATACATTCATCCTTCTCATATGCTTGCTCAATAGTGGTAGGAATCCTTATATCCTCTAACTTTTGAAACGTTGTTTTATTTACCTGTTTAACTATATGAAATTGCTCAAGTAGCAATAGGTACTCCATTACTGCTGCTGAGTATTGAGAATGTGAAATTAATGGTAATTGTCTAATTAAAATATCATGCTTTACAATACGCTGAGAAATATTTTGCATTACTTTTGAAAAAAAGAAGGTATCTCCAACCTTTGTAGGTATAATTACATCAAGCAATATCCACATTTGCCAAATCATTGATGGGGTTTGAAACCAAAACATTGATGGGACAGGTACTCCAATTTCTCCTGGTAAATAAGATGGAGGGATTCTATTGACATACAATGACGTTAGAAAAGATGATAAATTTTTTGATGGGTATATAGAATAACGAAGCCTCCAGCTTTTCTTTTTCTCCAACCAAATTTTACCAAGTTTGTATTTTGGTGTTATGTCTTTTAAAACTGCAGGGAAGGTTACCATATTCTCTTTTAGACGAAATAGATCACATATAGCTTCAGTTCCGGAAAATGTTACTATATTCGAGGCTTTTAAAAATTGTGAAGTTGAAGGGCAGTAATACAAAATAGATAGGTGTGAGTTTTTAGAATAAGAAGTGGCAAAAAGCCATTGAAAAGAAGATAAATGAATGGAGTAGGCTGTTTTTCTCTTAAACAACTTTGCTCCTAAAATCCATATTGGGATAATCCCTACTTCCATAAACGCGTTTGTTCTCTTTTTGAACAATGAGTATTCAATTTGTGAACACTGAAACTCAATTGCATATTTCTGATTTTGAATGGTAACTAATATGTCGGGACGTTGTGAAATATGGGGTAGATATGGCTCGAGGATAACGTGATAGCCTTGTGCATGAAGCCAGTTAAAAAGCTGCTTTTTCCCTTGAAGATGATATTCCGACTCAGGCTCTGTTTTAACAGTACAATAGGCCCCCTTATAATGTGCAAAATGAAACGTTACCTTATTTCCTAATTTGAGCTGAACACCGCTTTGACATGCTGGACATGTAAAAGACTCTTCTCTTCTTAATGCTTGTAAATCAGTTAGTTTCCAACTTTCCGCCAGTGAAATATATGTACCATTTTCTCGTAAAGCTACGAACAAGATTTCCTCAACTCCTTTATGTATTATGAGATTACGTTACCATAGTTTTCCTGTTTGGACAATTGATGTTTTCGTATTGAAAATGACAATTCTGTGAGAATGATAAGAAGGTTTGAATAAAGAACAAAAGCGCAAGCACCTTAGTCAGCCCCGACAAGCAATTGTTCTGTGGCAAAAAAGTCGCTCTTTGACTTTTCTTGCTACAGGTTATTTGACCTCGAGCTGCTTAAAGCGAAGCTTTGTGCAAGATAATCGCAGAAGCCCAGTCAGGGTGAAAACTGGCTAGGCGCTGGAGCTGAACGTGGAATGACCTTATTGAGTGTTATCCACATCAGTAAATTTATATAGTTTCCTAAAGCAAAACAAAGCCGATTCCATATATGAAATCGACTTTTGGTTATAGTGAGAAGTGATTTGCCATTACTTCTAACGCATTTTCTGCTATTATCTTTTTACCATACTCTTCGATTCTGTGGATCGAAAGTACAGATTCTTGACCGTACTCAAGAACGATGCTAAGCATGTTTTCCAGCTCATCTTCTGTATAAATTTCTTCATTGAACTCGATAAACAAGAAATATTTTCCTTCAAAGAAATACAAGTTATTGCTTAGTCCTTTTAGCTTTGTACGATGTGCAAGTGAAATCACATCTTCGAAGTCATTGAAACGAATTAAAAATTGATAATTGTCTTCTTCAATTTCTTCAATAAAATCTTTATCCCCATCAAATCTTGGGTTAAAATGCTGATCTAATAAAGATTCAATTTTATCATCGACAGGCAGTTTATCATCGGACACTGGAAGTTCGTATTTATTTCCATCCTTTGATAATTGAGCTCTTGTAACAAGAACCTCGAGCCCTTTCTCTAACGCTTGCACTTGGATCCATAGTGGCCCATCTACCGTGAATTCTTCTTCCTGGTGAATTTCATCCATCATCTCCCAGAATAGTTCTTCACTACGCTCACGGTTATACCAGATTTCTTCACGTTCAAATCCGCGTTGCTCTATATCATTATATGAAATATAAAATTTTACTGTGTGTTCATTGATTCGTTCGATCTCCATTACGGAACCTCTCCCTTCTTGCTCAGATTTTGAAGGGACGCTATACCCCCGAGCCAGATGCCCTTTTCATCACTTTTCCCATAAATGAATAAGATTAGTCTGATTTACAAGAAATATATCTTGTACTTTTATTTTATGATAAAAGCAATAAGAATGGAAATAAAAAAGCGTTATTTTTTAAAAACAATCATTCGCCCGTTTATTTTAATGTTGCGAGAAAATGAAGATTATAATCTAGAGAAATTCGAGTCATCTAAACAGTTTTTGGTGGCCAATTCCAAAAGGTATTATCATTATATTTTTACTTTTAGACGCGCTAATTTTCTAGAATTATCTTATGATACATTATAATATGAAAAGTATTATTAGACGAGTAAAATGTACCGTTTCCATAATTTTTGCATATATTTATTTTTAAGAACAGATGTGCAAGCGCATTGAAGCGGGGTCGCAATTAAAATCCGCCACATCCCTAGGTATACGTTGTCGCTCCATGTCCCTCGAAAATACATAGGTCTAACTAAGGTTATAAAATGCTGTTTACTACTAAAAATTCCTCACAAGTAGCAAAAAACTTCTACATTTGTGCATGTAGAAGTTTTTTTAAGGTATTAATTTACTAGGCGTTGTGCTTCTCTTAATTGGAAGGTACGAACCCTTCTTGGAAGAAATCTACGGATTTCATCCTCATTGTACCCAACTTGCAGTCTTTTCTCATCGATAATAATCGGACGGCGAAGAAGACCAGGGTTATCTTGAATTAATTTATATAGATCTGGAAGTGGCATTGTTTCAAGGTTTACATTTAGCTTTTGAAAAACCTTTGAGCGAGTTGAAATAATCTCATCTGTGCCATCCTCGGTCATGCGTAAAATTTCTTTAATCTCTTCAATAGTAAGAGAATCAGAAAAGATGTTTCTTTCTTGATATGGAATTTCGTGTTCCTCCAACCATGACTTTGCTTTACGGCAGGAAGTACAGCTTGGAGAAGTATAAAGAGTAACCATTAACCTTATCACTCCCTTAAAAGTTGATTATTACTTAACAATCAGCATGATTGGTCATGGATGCTTATTTCTTATTTAAAATAAATTTAATTAAGTAATTTCTTTAATTATTATACATTAAATTATCGTAGAAAGATAGTTAATTTTAAAGAAAACTTGTGTGTAGGAATATGGATTTTAAAAAAGTAAGGAGAACTTAGGATCTTCTTACCAAATGGGTATTAAATATCCCGTAAGATATCTTGATTATCATTCTCTTTGTTAAATGATAATACTTCATCAACATCTGAATACGATTGCCCATAGAATTCTCGATCTTTAAAAGTATGGATTGTTTCATACGTTTTCTTCATCGCTTCAAATATGAGCTCCTCTGTTTCATTTGTAGGAGACCAATATAATATTTCCATTCGATTAATCACATTTGTAGCCAAGGATTTCCTACGATATCCAATTGATTGTGCGTGTTCAAAGCCTTCTCGCTTATAAAACTTGAGCCTCTTTGCTGTATCACTATCTTTATAATCAACTGGTTCTACCTCTAATATAATTGGCTTCCCTTTTTGTTTTAGCTTTTCAATCAACTTGTGCCCTAAACCCTGCCCTCTCGCATCCGCTGACACAAACAAATAGTCAATAAAAATAAAATGCTCTAATTCTGCATACATAAGTACGTGGTTTGGCCCCTCGTCCTTATGATAAATGTCCCCTTTTTCTTGTAAAAGTGTTTCCATATGCTCTTTTGATTTCATTTCTTCAATAGGAAAATATTGATTTAATTTTTCATACCAGTTCATGTAGCGACTCCTTACTTATAATGAAAGTTTATGTCAAATTTTTCAACGTACATCGTTTCGTCAAGATTTTAATGGTTGTTTCTTAAATTAGATATTCCCTCTTTAAATAAGAGTAAACATAGAATAAAATAGAAATAGAATATTTTTTAAATAAAATAGATCGTTTTCATATGATTTTCAATGTCTAGCACCAGCTGACCAAGGCGTGTGCGCATTTCATATTCATGGAGGGATATTCATGGGCAGTTACATAATTGATTTAGCTATACTTACGGTTCTAGTTATAGGTATAACTGCAACAATGGGAGTTATTGCTAATGGTTTCGGAGAAAAAATCGGTGGAAAAGCTGGTTCTACTATCGTGAACCGTGATTTAAGTGTGAAAGCTGGCTGGAAAAGTGTCGGCGGAAAGAAGAAGAAATAACAAAATGATATGTAACGGCTAAGTACTTACACTAAAGCACTTAGCCGTTACTTTTTCATGGTGTGTAATCAACACCTGGTGTATAGTTATTAGCTGCATTCCATAGTAGAAATTCTGAAATGCCATGATCTTTTAATCCCTTGATTTGAGCTTCTATTTCAGCTTTTCCGTAAACTGTATAGTTACCTTTGCCTAGCCAAGATGCCGTAAAATCCTGTAACCATGGTCTAGATACTGGTCTGTTCTCAAGCTGATTCAGTTTATGATTTTCGACTTTTGCATATTCGGACACAAGTCGATATGGTTCCAAATCAGGACGCGGAATCCCAAAATACGAAGTCCAATGACTTGGATAGATCATTGATGAAATAACGTCCACATGCTCAGAAATCTTCGAAAAGTTTTGTCCTATCCCTGGTGCCTCCGGTAACGTTGCAGTATAACCAAATATATCGACAGAAACCTTTACATTATAAGGTTCTAGTTTCGTCTTTGCATACTTAACAAAGTCGGTAACAGCAGCTACGCGTTTTTGGACATTAGATAATTGTGATTTTTCATATAATCCCTTGTTATATGTTAAGATAGATTCTCTTTTTTCAAATCCTTCAGGAAAACGAACATAATCAAACTGAATTTCCTGGAATCCTAATTTTGCAGCCTCTATTGCAATGTCTACATTGTAATCCCAAACTTCCTTTAAAAACGGATTCACAAAGGCTTCTCCACGTCCATTTACCCAAACCTCTTTTCCTTCTTTAAAAGAAAGGTCAGGACGTTTATTCGCTAATGCTGTGTCCTTAAAGACAACTACTCTTGCAATGGGATAAATCTGCTTCTGTTCTAATGTCCTAAGCATTGCAGCAGTATCTTTAATGTAATTTCTTCCAATGTCTTTGTATTTTGAGCCACTCCCAGGTGCATATGTTAAATAACCAAAGTCATCTTTTATGTCAATTACCATTGCATTCAAGTCAGTATCCTCAATTAGATTTACTAGGTGAGAAAATCTTTCCCCACCTGCGGAATGCGCAGTTACATATAATCCTCTAATCGCATCTGGGTAGGTAAAGGAAAATCCAGAGTTGAATTCAAATCGACTTACAGTATCAGGTACTTCTCTATTTGAAATGGAAATTTTACTTAATGTATGTGTTCCCACTATGATTGGTTTACTTTTAGCTTCCCCAGTATGGTTAAAGTAAAGTAATCCTACACAAACACAAATCAGTAAAAATACGACGATTTTTTTCATGTAATTCCTCCCTTCCTTCTATAGTCATTGTAAGATATTTATCCAGAAAATAGTACATATATTGACATTTTTTTCTCCTATCGTCTAATATTACAAAATTGTATGAGTGGAACTGCTTGTTTATCCCTTTATCAAGATCTAGGCTCTGACTCAGAAAGAGAGTAAATCCAGCTTTTTCGTAAGATAATCGCAGAAGCTGTTTCAGGGGGAAAACTGGCTTGGCGCTGGAAATAGACATTGAAAACTATGTTATATTTTATAAAAAGCGTTCCTCCTTACACACCACTTGGTCCAAATCAATGAAGCGACCCCGTATTTTTAGTTTTCATTTCATAACGAGCTTTATTAGTGGTAAATCCCTGAAAGTATGAATGTAGCCTAAAAAAGATTGATCTGTAACACCTATCGCTAGCTCCTTGCTCACCCCTGACTAGCAAATTTTCTACTACAAAAAAAGTCGCTCTTTGACTTTTCATTGCAACTCGTTTTTGACCTGAGGGGGTAGGCCACTAGCGCTAGACAGTGGAATCTATGTTCAACATTTTATACTGTCTTTACTTTCAAAAAAAAAATGGCCACGTTGGCCATTTTATGAGTAAAGAGCTTTGTATTGCTGATATTCTTTTTCGGAACAAGACACATAATGTCCCTGCTTTATTTCACGAAGTTTCACTTCTTCATTTTCAGCATAACCATGATCCTTAGGATCATATAATATCCGTTTACGATTTCGTTCATAGGCAGGGTCAGGCAGTGGAATAGCTGAAAGTAATGATTTGGTATAAGGATGTACAGGATTTGTGTACAATTCATGTGCTCCTGCTAGTTCAACAATTTTTCCAAAGTACATTACACCAATTCGATCACTAATATATTTTACCATTGATAAATCATGAGCAATAAATAAATAGGTTAACCCTTTTTCTTTTTGGAGCTTCTTCATTAAGTTAACAACCTGAGCTTGGATTGATACGTCAAGAGCAGAAATTGGCTCGTCTGCAATAATAAAATCCGGGTCAACAGCTAGGGCGCGTGCGATTCCAATCCTTTGTCGCTGACCTCCACTGAACTCATGGGGATAACGATTCGCATGTTCTCGGTTCAACCCTACCGTTTCAAGAAGTTGATTCACTTTTTCCATACGCTCCGTTTTATTGGAAGCAAGTCCATGAATATCAATTCCCTCTGCGATAATATCCGCAACTGTCATCCTTGGATTTAATGATGCATACGGATCCTGAAATATCATTTGCATCTTGCGGTTGAATTTTTTTAATTCATCCCTTGATTTTTTTCCGTGTACATTTTCGCCGTTAAACAGAACTTCTCCACCTGTTGCTTTATACAAGCGAATAATAGTCCTTCCTGTGGTTGACTTACCACAGCCAGACTCACCAACCAAGCCAAGAGTTTCGCCTTTATAAATATCAAAGGTTATTCCATCAACAGCCTTTACCATATTGGGCTTGCCCACATTGAAGTACTGTTTTAACTCCTTAATTTCTACTAATTTTTGTTTTTCTGCCATATTCATCATCCTTTCCCTTTACCTGAGGATGAGAAGTTCTTCATTCGTCTTCGTACAGCCTCTGGAGGCTCTACCTTTGGAGCATCAGGGTGAAGGAGCCAAGTAGCCGCATAATGAGTATCAGACACCTTAAACATTGGAGGTTCTTGCTCGAAATCTATTTTCATTGCATATTGGTTTCTAGGCGCAAACGCATCACCTTTAGGAGGATTCGTTAAATCTGGTGGAGACCCAGGAATTGCAGTAAGCTCCTCCTCATCATCATGTTCCAAGCTCGGCATTGATGACAGTAACCCCCATGTATAGGGATGCTTTGGATTATAAAAGATTTCATCAACCGTACCATATTCAATGATTTTCCCGGCATACATAACTGCAACACGGTCAGCAACATTTGCAACTACACCTAGATCATGAGTAATAAAAATGATCGACGTATCTAGTTTCTTTTGTAAATCTTTCATTAATTCCAATATCTGAGCTTGAATCGTTACATCCAATGCTGTCGTAGGTTCATCGGCAATTAATAGCTTAGGACTAGATGCAAGTGCGATTGCAATCATTGCACGTTGTCTCATACCTCCACTAAACTCATGTGGATATTGATTTACCCGTCTCTCTGGCATAGGAATACCTACTAGCCTTAATAATTCAATAGCCCGGTCCTTCGCATTTCCCTTGGACATATTTTGATGTTTAATCAGAACCTCCATAATTTGCATGCCTACTTTCATCGTTGGATTCAACGATGTCATGGGATCCTGAAATATCATCCCGATATCCTTACCTCTGATTTTTTCCATTTCTTTATTGCTCTTTGGAACAAGGTCTTCTCCATTAAATAGAATTTGTCCATTTGAAATTTGCCCTGGAGGCATTGGGATAAGCTTCATAATGGTTTGAGAGGTTACGCTTTTTCCAGAGCCTGATTCACCCACAATTGCAAGCGTTTCTCCTTTATATACATCAAAATTTACTCCTCGAACAGCTTTTACCACACCCGCATAGGTTTGAAATGAGACTTCTAGGTCTTTTACTTCTAATAATTTTTCCATTTGCTCACTCCCTTACTTGCGTAACCTTGGATCTAATGCGTCACGTAGTCCATCTCCTATTACATTAAAAGCAAAGATTGTCACACAAATTAAAATTGCCGGAAAAAATAATCTCCATGGATAATATTCAAAGGCTGGTAATCCTTCTGAAGCCATTGTTCCCCAACTTGCTAATGGGACTTGAACGCCTAAACCTAAATAACTTAGGAATGATTCAGTAAAAATTGCGTTAGGAATGGTTAACGTCATTGTTACAAGAATAGGTCCCATTGAGTTCGGAATGAGGTGCTTTACCATAATTCTCGATACATTTGCTCCCAACGTTTGGGATGCAAGTACATATTCTTGATGCTTTAATTGCAATACTTGTCCCCGTACGATACGGGCCATGTTTATCCAACCGGTAATCGTCATTGCAAGAATCATCGTTCCTAGACCTTGTTCAAAAATTACCATTAGTAAAATGACTAATAACAAATAAGGAACCCCGTATAAAATATCTGCAAAACGCATCATTACCTCATCTGTTTTCCCACCAATGAAGCCAGATATTCCGCCCCATAGAACGCCAATTGCTAGGTCAATAACGGCAGCAGCGAGACCTATAAACAATGAAATTCTTGCGCCTTCCCACGTTCTTGTAAATACATCTCGACCTAGTTCATCTGTTCCAAACCAATGATCACCTGAAGGTGCCTCATTCGCGTGAGCTAGATCCGTCGTACGATAGTCATAAGGTGTCATCATTGGTCCAAAGATAGCCATGATTAGTAAAAGGATTAATAAGACTACTCCAGCTATGGCAAGTTTATTATTTCGAAAGCGAGAAATAACATCCTTCCAAAAGGATAAACTTGGCTTTGATATTCGTTCTGCCTCATTCTCATCAAATCTAGCGGGTGTAAACAATTCCTTTGGAATGTTCTGCATACATTACTCTCCTTTCTTGGCACTAGTTATCTTGATTCTCGGATCAATCAAACCATATAAAATATCTACAAGGAGAACAGAAAATAAAAGTAGGATACTGTAAAAAACAGTAACACCCATGATTACTGTATAATCCCGGTTGGTGATGCTCGTTACAAATTCGTCTCCTAACCCAGGTATACCGAAGATTTTTTCAATTACAAAGCTTCCAGTTAAAATCCCTGCCGTTAAAGGTCCCATATATGAGACAACAGGCAACATTGCATTTCGGATTGTATGCTTTATCGTAATTGTGCGTTGAGCAAGTCCCTTTGCACGAGCAGTTTTAATATAATCATTACCTAGAACTTCAAGCATGCTTGAACGAGTTAAGCGTGCAATAAAAGCCATTGGTGTAGACGCCAATGCAATTGCAGGTAGAATCGTATGCATGAACGATTCCCACCTCGCCACTGGAAATAAACCAAGTTTTATGGCAAATACATATTGTAAAACGGTTGCTAAAATAAAACTCGGGACTGATATACCCAGAACGGCAATGATCATCGCTGTATAGTCCTGCCACTTATTGTGGTACAATGCAGCCAACACGCCAAGCAAAACCCCAAAACAAATGGCAAGTAAAATGGACTCGATTCCTAGGAAAAGTGATATCGGAAACCCATTATTAATAATTTCATTAACCGTCATTGCTTTGTATTTAAAAGAAGGACCAAAATCCCATCTCGCAACATCATATAGATAATCAAAATACTGCTTGTATAATGGTTGGTCTAATCCATAATGAGCATTAAGGGCAGCTTCAATTTCGGGAGGAACATCCTTTTCTTTTGTAAATGGACCTCCTGGAGCTGCTTGCATTAAGAAAAATGTGGCAGTTACGATTAATATCAGCGAAAATAACATATAAATCAATCGTTTAACAATATAAATTGCCACCTATGACACCTCCAAACACAATTTGGAACTTAGAAAATCACAAGTGCCTTGCTCAGTCCCGATAAGCAATAGACAGGGGCAAAAAAATTCGTTTCTGACTTTTCTTGCCACGCGTTTTTGATCCCGAAGGGCTTGGCGCTGGAGCTAGACATAATGAACTAAATTGAATGTTATATAACGCATTTCTCAAAAAGGAAGGTATATAGGAGCTAACTATATACCTTATTTTCCGTTTTCCTATACGATTGATGAAGCCGTTAGGAGTGATTTTGTGTAATATATGGTTACTTTCTAAGCTAGTTTTAACTGAGTGAGGCCTTAGTATAAGCGTTAAGGATACTCCTCTTTCTCCTTTAAACAAGTGCTTATCCATAACTATAAGGACACTCACTTTTCAATAATTCCTACTACAAAAAATTATTCAAAATAAGCCCATTTAAATTGAGCATCTCCTAATGGTGAAATGACTACACCTTTAAGATTTTCGTTTTGAACCCAGTTATTTGTATAGAAATAGATAGGTGCTATTGGCATTTCATCAATAACTAGCTTCTCAGCCTCTCTTAATATTTCTAGACGCTTACCTGTATCTGTTTCGACAGCTGCTTGTGCTAATAGATTATTAAAGGTTTCGCTTGTCCAACCAGTATCGTTATTCCCTTTAGGCTCAGTAAAGATTTCAAGGAAATTCACTGGATCGTTAAAGTCAGCCAACCAACCTGCTCGTCCAATTTGGAAATTCCCTTGATCGATATTGTCTAAATACACATTCCATTCTGCATTATTTAACGTGACATTTACCCCCAGGTTTTTTCTCCACATATCTTGAATGGCTTGAGCAACCTTTTGATGGCTTTCAGAGGTATTATAGGAAAGTGCTATCTCCGGCAATTCGGCAGCATCAGATAATCCGAGCTCCTGTAAACCCTTCTGTAGATATTCTTTAGCTGCCTCAACATCATTATCATTAAAGTAGCCTTGCTCGTTTTCTTCAATCATTGTTGTTGGAACTAATGCCATTGCAGGGATTTGTCCACCTTGTGTAACATTTTCAACGATTGCTTTACGATTTATCGCATAGGAAAATGCTTTTCTTATATTTTCATTTTGAAATGGTTCTTTATTTATATTGAACTTATACCAATATGTCCCGGCAATAACACTTGTTTGTAGGGATCCTTCTTTTTGTAATTGTGGAATTACATCCGTCGGTAGTGCAGATGTAGGGGCTCCTGCCCAATCTAGTTCACCCTTCTTGAAGCTTTGATACTCTGTATTTGGATCATTAATCATATCCATTGTTATTTTTTCTAGCTTGACTGAATCTGCATCCCAGTAATCTTTATTTTTCTCCAAGGTAATGCTCGCGGATTTATCTTTTATCAAAAATGGACCGTTTGATACATAATTCTCGTCCACACGATTTGCCCAATCAGGGTTTTCCTTCGCTACTTTACTATTTACAGGGAAGTAGGTATAGAATGCAGTTAGTTCTAAGAAATAAGCAGTTGGGTTTACAAGTCTAACCTCAAGTGTTTTATCATCGAGAGCTCTTACTCCGACATTCGTCATCTTGTCGATTGTAATATCCGGAGTATTATATGCTTCTTCTGCGCCTTCAATATAATTGTATATTTGCCCTGCATAATCTGATTGATTTTTGGGGTCAATAACCCACTTCCACGCATATTCAAAGTCATGTGCAGTTACTGGGTCTCCGTTTGACCATTTTGCACCGTCTCGAATAGTAAAAGTGTAGGTTTTCTTATCCTCTGAAATATCGATTTTTTCAGCCATCGCTTCTTGCGGTTCACCTTTTTCACTAATACGAGTTAACCCTTCAAAAGCATGGGTTATAACTACACCTGATGTAGAGTCACTAGCCAAACCTGGGTGTAAAGTTGGTGGTTCAGAACTGATATTAATCCTGAGTTCCTTTTTCCCCTCACCTTCTCCTCCTCCACCTTGGTCTTCATTTCCGTTATCAAAGGTGCCACAAGCAGAAAGGAAAAGTGTAGCAAGTAAGAACAAACAAACAACCGAATAATACCTTTTCAAATTAAATACCTCCTATTATGTAGTAAAGCTTCGTACATAGATGGATTTACCAATCGCTATTTATGTTGTTTCAAAACTTTGATTCTTATGCGCTTTGCCTACTCGTATTTGAATTTCCTGTCATTATTTTTTAGATGCTTGCAATTAATAAATAATCATTTATAATAATTTATTAAGAATTAAAAATAATAAAGTGCTATGAAAAAGAGTAGTACATATGAATACCTTTAATGAGGACCTAATTATCCTTACAGAGAGTCTGTGGTTGGTGTGAACAGATATTGGTACATATGGAATGGACTTTGGAGCTTCTTAGCAGAAATGTAAGTAGGCTAAGACGGAATTCCTTCCGTTACAAGGAGAGAGAGATTTTACTAGTAGAATGTTTGGAAGTCGAATATACGACTATCATTCTCTAAGTCAGGTGACCGTACAAGTTCGGTCTACAAACATCATTCGTTGACTTTTAGCCTCACATTCTACGTAAAATAAATAGGGTGGCAACGCGGTAACCATTCGTCCCTAACATTTATTGTTAGAGTCGAATGGTTTTTTGTCGTTTATTAAAGTTACATATCCAATAAACATTCAAAGAATACTTACGAAAAAGGAGATTAAAACATGCAAACTATCTTTTCTGGAATTCAACCAAGCGGATCAGTTACATTAGGTAACTATATCGGAGCCATGAAGCAATTCGTAGAGCTTCAAAATGATTATAATTGCTATTTTTGTATTGTTGACCAGCATTCCATTACAGTTCCTCAAAATCCAGTAGAACTACGTAAGAATATAAAGAGTCTTGCAGCCCTTTATCTTGCTGTTGGACTTGATCCTAACAAAGCAACCCTATTTATCCAATCAGAGGTACCTGCACATGCACAAGCTGGATGGATGTTACAATGTGTTTCTTATATTGGGGAATTGGAGAGAATGACTCAATTTAAGGATAAATCACATGGTAAAGAAGCAGTAGTTGCAGGGTTATTAACGTACCCACCATTAATGGCTGGAGATATCTTATTATACAATACAGATCTTGTACCCGTAGGAGAAGATCAAAAGCAACATATCGAGTTAACTAGGGATATTGCGGAAAGATTCAATAAAAAATATAGAGAAATATTCACAATACCAGATGCAAGAATTCCTAAAGATGGTGCTCGAATCATGTCTTTAACTGAACCAACTAAAAAAATGAGCAAGTCTGATCCAAATCAAAAAGCTTTTATCACGCTTTTAGATGACCCAAAACAAATTGAAAAGAAACTAAAAAGTGCTGTAACTGATTCAGAAGGGATTGTTACCTACGATAAGGAAAATAGGCCTGGAATTTCTAATCTATTAACAATCTACTCTGCTTTAAGTAACCAGTCTATTCAGGAGATTGAATCACAGTATCAAGGAAAAGGGTATGGTGAATTTAAAGCTGACCTTGCTGAGGTTGTATTAAAGGAACTCTTACCAATTCAAGAAAAATATAATGAGATTATTAATTCACCAAAGCTTGATGAAATACTTGATGCTGGGGCTGAAAAAGCGAATAAAGTAGCAAGTAAGACAGTTAAGAAAATGGAAAGTGCTATGGGATTAGGAAGAAAACGTAAATAGAAGTAGCAACAAAAAAAGGATTTGTTTCAAAACAAATCCTTTTTTACACCTTTGATTCATGTTCAATTTCCCATAGTTTCTCAAAAAATGGTTGGCCTTTTATTAGATTTTCACATAGCTGCACATGCTTGCTTGTCCAGCCATGTCTTGTTTCCTCATATAAGTTTTCCCAAGCCTCTTCAAAATTCATTTCTTGAATTTGCTTGTATCTTGCTGGGCTCCACTCTGTATACCAATACCTAATTTCAGCAACATTTTTAGTTGAGGCAAGTTGATCTAATGCCATAAATAATAACTGCTTTAACTGTCTTTCCTTACGTGTTAAACCTGCCATCTCAATTGGTGAAGGAGAGAGTATGTGATACTCCTTGTCATTTCGTAATTCCTTGTTTTCAAACGTATACGGTATAGGTTCGTGTCCATTTACCATTTCATATACAAGCTGTTCCTGTCTAGGTATTAATCTACTCTTCCGAATCGGGATGTTATATCCAATTGTATCTACTGCTAAAATGCCTATTCCGTCTGTTACGACAAAACAATAATCAAGCTGAATCCGCTCATGATTTTTTCGAACATATGCTTTTTGGTGAACATCCATTAACAATTGTTGAGGCAATTCCATTAAATCATTCTCAATGTAAGTAAACAATGGAGACTCAATTTTAAGTAAAGGTACCTGGTCTAACAGTTCAACACTATCATCCTTGCGCCATTCATGGAAGTGGCAAACGTTGTAACCATTTTCTTCACCTTCAAACCAATTTACCCAAATATCATGAAGATACAACATTTTTGACCCCTCACTTCAAAGCTGTTTGTCAACAGTATAGGCAGAAAGGTAAGGTTTTATTCCATAATATTCATGTATTGTAAGAAAATACACTAATCTTGAGTGGATTTACTTGGAAAGTATATACTTATCCAAATCATAAACATCCCAATTACTACTAAATAACACTCAAATCTATGGTCGATAAACTGAAGATATTCAATAAAGCTATACCCTGTTGTGATAAGGTTTAGATAAGCGATTACACTTATACCACCGGACACGGCTAACCCGAAACCAATTAGAAATACAAAAGCTCTACCCATTTTTATTGCCTACATTATGAGAGATAAATCTCTTATTCCTCATCCACTCACCTACTTGTCCACACTCTTATATTAAATGTATGGAGCAAGTACAAAAATGATGACATTTTGCTTTTTTGAATGTTAAAAAGCATGCGTAAATTAACGCATGGCTTGACTTGTGATTTATATATCTGACCAAAAGAAAAAGCCAAGATGGCATCTTGGCTTTTATTCATTAATTTTTGGATCTAACGCATCACGTAGACCATCTCCAACAAAGTTGAAGCAAAGAACTGTTATAAGGATAAGTAAACCTGGTGCTGTTGGAACCCACCAATTGTTTAACATGATAGTAATACTTTGAGCTCCTTGTAACATATTGCCCCAGCTAGGAGTTGGTGGCATGATACCTAATCCTAGGTAACTAAGTGCAGATTCAGCTAAGATTACATTCCCGATTGAAAGTGTAGCAGCAACAATAATTGGCCCCATCGCATTAGGAAGAATCTCTCTAAAGATAATAGTCATGCTTCTTGTCCCAATTGTCTTGGAAGCTAATACGAACTCACGGCTACGAAGTGATAAAAATTCACCACGTACTAATCTGGCAGTACCCATCCATCCTGTTAGAGCGAAAATAAGAATTAACTTATCTACCCCTGGATTAAAGATTGTTACAAGTGTAATCAATAAGAAGATTTGTGGAATTGAAAGGACGATGTCAACAAATCGCATAATCATAGCGTCAACAATACCACCAAAATAACCTGCTAATGCGCCTAGTGCAGTACCAATTGTAATTGCTCCAAGTACTGAAACAAATCCAACTAATAATGAAATACGTGCACCAAAAAGTAAACGAGTATAAATATCACGACCAAATGTATCTGTACCTAATAAATGCTCACTACTAGGTGGAGCTAGTCTTTTTAATAGGTTTTGTGTTTCATAATGATATGGAGTTAGTAATGGCGCACAAAGAGCAGCTGTGATAATAATAATTAATAATATTGCACCAATAACTGCTAATTTATTTTTGAAGAATTTACGAACCATAATTTTGCCTAAAGTATCGGCTTTTGCACTAAGTCCCTGTAATTCTATTTGATTTCCTGATGCTAAGTTTGGTTGTGCCATCTCTATTCCCCCCTTCTAGTATTCAATTCTTGGATCAAAGACAGCATATAAAATATCAGCTATTAAGTTTCCTAGTACTACTAAAACAGAAGAAATTACCGTAATAGCCATTACAATTGGATAGTCACGTTGGAATGCTGAATCGATAAATAATTTACCAAGACCTGGCCATCCAAATACAGACTCTACGATTACTGATCCACCAATAAAGCTTGGTAACATCAATCCAAAAATTGTAATAACCGGAATTAATCCATTTCGTAATCCATGTTTCACGATTACTTTACGTTCTCTAAAGCCTTTTGCTCTTGCAGTTCTCATATAATCTTGATTTACAACCTCAATCATACTTGAGCGTGTATATCGAGTTAAACTCGCCATATCTGCTGTTGCTAAAACAAACGCTGGCAAAATAAGATGGTGAATTCGGTCCCAAATACTGAACGGAGCGTTAAGTGTTTGTGTACCTGAAGCTGGGAACCAGTGAAGATGTACTGAGAAAATCATAATTAAAACTAAACCAAACCAGAAATTTGGTGTAGCTAGTCCTAAGAAAGACGTTACTGTTACGGTATAATCAACCTTTGAATAAGGGCGAACTGCTGAAATTACACCAAACGGGACTGCAATTACGATTGCTAAGAAGGTCGAGACAACCATCAATAACAGAGTGTTAGGAAGTCGATTCCAGATTAGTTCTGATACATCTCGTCCTTTATTAATAATTGAATCTCCAAAATCCCCTTGAAGCATATTTCCTAACCACTTAAAATACTGTACATGAACTGGGTCGTTAAAACCGTATTTTTCTATTACGATTTCCCTATCTGCTGGACTAATATTAGGATCCATTAACAATGCAGTTGGGTCACCAGGTGCCATATGCATAATTGCAAATGAAAGAATGGTAATTCCTAATAATAGGGGAATAGCCATTAATGTTCGACGGATGATATATGATACCATAGCTATTACTCCTTCACTTTTAAATTAATTACTTCTATATTTATCCAGAAGTTCAAATCTGGTAATTTTCATACTCATAAATAAAGAGAGAAGGGAAAAAAATTACCCTTCCCTCTGTGCCTAACTTGATGCATGTAAACCATTATTCAGCAGGTTGTAACCACCATTTGTGAGCGTTAAATAATTGATTTTTTGAATGGAACTCATAACCTTGTAATTCTTCCGGCATTGCACGGAATTCAGTTGGGTAATACAAGTAAGTGTAAGCTTGATCTTCAACAAGGATTTGGTAAAGATCTTTGTGAATTTGTTTGTATTTTTCAATATCAGTTGTTTGTCTTGCTTCTTCCATAAGCTTATCTGCCTCTGGATTACTATACCAAACAAAGTTTAATCCTTCTTCACGTTGTGAAGAGTGGAAAATATCATATTGATCAGGGAATGTTGACAATGACCATCCAAGGATCATAGCTTCATAATCCCAGTTTGGAGCAGAAATTTGCTCAATGAAAGCAGACCATTCTACGATATTTGGAGTTGCTTCAACACCAATTTCTTTTAATTGTTGTTGTAGTACTACAGCGATATCTTCACGAACTTTGTTACCTTGGTTCGTTTTTACAGAGAATGATAATTCTTTACCGTCTTTATCAACGATACCGTTTCCGTTAGTATCTTCCCATCCAGCTTCTTTAAGTAATGCTTTTGCTTTTTCTGGATCATAATCAAATTGAGGAACATCATCATTATATGTCCACATTAATGGGCTGTCAGGAGCGTTAGCAGCTTGACCTGCGCCATTCATAATGCTCTCAACAATCGCATTTTTATCAATTGCATGTGTCATAGCTTGACGTACACGCTTGTCTTGGAATCTTTCATCTTGTTGGTTAAATGCAAGGAAAGTATAAGATAATGCTAAACCTTCCTCAATTTTAGTACCTTCAATAGCTTTTACAGTTTCGATTTCTGTACCTGGTACTGCATTGTACATATCGATTTCACCAGCTTGTAAAGCTGCAATTAATGCATTTGCATCAGCTACGTATCTAGTTGTAATAGAATCTAAATGCGGACGACCTTCAAAATAGTCATCGTTAGCTTCTACTTTTACATATTCTCCATCTTTCCATTCTACAAATTTGAATGGACCAGTACCGATTGGGCTCTTTGTATTGAATTCATGCTCATGTAAAGTTGCAGGATCCACATCGCCTAAAATATGCTCAGGAAGTGGACCGTATGATCCTAATGTAGTTGGATAGAAAGTTACGTCTACCTTGTTTAACGTAAATTTAACTGTGAATTGGTCGATTTTTTCGATTTTTTCTAAGCTTTCAAAGTTCGATTTACGTTCTGACACTACGTCAGGGTTTTTCATCATTGAATAAGCAAATACTAAATCATCAGCATCCATTTGCTCGCCATCGTGCCATTTAACATCTTCTCTTAGTTTTACAGTATACTCTAATCCATCTTCAGAAGTTTGAATATCTTCAGCTAAGTCATACTCAGTTTCAAGATTAACATTTGTTTTTACAATTGCATTGTAAATTAATCCTTCGATATCACTTGAAGCAGTATCCGTTGAGAAGTACGGGTTGAATAGAGTCGGGCTACCAGCAGAACCAACTATTAAATCTCCACCATCAACTGGTTCATTGTTTGCTGGTTCTTCTTCTTTAACTTGTTCTTCTTCTTTTGGATCATCTTCACCACTAGTTTTATCGCCGCCGCCAGAGCAAGCTGCTAAGAATAGTGACATTACAAGTGTTAGGCATAGGAATAGCCATAAACTTTTTCTTAACTTCACTTTCGTTTCCCCCTATCATTTTGTTTGAATTTTTAGTTTTTAATACTGATACTGATTCCTCTAAGGAATATCTCCCCCCTTCAAAGAATCTTTATATTCTGTGCTGTCACCTTTATTCATAAAGGTGACAAGCAACAAAATGCCCTGTTTTTACTTCTTTAAACTCTGGTACAAGCTGACGGCAAATATCTGTTGCTGCCGGACATCTTGTATGGAATACACATCCACTTGGTGGATTTGAAGGGCTAGGAAGCTCCCCTTTTAATACGATTCGTTCCCTTTTAATCGCTCCTACCTTTTTAGGAACTGGAACTGCTGATAGTAGAGCCTGTGTATATGGATGAAGTGGATCAGCATATAAATCTTCCTTATTTGCTAATTCCATCATTTTTCCTAAATACATAACCCCTACTCTATCACTAATGTGTCGAACGACACTTAAGTCATGCGAAATGAATATATATGTTAGACCAAATTCTTCTTGTAGGTCTTCCATTAAGTTAATTACTTGGGCTTGAATTGATACGTCAAGTGCTGATACAGGTTCGTCAGCGATAATAAGTTCAGGATTTAGTGCAAGTGCTCTTGCAATACCAATCCTTTGACGCTGTCCACCAGAGAATTCATGTGGATATCTGTTGATGAATGATGCGTTAAGTCCAACAGTTTCCATTAATTCTTTAACCTTTTCTTCGCGTTCTTTCGCTGTATAAAGGCCGTGTGTAATAAGTGGTTCTTTTATAATTGAACGCAATGTCTTTCTTGGGTTAAGCGTTGCGAATGGGTCCTGAAATACCATTTGGATATCCTTACGAACCGTTTTTCGCAATTCACTTTCTGACATATGAGTAATATCTTTACCTTTAAAGATGATTTTTCCATCAGTTGGCTCATACAAGCGGATGATTGTTCTACCAGTAGTTGATTTACCACAACCAGATTCACCAACTAGTCCAATTGTTTCACCTTTTTTAATCTTAAGAGTAATCCCATCAACCGCCTTTACATTTCCAACGCTTCGTTGGAGAAGGCCAGCTTTGATTGGAAAGTACTTTTTTACATCTTGAAGTTCAAGTATCGTATTAGCTTGCTCTTCTTTCGATTCAACCTTATTTTCTACATTTGTTGATATCATGCTTTTGCCCCCTCGTCGTCATATAGAAAACAGCGAACTGATCGCGTAGAACTCATTTGCTTGAGTTGAGGTTGTTCAGCAAAACAGCGATCAAATGCCTTTGAGCATCGCGGAGCAAATCTGCATCCTTTTGGCATATTCTCTGGTGACGGTACATTTCCTTCGATAGATTGAAGACGTTCAATTTCTCCTTCTATCGCTGGTACAGAATTCATTAATCCTACTGTATAAGGATGGAACGGTTCATCAAATAGGTCATCTACGTGAGATTGTTCTACAACTTGACCTCCGTACATTACTACAACCTTGTCTGCTATTTCAGACACAACTCCTAAATCGTGAGTGATTAATAGGATTGAAGTGTCAAATTTCCGACTTAAATCTTTCATAAGGTCTAAAATTTGAGCTTGGATTGTAACGTCTAATGCTGTAGTAGGCTCATCCGCAATCAAAAGTTTAGGGTTACAGCTCATTGCGATTGCAATCATTACCCTTTGTCTCATACCACCTGAAAGGCGGTGTGGATATTCATTAATTAGTTCAGCAGCACGTGAAAATCCAACCATTTCTAACATTTCGATAGCTTTTTTCGTCGCTTCTACCTTCGTCATCTTTTGGTGATACATCAAAACCTCAATGATTTGTTCACCAACCGTTAGAACAGGGTTTAATGATGTCATAGGCTCTTGGAAAATCATTGACACTTCGTTTCCTCGTACCTTACACATTTCACTTTCTGACATGTTAACAAGATTTTTACCATCAAGGATGATTTCACCCTCAACGATCCTACCAGCTGGACTTGGCACAAGTTTCATAATAGATAACGAAGTGATACTTTTACCTGAACCAGACTCTCCAACTATTGCAACAGTTTCACCTTTATTAATTGATAAATCAACACCATCTACTGCTGGTATTACTGTCTTCTTTTTAAAAAAATGTGTTTTCAAGTTTTTTACTTCTAGTAATGCAGCCATAAATCTGTTCACCTTCCTTATCGCACTAAACAACAGTTTACTCTTATTTCTAAATTGCTTATGTTTTCAGAAATATCAGCTTATAGAAATGCTTATTAGTTCATTAACATAAGGTCTTCTAGTAAACTTCTATTTTTTTTAGACAAAAAATATTATTACAGGGAAAACTAAATTATCTGACAATAGAATTAACTAAATTTTATTACAGAAAGATTACAAATTCAAGTTAATTTTTAAAATTATATTAATTTAGTTTATTTGGAGAATACTTACTATTCTCTTAATCTACTTAGAATTTTATAAAAACTATGTCGAAATTGCAAGATAATTTTTATTATTTTTATTACTTTTTCCTGTTAAAGTGTTTAAACTTAGCAGTTACAAGGTTTTTCCAGTTATCTACCAAGTGTCATGTTTCTATTTTTACTTTCCTAGTATAGTTGTATGTTCTTTGTGATTATTACATTACTAAAATATTTATTCACATTATTTCTATCGAATTTACTAATTTGTATAAGAATCTTTAAACTAACTGTAAGTTTGTCTAGCAAACCTTTTTAGTACTGTAACGCATTCTCTTGATACAGCATAAAAATTATCATAATCTCGTGGTTATATTTTAGGCTTGCGTATTTTGTTTCGGTTTATTAGATAAAATCCCAATAATAGCCTAAATTTGGCATTCTGAATAACTGGCAAAGCAACAAAGTTTACGGATAACAGCCATAAAAAAAGATCCATCACACTTGTGATAGATCTGTTTAACGATTAGATTTTGGATTTAGTGCATCCTTCAACCCTTCTCCGATAAAATTAATCGAGAGTATTGTTAAGGTAATTGCAGTTGCAGGAGGTACCCACATCCAAACTTTATTTCGTAATACATCTGAATCTCTTGCTTCTGCTAGCATATTACCCCAACTTGGAGTATTGGCAGGAACACCAAAACCTAAAAAGCTCAAGCCTGATTCAGCAACAATCATAACCGCTAGAATTAAAGTAGCTTGTACAATAATTGTTGACGAAACGTTTGGTAATAGATGTTTCATGATGATTTTTGATGGTCTTGTTCCGATTGATTTCGCAGCTAGAATGTACTCATTTTCTTTTTCTGCAAGGATTCTACTACGAACAATACGGGCAACTCCACCCCAGCTTAATAAACTCATTACAATAATTAGAGTCCAAGCCCCTGATACCTTACCAACTAAGATAGTATTTAAAACAATAACAAATACCATGAACGGGAATACTAAGACAAAATCTGTAAAACGCATTAACAATTGATCAATCTTTCCACCGTTATATCCAGCAATCGAACCTACGATTGTTCCGATTAACGTAATAAAAAAAGTACAAGACAATCCAATCATTAATGATGTTCTCGCACCATATAGCATTCTTGCAAAAACGTCACGACCATTTGTATCTGTTCCAAGCCAGTTCTCAGCTGATGGTTCTTTGTTGATGTTCATAAAGTCAACACGAACAATATCCTGCTTGTTTATCATAGGACCAAAAATAGCTGTTAAAATAACTAGTGTTAAAAACACCAAGCTAATCATGGCTAATTTATTTTTTACAAACTTCTTTCTAGCAAGTGCCCAAGGAGATAGGCTCTTATTTGCTTCTTTAGGTGAACCCACCTTTGTATTTGTAACTACTTCCATTTGTTCTCCTCCTTAATCCAATCGAATACGCGGATCCACTATACCATAAAGTAAATCAGCTATAAGATTCCCGAAAAGTGTTAGAAATGAAAGTAACATTGTTATCGTCATCATAACAGCATAATCTCTTCTTGTAACGGATTCTAGGAAAAGTTGTCCGATACCTGGGTATGTGAAGATGGTTTCAGTAATAACTGCCCCACCAATTAAGGTTGCAATATCAAATCCTAAAAATGTAACTAACGGAATAATTGAGTTTCGTAAAATATGTTTGTTATAGATTGTAGATTCTTTTGTACCTTTTGCTCTTGCAGTTCTTACGAAGTCTCTACGACTGTTTTCAATGATATCGTTACGTAAAAATTGAGTATAAGACGCTGTTCCCATAAGTCCTAACACAAGTGCTGGTAGTAATACATGGTGAAGTCTACTTACAAAATATTCCCATGTACCTTCATCAAGACCGACTTCAACTGATCCACTGAACGGGAACCATCCAAGTTGGAATGAGAAGAAATAAATAGCCACAATCCCCGCAACAAAAGAAGGAATTGCTAATCCCACGTAGTTATAGCCAGCAATTAAATTATCTCCGAGGGTATACGGTTTTCGTCCAGCATACATTCCCATAAAAAATGCAAAAATATATGTGAAAAATAATGACACTAATGCTAAAAATAACGTATTCGGTATACGCTGGGCAATAAGCTCTGAAACATCCATTTTATGTGCTGTAGACTTTCCAAAATCTCCCTGAACAAAGTCAGTAACCCATCTCCAATATTGTACATAAATTGGGTCATTATAACCTAACTTTTCCCGCATTTCTTCGATATATTTAGGATCAGTATTAGATGGATCAATTTCTCCTCCAAAAGGGTCACCTGGCATCATTTTCGCAAGGGAAAAAACCACAATGGAGGTAAGGAGTAACAATGGAATCATGCCTAGTAATCTTCTAAGTGAGTATTGTAGCATGTTATTTGCTCCTTATCCTTTATTTCATAAATTATGCACCTTGGCGTATTTCCTCAGATTTTTCAAGAAAACGCATTTGAGCCCTTTCTTGAAAAATCTGAGGCACCGCCATAGGCTTTACCAATATACAGCAGGGGTTTTTACCCCCGCTGCCATAGTAAAGTTTTTGAAATACTCCAACCACTAATGTTGTAGGGGTATTCTATTGATTAATTAGAAATCAGTCAGTTACATACCACTTGTGAACATCCGTTTGGTATCCAACTGCATTAATGTGAACACCCTGTAGACGCTTGTTAATTCCGTAAAGATCCATGTTTTCCCATAGTGGTAAAGCTGGTAATTCTTCGTTGAATAGTTTTTGCCACTCAACATAAACTTGTCCACGATATTCTTTATCAAATGCTTTTTCACTTAGACCTTCATTAAGAAGTCTGTCGTTGTCTTCATTTACCCAACGACCATAGTTCCACTCAGCATGATTACCCCATAGACCAGATGGATCTGGATCAGAACCAGTTCCCCAAGAACCGAAGAATGCTTCTAATTCCTTATCGTCATTGTCTTTCATTTCGTTGTAAAGGTTGAATTCAACTAGACCACCAGTTGCTAATTCAGTTTTTACACCGATGTCGTTCCAACTTTGAATAATCGCTTGTGAACGACCTTCAAATGTTGCGTTACCTGCATAGTGCCCAAACTTGATTGAGAATGGCTTACCTTCTGGATCTTCAACAAATCCGTCGCCATCAACATCTTTATAACCTGCAGATGCAAGTAATTCTTTTGCTTTATCTTGATTGAACTCATAGCTATTGATTTCAGACTCATCAACAGCCATCCAGAATGCTGAAGGAATTACAGTGTTGAAAACTTTACCTTTTCCAGATAAGAATGCATCAATCATTGCTTGACGATCGATTGCATATAATAATGCTTGACGTAATTCTTTAGACTCAAACTTGCCATAATCTGCAATATTTGTACGTGTTTCTTGATCACGGTGACCAAAACGTAAACCGATATAAGAATATACTGTTCCACTTGCTTCTTCAACACTAACGTGATCCATGTTTTCTAATTCTTTAACAGAAGCAGGAGCGATTTCCATAATATCAATTTCACTATTTTGGAATGCACCATTTGCTAATGAAGGATCAATTACCTTAATTACAACGCCATCAAGTAGTGGCTTACCTTGCCAATAATCATCAAAACGCTCTAATTCAACGTATTCACCAGGTACTACTTTTTTCACTTTAAATGGTCCAAGACCAACTGGGTTTGTACGTACTTGCTCTGATTCACCTAGATCAGCAACAGCAACACCTTCATAATGCTTTTTAGGCATTGGATAAGACCAAAGATTTTCTAGGTTGTTGATTTTAACTTGTTCAAAAGTAACTGCAACTGTGTACTTGTCGATTACTTTTACACCTTCGATTGTTTCAGCTTTTCCATCTTTCTTAGCTTTCGCACCTTTAATATTTTCAACATAGTTGAAACGAGAGCCATCATAATCAGGATCTGCCATTGTTTCTAGAGCAAATGCATAGTCTTCTGCAGTAAGCTCTTCTCCATTGTGCCATTTAACGCCTTCCTTAAATTTGAAAGTATACGTTAATTTGTCTTCACTGATTTCCCATGTAGCTAGGCTTGGAACATACTCAAGGTTGTCGTTTACAGTGTAAATTGAATCACCAGTAAAGTTTAAGATTTGTGCATCAATATTACTTCTGTAATATGCAAATTCAAATACACCTTCTGGAGCAGTATCAACTGCTACAGTGATAGTTCCGCCTTCTTTTGGTTCAGTTGTTTCTGAACCAGTGTTTTCATCTTCTTTTTCAGCTGTTTCATCTTTGCCACCGCAAGCTGCTAGGAATAATGACATAACTAGCATAAGCACGATAGTCCATAACGCTGACTTTTTCATGTCTGGTTTCCCCCTTAAATCATGTATGTTTTAAAAATTTAGCTGCCAAAGATATTACTTATATAAGTGACAAGCTACCTTATGTCCTGGCTTCACCTCCTTTAATTGTGGTTTAGCTTTCGAACATTCCTCCATTGCCATTGGGCATCTCGGATGGAATGGACAACCACTTGGTGGGTTTGCCGGACTTGGTACATCGCCTTCTAAAACTATGCGTTCCTTTTTACGTCTTGGATCCGGTTCTGGAATCGCAGATATTAACGCTTGTGTGTATGGGTGTAATGGTTCCGCATACAAGCTGTCCTTATCAGCGATTTCGACAATTCCTCCAAGATACATAACCCCAATACGATCACTCATGTGTTTTACAACACTAAGGTCGTGGGCAATAAATAAGAACGTTAAGCCGAACTCATCTTGTAATTCTTTTAATAGGTTAAGTACTTGTGACTGAACGGAAACGTCTAATGCGGAAACCGGCTCATCCGCAATGATTAGCTTAGGTTTTAGAGCTAATGCACGAGCTATTCCGATTCTTTGACGCTGACCACCTGAAAATTCATGTGCATATTTATAATAAGCATCCTCAGGGAGTCCAACCCTCCTTAACAGTTCAATCACTTCATCTTTTAGATCTTTTAAGGATTTCCCAGTGTAGTTCATTATTGGCTCGGCAACAATGTCACCAACCATTTGCATAGGATTTAATGATGCATATGGATCTTGGAATACCATTTGAAAATCTTTTCTGATTTCGCGTAATGTTTTTCCTTTTAGTTTTGTTATGTCTTTTCCATCTAATATGACTTGTCCATCTGTCGCATCTAGTAAACGTAGAATTGTTCGACCTGTTGTAGACTTACCGCAACCGGACTCACCTACTAGACCTAGTGTTTCTCCCTCTTTAATATCGAAGGTTACATCGTCAACAGCTTTTACATACCCTACTGTTTTTCTCATAAACCCGCCCTTGATAGGATAGTAGGTTTTTAGATTTTTGACTTCTAATAAGTTTTTTTGCTTCTTTTCTAATGTTTGATTAGCCATTCCTTACCTCACCCCTTCTACAGGTTGACTACTCTTATACAATAGACAGGATACATCGTGTCCGTCTTCTACCTCTGCTAAAACAGGTGTAATTTGTCTACACTCTGGCATCGCTGAAGGGCAACGATCTGCAAAGCGACATCCTACACGAGGCATATTTTTTAAAGAAGGTACGATACCGTCGATTGAACCTAATGTTTCTACTTCTTCATTAAGCTTCGGAATAGATTCCATTAAGAGCTTTGTATATGGATGTTTAGGATTGTAGAAAAGCGTATCAACATCTGTTCTTTCAACAATTTGACCAGCATACATAACAATTACTTCGTCACACATTTCGGCAACTACACCTAAGTCATGCGTAATTAAAATAACTGACATGTCATTTTTTTCTTGGATACCTTTAAGCAGGTCAAGTATTTGAGCTTGTACTGTAACATCAAGAGCAGTAGTTGGCTCATCCGCAATTAACAGCTTTGGTTGACATGCGATTGCCATTGCGATCATTACCCGCTGTCTCATACCACCTGATAGTTGATGAGGGTACTCATCAACTATACTATCTGGTCGAGATATACCTACTTGTCTTAATAAATCAATACTGATTTCCCGTGCTTTTTGCTTCGAAATTCTTTGATGGTTTAATAGAACCTCTTGTAATTGAAATCCGATCGTAAATACAGGGTTAAGCGCTGTCATCGGCTCTTGGAATATCATTGAGATATCTTTACCACGAATCTTATTCATCTCTGAATCTGATAAACCTTCAATATTCTTCCCTTGGAAGATAACCTCTCCATCTGTAATTTTTCCTATCCCAACAGGTAATAGTTTCATTACAGACATAGACATAACACTTTTTCCGCAACCTGATTCTCCAACAATTCCGACAATTTGGCGTGGGTTGACTTTAAAGGATACACCATCAACTGCATGATATAGTTCCCCATCTATGTTAAAACCTGTTTTTAACCCCTTTACTTCTAGCAAAGGTGCTTCATTATTGATCCGCTGCATAAAAACACCTCAAATTTTATAAAATTGGTTACAAGAAAATTAATATGTAATGTAAAGTTTAGTAGAATAGAATTATAATTGCAAGATAATTTTTTAAATTATTGCGTTTTTTTGTCAAAGCCCGTTATTTCAAGGTTTTCTATGTTTTAAATATTTGATTTATAGTCATTATTATGTTATTTCGATATATTTATAATATTATATTTAATTTAAATTTTCTAATATTAATGTTAAGATGTGGAAAAACTGGAGATTTCTTTAGTTCCACTGAAAACTATTTTCAAAAATTTAATGCTAAAAAAACACTGATTTTTCATCAGTGTTTTTTGGTCAAACCTTCTATAAACTTCTCCGAACCAATTTCCAGTACTTGATTACTTTTAAGATTATTTGCTTCTAAATAGTTCTTTACAAGATAATATCCTGTACAATATCCCGCCATTTTAGGATAGAACCCTTTGCCATATAATAGATCATTATGCTTTTTCTCTGTCCTATTAAGAGAGAAATTTGGCTGAATGATTTTTGTTAGGATTCCTTCGAGTTGATTCTCCGAATAGTATGACGTCCACCTCGCTAGTGACCTATCACCACATCTCTCTCTAACTGCATTTTCAGCCATTCCTTCTAATATAATTGTATCTAGTAACGTGTAGTCTGCCTCTTTATTTTTATATTTTGATAGTCTGCAAACATGATTATATTCGTGTGTCAGAACTGCCTTAATTTCTTCCTTTGTGTTTTGCCTCACAAAGAATAAAAATAACTTGTTATGGAAGGCTAATCCTGATTTCCCATTGAACTCCCTTGAGATTCTTCTATTCGTTTCATCTGAAGGGAAAAGAAAAATTGGCACATCCGGTCCATTCCATTCTTTTTGTAGCTTCTTATATTCTCTGTTTACATGATCCCATATATTTACTGGGAGTGAATCTAACGGTGACTCCCTCACGTGCTCTAAAGGCTGGTACATTCCATGTAGATGTAAGTGATGATAAATTTCCCTCTCTGATGTCCCCTTTGGGAAGTAAGAAATAAGCTTCTTACAAAGTGTAACAGGGTTGCTATACATTTCAGTTAACCAATTGTCCGTGCGAATAACTCCCATCCTATTGTCACTTCCTTCCATAGATATTTTATTCATAAAAGGAAAAGAAAGAGCCAGACCAAAGAAATAGTCTGACTCTCAAATCAAAATTTATTGGTATTTTTTAAACACAAGTGTTGCATTGTGACCACCAAAGCCTAAAGAATTACTTAGTGCTGCTCTAACTGTCTGTGATCTTGATTGATTTGGCACATAATCCAAATCACACTCTGGATCTGGTGTTTCATAGTTAATTGTTGGTGGGATAATATCTTCTTGGATTGCCAAGATTGTAAATATGGCTTCCACGCCGCCTGCAGCCCCTAATAAGTGACCAGTCATTGATTTTGTAGAGCTAATTGCTAGCTTGTAGGCATGCTCTCCAAATACTTCTTTAATCGCTGCTGTTTCATATTTATCATTATAGTCTGTGCTTGTACCATGGGCATTTATATAATCGATATCGGATGGTACTAAATTTGCATCAGCAATAGCTGCTTTCATAGCTCTTGCTCCACCTTCACCACCAGGTGCTGGTGCAGTAATATGATACGCATCGGCTGTAGCTCCATAACCAACAATTTCTGCATAGATATGTGCTCCACGTGCTAATGCGTGTTCAAGCTCTTCAATTACAAGAATCCCTGCACCTTCCCCCATCACAAAGCCGTCACGATTCATATCAAATGGACGACTTGCAGTCTTCGGATCGGGATTAAAAGATAAAGCTCTAGCTGAAGTAAACCCTGCAAATGCCATGTTTGTTAGAGGGGCTTCCGCGCCACCAGTTACCATAACATCTGCATCTCCACGTTGAATAACCTTAAAAGCATCTCCAATGGAGTTTGTTCCAGTTGCACATGCTGTTACTGTACAAGAGTTTATTCCTTTTGCACCAATTGCAATAGATACTTGACCTGCAGCCATATCTGGAATCATCATTGGCACATAGAATGGGCTAACTCGGCGATATCCCTTTTCTAAGAAGATTTTATGCTGTTCCTCATGTGTCTCCATACCGCCAATTCCAGAACCAATCCAAACCCCGACACGCTCGGCATTTTCATCCGTTATTATTAAGTTAGCATCTTTGACAGCCATAAAAGAAGCTGCAAGTGCATACTGTGTAAAGCGATCCATTCGTCTTGATTCTTTTTTATCGATATAATTATCTGGATTAAAATCCTTCAACTCCGCTGCAACCTTTGCTGGTAAACCCTCTATTTGGATTCTCGTTAATGGTCCAACGCCAGAAACACCGTTCTTAGCATTTTCCCAAGCAGTTTTTGTATCATTTCCTATTGGAGTTACCGCACCTAAACCAGTAACTACTACACGTTTTTTTTCCATATCCTAACTCTAACCCCTTCCATATTATAATAGTAGAAATTTTAACTGTATTGGATCAAATATTTTGTTTAACCTGTTATAAACTAACGTCCCCATCTTATTGCGAGAGCACCCCAGGTTAATCCACCACCAAAACCTACCATTACAATTACGTCATCATCTTTTATTTTTCCTTCTTCTATATCTTCAACAATTGAAATTGGAATTGATGCTGCAGATGTATTACCGTATTTATTTACAGTCTTCGACATTTTTTCAATGGGTAGTTCAAGTCTTTGTCTTGAAGCCTCCATTATTCGAATATTTGCCTGGTGTGGAATGAGATAATCAACATCCTCACGAGTTAATCCCGCTTTTTCAAGTACATTTATACTTGATTCACCCATTTGTCTAACTGCAAATTTGAATACTTCTCGACCGTTCATAATAATATGTTCATCTTGATAGAGATGCTTCGCTCCTGTTCCATCAGCACCTAATTCAAAGGATAATATTCCCCTTCCTTCAGAGACTTGACCAAGTACTGCAGCACCTGCACCATCTCCAAATAACACGGCCGTATTACGATCATTCCAATCCACAATTTTCGATAACTTCTCGACACCAACTACGAGGACATGTTTATAAGTTCCCGTTTCAATAAACTGCTTTCCAGTAACAATACCATACATAAATCCTGCACATGCTGCACTAATATCCATTGCGGCAGCGTTTTTCGCGACAAGTCTTTCTTGAATTAAACATGATACAGACGGAAATGGATGATCTGGTGTAACAGTAGCAACAATTATTAAATCTAATTGTTCAGCAGTTATTCCAGCTTGTTCAATTGCATTACGAGCAGCTGCGTACGCCATATCAGATGTATCTGTATCGTCATCCGCAATTCTTCTTTCTTCAATTCCAGTTCGAGTACGGATCCATTCATCAGATGTATCCATCATTTTTTCAAGTTCCTTATTCGTAACAATTCGTTCGGGTATGAATCTGCTTATGCCAATAATTCCTACGCCCATACAAACATCTCCCTTTTATAGAAAAGTGAAAGTATCATTATTTTTCTACACGTATTATATTTTTATTATCAATTATTAGTACTTGGTACTAATTTTAATTCATTTTTTTGATGTAATCAACTATAACGCGCTAATTTCTAGTAAAAATCCACCTTAGCCTATTTATTCTGTTATTCAGGCCTAACTCATTCTCTTTTCGTATTTCATACTTATATATAGGAGGATGTTCAAAAAAGTCATCTAATAATAGCTTTGAATCTCGGCATATTTTTTAGTCAAGTATAAAACGAATACTTACGTATATATGCTTGCGAATACAAAAGAGATATCTGGGAAGTAAATTGCTCAGAAGGCAGTCTAATTTCAATTGAATGTTGTTGCCTCGCTACGGTTCTCGAGGTTGTTGTTCCATGAATTTATTGCTTTGCGATTCGTCGACTTTTTGAACACACATTTTTGAGAAAATTTTAGCAAAGTTGGTGAAAAGATGACTCAAAATCAAGATAATATCGAAGAGTTTAGTTTGAATGAAACGAATGAGAAAGAGGAAATACATGATCCATTTGACCGTCTAATGTTTGGAAATCGTTCGCGAAGAAGCTCGGTCCCTATCCGTATGGAGAAGCATAAGGAAATCGAAAAAAATAATGTAGATTACGGACATCTTTTAAAACAAGTTGATGATATCATGACTTCCATTAACAACATAAAACCAGCCTTTAAGCAGCTTTCACCGCTACTTGATTATTTTCGAAAAAAATAAAGAAGCTATCACATTTGTGGTAGCTTCTTCTTATTGAGAAGGCAGATTTCCTGTTTCGATATACTCTTGAATATATTTGTCTAGCTCCTCCTGAAAATCTTTATCCACCTTTGGACTAAATTTCCCAAGGGAGATCACACCATCCTGAAAGTCGAAATAAAGATTCCCTGAGCGTAGCTCCCCTTTATTATATTGTTCAGCAACGAGTAGATAGAGTTGGTCCACATGTTGTACGGTGCTAGTTAATACAGTTTCCTCACCTAAATCAGACTGATCAGAAACGAAACCAATTGCATACAGGCCAGCTTCTTTTAATTTATCAATCACAGGTACATTATATCCGTCTCCTGCAGGATAAACCACATCAACACCATCCGCAATCATTTGTTCAACACTTGTAATCGCTCTCTCATCGTTATCCCAATTTTGAACATAATCAATTTCTACCTCGACTTTATTATTTTGAAAGAAAGCTCCTTCGTAGAAACCAGTTATTTCAGGTTGCCATTCATATGCAGCAATGATACCGACTTTGTTCGTTTCAGTCATTTTACCGGCAACCATTCCACCAAAAAAGCCCATAGCATGCGAGTCGAAATTCAAACTAGTGACATTTTCTTCTCTCGCATTTCCATTGAAGCAAATAAAATGAACATTTGGAAACTCATCTGCTAGCTCATTGAAAAATACCGCATATTCACTGCCGTGACCAAATATAAAATTAACACCTTTGTTTACAAAATCTTCCACCGCCTGCCTTGTAGCCGCTTCAGAGGTTATACCTTCTTCATAAAAAACATCTACATCAAATTGTGTTTTTATTTGGAGTATTCCTTTATAGCCTTTCGTCCCCCATACTTGATCATTGATTGTATCAGGTACAAGCAATCCCACTTTTTGTATTCTTGCTTCGAATTCAGGTTGTCCACATGAAACAAGAATAATCAGTATGAATAAGAGAGGCAGCCATTTACTTATTTTCTTCATGTTTACATCTCCTTTAAAACCAACACACACAACATTAATCGTTCGATATACTACTTATCCCTTATTTTATTGTATTTTTAGTAGGTTTGGAAGTGTTACACATCTTAATTATTGGACTGGTGGTAATTAATCTATTATTCAAAAGATAATCTTCCCGTTTTTATGCTGACAAAAAAGGCAAGAGTTTCTTGCCTTTTTAAGGATTTAAAAGGTAAACTTTCTACTTACCCACTCTTTATGCTCCAATAGTTTGGTTACACCTTCTTCAAGGTTACCATTTGAAAAATCTATAAATGTAAAGAGTAATTCAATATTTTGAGTACGTATCATTCGATGAGTATCAAGACTATTCTCTAGATCAACTTTTTTATACATTTGGACAGTGTCCTCGTCCGCACTAAATGAAAGATTGTTTTTATTCGCAACTTTTTGTGACGAGACAAGAATTAGCTTAAGTCGCTCGTTACTACAAAACTCCATCACTGTGGTAACCTCTAGATGTTCATTATTTCCTCTATCGTGTAATCGGTTTGGCCCAAACCATGGATAATAGACTACATCAGCACTCTTAAAAACGATAGAACTTGTACTGTATAATTCCGGTGAAGGTTCTACAAGGTGAAATAATGCATTCCGTCCAATCCATAACATTCTCTCTTCCTCTGAGCTATTTTCTTTTGGAATATTGTCAATTCCTATGACATGTACCTCATCCTCAAGCAATTGACAGCATAGTCCATACCCTGCTAACGAGAAAGCTCCAAAAATAATTGCCTTCTTCATTTAAACATCTCCTATAAGTGTGTATTCAAAATTCGACGAATCGCAAACAAAGAGGAGCAAGGAGGGCAGCCTCGAGGATCAAGCAAGGTAACAACGTTGAAATAACTTCTTCGCTGCCTTGTTCTGAGGAATGTACCACCTTGAAAAATCTAGAAGACACAAGCACATATACAGATATTCTTCCTAACTTGGTCTACCTCACGCCGAATTTCGAAGCCTATCATTTGGTGATTTTTTGAACCTCTCCTGTAAATATTGTTACTGTATCGTATGCTTGCAAACAGCGTAATAGTCCCCATTCTTTATTAAAATAAGGGACTATCACAATTCATGTTCTTGTTCATAAAAAAAGTTACAGACAGATTGACTAAAGGCAAATGTAGATTCACTAACATGGTAGCTCAATGTAACTTTTTTATTGCCATTTTGATATTTTCTACTGTGGATCTCAGGAATGTACGTCTTTTCATTCGTGCTTTGCCAGATTTTTATCGGTATTGTAGGTGAAGACAGGTTTACCTTTGGAGCATATTGTGCAAAATTTACCTCTACTTCTTTTTCACTTAATTGGTAAGAGGCTGCAATTTCTTTAATTAGTTTTTTATAAAAGAATTTATGTTCTTTTTCATTTTCGATGTGAGCCAAAAGATCAATACAGGGATTTAGTAAAGCTACCGATCTAATATTTTCACTCATCCTATTGATTAGCTGCATTGCGATTAATGCACCCATTCCTTCTGCGAGTATATGAATGCGTTTATTTAAGATTTCTCGTTTCATTACAACGTGATAAAGCTGTGCAGCCAATTTAATTGAGTCAGAGCTTCCCCAGTTTGGACCGTATAAATTCGAATAAAAAACGGTATAACCTTTCTCTTTTAGGTAATTTAAGATTTGTGACCTTGCATAATTCTGTGTCCATAAGCTTGAGTTTTCTTCTACAAAATTATTTTGATCACCGATTATCAATACACCAAATCCGTTTGGACGTTCTGGCAAATGAAGAGCAGACCACTCCGTATCAAGCTGAAAAAATAGTTGATTGTGTATCATTATCTCCTCTCCTATTACTGATTCAGTGCTTCATTAATAATGTATGTGTTTTAGGAAAAGATGAAAGGGGGAATGCCTACAAAATATATTTTCTTCTTATTAACAATTGTGGTAAACTTAAATCAAATTGTTGTTTATCTTTATTCAAGAATTCTCTCCTTATTCAAAGTGAAGGGATGAATGGAATAAAGGTATACAATTCCAATGTGGGTTCAACCCTACTAAATAAAGATAAAGCCTCCGGCGGATGCCTCAGATTTTTAAAATTTTTCGACCAAGCTCGAAAAAAATCTGGGCGCAAATATGCCAAGGCGTATTTGATCGAGGTGAAACCATTGCGCTACTTTTGGACATTCTTTTGGACATTCCTTCTAATTCAAATGGCATCTTATGTTATTGGATCCATGCAGGGTGCTACATATGAATTTGCTACAGCTTCAGTTGTAGCTGTTATTGTTACAGCTCTAATCATTATATTAGGAGCAGTAATCCCAAATGAACCTGTTGAAGGTTCACATCATTAAGAAATGTGCATCGCCTTGGCAGAGGAACATCAACTAAGACCCGCCATGTCCTGTGGCGAACGTTGACGTCTGCACGTCCTTTGCAAGTCCGACAATTATATGTGTTGCTGCAAAAAAGTCGTTCTCTGACTTTTCATTGCCACGCGTTTTTGACCGCAAGCTACTTAAAAGCGAGCTTTTAAGCAAGTTTATCACAAATAATATTTATCACAAAAAAAAGACCCAAAGGGGTCTTTTTTTTAACTCTTTAAACTCTATTGTTTATAGAACATTTTTGTATAGTAACCAATTATGGCTTTCTTTTATAGGTCCATTTACGGTTATGGTTTGAAGTCTCAGGAAATGGATCCCCAGCATTAAGTTTTATGCTTTTAGGGTTCTTTACCATATCCCCTTGTTCCCCAATCTCCACATAGATACCGTTATTCGGCGCCTTTTGCCCTGAGCGAAATTCATGACTTTGCCCCATGATAAGCCTCCTTCGGATAGTAATACATCTTTACTATACCCACTAATGTTAGAAATCATGAAAGTCGCTTGTACACTCTTTTGGTACTATCCAAGTATCTGTTTTAGAACAGCTTTTTGTACATGCAGACGATTTCCTGCCTGTTCAAACACCACTGAATGAGGCCCATCCATAACTTCAGCAGTAACCTCTTCTCCGCGATGTGCTGGTAGGCAATGCATAAAGGAGTAATTGTTGTTCGCTTTAGCAACAAGTTCAGAATTAACTTGATAAGGCATAAATACCTTTGCTCGCTTTAGCTGTTCCTTCTCCTGCCCCATACTTGCCCAAACATCAGTATAGATAAAATCGGCTCCTTCCACACCAGTGTGTGAATCATGGCATATCTCAATCTTAGCGTTTGTATACTTGGCTATCTCTTTTGCTTTTTCAGTAATTTGTTCTTTTGGCTTATACTCTGGAGGACAAATAACCGTACAATTTAATCCTACCTTAGCAGCACCAATCATAAGAGAATGAGAAACGTTATTCCCATCACCAATATACACAAGCTTAGATCCTTTAAATGTTTTCTTTATTTCATAGATAGTTAGTAAATCAGCAAGTGCTTGGCACGGATGATAATCCTCTGTCAGCCCATTAATAACAGGTATACTTGCATATTTTGCTAACTCTTCAATTTTTTCGTGTTCAAAAGTTCGTATCATAATTGCGTCAACATACTCTGACAACACCATTGCCGTATCCGCAATTGTTTCTCCTCTACCAAGCTGTAGATCATGACTATTTAAATAAAGGGCATTTCCACCTAGCTGTAACATGCCTGCCTCAAAAGACACTCTCGTACGAGTAGATGGTTTTTCAAAAATCATCGCAAGGGTTTTACCTTTTAAATAAGGGGTTTCTACCCCCTTCTTATAAGCCTCTTTTAACTCAATTGCAAAGTCTAACAATTCCAAAATTTCATCCGTAGTCAAATCTAGAAGAGTTAATAAATCTTTCCCCTTTAATGTATTTTCTTTGTTTTGTTTCCATACAGTTGTCATTAGGCCAACACTTCTTTCTTATGTGAATATTTACTTCTCCACTCCTGAATGGAAGTTACCGAAAAGGAGGATTCACGACAAGCCTGTAAAAATGCTTTAAAAGTTTCAAGCTGCGTAAATACCTGTATTCTTTTTTGATTTGCATCAATTTTTCGTTTTTTAGCCTCATCCGTATTTTCAAGACTAACCAATGCTAGTGCACCTTCACTCTTTACCCATTTTGGAAAATCTGTTACATGATATAAAGTAAAACCTAGTTCTTCTGCTTCCTTTTGTATATCACTTGGAATCACATTATTATCGAACATGATTTCAACTGAGCCTTTTTTCGAAAGTAGATAATGATGAAAAACCTTTGTATAAGCGGAATCAATCGATTCAGCTATGCTTATTCCCTCACCGGTTGATTTCATTTCAGGGCCAACTGTCGGATCTCCCATTAACTTGTATGTTGAAAACACTGGGTATTTCACTGTAAAGTAAGGTAAGTCTGGCATTAATCCAGTATGATTTATTAATTCCTTTAATGCTCTACCAAGGAGAAGCTTTGTAGCTAGTTGAATCATCGGTATACCTGTAATTTTGCTAACTACAGGAACTGTACGACTTGCACGCGGATTGATTTCGAGAACATAAAGGTTGTTGTTATTCATTACAAATTGAATATTCATAATCCCAACAAATTGTAGCTCTTTTGCAATTGTTTCCGCATATTTTTCAATTGTTTGTTTATCCTTGGTTGTCAATGAAAGTGTGGGAATCACTGCGTGACTATCACCAGAGTGAACTCCAGCTTTTTCAATATGTTCGATGATGACAGGGATTAAAATGTCCTTACCATCAGTGAGTAAATCAATCTCAATTTCTAAACCAGGTACATATGCATCAATTAATAACGGGAATGTATGACTATGAATATCATCAACTATTTTTAATAGCTGTTCTTCATTATTGATAATAATCATCCCTTTGCCACCAATTACATAGGAAGGACGAATTAAAATAGGAAATCCTATTTCTTTAGCCTTGATGAACAGGTCATCTACATCCTTAGCAATCTCACCTGGTAAATGAGGGACTTCTATTTTTTCTAACAGCTTGTAAAAACGGTCACGATCTTCAAGCTGGTCAATAATGTCTTGATTAATTCCTAAAATTGATACTCCAGCATCTTCAAGCCCTTTAGCCAAATTAATTGCTGTTTGGCCGCCAAATTGTACAATGACTTGCTCCACTTGTTCGGCTTCAATAACATTGAGTACATGCTCAAGTGTAAGAGGCTCAAAAAATAGTTTGTCAGCGATTTCGTAATCTGTGCTTACAGTTTCAGGGTTGTTATTCATTAATAATGTTTCATATCCCTCTTCTTGAAGTGCCAATATTCCATGGACAGAGCTATAATCAAACTCGATTCCTTGACCAATCCGTATTGGCCCAGAACCAAGGATAAGCACCTTGCGTTTGTTTGAAACTGTTAGCTCGTTTTCTCCGTAATAGCTTGAATAATAATAAGCGGTTTGCGCTGCGAACTCTCCAGCACAGGTATCCACACATTTGTAGCTCGGCACAATCCCAAGCTCTATCCGTTTTTGACGGATGTCTGATTCTTTCTTGCCACTTAGATAGGCAATATATTGATCAGAGTAACCCTTTTCTTTTATTTCCCGTATAAACTCTGGTGTAAAAGCTTCGGCTGCCTTGCTGCTAATTTCCTTTTCCGTTTTAATTAACGAATCTATGCTATTTAAAAAGAATAGGTCTATTTTTGAAATCTCGTGAAGCTCTACGGGTTTAGTACCTCTTCTTATTAGTTCGAGAACAGCAAAGAAACGATAGTCATCCCCTTTTTTAACACTTTGAAGTAGTTCTTCGGTTGATTTTTCCTCTATACTTGGAAGACGTAAGCTTTTGTTTTCTGCTTCTAGTGAATGTACGGCTTTTTGGATTGCACTTTCTAAGTTCCTGTCAATCGCCATTACTTCACCAGTTGCCTTCATTTGTGTCCCCAAGGTATGAGGCACATCTGTAAACTTATCAAACGGGAACCTTGGAAACTTAACAACAACATAATCCAATGCAGGCTCAAAGCTAGCAAACGTTTTACCAGTAACAGGATTGATGAGTTCATCAAGTGTGTAGCCTACTGCTAGTTTTGCAGCCATTTTTGCAATCGGATAGCCCGTTGCCTTTGAAGCTAATGCCGAAGAACGACTAACCCGTGGATTCACTTCAATTAAATAGTAATTTTTACTTTGGGGGTCTAACGCAAATTGAATATTACATCCCCCCACAATACCAAGTGCGGAAATAATATGGATGGAGGCAGAGCGTAGCATTTGATATTCTTCATCTGTTAGTGTTTGGGATGGTGCTACAACAATAGAATCACCTGTATGAATTCCTACAGGGTCGATATTTTCCATATTACAAATGGTGATGCATGTTCCTTTTTGATCTCGCATAACCTCGTATTCAATTTCTTTATAACCAGCAATACTCTTTTCAATCAAACATTGAGTAATTGGGCTTTCGGACAAGCCATTTTTCGTTAATTCAATTAACTGTTGCGAATCGTTCGCAATGCCTCCTCCTGTTCCCCCCAATGTGTAGGCTGGTCGAATGATAACTGGAAATCCTACCTTTTCTACAAATGAAACAGCTTCATCTTCGGTTGTAACTATTTCACTATCTGGGACAGGTTCATCCAATTGGTTCATTAAATTACGAAAGGCTTCTCTGTCCTCACCTTTTTTTATGGAATCAATGGGTGTTCCAAGAACCTTTACATTAAATTTATTTAAGATCCCTTTTTCATAAAGACTGAAAGCCAAATTCAATCCTGTCTGTCCGCCGAGTGTTGCAAGCAATCCGTCTGGACGTTCCTTTTCAATAATTTTTTCTAGGCTTTCTGTTGTTAATGGTTCAAAATAAACAATATCTGCGTTAACCTCATCCGTCATAATTGTTGCGGGGTTGTTATTAACTAATATTACTTTGTAGCCTTCTTCTTGAAGTGCTCTACAGCCCTGCGTCCCTGAGTAATCAAATTCTGCCGCCTGCCCAATTACAATTGGTCCGGAGCCAATAACTAAAATCGATTTTATTGATGTATTCTTAGGCATATAATTTTTCTCTCCTAACAGCACAGTTGTTTTCCATAAATTCGTCAAAGATCCAGCTGCTTTCTATTGGCCCAGGATGAGCTTCTGGGTGAAATTGCACAGTTAAAATTGGGAGCTCTACGTGTGACATTCCTTCTATTGAACCGTCGTTGCAATTCTTAAAACGAGCTTGTAATCCAGTATTATCTAAACTTCCCTCATCCACTACATAACTGTGATTTTGTGACGTGATATAAACCTTGTTTGTAACTAAATCTGAAACAGGTTGATTTGCACCTCTATGACCAAATTTCAGCTTTTTCGTATCTCCCCCAAAGCTTAAAGCTACTAACTGATGCCCTAAGCAAATAGCAAGTGTAGGGAAATTTTCTATCACTTTTCTGATTGTAGGTAAGTACTCTTGTAATGCCTTTGGATCTCCTGGTCCATTTGAAAGTACAATCCCATCTGGACAAAGCTCATGTATCGCTTCAAAAGTAGTATCATATGGTACCACCGTTACTTTGCAGCCTCTAGATAAAAAGGAGTGCAAGATTGATTTTTTAAATCCAAAGTCCATTAGTACAATATGATGTTTACCAGATCCATACGTCTGCACATGTTTGCTACTAACCTCTTTTACAGGGCTCGAAATAGCTGTAGCTGATTTAAAGTCTGATGAAGGGGACGCACTTATTACCGATTGCATAGTGCCTTCGTTTCGAATTCGTTTTACAACTGCTCGTGTATCCACATGTGTAAGTAAAGGAATATTCCATTTTTCTAAATACTGCTTTAATGAATATTTTGCATTATAGTGCGAGAAGGCTTCCTTCGATTCATACACTACTACACCAGCTACATGTGGTTGTTTACTTTCAAAATCAAATTCATTTATCCCGTAATTGCCAATTAACGGGTAGGTAAACACAATAATTTGGTTTTTATAAGAAGGATCCGTTAAGACCTCTTGATAGCCTGTCATTCCTGTAAAAAATACGATCTCCCCAGTTATGAAAGCCTCAGGATTTGAACTAAACAAAGTTCCTTCAAAGTTTTCACCATTCTCTAAGTGTAAATAGCCCTTCATTTCTCCACCTCGTATTTTTATTTATCGTAACGTATTTTTATACAAACGTATCCAAAAAAAATAATTGTTTACTGGCAATTATATTAACTTTAGTCAGCAGAAGTCCCTACTTCTATTAGTGGGGGATATTTGCAAAAAGAGTATCTAATTCAGTGGGGTATAAACCCCCACTGAAAATAGTTAAAGCCTCCAGCGGATGCCACGATTTTTTAATGACAATTTTCCTCGCATTAACTGGCACTTAGCCCTCATGGAGGGCATCTGTCAGTAAATGCCCGATTGGTGGTTAAACTACCAATCGGTGGAATAATACCTTCACATATTGAAGTAACTTTATCCCCCAAGCTCGAAAAAATCTAAGCAAATACGCCAAGGCACATTTGATTGATAATTGCCAGTGACTTTCCTTTGTTATTGCTACTTGGCATATTCTGTAACGAGAGTACTTTTTATTATATTGACAGCCTCATCTAATTGTTCATATGAAACCGTTAAAGGTGGCAATAATCTAATTACGTCTGGTCCAGCAGGTAGTGTTAGCAAGCCATTTTTTCGTAATGCTGCTATTGATTCCGCTGCATTTGATTGACATGCAATTCCAAGCATAAGTCCGCTTCCACGGACTTCATTTACCCATTCCTCGTTTCCAAGCACTTTATTCAGTTGTTCTTTTAAATATGCTCCCTTTTTCTCAACTTCATCTAAGAAGCTATCTTCAAAGATAATCGATACCGTTGCTTGTGCTGCTGCTAATGAAATGGGGTTACCACCAAAGGTCGAACCATGTGATCCTGGACCAAAAGCTTCTTTTAGCTTTGCTTTCCCTAACATAGCTCCAATTGGTAAGCCATTACCCAGTCCTTTAGCAACTGTAATAATATCAGGAGATATACCAAAATGCTGGTATGCAAATTTCTTTCCAGTTCTACCAATACCGGTTTGAACTTCATCTATTATGAAGAGTGCACCATTTTGCTGACAGAGCACTTCAATTAATGTTAAAAACTCTGAAGTAGCAGGTACCACTCCACCTTCCCCTTGCACAACCTCAACTAACACGGCTGCAACAGAATCGTCCATCGCTTCCTTTAATGCCTCACAATCATTATAAGGAAGGTAGATAAACTCCTGTAAAAGTGGGCCGAAACCAGAATGAATCTTTTCTTGGCCCGTAGCTGCCATCGTTCCAAAGGTCCTACCATGAAACGATTGTATAAATGTTATGACCTTCGATTTCTGTGTATATTTACGTGCAAGCTTTAATGCTGCCTCATTAGCTTCCGCTCCACTATTACAAAAAAAAACTGCATCTAAATCGGAATTGCTGACAAGCTGACCAGCAACCTCTTGTTGAATATTTGTATGAAACAAATTCGAAACATGCCAAAATTTTGTCAGTTGTTGCTGCACAGCATCAAGTACAGCAGGATGACGATGTCCTAGGTTACATACTGCGATTCCTGATACAAAATCTAAATATTTAGTGCCGTTCATATCAACAATATTTGCACCCTCTGCAGAATCAACAGTTATTTCCCATCTAGCGTAGGTTGGAAAAAGTGCATCCATTATATCACCTCTAGTTCCTTTACGATTTTTGTTCCTTTTATGCTTCCGTCCAGCGCAACCAAGGAGTCTTTTCCACTAATGATCGTTATTTCTTGTAAGCTCCCAAACTCTAATGCTGAAAGTGCTGCGTTAACCTTAGGAATCATTCCTCCATAAATGGTGCCTTCCCCAATTAAATCAACTACGGTATTTGTAGATAGTTCAGGTAATAATTCACCATTTTTTAAGATTCCTGGTACATCCGTCACAAATAATAAATGGTTTGCGTGTAACGCTACTGCTACACTTGCTGCTGCTATGTCAGCATTGATGTTATACTTAGTTAACTCTTCATCTATTCCTATTGGTGATAGAACTGGCACATAATCTAGTGCTAATAGTTGTGTAAGGAATGAGATATTTACGTTCTTTACTTCCCCAACATACCCCAGGCTTTCCAAATCGATAGGTGTGGCTTGAAGAAGCAATGCGTCACTTCCAGATAATCCAACAGCTTGAATACCGGCCTTCTGAAGCAATGATACTAACTTCTTATTAACTGTACCTGACAACACCATCTCAGCAACTTCTAACACCTCAGGTGTGGTTTTGCGTAATCCGTTTACAAACTCACTTCTGATATCCAAGGTAGCTAGCATTTGGCCAATCTCGGGTCCACCGCCATGAACAATAACAATCTTATAACCGTTTTGTTTTAATTCTCGTATGCTATGAAAAAATGAGTCCGATAACTCTGCGAGGATACTCCCTCCACACTTAATAACAATCGTGTTCATTATAGCCTCCTTACGAACGATAGCTTGCGTTGATTTTTACATAATCATAGGTTAAGTCGCATCCCCAAGCTGTTCCAAACCCATCTCCAATATGAAGGTCTACATTAATCACAACCTCACTATTATCTAAATACGCTTTCGCAAGTTCTTCTGAAAATGCAATTGGCTGACTCGCCTTTAGCATTTGTATAGATCCAATTGATATATCTACATTATCTGGGTTAACAGTTGCTGTACTATGGCCAATCGCCCCAATGATACGTCCCCAGTTCGCATCAGAACCATATATTGCTGTTTTTACTAGATTCGAACCAACAATCTTTTTGGCGATAATTCGTGCGTCTACTTCAGATACAGCACCAGTAACATTTACTTCTACTAGTTTAGTAGCACCTTCTCCATCCCTTGCAATTTGCTTTGCCAAATCCTCAAAAGTCGTATGAAGAGCATGCACAAATACTTTCCATTCAGCGTGTTGTGGAGTTAAAGGTTCATTTTCGGCCATTCCACTCGCCATAACTAATACCATATCATTTGTCGACGTTTCCCCATCTACTGTAATTTGGTTAAAGGTTACATCTGTTACTTCTTTCATCGCAATTTGTAGAGAAGCTGAGTCAATATTTGCATCTGTTGTTACAAATGCAAGCATCGTAGCCATATTAGGATGAATCATCCCTGATCCTTTGGCTGCACCTGCTATGGAAATTGTTTTTCCATTAATAGTTGTTTGGTAACATGCCTTTTTCATAACTAAATCCGTAGTTAAAATAGCAGTTTGAAAGTCTTCTGCTGCTTCTTTCGTAGCTGTTGGTTGAAGCATTTTTATTCCATTTTTAATTTTATCCATTTGCAGAAGTTCACCAATAACACCTGTTGATGCAACCGCTACAAGATGCTCTTCAATACCAAATTGTGCCGCAGTCTCAGCCCTCATTTCGTATGCATCCAATAAACCCTGTTGACCTGTACAAGCATTTGCACATGCACTATTAATGACTACTGCTTGTAATTTATTTTCAGTAGCAATACTTTCCTTTGTCACTTTAATTGGTGGTGCTTGAAAGTGACTTAGCGTGTACACAGCCGCACAGCTTGCTGGTACATCACAAATAACGACTCCTAAGTCCCTTTTTGTATAACGTAATCCAGCATGGACACCTGCTGTTTTAAATCCCTTAGGAGTTACGATTGTACCCTCTTCCAATTTCAACACTTGAATATCTTTCGTATCTAACAAGCTAGTCACTCCCTTTAGTGAATACTCATTTCGAGCTAAAATTTCATTACATTTTAGTACAACTTATTTTTATGGGAAAACCGGTACCATTTGTAATCCAGTATCTTCAGGCCAACCAAACATTAGGTTGGCATTCTGAATAGCCTGCCCAGCTGCACCTTTTACTAGGTTATCTATTACTGAGACTACTGTAATACGCTTCGTACGTTCATCAAATGCAAGACCAATGTCACAATAATTTGTGCCATACACTTCTTTAGTTGAAGGGAAGTTCCCTTTGTCTCTTATACGTACAAATGGCGAATCTTCATAACTAGTAGAATACAATTCATACAGACTCTCAAAGGTAATTGAATCTGATATACTATTAATATATATTGTTGACATGATTCCTCTAGTCATTGGCACTAAATGTGTACTGAAGGTAACGTAAGGAATTGTTTCGTCCCATACTTTAAGTACCTGTTCAATCTCAGGTATATGCTGGTGACGATTTACTTTATAGATTGAAAAATTCTCGTTAGTCTCCGCATAATGTGTAGTTTTTGAAGGACTCTTTCCTGCACCTGATATTCCTGATTTTGCATCGATTACAATCGAGCTTACATCGATTTTTTTATTTATAACCAATGGTGCCAATCCAAGTAATGTTGCAGTTGGATAACAGCCCGGATTGGATATGAAACTGCTATTCTTGATATCTTCTCGATTCCATTCTGATAATCCATAAGTTGCTTTTTCCAAATCTTCTTGCCTTGGACCAGGGTGGTTATACCATTTTTCAAAGATCGCTGGGTCTCCTAAACGATAATCACCCGATAGGTCAACAATCTTTACATCCTGACTAATTAGTTCAGGAATTAGAGTCGACGATACCCCAGAAGGTGTTGCGATAAATACCACATCAACCTCATTGGCAATTTTAGGAATATCTATACTTTCTAAGGAATAATTTGCAAGACTTGAAATTTGCGGATAGACCTCTGAAAGCTTCATGCCAACCTGAGAAGAAGAGTATACAGAGTGAACATTAATATATGGATGAAATTGTAATAATCGTAATAATTCGATGCCACTATAACCAGTAACTCCAACTATACCTGCCTTCATTGCATCCTCCTTGAATATTAATAATTTCGCGTTAGCGTTTTTGTCTCCCAGAATATCTTCGAGCACATTACAATAAAGTGATACTTTACCATGGAAGTTTTTACCTTTTTAGCAAGGTTGCAACCTCTGCTATATCAGTTCATCCCACAGCTTAGAAATATTATTGTTCAAAGTTAAAATTTGAAATATGTACCATTATAAGTCCGTATAAAAATAAAATCAATTGTATTTTTATAAATTAGTAAGAATAATAGAATACATTTTTTTCAGTATTGCCTTTATGACTAATTATTGGAGTAAAAAGATATTTAGGTACAAGTTATGGTTTCGTATAAAGATATAGTAAAAATACAGGAAAAAAGCGCAATATAATCGCTGAAGCTTGTTCAAGTGTGAAATCTGGATAGGCGCTGGAGCTGAAAGGAGATAGACCTAAATGAATGTTATCCGGGAAAGGTAATTTCTATAGTTCCTTTACATAAAGAAGGATGCCCGATGGACACCCTTTAAATAAAATTCATACGCTACGTCTGTCTTTTACCATTTTGTAATTAAGCTAGCATCCTCATCCTCCATTTGAAGGATTGTATGCTTTTGAAACGTAATGCCTGTGAAAGGAAGAAGTAATAGCAAAATAAATAATGATAAGATATGAATTTGTGTGAATGGTGAAGCCATATACATCAAGTCCATACTCGGATTCAAGGTAAGGAATCCTTTCGTCCACTTAAGAACTAAGGGGTAATCAGTTTGAATAGTAATTAAAATAACTGATCCTGATCCTACAAACAGAAAGAGTACTACTAAAAATATATATTTAACCTGCTTTAAACGGATTTGGTATTCACTTTTCCAAATCATCCATGTAATAAATACAAATATCACGGTATACGGAAACACTACCCAAAGTATCATATCAAGTAAATTCATCATCATTTCACCCTTACCCAGTACAAGTCATTTAATAGAATTATTGTCTCTACTTATATTGTAAATGTACAGATGGTAGTTAACTGTGACAGAAATCACAACTTAGACACATTTCCGCCAAAAAATTGACATAATTTTGTTGTGTAATGACTTGATAGTAAAATAACCACCCGATTGGGTGGTTATTTCTTATAGATACTTTTGAACTTACCCGCCACTTACTGGTGGGATTAAGGCAACAATGTCACCGTTTTTGATGATCTCATCCTCTGTTGCATATTCTTCATTAATCGCAAACATGATTTGATCAAGGTTTTTAAATTGATACTCTTCCTTTAGCTTTTGTTTAAGGGATTTAATAGATATTTGGTCAACATCAAGAGTGAGTTTCTCCATACCAGCAATTTCTTGAAGATGCGCAAAAAATAAAACGGTAATCATACTAAATCTTCCTCCTCAGGTTTGCCGGTTGGGTATCGTTTCGTTTCTAGCTGATCACCAATCCACATTTCTCCGTCTTCCCAATGCTCTTTTTTCCAAATGGGTACAATTTGTTTAATACGTTCAATCGCATATTCATTTGCGTCATACGCATCCTTCCGATGCGGAGTTGATACCGCAATGACAACCGCAATTTCAGAAATATCAAGCCTTCCTATACGATGAGTAATGGCTGTTATAGCATCCGGCCACTTCTCGGATATTTCTTGTCCAATTTGGGCCAATTTTTTTACTGCCATTGGTATATACGCGTCGTACTCTAAATATAACGTTCGTTTTCCCTTTGTAAATTCACGGACCGTTCCCGTGAAAGTGGTTATGGCACCAGCCTCACGTCTAATTACTTTATTTGTGACCTCTTCAATATTTATCGGGTCTTTTGTAATCTTAAACAATTCATTTTGGTTCATCATTTACCTCACTGCTTCTAAATAACCATTTCAATACTTCTGCATCTTCATTTATCGGAAATAAAGCATAAGTCGTTTCTATTGGTATCCATGAAACAACTCCTACAATATTCGTTACACAAGTAAGTAATTCAATATCACTTTTACTTCGTATTAAAACAATTTTTGGATAGTTTTCTGTTTTATACCCTTCAACAAGTATCATATCATGTTCGAAGTAATTATACAGCTGTAGTAGCTTCTCAAGTTTCCAGTCATTAGTGCTTGCTTCAAGTTGAAGGGACCCTCCACCTTCAACAACTGAAACAATAGCACCTGCTTTTCGATGTCTTACAGAATCCTTGTTATAAGTTACTGTATCAAGAATGGTATGATGTCCGTGGTGTTTAAGGGTAGCAATTTTATATCCTTCCTCAGACCCCTTTTGCACAATCTTTTCTACAAGTGTTGTTTTTCCACTATTTTGGTATCCTACAATCTGTAAAATTGGAAATCTTATGCCCAAGGCCACTTACTTCCTTCCTGGTCCTCTAGATAGAGTACATCTACTTCCATTCCTCTACCGTATCCACGTGTGCCTCCAGGTAGTATCATTAGTGCATTAGCACCTGCTAACGATGACACTACATTCGATTTATCAAGTCCACTCGGGGTAACGCTAACCTTGCCCTCATCAAAGCCTATCGTGCTCCTTACAAAACGAGTAAATGGATTTGGTTTTGGAAAATCTGCATGTAATACTGCTTTGATTTTTTGTAAGTGTGGCTTGTTAGAGAATAAGCGGGTCCGTATAACTGGTCTAGCTAATAGTTCAAAGCCTACATAACATGCTGATGGATTACCTGATAAACCATATAGCAGCTTCCCATTCAATTGTGCTACTGTTGTTACACTCCCAGGTCTCATTGCAATTTTATTAAAAAGTACTTCAGCTCCTAATTTCTCATAGATTGCTGGAAGATAATCATAATCCCCTACAGAGACTCCTCCTGTTGTAATGAGGATATCAACTTGGTCAATTGCATTTCGTATGGCTTCAAAACACAACTCAAAATTATCTGGAAGTTTGCCAAAATACTTCGGCTCTGCCCCGGCTCTTTGGATTTGGGCACTAACCATAAATGCATTACTATTACGTATTTTACCTGGTACAAGGGCTTCATCCACATCAAGTAATTCCGTTCCAGTTGCATAAATACCAACTATCGGCCTTTTGGCAACAGTTACTTGATGATAACCAAAGGTAGCTAATAGGGCTTTAATCCCAGGGTTTATATGTGTGCCTTTTTTTACTAATACCGAACCTTTTGCTACGTCTTCACCTTGAAAGGAAACATTGTCCCCGGATTTAAATGGTCTTTTTATAACCATATACTTCTTCCCGTCCCGTTCAAGTTCAGTAGTTAATTCTAACATGACAACTGCATCACATTCTTCAGGCATTTGTGCACCTGTCATAATCCTAATCGCCTGGTATGCTCCAACCTGCTTTGTAGCAACTGACCCGGCTCCAATTTCTTCAACAACCTCGAACTCAATCGGGTTTTCCTGTCCTGCATCCTTTGTATCAATCGCTCGTACTGCAAACCCATCATACGGAGAACGGTCAAAATGAGGAACATCGTGATCAGCTATTAAATCCTCCGCTAAGAACCTACCATAGCTAGCTTCTATAGGTATTATTTCATTCTCTCCCTCAACTGCAAATTGCATCACTCTTGATACAGCCTCTGGTACTGGTATCGGAGTTCGTCTTTCAACCATATTCTTCACTCACTTTTTCTGCTTTTTACCTATTGTAGTATATTTACGTAAAAACGACTACTTTCTTGTAGTGATTTCATTAAGCTGGATAATCCCTTCCTCGAGCTAATCCTCAACCACTTTTTCATCCGTAATATGCTGTATAATTAAGCTATTTTCTTCATTAAATCATTCCTTTGTATTTGAGATTTGATCCATTACTTCCTAGAAGTACATTTTCTTCCTGAATTGTTTCTAAAACAGACTGTACTAACTCTTGTACTCAATAAGTAACTGACTGAATTTAAGCTATTTAAGTAAAGATTTAAGATCAAACATTCCTCCACATCTTCCCATAAGCATACTATTCATATCCTAATGTATCAAACTTCTACTACATAATTATGTGAACAAAATCACTATCGGAATAGTAAATTCTAGATTCAAGTGTGATTCGAATCACCTCATCTACTACCTAAACAAGATATCCTATACATAGAAACAAAAACTAGGAGGTACGAATAATGGAACATACATTTAAAGAACAAGATATTATAGGAGAAATTGTTACAAAATTTCCAAAGGCTGGTGACCTTTTCAAGGCATATCGAATTGATTTTTGCTGTGGTGGAAACCGTCCTTTACTTGAAGCAATTGAAGAAAAAAACCTTTCTAAGATAGAGGTATTAACAAAGTTAAATACTCTTTATACTGAAATGAAAGTATTGAATGAAACCACAATTAATTGGCAGGAAGCAAGTTATTCAGAGCTAATCGATCATATTTTAAATAAGCATCATCGATATCTAAATGAAGAGCTTCCACAGCTTAGCCCTTATGTAACAAAGGTTCTTCGTGTTCATGGTGCTCAACACCCACACCTTGCAAGAGTCCATACTTTGTTTAATCAATTAAAAGCAGAGCTTGAAAAGCATACAATAAAAGAAGAAACCGATTCCTTCCCACTAATCTTACAATTTGAAAAACAACCTACTGAAGAGAACCATCTTTTAGTAAAAAAACACGTAGCAGAACTAGAGGATGACCATGATGAAGCTGGAAACATCATCAAGGAAATCCGCGATATTACAAATGACTTCACACCACCTCTTGGTGCTTGTGGAACTTATCGTCTAGTTTATCAGCGTCTAGAAGCATTGGAAGCAGATTTATTCCAGCACATCCATCTAGAAAACAACATCCTGTTTCCACGAGCATCTGTCGCAAATTAGTTAAAATAGTTGAAATGGCTGTTTATAAGCCCCTTCAATAAAAAAGTAGCAACCAAAAATTCATCATTATTAGTTGCTACTTTTTAGTTAGTCTGTATTCAGATAACCACCAAATTATGTCAACTTGAGCTTATCAGAGTATGATTCACTTTGGATAAGTTCAAGATCATTGCTACGAATCCTTTCTGAATAAGCAGTATTAAGACTACCACCATTGCATTTCAATTCATCCTGTCCAAATAAGACTGCCATTCAAACTTCGCCTTTCTATCGAATACTCTTTCTTTCCGATAAGAAAAGCGCAAGCACCTTGTAAGAGGAACGTCAACTAAGAACCGCCATGTCCTGTGGTGAACGTTGACGTCAGCGCGTCCTTTGCAAGTCCGACAAGCAAATGTTTGTTACAAAAAAAGTTGCTCTTTGACTTTCCATTGCGATGTGTTTTTGACCCCGAGCGGGTAGGCCACTAGCGCTAGACAGTGGAATCTATGTTCAAAATTTTATACTTTCTTTACTTTCAAAAAAACGATTGAGCAGGACAACCCACTCAATCGTCGTTTTATTTAACTAGATCTAATTCATATGCACTTTGCTTTTGTTTTTTATCAAAGACTACTTTATTGATAAGTAAGCAAACAATTGCTAAAACTCCTAATAGAACAAAACCTAATACGTAACTACCTGTCATATCCTTAACAATTCCCATTAAAATTGGTGGGAAGAAGCCGCCTAGACCTCCCCAAGCGCCTACGATACCCGTCACAGCCCCTGTTTCCTTAGGGAATAATTGAGGAACTAACTTGAATACAGAACCATTTCCTAAACCAGCCATTGCTGCAATGAAGAGACATGCAATTGTCATGATAATAATACTATTCATTCCGATCACAATTGTTGCTGCTCCAATTGCAAACCCAATATATACAAAGGTTAATATTTTTCCTGCCCCAACTTTATCAGCTAAAATACCACCTACTGGTCTAATCAAAGTTGCAACAACTACAAAGCCTGCTGCACGAAGACCTGCATCAACAGGAGTTAAGCCATAAAGGTCTGTTAATAAAGATGGAAGATATATACCTAAAGCCACAAATGAGCCAAAAGTTAGAAAATAAAAGAGTGAAAGTGTCCAAGTATTTTTATACTTTAAAACTGATAAAGCACTTAACATTGTTTTTTGTTCTTTTGGTTTCGGAGTTTCAGGTGTTAAGAACCAAACCATAATCATCATGAGCACAACTGGTATAATTAGTCCCCAAAATGCCCATTGCACTCCAAATGACACTGCAATTGTAGGAATTGTAAAACCCGCAATCGCCGTTCCGATATTCCCCATCCCATTTATTCCAAGGGCTGTGCCTTGCTTTTCAGGAGGAGTTAACTTGGACACAAAAGCAATTGAAATAGCAAAAGATGTCCCTGCCATACCAATAAAGAAAGCCCAAAACATTAAAGCACCAATACTATTTGCAAAACCTGCACCAAAAAGTGGGATAATCAAAAATGCAAACAGTAGCGTAAACATTTTTCTACCACCATATCGATCAGTTAAGATACCCAGTGGTATACGCATAACAGAACCGAGTAAAACCGGAATGGCTACTAGAATGCTTTTTTGAGTTGATGTTAGGTGATACATTTCTTGAAATGTGCTTGCCAATGGAGAAATAACGGACCATACTGCAAATGCAAATGCCATTCCAAAGGTTGTAATTGGTAAAACAAGTTTTTGTTTATTCATGACTTCCACCTCTATTAGTGAAATTATTTTGTTATCACTATCATAGAGGCAGACAAGAATTAAAATTGTGATGTTTATCACATTTTTATCCAGTGTCAATTTTCCGTCAAATCTTTTTGACTAAATTTAGAATTAGTTATTTAGTTCTTGACTAAAAAATCTCACGTTAGGGTTTTGCTTTCCAATAAAGGGACGAACGACAATACAAATACTAATGAAAAGTCCAACAGCAAATAGAGATTTACCAAGTTGTTGTTGAGCAGTAACTAGATAATTGTTACATAGTCTCACTGGTGATACCCAATAAAGCCAGCTCATAACAAAAATCATTGATAATCCGTTTGTCCATATAAAGGCTTTGCTAATAGGACCAAGTGATCGCCAGCTATGATACAATGAAATACCTGCAAGAAAAGATAGACTTGTATATTTCGCAAACTCCATTAAAGGTGCATTTAGTGCTGCATCAATGGATCTAGGTAAGCACCAATACCCAACAATGAAGACTGTTAGTAATATCCCAGCAAGCCCATTTTCATTATAGTGTTGAATTAACTTTTGAGATTTTTCAGGTAAACCTTTCCCTATATGGTATCCACCGAACAATAATAAAGGGAATTGGACTAGCATAGTTCCTACCATGGTAGATTCTATAAATGCTCTACTAATCGGAAGTGACAGTAGTAGAATAATTGAAAAACCTAAAAAAATCGATTGAAAGCGATTCATCAAGTCACCTCTTAAAATAAAAACGAATCTAAATACTCCACTACAGACTGTGGTGATTGATAGTCAAAAATGTTCGTTAGCCTTCCATCAGGTGCTACCAGATAGAACGCTGAATTATGTTCATACCCCCCAAATTCGTTTGGTATGACTATGACTTCTAAAGACTCTAATAATTTTGATAGTTGTTCTTGATCCTGGATAGTAACCATTTTCCACAACTCACCATCTGCTCCAAAATATTCTGAGTAAGTCTTGAGGGTTGCAGGAGTATCCTTTTCAGGATCAAAGCTTATGCTTAAAAGAACGACATCTTTCCCCAGTACATGCCTTGGAATATTTTCATAGATTTCTGCGAAATTCCTTTCTAGAACAGGGCATACATCCCCACAGGACGTAAACATAAAGGTTATTAACACATATTTCCCTGTTACATCTTGTACTGTAAACTTTTCTCCATCGGAATCAATAAATGTCGCAGAAGGGAGAGAAGGTTTTTCCCTCTCCAAAGTAAGAAATCTAGCAGACTCAGCAGTAAAAGCTTGAAAACCATCGGTGCCTATCCAAAGGATTGCAAAGCCTACAAAAATGCTCATCATAATTCCAATACTATTACGCATGGTGACCTGGACCTATTTTTTCTTCTAACTTGCTATTTAGTGATCTCGAAAAGTTCCAAAAACGAGTTACGAACGTTACTACTGCTAGAATGACAAAGATTCCAAACACAGCGCCCATGCGATCATACTGTATCCATTCTGGAAAATGTTCTGCCCATCTTCTTGGCGCACTTACCTTTCCAGAGAAAAGAAAGGAACCACATAATGCCATAAAAAACATGACATATACCCAAAAGCTTATAGCATCAACCGAATTTTCTTTTCCTTTCCCATTAACCCTTGCTAGGTAATACATAAATCCGAATAACATGGCTGTTGCGCCTAATCCCATATACATATGGAAATGACCTGGAACCCATTTAGTATTATGCATAACATGGTTTATAACAATTGTTGCATCAACTATCGCTGGAATAACACCGAGGACCCAACCAAACATAGATAAAAATATAAACGATGAGGCGATATCCCATTTGATACCTGAACGATATACGATCATAAGTGCACCATATGCTGTTACGACTAATACAGGAAGTCCATTTGCATACGAGAGAGCTTGTCCCATAATGATCATCCACTTTGGCATTGCAAAATCCATTAATAGGTGATGTGGATAAATGATAATTGTAAACAGTGTAGAACAATTCCAGGCAATTAAAAACGGACGATTTGCCTTCCAAGGGCGATTTGTATATTGGGACAAAATCTCATAAACTGCTATAACACCCATATAAATTATTGAGTTTGCAAAAATATGACCGAATGCATATGTTAAGTTTTTAGCGAGTAGAGGATCAATTTTTACTGATGGAATAACCATATTAATAAGACTCATTACTAATACAGTCGCACCCGCTAATAAAGCTGTAATATTTACGATTGAAACCATCGTGCTTGCAACAACTGCTGCTGGGGGACCATATCCTTTTTCTCTACCAAATACGATTGACCAGCCTAAACCTCCACCTAAGCTTCCATATTCCTTAATGATAGCCCTAGCAACATCTAAAAATAGTAATAAGAAGCCAATTCCTATGAGAAGCATTCCAAATAGATACAGAACAGCTCCTTCGACTGCCCATCCTCCAGCAGATATTGCTGGTAAAGGATATAAGAAAGTCCATCCACCGGCAAAATCATAAACAAATATACCAGTTAATACGAGGACTACACCTAAAATAAAAAATATGAAATTTGCTATAAAAATTCCTTTACTTAATTGAATATATTTACTTAAGAAGTACCACATTACAGCAGCTGCCGCCAGCGCCGCAGAGCCAACCATACCTGTTCCATGAACAGTTAGAATTTCATAAAAAAAACCAGGGTCCACATCAATCATCTTACCTTGTGCTAAAAGCATTAATACCCCAAATACCATCATCAACAAGATTACGAGACTTCCTGTGAGGAGATACATCACAAGTGTCCGATTCTTGGAAATATCCTTTTCAGCTTTTGATATTACTATAGACATTGTTAACTTCTCCCCTCGTCATCGTGTAATAGTAATCTCACCAATCATTAAGTGGTGAGCTAGCCCGCAGTATTCCATGCACAGAATTTGATATGTACCCGGCTCTTTGAACGTGTAATAGACGTTGTTTGTATATTCTGGCATAGCTTGGGTCTGAGCAAGTAGGTTCATATTTTTGTCATAAATACCAAATCCATGATTTACGTCATCACTTGTTATGTGAAATTCAATCGGTTCTCCCACTTTAAATTCTTTTTGGCTCATATTCCACCCAAATTGAACAGCGGTAACATCGACAATTACTGGATTTACATCCTCCCCATATACGGGTCTTTCAAAAGGTAAATCAGATAATGTAATATAAGTAATGGTTCCCATAGTTAGTAGTAAAATGACAAAGTAAACATTTCGAAATCGATACCATTTCTTCTGAATACCTTCGTACTCCTTCTTCCTCTCTGATTTAAGAGCCACAAATAAAAAGACTACTACAACAAATATCATTAAAACGAGTGATATATACCATGCCGCAGCTTGATACAATTGGTTTCCCTCCTTAATCGGTAATAATATTTCTCCCATCTAAAAGATGTCATATTTAAAGAAAACAAATCTGTTAAGTTCATCACATAATTTCAAAAAATTTTAAATAAAGGACAACGGCCTTACTTTCAGGAGGGAAGCAAATAAAATGCAGTGTAAGCGTCATTTTCCAATGGATTTACTCTGCATTTTTATAAGATTATTTAGGTTAATTTGTGTATTTATCTAAGGAATCCATGTAAAGCTTTAGTTTGGACTCTTGGTTACCTTGGTCGTGGAAAATTTGTTTGAGTGGACTTTGATCACCGCCCCCTCAGTTACCTTTTTCATATAAAAGCTCTGGAAATGGGCATTGATGGTGGCTCTCGATTACCATTTTCTCGGAATTTCTGCGGGTTTTGGCATTGATGGGCTCCCTCAGTTACCTTTTTCATGGAAAAGCTCTGGAAATGGGCTTTGATGGTGGCTCTCGATTACCTTTTTCATGGAAAAGCTCTGGAAATGGGCATAGATGATGGCTCTCGATTACCTTTTTCATGGAAAAGCTCTGGAAATGGGCATTGATGAATCCTCTCGATTACCTTTTTCATGGAAAAGCTCTGGAAATGGGCTTTGATGAATCCTCTCGATTACCTTTTTCTCGGAATTTCTGCTGGATTTGGTATTGATGGGCCCTCTCAGTTACCTTTTTCATAGAAAAGCTCTGGAAAAAATGGGCTTTGATGGTGGCTCTCGATTACCCTGATCATAGAATGTTTGCTCTGACGGGCATTGGTCGAAGTTCTATGTTACTTTGAACAAGAAATATTAGCTCAGATAGAATTTGATTAGGGTCTTAATTACCACATTACCTAATCAGATACCTCAAACTGACCAATCGAGTAGGAGGGGATGACTAATCCCCGACCTCTCACACCACCGTACGTACCGTTCGGTATACGGCGGTTCAATT
>JBLKRX010000002.1:0-275415 GCA_047608075.1 Ferdinandcohnia humi
TTGCATGTATTAGGCACGCCGCCAGCGTTCATCCTGAGCCAGGATCAAACTCTCCAAAAAGAGTATTGATTGCTCAAAATACCTCCGGCATTTTTCGCAAAATCCGAAGATGTATTTCAAGAAGCAAAAGATCTTGCTCAATAAGTTTGTTACTTTAGAATTAACGTTGACGCTTGTATTGTGTTCAGTTTTCAAAGAACTTTTTTCATCACCTCTCATAGGCGACTTTTATAATATATCATGTTTCAATATATGGTGTCAACAACATTTTAAAACATATTTTCAATGTTGCTTTATGTTTTTCACGTTCGTCGTGTTGACTTAACCTATAATACCAGTCTAACTTGAACTTTTCAATACATTATACCTCGGTAAATTCTGGTAGTAAAACTTGTTAACTATAATCAAATATAAAAGAGACTCATCCACAATGGACGAATCTCTTCTATTATATATTGTATATGCTATTGTTTTTGGAAACGTAATACTGGCTTTCTTGCAGCTAATGTTTCATCTAGACGATTCACAACTGTTGTGTGTGGTGCTTCTTGTACGATCTCTGGATTCTCTTCTGCTTCTTTAGCGATTTGAATCATCGCATCAATGAATGCATCAAGAGTTTCTTTTGACTCGGTTTCCGTTGGCTCTATCATGATACATTCCTCTACATTTAATGGGAAGTAAATAGTTGGCGGGTGATAACCAAAGTCAAGTAAGCGTTTTGCGATATCTAATGTACGAACACCTAATTTCTTTTGTCGTCTACCTGATAGTACGAACTCATGTTTACAATGTCTGTCATATGGTAAATCATAAAACGGAGCTAAGCGTCGCATCATGTAGTTCGCATTTAATACTGCATATTCAGTTACAGCCTTTAATCCATCAGGACCCATTGAACGGATATACGTGTACGCACGAACATTTATACCGAAGTTTCCATAGTAAGGTTTAACGCGTCCAATTGATTGTGGACGGTTATAATCAAATTGGTAGCCTTCTTCTGTTTTTATAAGCACTGGTTTTGGTAGGAATGGAATTAAGTCAGCCTTCACACCAACAGGACCTGAACCTGGTCCTCCCCCACCATGTGGGCCAGTAAATGTTTTGTGCAAGTTAAGGTGTACCACATCAAAGCCCATGTCTCCTGGGCGAGCTTTACTAAGTACAGCATTTAGATTTGCACCATCGTAATAAACCTTACCGCCTGCTTCATGGATGATTTTTGTCATTTCAAGAATATTTTCTTCAAATAGTCCTAGTGTATTAGGGTTTGTAAGCATTAACGCTGCTGTATCAGGTCCAACAACACGTCGTAAATCTTCAAGATCGACTAGACCATTTTCATCAGATTGCACTGTAATGGTTTCAAACCCTGCAACAGTTGCAGAAGCTGGGTTAGTTCCGTGTGCTGAATCAGGAACAATTACTTTTGTACGAGCAGTATCGTTGTTTGCTTCATGATAAGCACGAATCATCATTAATCCTGTCCATTCACCATGAGCTCCTGCTGCTGGTTGTAAAGTTACTTCGTCCATACCTGTGATTTCTTTTAAATGCTCTTGAAGGTCGTACATTAGCTCCATCGCACCCTGAACTGAACTCTCATCTTGTAAAGGATGGATGTGAGCAAAACCACTGTAGCGAGCCACATTTTCGTTAATTTTAGGATTGTATTTCATTGTACATGATCCAAGTGGATAGAAACCTGAGTCTACTCCATGATTACGTCTAGATAAAGCCGTGTAGTGACGCATGATATCTAGTTCAGATACTTCTGGAAGCTCTGGCTCCTCTACACGAATATATTCAGCAGGGATAACATCCTCAATCGAAATTTCAGGCACATCTAGCTCTGGTAAGCTATAACCAACTCTACCTGGTTTTGATAGTTCAAAAATTAATGGTTGATCTTGCTTATTCATTGCCATCCCCCAATTCTTTTACGAGTGTGTCAATTTCCTCTTTAGAACGTAATTCTGTAACTGCAATTAACATATGTCCTTCTAGCTCTGGATAGTCGCGACCTAAGTCATACCCACCTATAATTCCTTTATCTAAAAGCGATGCATTTACCTCTTTTACTGATTTACCCACGTTCACAACAAATTCATTGAAGAATGGTCCATCGAATACTACGGATGCGCCATTGTTAGCAAATTGCTGTTTTGCATAATGAGCTTTTTGGATATTATTCGTTGCAATTTCTTTAACACCCTTTTTACCTAATGCAGTCATTGCAACTGATGCCGCTAACGCATTTAATGCTTGGTTTGAACAAATATTTGATGTTGCTTTATCACGACGGATATGTTGTTCACGCGCTTGAAGAGTTAATACAAACCCGCGCTTTCCATCCTCATCAACTGTTTGCCCTACAAGTCGACCTGGTACTTTACGCATTAATTTTGTAGTTACTGCAAAATATCCACAGTGTGGTCCGCCAAATGCAGCTGGAATACCAAATGGTTGAGCGTCTCCAACAACAATATCTGCCCCGAATTTACCAGGAGGCGTAAGCGCACCTAATGCCAACGGATTGCTTGAAACAATGAACATACTTTTTCCTGTATGTGCAACAGCTTCAATTTCCTTTAAAGGTTCAATTTGACCAAAGAAGTTTGGATATTGAACTATTACGGACGCAACATCCTCATCCATTAGAGAGCGAAGTGCTTCCACGTCTGTTACTCCATTTTTTGTCGGTATTTCAACGACTTCAATATATTGACCTTTTGCATAGGTTTCTAAAACTAGTCTTGATTCTGGGTGTACAGCCTTTGAAACTAGAACCTTTTTATTTTTCGTATGACCTGTAGATAGCATCGCTGCCTCTGCTAGCGATGTACCGCCATCATACATAGAAGAGTTTGCAACATCCATACCTGTTAATTCACAAATCATCGTTTGGAATTCAAAGATTGCTTGAAGCTCACCCTGCGAAATTTCTGGCTGATATGGTGTGTAAGCAGTATAAAACTCCGAACGAGAAATTACATGGTCAACAATAACAGGCATGTAGTGATCATAAACACCCGCACCTAAAAATGATGCATAGTTTCGAAGATCAGCATTTTTTGTAGCTAGTCTAGAAAGTTCTTTCAATAATTCAGACTCTGACTTCGCTTTTTTAATGTTGTATTCTCCTTTAAAACGAACACTTTCAGGAATATCACTGAAAAGCTCATCAACAGAATCTACCCCAATCGCTTGAAGCATTTCATTTTTATCTTGTTCCGTCATTGGTAAATAACGATGTTTCATGAATGTACCCCTTTCCTGAGTATGGATATAATTGACGTTAATTTTTTGGACGCTTATAAAATGGTGTTGCAACTACAACAGCTCTAAGACGTTTTTTACGTACCTGTACTTCAACTTCTTTTCCAAGTGCAGCATGCTCTGATTTGATTAATGCTAAACCGATATTTTTTTGTAAAGTTGGCGATTGCGTACCTGTAGTGACTTCTCCAATTTGCTCCTCACCAACAAATACCTCATAACCGTGACGCGGAATCCCCTTATCGATCATTTCGATCCCAACAAGCTTACGAGGAGCTCCTTCTTCTTTTTGTTGCTTTAATACTTCTTTTCCAAAGAAGTCTGCTTCTTTATTCGGTTTTACAGCGAATCCGATTCCAGCTTCAATTGGTGTAATATCTTTTGATAATTCTTGACCATAAAGCGCTAGATTTGCTTCAAAACGCAACGTATCACGTGCTCCAAGTCCACACGGTAGAACACCTTCTGGTTCCCCTGCTTCTAGGATTGCATTCCATAATGCAACTACATCTTCGGCTTGGCAATAGATTTCAAAGCCGTCTTCACCGGTATAACCAGTTCTAGATACAAGTGCTTTTTTATCTACAATTTCAATATCATCTTGGAATTTAAAGAACTTAATTTCACTTAAATCAGTGATAGTTAGCTTCTGTAAGACTGTTTGAGCAAGTGGTCCTTGAAGAGCAATTTGAGCAATCTCGTTTGAAATGTTTACAACTTCTACATCTCCAACGACATGCTGCTTTAACCATTCGAAATCCTTATCTGTATTTGAAGCATTTACTACTAATAAATAGTGGTCATCTGACTTTTTATATATTAATAAATCGTCAACTGTGCCTCCATCTTCATAGCACATGGCTGTATATTGAGCTGCTCCATCCTTTAATAGAGCTACATCATTTGTCATCATCTTTTGTAGGAAGGCTAGACTATCCTTTCCTTTTACATCGATTTCTCCCATGTGAGAAACATCAAAAAGACCCGCTTTTGTACGTACAGCCTCATGTTCTTCCTTAATACTTGAGAACTGAACAGGAAGATCCCACCCACCAAAATCAATTGTTTTGGCACCAAGCTTTTGATACTCGTTAAATAATGGTGTTCGTTTTAACTCTGACAACCTGACTCCTCCTTATTGTTTAAAAATTCAGATTACGCAAAAAAGGACAGATAAACTTCACAGTCGTTGTGAAGTCTCTGTCCTTGCACCTGAAAGTTTACCTAAGATATAGTTCAAAAAGTCCGGAAAAATAGCTGTCGAATCCCTTCGTTGACTTATTTCTCTCGGTGCTCATGTATTATTTGCATACACTCCGCTCCTCAAACTTCGCCGCCTCGACCTTCTAGGCTTTTTTGTCCTTCGTTTTGAACACTCATCTAATTTTAGGCTTTCCCCTTTGGTGGCCTGTCGAGACATAAATAGTTTCGAACCCTTAGTTTTCCTCACGTACTATATTATACGTTCAGTTCGTAAAACTACTTTCTTAGTCCGAGCTTACTATGTCCCTTTGTATGTACCGGCTCTCTCCAGAGTTGCGTCGAACAAGAGTCTTTTTGCCTGAGAGATTCACAATTTCTTGCTTGCTCCTTCGGCGCTACAGCGTGTAGTCTCTCCCCTTGTTGTCATTCGCGGTATTCATATTTTTCATTTTTTTGGTAATACTAACGAAACACGCTTTTGAAACTCCATCATCACAAAGGTTTAGTTCCTTCTGGAGCTGATTTTTAGTGTAAGCATAAAAGACAGGTATCTCTTTCTTTTATACTCAAAAAAGCGTTTTCGAAACTACTTTCATCCTACCATTTACGAGCAGTTTTGGCAATAAAATATTTCCTTAACATTAATTATTTTTACGGTTAAAACGTTCGCTTTTTGACCCCTACTATACCAAAACATTTAATTTACTTAAACGATGAAGGGACTGTAAATGTATGAATGTCGATTTTGAATTTGATCACTCGTGGCAAGGTGACTTTTTACAGAGAATTGACGATGACGGTCCTTGGGCAAACTGGGAGCTTTATAAGCTTGCGTACGAAGTCGAAAAACATCAATCAATTCCTGAATTCGAAGGGCTTCAAGCACCTAAGCATTTGCCACAATTAACACCTCTTCCGCATCAACTTGAGGTTGCAAAACAGGTAGTAGAAAAAATGAATGGAAAGGCTATTTTAGCTGATGAGGTTGGGCTCGGAAAAACAATTGAGGCTGGTCTTATTTTAAAAGAATATATGATTCGAGGATTAGTAAAAAAGGTTCTAATTCTTGTTCCTGCATCCCTTGTGTCACAGTGGGCTATGGAATTAAATCAAAAGTTCTATATCCCTGCCGTTCAGCAAAAAAAGAGCTACATGTGGGAGCAATATGATGTTGTCGTTTCATCAATCGACACTGCAAAACGTAGCCCCCATCGTGAAATCGTCTATGAACAGGATTATGACTTAATTATCATTGATGAGGCTCATAAGCTTAAAAATAATAAAACAAAAAACTATGAATTTGTTCAAAACCTAAAAAAGAAATTTTGTCTACTTTTAACAGCAACTCCTATTCAAAATCGTATTGAGGAGATTTTTAACCTAGTATCCTTGCTTAAGCCTGGACACCTCGGGAACCAAGATTATTTCGAAGAATCATATGGGAAGAAAAACCGTTCGATTGATGATCATGAACATTTAAAGGAACTTGTAAATAAAGTTATGATTCGAAATCGCCGGGATGATACTGGGATTGAATGGACGAAACGCAAGGTACAAACCATACCAATCGAATTCTCCGAAACTGAACAGGAGCTTTATAATGCAATTTCTGCATATCGTTCAAGCTTCTCTCCTTTCGCATCTAGTATGTTCTCTATCTTAACCTTGCAAAGAGAGGCTTGCAGTAGTAGAGAAGCTGTCTATTTTACATTAAAGAAAATACTTGAGAAAAAGAACGAGGACGGCACTCAAGTTCCTGAAGAAATGATAAAGGGACTCATGCAAAAGGTTGAACAGGTTAACCAAAATTCTAAAGCAGAAAAAGCACTTGAATTAATTAAGCAAATTAATGATAAGGTAATTATCTTTACCGAATATCGTGCCACCCAAATGTATTTACAATGGTTTCTTCAACAAAACGGAATTTCATCTGTTCCCTTCAGAGGCGGATTTAAGCGTGGGAAAAAGGATTGGATGAGAGAATTATTTAAAGGAAAGTTCCAGGTATTAATTGCTACTGAGGCTGGCGGTGAAGGTATTAACCTGCAATTCTGTAATCATATTATTAATTACGACCTTCCTTGGAATCCAATGAGACTTGAACAAAGAATCGGTCGTATCCACCGTCTTGGACAGGAAAAAGATGTTCATATCTATAATTTTGCTACAAAGAATACGGTTGAAGAACATATTCTCAAGCTTTTATATGAAAAAATCAATTTATTTGAGAGAGTAATCGGACAGTTAGATGATATTTTAACAAGATTGGATATTGGTAATATCGAGGACCACATACAGGATATTCTACTTCGCTCCAGAAGCGAAGGTGAAATAAAAATTAAAATGGAGAACCTAACCTCTATTATAAGCTTCGCAGAAGAGAACCAGGATGGCGGTGAAATGCATGCAGCAACAGGAAATCGTTAACTTTTTAGAAAAATACTTCGTATCAAATCATTGTGAGATAATAGAAAAGCAACAAGGATATATGACCGTTCAGCTTACAATTGAGATAGATAAGTTGTTAATGAATCGTCCCTTTTATTGGACCTATGTTGAAAAAACGAATGGAACTCCTAATCCAATGAAACTCACACTCATAACCGATCGCGACAAAACTTCAGATGAGATAAAAGGTGATTTCATTCATTTTGGGGCACCAAGGCTACATCAAATTTTTGAATCAACAAAAAAGCTTGCTAGCTATATACGTCTATATCAACATACAACTGTTACAACAGGGAACACTGCTCTTTTTCCTTGGTTAGGGTTGAATGTAAAAGTTTCCTTTAAATGTGACCGAAAGCGCGATATCTTAATGTCACTTGGCATTCAGCTAATTAATGGAAGTATTGTGGAAGGCTTTCAGGAGCAGCTCGAACAACTTGATTTACGTCCAAAAATACCAGATTTAGCTTACACGATGTCACCGCTCATAAAACCTCAAAGCGGTGTGAACCGATTACAGCAATACATTAGAGGATTTGTTGAAACTCAAGAGCATACTTGGGCAGATGAAGCTCGTAAGCGTTGGGATGAGGATTTAGCACTACTGAACTCATTTTATGAAGGAATAGACGAAAAGCCCGAGAGCTATACCATTGAAAAAGAGGCGCTCCGAGAGCAATATGAACCGAAGGTCCTTGTCGAAATCATTAATGGTGGGTTATTTTATCTAACTCAAAACACAATTCAATAGACCCATCCTCACTTTTAATGGTAGACATCCCTTTTTGGGGGTAAGTTACAATAAACCGTTCGACAAATCACTTACAATTAATTGGAAATTTTACAAAATACACAAGTATGACGCAACGAGTGTTAACTCAATTCATATTGAAGTTAACAAAAACAACGGTGATCTTCCCTTTCTTCGAGTCATTTCTACATTTTACCAGGAAATGATTCATTTTCCGAGAAAATTCCTTTGTAGTATTTTGAGTTTTGAAAATATTATGACATCGACGTGCTTCTACAGAAAAAAAATAAATACTCACTTATACTTCTAAATGTAATACAAAGGTTCTATACATAAATAGACTATCGTTTTAGGTCAGTCAGCTTAGTTTCAAACAGACAAAGGCAAACCTGTTGAAAAACAGGGACGCAAAGTCACGGGTCTAAGGTTGGAGAGATTCAATTATGATGGCTGGGCTGCCTGGAATACTAATGTATTTTGGGAGGTAAAGGGAAAGTATGATGAAACGAGAAAATGAAAAACTAGATCAGGAATGGGTTGACTTAATTTTAGAAGCACTAGATATGGGAATCAGTGTAAACGAAATTAAAGCGTTCTTTATTGAAAAAGCTGACGAACTAGATTCAATGATAGGTTAATGATATATATAAATCCACTCCTAATCTATCGTACGGTACATTTTCTTGCAAATTTTTTGATGAAATCGTTCGTCATACAAAACAATTCCTTCATTATATGTTATAATCATTGTGAAGGAAGGTGAAGTTGATGATTGGCCAACGAATCAAAACCTATCGATTGCATAGAAAATTGTCTTTATCTGAATTAGCTGAACGAGCAGGAGTTGCGAAATCATATTTAAGCTCGATTGAACGCAACCTCCAATCAAATCCTTCTATTCAATTTTTAGAAAAGATATCTTCCGTTCTCGGAGTTTCAGTAAACACTTTACTCCATTCAGAAGATCACGAAGCTCAAATTGAAGATCTTGATTCTGATTGGGCTCAGCTTGTACAGGAAGCAATGAAATCCGGAGTATCAAAGCAGGAATTCAAGGAATTCCTTGAGTTCAACAAGTGGAAGCAATCCAACAACAAATAAAAGCGCTACAGGGCGATGAATAGTAAAGTTCATCTCTTGGGCGCTTTTATTCTTTGCTATGGAGGAAAGATTTTTTCCATATATGTGCTAAAGTAGGATAATCTTGGCAAAAGATAAAATTTCTAATGTATGTCCCAAAAAAATAAAGAAAAAAACACGACAAACAACAAATTTATAGAAAAGTTTAAGTAGAGAAATCGAGGAATTCTCCTTACATCACATCGAACCCCTTACTTAATATTTATATTCCAACCTCTGTTTGTTCACCTACTAATCTACGGAACATTCCTTTTGTTTCATTTTCTAGTTGCTTGTAACCACCATTTTGTATAACTTCACCATTTTCTAATACAATGACCTGATCAGCATTTTTAATTGTTGATAAGCGATGTGCAATTACAATAATTGTAATTTTCCCCTTTAAATCACATAATGTTTCCTGTATCCTGAATTCATTTTCGGTATCTAAGGCGCTTGTAGCTTCATCTAATACTAGAATGGATGGTTTCCTTAATAAAGCGCGTGCTAATACAATCCGCTGCCTCTCCCCACCAGATAACCATATCCCCCGGTCACCTACAATTGTATCTAGACCTTGAGGGAGCCGTTTAACGAAATCAAATGCTGATGCAACTTCTAAAGCTTCCCATATTTCTCCATCGTTACTATTTGGACTTACCAATGTAAAATTTTCTCTAAGGCTAGTATTAAACAAGAAAGGGTCTTGCGAAATATAACTGATTGAACGACGTAATGATAAAATATTTTTATCTGTTAGCTCCTTACCATCAACCATGACGATTCCTTTTTCAGGTTTATTTAAACCCATAAGTAAATCAACTAGTGTACTCTTTCCTGCACCTGATGGGCCAACAATTGCCGTCATTTGATTACAGGGTATCGTCACATTAACGTTTTTAAGTGCATAAGTTTCGTTTGTTTTCGAATATCTAAAACAAACATCCTTGCATTTAATACTATCCTTCAAAGTGAATGAGTTATCTTGGTCTAAATACTGGTCTGTAAATTCCCTTTCCTTTACACATTGTTTTTGTAAATTTATTAGTTCCTCAAATGATGGAACATAAGAGCTTAATTTTTCTAAATCAGATTGTATACGAGAAAACGTTGGCCATAATCTCGAAAAAATTATAATTATTAACATTAACTGTGCTGATTGAGCTTTAAACATTTTAACTGCAATAAAAACAAATATTGCTATTAATATTGCAGACATTATTTTATACAATAATTGGCTACTAGTTTTTAGTTTAGTAAAAGTAAGCGAATTCTCTTCTATTCTATTACACAGTGTGCGAAACCAGTTAATATGTGTCTCCTCTATATTATTACTTTTTATTTCTTTAAATCCGTTTAGATGGTCTGTAATTCCAGCAATATACACCCTCGAAAACTTATTACTATCTTTACCTAGGTTATACGATTTTTTTATAAAATAGCGTGAGAATAGAAGTAGCATTGTACCAAAAATTAAAACAAAAATCGTCAATTTCGGTGACAATAGTAAAGCAACTCCTACTTGAATTAAACTAAACACTTGTGAAGAAATAAACTGAATGAACAGGTTAGTTCCCTTCCTCACCTTTCCAATTTCTGTTGTTAAAGTCTTAATAATATCTGATTTTCTTTTTGTGATGAAATAACCCCAATTAACCTGAAGTAATAAGCAATAGGTTTCTTCTCTCAAACGATGGACAAATCCTTGTTGAATTATTGCATTCTGTATCAATTGATGTCTGTGGATTATACTCTGTACAACTACAATCATTACGTAAATAGATAAAATGATCAATAAGCCTAAAGTATTCGGTAAATTCTCAAAAAAGCTAAAAACAAAAGAAATATAGGGTATTTCTTTTGTACCAATTTCAAAAATCCCTGAGACATTTATTAGTGGTATTAATAAGAAGATTCCAACACCATCCAGTAAGCTTATTAAGATCATTCCAACAAAATTGTACAACAAAACTTTTCCAGAATATGTATATATTTTTTTAGTAAAATAGAGGAAGGGTTTCATCACAATGCCTCCAGAGATTACCGTTCTTATAAGTCTGAAAGTGATAATAGTGTTACTTTAAATTACTTTTATAAATGTTCTAAAATGTTGGTACTTGTATATTGCAATCTTAATGATTAACATATTCTAGTTAACAGGGTATTTAATTCTTCTGATATGGTCTTTCTATTTGATCATTTAGTAATGAAAAAATAATATTTTGTAGTTTATCTACAGAAAAGCCACTATCTGGCCGCTTTATTCTATAAAAATCTACATAGTTTACGATTCTAGAAATTAAATCAAAATGCCAATTCATTAATCCCAAAGCGGGAATATAGGCTCGCCGAAAGGTATGATTGTAGAATGTGCGTATTCGTTCTAAATTTAGTATCTTGCTTACATGAGCCTCATTAGAAATAGTTTTTTCAAGTTCAAATACTCCTGCTAATTCTAAGGGACTATCCTCAAAATTCGGAATAGGAATGGAGTATTTTGAAATATTTTCAGCTATACGCTCATATTTTTCTTGGGACATACCAAATTCATTTATTGTTTCTATCCAAAGTTTTTGTTCTGGAAAAGCTGGAATTGCAATTGCTCTACCTTCCTTTGAAATGGTAACTCCAATAATATCATCGCTTAAAAAACTGTATCCCAAATCAATAAATGCTTTTGCGAGAGTTGATTTTCCTATCCCAGAGACCCCAACAAAAGAATATGCTTTCCCTTTAATATTTATTGTGCTAGCATGCAACGGGAGTATTCTCCTTTGCAAGAGTAGAGCTGCCATACAAGTACTAATTAAATAAATATTTATATTTTTGATGTCTTTCCCTAAGGGAAAGATAGTTACTTTGTTCCCATCTTGAATCATGTATATCGCAACATTCTGAACTAAAAAGAGGACAAAATTCTCTTTTACAATAATATTATTGTTTTGTAATAATTCTTCAATATACCTTGATAAGTCTCCTATTTTCACTTCTACAAGTGAATCACTAGCTTCATGATTTAAAATCACCTTTGGCAGCTCAGAAATAGAGATATCACTTAAAAAGTGTAAACCAAATGCTTTATAACTGTACTTTCTTTTTACAGTTAACATATATACCTCCAAAAAGTTGGCTAATAAAGAACATTGTAAGCTATCTGCCTGTTATGCAATTTTTAAATAAAGTATAAATTTGTGTAGGTAGCCAAAGTGTATATGAATCAATTAATTCTTATTTTGATGAACGGATAGTTTGTTGCAATAATTTATTTATTTTAGTACTGTCTTTCATTATCTCCTCTACATTAAAAACAATAGGTATTAAAACGGTTTTCTGCCCCTTCAGTGCTTCCCCTTTTTGTTCCACAGAAAAACCAAATGATATTCGCAACATTCTATAAAACTTTTTTTCTATTAATGCAATATAGTACTTTGGCTGGTGAAGCTTTGCATGATGGTGGAATATATGCAATAGGGACTGGAAGTTACCTTTCCTTTGAAAATTTTCACTAATGCACAGTTTATCAATTTCCCATACTCTTGATTGATTCTTTCCTATTTCTTCAATCCTTGAGAAATTTCCTTTATAAGGACCTTCCACAGTACTATTCGGATTATTTGGGTCATATGGAATAAATTCAATTGTTCCAATAACCTTTTTTGGGGAAAATAAATTTTTCTTTGCTAATAAAAGATTATAACGGACCCCATTCTCTGCATATGGGTCATTACACCAACCGTATTTATAACAGAAATACTCCCACGTTTCTTCAAATTTCCTTTGTTGTCTAGATGTCCTAACCAACTCAAACATATAAATCACACCCATATCAAGTAACTAAAAGGCTGAAAAAAAAGTAAGCCCTTATCCTTTTTAGGTAAGGGCCCTATATAATGGATTAGCTATCGAATCCCCCACCACCTGAACCATGGGAATCACAGGAATCATGCGAATCGGGGGAACTACCACTTCCCCCACCTCCTGATCCTGGCGGATGATATTTCATTGTCAATTTAACATTAAGCTCTTCTAGTTCGGGGGTTTTCCACTGTTTTTTCATACTCAATCCTCCATTATGAACAAAGCAAATGAAACTGTTTTAAAATACATTATGTTCTTTATTGAGAATATCTAAGCATTATTCCAACTACAATATATTTTTATGTTTTATTGTCAAAAAAATTCCAGTGTTACAATATATTTAATTTAGGGTAGACTTGTTAAAAAGGAAGGTTTGGATTACTTTTTTTGCTTTTTGTTGGGATACTTCTCATGAATGAACCAAGTCTAGAGTATTGTTTCTTGTAGTAGCTATTATGTATGATATAACAAATGACAATGATACCGATTGTATTCTTAATCAGATCAAAGATAGAAGCAGATCAAAAGGTACAAAATACTGATGGACTTCATCCAGGACTCCATACAAGAATGCAATCGTAAAAGAGAATAATTCCTTTGTTACATTTAATTTTCCGAATGTTAGAAAGGCTAGGATTAACAAGAAGTATAAAAGTGCGAACTCAAAGAGGTGGCCTATTTCTAAGACGATGCCTAACATCAAGAAAATAGGTATGCCAATTTCGGTGTGCATACCTTCGACTTTGCTAGGGTTAAAGTTACTGGATTGGAGCCAAACCCATAACATATATATAATTGGCAGGAACCTTATAATGAAACGGAGTAGAATTGCTTGCATATTGTACCCACTTTCAAGTTGGATGCTATCTAGCATTTTTTCCATAATTAAAATAATTTAAACATTCATATTTAAAAACAAAATTTATAGACTAGCTTCCATTTGCTTACCTAATAGATGACTAAACATACCCCGTTTATCTCTTGCCAATTGGTTAAAGCCACCTTGTTGAATAACTTCTCCTTGATCCAACACAATTACTTGATCTGCATTACGAATAGTAGATAATCGGTGTGCAATAACAATGATGGTCATCTTTCCTTTTAAGCGTTCGATTGCTTCTTGAATCTTTGATTCATTTTCAGTATCAAGTGCACTTGTAGCTTCATCTAATACTAATATAGAAGGATTTCGCAATATTGCCCGAGCAAGAACAATTCTTTGACGTTCTCCACCAGAAAGTCGAATTCCACGGTCACCAATAAGAGTATCAATACCTTGCGGAAGCTTTCGGACAAATTCAGCTGCTGATGAAAACTCAAGCGCTTCCCAAAGCTCCTCTTCACTTGCATTTTTGTTGATTATTAATAGATTCTCTCTAATACTTTCATTAAATAAAAACGGGTCTTGAGGTACATAACTGATTGATTGCCTTAGTGACATTAGATTTGAACTTGACAATGGTTTCCCATCAAGCAATACTTGCCCTTTTTCATGCTGGTTTAACCCCATTAACAAATCAATAAGTGTACTTTTCCCCGCACCTGAACGACCTACAACCGCAGTCAGTTGGTTCGATGGGATAATGACATTTACATCTTTAAGTGCATAATTCGAATCACCTTTATCATAGCGAAAAAAGACATTCTTACACTCTATTCCCTTAACGATTTTCATTGGTCTAATCATGCTATTTTCCATAACTTCCTTTGCTTCCATGCAATCCTTTTGTAGAGCAATTACAGCTTTTAATGCAGGAGTCACAGACGCCATCTGTTCTAAACCAGCTTGGATACCTGTGATTCTTGGCCATAGCCTTGAAAAAATAACAATTATTAGCATTAACTGGGCTACTTCTGCTTGAAAAAAAGTAATAGATAGAGAGATGAAAACAGCAATCAATATAATTGAAGCTACTTTATAGTAAAATTGCGATAATGATTTGAGTTTTGAATAATTTATTTGCTCATCATGCAATTGTTTTGTTAAAGAGCTATACCAATTAATTCGAGACTCCTCTATGCTATTACTTTTTATTTCTTTTATTCCATTAAAACTATCTGTGATTCCAGCTAAATAGTTCTGTCCAAATTTCCAGTTTAATTTACCTAATGAACGGGACTTTTTAATAAATTTATACGAAAAGATAGCTAAAAATCCGCCACTAAGTAATACAAACAGCGTAATCTTTGGTGATAAGATAAAAGCAATAATAACCTGTATAACTGTAAAAATAAGTGCTGTGATAAACTGTAAAAAGGTGTTTGTCCCCGCACTAGCTTGTGCGATTTCAGATGTTAATGAATTAATGATATCTGATTTTCTACGCTTTAAGAAAAAATCCCAATTTGAATACAGAAGCCCACGATACGTTTCAATTCGGAGGCACCTAAAAAATCCATGCTGAATTTTTGCGTTTTGAATCGTCAAATATCTTTGGATAAGATTTTGTAGTATACCCACTATGACAAAAATCCCAAGAATATAGGAGAAACTAAATGTATCTGAGATTCTACTTAATAATTCAAACACAAAGGGTACCGGCATATTCTCGGGGTTAATATCCATAATCCCGCTTGAACTAATTAATGGAATAAGCATGACAACTGCTACCCCATCTAGTAAACTAATGAACATCATCGCAAGGAGGTTCAGATAGAGTTTTTTTCCAGCAAATGAACTTAATTTCTTATAAAAATAAAGAATGTGTTTCAAAGGTTAAAACCTCCTATGAATGTAACGAATACTTCTTCTTCCTCCTCTTTAATAAAAGGAAAGGTCGTAGTAAAAAGTATAAAAAGTGCCATTTTTTTGGTAAAGGAAGAGTTTGCACGTCCGTATGATAAGGATGGAACATGCTTATTACGTTAAAAAGCTTTTGTTGAATTGTCATCAATGAAACCAGGTGATGCGCATGGTATTTTGATACATTAGGTGGTAAAGGATTCTTATGTAAATGCACGATGTTTTCGATATAAAAAATAGCTTGTTGAGCTAATTTTAAGGGACGTTTCCCTTTACATATTGGCCACATCTCAATCACTACAGGAGTACTAAGTAATTGCGATGCTAGAATTAATGCTTGGCCCCCAATATGATCACATCGGTACTTTTTTAAATGATGAACCAACTTTCCCCAGTCTAGTCCTTTTTTTACTAATTGCTGAATGTCCACAAGCCATCTAAGTCGGGACCAGCCATGCCTAGCTCCGTGGGTAACAAGAAATAAAAATAAATCCTCTATTCCTAAAAAATATACAGGAAAGCATGTTTTAGAATATGTTCGTTTCCGATCCCATAAATCTTTAAATGTAGGCTCTTTACTAGGTGCAGGATTCAATCTCCAATGAAGTTCTAATTTTATTCCTTTCTTCGGATGAAAATAAGTAAAATGGTGATGCCTCCACTTCCAGTCGTTTAAAACTGTCTGAATGTAATCATCCTTCGTATATCCTGCAACTTGGAGGAGTTCCTCAGCTATTTCTAGATTTTCAATTGGAATTAACACATCTAAATCCCCTGATGTACGTAGTGATATATCACCATATAAATCTGTAGCGAGCACTGGGCCTTTTAAAAATAGAGGATTGATCTCATTTTCTATAAACAGTTTGCTAATTTGTTCCATTTCACCACATAGCTGCAACATTTTAAATGTATTGTTTCGATAGTATTGACTGATTGTTTGGACGATATAAGAAGGGATAAGCTCTTCATCTAGTTTAGTAATCTTCGAATAGATATATGGAAATATTCTGTGATGGAAAACTAATTCCAAAAATAGTTCCCAGTCAATGTGTTTGAACATTTCCTTTTGACTAGCGGAAAGCACAGTTATATTTTCAAGTTTAATAATTTCCAATAGAAGCTTTGTTTCCCTTGGTAATCTAGTTAAATCAAGTTGAAATCTTCTATGCATTGTGTTCTCCCTCTAACTCTTTTAATCCTATCGTTTTGGCGAATTTACCTACTACTGTGAACTTTTCCATACCTTCTGCCCCAGAAACATAAATTGGTCCACTTCGTAACCATGCATGTGCAATCATTTTCCCGTTCTCATCCCTGGCGGTTCCTAAATAAAGTGTGCTCTCTATTCTACGACGTTCTAGCATTTTCATACCCGCAATAGCTTTTACAAGACACTGACTTTCCCAAAATGTATAATGACTCATAATTTGAATTGCATTTGAGATATTCTTTACTTTTTTTATATTTTCATTTACGGGAGCATAAGGGGTTTCTTCCATTGACTCACCCAATGAAGGTGCAATTTTTGAAAAGGGGATTGCCTTTAAAAACCGTGCCCAGGCTAACATAAAATATGCTTCAATAAATAAAGCCTTCGTTCGATTATTCGCTAAGAAAAATGTTACAATGCTTTTTATTAATTTCATAACCCCGTCCCCCAAAACAAATACATTCAATCTAATTAGCAACCACTATTAAGCCTTCCTTAGCCAGATTTTCTACAAATTCAATTACCTGTTCCTCACATTCTTTATGTTCAACATCAAAAATCAAAGTCAAATGGTCCACTAAATGCTTGACAGATATTGGTTTAGACATTAAATCCCATATCTCCCCACCAATTTCACCTAAATTATAGTATTTTCCACGATTAACACTTAGCATTACCTTTTCGCCCCCCATATCACTGACGATATTACCTTTTGCTTGGGCTAATACAGTCTCTTCAGAAATCTTTTGATTCGAAATCATTTCATGACTCCCTTTCAATTGTAGAAAGTATTAATGTAGTTAATTCATGTGCTGTGAATCGTGATGTTGGTCTTACAAGCTGAAAAACGTCTAATTTACTAGCAAGCTTTGCAATTGTGTTGAAGTGCCAATCCATTAAACCTTGTGGTTCAATCAAAAAATTCCGATAAGTATGACAGAATAGTGTCTGTAAACGTGCAAGGTTCTGGATGGGTTGTAACCTAATGAATGAACTTTCGGTTTTTACAAGTTCAAATACACCGGCAAGCGGTAGTTGTTCATTACTAAATTGGTTAGCTACGGGAATTGCAAACTTTGTCTCTCGATTAATAATCGGACGTAGATTTTTAGACTCCATTCCAAAGTTATCTAAACTTTCCTGCCACAGTTTTTGTTGAGGATAAGCAGGTGTTACCATAGGCTGGTTAGTTTCATTAAATGAAATAGGGATTACATCATCACTTAGTAACCGATATCCATTGTTTAAAAAAGCAGCAGCTAGTGTCGATTTACCGACACCTGAATCTCCAATTATTGCATAGGCTTTTCCGTTAATTTCTATTGCACTACCGTGTAAGGGTAGGATTTTCCGCTGCATTAGGAGAATTCCCATACAAGTACCCAATAAATAAAGTCTAATTTGATCATCATGCGCATCCATTAATTTCGTAATATATATCTGTTTGCCACTTTGAATAGAAAATATCGCAACGTCGGGTACACAAAACATAATCATTTCTTCATTTATAACAAAATATTTGTTAACCTTTTCTGATTCTTCCCATCTTTGGTAAAGGTCTGTAAAGCCAATTTCTAAATCAGCTGAAATATATTCAAAATTTGATTCATGTAATTCAGGTAAAATTATTTCACTCAAAATCTTATATCCGAAAGCTTTATAGCAAACTTGAACTCTAGTATTAATCATAATTCCCCCGAAATTTATTTTTATATCTGTTATTTCATTAACCCCTTATACCAATAGTGAATCATATAAGGGGTAACATAGTTTTTAGGCAATCTGTTTCCTATCTCTTAACTGTCTCCTAAAAGGTCAGGATGTACACACGCTTTGTTAATTTTCCCATTTGGATCAATATTGGGATGCGTACTCGTACAATAACTGTCAGAAACAGCGTTACCATCTCCACCCATCGTTAATCCAATATCCAAAACCTCTAATAATGGTTTTCTCCATTGTCTTCTCATCCAATCACCTCCTCTCTTTCTGATGATTTATAAATCGATAGATTATTAAGAAACGTATAATGACTTTAAAGTCATCTTCAAATATTAAATCTGGTCTTGGATCATTTTTAATTTTCGCAACTAAATCTTTAAGGACTTCTTGGTTTATCAGTTCAATCATTCTTTCGTCCGTAGAAAGTTCCTGCAGTTCATGAATAAACAGTGGCCAACTAGGGGTTAAACGATGTACCACGTCTGCTGACTGAATCCCACGGATTCTACTATTTAACCTTACCTTTTTTGGAAGATACCCATTGGTTGCTCTCCTAATAAGAGAACGATCCAAACCACCTTTTGCATATTGTTCATTTGGTAAAGATAAACAGAAACGAATTACACGCAAATCATTAGTAGGATCTCTATCCCACAATGAATATTTTAATGATAGTTTAGTTGTAGCTGTTCCAGTCTTATTCCAAAAATATAGATTTTCAAAATGTCTATTTCTACTATCAAATGGATTAACTCTGTATGTATTTCTTGGAAAGGATGATTCTAGCTTTTCAAAAATATTTGTACGTTTTGCCAATGATGAATTAATATATCTTTGGAATTGATTTTCCTGAATTATTTTATTTCTGTTAGACATATTTTCAGTAATAGGCAATCCTCTCATAATAACAGCTGGGAGTACATTTGATTTCCCTGTGGAAAAGTGTTTACAATATAAATCTAATTCTTTGTATAGTTGAATCCATTTCAATTTCCTAAATAAATCTCCATAATAGTTTAAATTTATTTCTATAGAGCCCCATGAAATTGAAAAGTTACCTCTTGCTCCATTTAGAAGGATTTTAGAACCTTTTTGTGAAGCATACTCACTTAACCCCCTTAACCAAAAGGAGTTTTCGAAGAACTTATAAGGCATTTCAGTTATTTGTAGAAAATCATTTATTTCAGAAAAGAAATTCTTCCCTGAAAAATCTAAGTAATGATCGTTAATATTCCCAACAAAATTGACAGTTTCTTTAATGAATGGCCTTTCATCGGCGACATAGTATTTCGATGTCCAATCTTTAAAGTCCATTTCAGGAATAAAACTATAAGTATTTAATCTTTTATTTTTTTTTTCTAAGGCTTTAGCAGCAAAACTAACCACTGTTCCTGAATCTAATCCGCCACTTAATTGAGCTCCTACTTCACCATGAGTTCGTAGCCTATCATTTACCGCTCTAAAGAACACCTCTTTAAAGGCTTCTTCATATTCAAAATCTGATTTAAGTCTTAATTTCTGTTCTGCTTGAATTTTACAATATTGAGTAAGGGAAATTTCCCTATTTGATATAGTTATTGAGTGTGATGGAGGAAGCTGTTTTATATATTTATAAACTGTTGAATTTGTATCAACCGCATCAACCATACTAGGGATGCTAATAAATTCTGCTAACCATTCCTCATTTAAGTCTTTTTGAATATAAGGTAATGTAAATAATGGTTCTATAGTTGTAGAAAAGGCTACTCTTGATAGATCTGAATAATAGTAAAGTGTTCTTGAACCAGAAAAATCTCTGGCACCAAAAAGTTTTTTCTTCCTTTCATCCCAAATCATAAAAGCAAAGTCCCCAATTAAGTGTTTCGGAACCTCCTCTTCCCATTTGCAATATGCCAGTAATATTAATTGGGAATCTGTAATTCTTTTTCTTTTATGTATATCAATATTTAAATTTTCAAACAACTCGTAACGGTTATCAATAATTGCATCTGATGTTATACAAAGCTGTCTATCATGATCATAATACGGTACAATTTCCCCAACTGATTCAGGCGTAATCCATTGTCCATGATTTCCTAAAAATATATTCTCTTTGTGGAATATGTTAATACTATCCGATGGGTATTTAAGAAACATATCCATAATATTCTTGATTTGCTCTGGAGATATTGGTTCCTGATTAAGATTATAAATTCCGGCAATAGCACTCATAAATACCTCCAAAAAAATTCCTAAATCGATTTAGAATTGCATAATAAAACGGGTCATCATGTGTCTAAATATTAATCAAAATTGCCATTTCTGATAAAGAATTACGCTGTTCAAGCTTAAGGAATTCTATTATTTGGTCTAAGTGTTGTGGATGATGTTCCACGTTTCTTGTATGAGTTTGAATAACTTTCACAACATGGCTATTATTAAATGAATCTTTATATTTTGCCATCAATCCGATAATTAGCATTTTTATTAATGAAAAGTTAGCAATCAATAAGCAATAACTATCAAATACATCATTATTTTTATTAATTGGAAACAAATTCTTAAAACAATAACTTACTGCGTAATTCTCCAAAATATGCTCATGTTTTAATAAAAATGGAGTATATGAATTTCTATATATTTCCTTGTAAAGATCTATGCTTTTCTGCTCAAGGTTGTTATTTGTAAATTCAAGTCCTTCAAGTACCTCTAGAATACATTCTATGTATCTCTTGTCTTTAAGCCCAGTGAACAATCCCATATCTATAAACTTCCTTCCAGTTTCCATTTGTTTTCTAATGGAAGTTGGAAAGTTATTTATTTTTTCCCTTAAGCCATCACCCTTTACTAATTTCGTATACTCTGAAATTAAGCATTGAATTCCTGATTCTGCATTCATAGCAATCCGTTCTTTTACTTGTTCAAGAAACAAACCTAAAATTAGTAATCTATCCGATAAAGGAAGCTTTCTATCTTGCAATAGTTTAATTGAAAAAGAGCGAAGTTCTAAAAAATAATAACGGTCTATGTATGAGGATTTCTGACTATCAGTATTTAGCTTGTGATAAATTATATGTCTCACTTCAATCGACTCATCAATTTCCTCAAAGGTTATTCCATTTGAATCTAATAAAGCCAAACGGGCAATTTCTGGACATGATAGGGTACCAGAACTTTCGTAATTTCCATTTATTAGGTTAGTTACTTTTGGAAAAGTTGCACAGAGGTTTGGAAGGAAACTTTCACCTCTTTCAATATGTACACTGCATAGTCTATCCTTATTTAATAAAGGGCAGTAGGATTCGGTATCTAAAGTTAGCTCTGCAAACTGCTCTTTACTTGGTTTCTCCTCAATTTTTCTCATATATTGTTTTAACGAAGCCTTTAAGTTCCCATCCTCTAATTGTTGATACCTTTCATATGTACGTTTATCTATCGTGATTCTCCAACCTGAGCAGCAGGTATCTTCACAATTAGATCCAATGCATGAAAAATTTTTAAAATAATGTGGAGTAAGTACAGTTCTTGTTTCCATTGAAAATTCCTTTCCAATAGTAGCTGATTTATTCGATTCGAACTTACAAACAAATAAGCTAGGCATTTAGTCAATTGTTCAATATAAAGAACAAAAACAATAAAAATTTTTTCAAAAATTATAGGTTCCTCAAAATGTTTTTTCTTTATTAAGAACACCTTATGAATAATTTAACATCTTTTCCATACCTCGTCAATGACCCTTTATATTCTTCCGCAAATAACTATCTTTATTGCCTAATCTACTCTTTTTTTAGCTTTAATACATTTATTTCGGGTGTATTAAAGAGCCGATACTTGAGATAGGCTTTTGCATCACTACTTCCAAGACCAGCACTTACATATTGTTTAATATTTCGATATTCCCATAATCCTTTAACCCGGTCCTGCGGTGGAAAGAATCCATTATCTTCATACCACCCCTCCGGCACGAATATGGCCCCAATAAAAGGTAGTCGTATTTGACCACCATGGTAATGCCCAGCAATAATTAAATCAAGATCCATAAGCGTGTAAATGGGATCTGCTGCTATGGCATCTAATCTAAAATCAACTACAGGATAATGATTTAAAGCGATAAGGACGTCTGCATTTTCATTATATTCTATAGTTTTCATCTTATTATATAAATACTTATAGTATTCCAGATGCCCTGTGTATGATAGCTTATTCGATTCTATTTTTTTATCAATATTATTCAGATACCACTCGTTTTGAATTGATAATTCAAAATTCACATAGTGGATTTTAGCTTTACCTTTTTGCAATGTTTGGAAGGATTCTAGTAATTTTACACCTCTCTGTTCCATTCCCTTGATAAAATCTACTTTTAGAAACTGGCCATCTTTATTCACATAATAGCTTTCAGGATCAGTGTTTCCGGGTACAAACAGGGCAGTTTCTTTATTTTTTATACCATCTAATAATGTATAAAAAGGTATGTAATTTGTACTATTTTTATTAAGCATCATGTCCCCAGTGAACAGAATCGTATTATAAGGAATCGAATTTATTTTCTTAATCAGCCTTGATTGATTTTTTCCAAATAGCTCTTCATGTAGATCTGAGATTTGAAGAATGGTAAACCCATCTAATTCTTCTGGTAAATTTTCAATTACAATTTCTTGTTCTACAATTTTGATCCGTTTGTTGTCCCAAATCGTATACAAAGTAAGTAATAATACTATGCTTGAAATAGTAATCAAAAAATAGCCTCCAATTTTTTTCACATTATCCACCACGTTTTCTTGTTACTTACTTCGTATTACAAAGTACCTAGAATATTAAAGGAAGATGGTTAAAAGTAAAAAAGCCCTAGTATTAGGGCTTTTCTAACTCATTGAATCTATTATGAATACTAAAATTTCTTGATTCACATACCCGAAACCAGCTTGTAGGACATTAGCTGTCATCGTCACCCCAGGTTAAATCACTGTAACGTGTATTCGCTGGAAAGGTATCATCGATAAAGTCTCCCGGTTTCGTGTTTGCCATTGTCATTTTTAATTCTAAGATTTCTATTTCTGGTTTTTTCCACTCTTTTTTCAATACTTTCACCTCCTTTCAAGCTAATGATTTAAGATAACGATTTATAATTAAACTCCGCATTAGAATCCTTAAGTCAGTATCTGTGGCATATTCAGGAAGTGGATCTCTCTCTGCCTTTTGTATTGCTCGTTGTAATACATGTCCATCAATATAGTTTAATAACAAATCATCTTTAATAAGTACGTGTAACTCATGTATGAACAAACTCCAGTTTGGTACCATCCGATGGACCCAATCAGCTCCCTGAACACCACGGTATCGTTGGTTCAGTCTTATGTTATTTGGTAAATAATTTTCTGTAGCCCTTCGTATGAGTGCACGGTCTAATCCATTTTGAACATATTGATTTTCAGGAAGAGATAAACAAAACTTAATTACACGCATATCATTAGTCGGGTCTCGTTTCCATATTTTGTATCGTAGTGACAACTTAGTAGAGAGTGTATTTGTGGCATTCCAATGAAAGACCTCTTCAAAATGTTTTCTTCTATGTTCATACACATCACTCGTTGAATACCAGCCGCTTTCATCAATACCATGCTTTTGTAATTTGGAGAAAACACTCGTCCTTTCTGCAAAATCCTTATTAATTATCTTTGGAACAATATATGAATTATTTAATGGAAGAATCCTACTTAAAAATGGAAACGCTACTCTTGTTATATCAGGAAGTCTTCGTAATCGAGGCCCTCCCACATTTTTACTAAAATGATGCAGCTCATAAAATAGGCTATACCACTTTAATCTTCTTAATAACAATGCATAATAGTCTAGCGCGGAGCCCCAGGATATGCTTAAATTTCCTCTCCCACCGCTTAATAAGACACCCATTCCTTCTTTATGAGCCTCCTTGAAAATTCCTCTTATCCAAAAAGAATTCTCAAAGAACTTATACGGCATCTCCAATATTTCAAGAAAATCATCAATTTCTGAATAGGGGCATCGCCCTTCAAAATCTAAAAAATGTGCATGTATTCTACCTATATAATCAACTGTTGATTTAATAAGAGGTCTCTCATCTGGCATCAAGTATTTAGGTGTGTAATCCTCAAAATCACTAGGGGGTATGTAACTAAATGTATGTAATTTATCTTTGGTGTCTAAATGCTTAGCTGCAAAGCTAACGACTGCTCCTGAATCTAAGCCTCCACTTAAGTGTGATCCAACAGGTCTATATGAACGTATTCTTGAATGTATTGCTTTATGAAATACGTCTTGAAAAGCCTCAACATACTCTGTATCTGATTTTAATTTTAATTTCTCGCCACCCGTTACATAGCAATATCTCTTAATTGCAACTCTATTTCTGTTAATTAAAATAAAATGCGAAGGAGGAAGCTGTTTGATATCTAAGTAGGGAGTAATTGATGTATCCACTGTATCAATTACTGTTGTGATGGCTAAAAATTCTGCTAACCATTCCTCGTTTAGTCTTTTTCTACAATAAGGTAAATGTAAAAGTGGTTCGATAGTTGTACTGAGAGCAAAGTTTCCTGAATCATGATGGTAATATAGAGTTCTACTACCTGAAAAGTCTCTTGCACCAAATAGCTGTTGTTTTCTCTCATCCCAAATCATAAAAGCAAAATCACCGATTAAATATTTCGGAGACTCTTCTCCCCATTTTAAATAGGATAATAGAATCAATTGACTATCTGGCATTGTTTTTCTTTGATTCTTTTTTACGTGTAATTTTTCAAATAATTCTTCGCGATTATCAATAATGGCATCTGCAGTTATGGCTATCCTAGCCTTAGAATCATAGTAAGGTAGTTGCTCACCAATTGATTCAGGTGTTATCCACTGAGCATGACAGCCAAGAAAGATATTACTTTGGTTCCAGATTTGAATATCATCCGCTGGATATTTTTCAAGTGAAGTCATCAAAATATTCCCATGCTCTATGACTGGTACTTTATTAGTATTATAGATTCCAACTATAGCACTCATATAATCCTCCTACATAAAAACTCCACTCAAAAAAATCCTTTTTAAAGAACAAATTAAATTTATCAACTCTTTAATAATCAGTTTTATCAGTAACAATGTTCTTAATAAAGAATTTTGTAATAATAAAAATACCATTTCAAACAAAACATGTCAACATCTCAATATATATATTTATTCCCCCATTATGCTATTTTACTTTGTCGATTTCTAATTTGCGTTCTCTTCTTTCGAAACCATTCGGATTATTCGTTTGCCACCGCCAGGAATCGGCACACATCTCATGAAGAGTTTTTTGTACGGTCCAATTCAGTTCTTTTTGCGCTTTGGAAGGGTCTGCGTAACTTATCGCAATATCACCTGGCCTTCTATCTACAATTTCATATGGTATAATTTGTCCTGAAGCCTGTTCAAATACCTGAAACTTCTAATACACTATATCCAGTTCCAGTACCTAGATTATAGGCACTTATTCCCGTATCAGCCATCACTTTTTCAAGTGCTTTTACATGGCCATCTGCTAAGTCAACTACATGTATATAGTCTCTGATCCCTGTTCCATCATGAGTAGGATAATCATCTCCAAAGATTTTAAGTTTTGGTAACTTCCCAATAGCAACTTGAGTAATGAATGGTACTAAATTATTTGGTATTCCATTTGGATCTTCTCCAATTCTCCCACTACAATGAGCACCTACTGGATTAAAATAGCGCAGCAAGGAGATACTCCATTTTTTGTTTGAAATATATAAATCTTGCAATATCTCTTCAATCATGAGTTTTGTTTTACCATAAGGATTTGTTGCACGAAGTGGTAAATCTTCTTTAAGAGGAACGATTTCTTGTGAACCATAAACGGTTGCAGAAGAACTAAAGACTAGACTATACACTCCATATTTCTCCATAATTTCACATAATATCAGTGTTCCAGTGATGTTATTATGATAGTAATGGAGAGGTATTTGAACCGATTCACCAACTGATTTTAGCCCGGCAAAATGAATAACCGCTCCTATCTCATTTTCCTTAAAAATTTGCTCTACAGCATTTCGATTGAGTAAATCGACATTATAGAATTTTATTTTTATCCCAGTAATTTCTTCAATACGATTTAGCGATTCTTTCTTGCTATTGCAAAAATTATCCAATACAACTAATTCATACCCTACATTTAATAGTTCTACACAAGTATGACTCCCAATGTAGCCGGCACCGCCTGTAACTAAAACTTTCACTAAAATACCTCCTTTAACGTAAAAAAGCCACCTACTTAGGTAGCTCTCCATTTTTTAATATATTTATCATTAAATCCTTATTTGGGTAGTCAGATTCTTGAAATTTAGATACAACTTGTTCTATATCGAATGTAACCCTTACAATTGTCGTATGAATATTACCATTTTGAATATTTACGATAGCATATGACGATTTTGCAAGACCATCAAAAGGCATACCTACGCTTCCAGTGTTAATAACACATTTTCCTTTAATATAACGGATATAAGGTTTATGAATATGAGCATAAATAAATACGTCAGCACTTTCATCTATTATAAGAGACTCCTGTATGATTGAGTCTTCTTCTGATGGTACCACAACATCAAACAAACTATTTGGAGTAGCATGGAAGGCAACTATTTTTTGACCATCAAACTCCAAAGACATTTTTGTTGGAAGGCCCTTTAGATAGTTAATATCCGTTTCATCTAAAAGAGTAAGCGCCCAATCGCGTTCTAAGTTCATCATATTAAGTGCTTGTTCAGGTACTTCACCTTTTCTGACACCACGGATAAGCCATTCATCCGCATTCCCTTTGATCACTTCAGTATTCAGCGATTTTACAATATCCAGCGACCTTTTAGGTTCAGGTCCCCTATAACATATATCTCCTAATACATATACTTTGTCGATATTTCTTTCTTCGATATCCTCAAGTACTGCTTCCAATGCGTTTGCATTACCGTGGATATCGGATATAAAGGCTAGTCTCAAAACCCTACCTCCTATTTTAAACAAGCTTGTCTTTTATACATATTCTAAATTAGAAATAAGACTACTTTGTACACATAGCTTACATATTTAAATTATAGTGTAACAATTTTTTGTTCAATAAGGCTTTTCATTACCTCTTCTTCTGTTGTCAATATAGGCTCTCTATCCATATCTCTTATCCAGAGAAGTCCATTAGGGAGTGGGTTGATTTTTTTCTCCACTGTTGGAAATCTATTATGTAGAATAATATCCTTGTAAATTTCCGGCATATTTAGCCCAGCTTCAGTAAAGAAATAACAAGTGGTGAAAAAGCGCATATTAATCTCAGTTGGATTTGGAAAACCATTCCGATCATATGTCATATCTACGCCATACACACCATGTGGTTTTTTGTCTATCGCAAAGATTGTATCTAGTGCAACTCTATCAACTGTATCGTCTGAAAATGTTTCTCCAACTCCTGTAATTCCAGTTACTCCAGATAACGTACGATTCCCAAAGCCCCAAGACTTTCGTCTTCTAGTCTGAGCGACTACAAGTTCCCCTTCATACCAAATTGATAACCAAGTAACTGTTTTTTCTGATTGAAGTAACTCAGAAGCTGTAAACTCTCCCCAGCCGTTATATATATCGATCCAATTCTGGGCAAATTCATAATCATTGGTTGGTAAAGCTCCTTTTCCACCAGCTCCAATAGTCGACCTTAACCAAATTTTCCCGTCATTATCTCCAAGCTCGCTAAAAGCCCTTTTTAGATCTGAACGATCATTAATAATTAGTGTCTTTGGAACTTTTATTCCTTCTGATTCCCAAACTTTGTATGAAAGATATTTATCCGTACATGCCTCGATTACCTTATGTTCTGGCATATATAATTTAGTTCCCGTTGCCTGTATTTCACCTCTGAATTTAGACGCTTCTAATATTTCCCGGTCATTCATAAAAATTGCTAGCTTTGGTTTTTCTTGATTAAGCAAGCCTAATAATGACTTTTTATATTCACTTCCAAAAGCATATTCATAAGAAATATGATGTTTTAATTGAGCTTTCGAGGAAAAAAGATTGAATGGGTTCCTTGAAACACCAACTATTTCTTCCTTTATTTTAGATTTATTAATAGACTTAATAACATTCTCTGCAGGAGCCACTCCTACATCAGTAATTACGATTTTCCCCATACCTACACCTCGTTACTTTAATAGTTACATATTTTTTGTTATACCCCTATAGCGTTCCATACTATAGTGTTCCTTTGAACCAATTCCATCTTTCTTGATTACCTTTTTAACCGTTAAGAATAATATTTTTATATCAAGCCAGAAAGTATGATTTTCTACATACCATAAATCTAACTCGAACTTTTGATCCCAACTAATTGCATTCCGTCCATTAATCTGAGCCCAACCAGTTATTCCAGGTTTTACATTATGTCTTCTAGCTTGCTCTTTAGTATATAGAGTTAGATACTCCGTTAACAATGGTCTTGGACCAACTAAACTTAAATCTCCTTTTATAACATTAAATAATTGAGGTAACTCATCTAAACTATATTTCCTTAAAAATATTCCAATTTTCGTTAACCTATATTTTCCGGGTAATATATTTCCCAGATCATCTCTTTTATCAATCATTGTTCTAAATTTAAAAATTTCAAATGGGTAACCATATAGACCAGGTCGGGTTTGCTTAAATAGAATGGGGGAACCCATGTTTATTCGAATTATTATGGCTATTACTATCATTAATGGAGAAAAAATAAGTAGTATGAAACATGCTCCTAGACAATCTAACACTCTTTTCAACGAAAACTCACCTCCGGATCATTTACTATTTTCTCGAACATGATTTAATGGATGATTATAAAAGAAAAAGTATTGCCTTCTTTTTCCAATAAATGTTGGTTCACTAATTTTAATTTCAGCGCCATTTATTGTATGTAAAGCATTTACTTCTAAATATTTTCGATAATTTAATGAATAGTGGTTTTCAATATATTTGTATGAAGAGATTAATTCAAATTGCCGCCTAACATGATGGTGAGCATCGGACGCCACAAAGTGTACAAGTTCATGATCTAATAAATGCAATGAAAAGTTCTTAAGTCTTTTCCCATGTGTTCCGTTGATGCTTCCTGCCGTAACTTGAACTAATATCCCTGCTTTTACCCAATTATAGATAATCGAAGGATTACTTCTTAAGATTCGGTTCCTTTCAGGATGGGCAATGATTGGCACAAAGCCAGCCGTTTGCAGAAGCTTAAAAGCCTCATCTGTTTCTTCTGGTAAATGATGACAGGGAGGTTCAATTAACATGTATTTCCCTGTATTATTTAGGGTTAAGAAATCTTCAATTTTCTGTTCAATATCTAACTTAATTTGATCATGTAAATGAAATTCGATCCCAGGGTAAATTGTTAAAGGAACTGCGTTTTTCTCTAATATATCGTTTGCTTTTTCTACTAACCTAATAATTTTTATTGGATTATTTTCATAGAAATGGTCTTTATGGTGGTGTTTATGGTGCGGTGTTGCAATCACTCGGTTGATTCCTGAATTTACTGCTTGTTTAGCGAGCAATATCATCTCATCCCAGTTTTGGGGGCCATCGTCCAAACCAGGTAAAATATGGTTATGAATGTCAACAATCATGAGAAAATCTCCAATCATCTTAATAATAATCCGATGTAAAAAAAGGGGGGAGAAAGGTAGTCAATATTAAGGCTACCCGCTCCTATTCTATTTATATATTAACTGTCTCTTTAATAACAATCTCATGCCATGCAGATAAAGCTAAGCTTTCTGGAAGTTCAACATCATCAAAAGTAACTATTTCTCCTTCATTTACTTGACGTTTCATGACTGCATTAACAAGTAATCCAATTGGAACATGATTTTGATTTGTAGCTATTTTTACCGCTTCTCCTCTAACTTGGAAACTACCAATACCCTTTTTAATTAGTTCCCCAGGTTGAAGTGTTCTCTTCGCAATTGCAGCCACACTTACAGTAGGGTTTTCACCATTATTAAGGAGTACTCCACCACCACTTATTACTCTTCTAATCGTCTTCATAATCTCTAAGTGGCAGAGGTGAAAGTTTTGTAGAATAGTATAATAAGGGCCTTCACCCATTTTAAAATATTTTAGTGCATCTTTTTGTTGGCTATCGTGTTCTGCTGTTATAAAAACTCCTGGAGGAGCTTTCGGCGCTAATACAAATTCACAAATCGGATAACCTAAACGGGTAGCCTCTTCTGCCAATTCTACACCTGTATTATTGAGATCATCTGAGTTAGGAGCTAATAGACCATCAACAGCAATCCCAGCACCAAGCCCGTTAGCAACCAAAACCTGTTCAATTTGGACTTTAGTCCCATCCGTAAAGGATGTGGTCATATCAAGACGAACACCATTTCTCTTTGACCAGTATTCCATATCTTCCTTCTTAGGGTCTAAATTTAGGAATCCTTTAATGTTGCCATATACCAATGGTTTAAAGCCCATTTGAACAACATTTTCATGTAATGAAGCCAAGCATCCTGGTTGATCTCCCTCAGCCTCTGTAATAAAACCTCTCCTAGCAAAGTAGGATCCAGTTGTCACTTGAAGCTCAGCATTCATTGTAACGACTGGTTTTGAGGCTTTGATAGCAATATCAATAACTTCTGTACCATATATAACATCCCCACTACATTCCACTATCAAATCACAATTACCAATGAACTCAACAACTGAATTTGTAAGAACTTCCTGAAATGGGTAATCATCCATTGTTTGAATATCACGTCGAGTAAGAACCTTTGATAGTTGTATATCAGCTTGCTTTTCTATTTCTAACGCTAATCCTTTTCCAATTAAACCTGTTCCAGCTATTCCTATTCTTGTAATCTTTTCCACAAAGTTTTCCTCCTATTGAGAAAGAATAATCACATAATTCATTCTTAATAAAGAACAATAAGGCAAAAAAATAAACACGATTACCTTGAATATATTTCATTTTGAATCTTTTTCTTATCAATCTCTAAGATTCCACCATACATATCAATTTCTTTAATTACTCTATGCCATTTGATTAGTTCTTTATACCAATTCAACGTTATTGTTTGCTCAGTTTTCGCTAATGTTCCATTCTCTAATTTTTCATATATTTCAAGTGCTCCATCAGCTGCTGTATATTTCGCTTCCCAATTTAATGTTTGAACAATCTTATCAAAGTTCACTTTATAAGACCTATGATCAGGATCCCCATACCATTCAATTCTAACATCAATTGGAAGTGCAGCTGCTATTTCATCCGCCAATGGACCTAACTGATAATTATTACGATTTGAACCTACATTAAAGATCTCTCCATTAATTTTATCTTTTTCAGCTTCTAATAAGAGGCACATTACATCAGTTGTGTCTTGTACATGTATCATTGGTCTCCATTGTGAGCCGTCTCTCATCAATGGAATAACTCTATTCTCCCATGCACCATACGTCATTCCATTTATCGCTAAGTCAAATCTCATCCTCGGTGAATAACCATATACTGTCGCTTGCCTCATTACAACAACAATAAACTCATCATTTGCTAATGGAAGAACTTCTTGTTCAGCTTTTTCGCTTGACTTTGCATAAACGGTTAGTGGATTCGTTTCCGATACTTCATCAACGATTGCATCCTTGTCTTGAAATCCATAAATACTACATGATGAAGGTAAAATATAACGATTAACTCCCATTTTCTTTGCAAGTTTAGCCGTATTAACCCTTGCTTGATGATTCACTTCATACGTTACCTCTTGAAATAGCTCTCCACTAGGATCATTTGAAATGGCAACTAAATCTATAACAGCATCAACATTAACAAAATGAGATTCATTTAATCGTCTACAATCCTCATGAATAACCGTTAAATTAGGATGAGGTTGAAGTTTATCAACGCCAAAAAAGAACCGATCTACTGCCTTTACTGAGTACCCTTTTTCTAATAATTTCGGTACTAATACACTACCGATATATCCTCCAGAGCCTGTAACAAGAACATTTTTCATCTATGTTTTCCTCCTAGGAAATGCTTTTATTTAATTTTTTTGAATCTATCCCTTGTTTTTCTATGATTTGGTCCACTACAAATCTTGAAAAAGGAAATGCACAAGTGAATCCTGGTGAAACAGCATTTAAAATATGAAATGAGCGGTTATCTCCTTCAACAATAAAATCCTGTACTAGTTCTAAGGTCTCTTTGTTAAGTAACTGTGCACGGATTCCAGGTCTCATGTAATCACCAAAACCATTTTGATCTACTTGCTTCACCATTTTTAATGAAAGATTAATAAAATATGATTTCAAATATTTTTTCATTTCCTCAATTGCTAATGAGCGAAAGTTAAAAGAATTTTTAATAAACAACTTGGTCTCGTAAAATAAAATATTGAAAAACTCGTTTAATTTAAAATTCCTTAACCCGCTGTAATTTTCACGCCAAAATGCAGGTATTGCAGTCGGTCCAATTTTGATTGTTTCATCCACAGTCTTTGTAAAGTGGACCCCTAGAAACGGATTTGCTAAATTAGGAACTGGATAAATATTTGTTACTACATCAGTTTTATTTTTTTCATATTTAAGATAGATTCCTTTAAAAGGAATAATTGTGTATTTTTCTCCAAAATTGAAGTCCTTCGCAATTTTATCTGCATATAAGCCAGCAGCATTGATAATATATTTACATTGGAAACGCCCATTATTTGTAAGAACTTCATCTTGAGAAAAACCTTTATACTGGGTATCGCAATATATGTCAACACCATTTTTGATAACTTCTTCTTTTATTGTTTGACATACTTCAATTGGATCAACAGAAGCAGTTGTTGGAGAATATAAAGCCTTTTTATATGTCTTTACATTTGGATCAATCGAATGTATTTCTGTTTCATCTACCCAAAGTAACTCGACACCATTTATATCTGCCCTCTTCTTTAATTCAATTAATCCCTGTACCTCAACCTCATTTGTAGCAACTACCAGCTTCCCACACTTATTTATTTTCAGCCCATTTGCATCACAATAACTTGTCATTTCACGGTTGCCGTCTCTAGTAAATTTTGCTTTTAAACTATTAGCAGTATAGTAGAATCCTGCATGTAATACTCCACTATTTCTTCCACTAGAATGGTGTGCAACATCTGATTCCTTTTCTAAAATACAGACGGAATTACCTGGAAACCTGTTTTTCAATTCTCTTGCGATGGAAAGACCAATAATTCCACCACCAACGATAAGGTAATCATAGAATTTCATGACCAACCTCCATTTTTGATGGGTGCATAAAATTAATCTCTGCCTTACTTAATAATGGTTGTTTGGCATCCTTATCTGACAAAATTGGATTTGAAGTAGGCCAATCAATCTGAAGTGTAGGATCATTCCAGAGTATACCTTTGTCATGAAGTGGTGAATAATATTCATCAACCTTATATTGAACATGCGTATTATCTGACAGCGTGCAAAAACCATGTGCGAACCCTTTAGGAACTAAGAGCATTCGATAATTTTCTTCACTTAATGTAACGCCTACCCATTGACCAAATGTAGGTGAACCCTTTCGGATATCAACTGCAACATCATAAATAGCACCCTTAATAACCCTTACTAGCTTTGTTTGTGCATTTGGTTCAAGTTGATAATGTAGACCTCGAATGACTTCCTTATCTACTGAAAGTGAATGATTATCCTGTATAAAATTGTAGTTTAACCCATGTTCTGCAAATCTTTGATGATTAAAGCTTTCCATAAAAAAACCACGATTATCTTGAAAAACACTTGGTTCAATAATTTTTACACCATCAAGCTTTGTATCGATTACTTTCATACCATTTTCCCCCAGAATATTTATCTATATATTACTTAACAAGTTCTGCCTCTACCTTATGATATTTATTTATAGCCACTAATCTAAGTAAATACTGACCATATTCACTCTTCTTTAACGGCTCCGCCAACTCTAATAATTTTGTCTCTGTAATATAACCCTTGTTAAAAGAAATTTCTTCTAAACAAGCAATTTTTTGCAACTGACGTTTTTCGATAATCTCTATAAATTGAGAAGCTTCCAGTAACGATTCATGAGTCCCTGTATCGAGCCAAGCAAAGCCCCTTCCAAGCAATTCCACCCGTAATTGATCTCTACATAAATATTCATTAAGAATATCAGTTATTTCTAATTCACCTCTTTGAGACGGCTTAACTCTTTTAGCTATCTCGACAACTTGATTATCAAAGAAATAAAGACCAGTAATTGCATAGTTAGATTTCGGAAAACTTGGTTTTTCCTCGATAGTTAGCACCTTTCCATTTTTGTTAAACTCTACTACACCAAATCGATCTGGATCTTTTACATGATAACCGAATATTGTAGCACCATTTAATTGGGTAGATACCCTTTCAAGTGTAGAAATAAATTCATGTCCATAAAAAATATTGTCACCTAGAATGAGAGATACATCATCTTGGCCAATAAATTCTTCTCCGATAATAAATGCCTCTGCCAAGCCATTTGGTTTATCCTGTATGGCATAAGATAATTTAATGCCAAGTTCTGAACCATCGCCTAATAACTGTTTGAATCGTGGTACATCCTCTCGTGTCGATATAATGAGAATATCCCTTATACCAGCAAGCATTAACACTGACATCGGATAATAAATCATTGGTTTATCATAGATAGGAAGTAATTGTTTTGATATTGATTTAGTCAATGGATAGAGTCTTGTTCCACTTCCACCTGCTAAAATGATCCCTTTCATAGTAGCCCACCCTTGTATAATTTTACTCAAAAAAAATACACCTCTATTTTAATTGAGATGCTGTTTTTGATTTACATTTATACTTTTTTGTCTTATAAACTCATATAAATTTGGATTTATGCTAAACAGGACACACATTACTTTCTGTTTCCAGCTTATTTCTGGATGTTTTAATAGGTCAATAAGGCTATGATCAAATGTATGTTTCAATTTCTTTAATTCATCCTCAACATCATTTAGTCTAGATTTCGCCAAATAATAATACCAAAAGAATTTTTCCATGTATTGTTTTAACGCTTTTTGATGTAACTCTGTTTCATTTATATTCTTAAAGAATATTTCCCTGTCCTTTAGAGCATACACCTTACAAAGTCTCTTTACATGAAAGGCAGAGTGTATTTGACTACCTTTTCTTTGAACATAATAATACAGTTCTGCATTTAAGTATGTTGTTTTTTTACTCTTATAAAGTAGTTTATGAGCTACCGTTTCATCATCATTTATATTTCCTAACTCATATTCAATATCCTCAAATAAATACTTATTATAAAGTTTATTCCAAGGGCAAATAAATGTTAGAAAATCATCAGTATAAAGTTTGTTTAAAGACTCTATTCTTGTTAGATGTTGTATTCTAATGTCTGAGCTTAATTCCTCCAAATTGGTTTGCGAGTCTTCATCTACTTTACGAAAATTACAAACTACAATATCCGATGAATGTTTAATTGCAGTGTTATAGAGAATTTCAAACATATATTTATTTATATAATCATCATTATCGACGAATCCTATATATCTCCCTTTTGCAGCTTTGATTCCAACATTTCGACAAGAAGCGGTTCCACCATTTTCCTTATGAATTACCTTTACACGACTGTCATGTTTTGCAAATTCATCACAAAGCTTCCCACTATTATCAGTAGAACCATCATTAACAAGTATTAATTCAAAATTAGTAAAAGTCTGTGATAAAATTGAATCTATACACTTTTGCAATAGGTGTTCTAGATTATATACAGGAACAATGATGCTTATTTCAAGTTCCATATTGGCCTCCTAGAGATTTAATAAAAATATGACTATCAATTTTTGTTGAATTAAAATTTCATGCAGACCTTTTTGCTCCCCTTATCCAATATATTGCCAAGATACCTTTTAACTTTTTTGCAAGTAACTTTCCAATATTAATACTTGGTTGTTCAACAAGTTTCCATGCAACTGAAGCTATACATACACTTAAAAATATTCCTATTATACTAATTAGCCACAGGGGAAGTATATAATGTAACAAATAAAAGCACCCTAGGATAATTGGTAAGTGGTATAAATACAAGCTATAAGAAATTTTTCCTAAAAATAAAATAGGTCTAAATAATAAAATTCTCTCTAATCTGTATGATCCGAGTGCACTAACTATAAGTCCAACAGAACCCAGTGCCACCCCATACTCCACGATAATCCAAAAATGTGTTGAAATAAAATCTATATTAGTAAAACCGTGAAGAAAATAAACGATAAATTCAGAAAATTGGTAGATGAATAGTGAAGTAAATAGCAATAACCATTTATAAATCCTATGTAATTTTTTATACACAGTTATTACTTCATTTTTGTGCTTAGCTAGTAGAGCTCCTAAAATAAATAGGCTTACAAAATGAATCGTGTGAAAATAAGTAATATTGTAGCCATTTGATTCCTGGAAATTAAAGATATTATTTAATCCTGATATACACGATAAAACTAAACTTATAATAATTGTAATTTTCCAGTTAACGCGTTTTATCAAAAATACTATAAATGGAAAAACTAAGGATATTCTTAACTCATGAATTAAAGACCATATTGGACCATTAAATGAATTTGAGTGTATATTCCCTATGAAAAATATATGTTCAAAAATAAGTTTTAAGCTGACCGGTATACTCCATAACATATCCCAATCACCCAATGAAACAATATTCTCTTTTAAAAAGATTTGGGATAAAATAATTGCTAAAGTAATTGCAAATATATAAGGAACATAGATTCTAAAAAAACGCTTTATTATATATGGAAGATAATTATTTTCTTGTTCTTTTAAAAAAGGAAGTGCTAAAACAAAACCGCTAAGGACGAAGAATAACATTACAGAACTGTGACCATTATTAATCCTAAGTATGATTAATAGTTTATATACAATAAAAGGAAGTGAAAGTGCCATATAAGGTATATGACTTAATACTACCGCTAGTGCGGCTAAACCACGAATTGAATCTAATTGTTCTATCCGCCTATTCACTATTCTCCCTCCCATATAGATAATTATTTACTACCTTGCCAAAAGTTAATTTAGTAAAGCACTTTTTTTATATTTGGAAGTTTTTCTAATAATCTAAAGTCAGTGATGTTTGTATTCTGTAAATTTAGCATTTCTAAACCCTTGAAATATTGTATACCATCTAGATTAATAATATTTTTATTACTCAAATCTAATTCCTTAATTGTTAACAATTCAGAAATTAGTACATTGTCATTTGAATGTTTTGAGAGTTGTTTTTTTATATAATTCTCAAAGTTATGATCAATAAATGTTGCTACTCCGCTAAGTTCTGCCGTAGTATAAAACTCAAAACCTATTCTCTTTGCCTCCGTTATTATATATTGAATATTTTGAGGAGATGTTCTCCACCTTTTTGCATGGTTTTCCATTTCCCACCCAAAACTCTCCCACTCTACCTCATTTGGAAGAATAGAATGACAAGTTAGTATTAAATTAGATCCTAACTTATTCACATATTTTAATATCCTTTTAACATTCCTAGGATTATATAAATAATGGCTATCAATGCAAATTGAGGGGGCTAAACCTGAATAATTTAATGGAGTTAAATAATTTCCCATTAAATGTCCCCTTGCTATCATAAAATACTTGGGCACCAGCTCTTTCAGAGTTTCTTCATTAAAACGAAAATGCGGATATGCGAATGTAACAGGTCTTTTAAACTTTTCACCTGTAACAGAATGCGACTTTTCTTCCATCCATTTAAATAAAGATTCTATATCATCTTCAATCCATTTCTTTACGCCCATTTGCTCTGTATACTTAACTGCATCTTTATGATTATATCCATGATGTGCTATTTCATGACCATAGGATTGCAACTCAATAAGCATGTCAATTTCAGCTTGTGAAAGTTCCCTATTATCTTCGTAGTGATGAAATGCATTAATATTAAAGGTAACTCTTACATCGTAAAATCCAAATAGATTCTTCCCATATGCATACCAATCTTGTACCCGAAAACTATCGTCTATAGAAAATGTGATGCCTGGTTTCTTAACGAATGACAGATTTTGTATCACCAATTCTTTCCTTGTATTAGTTTTGGATTTTTTTTTCATATTACGATATAAGTAGTCCCAGTATCTCCAATCAAAATATTGCCTCTTCAATCTACATATAAGCTGTTCCATTAAGCTAGGATTCTCTCCTTTAATTTTTGTACTTTTCTCTAATACATACAGTATATAAAATTCTAAAAGTTTGTTTAGATCTGGGCATCTAACCCACCCTCACATCACACTCCTGACGATTGCGTCTAAGGTTATAAATAACCCACAGCATGATCGAGTACCTCCATTGATAATGGTAAGGAGACATTACCAAATTTATCACATCAAACGTTCTTAACAAAGAACATCAGTGTCAAAAATATTTACAAATAGGATTAAATTTATTGTAAAACAAATCTCCACACTTATTTTATATATTTATGTTATTGCTAATATAAGTTTAGTTCATTATAAAGAACAAATCAATACTAATTACTCTTTCAAGTTAAAATTAATGACAATAAATCAATAGCCATTCTTAAGCAACATTATCTTTTAACCTTAATTTATTATTTATTTTCTTCAAAGGTCCCTTAAATAGATCCCTTTCATATTGATTCATTCCTGTAAACCACATTATAATTAAAAAAAAGACAGAGAAAACAACTATTTTAGTTAGTAAAAACACCCAAGACTCCGCTAAAATTTGTTTATTCAATGTTATGCCAAATAAGAGGCTTATAGCAAGAGGTGCACTCATAAACAGTATGTTTTTCCAAAAATCCACAATATCAATGTTTATTTTTCGCCAATAATAATAATTCATAATAATTATATTTCCAATCATATAAGATACGCCTGTAGCCAAAGCACATCCTATTGCCCCCCACCATTGAACAAATATTAGACTTAAAATAACATTAAATATTGCCATAAAAATGTTATTAATAGTTTTAAATCCATGCATATTTTTGGCTTGGAGAATAATCCCCCCCATACCCTGAATAAGGAATAAAATTAACGGTACTAAAATTAATAGTGCTATCGTATAGGATTGATTGTACTCACTCCCTACCCATAAACTAATAAACTCTTGTCCAAATACAAAAAAACCACTAAAAGCAAATGCTATCACAATATATTGAATTCGTCCTATTCGGATAAATAAGTTTGATAAATCCTTATCTGACACTTCATTAACGACCATCCCTGACACTTTACTTAAAAATACATTTGATATTGCTGAAGAAAAACCTGAAAAATATCCTGTAAAAGTTGCCCCTATTGCATAAATAGATACAGCAACAGTTCCACTATAAATTCCCAATATAAATTGATCTGTTTGAGCATATAAAGTACCGATTACTAAGTTTAAAAAAATATATAAAGAAAATATAATTATTTCTTTTAACAAGTTATAGTTAATTTTCTCGAAATGAACTTTAATCTTTATTACCTTAAAACAAAAATAGATATTTATTAAAATGGAAATTATATTTATTAAAGTTGTCACAATAGCCATTGTAATCGTACCGTACCCCATATATAAAAGAGGTAGCATGATTATTGGGTTAATAATGGAACTTACAATTGAAATCATTTTTTGAATAATAAACTTTTCGTAGGCCAAAACAATTACACTAAAGAGTCCAAGTCCTATTCCAATTGAGATATTAAATGTCATTATCCCCATTATTGTCTTTAACCTTATGACTTCCTCTATACTTAAAGTATTTGAAAAGAAATAATGAGAGTAATGTGTCAATATTGTTCCTGCGATTAATGCAACTATTCCCAATATTCCATACATTTTGGTAAACATTCCAAATAACCTATAACTGCCTTCCTCATCATTTTCTGCTCTATATTTTGCGGTATACCTTATCACAGCATTTCCTAACCCAAAATTCAACACTCCTATATATCCTGCCAGGGAGGCAGCCAGACTATATAAACCATATTCAGATTGACCAAGCATTCTCAACATTATTGGTGTATAGAGAATTGATATCCCGCTATTGAGAAACAATGTTACATATGATAATATTGCACCAGCTTTTAGTTGACTCTTATTCTTACCTTTCAATTCAATTCTCCTTTGTATTAATCTCCATACTCATTTGACTGTAATGTGTTACCATTCCTATTCCGAATCTTTTGATATCTTTTAGTATTTTTACTTCAAACTATTAATTAAATATTTTATAAAATACTTATCTAGATTATTATTTTTGTTATCTTTTTAATTTCTTCTTTACTGCTTAATTTTTGCTGAGATAAGTTTTCGGAAAACTTATTTCGTAAATCCTTATTTTTTATTAATTCAACTATACCTTCGTAGATATCATCGGCATTTATTCCAACAATTAATCCATTTACATTATTTTGGATTTGCTCCTTTGTGCCATTAACATCTGTTGTAACAATTGGTTTATTTAAACATCTTGCTTCTGCAACTGTTATACAGTATCCTTCATATCTTGAAGGTTGCACATAAATATCACACTCATCTATATAGGTATATGGATTAGGATCAACACCCATTAATATAAATTTGTCTTGAAGATTATACTTAACTATTAAATTTTCATATTCACCTCTTAAACTACCTTCACCAACACAATACCATCTTACGTTATATCCGTTTTTAATTAGTTTACATAATACTTTTATTGCAATATCCTGGCCTTTTTCAAAAGATAATCTCCCTACTGTTAATATCCTTAAACCATTGAAATTATCAGTAAACCCCTTCCCCTGCTTTGCTCTAAGTTTGATTAATTCAGGGGATACAATATTATGTAATATATCTGTTTTATCCTTAAAATTAGGGAGAAGATCTATTAGCTTATCTTTACCTTCTTTCGAAACAACTACAATATTATCGAATTTTTCATATAATTTTGAAGCAAATCTCTTGTTAAATCCAATCTTTGTTATATCAAAATGAATCCATTGTATTCTCTTCTTTGCTCTAATTTTATCTACGACAAAAAAGCTTATGAATTCCATTGGACCAGCATAAGCAATAGCAATATCGTATTTCTCTTCTAAAACAGGATAACCTTTTAATAAATACCTAAAAAAACAACTTCTATCATTGGTTACTTTTGAGACTAAATGTAATGCAGCAATTGTAAATGCCCTTGTTACTTTTCCTTCCTTAAATAATTTCCAAGCTGTTAGGTGTGGGGGATCGTTAATTGCTCCTCTAATGTTTTCAAATTTCTTTAAATAATCAACTCGAATTCCACTAGGAATTAAATTTAAAAAACCACCAGTCTTTTCTAACATTAAGATAGTTATATCGAATTTATCTTTTGGCATTTCAGCTATCATATTTAATAACGCTTTTTCTGTACCACCCACATTCATACTTTTAATCATAAACAATATCTTTTTCTTCATTTGGCCATACACTCTTTCGTATTTGATTGATCAATTAATTGATAAAACTTTTCTATTTCTTCAACATTTCCTTTCTTCTCTACTTTCAAATAATTAATGATCCTTTTTTGCAGTTGTTTATCCTGTATAATCCTTAAAATGCCATTAGCTACAGCATCTGAATTCATGTCAACAACGAGACCATTTTTTTCATCACCCATTTGATTGTAGACAGCATCGAATCTTGTTGTTACAACTGGGATATTTAACATACGAGCTTCCGCGATTGCTAAACCAAATCCTTCAAATCTTGATGTTTGAACATAAATATCGGCATTTTTAATATATGGATATGGATTTGCTTTAACCCCAAGCAAAATAAAATTCTCGGATAGATTATTTTCTTTAATATATGTTGTTATTTCTTCTTTTAATGGCCCTTTTCCTAATGAATACCATCTAAAATTGATTCCTTGCTCTTTCAGCTTTTTACATGCTTCTAATGCAATATCGTATCCTTTTTGATGTGCTAATCTTCCTATTGTCAGGATTCTAATACCAACAAATTGATCTTCGTAGCTTTCACCTATTTCAGCCATTTTTGAAATTAGGTCTGGATTATTAATATCATAAATTACTTCCATTTTATCCAAATAAACCGGGAAGGTTTCTAAAAATACCGCCATTGCAGATTCAGATACTGCAACGATTTTATAATATTGATTATAAAATTGTTGTTGGAACTCTTTGTCTTCCTTGTTCAACCGGTAACTTACATTTACCCATGCTAATTTTTTCTTTGCTTTTACCTTTTCTGCTACATAAAAAGTAGGTACACCTTGTGCGTAACTTATCGCAATATCATATTCTTTAGGATTATGTTCGATTACATTGGATACACATTGCCAATATACCCGAGCCTTTTGAGGATTGCTATATTGTTTCTTCCTTATTTCCAATGAGTAATTTATTCGAGACGTTAACATTTTGTAATCGAAATTTTTAACTGAGTATATTAGTGCCTGTTTTAGATTTAATTCAGAGAATTTTGTATAGTCCAATGGCCTTAATATATTTACTTCTTTAGGAACTAACTCTTCAAGAAGCTTTCCATGTGCGAATAGCATCAAGTCCACTGAGTACTTTGTGTAATCTAACATTGTTAAAAGGGTAACTAAACTTTTTTCAGCTCCTGCAACATCTAACGAATCTATTGCAAATAAAATTTTTTTCTTCATAAAGGTAGATCTTCCTATCTGAAATTTGAATTTATTTATGTCCTCAATAAAAGTTTTTTCATATTGTTAGATAGTATCAGTAAACGAGTATTATAATTTAATAAAGTAATTAAATATTTATAGAAAAATGATAATGAATTTATCTTTATAATCTCTTTGTAATACTGCCTGACATATTTTTGAATCATATCTAAGTAGTAATTTCTATCTTCTTTGTTTTCGACTTGATTCAAGATATAATAAACATTGTCTACACACCAGAATCCAAAGCTAGAAAAAACAGTTTCAGATAACTGAGGATATTTATTACTCATAAAAGGTAAGATCTCATTCCAACCGACAAATGCTTCCAGCCGTTTCTTATTAAACCTAGAAGTTAAAATACTGTTTTCGCGTTTGATATATATATAACCAATATAGTTTGTATAAATAACTTTTTGAGCATTTGCAAAAAGTTTATAAGTAGTAGCCAAATCCTCATGTATTCTTTCCTCAGGGAAAATAATATTTTCAAAACAACTCTTTTTAAACAATTTATTACATAAAGAAAAACGATAAAGAACTCCTTTAAATAACTGTCTCATCGCTTCTTCATTATCCATTATTTGGGTATAAATCTTGTTACTATGTTGGTTTATAAGTTTTCCATTTATTTCACGACCTAAGAAACATATAGATATATCGCTATGAGTGTCTTTACATAAATGGTAAAGCTCCCTGTACATTTCTTTATTTATGCGATCATCACTATCCACAAATCCTATATATTCACCTTTGGCCGTTTTGACTCCTACATTCCTCGCTGAACTTACTCCGCCGTATTCTTTGTGAATAACTTTTACTCTTGTATCACTCGCAGCATATTCATCACAAATCTTACCACTGCCATCAGTTGACCCGTCATTCACAAGTATTACTTCTATATCAGTTAACGTTTGAGTTAAGATACTTTCAATACAGCTTTTAAGATATTTTTCTACATTGTAAATCGGAACAATAATACTTACTACAGGTTCCATATGCATCTATCCGTTTCTATAAATTAATTTTCTCTTTTACTAGGGTTGATGAAACACCTTTTGTATAAGGGAAATACACAATATCGACCCCAACCTGTTGGAACTCTTTCTCTACTTGTTCAAAAAGATAATTACCTTTCCAATCATCGCCTACAAACATAACATCAAAACCAATTTGTTCCCATGCTGAAAGCTTATCTCTATTCATTTGTGGAACCACTTCGTCAACATATTTTATTCCTTCGACTATGGCCATTCTTTCCACATGTGGAATGACTGGTTTTTTACTTTTGTAACTCAAAACTAACTCATCAGTACTGACACCAACAATAAGGTAATCACATTTTTCCTTAGCTCTTTTTAATATATTTAAATGACCGACATGAAATAAATCAAAAACACCGGTTGTATATCCAATCTTATACTGCTTCATATACTTCTCCCCTTTGCTTTTTAAAGCATACTTCTGTTATTTCTTTTAAGAGGTATTCACTTGCTTTTCCTTCCTCAAATGATCCAATGTAATGTAAAAAATTATGTAATCTACTTTTGTACAATTCATAATTAAAATTCTCAATTTTCATAACCATGTCTTCGTTACTAAACGCTGAGGTAAAAGGTAGATCATTTATGTCAAAATATAAATTTCTTTCATTTTTTGTGTATTTATTAACATCAGGTATATAAAGGAAACACGGGCGATTTGTTATAGAATAATCAAATATTAGTGAAGAATAATCCGAAATAAGTACATCAGAAATGGCTAATAATTCTTGGATATCATCATACAAAGTTACATCAATTACTTTAGAGTCTCCTTTTTGAAGTTCACTAGATTTCTCAATTAGATGAGGGTGTAATTTAATTAATAAAGTCCAATCTCCTCCAAACTTGTTTTGGAGTGCATTTATAACTCTTGAAAATTCAAGATCATAGACTTCTAATACATTATTCTTTCTGAAAGTCGGAGCATACAGTACAATTTTGTGATTGTCTGGGATCCTAAGGTTATTGGTAATCTTATTCTTATTAAAATTATTATTAAAGAAAAGATCGTTCCGAGGAGTACCGTACTCAAAAATTCTACCGTTATACCAAAAAGCCCTCTTAAATATATCAGTACTATATCTGCATCCAGACAATAATAAGTCACACTGTGACGAGTCTTTTTTTGCCATTTCAACATATTGCTGAGGAAGTGAAGTTTCCGCATCCTTTTCTATTTGTTTTAATCTCAATGAACTATGCCATGTTTGGATGTAAAATTGATCTTTTCTCTTTATAAATAAATCTGACATTCGAAAATTTGTAATTACCACTTTTGAGGTACATAATTCGTAAAAGTATTTTAGAGACATTATTTTTACTTTGCGAACACCTTCAATATGATTTTTGGACTTTACATCAGTAAATGCCCATACCAGTTCAAATGTTTCCGGTGGGCAATTCCTTAGAATAAATTCGGAAATATATTTTGGATTGCACCCATATTGACTTCCATAATAACTAAAAAATATTATTTTATTATTCTTGATTGGAAAACAATTAAAAATGATAATAATTAATAGACAGGTATATTTCTTTATCTTGAGTATCATCAGATACACCTCATTAATTAGCTAAGTTCAATTCGTTCTAGATTACTGGATTGTGTTATCTTTATTTTTCTTAAAACCTTTTTACAGCCTCTAAAAAAAATCATTAAATGGGGGTGTAGCTTAAACAAATAAAGTTGTATTTTTAAACCCGAATGTTTAACAGCTGTCTTAAGTTCTGGAAAGTTATCGTTAATGTATTTCTTAATTTCATTCCTATAATAACCATCCTTATCTTTGTTTTTATTTGCAAGCAACAATGAGTAATGCGTAAAACATGTTTTAATTATCAACTTATAAGATTCATTGACTAATTCTTTGTAATTTTCTTCAATAAAATTATGCCTTTTTATCAGGCCTCTAATAATGTCTAAATTTCGTGGAGTATAAGTTGATACAATACTGTCATTTCTTTGTAGATAATAGACCAATGGTTCATGCAAAATGACATATCTATTTATTCGTTGCATAACATTATGAGCCCAATAAACATCTTCAAATAAAACTCCCTTTTCAAAAGGTAAATCACGTATGATATTAGTTTTGTAGAGCTTACCCCATGCGAAATTTTTAACACGTTCATTGACTACTAATTCATACATTAAAGATTTATTATCTAATACAACTGGTGAATCGTTCCTCGAATAATATCTATTATCAAATAACAGATAATTTTCATATGCATAATAAAAAGCTGATTGCACTGCGTCAGCTTTAAACGTATTACACGTGTCTACTAATCTTTCAATCATATTAGCAGCTATCCAGTCATCACTATCAATAAATAATACAAAATCACCGGTTACATATTGCATTCCATAATTTCTAGCATCAGAAAGGCCGCCATTTTCTTTATGAAAAACTCGAACCCTATGATCTTCCTCAGAATAGTATTCAGCTATTTCGCCACAATTGTCAGGTGAACCATCGTTTACTAATATCACTTCAATATTTGAATAAGTTTGATTTAAAATACTGTCTACACATTTCTTTAAATATTTTTCAACCTTATAGATTGGAACAACTACGCTTACCTTTAGTTGCAACGTATATCCCCCTAACAAAAAAATGTGCCTCAAGAGAATAAGATTTTATTATCATCTATTGAGAACACATCTGACCTACTATTTAAAGTGTTTTTAATACAGTTAATTACCCTATATTGATCTTCTATTGTTAAACTCGACCCTGAAGGCAAACAAATACCGTTATTAAAAAGGTATTCCGAAATATTCTCCCTTTCACTATGAGGGTAGTATTTTGCCCCTTCGAATAAAGGTTGTAGGTGAAGTGGTTTCCAAACTGGTCTTGCTTCAATATTCCTACATGATAAGTCCTCCAGAATTTTTTCAACAGAAATTTGTGTTACTCGTTCATCAATAGTTAGAGTTGTAAGCCATCGATTAGACCTAGTATTCTCAAGTTCTGGCATAAAGAAAACACCAGGTAAATTTGCGAGTTCTTGATTATAAATGTCATATTTTGCTCTTCTTGCTTGCACTCTATCTTCCAGAACTTCTATTTGTGCTCTTCCAATTCCAGCTAATATATTACTTAATCTGTAGTTAAAGCCTTTTGTACTGTGTTGGTAATGTGGAGCAGGATCCCGTGATTGTGTTGCTAAAAAACGTGCTTTTTTTAGTACATTAGAGTCATTCGATACGAGCATTCCACCACCAGATGTCGTGATAATTTTATTTCCATTAAAAGAATAGACTCCAAATTTACCTATTGTTCCGGTAGGTATTCCTTTATAAGAGGATCCAAGTGACTCTGCTGCGTCTTCAATAATAGGTATTTCATATTGGTTACAAATTTCAAGAATTTCATCCATTTTGGCACTTTGTCCATATAAATGAACAACAATTACTGCTTTTGGTAATTCACCTTTTTCAGCAAGGTCTTGTAACGCACGTGAGAGTGCTTGTGGAGACATATTCCAGGTTTCTGGCTCCGAGTCAATAAAAATCGGCTCTGCTCCTTGATATAGTATTGGATTTGCACTCGCCACAAAAGTAAGACTAGAACATAAAACTTTGTCTCCTTGTTGAACTCCTAATAAAGAAAGAGCCAAATGAATTGCTGCAGTACCTGAACTTACTGCAACAGCTTCCTTGACTCCTACATAATTAGCTAATTCTCTTTCAAAAGCATCGACATTTGGTCCTAAGGGAGCAATCCAATTTGTTTCAAATGCTTGATTTATATACTTTTGCTCATTCCCACTCATATGAGGGGGTGACAAATAGATTCTTGGACTATTTTCCAAATAGTTCATTCCCTTCTACCTTATTAATTTTTGTTCCTTGTTTATTCCTCCCCGGTAAACTGGGAAAAAGTTTTCATTCACCTCATAGGAATTTCTAACATAATCATTTAGTCGATTATATTCCTCAATATTGTGAACTTTTTTACCAATATAATAAGAGAAATTATTATTATTGGTAAATGAAGATTTAAATTTAAACAATCCATCATTTTCTTGGTATCCCCCACCCAAGTGTAAAACCTTACTGCCTTTCTCTTTACAAAACTCAACCATAAAATCAAATAATATATTATTGGGTCTTAGATCTAAATATTTTGTTCTTGAAGCACCTAGGTGGTAATGAGAAAAATCTTTTCCCACTATTACTAATACCCCAGCAACTACTATCTCGTTATACACCGCAAACAATAAATATGATCGGCTAAGAGACGTATTCTCCATTTGTTTAGTAAAGTAATCCTTACTAAAATAGTAATAATTACTTGCTTTATTCCTATCCATTGTTTCTATATATATTTCGAAGAATGTTTGTATGTTTTCACAATTCGCTTCGGCAACATAACATGAGATTCCTTTGTCTTTTGCTTTTTTAATATTACGGTAATTTGTCTTGGTATAACCTTTTCTTATGACTTCTAAAGGTAGTTTTAAATCTACTGCTGTCGTTTGGCGAATATATGTAACATCCATATGTTTTTTACAATAGTTATGGTTTTCTAATATTGGATGAAATCTTATCGTTTCAGTAATAATATTGTTTTCTTTACAATATTCATAAAAAAAATAACAAAAATTTTCCATAGATGATTCAGAATAGTCTTCAATAAGGTGACCACCGTAACCATAAGGGGTTACAATATCATAGAGTTCATCAAAGCCTATTGAGACTTTTCTTTTTATAAAAGGATAAAATATTTTCGTATTTTCATCTTCATAATATGCCGAGAAAAGATCACCATTTTCATTTTTAGCAAAGAGCTTTCCGTATTCAAATGAGTAATAACTATCAGCAGTTTTAAATCCTTGAAGCAAAGTATTCCATTTAGAAAAATCACTAATAATTAAAAATTTATTCAAAAAAACACCCCATATTAATACTTTTAAAAGTAATTTGAACTCAATTAATTATTTTTGATGAAATAAAGTATTTCTTTATTTCATCAATAATTTTATGAACATCTACGTTTGGATCTTGTGCGCTTTGATAAATTTTTATTAATAATTCCTTAAATTGCTGTTCAGATAGTGAACTAATTTCTCTCATAAGCTATCTCCAATTTTTAATATCAAGCAATTAAAAAAGTCCTCGCTTCACTAAGGATTGAGAACTTTTGATACTGTTATTTTTGAAATTTATTTGAATATCTATTTGGAATTTTTCTTTTGCCATCTACGGCTTATTAACTGATTCCCCTACAGATTTTAGTACTGCAAAATAAATATCGCTTAAATTGGATATTTTTTTCAACTATTTATTCAACAGCTTTGATATCTATTAAATCAGCTTGATAAAGTGTTAATGCTTTCCAGTAATCTGCTGTACTTTATTGTCCTCTTAAATCAGCTCAATAATTTCATATAATTTTTCTAGTTCCCTGGAATTTCCATAATTCGTGTTACTACAATTCATTATAAGTTTATTTCGTAGCCCATTATCTAGAAACAGCCTTTCAATTCCTTGAGCGATTCCTTCAACAGATAATTCACAAATGTAACCATCAAAACCATTTCGAACTTGACTAGCAGCCGTTGGGTAATTTGTGATAAGAACTGGCTTTGATAAAATTTGTGCCTCTCCTACCGTAACTGCTTTTCCCTCATATCTAGATGGTTGAACATAAATATCTGCCTCAATCATAAAAGGAAACGGATTCGTTTTTTTACCCAATAAAATAAAAGAATCTTCAAGTTCATATTTAGTAATTAAATGCTTAATAATTGTTTCGTCACCACCATACCCTACTACATACCAGGCAATATCATTGTATCCTTTGCTTTTTAAGAGCTTCAACGCTCTAACTGCATTATCTATTCCTTTAGCATGCGATAATCTTGCTACTGTAATTATTTTAAATCGATTATCATTTTTCATGGGGTTCTCAATTTGTTGATTAGCTAATGTTCTAACTATTTCAGGAGAAGTAATATTTTCCACTACTCTTACTTTGCGTTTTAATATTGGATATTTTTTTATAAAGGATTCTTTGCAGGCTTCGGATACGGCTATAATGTAATTAAATTTATTCCACATCTCGATATCCATTTTGATATCCGTGTTTACAGTTGAAAAATCTGTATGAATCCATGCAATTTTTGTTTTGGCTTTCACTTTCTCAGCGATAAAATAATGAGGCCATAGATAGCTGATTGCTACATCATATTCTTTCTCTAGTTTAGGTAAAAAAGGTAACGAATACTTCCACATATATTGCATTTGCTTATAACCGCTCTCATTCGATTTGTGAAAACTAGCTTTAAATTTTGAAAAGATTCTAATTAATCCAATTGGAATATTGCCTTTCATAAAAATTTGACCAATTGACATTCTAAAGGTTTTATATTTTTTCGATTCATTTAATAAACTAGGTGTGTTTGGAAGTAGGTTCATAAAATCACCAGTATGACTGTATAACATTAAATCCACTTGATGATCTTTATAATTGAAATTATTTAAAAGACTAATGAGACTTCGTTCTACCCCACCTACCTCCATATCAAATGAAGAGATTAAAACGTTCTTCATAAGCTCCTCCATATTTATATCTGATAAAGGTCCATTAATTTTGAAATTCCTTTCCGAACTTCATATCCATTTTTTTCGAAACCAGTAATTATATATTCTATATTTGTTTCTTTTTTACCCATGACATCTTGAATCTTATTTGCCCACGCAATAGCACCTTCTCCAAGGCGAACTCTTGAGACTAAATCAATCTTTAAATCCGCCTCAGGTTGGATTGCTTCAGATACTATACAAGGAATACCGCTCGCTTGTGCTTCTAAAAGTACAAGGCCAAGCCCTTCATAAATGGAAGGAAATACAAATACGTCCATGCAATGTAACATAGTTGAGACATCACTTCGAATCCCTACAAATTTAATATGATTATATAAGTCTTCTCTTTTCGCTTGTTCCTCAATTTCTTGCCTTAAATCTCCATCACCAACTAAAAGCAATTTTATTTTTGAATCTATACTAATTAAGTGTTTCAAAACTTCCAAAAGAAATTTATGATTTTTTGCATCGATAAATCGTCCGACATGACCTATTACCTTGCTTCCTTCTAATCCCGCTTCTTTTTTAAACTGTTTTACCTTATCATTATCAATCTCCAAAAAGCTTTCATAGTCTATTAAATTTGGAAAAAATGTATAATTTGGTTTTCTTATTACCTTTTCACCAAACAAATATTTTCCTGCTTGAGTACTGCATGCCAAATAATGAGTAGAAAAATTTACTATTAAATTCCTCATTACTCTTATATACATTTTTCTAATTACACTATTTGAATGGTCTAAAGTTGTATGGGCATGTGCAATCCTAACATTAATCCCTGCCAATTTAGCTGCAATATTTGCAGTTCCACAATGAAATAATGTATGAGAGTGTATAGCCTCATACGGACCATTATTTTTTATTGCTTGAAAAAGCTCCTTAATAGATTGAGTTTTAGATAATTTAATCACTCTACCGCCCAGTGATATTATTTCCTTATCATAATGAGCATCCTGTTGATTGTACGAAATAAAATCAAATTGAACTTTTTTTCTATCGATGTTTCGGTAAATATTCATGAGCATTGTTTCTGTACCAGCTCGATTCATTGCTCCTACTATATGGAGTATTCTTTTTGGCTTATCTACAACCATCTTCATCCCTCTTAACCCTACCGGATACTTTATAGCAAAAAATCAGAATGTGCTCCTTTATCGCTCTTGTACTTTGTATCGAATATATTTATTTAGTAAAACTCCCATAGGTAAAGCTAGCAATGTTAGAATCTTTTCGGGCGTTTCCCTTAATATACTTCTACTTCCTATGAAAAGGCTACATGATACATAGTGTATAGCATGTTTAAACTTAAAGCTTAGGGGAGTGTTCGGTAATTTCATCATTGCAATACGATAAAATCTAAAGCCCCTAGGACTATTTTTATATTGTTTTAAGATGTTCATGGATGAGCCATCTGGAAGATACTCCACGATACAAAGTGGTTCGTTCATGAGAAGCATCTCACACTTTTGGTCTAACATAAAATATTTATACGACAAAGGAACTAACTTTTCATTCCGATAGATAGGATAAGGATATTTCATTGTAAAATACGTTCGATAAACAAGCTTTTTATCTCCTTTTACTCCGTGTTTATGATAAAGGTTAAATAATGTAGAACGTTTTATTTCCTTTGGAAACTCTGTCCCTATTACTTCCCCGTTAGGATGATAATCGAGACCGATAATCCCCCCAAAATCTTCACTTCCATGCCTTTTCCAAAATGAAACGATTTTTTCAACAGCATCATCCGGCATATAATCATCACTATCAATGCATACATTCAATTCTGTATCAATTAATCTATATGCAGTATTATGAGCTCCATGCATCCCTTGGTTTTCCTGCTTAAAATATCGAATGGATATAACGTTTTCCTCAATCCAACTGTTTACTAATTCTTCTGTATGATCTTTGGAACCGTCGTCAATGATTAACCAAATAAACTCTTTATTGGTTTGTCTTTTAAGACTCTCATAACAATTATGAAGAATATATGCTCTATTAAAGGTTGGTGTAAATACCGTCAATATTGCCAAAGGTTATCACCTCACTTTTGATAAGTAAAACTCCTGAAGCCAGCTAGCTGTGCTTTTTATATCATAGCCTCTGTCTCTTAACTGTTTATGCTGTAGATTAGATTGTTCTCTCTTTCCAACTTTTAATAACTCTAGCTCATCTACCCACATATCAACATTATTTATTTTCAAAAATTTAATTAAATTCATACCTAAATCAACTTCTGTTGTAATTTCATCTGAAATGACACAAGGAATTCCTGCTGCTTGTGCTTCTATAAGTGTTACTGGTAATCCCTCATGAAGAGAAGGAAATAAAAAGATATCAAACACTTGGAGTAATTGATGAACATCATTTCTTACTCCTAGGAACATCACTTTATCTTGTATATCTAATTCTTTCACTCTATTTTCAATTTCTTTTTTTAAAACACCTTCCCCACACAGTAGTAGGATTGAATTAGGTCGTCTTTTTACAAATTGAGCAAAAATCTCAATTAAGAAATGATGATTTTTTTGTTTTGTAAATCTCCCCACATGCCCTATAACGAGTTGATCACGAATGCCTAATTCTTCTCTTTTATTGTTTCTAACCTCTGGGGAGTACATAAACAGTTCTGGTTCAATACCGTTATTAAGTAGCTTCGCGTCATTTGATTTATTCCCAAATAACCATTTGGCAGCAGCTTGGGAACAGGCAAATTGATAATCTGTGTTTGTTCGAATATATAGGCTTGAATACCATTTATACGCTTTGGCCATGAAGCTACCTTCACCACCAGTATTATGACTGTGGGTTATACAATATTTAATTCCATTCTTTTTAGCAGCTCTTGTAGCAAGTCCACTCATTTTATTTAAATGAGTATGTACAATTTGATAGTTAGGATGATTCATAAAGAAATTGTTTAATGAGTTAATATAGCCAAAATGGCCCACTTCATTTACATAAGGAATACGGTGGATAATTCCTCCCAGCTCCTCGATTTCCTTATCAAACACTCCTTCTTTGCATGTTAAGAAATCAAATTGAACTTTAGAACGGTTGATATTTCGAAACAGATTCATGATTAGCGTCTCTGCGCCACCTCTATTCATATTGACCACAACATGCAAAATTCTTATCGGTTTACTCATTTCTTATCACCTTTATACATACATTCCTAATTCTTCTTTATACCACTCGATCGCTGCTTCGATTCCTCTTTCGAAGCTCCATTCTGGTTGATACCCTAACATCTTTTTAGCTTTTGATATATCTGCGTGACTATGCCTAATATCTCCATTCCGAGGTGGCCCGAAGATAGGTTGAATATCTTTCCCTAATGCATTCACTAAATGACTGTAGATATCGATTAAAAATTCTCTGCCTCCATAAGCGATATTATAAACTTGTCCCGCTGCTTCACTATCTGCCTTACAAGCTTTTAGATTCGCTTCAATCACATTTTCAATATACGTAAAGTCCCTACTCTGATTTCCATCACCATTTATTGTTGGAGCTTCATTATTTAGCAATTGTTTTAGAAATTTTGGTATCACTGCTGCATAAGCTCCATTTGGATCTTGTCTTCTACCAAATACATTGAAATATCGTAAACCATAAGTATCTAGTCCAAATAGTTTCGTATAGAGCATTCCATATTCCTCGTTTACCTTTTTAGTCAGTCCATAAGGGGATAGTATATTACCTTCTCTACCTTCTATCTTAGGTAAATTAGGCTCGTCACCATATACAGATGAACTTGATGCATAGACAAACTTTTTTACACCATTTTGCCTTGCGGCTTCAAACATATTCAAAGTACCCTTAATATTAATTTCTTCATATTTTAGAGGCATTTCAATACTTCTTGGTACACTGCCCCAAGCTGCTTGATGTAAAACAAAATCAACCCCATCGCAAGCATTCATAGATGTAGTAAGGTCTCGGATATCTCCTTCAATAAATTCATAGTTAGGATGCTGAGAAAAAAGCTCAACATTCTTCATTTTACCTGTTGAAAGGTCATCAAGACCTCTAACTTGATATCCCAATTTCAGAATTGCCTCAACTAAGTTTGATCCAATAAATCCCGCTGACCCAGTTACCAAAAATTTAGAACCTTCCGGAAATTTTATCTCTTTATATCCCATCTTATAACCTCCAATATAAGAAGCTCGCACCTTCTGCTTCTTTCCAATTAAATATCCCCTTAACATCCATCAACACTTTACTTTCCTCACTCGTAGTAAAACACAAATATCTTCGTCACCCTGGATAGTCAGTAGATTCAAAGACAACGATTAATTCTTTGGTTAACTTAGAGTGAATTACCAACTTAGTTAAGGCCAATTAATGATAATTTTTCTTCCCTATTAACCACTTTTTCGTATAGGTTCATGATTTCCACTCTCTACAACCCTGTTTATTTCATCTAGATACGCATTAATTACAATTTTCCGATTATATTCTTTTTCCATCTTTTTACGTCCAGCCGTCCCCATTACTTTCTTTTGTTCATAAGGTAAATTTATAAATTTAATGATTGCTTCTACTAAACTATCAACATTCTTAACCTTAAAACCAAATCCACTTACCGCTTCATCAAAGGTTTCTTGGCATCCAGGTATTCTTGAAGCCAATACTACGCGGCCTGCTGAAGCAGATTCAAGCAAGACATTAGCTGTTCCTTCGTGATAAGAAGGAAGTATAGTAGCATGTGCTTTCTGAATAAATGAACGAACATCATTTTGCTGCCCATGATAAGTAATAACGCCTAATTGACTTAACTCACTTAATTGTTTGTGATAATCTTCCTCACACCCACCTATTAGATCAAATTGGGTGTTTGGATATATTTCTTTGACAACTGTAGCTGCTTGAAGAAGCTCATCAATCCCTTTTGATTTCATCATGCGTCCAATAAAGAGAAATTTGTATTTCTCTCTTTCCTCAGGATATGCTTCAAATCTATGGTGTTCTAAGTTAACACCCGATCCAGGAACTAACCTAGCCCTACCATTTGCGATATGATGATCTACAAAGAACTTTAGGTTCGTTTTATTTTGGAAAAATAAACATGATGCATTTTTTAAGCCTACCTTATAAAGCATCAGTGTTATTTTTTGGAGGATACCTTTATTTTCAATAGATGTTCCGAGTCCTGTTATATTTGTAATATAAGGGGTTTTAGTTATTCTACAGGCAATGCCCCCATAAACATTAGGTTTGATTGTATAAGTTAAGACAACATCTGGGTTAATTTGTTTGATAATTCTTATGTAATGGAGCAATAACTTTACATCTTTTATTGGATTGGTGCTACGCCTGTCTAGCTTTGTCTCAATAAATTTACAACCTAGACTCTTTAACTTTGGTACAAATTCATCTTTAGGTAAGGAAATATACACTTCATTCTTTTGACTGATTAGTTCATCTATTAGCTCCCTTCTAAAGTTGTATAAACCCATACCAAAGTTTGCAAGAACAAGGACTTTCATTTTTTCCCTCCTTAATAGTCAGTTTATTGTCATAACTTTCAATTATTTCATTTCAGGGTTGATTTATTCCATCTGAAATTAACACTATAAACACCGTCAAATATACAATTCTTGTTTGCTTTCTAGCATACCCAACATATAGCTAGTTTGAATTTTTCTTCCCAAGGAAGATCATTTCTCCATTTACTTGAGCCTAACCTGTTATCCCAGCTCTAACCTTGTGTCTTAGCGCTTGTTCTTTTGTAAAAAGGAGCAAAAATTCATCAAGAAAAAGCCTTGGGTTAACTAAACTCATATCTCCTTTATGGTTTTCCATAATTTCCACCCTATATTACTAATATTTTTTTCAACAAAAAAGCCCTCACCTGTAGGGTAAGGACTATCAATATCTTGATTAACACTGCAACTGTTTGGTTCCTCATTATGCCATTGCTACACATATTTACATATCTCGTCTATCTTTTTTTCAATCCATTCACTTTCAGTAGCTCCACCATGTGTGACTCCCAATATATCCGGCTCTACTAGTATTAAATACCACCATACTTTTCATTATAAATAAGAATTACTTTATCCAAAATAATTACTTGAATATTTAATATTTAGATTAATAACACTTTCGTAATAATAATAAGCTAAATAACAAACTAACATTGTATAATAAACAAATTTTTGGCCTCTCTCTTTAAATAAATGAATGATCCAAGACACCAAAACTAATTGATAAAGCTCAAAATATATATTAAACCTCGCAAAAATCCAATTCTCCGTTGATATAATCATAAAGGATAGACCAACTAATGCCATATTCACAAAAACATCACTTTCCGGAAAAATTACCCTTAGTTTTTCTCTCCCAAAAAAGGCAAGTACCAAAGGAATTGCGAACACGAAAACTCTAATAACATTTGCACCGCCTTCATTGAAATCGCTATAAACACTATATTGACTATCCTCTATAACAGAAAATAATATAGTTGAAAAATAATTAAAGCCAAATACGATAACGACAGCGGAAAATAAAAGGACTAAAGTTGACTTTGTCCACGGTTTATACCTAACTAAGAAATAAACAGGAATTAAGATAAGTGCACTTTGATGGAATAAAGAAGCAAAAACTATCACTAATATATATTTAACCATATTACCCTCTACTAAAAATTTAGTAGCAGAGAAGATGATAGCAGCAGCTAAACACTGCCTTATTCCATTCATTGTGACTAAAAACAAGCCTCCGGTAATATATACATAGATACTCAACTCAACTATCTTTGAGTACTTATAGAAAACAAGAATGATGAGTAGATTTGTAAAAAGGGCAGTTGTTAGGATTAGAATTTGTGGATCATTTGAGTACTTTTTTAATATCATTTGAAGAATACCGAATCCAATATCATCTTGGTGTTTAATATATTCCCAAGTAAATTCATTAATCGTGTAGGTATGCTTGTAGAAAGGAGTATCTCCGATATTGTTACGCAATCCAGAAACCAAGATAAATGGTACTATTGAAAGTAGGGCTAAAAACTTATTTGGTTGCATTTTAACCAATGAACCCGAACCATTTAGTACTACATTCGTTGAAAAATATCGAGAAAGAAATGCGAAAATAAACACAATAATAAGGTTAATCCAGAGGACAGTCATACCATAAGTCCTTTCAACATTTTAATAATAGTCCTTGTTATTTAATTAGTTCTTTATCCAACCTTGCTGACAAATAATGCATTAATTGTTCCCTTAAATCGTCCCGTTTGAGAGCGAAATCTATCGTTGTCTGAATAAAACCCATTTTTTCTCCAACATCATATCGAGTTCCATCAAAATTATAGGCATATACTGCCTCATATTTATTTAAGCCGGCAATTGCATCCGTCAATTGGATTTCCCCACCTGCTCCTGGCTGTTGGTTTTCCAAGACCTCAAAAATTCTTGGGTTTAAAATATACCGACCCATAATAGCCAAATTTGATGGTGCTTCCTCTCGTTTCGGTTTTTCAACTAGATTTCTAACATTATAGAAACGTTCACTATATTGGTCTCCATCCACTATTCCATATCTTGAAACCTCATTTTCCGGAACAGGTTGAACTCCAAGTATGGATGCATTATATCGTTCGTATTGTTCAATCATCTGTTTTAGGCATGGTTTTTCAGCCGTTACAATATCGTCCCCCAGCAAAACAGCAAATGGCTCATTCCCAATAAATTTACGTGCACACCAGATAGCATGACCTAACCCTTTAGGCTCTTTTTGTCTAATATAATGGATGTCAACAAGTTTAGAAGCCTTTTGAACTTCATTTAATAATTCAAATTTACCCTTATCCAGAAGATTTTGTTCAAGCTCGAAGGAATGATCGAAATGATCCTCTATAGCTCTTTTACCTTTTCCCGTAACAATTATAATATCTTCTATCCCTGATTCCACAGCTTCCTCGATAATGTATTGAATTGTCGGTTTATCAACTATAGGTAACATTTCTTTTGGCATTGCCTTTGTTGCTGGCAGAAATCTTGTTCCTAGCCCTGCTGCTGGTATTATCGCTTTTCTAACCTTCATATTTTACGCTCCTTTTAACCTGGTATTGATAGTAATCTTTCTGGAACCGGTGTCTTATTTGCGAGCATTAACAACTGGTCACGGACTTCATTTTTATCCAAACTTGCATAAGTAGATATTATTTTTTCGATTTCATCTATATATAATTCTGCTGTTTTCCCGACATAAATATTTGGGTATACCTGTTGATCATGAACCTCACTATCCTTTAGTAACTCTTCAAAAAGCTTTTCACCTGGTCTCATACCAGTAATTTTAATTCCTATTTCATCTATCGAATTTCCAGATAACTTGATTAGATTTTTCACTAAGTCAATAATTTTTACTGGATCACCCATATCTAAGACAAAAATTTCTCCGCCTTTTGCAAGTGACCCAGCTTGTATGACTAGCCTTGAGGCCTCAGGGATGGTCATAAAATATCGAACCATATCTGGATGTGTAACTGTCACAGGTCCACCCTTTTCAATCTGCCTTTTAAAGAGAGGAATTACACTCCCACGACTTCCTAAAACATTTCCAAACCGAACTGCAACAAACTTTGTTTTGCTTTGTTTATCCATGTTTTGAACAATCATTTCAGCAAGTTTTTTCGACGCCCCCATAACACTAGTCGGATTTACTGCTTTATCCGTTGATACCATTACAAAAATATCAACATTATGCCAACTTGCAGCCTCTGCAACATTCTTTGTCCCAATTATATTATTTTTAATTGCTTCTTCTGGGTTTCTTTCCATCAGTGGTACATGCTTATGTGCTGCTGCATGATAAACAACATTCGGTTGATAGGTACTCATAACTTCCATCATTTTTTGTTTATCCTGAACATCTGCAATTTCAGTAGTTAACACAATACTTGAATCATGGTATGCTTCTTTCAACTCCATTTCAATTGTGTAAATACTATTTTCACCATGGCCAAGTAAGACAAGCTGTTTTGGATTAAATTTGGCTATTTGTCTACAAATCTCTGATCCAATCGACCCACCTGCCCCCGTAACTAGTACCACTTTATTCGATACGTATTCTGAAATACTCTCTATGTCTAACTCAACAGGATATCTTCCTAATAAATCTTCAACTTGCACATCTCTAAATTGGTTTACAGAGACCTTACCTGTGATTAAATCTTCAAGCATTGGTAAAATCTGTGTTTTTGCTTTTGTTTTTGCACATTCTTGAAAAATTTTATTTAATTCCTTTTTACTTAGAGATGGGATTGCAATGATAATATTTGTGATATTTTTTTCTTTTACTATTCGTTCAATCATTTTCACTCCACCAAAAACCGGAATTCCTAATATATCAAGATTATGTTTTCTCACATTATCATCGATAAATCCAACTGGTAGGAGGTCTGATTCATAATTGTTTTTCAGTTGTCTTGCAACCATTGTGCCAGCTGAACCCGCACCAATTATTAAAGCTCGCTTTTTTTGAACTGTTTTCTTAATGTATGTATCTCTAAAAACCCTCCAACAGAATCGAGATCCACCGATTAATAGGATATGAAGCATCCAGGTTACTACCATTAGGCGAAAGAAGATTTCCTGATTTATAACCAACTGAATAATTGATGAAGTAATAATGGCATAAGTAATTGCTTTAAAGATGCCAACAAGTTCGCCAATACTTGCGTACTCCCAAGCTTTTTTATAAAGTTTATATTTATAAGCAAATAAATGATGGCTTACAAGCAATGAAAGTGAAATAATCACTAAAGGTATTGTAAAAACAAAAATTGTTGCATCAACTAAGAAACGACCATAAAAAATACATGTGAGTACAATTATCGAATCAATAATAAAAAATAAAGAAATTCGCTGACGATAGGTCAATCTTACCCCCCCCCTTCTATCAATTTTTATCTTGTGGATTTATCCAAAATACTCTCTCTTCTCTTAATTGCATAGTCAATAAGTTTTTTGATTTCTAATAATTGTTTTTTAGGTGCCTCTTGTTTTATATACCTATATGCTTTTCTAATCGATTTTGGAAGATATTCACTCTCTCTCACTGTTTTTCCACTCCTTTATATTTTTAAATAGCTTACGTATTTTGTCTTTAGAGAAAACAAAACAAGTAAACTATCTAATATATTTAAATGGGCATCTAACCCGTCCTCACACCACACTTTCGACGACTAGCGTCTAAGGTTTTTAAACCCACAGCATGACCGAGTGCCTCCATTGTTATCGATAAGGAGACATCACCTAAGTTATGATGAATAAGCGATTCTTAATAAAGAACAAATTGTGTAATAAAAAAGGACCTTATTACTTCAGTTTATTTAGAACAACACCAATTACATTTGCTTTCGCTAAGTCTAACAATCTCTTCGTTTCCATTGCTTTTTTTATATCTGTTTTACCGCTTTTTACGACAAGAACCACACCATCACACATGCTTGCAAGAATTTTAGTAGCTGATAGTTCTAAAAACGAAGGAGAGTCTATTACTACAACACTGTATTTTTTTAAGGCATTCTCCACTAAATCGTACATTGCAATAGATCCAATTAGGTCGGAAAAATTACCAGGTATTTCTCCACTTGGTAATACTTCTAGCCTTGCAACCTCTGTAGTCACCGCTGCTTCTTCTAAAGTAAGTTTTCCACTTAACACGTCTGTTAGTCCTGTATTGTTTTCAAAATTAAAAATAGAATGGAGTGAGGGTTTTTTTAAGTTTGTATCAATTAGTAAGACCTTTTCTTTCTGTTGTGCAAGGGATATCGCTAGATTAGAAGCGGTTGTTGTTTTCCCTTCCCCATTGCCTGGAGAAGTTACTAATATAGACTGATTCTTCTTAACACCATTCACAAATTGTATATTTGTACGAATTGTACGGTATTGTTCAGATATTAATGATTCTGGGAAGGCATAAGTTGTTCTGCCCTTTAAACTTGTAGATTCAACTTTACGCATTAAATTAGGAATCAATCGTCTCACCTCTTACCTTCAAAATTTGCTGTTTGATTCTTCTTTTCTGAGTGTTTCTCTTATTTATTTTTGAAACACTTCCTAATACAGGAATGCCCAAGGTTTGTTGTATATCCTGCTCTGAAATAATCGAATTATCAAGTGAATTTAGTAAAAATATTAATCCGATACCACCAACAATCCCAATTACTAAAGCCATTAATTTAATATTAGAACCTTCTCCAGCATTAATAGGAATTGTATTCGCCTTTGCTTTTAAATATATGTTTACACCTGTAAAATCCATGATCTTTGCAATCTCGGTTTTAAACGTTTCTGCAGTGGTATTCGCGATAGAAGCAGCCATATCTGGGTCTCTATCGGTAACACTAATTTCAACTATCTGACCCCCAACACTTTCAACATTTATTTGAGTAGCTAAGGCTTCAGGGGAGCTTGCTATATTCAATTCGTCAATTACCTTTTCCAAGACAATCGGATCCACGATTATTACTCTCATTGAATCTATTCCACCCTCAGTATGAAGAAATAGGCGGGTCGATGATTCATAAAGGTAAATTGGTTGATTCTTAGAGTCAAAATAATAACCAAGAATTGCAGTTATTGTGACAAAAGTAACTAATACCCAAACACGTCTTTTGATCACTAGGTAAAGGCTTCTTAAATCAATTTCTTTTACCGATTTCGTGTCTATGAATTCTGAATTACTATTGTTTTGTTTAGTACTTCTCATATTATTTACACCTGCTTTACTTTTAGTACGAACCTAACAGTTCTTCATAAAGAACAAATGTAGTAAAAAAATAAGCATTAGCAATTTCTATTGTTCAATTTGGAAAATTTTAATTATGTGCTTACATTGGTTTTTAATAAAGAACTAGTTAACTTGTTTATTAGATATTTTATGACTTCAGAGAATTATAGTTTTTAATTTTAACAATTGTATCAGCCATTGTTTTTAGTTCTTCAAATGTGACATTCTTGCTTTTCATTTCTTGTGAAAGCATAAACCAATCCATATCCATTGTGGTTTTATTTGACAACTCTTTAGCTTCAATATCAAAGAAATAAGAGATATCAACCTTATAAAAATTTGTTAGTTTTTCTAAAAACTCAACCGTTGGTTTCCGAATCCCTCTTTCAATCTTGGAGAGGTTACTGTAGTTGAAGCTTATCTCTTCTCCTAGTTCCTTTAAGGTTAATCCGTGTTGTAGTCTTAGTGCTTTAATTTGGTCCCCTATGTGTTTTTTTTTCATAAATATTTATTAGCTCCTTACTTTTTCTATACTAAGTTTTCAGCAGTCATAACGAACACTAGCGTTCTTTATAAAGTACGCATTGTTACTATAGCATGATTTGACTCATTGAACAATAGGGAATTAAAAAATATATATCACTCAATTTATATTAGGTAAGTATCTAATAAATTCCTAACCCCGACTAATTAAGGTTTCTATTTTATATTGATTTTTCAAACTTAGCCCTATATTCATTTTTTATTTCCCATTGCATTTCATTTCTGAAAACGGAGGGCTTTACAGGACTGCTTTCTTCTACCAGTACTGCTTTTATTCTTGTTAAGTTATTATTACAAATTGGACAAAACCATTGCCCAGAATTGCTAGCACTATAAGATGGCCTAAAACATTTATCACAAAGCTTTCTATACATTGCATTCACCACTTTTCTATACAAAAGTAACTATCCAATAAACATGGAGCATACAAATGAAGGTATAAGGGATAGATGCGAATAGTGCCAAATTCCTGATCCACTTTGCTGCAGGAACCTTATTGAAAAGTACAAATCCATACAACAATAGCGAGAGTAGAAATTTCACACTAATAAACAATAAGGAATCTACTAAAAGTATCTGATTCATGATAGGATTCTTTTCAGAAATAATCTGTAGTTCTATTCCTATATAGGTACAAACTGCGTCTACAAAGTTCAGTGTCGCCAAATAATAAAATATATGTTTCATTACTGCTCCAATCTAAATAATTCTTAATAACGAACAATTTGATTATAATAATTCATATTCGAACAGTTTAGGTGTACTGAGTATATGCCATTTGCACTATTTTTTAAAATCTTAAAATAAGCCAAAAATTCTTAATAAAGAACAAAATGCTCCTAATTACTCGCTCTTTCTTCTGTTTTCATATTATTTTAACGCTTTATAATCCACTTCCTGTTCTTTATAATGAATTTATAAACTGTTACTATGATTATGAGGAGAAGGCTGATGATCGGAGAAAGAATTAAGTCATTAAGGAGGAAAAAACGTTATTCAATAACAGAGCTAGCTAAACGTGCTGGTGTTTCAAAATCCTATTTAAGTTATATAGAACGAGATGTCCAAAATAATCCTTCTCTTCAATTCTTATCAAAAATTGCATTCACGCTTGATACTAATATAGAATATTTACTTGGCAAGGAACAAAAGGCTGATATAAAAAAAGAAGAACTACTCGATGGGGAATGGACAACTCTGTTACAAAAGGCAATTGATGAGGGAATGAGCAAAGACGATTTCCGGGAGTACCGGGATTATTTAAAGTTTAAGAACTGGAGAAAGTCACAAGCTATCTCGAACAAGGAAGAGACATAACCTATTTTTATACATACTACATAAGCGACCTTTCGAACAAAGGTCGCTTTACATTACGGTATATTGGGATGTTAAAGGCGCTAAATCAATTAATTCGTCTTCTCCATCGCAGATAAAACAAGTCCTCTTTCATTTTCTTCAGCTTTATAGGTGACATTGTTTAAGGTTGCAGTTCCGTTTACTATTTTATCTTTATCGCGGAGTAATCCTAATTGGTTTGTTATTTTTCCAATATCTTCTTCTTTAACAGCTTCTTCCGTGTTCGTTACAGCCACCAAAAGGAAAAATGCTGCAATTGTGTCCTCGTATTTGTCTAAAGCTGTATTTAGATTTCCTGATTCCATATCTTTTTTTACCAACGATAATCTTACTACCTCATTGGTTTGTTCGTTTACAATTCCTTCAAGAATTAGTCCTTCACTTACATCTTGCTTAAATTCTCCATTTGTAACCTTAATCTGTTTGATTTGATATGCACCAGAATCCTCCATCGTTGCTTGGGCTTCATTCCAATTCTTTACAAGATCTTCCGTAGTAAATCCTAATGAACCCAGTCTAAGGATTCGTTCATCTGCCTGTTGGATTTTTGTTACCTTAGGATCTTCTTTTTTCTCTTTATCCTTAGCTTTATCGTCGCCTTTACAACTTGCTAGTAAAAACACACTTAGTAGTAAAATGCTTAGTACATATAGTTGTTTTCGCATGATTTTCCTCCTAAGAAGTTACATTGCACATAATGATAATATGTACGATAGAAGGGAAAATCATTCAAACGTAAGTATAGGTAATCAGATAGAGCGCTCCGATTCGTGGAACGCTCCTAGATTAAAATTCTTCTTTTTCACTTATCATTGCCTTCACTATAAACAATTCATCTGATTGATTTATTGTTTGCTGAATCAACTCTTCATCCAAACCAATAGCTATTCCGTTTGAATCATCCTTAATAATGAGAGCAACAGTGAATGGCTTTTCAGCTTCAAGTGTTGTGTCCTCATCAATCCACGTCTTTGCTTGAGCTATCTGTGGATTCTCCATCTTCTTTGGTAACGATTCAAATGAAGAAATTGAACCATCGTCTATTATTGATATGTTCCATCGGGAATACCAATTGTCTTCATCAAGTTTAAAATTTGTTTGGGAAGTGGCAATTGTTGCTTTATTTTTAGAAAAACCTGTTGCGCCCCCCGCAACATTCTCCTGCTTTTGACCGTTCTTGTAATGCTCAATCCAGTAGTGGACTGTTTTTACATTTTCGTTCTTGATCTCTACATCATAAATAAATACACTCTCAAAGCCGAGCGAATCAATAATACGTTGGTTATTATTATCCAATGGTTTCAAGATGGCATCTACATTTTTAACCGAAATCTTTTCATTATTGCTACACCCCATGATTGTAGCAATGAGAAAAATCAAGATATATGTAACCTTTAGTTTATGCATATGACAGAAGCCCCCTTTTTCCCATTTTACCACGTATCGCCGATAAAACTGTATAATATTTCCACCACTTGCTAAACCTACTTATAAAGTGAGGTGTGTTGCTTGCTAAAAAAAATACTTATCGGAATCTGTCTAACCTTTATGGTATTTGGACTTCATACAATTAACGTTGTTAGACCTCTGGATGTACTTGCAGCCCATAAAAAACCAGTTCCTGAATATGCAAAATGGGGCCGACTTGCTATGAAGGAGACACAAAAGCGTTATCCACTGGCACAAATCATCGATTATCTACATATGGGACGAGACGAAAAGAATGGTACGACTATTGAACGATTTAAGCTTTGGATGAGGCAGGATAACAGAGAGTTCGGAGCATTTGTTACCATCACCTTTGACAGCAAAACGGAAGAAGTACAAAACGTTCTCATCGTCGAAACGAACAGATAGCGTCCTCCTGAGGTGGACAATTGTATTTCTGTGGTGCCTGACACCGTTTGGTTACAATGTTCACCCACTCTTTACATAAAATCCTATTTCTAGCTAAAAATAGTCGGTAAAGGAGGTGTATTGCTATGACTGGTTTATTTATGAAAATCATTATTTTGCCTTTGGTTGTAGCTATATGTGCCGGGATATTTGGAAATGTTGATTATGTAAGATGGTATCAGCCAATTATAGTTGGTTTACTGTTAGCAATAGTTGGTCACTTAATGGAAGTGATGATGTTGCGAAGAAATACAGAAGTTATTACAGATATTACTGATTTTATTACTGCAGCACTGGTTGTCTATTTTGTTTCAATCTTTTTAGAAGGAGCGCGAGTCAGTTTTTGGGGTGCCGTTTTAACTGCATTGGTGGTCACGTTAATTGAGATTCCAGTTCATCGTTGGTTAACTCGTACTAGACAAACCGGGCAGGAAACATATAATTAAACACATCCTAAGCAGTAACATTCTCTAGAAATTGTTAAGAGGTGCGTCTCACGCACCTCTTTTTCAATGTCTAGCTCCAGTATCTAGCCCTCGAGGTCAAATAACCTGTGGAAAGCAAAGTCAGAGAACGACTTTCTTTCCACATGTAATTTACTTATCGGACTAGCACAGGACAAGGAAAGGTCTGGCAGCATAATCATTGCACGAAGGAAATGCTTGGCATATTCGAGAAGACGTGCTGATGTCAACCTTGCCACAGGACGTGGCGGATGTTAGTTGACGTTCATCTTCAAAGGTGCTTGCGCTTTCTTATTACCCACCAATATAAGACATTTCAATTTTTTTACGTTTTTTTGCGGTTTCTTCAGTTCGTTCATCAGAATATCTGTCTCTTCTCGTTTGCCAGATAGACTGTAGTTCTGCGTCAATGTCACTTTCAGATGCACCAGAACGAATCAATTTTCGAAGATCATGACCACTCGTTGCGAATAAGCACGTATAGAGCTTACCATCTGCCGAAATTCTTGCACGGGTACAGCTTGAACAAAAGGATTCTGTTACAGATGAGATAAATCCAATTTCAACGTCCGTACCTACATACCTATAACGCTTTGCAACCTCACCAAAATAGTCAGCATCCACTGGTTCTAATGGCATTTCCGCATGGATGAGGTCATGAATATATTTCTTTGATACAACCTGATCAAAGTTCCAGCCGTTGGTTGTTCCGACATCCATAAATTCAATAAAACGTAAGGTAATCCCCTTATCCTTAAAATAACGCGCCATTGGTAGAATTTGCGAATCGTTTTTGCCTTTTTGAACAACCATGTTCATTTTCACATATAGTCCTGCATCAATTGCCGCTTCAATTCCAGCTAATACAGGCTTCACACCAACAGATCTTCCATTCATTGCTTTAAAAGTATCTTCATCAAGGGAATCGAGACTTACATTAACACGCTGTAGTCCCGCTTCCTTCAACAGTTTTGCATACTTTGGTAAAAATACACCATTGGTTGTTAACGCAATATCTTCAACACCATCTATATTTGTTAAGCGCTCAATGAGCTCCGGCATATTCTTTCTGACAAGTGGTTCCCCACCTGTTAACCTAATTTTTTGCACACCTAATTTTACAAAGCTTCTTGTTAGTGCCTCTATCTCAGAAAAGGATAATAATTCTCCTTGTTGTAAGAATTGATAATCGTCCCCAAAGATCTCCTTAGGCATACAATAAGAGCAACGAAAATTACATTGATCAGTAACAGAGATTCGCAAATCGCGCAAAGGGCGATTTAACTGATCAACAATTTTTTCTTTTTCCATCGTCATTATCTGTCACTCCTATAATATGAAGTACTATTACTCTATCACACTACCTAGTTGTTGTGAATAGAAAGGAATTGAACAAATAAAGAACATTATATATCAACTTTTTCAAACCACATTCTTCGTTTCTTTCATAAATTCTCATTCTCCATAAGAAATAATTTTTACAAAAGTAGACAAACGCCCACGACAACTACCCATTCTTTACATATCCATGATAGTGTAGGCGGAATAAGGAGAGACTTCCGTCCTTGATGGATTGGCTCTTACCACATTTTCACTAACATGAGAGATACAAACATTCATGTTAAAAGGCAGTTACCCGTAAGACTGCATGCTCTTACTATGTACGGGATACTACATGTAATAGGAGGTTTTTAGATGGGACCATATAGAAGACCTTTTGGAATACCTAGAAGACCTTACTGGGGTGGACCACTAATTGGCGGTTTACTAGGAGGACTTGTTGGTAGCACAATTTTCAATCCGTATTTCTATGGTGGATATCCATATTATCGCCCACCATATTATCCTTACCCTCCGTATCCTTATTATGGCGGTTACTGGTTCTAAAACAACATGAGATTACAAAAGAGCTGACTTTGTATTCAGTCAGCTCGCCTTTTTATAAACTTTGTTTCTTTATGGTCATTCCTTTTTTTAAACAGAAGACTCAATGCAAGCGGTAGAACCCCAAACCATCTATTTGATAATGAGGGAAGTTCTTCCTTACGCTGCTGTCTTGTTTGTTTTCTGACATCTTTTGGTTTATCTATGTAACTGACAATCTGTTGAGTAACAAACTTAACATAATCATTTGTAGACATAATAACTCCCACCTTTACATTCCTTTAGTAGTTATTATTTCCACCTTGTTCAGAACGTAACCATAATAATATGCTGTTCACAATATCGTCGAAACTCTTTGAAGTAGTATCTAGTATAAAATGGGCTTCATTATAGAATGACATACGTTGGTTATAGAGCCTCCTCGTATTTTCTTTATGCACTGCATCAAACAATGGTCTTGTTGGATCGGTTTTTACCCGGTCAAAAATCGTCTCGATGTCGCAGTATAAAAAAATGACATGTCCATTATTCATCATCCACCGGCGGTTCTCCTCTTGGATAACGATTCCCCCACCTGTTGTAATCACAACATCACGGTTCGGCAGTAATCTTAAGTACTCCCGCTCATACTTTCGGAAAACCTGTTCACCATCTTCTGTAAAAATATCGGCTATTTTTTTTCCTATTTTCTCTTCAATATAGAGGTCTGTATCAATAACGGGTACTTGTAAGGCTTCGCTAAGCCTTTTCCCTATTGTTGTTTTTCCTGCTCCCATAAACCCTGTTAAGTAAATAGCCTTCATTGTAACCCCCCATTTTTACACAATATAATGCCAGCTTGGTACCCATAACGTACTCAATAGTGTTTTCACAAGCAAATCTCTTCCCTACTGCTGAATAAACCTCATAACCTCTTCATTAAAACGCTGTGGTCGCTCAACTACCGTCCAGTGCCCACATCGTTCTAGAACAACCAATGTTTTATTTGGTATATATTGTAGCAATAATTCGTCAAGCTTTGAAGGAGTTATTAGATCATGTTCACCTTGAAGAATCAAAACTGGAATATGAGCAAGCTTTTGCAAGGATTCTCTTACATCATAAGAAGCGCTTATATCAGCACCTAACACTCGATTCACGACCTCATTACTAGCTGTATTCGTCTTTTTCAAAAGGGCGTCTGGTGAATACACATAATACGGGTCAAGTACAGCAAAGATTTCCTTCACTGTTCCCTTCCCAGTTTGTAAATTGTTAATTGCAGTATCAAATGCTACCTTGTCAGCAGCAGTTAATCGTAGCTTTAGTTCCTTTCCAAATTCCTTTAGCGCTTCTCCGGTTGCTCCGACTGCAGCAGTCAATACAATCTTTTCAACATGGTCTGGGTAAGTTGTCGCGTACGCTAAAGCAAGCATACTCCCCCATGACTCCCCAATGAGGGACAATTTCTCGATACCCATTTGTTGCCGAAGTTCCTCAAGAGTTTCTATTTCTTCATGAATCGTATATTTGCTCTCATCCTCGATTTTTTCTGATGACCCACAGCCCCTTTGATCATAAAATACAAGCTGAAATGAATTGGCTAACTCCTCCACATGCGGTAGAAAAAATCGATGTTCTCCTCCAGGACCACCATGTAAAAAGACTAATGGTTTCCCAGTACCCATTGTTTTTATATATATCTTAGCTCCCCTTAATGTAAGAAGTTGCTCTTTCATACATTTTCTCCTCCTTTTTATAAAACGACCAACCAGTTTATTAAAATTATAAGTAAAAACTTCAACTGTATCAATTATTATTTTTTATTGAGTATTTTCTAAAATTTATTTATAATAGAGGTTGCAGACTGACTAGTCGTTTTTAAAATTATCGAGTTTTACCATTCGATAAAGAGGGGGAAAAGAGATGTCTACGATTCAAGGATTAGATTCCGGAGTACAAGAAAAGATAACGCAATTTAAACAATTAGATCTAAAAATTTCACACTTAAACAGTATGCTTGCATTAGCTGGATGGGATCAAAAGGTTATGGCACCTAAAAAAGGTCGCTCTATCTTTGCAAATGCAATTGGAACATTATCAACTGAGGTGTTCAAACTAACTGTTTCTAAAGAAATGGGCGAGTTACTCGCAACTTTAACGAGTGAAGAAGTATATAGTCAATTAGATGATGTAACAAAAGCATCAGTACGTGAAAGAAATAACTTTTACGAACAATCAAAAAGCATTCCTTCAGAGTTGTACAATGAGTACATGGTTCTAACTTCAAATGCAAATGATGCATGGGAAGAAGCACGTGAATCAAATAATTTCGATGTGTATCTTCCATACCTTGAAAGAATCGTGGAAATTAAAAAGCAATTCGCTGAGTACTACGGCTATGAAGGACATCCATATAATGCCCTTTTAAATGAATATGAGCCTGGATTAACAGTTGAAAAGCTAGATCCACTTTTCGCAGAGCTACGTAAAAGCAGTATCGATCTTCTCCAACGTATCAATGCGTCTACTTCTAAGCCAAATGGAGAAATCTTTGATAAACGATACGATGTAGAAAAACAAAAGGAGTTCAACAAGTTCCTACTTCCACGTATTGGCTTCGATATGAATGCTGGCCGTTTAGACGAGACTGTACATCCTTTTGCTCAGTCTGTAAATACTGGGGATGTTCGTCTAACAACTCGTTATCTTGAGGATAATGTTCGCTCCGCTATTTTTGGAACGATTCATGAAGCAGGTCACGGTATTTATGAGCAAAATGTAAACCCAGAGCTTGAGGGTACAGCCATTTGTAGTGGTGCCTCATTTGGTATCCATGAATCACAATCAAGATTCTTAGAGAACATGGTTGGACGAAGTGAAGAGTTCTGGAAATGCTTCTATCAGGAGTTACAAGAAAGATTTCCTGAACAGCTGGGAGGCACTTCACTAGATGAATTCTATCGAGCAATTAATATCGTTGAGCCTTCCTTCATTCGTGTGGAGGCAGACGAATTAACATATAATCTACATATTATGCTTCGTTATGAAATTGAAAAAGGCTTAATAGGTGGAGAAATTGAAGTAAAAGACCTTCCGAAGGTTTGGAATACAAAAATGGAAGAATATCTTGGTATCGTCCCTCCAACTGATACATTAGGTGTACTTCAGGATGTACACTGGTCATTTGGTGGTCTAGGATATTTCCCTTCCTACTCACTAGGAAATCTATATGCTGCACAAATTTTAAATACAATTACAAAAGAAATCCCTACTTTCTATCAGCATATTGAAAAAGGTGAATTTGACGTTATTCAAAGCTGGTTAAAAGAGAAAATTCATACACACGGAGTTCTTTATACACCAGATGAACTGATTGTAAAAGTTACTGGTGAAAGCTTAAATGCCCAATACCTTGTAAATTACTTAGAAGACAAGTATTCAAAGGTTTATAAACTTTAAGAGGATGTTCAAAAAGTCACCAAATGATAAGCTTCGAATCTCGGCGTCACTCGGCCACTCCGGTCCTCACGTATTAAATGCATACGTTCCGGTCCTCGAGTCTGTCGTTCTTTGATCTTCTTGCTTCTGATTCGTCGACTTTTTGAACACGCATTTTAAAAAAGAAAAGCACCTTCAACCCCGATGAAGGTGCTTTCCCATTTTCACCTAATTACTTACCGATGATCCAACCAGTTTTCCATCTTTTTTGTTTCATGATTGTACGTAAATTCAGCGCTATACTTTCGATGATTTGTTGTAATACAGCTCACTATGACCTTTGTTTTCGTTGCTGAGAGAGTTGAAAAAGAAAATGTGACAGTTCCATTAGGATATTCAACCAAAGTATTTATTGTCTCGATGGTTTCTGTGTGAAGTAGCCCATCTAAAACATCACTTACGCCGATCTGCATTAAATTGTCTAAGATCAGAAGCTCTTCTGTTTCTTTGTAAAAAGCTCTCTCCGTTACATACATGTTTAATTGAAAGGTAAACACAAGGAAAAATAAAAATGAAATCGCAACGGTTACAGGAAGGATAAACCCCTTTTCATTCTTCATATTTCCGTTACCTCGACTGGAACAAAACCGGTAATCATCGCCCGGTAGTTATCACCATCAACCGTTGTTATTGATAAAATCCATCCATTATTTATTGCGAGAAAGCTTAGAGCAGAGATCTTTTGAAGTAAAATTTCATTGCCAGCTCCATTCACTCTTCTTCTAATCTTGTCATAAAAAATTTCATAGCTCACAATATCACCCTCGGGATTATTAAATGATACAGTCTGATTTTGATTTGATATTGTTACCTGTGTTGCTTCCCTGATTTCCATTTTTGCTTGTTGAATAAAAATTTCCCATTCTAGTTTGTTAAACTCTTTTGTCGATGTATTTTGATATACTACCCTTAGAAAAGGAGAGATTAATGATAGGATAACAAGTAAGACTGAGAATGTAACAAGCATTTCTACTAATGTAAAACCTCTTTCATTGCTCATTTTACGTACCCGCATCTTTTATTATTTCTTGATTGCATGTCCACCCATGCAACACAAAGCTCCCATTTCTGAAGCTCTTCATTAAAGCTCCTTGTAAAATGGAAAGTAGTACCATTCCTAAAGACAATCGAATCTTCTCCGTTCTCAGCACTCCCATGATAGGCTTCTTGTAGCTTCTCAGATAAGAAATGATTACCTGACTGCAGAATCTCACCATTTTTCCGCTCCAATAGGATCATCATAAAGGGTGGGAGTAAGGTTGTAGTTAGCAAGATCCAAATACTTACCGAAAGTAACATTTCAATCATCGTGAAACCTCTCCTACAGCTTAGCAACATAAAAACGACCCTTTCCTAGTAAAAATGTAATCGTATATGTGTCCCCTTTGTATTTCACCCGAATCGAGCCAGACCTTTGAACATTCCCATTGCTATTAAAATATAAAGTGGATCCTAATGTTATATACTGAAAACGAATGGACTCGTCAAAGGTTCGCGTTAAAATGACTTTATTCTTTGCTCCACTATAGATTCGATAAAAGGGCTCCGTTTCTGAAAAAAATACCTTTGTCATTTCACTATGGCTAATCGCATATTGCTGGGAATAAAATAAATCATTTTGAAGCTGATGGAGGAATTGATCAATTTTTTTAGAATCATGAAGTGGCCGCAATTGGAGAAGGCTAATCAATGTCATCATTGATACTATTGAGAGTACAAGAAGAATTTCTACTAATGTAAAGCCTTTGTTATTCACTGACATTCGTACCTGCACTTACTGAAACAATGCCATCTACAACGCTTATACTATTTCCATTCGGACATACTGGCGCCTTTTCTGCATCTAGGTAACCTCCAGTTTGCAGCTCACTAATTGATGCAGGTTTTTTAGCTTTTTCAATTTCATATGCTTGGACCTGGGATTCAACCATTTTAACGAGTGCCTCACAACCTTTCTCATTGATAAGCGAGTTATGCTTAGTTACATTAGGTATTGTAACTAAGAGCAAAATAGAGATGACCAGTAAAACAATTAACATTTCAATAAGAGTAAATCCTTTTTGTCCCATAATTTTATTACATCCTTTCTAAATACCATTTAATAACTGAAACATTGGCACCATAATGGCTGCATACATAAGCAAGATAATTACACCAATAATGGTAAACAGGATTGGTTGTAGAATCGTTAACAGCTTACTTATTTTTTCTTCCAATCTTTCAATTACAAACTGGCTATAATGCTGTAGTTCACTAGCTAGGTTTCCACTTGTTTGACCGTGGAGGATAATAATGGGTAAATCAGACTCATAGAATTCCCTTGTTTTGATTATTTCGTCTAACCGATTTCCCGCTAGCAATGAAGCTTTCATGTCCTTCGCTTCTTCTCTAAAAAAAGCAGAATGATTCTGATGTTCAAACATTGTCAATGCCTGGAAAATCGAAAGTCCACCTTTTAAAAGATTACTTAACTGCACAGAAAAGAATTGGGAGTTATATAACTTCATAAATTGATTAATTAACGGAATTTTTAAATGCAGCTTCATATTTTGCTTAGCTGTTTGTTTCTTCATAAAATAGAAATAATAGGCTAAGACAATCAGAAGAAAGAAGGCAACAATCAGTAGTAAGTAACGTGAAAACAATGGTAGTTGTAACAGGAGCTTTGAAAGAATATTCTCTTGATAATTCATTGAGGAAAACAAACTAGTAAACTGCGGAAGTAATACTTTTTCAATCATCGTGAACATTACCCCCACGAAAAATAATAAAAATAGTGGGTATTTCAGTAATTTTTTTAATTTGTCAGTATGGTCGAGTCTTTTACTTAGCATATTGCTTCCTTCACGGAGAGCAAAAGAGATGTCACCGTGCTGCTCAGCAAAAAATAAATATCCTAGTATATCCTTATGGAACCCCGCTTCTCCAAACGCGATATACAATGACTCGCCTTGCTTACACCTTGCAATTATTTTTTCTACAGATTCATAACGCTTTGAAGGTAGTTGGACAAGTAGAAACTGGGAGGCTTGTTCAAACGTGTATCCTTGTTGTATTAGCTCCCCTAAGCGCCTTAAAAACACTGTCTGTTCCTTTATACTCCATCCTTTACGTTTTATCCCAATCATCGACAACCCATCTTTCTAACGCATCAGGATATAAATAACCAAGTGCAATACCCTTTTTTATGACATCACGAAGCCTTTCATAACTGTAACATGCCTCTTCCCCTCTTATTTCGCGTAATACTTCTGAAAGAGCTCGTCCATTTAGAAGCTCGTATACACCTACCCGCCTAACCTTTCGGTACTTCTTGCATAAATGGGAGCATTTTTCCCCACAATACGGACATTTTAGGTCCACTAAACGCTGAGCAGCTATGGCAATCAAGGTTTGTTCGATTTCTTGTAGGGAAACACCAAATTCCAGAAGTCGATAAATCGCCCCCTTCGTATCTCGTGTATGCATTGTAGTAAGTACGAGGTGACCTGTTAGCGCAGCACGTACTGCTATAGTTGCGGTTTCCGAATCACGAATTTCACCAACCATGATAATATCCGGATCATGACGAAGAATTGCTTTAAGTCCTTGTGCATATGTGATTCCCGCTTTTTCATTCACTTGAACCTGTAAGACATCCTCACTTCTTTTTTCAATGGGGTCCTCTAATGTAATGATATTACGGTTATACAGCTTCTTAGTTGCATCAAGGAGGGAATAGAGTGTTGTTGTTTTCCCAGAACCAGTCGGTCCAGTAAATATGATTAAGCCATGGGAATGCTTTAAAAGGGACAACATTTTTGTGGTCATCATCGGAAAGAGTGATAATGTGGCAAGAGAATAAGTGGTTGTATCAGGTAAAATCCTTATGACTAGGCTTTCATTATACGGGGTAGGTAGGGTGGATAATCGTAGATTGATCGTAATGCCCTTGATGATAATCGTGATAGCGCCATTTTGAGGTCGTCTCCTCTCTCCGATGTCCATTCCTGCTAGGAACTTAAAATGGGAAATGAGACGTTCACAAACATCCTTTGGAATCGTCTGCTTCGTAAATAAATCACTATCCAGCCGGAACTGAACAGCTGCATCACTAATTTTCGGGGTAAAATGTACATCAGATGCATTCATTGACCAAGCTTCCTCAATCAATTGATCCCCCAGTCGTTCAATTTCACTCAAATAGCTTCACTCCTTTTCATTTTTTTCTCTTGCAGGGTACATAATTCAACAGAAATCTACAAATTCCTTCCTGTTTATTAAAAATATTTTTTGTAATTCTTTTTTCACAAGAAACCCTTCCATAAAAAATACAACCTTCAAATAAAGGCTGTATTTTTTAGAAGCTGATAAAGATTGGATAAAGCTATGTTCATTTAGGAGGAATCAATACAATATATGAAAAAACAGAGCAAATATGCATGCTAATATTTTTTGCAGTTCATTTCGAAGGGAGATTCTCATGTTAAACAACCGAGTCTGCCCTCTTTGTAAAAGATCTACGGGTACAGTTAACTCCGTATTAAGTAAAATCTAAACATGTCGCACCATTCCTTTCGTATTGTTTTTACTCACCGATATTTTGTGAATAAGTCTTCCTTTCCAATTCAAAAATGTGAACATTTTCCAACAATTGACGTAAGTAACTTAATAACATTGAATTACTAAACTATAATAGGGGTATCAAAGGGTCTAGGAGTGAAGAGGATGGAACAGACACTGAAAATTACAAATGTACTAGCAGATCCCACACGTTATTATATTTATCAATACATTATTAAGCGGAATGAAGATGTCACTGTTCAAGAAATTGCAGATACTTTTGGTATCCATCCCAATGTGGCTAGACTTCATTTAACAAAGCTTGAAGATGTTAATATGCTCGTTTCAGAAGCGAAAAAGACCGGAAAAGGCGGTAGACCTAGTCGTTTGTATAAATTATCAAACGATTATATCCAAATTAATTTTCCTTATCGAGACTACCAGTTGCTTTCTAGAATTGCGATTGAAACGATGGCTTCCCTAGGAGAGGTCGGAAAGAAAGCATTAGAGGAGACCGGAAGAAGGTTTGGTGAAGAATTAGTAAACCACCATACACCTGTTTCCATTCAAGAATTAACATTTGACCAAAAGCTTGATATTCTAAAAAAAGCTTCTACGATTGCGGGTTTTTATCCAGAATTAAGCCATAATAAAGATAAAACAAAAATATTCTTCAAAATTAATAACTGCCCATTCAAAGAAATAGCAAAGGAAAACTTCGAAGCCGTTTGTGGGATGCACCATTCATTCCTTTATGGTATGTTTGATTTATTGTTTGAGGATGTGGTACTTGAGGAATCAGAAAATATGATTCTTGGCTGTAGTTCATGTAGTTATAATGCTTTTGTTGCAATGTAATATTTACATTTGTGCAATCGTTACATTATAATAAATAAAGTGAAGTTAACTGATGTCATAAAGGAGGGAAAATATACATAATGGAACGCATGTACCGTGTATTGGGATTTTGGACTGGTATTTTTTCTGTAATGTTTTTTGTAGGGGATATGAATGTTCTTGCATTGCTATTCTTCGCTCAAACAGGATTTTTCGTCCTTTTAAGCTACTTAAAATTGTCTGAGCGCATGTATATTTACATTTTCGGCGCATATTTAACAATTTTCTTTGTTGGCTTCTCTTATTGGACAACATTTATGATGCCACTAGGTGGAACAGGACATTAAAAAAAAGCGATGCTTCATCGCTTTTTTTTTACTGAAAATTTCTATCCACCTAGAACATGTCCCCAATTAATGAAAGTATCCTTCTGCTGGATAACCACATGGAATGCCGAGCTCATACTGCCATCTATAATGAGGGAACGGATTGCTCGATTCTGCTTACTTTGTTCCGAAAAAGGATTTGGATCATAGTTTTCTTCTAAGAATTGTAAGATTCCTGCAGAAACTAAGAATTTATCCTGTCTCATTATTTTTACAAATTCTAATCCAAGCTCAGAACCATAGGTAATAAGTGTATCAAAGTGAATATGTGTTGTTAGGTCCATATCGCCTGGGTGTAGCAACGGATTCTTTATTAATTGGTGATTGATGTATCCACGCAAGCTCCCATCTCGATGGATAGATTGACACCACTCCTCATTTGTATATCCATAATCCACAGTGAAAATTGTACCTTTTCCTAAAAAACCTTCTATTTTTTCTAAGTATCTATTCATAGCAAGTGGAACTTCAAAGCGTTGTCCGTTTACTAGCGAGATTTTATACTTCGTTAAATACTCTAGTATTTCTTCATCCACTAGAGGTGAAAAAGTCTCATATAATTGACTTTCTTTATTCATCGCTATTTTTACTTCATGTATGCTATTGTCTCTTTTTTCTATCACTCTGACTGGAAAAGCATCAAACAGTTCATTTGAAAATATAATTCCATTAAAACTAGGAAATTCTTTTTTCGCTTCATCTAAACTACGATATTGAACCACTTTTTCACATACAGGTAGTAGCTCCTGCTGAAGTCGCAGATGGTATGGACTCGTTTCAATAATAATATATTTTATTTTTTCGTATGTCTCTTTATGTTTTAAAGCTAGCTCATTCAATACAGCCTTTGCAAAGCGCCCATTTCCACCTCCAATTTCACAAATAATTGGAGTAATCTGTTGTTCATTAATCAGTTTATGGAAAAGGGTAGCAAATAGCTTTCCAAATATTGTAGAAATATTGCTACTAGTAATAAAATCACCTTTCGTTCCGACCTTTTCTCCTTCTTTCATATAGTAGCCTTGTATAGGGTCATACAAGACTATATCCATGTATTGTTCATATGTTATTTCGTTGTTCTTTGCATTTACAATAACATCCCTAAGTCGTTCAATCATAAACTCACCTTTACTAGTTTTCCACTATTGACATAGTGTTTTCTTTATTATATTGTAAATTTAGTAGCTTAAAAATATCCCTCCCATTATATGAAATAAAAACATCCCCCAGAAAGGCCCACTCTATTAGAAGAGATGGGCCTTTCTTGTATGTAGTTGTTTCAATTTATATCCCTTTTACTCTTAATATCCATTCAAAAATGGGTTGTGATCCATTTCTGCTTCGATCGTTGTTTCTGGGCCATGACCAGATAATACAAGTGTATCCTCTGGTAATGTTAATAGCTTATTATGTATGCTCGATAACAGCTGATCATGGTTTCCTCCTGGTAAGTCCGTTCTACCTATACTTCCATTAAATAAAGCATCACCAGAGAAAACAACCTCTACCTCCTTGTTATAAAAGGAGACACTTCCTGGTGAATGACCAGGTGTATGGAATAAATCAAAAGTAAAAGAGCCAACAATAAACTCACCCTCTTTTGATAAAAGAGTTGGAGAAGCCTTAACTGATATTCCGTGTCCTGGCATGAAGTAAGTTGAGCCGTTCAATGAAGGGTCTGATAGCCAGTTTTTTTCTTTCTCATGGATATACAATGGAACATCCCAGTGTGACAGTACATCATCCACAGAGCCAATATGATCAAAATGTGCATGTGTTAGTAGAATGGCTATTGGGGTAAGATTTTGACTTCTAAGTATAGTCACTAATCTTTGTCCATCCCCGCCTGGGTCAAAAATTACACACTCCTTTTTTTCATTTGATAATATGTATGCATTGGTTTGCAATGGGCCTAGAGGGACTCTTTGCCATTTCATAAGTACCATACCTCCATCTTTCATAATCTACTGTTATTGTACACTAATGTCTTTGAACGAAAAAGCACCGTAAAAATGTCTAAGAAGTGTCACTTTTTACTCCTCGACAAATTCGGATAAAACGATTAGAATATAGAGTGAATATATATGTATCTCTACATAAGGTTTTAAGCCTATGGCAACAGCTGCTGTAATATATTCTTACAGTCATGTTGTATATTTTCATACTATGGGGAAAATAGTAGTGAAATGTAAAAGTAACCTAATTCTAGTTGTTGTTACTTTTAAAATGAAACATTGAATAATGCAAGGGGGTAAGTCACATGGGTCTAATGATTATTTTTTCATTAATCGTTATTTTCGCAGCAATCGGAGTAATCCGATCATTACGTAGCAAGAACTTACTTGGGTTTGTGTTTGCAGCAGGAACTTTCTTAGTTTTAGGATGGTTCACATTCATGACAATTTGGAAGCATGGTTTCCCAACTGCTCACTAATACAAATCAACCAAAAAAGCCATCGGAATTCCGGTGGCTTTTTTTAAAGCAAAGAAAGTATAAAATTTTCACCAAATTTCCCAATGTCTAGCTCCAGCGTCTACCCCGAATAAGCTTCTACGATTATCTTGCTCAACCGTATGCTTTAAGGAGCTTGAGGTCAAAAACGCGTGGCAATGAAAAGTCAGAGAGCGACTTTTTTCTCACAGAATATTTGCTTATCGGACTTGCACAGGGAAAGGAAAGCTCCGGCAGAATAGTCCTCGCACCAAGAAAATGCATAGCATTTTCGAGGAAGTGCTTACGTCAGATCCGCCTCAGGACGTGGCGGATTTTAGTTGACGTTCCTCTTGCAAGGGGCTTGCGGTTTTCTTTTATATTTTCTTATTCACACTCTCAAGTTTATCATGCAGGGACACTTTTTTATCTCTTCGATCATCAATCCGGATATTAGTTGCTACCCGATCAATTCCCTCCTGAAATGGAGCCTCGTGTATTGCTTGGATAACTGTAAAAAGAGTCGATAATTCCCCTTCGATAATGGTATTCATAGGTGTAAGTTGATAATTGATTAGACCTTTTTCTTTATACTTATTAAGAATTCGTTGAATACTTGCAACATAGCTACTAACACTTGGTGTTGAAGTTCCAATTGGGATAACTGTTACATCTACTATAGCCAATTTATTTCTCTCCTTTTTCATTTTGTACTTGTTACAACTCACCTAAAATGTAACAAGCTGCATAACCTTTTTATTCTTAAGATCGATGATGTTTTCTAATTGATAACCGTATAAACAGTAGTACCCCTCAGGTGAAAACGATAGTGGTAGATCATCTATTTTCTCTAGTACAACCTCTTCACTGCCTGAAACCATATCATAAGCTACTAAATCAAACTTTTCAGAATAAGTATCAAAGGATCCTGTTGAATATGGCCTGAAAGAATAAAATTTCTTTTGAATTGTTACATAATTAAATGAAGGGATATACCATTTAGAGTAATCACTCAACAGAGGAATACTAAATTCATGAAGCTTCTTATTCATCTCAGTATTATAAAAGCTAATTTTCCCATGTGAGTCACGTTCATTGTCAAGTTCATACGTAACAAGCAAATGATGAAAGCCTGCAAATGAGATAATATTTTCAAACAGGAGAGCTTCCGTTTTTTTAACCAAGTTATAGGAGTGTAGTGGAGCAAAATAGCCCAACTCGTTTTGATCCCATTTTAAATAGGAAATAGTTTGTGGCCCAATCCATTGGATAAATGGTTGAAATACCTCATGTTTGGTAACCGTATTATTGGATAAATCGAGAACTTGAGTTTGGAATGACCAATCCTCTAAAAATGATGTTACAAAAACTTGATCTGTTTCGTAAGGATTCCAACTATAGGATACATCATAGGATTCAATATCCCATTCATAAATGACTGTTCCTTGTTTATTCACCGCTATTAGCGTTGCTTGATTATTTGAATTTGATGTATGTAATAAAAAGAGAGAATGGTCTTCATTTGCCTTCATCGTAAGTACTTGAGACTTTGTTTCCAAAAACAATTCCTTTTCACCATTAAAGATGTTGTACTTGTATATGCTGGAGCCCGAGCCATTATCAGAAACATAGAGAATACTTTCATTATCATACCACTCTCCAACTGTATTAAAAGATTCTCCAGTGATATCAAGAGTCTGTAACTGCCTACTCTCACCCAAAAATTCAACAGGAACAGGGCTTTTAGTTACATTCTTATCGCCACTTCTAGGGACTTCACCTAGTTCAGACAGTTGATGAGAGTTACAGCCTGCTAAAAAAAATACAAAATAAAGAAATACAATAAATATTCTCATCAACTTACTTTCACCTCTTTTCCATGGGTATAAATCGTAGTCAGAACGAATACTCATATACCCAGGCTCTTTATATAATTTATGTAATTATCCCGCTCATTACTCACTTAATAACTACTACGATTATGCATGTAAAAAAGTTTCATTTCAAGTGAAAAAAAGCCACAAAAGCGGCTTTTTTATAAGTGAGAAAAGACCTGTTTACATGTACATGGCAGCTAAGAAGATCCCCATACTCTCTTGGTAAATTTCATCAAATTGAGAAAGTGGAAGCGGATTTACACCTTCACCAAGCTCTATTGTATAACCTGGTCTTTTCCATTTCTGAATGAACCAATCCTTATATCCAGCATGACTATCTACATACCGCACTGCCTTATAACCGCTAACACGGGAAAATTCGTTAACAATGCTCTCCGAGATTCCCGGTTCAAATCCCTCATACCCCCAATAAATTTCTTCTCCTTGAGTATGAAATGCCAGAACTCTAGAAAAATCTGCTTCTTTTGTTAGGTCACGAATTGCAATTACTTCAGGCTCAGTCAATGGAGCATCCCCCGGATAATCTCTTGGTGCAGGCTCCTTCGGTTTTTTTCGCTCTTTTTCAATTTCCCATTTGGCTGGAAACTGATTATTTAAATCAACTCCACGGATATTTGCCTTCCAATCCTTGAAATCTAAATTACCATTATTTATTCTTACAACTTCTTTGTTAAATTGTTCCTCTTCAGGTGGACCGTTAAGTACTAAATTCACACCATCAGGGTTAACCATAGGAACCATTGAGAGCATTGTTTCTCTATAGAGTGGTTCTACATAGATACCTTTAATTGGAGCCATATTTGTTAACGCTAAGAGATAATCATTAAGAAACGTCATAATGACATTCGTGGTAATCCATTCATTTGCATGAAATGAACCATTTACATGTATCTTTTTAGTTCCCCTTCCTAATTTGAGCTCAATCAGATCTTTTCCTAATACACTATTACCAATTGAACGGGAGTAGAGAAACGGATAAATATTTTGGAGCTTTTTACTATCAGATAGAAATGCTTCATAATCATATTCTCGTCTTGCATTTACAATTGGCTCCACGACTCTCTCTGGCACCATGATTGTAGACCCTATTTTTAGATTTTCCGGAACAATGTCTGGATTCACGAGAAAGAGTGCATCAGGTAAAAAGGACCTTGCTTTAGCGATCTTCCATATTGTATCTCCAGAATTAATTTTGTGCTGATTTAGTAAGAAACCAGGTATAGAAGCAGTTTCTCCAATTTGTAGAGGCTTACTTGCAACAGTAGGATTTGAATCAATTAGTAGTTGAAGTGGAATCGCAAACAATTGACTATAATACCACAGCGTATCTCCTTTTCGAACTTGAACATCCATCATGAATCCCCTCCATTTTCCTCTCATACTACTCTATGATTCATATTTAACTATCATTCGGTAGAAAAAACTTGATATTAGGGATTCTCAAACCCTGCTGTGACTCATCATCATTTATATACCTTTGTAAAAACACCAATGCATTTAGATAATGAAAAAGCCATGACTCATTAATAGTCATGGCTCTTACTTCATCAGGTGCTTTATAACTTATTGATCAAATTCTTCAAGTGGTTGCTCTCGATATGACGTTCCATTATAAAAGCGGAGTAGGTCTCCATAGATAATTTCATCTGAGTAATCTAATTCGAACTGTGCTTTTTCAATATAAGGTTCACAGAAGCTTACTTCCGTTTCTAAGCCTGTTTCTTTGTCATAGCACATATTTGTCGTGTATACATATTTATCCGTAATAAAGCTTCCATCTCTTAATACAGTTAAGTCCAGTTTTTCCGGAGAAAATAGATCGCTACCGAAATGAACATCATTTCTTGTATCAATACCAAGAAGTGATAGAATTGTTGGTTTTAAGTCAATTTGTCCCGATATCGTTGAAAGTACCTGTGGGTCTTTATCTGTAACACCTGGAATGTGAATAATTAATGGTACCCTCTGAAGCTGCACAGAATCAAATGGTGTAATTTCTTCTTTGTTTAAGAATTTTGCCATCGCTTTGTTATGGTTCTCTGAAATACCATAATGATCACCATATAGGACAAAGATCGTGTTCTCATATATTCCCTCTTCTTTAAGTCGTTCCATAAACAACTTAATTGACTCGTCCATATATCGAACTGTCGGGAAGTATCTATTTAAGGTACGACTATTTGAATCATATTCATTTACCATACGATCCTCTTCTTCGAGCTCAAATGGGAAATGGTTTGTTAACGTTATAAACTTCGAATAAAAAGGCTGTGGCTGTGATTTTAATAGTTCTACAGATTGCTCAAAGAAGTCCTTATCCTTTAAACCCCATCCAATTGAATTATCTTCTGTGATTTCATAGCTATCATCATCGAAGAATGTATCATACCCAAATGAATCATACATGATATCACGATTCCAGAAGGTTTTATCATTGGCATGAAATACAGAAGAAAAGTATCCGTAATCTTTTACAATTTCTGGAGTTGCGGTGTATTCATTTGTTGCATGTGTAAAGAAAACTGCACCGCGACCAAGTGGATAAAGGGAATTTTCTAAAAGAAATTCAGAATCTGATGTTTTACCTTGGCCAGTTTGGTGATAAAAATTATCAAAGTAATAACTCTCTTTAATTAAATTGTTTAAGTACGGTGTAATTTCTTCACCATCAATGGTTTCATTAATTACAAAACTTTGTAAGGATTCCATTGAGATAATTACTACATTTTTACCTTGTGCGATACCAAATTTGTCACTTGGATCCTTTTGATTTGCCTTAAGATAATTTTCGATATCAATGAATGAACTACTATCTGCCAATGCTCTTTGTGCAGATGATTTTGATTGAAGGACAATGTCATATATTTGATAATTGTATGTCCCTATATTCTTCACTAACATTTCACGGTCAAAAGTTCTTGTTAATAACTGCGGACGTTGTGCTTCAGCTAAGCCCAAATTAAAAAAGAACACTGCTGCGACAAGAATAAAGTACGCCCTTCTTTCTTTTTTAGAAAAAGTATGTGCGACTGTAAAACTTGGCTTATACTTATTGATTAAAATGAGGATAAGCACGTCTACAAAAAGAAGTGGGTCGGTGAACTCTAGATTACTCGTAATACTCGTTCCTAAGTCTCCCACATTACTTGTTTGAAACAAAACGGGGAGTGTTAAGAAATCATTAAAAAACCTATAAAAAACTACATTAGCGTAAAGAACAAGAGAAGAAATGAAACTAGCAATAATGATAAACATATTTCTACGCTTCTCTTTAATAAATAAAGAAATCCCAAAAAACAATAATAGAAAACTAGTCGGATTTATTAACAGGATGAACTCTTGCATCATGTTTTCTATTTTTATATCAAAGCTAGTTTTGTATACAATATAGGTTTTTATCCACAATAAAATTGTCGCCATAAATAAAAATCTTGATTTGGTCAAAGATGATTTAATCATCTTACTACCTCCTTGTTTTCAGAACCACGCCGGAGTTAAAAAATACCATTTTCTGGATTAAATTGGAACACTAATCCATATCTTAATACTTTTTTTACATAAAATCAATCGTCATTACAACCTATTTTTATAGAATTGTATAGGTATACATCATAATATATACTTATTAGACGAATTGATGACTAGAAAGTTTCATAGAAGAATAAAGTAATACTTTTATGAATTTTTTGACAAAATAAAAAAAGAGATTTCTGTCTATGAAACCTCTTTTCTCTCCTACTTTCGTAATAGTTACAAAACACTACCTTTTATCTAGAAGGTTATGTATTTTACACTATTTTTGTCTTTGCCAGATAGGCTGCTCCGATTACACCTGCATCATTTCCTAATGTAGCAATAGCAATTTCAGCTGCTTCAGCTACTCTTGGAAAAGCAAAACGTGAAAATTGTTCCATGAGTGGTTTTAGAAGCTGTTCACCAGCTTTTGATACTCCACCGCCAACAACTATTTTTTCAGGATTTAATCCATTTGCAATTTGACTAAGTGAGAGACCAAGGTGATATGTAACTTGATCAATGACTTGCTGTGCAATTTCATCTCCTTTGCTCGCTGCCTCAAAAATACTTTTTGAGGATAACTCACCAGTCTGCTCAAACTCGTCTCTCAGGATGCTAGATCCATAATGGCTTTGAATAGCTTCTGTAGCAAGACGTACAATACCTGTTGCAGACGCAATCGTTTCAATGCAACCTGTTTTACCGCAACCACATAATGCTCCCCCCTCAGGAACAGCAGTTATATGACCAATTTCACCACCTGCACCGTTTGCACCACGAATAACCTCACCATTAGAGATGAGACCACCACCAACACCTGTACCTAAAGTTACACAAATTAAATCTTTTGCCCCTGCTCCGGCACCCTTCCACATTTCACCTATTGCAGCTACGTTAGCATCATTGTCGATTACAGCCTTAATTCCTACCTTTTCCTCAAGCTCTGCGCGTAAAGGATAGTTCGTCCATCCTAAATTTGTAGTTTGATACACAATTCCTTCATCAAAATTAGTTGGACCTGGTGCACCCATTCCAACCCCTACAAAATTCTCCTTTGATAGCTGAAGCTCGGCCATTTTCTCGTGTATAGCCTCTGCGATATCAGTGATAATCATGTTTCCGGATTTATCGGTAGGTATTTCCCATTTTGTTACGATATCCCCCTCTTGGGTAATAAACGCAAGCTTTATTGTTGTTCCACCTAAATCTATGCCCATCAATAATTTATCCATCATGATCAAAATACTCCTCAGTTATGAATTATTATTACCTACTGTTTCTTTCTTGTTTTTCACGTTCTCTTACGATTTCCTGACGTAGAAGAAGGATTGCCATCTGATAATCCTGTGTCTCAATTAGCTGAGACTGGTATAACTCTTTTATCTCAGCCTCCATTAATTCCAGGTCAGCAACTCGTTCACCGACATAAATAATCGTTCCAAATTTTTTTAAAAACTGCATGACATCGTAAATTGTCTTCAATTTCTCACCCTCTGAAATTCACTTACACAAAATTCGTTTTCTTACTTAGCTTAGTAAAAAATATTGTAACGTGCAAGTACTTCTCTCGATTGTTCAAATAAGAAAAGTGCAAACGCCGTGCTCACACCAGACATACAAATGTTCTGTTCCCAAAAAAAGTCGCTCTTTAACTTTTCATTGCAACGCATTTTTGACCTCGAGGGGGGTAGGCCGCTTGCACTAGACATTGGAATCTATGTTTAAAATCTTATACTTTCTTTGCTTTACTATTAAATGATAAAGGAGTGTCCATTATTGGACACTCCCTTCTTTAAATTTTTTTATTTATCTGGATCCCTTGGATGTAAAATCTTTGGTCTATTTCTCTTTAAAGGTATTGGTGTTCGAAATAGCACATCTCTAAATCCACGATAGTCGAATGGAATAAATGGCCACAAATATGGTACATTAAAGGATTTCATTCGTGCTAGATATAGAATCCATAACGTAACCCCTCCTACAAAGCCCATTACACCAAATATACTTGTTACGAGTAAGAGAAATAAGCGGGCTAATCGATTAGCCAAGCTCATTTCATAGCTTGGAGTTGAGAATGTACCTATCGCGGCAATTGCCAAATATAATATAACTTCATTTGTAAAAAGACCTACCTCAACGGCTACCTGTCCAATTAACATAGCTGCAACAAGCCCAAGCGCAGTCGCTAGGGATGTTGGCGTATGAATCGCTGCCATCCGTAGGAGATCAATTCCAATTTCAATTAAAAAGAATTGTAGAATTAGCGGTAGTCTACCATCATCATTCGGACCTATAAACTTTAGGTTATCAGGTAATAATTCAGGGTGTACGGCGAACAAATACCATAATGGTAATAAAAAGAGTGAAGCCCACACACCAATATAGCGTACTAACCGTAAATACAATCCGGTCGAAGGGCTATTTCTGTATTCCTCTGCATGCTGCATGTGATGCCAGAAGGTTGTAGGTGTAATGAGAACACTTGGAGACCCATCCACCATAATAATGATATGTCCTTCGTATAAATGTGCTGCTGCTGTATCGGGTCTTTCCGTATACCTAACAACTGGATATGGATTCCAATGACGACCTGAAATAAATTCTTCAATTGTTTTTTCACCCATAGGTAATCCGTCAGTATCTATTTTACTTATTGCTTCCTTAACCTCTTCTACATGTTTAGGATCCGCGATGTCCTCGATATAGCACACAACCATATCCGTTTTAGAGCGTCTTCCTGCCTGCAAATACTCCATTCGTAGGGAACGGTCTCGTATTCTTCTTCTTGTCAGAGCTGTATTAAAAACGATAGTCTCTACATAACCGTCTCTCGCACCTCTTACTACCCTTTCAATGTCAGGCTCTTCTGGTCCTCTAACTGGATACGTTCTTGCATCAATTAAGATTGCTTTTTCAAGTCCATCTACAATCAATGCGGTTGGTCCCGCAAGAACCCCGTCAACGACCTTATCTAGATCATCCGTATTCTCAACTTCTACATATGGAATATACGTTTTGAGTAGCTTTTCAAGAGTGTCAACCTTTAATGTATTCTCATCTTGATTAGCTAGAAATTTCATTAATAAATGTAAAATATCGTCTTTAACGAGACCATCAATAAGAAACATGGCCATCTGTTTTCCTGCATATTCTAAATCAATTTTAATGACATCAAAGCTTTTACCTACTCCAAGGGCATCCTTCAGGTATGAGACATTTTCCTCGAGCTTCGATGAGACCGGATGCCTCGGCTTTTCTTTTTCAGTTCCCATTTGAATCACTCCAATCCTCTGCAAAAAGACCAATCCCTTTTTTGCTCACGAAAATAGGCTACTAGTCCATCTTTGACGTAAAATTGGAAAAACATACTTGTTTTGGAAAATGATTCATATAGAAACTAAGAAAGTAAGTGGACTTAATTTCTTCAGAACAGAATTTCATATAAGCATTAATCTGCTTACCAGCCAGAATGGTTTTAACTCGTTATACACAGCGTGTAAGCAAGGGTCTTTCGCATACATGAGATTATTAACAAAAAGAAAAAACGCCCTATGGAGAGCGTTTCTGTCTTAGATTATTCTATGAAATCATTAATTTGCTCGATAAGCTTTATATAGCTTTCATTTTCTGGATCTGCCTCAGCAGCAATTTCAGCTGATTTTATTGCCAAATCATATTCCTGAAGCTCTATATACACTAGAGCTAAATTATAATGAGCTTCCGAAATGCCTGGCTCTTTTTCAGTGACTATTTCTAAATGGATTCTTGCATCCTCAATTTTTCCAAGCTTAATCTCTGCATATGACAAATAGAAATACAGCATCCCAGATGATACACCATTCTCCTCCGCCTCAAGAAGTAACTGATATGCCTTTTCATATTCATTTGCCTCTATTTGCTTTTGTGCAACACTTACTACATATTGCGGATCATTAGCATAAGGTTTAATAGTATTACCTACGTAAAAAAGTCCTGACAGTATCGCGATTGAAACACCTAATCCAATAGCCCTCTTTCCAAGCTGTTTGTGTTTTGGTAAATGCAAAATACTTGAAGCAAGGAAACCGCCAATTAAACCACCAATATGGCCTGCATTATCAATGCCTGGCACCATAAATCCAAAGGCTAAATTTAAGATGATAACACCTATTACATTTGCCCCCATCGTTCTAAAAAATAGCGAAGGATAGACTGTACCAAAGAACAATAAAGCACCAAAGCAACCAAAAATAGCACCTGAAGCTCCTGCAGAAACTGTTGGACTAAATACAAAGCTTGCAAGACTCCCTGCAAACCCAGCAAATAGATAGATCAACAGGAACCTTAGTTTACCATAGAGCCTTTCAACTTCTGAGCCCATATAATAGAGAGCGAATGTATTCATTAATAAGTGGAAAAAACCTATATGAAGGAACATAGGTGTTATAAAACGCCACCACTCTCCATTTAAAATTAAAAAGTTTTCCTTTGCACCATACTTAATAAGCGTATTCGTATTTGTGCTTCCACCATTAAGCTCGAGTACCCCAAACATCGCTAATTGAATCGCGATTAATATATAGGTAAAAAAGGGCCTTCCATTTTGTAATAAATTCTTTTCGTGTGATATCCGTTGATTAGCGACTGTAATAACCTCATGTTTAAGCTTATCCACGGTTTCTTGGTTAATTAATAGATCATTATTATCTATTTGAAATGGTACTTGGACATACTTCGAAAGCTCTGCTAAACCTTCGTCATTATTTTCTGATTGTATCAATAAAGTATGTAATGATGTCGCCCCATTCTTTCCTGCATGAAGAGGCTGTTCAATGCGAAAATACCAATCATCTACAGGTGGATATGTGGTGATATATATATTTAGCGCCTCAAGCTTCCGTGCAAAAAGCTTTTTGCGAAAATACTCCAGCTTTTGTGCAGCTATTTCCATATCACGTTGCATCCAGTTACTCCAATCAAGATCATGACGTAATATCCGAATGATTCGTGGTTTGTTTTTTTGAGTAGATTCTAGCCAGATTTCGTTATGCGTTTTTGAAATTTGCAGAATCCGATAACCACCATTTAGCTGTAATGTTTTTATGATGTTCCAATAAAGAAAATCCTGATTGAACACTTTATCCCCCCTACTGTTACCAACCATCTCTTCCTTTTATTATAAACTGATTTGTTTTTGGCTTACCAATAATTCGGTCATTTATAGAAAATAAAACCAAACTCATTTGTTCAAACAATGAATTTCTCAGAGAAAATTCGCTCAAAAAAACCTGTTGACTAATCGCAACAGGTTTAACACTTATTATCGGAAGGCTTGATGTATCATTCTGTTTCTTACATACGGGATTTTCATTGTTGTACCTATAAAAAATCTTCTAACTGTAGGAATTCCAAACAAACGATTGAAAATTTGATAACGGTACCTGTATACAGCATAGATCCCACCAAAAACTAATGCAATACGGGTTATTAGATTTAACATGTCAATCCCTCCTACATATACTGTTTGATTTTCACAGGTGTTTTATCCTATTAACATTAAGAAAAATGTCCCAAGACCTGATGCGAGGAGGATGGATAGAAAATTAACAACATCATTATTGCAAAAGTGTACACCTTTTAAGTAACTCGTTTTCTTCGAACAGTGTACTGTTTTTTCTGTTTCGATTCCACAGATAGTACACTTATTTACAACTTGTACAGAAGCACCAAGTATTGTGTCAATTATGTTACCAATAAAGCCTATTAGTGTTAATGTAACAAAAAGAGATATAGATACTTCATTCCAAACAAGGTAGCCTCCAAGACTAATTAAAAGAGCACCCAGGAGCCCAGCAGTGGTTCCCAATAGAGAAACAGCCCCAGAGGTACCCGCTTCGACACGCTTGAGCCTGGTTAAAAGAATGGGCCTCTTTTTACTCAGTGTCCCTATTTCAGAAGCCCATGTATCTGCATTGGCAGCTGCAACTGCACCGATAAAAAAGAGAAGCCAGAAAGTGGAATGAGTTAATGCATATATTAGGCTCGCGAATGCAGCCACACCACCATTTGCAAACACCTGAACGTAATCCCTCTGCTCACCCTTTTCCACCTTGTTTTCAACACCATTTTTACTCGTTTTTTTATATTTACTCCAAAGACTTGAGCTTGCGAAAAACAGACCTAATAAAAACAGGCCTCTATATCCAAAACCAATTGATACAAGTGTACCCACTACCACAGTTGCTGCAGCCCCACTGACTGTTAATGATTTTAGTCTATATCCAAAATAGGCAACCAAAACAGTTGCAAGTAACTGTATCAGAAGGTCATTCATGACAGTTTTTCACCTGTGTTGGTGTTACCAGCTTTTTGACCGGAATGTCAAATGGCTCAATTGGAAAGTTCTCAACAAGCTGAACCGGAAATGCTAATGAAAGGGTATCGCCTCTATATGTAGTTAAGTAGCGATCATAATAACCACCACCATGTCCAAGGCGGTAGCCCTGATTTGTAAAACAAAGACCTGGTACAAGGAGCAAATCGATTTTGTTATGTGGTACTTCAACCGTTATACTCTCAATTGGTTCTTTTAATCCATAATAAACTACCTCTAATTGAGTGAAATTAGTGATTTCCCGAAATGTCATGGTTTTAGTTAAAGGATGACATTTGGGGACAGCAACTTTTTTACCAGTTTCCCATGCTGTTTTAACTAATGGCTCTGTATTTACTTCATACTTACCTGAGACGGTGATTCCAATTGTTTTGGCATTTTTCCATTCAGGTAAGGAAATAACCTTCTCTATTATTTCTTTAGACCATTTCTGATACAGTTCTTGGTCTAAGGAAAGTAGTGTTTCTTTTATTTCATTTCTAATTTCTCGTTTTGTTCTCATTTTATTCTCTTCCCCCCCTACTCATTATCTTAAGTTTATCAAGATTTTCGCAGAAACCAAATCCTTTAGAGTCTTTTTTGTAAGAAATTCACAAGGGCCTTTGAAAATGATCGCCAACTAAGTTCCGACACGTCCTATGGCGAACGTTGACGGCAGCACTTTCTTGGTTCGAGGACTATACTGCCGGACCTTTCCTTGTCCTGTGCAAGTCCGACAAGCAAATGTTCTATTGAAAAAAAGTAGTTCTTTGACTTTTCATTGCAGCGCGTTTTTGACCTCGAGGGGTTAAGCCGCTTGCGCTGAACATTGTAAACTATGTTCAAAAATATAATACTTTCCTATCCTAAAAAAAAAACAGTAGGAAGTACTTCCTACTGTTACTTTGTTTCGCGGTGTAAAGTTACCTTTTTAAGTCTTGGGCTATATTTCTTAACTTCAAGACGGTCAGGGTTGTTACGCTTATTTTTAGTTGTAATATAGTTACGATCACCAGTTTCAGTACAAGCTAAAGTGATTTTAACACGCATGTTCATTTCCCTCCAAACATATAAAGCTTTAATCAGACTTTCCTATCATACCATTATATTTTCAAAAATTCCAGTCCTATTTTTTAGCAATAAGAAACATTTATTTACTATTTGTACATGGAAAGTAATCCACATTTTGTATTGGTGAAAATAACTGAAAAGACATGAACCATCTATTGTCCACAATCACAAACTGCGATAATATAAGTAATGGAATGGAGTGAACGTATGGAATACGCAATCGTAATATTATTAGGAATCTCTGTAATACTGCTTGTTCTTTCCTTTTTTGGCAAAGATCGAATTAAAAAGGTAGAGGAACAGGTAGAACAGCTATCACTATCCGTCATCCAGGAAACGTACCTTTTAAAAAAGAAATTAAAAGTGCTAGAAGAAGAATTGCTAACAAATGATCTTGACTTTAATATGGGGACACCTGTTTCAAGTACTTCCTCAATCCCGGCAAATAATCGTTCCGTTTTGACACTTTTTGAAGAGGGCTTATCCTACGAGCAAATTGCAAAAAAAGCAAATCTCCCGATTGAAGAAGTTAGACTCATCTTAGAGCATGCAAGAAAAATGGGGTTATAGATATGGACAAGCTTTTGTTACGCGGTATAGCTATTGGTATCATTATTTCAACACTAGTATTTAGTTATCTTTATTTTATAGAAAATGAAGAAATAGCCATTACGGAAGAGCAGATTGAGAATTATCTAAACGAAGAAGGTTATGTAAAGGTGCGCTCCGAAGAATATAATAAGCTTTTACAGAAGAGTGTATCCCCTACTAGTGATAATGCTGGTAAAGGCGAAAAAGATAAAGAAGAACAAACGGTTCCAACTGAACCACCTTCAGATGAAGCAAAAAAAGCAGAACCTGATCAAAAAACGTATACTCTTTCAATTGAGCCTGGAATGAGTAGCGATGAAATAGCAGAGACATTAGAACAAGCAGGCATTATTCCTAATTCAGTGGAGTTTAATAACTTCCTAATTGAAAATGGACTCAATACTGGTATCCAAATTGGAACTTATGAAGTAACTACTAAAATGAGCCAAGCCGAAATTGCAAATTTGATCAGTAATTAAAAACTCTCAAGCTTAGAGCTTGAGAGTTTTTATTATGCGTTAAGATCTATTTTCTTACCTTTAACCATGTATATAATGTGTTCAGCCATATTTGTTGTATGGTCAGCTACCCTTTCAATATGACGACAAATGAAAGAAAGCTGTGTAATTTGAGAAATCGATTCTGGATGACTTGTCATCAACTCAAGTAGTTCTTTTATGAGTTTACCATATAAAGTGTCGACAGCATCATCTGCATCAGCAGTTCTTATTGCTAACTCAATATCTTCTTCATAGTAAGCCTGAATCACATCTTTTAACATAGCCAATGCCATATCAGCCATTCTTGGAATATCTACAATTGGCTTGATTAATGGCCCATTACCGATATGAAGAATAGACTTTGCAATATTTACCGCTAAATCTCCAATCCGTTCTACATCACTTGAAATTTTCAGAGCAGCGATTATTTTACGTAAATCGGATGCTACAGGCTGTTGTTGTGCAATTAATTGAATAACGAGGTTATTTATTTTTTCCTCAAGCTCGTTAATTTCGAAATCAGCTTTTATAATGTGCTGTGCTTTTTCAATATCCTGTGTTGCTAATGAATGAACAGCTTCTTCAACAGCTGTTTTCGACAGTTGTACCATTTCCAATAATAACTGCTTAAGGCGAATCAGATCTTTATCTAGCATCGTACGAGTTGACATAGTAAACACCTCTCATCTATTTATAAAAAAGTTACTTATCCAAAACGACCAGTGATATAGTCCTCAGTACGTTTATCCGAAGGGGTAGAAAACATCTTATCTGTATCTGCGTACTCAATCACTTCCCCATTTAGGAAAAATGCAGTTCTATCAGATATACGAGCTGCTTGCTGCATATTATGAGTAACGATGATGATGCTGAAGTTTTTCTTTAATTCTTGAATAAGTTCTTCAATTTTTAATGTCGAGATTGGGTCCAATGCAGATGTAGGTTCGTCCATTAAGATAACATCTGGTTCAATCGCAAGAGCACGGGCAATACAAATTCTCTGTTGTTGACCACCTGAAAGTCCGTATGCATTTTCATGTAGTCTGTCTTTCACCTCGTCCCAAATTGCGGCTCCTCGTAAACTATTCTCTACAATTTCATCGAGAATTTTTTTGTTTCGGATTCCATGAATTCTTGGTCCGTACGCAATATTGTCATAAATCGATTTTGGAAATGGGTTTGGTTTTTGGAATACCATTCCTACTTGTGTTCGTAATTGTTCTTCTTTATATGCTTTATCGAAAATATTTCTTCCTCTATAGACGATCTCACCAGAAATACGTACGATAGGAATTAATTCAACCATTCTGTTTAAGGTTTTAATAAACGTCGATTTCCCGCATCCAGATGGTCCAATAATAGCTGTTACTTCATTTTCATAGATTGAGAAATTAATATTTTTAAGGGCGTGATCTTCCCCATACCATAAATTTAAATCTTTTGATTCATAAACGACCTTTTTATTACGTTCTATATTTTCTACTGCCTGCGTCTTTTTTTCAATAACTACTGTCATGTTTTTTCCCCCCGATTAGTATCTTCTTTGGAACTTGTTTCGTATAATAATCGCAATTGAATTCATTAAGAATAAAACAAGCAAAAGAACAACAATGGTTGCAGCAGCCAAGTTCGCATATTCTTCTACAAGTGCCGCATCAATTGTCCAATAGTATATTTGCATAGGTAACACTGTAAATTTATCAAATAAACTATCTGGTAATGGCATTAATAAGGCTGGAATACCAATGACAACAAGTGGTGCTGTTTCACCAATTGCACGTGATAAAGCTAAAATAACTCCAGTTAAAATGCCAGGTAGAGATGCTGGTAGAACCACGTTCTTAATAGTCTGCCATTTAGTAGCTCCCATTCCATATGAAGCCTCTCGTAAGAATCCAGGCACAGCGCGAATCGCTTCTTGACTTGCAACTACTACAATCGGGAGTACTAATAACGACATCGTTAGTCCTCCGGCTAATACAATATTCCCCAACCCAAAACCTCTTACAAAAACAGTAAGACCTAAAATTCCAAATACAATGGATGGTACTCCTGCAAGGTTTGAGATGTTTGTTTGAATGAAACGTTGGAGACGACCTTTTTTTGCATATTCCTCTAAATAAATTGCCGTTCCAACACCTAGAAATAGAGTAATAGGTGCTACTACGAGCATTAGCCACACTGTTCCTAAAATGGCACCCATAATTCCTGCATTTTCAGCAGTTGTAGATAATTTGCTTGTTAAAAATTGAATATCCAACCAGCCTAGGCTTTGTGAAATCACTCGATAAAATAAAATTACCAATACAACTAAACCTAACAGAGTTGAAATAAAAAATATTGTTTTTGCCAAATTGTTCGTGAGCAAACGGGAATTTAGTTTTCTTTGCACCTGTGCTACGTCAACATACTTCATATTAATATTCCTCCTTAAACTTTCGAGAAATATACTGTGCAATTAAGTTCATGATTAATGTGAATACAAATAGCGTCATTGCAACAGCATACAAGCTGTAATATAACGTTGAACCAGCAGGTGCATCTCCCCCAGTTACCTCGACGATATAAGCAGTCATCGTTTGCATGGATTGGGTGATATCAAACGTAAAGTTCTTTGAGCTTCCACTAGCAATGGCAACAATCATTGTTTCTCCAATTGCTCGAGAGATGCCAAGAACAAAGGAAGCAATAATCCCGGACATTGCAGCAGGAATAACGACTTTCCACGTTACTTCCAGTTTAGTAGATCCTAACCCCAATGCACCTTCTCGCATAGAGTTAGGTACAGAACTCATTGCATCCTCAGAAAGTGATGCAACCATTGGGATTATCATTATTCCCATTACAATTCCAGGGCTGAGGATATTTGTTGGCTCGAGGCCAGGTATTATTGATCTCAAAAATGGTGTCACGAATGTTAATGCAAAGAACCCATAGACGATAGTTGGAATACCTGCAAGAATTTCTAAGATAGGCTTAAGGATTCTTCTCACCTTATCTGAAGCATATTCACTTAAATAAATTGCAGACATTAACCCTACAGGAATTGCCACTAACATTGCAATCGTTGATGAAATGATCGTACCTGTTAAAAGAGGTAGCACCCCAAATTCAGCATTCTCGCCAAGGGGTTTTAACACAGTACCTGTAAAAAATTCTACGATTGGTACTCGTTTAAAGAATTCAAATGTTTCAAAAAGCAAGGTTAATACGATCCCTACTGTCGTTAAAATTGAAATTATAGCAATTATGAGTAAAGCTTTAGGAATGAACTTTTCTATGACTGTATTCATGCTTTTTGTACTTTTATTCGCAGCAATCATTTCACGTACATTCACATTCTTGGATACGTCACTCATGATATACTCCCTTCCATCCTTTAAATATAGAGGCCAAAATACATAAGAAGATGAGGAGCAAGTATATGCTCCCATCCTCGTTTTCTATCTCTTTTTATTTTAGAGCTTCTAATTCTTCAACTGCTTTTTGTAATTCATCTTCAGGTAGTGGAGCGAATCCAGTCTCAGAAGCTACCTCAGCAGCATTTTTCATTGTATAAATTGCATAGTCTAATACTTGCGGCTTTTCTTTAGCTAAGTTTACGTTAAGATACGTAAATACTGGACGTGTAAATGGAGCGTAATCGCCATCTTCGCTAATTGTATCTAAACTAGGCTCTACAGCCCCGCTACCAAAATCAATTTTTACGATTTTAACTTTGTCTGTATTATTCACTGCGTAACCATAACCAAAAAACGCGATTCCGTTTTTATCTTTAGATACTAAGTCAACTAATGTTGAATACTCTTGTTGAAGGTTTGTATCTGCAGCAAGATCTTGCTCTTCTAAGATCTTTTCCCAGAAGAATTCATACGTACCATGGTTTTCATTAGGACCATATTTTTTGATTGGTTCGTTCGGGAATCCTTCACGAACATCTGACCAATTTTTCTTACCAGAGCTTTCTAGGAAAATATCAATTACTTCTTGCTGTGTTAACTCTTGTGCCCAATCATTCTCAGGATGTACCACGAAAGTTAAACCATCAAGTGCTACTTTAAGTTCCTTTACTTCGATTCCAAGATCCTCAGCAGTGGCTGCCTCTTCCTCTTTAATTTGGCGTGAAGCATCATTAAAATCAGTGCCACCTTCTTCAACTAAGAATTTCTTAAACCCAGCACTTGTTCCTGCACGGCTTACCTCAACTGATACATTTTCTTGTTCATTTGTCATATAGTTATCTGCCATTTTAGACATAAAAGGAAATACAGTACCAGAACCATCAATTACAACACTACCTTCTAGTGCACCATCTTCATTTCCTTTTGCGTTACCTTCGTTACTTCCACATGCAGCTAACGTAAGCATTGACACTACTAATGCTGCTAATCCTAAGAACTTCAAGCGTTTCATTTTACTAATTCCCCCTAAGAGTTAAGTTATTTTGCTTTTGTCCTACAAACTTAGAATAATCTCACTCTATTAATCTCGTATGAACTGAATGTAAAGGTTTTGTAAATTTGCAGAAATTGATGAAAATGAGCAAATTTTGTGGAGGAATTGCAGGTTGACATATTGGAGTTCTATAAGATTGAGGGGGGATATGGGTTAAAGTTAAGTAAAAATAAAGTTATAAATTGGTACAAGAGTGCTGATTTGTGAATTCGCGAAAGAGTAGGTCAATTGTAGTGGTATTGTGACCGCTTTTCGGTGGACACGCAGAGGATGGGTTCAATTGCGGTTGTATCTTGACCGCTTTTCGGTGGCTAACTTGTTTGTGGGTACGATTGTGGTAATATCGTAACTGCTTTTCCGTTTACATGCGGATACTGGGTTCGATTTAATTGGTATCGTGAATGGTTTTAGGTAGGCATGCGGAATAATTGCCGGGATAAGACCCACACTTTGTACCTGTAGTATAAGTGATGTACCTTAAGAGCTGGAATAAGACCCCCACTTAGAACCTAGAGCATAAGTGATGTACTACATGAGTCGGAATAAGACCATTCACTTTGTGCTTAGAGTATTAGTGATGTATATCAAGACAACAAGAATAGTAAGAATAAGCACCTCATTTGTTACCAGAATCCGTACTGAAATATCCATAAGAATCGAAATACTCCCCTCATTCGGTACTAACGGCCGAAGATTTGTTCCGTTATCAAAAAATAAGAACCTCACATAGAGAATTGGAGTATTATGCTCCGCTCGGAGGTAACATTAAAAGTGTTCAATTTAGAGGTGATAAAGCTTCAATGCTGTAGTTTCACTACTAGTGATCATGTCTATACTAGTTAAACTAACATTACCAATAAAAAAAGTGCCTCGAAAGTTTTTTCGAGACACCCTTGTCATTTTTATTATTCCGTTTCCTCTTCTTCTGTTTCAGTATCCGATTGCTCACCTGATTCCTCTGTTGCTGGAGATTCTGTTTTTCCCCCTTGAGGTTGAGAACGGTCTTTACCTTTTAATTCAAAATATTTATCTAATATTGCAGAACCGATTTTTAAGTTCATGGAATGAGTTTGATTTCCTTGGTAGGCTGCTGGAATAACTACAGAAAATGCTACTTCTGGGTCATCATATGGTGCATACCCTACAAGAGTAATATTAATGGTTTTATGATTTATACCCGTTTTGTTATCGTAATAAAACGCCTCAGCAGTACCAGTTTTTCCGGCAGGCTTATATGGCTTATTTGCAAAATAGCTTCGAGCAGTTCCTCTTTTTCCACTCATTACGCGAACAAATCCTTGTTGTACTCGCTCGATATATTCTGAATCCATATTAATCCGATTTAAAACTGTTGGCTCAAAAGGTTGTTGAACCGGTCCTAATTCCTTCTCCTCTAAAGTCGGCTGATGAATTTGCTTCACAATCTTTGGTTGCATACGATAGCCACCATTTGCAATTGTAGAAACATATTGCGCCATCTGTAATGGAGTATACGTATCATACTGGCCGATTGCCAAGTCCAGTAATAGACCAGGTGTAGTATCTTTTCCGATAAATCCTGCAGATTCTCCTGGTAAATCAATACCAGTTTTTACTCCAAGACCAAATTGACTAAAGTAATTACGAATTAATGGAAAAGCACTTCTATCAATAGGAAGGGGTGCATTTGGTACATAATTTCCTTTAGCAATTTCTATAAACGTTCTAAACATATATACGTTAGAAGAACGTTCAAGTGCAGTAAGATCATCTATCGTACCCATGTTTTGCCATGAAGCCTTAACAGGTGTTCCCTTAATATGCATTGGAGCATCATAGTACCTTGTTCCAATATCAATTGCACCAGTTTGATAACCCGTTAACATCGTTGCACCCTTAACTGCAGATCCCATTTCATAAGCAGAGTTCATGGCACCTAATGCGTAATCCTGGAAAACCTTTTTGCCATCCTCATCCTTCGTATAGACTTTTCCTGCCATACTCAGGATTTCACCTGTTTTTGGATTCATCATGACAACGAATGCTCTGTCTAGGTACGGTGTTCCAGATAGGTCCTTATGGGCAATTAATTCTTCCTCAAGAATCTGTTCCACTGCCTTTTGGAGGTCCATATCAATTGTTAGAACAAGATCACTGCCTCGTTGACCTTCTGAAATAACAATTGTCTCTTTAACAGTATTTCCTTTGATCACATTTTCTACTTTTGCCTTTTGGCCATGTAATACTGACTCATATTGTGCTTCTAAATAACTTAACCCAACACGGTCATTTCTGTTATAGCCTCTTGCTAAGTAATAATCTAACATCTCACTTGGTAGACCTTCATCCGTATCCGAGATTCTTCCTAGGATGGATTTTAAAGTATTATCAAACTTATAATTCCTAACCCAGTCTGTTGTAGTATTTACTCCTGGTAAGTTTTCAAGATTTTCACTTACAACAGCATATTCTTCAGCTGTTACACCTTCATTTTTTACAATTTGAGGTACGAGTGCATACCCTTTTGTCATTTCCCGGAAAATAGCCGCAACTTCTAGTTCTTGTTCTGTAATTTGGCTAAGCTCTTCTTCTGTAACACGATCAATTTGGAGATTATAAACATCGGTACTAGATAAATCCCCATCATCTACCTTTTTTAACTCAGCTTTCGTGACCTTTTTTTCCGCTTCTTCTGGTCTTGTTAACAGCCAATAGTCTTTTAAGTCACGTTCAGTCACTTTTTCTGTATCCATCTCAATAAGTGTGGCAAGCTTTTCAGCTACTTTCACAACATCTTGTGACTTTGTCCCAGTGGCACGAGTATAGGTAATTGCATTCTTAGCCAGATTATCAACAATTACCCGTCCATAGGAATCATAAATTTTCCCGCGAGGTACAGGTAGGTTAACAATTTCATTTTCCGTTTTATCTACTTCATTTTGATACTTCTCTCCGTGTACTATTTGTACAACTCCTAAACGTAACACCAATGCTGAAAATAGAAGAAAAACAAGAAAGAACAGCATATTCAACCGAAATGGTACATGTGATTTTTTCTTTTTAATCATATCAATCAACAACCTTTATGGGATTTCGTACAATTCTTTTACATTGTCCTTTAAGTGTCCCACTGATGGAGACTACTGTAAGTTAAAAAAGACACCCAGCCAGGCCAGGTGCCCTTATATCTTATTGTAAAAGAAATGCTATACTTTTTCCATCCTTAAATACTACCACTTTTATGCTGTTGAACCGCCTTCACCTTCAATTAGCTTTCGATTAGCGGCGGATTTAGCTTGGATTGGCCCAGAAGTATGTGGCATATCAATTTTGCGGATATAGAAATAGATAATCAAATGACCGGCACCTATAAGAGCTAATAGGATGGGAATACTCTCTTTCTCATTAAAAAAAGTAACAGCAAGTAAAAACAATAAAATGGATACAACTCTTCCAGTATTTAAATATAATTCTCTCACTACTACATATTCAATACGCATTTCTTTCGCTTTCCAACCTTTACCAATCACATCATACGTTAATGAATTATACGGTACGAGTAGGATTGGATAGGCAATGGCAATCAATACTCCGTAGATAAGCAAACTTATGTACGTCACTTCAAAAAGAATTGTAAATATAGAGAGGTAAAGTAAGACTCCTCCAATAAGGATTGCCTTCTTCCGCATTTTCTTTTTTATTAGCCGAGTAGCTAAGAAATAGAATAGAAAAGAAACGGCGGAATTAATAAGTCCAAATTTTCCCAAGGCAAGTTCACTCTCTGTTGCCACAAATACTAATACAGAGATTACAAATACAAAAGTTCCCTCTCGGAGCCCTTGAAAAAAGTGTGCGTGGAGTACATATTTCCAATTAAGGTTGTGCTTTCTTTCCTCGATAATCCGTTTAAAAAGAAAATCTCCTTCAGCTTTTCTTCTTTTTATGAAGAAGCTTAAAATAACGGCTCCTGTAAAAAGACCGAGTGACACTCCAAATATAACCGTGTACCCAGTGAAGCTCTCCATTGAAGAAATAATATATCCAGCTGCAATTGGACCAATCATCCCTGCAAATGATCCTAGTAGTCCTAAAAAACCATTAAAAAAATCACGTGTATCAGGTTCTGTAATTTCAAAAGTTAACACGTTAAAGGCTAACCAATAAAAGCCATATCCAATACCTAAAAGGCCACCTAATAAAAGAATAAACTGTGAGGCCCTATCCCCGATAAGCAAAACAGTGATATAAAAAATTGCTAATGATGAAACCCCCAACCTTAACACAATAACACGGTCAATTTTTTTTGCCCATCTTCCAGCCAATATGAAGGTAAGTGGCTGAAGAAGTACAACAGATAAATTATAATATCCTAAATCCTGAAAATTTCCATTTGATTGTTTCCACAAATACACATTAACAAAGGTGTTAGATAAAGCGGTACTGAGTGCATATAAACCACCTATTACTAATAGCAATACTAAGTCTTTCTGAATCGGTACATCTCCTAGTACCTTTTTAAAACCAAACATTAGCTGACTCCCCTTTTTCATCTACTAGTTAGTGTGTCAAAAAAGGGGGGAGATATACGAAAATAAAGTAGGGGTTACTTGTGGTGTTTTCGGACAAAACATAATAGGCGATTTGTTAAGGGTGCTGATTCTTGTTGCATATGAAAGAGAAAGGAACAAAAGCACAAGCACCTTGGAAAAGGGACGTCAACTAACATCCACCACGTCCTTGTGGCAACGTTGGACGTAAGCATGTCCTGTGCAAGTCCGACAAGCAAATGTTCTGTGGAAAAAAAGTCGCTCTCTGACTTGATTGCCACTCGTTTTGACATTGAGCTGCGTAAAGTACTAAGGAAGGCTTCTAGGAGAATATTCTCCGCAAGAACAAGCTACTCTTGTTCTGAAGTTTTTGCCCAAGATAATCACAGTGGCCTATTACAGGATAAAACTAGCTAGGTGCTGGAGCTAAACGCGGATAGACCTAATGGAGAGTTTCCTATTACACAAAAAAGCAGCAACGAAAAAATTCGTTGCTGCTTTCTATTAATCTTATTTTGCTGCGTTATAACGCTTTGTAACCTCTTCCCAATTGATTACATTGAAGAATGCAGAAATGTAATCTGGGCGACGGTTTTGATAGTTTAAATAATACGCATGCTCCCAAACATCAAGTCCTAGGATTGGAGTTTTACCTTCCATTAAAGGAGAGTCTTGGTTTGGAGTGCTTGTTACTTCAAGCTCACCGTTGTTTACTACTAACCAAGCCCACCCTGAACCAAAGCGAGTTGTTGCAGCTTTTGTGAACTCATCTTTAAATGCATCAAAACTACCGAACTTGCTTGTAATTGCTTCTGCAATATCGCCAGTAGGTTCGCCTCCACCATTTGGTGAAAGAATTGTCCAGAAAAGACTGTGGTTTGCATGTCCACCACCATTGTTACGTACAGCAGTGCGGATTGCTTCAGGAACAGCATCAAGATTTGATACTAGATCTTCTACTGATTTGCTTAATAATTCTTCATTACCTGCTAACGCATTATTAACGTTAGTAATATACGTGTTGTGATGTTTTGTGTGGTGAATGTTCATTGTTTCCTTATCGATGTGCGGCTCTAATGCATCATAAGCATAAGGTAATTGTGGTAATTCATATGCCATTGTTTTTTTCCTCCTTAAATATGTACGTGAATTGAACCTTTGAAAAGATTTATTTCATCAGTCCTTACATGTAAGATTACCAAAATTAGCATAATCTTTCAAACAAAATGCCCTTATCTAGGAACTATTCGGTGTTCTATTAACTTAACAAGTCTAAAATGCCCGAACCGTTGTGGTTATATGCACGAAACCTTAAAATACCACAACCAAAAAATAAATAATCATAATCGCTTGAATAAATCCTTTTGCCACTACACCACTTAAAAAACCGATTAATGATCCAAATCCACTCTTTAAAGATTCTTTAACACCTTTTTTATGGATGATAAGTTCCGCTATAAATGCTCCTAAAAAAGGTCCAATAAGGATCCCTGCAACTGGAATTACAAATGGACCAACTAATAATCCAATTGTACTTCCCCATATAGCTGCTTTGCTTCCACCATACTTTTTAACACCAAAAAGATTAGTTGCATAATCCGCCCCCATCAACAATATGAAGAACAATCCCTCAATAATCCAGAACCAAATCGAAAAAACCTCAAAACTCTTAAATAGCCCATACACAATAAACCCACCAACGATAAAAATAACACTTGGAATGATGGGATATACTAGGCCTACAAAAGCTATCAAAAACAATAAAGCAATCAGAATCCACATTATAATATCCATTAACATTCTCCTTTGTAAAAAAATACAAGACATTTGCCTTGTATTTTAGTTGTGAATCTTACCTTATTCAAGTAAATTTTTCTGATAATCTTATTATAGATGACGCTCTCCCAATACAGCTTCCGCGATATTTACAGCATGGTCACCGATTCTTTCAAGGTTACTAATGATGTCAACAAAAACTATTCCTGCTTGACCAGTACAAGAACCTTCATTTAAACGTAAGATATGCTTTTTTCGCAACGTTCGTTCCATCGTATCGATTTTTTCTTCTTGTTTGACAACGTCGATTGCAAGTGTTCGGTCGTTATTTCGAAGTGACTGAATTGCTTCTTTTACAGTAAAAACGGTTAATTCAAACATCTCGTTTATATCTTCCATCGCATCTTCTGTCAGTTTTACCTTATTAGAGATCTGATAATCAACAAGTTCAACGACGTTTTCAAAATGGTCACCAATTCTTTCGATATCTCGAACACTGTCAACCAATAATGAATGCATGGCTGATTCCTGAGGTGATAATGAGCTTGTTGAAAGTTTTACTAAGTAATCCGTTATTTTCTTATCTAAGTTATTAATCGCATCTTCTATTTGCATAGCAACATCAGCATGCTTTTGATTTTTTTCGATTAAATACGTATTGGATTCCTCAAGCCCTTTAACAGCAAACTCACCCATTCTTACAACCTCTTCTCTAGCTTGGCCGAGTGCTATCGAAGGTGATTGTTCGATAAATACAGGATCTAGATGCTTAGCCTTGTATTCAATTAATGTATCCTCACCAGGAATAATTTTTGTAACAATATAAGCTAATACTGCAATGAATGGGAATTGAATAATTGTATTCGTTACATTGAATGTTCCATGAGCAAACGCAATTGTCATCTCAGGATTCAAATTTAAAAAGTCCTTAAATACTAGCATTAGCTTTGTAAATGGTGTTAACAAAACCATAAAAATAATCGTCCCAATAATATTAAAGATTACATGTGTAAGTGCAGCCCTTCTTGCAGCGATAGAAGCACCGATTGACGCTAACACTGCCGTAATAGTTGTTCCAATATTGTCACCAAATAGAACAGGTAATGCAGCATAAATATCTAAAAGGCCTTCTCCAAATAACTCCTGTAAAATCCCAATCGTTGCACTTGAGCTTTGAACAATGACTGTAAATACAGTACCAATTACAACCCCTAATATAGGATTATTACTCATGTTAAGAGTTAACTCATGGAAGGCTTCAAGCGTTCGTAGAGGCTTCATGCCATCTCCCATTAACTCTAATCCTAAGAAAAGTGCACCAAATCCAAAAACAATTTGTCCAAAATTATGTATACGTTTATTTTTAAAGAAAAACAGTAGGACCGCACCCACAGCAATTATCGGTAGAGCATAATCAGAAATCTTAATACCAATTATGAATGCTGTGATTGTGGTTCCGATATTTGCCCCCATAATAACACCTATTGCTTGGCGTAGTGTCATAAATCCAGCACTTACTAAACCAACTACAATAACGGTTGTTCCGGAACTACTCTGTATTAATACAGTAACAAAAATACCAGCAAGAACCCCCATAAAAGGGTTTGTAGTGAATTTATCTAAAATGTCTCTAAGCTTATCTCCGGCAGACTTTTGTAATCCGTCACCCATGTACTTAATACCGAATAGAAATATACCGAGACCACCAATAAACTGAAAGATCATACTTTGTATATCTAATTCCATTATGTCAACTCCTACTATTTATTTTGCCAATTTTGTAAGCAAGCCCCTTAAAAATAGTAACGTAGCGATTTTTAATTGTAAAGAAGTAATTGAAAAAGGTTATCTTTCAATAAATATTCCGTTGATATTTCCATCTTTTTTTTACTCTTATTTAGAAAACTTTGTGGTAACTGACTTTCATCAGATCCTCGCCTTCTTGAAAACACTTTCTTCCATATTTTTATGCATTCGTTCAATTGGACAAGCATATGGTGTAGTAAAGAGTTTATATTTGGAGGGAAAACTATGAAGAAGTTTGGTGTTTTTCTAGCGATTTTGTTCATTCTATATATTATATATTACGATGTAAAATTCGGGACATTACCAGTGGCAAAAAGTGAAACAATAGTACATGAGGAAGATGTAACAAACCAATACCCTACTATGCCATACCAAACTGTTGAGGTAAAAGCAGGTGACACAGTCTTGTCCATCGTTGAGGCACTTAATAAGGACAAGCCCTTGTCCTCAATCGAAACAATTATAAAAGACTTTGAAACCTTAAATCCAAAGGTAAAAGCGAATTTGCTTCAAATCGGAAAAGCCTATCACTTCCCCCTTTATTCCGAGTAAGAGGAAACACTTTTCTTGTCAATTTACGGAATCGACTGTAAAATATGCAAGGTAGTAAGTTTTTACTAGCTATTTTTTTCATAAAGGATTACTCTTTATATAGAAATGAAATGAAGCTTTAAGCTGAAGGAGCGATATTCGTGAGTGAAATCATCCATCGTACAAAGACTCGTCCTGTAAAGGTAGGAAATTTAACGATTGGTGGTAGCAATGAATTATTCATTCAAAGTATGACCACAACTAAAACACATGATGTTGACGCAACTGTTGCAGAAATTTTACGACTAGAAGAAGCAGGTTGTCAAATTGTGCGTGTTGCATGTCCTGATGAACGTGCAGCAAATGCAATTCCTGAAATTAAAAAGCGAATCAACATACCTCTTGTAGTAGATATACATTTTGATTACAAATTAGCGCTAAAAGCAATTGAAGGTGGCGCTGATAAAATCCGTATTAATCCGGGGAATATCGGACGTAAAGAAAAGGTCGAGGCAGTTGTAAAAGCTGCAAAAGAAAAAGGTATTCCAATTCGAATTGGCGTAAATGCTGGTTCATTAGAAAAGCGAATTATTGAAAAATATGGGTATCCTACTGCTGATGGAATGGTAGAAAGTGCTCTTCATCACATCAAGATTTTAGAGGATCTTGATTTCCATGACATCATTGTTTCCATGAAGGCATCGGATGTACCTTTAGCGATTGAAGCATATGAAAAGGCTGCACAAGCATTTGATTACCCGCTTCACTTAGGTATCACAGAATCTGGTACATTGTTCTCTGGAACCGTTAAAAGTGCAGCTGGTTTAGGAGCAATACTTAGCAAAGGTATTGGAAATACACTTCGTATTTCATTAAGTGCAGACCCTGTAGAGGAAGTAAAAGTTGCACGTGAATTACTTAAAGTTTTTGGCCTATCGTCAAACGCAGCAACTTTAATTTCATGTCCTACATGTGGACGTATTGAAATTGACTTAATTTCAATTGCAAATGAAGTTGAAGAATATATCTCTAAGGTGAAAGCTCCTATTAAAGTTTCGGTATTAGGCTGTGCTGTTAATGGACCTGGAGAAGCACGTGAAGCAGATATCGGTATAGCTGGAGCAAGAGGAGAAGGATTATTATTCCGTAAAGGTCAAATTGTTCGTAAGGTACCTGAAGCAGATATGGTTGAAGAATTGAAAAAAGAAATTGACAAACTTGCAGAGGAATATTACGCAAAGCAAGCCCAAGAACAAAAAGCATAATGAAGAGCAAAAGGCTTTGTACCTTTAGCTCGATATACTAAAAAACAAGCTCGACATCATATAGTGTCGAGCTTGTTTTTTGCCTATTTTTCTATACTTGTTAAAAGAATGGGAGGATAAAGATGCCTACAATAATTGAAACGACACCGATACCAATTGCCCATGCTCCTAATCTTGTTGCTCCACGTCTGCGTGCGATAAATCCGATAATTATACCTGCAGCTCCCATTAATACAGGCATTACAAATAAGGAAATTATGGATAAAGCTAGGGCTAGCCAACCTAAACCAGTACCACCCATTACTCCACCGTCTGTACCATTTCCATTATTCGTTTCTCTTCTTGCAGGTCCATAATTTATCGGTCCTGCTACCTCTGCTGCAGTTTCCTCATTATAGCTTGAGTCAGCATTTGCACCTAAATTAGGATCGACATATTCAAAATCATCATCTCGAATTTTTCTTACGTTTGTGTCTTCTGCCATGCTTATCCCTCGCTTTCCTTAAGGTTAAGGAGCATTTATAGTATGAGTGTATGGAGGGATAAATATAATTGTTAATCATTTCATGGAGAACCAATTTGTTCTTCTTTATTAAGGCTTTATTAAACTTTGCTGTTGATTTTCACTCCAAGAAACTCGCTTTCCGCGGTGGTTCGTTAGCACCTTCCGGATATTGGTCACAAAGCCGTTGCAAAAGGACTTGGCGATTCTAGGCTTTGTATCTCTACTACTCCTATGGGGTCTCCCCTGACCCGCTTTTCCCGCTAAAGTCTCGTATCTTTCCGCAACTATCAGCATCGTAAAAAATCAACATTTCTCCTAAACAGGATCTTTTTAAAATGTAAACCTAAGGTCGGCATTCTGGACAAGATCCATAAATTTCAAATTTATGTCCCGTAACATCATATCCCGTTAAATTGTCTAGAATTTTGTCCATAGGACAGGATGCTATTTCTTTTGTTTTTCCACATTCTAAGCAAATGAAGTGATGGTGGTGGTGACTTCCTCCACATGTAAAACGAAAATGTTTTTCCCCAGAAAGCTCCGTCATTTCTAGTATGCCCAGCTCTACAAAAAGCGAAAGATTACGGTAAATGGTATCAAAGCTTAAACCAGGATAGTTATCCTTTAATTCATCTAAAACATCCTTTGCGGTTAGGTATTTATCTGAATTTGAAAATAACTCAAGCATTTCTTCCCTTTTACCAGTATGCTTAAATCCCTTTTCTTTCATTAATTGCATTGCTTCAGTTACATTCATATTGCTCTTCCTCTCCACCATTTTTTCCACCCAATGGCACCTAATAATAAGAAAATTGACAATACGACGATCGTTCCTCCAGGTGCTAAATCAAGATAATAAGAAAGTACCAGACCTGAAATGACTGATATTTCACCAAATACTATTGATAAAAATATTGTTTGTTTAAATCCATTCGCGATGCGAATACTCGTAGCAACTGGCAAGGTCATTAGTGCGGAAACTAATAAGGTTCCAACAATTCTCATTGATGCTGCAATTACAAGTGCGACAATAATAATAAAAATAAAATGAATTGTCTTTGCACGTATTCCTGAAACAGCTGCGTGCTCTTCATCAAACGATAATAAAAATAATTCCTTGTATAAAAAGATGACAATTAGTACTACAATAATTGTTATCCCAAAAATTGTCCACAAATCCGAACGACTAATTGCACTTACACTTCCAAATAAATAATTAAATAAATCCGTATTAAATCCGTCTGCTAAGGATATAAAAATAACACCTAACCCAATTCCACCTGACAAAATTATCGGTATTGCCAATTCTTGGTAGTGCTTATAGACAGCACGTAATCTTTCGATAAAGAGAGAGCCTACCACAGAGAACGTCATCCCCATGTATAACGGGTTTATCCCTTGGGTTATACCAAGTTTTTTTTCGATCAATAAGCTAGCAGCAATTCCAGCTAATGTTACATGACTTAATGCATCAGCAATTAATGAAAGTCTTCTTACTACTATAAATACGCCCAACAAAGGAGCAATTAATCCAATTAACAAACCACTAAAAAAGGCATTCTGTAAAAACTCATATTCAAATAAATCAGCAAGCATTGTTTCACCTTCCATGTTTATGGTCATGGGTTATCACTTGTAAAGGATGACCATAAAATTGAGATAAATCCTGTTCTTTCACATGATCAAAATCCTCTGCACTACCATGAAAATGCATATGTTTATTTAGGCATGCGACATGAGTTACCTTGTCTGTGATTGTTCCGACATCATGAGTTACTAAAATTAATGTGATACCGTGATTTTTATTAATATCCTCAAGCATATTATAAAAAGTCTGTACAGTCTTGGCATCGACCCCAACCGTCGGTTCATCTAATATAAGCAGCTCTGGCTCGCTTACGAGTGCACGCGCAATAAAAACGCGTTGCTGTTGTCCTCCAGATAACTCTCCAATGTTCCGATTTTGAAATTCTTCCATACCTACAGAAGCTAGGACTTGTTCTATTTTTCTCTTATGTTCTTTTTTCAAGAACCGAAATAAGCCTATTTTTGAAGTTAATCCACTTGAAACAACTTCAAAAACGGTAGCTGGAAAGCCTGAGTTAAAGCTATTCGCTTTTTGTGAAACAAAACCAATTTTTTCCCAATCCCTAAAATTCGTAATATCAGTTCCGAACAACTCAATCGAGCCCTTTTGTAGCTTAAGTAACCCAAGAATACTCTTTAGTAATGTTGTTTTACCAGATCCGTTTGGACCAACAATTGCCAAAAAGGAGCCTTTTGGAACAGTTAAATGTATATCTTCTAAAACCGTTTGTTCATCATATCGGAATGATAAATCCCTTATTGATAAAACAGAATTCGTTTTTGTCAAGTTATCACCTTATTTGTCTTAATTTAATTCTTTTTAAGAATGGTTACGATTTACGCTATATGAAGTATACAGGATACTATGAATAATGTAAAGACACGAAGCTTCCACCATATATAGTTCGTATAAAGCAAACAAAAAGGTCAATCCAATTTCTAGAACGCCCTGTTACCTAACAGGAATTTTTAGAAATAGAATTAACCAAATTGGTTAATGGACTGCCGATTTGAATTTCCCGCCTCTTACTTCATGAGTATCCATGATTGTTATAAACGCATTCGGGTCAATCTCATGTGTGATTGCCTTTAACTTCGTTACCTCAAGTCTGGTAACTACAACATAGACGACTTCCTTTTCTTCATCTGTATAGCCGCCTCTTCCTTTAAGCTTTGTTGTTCCGCGACCTAAACGGTGTAGAATAGCATCAGAAACCTCATCAAACTGCTCTGATACGATAATTGCTGCCTTTGTTTCATCCAGTCCTTCTACAACCGTATCAATTGTTTTAAATGCAATATAATACGCTAATACAGAATACATAGCGGATTCGATTCCAAACACGAATGCAGCGATAGCGAATATAAAGATATTTATAAACATAACAAACTCGCCAACCGAGAATGGTAATTTTTTCGTTAAAATAATCGACAAGATTTCAGTTCCATCCATCGAACCACCATTACGTATAACAATACCAACACCTGCTCCGAGTAGTAACCCACCAAAAACGGCTGCCAAAATCGGTTCAACTTCAACAGGTTTTGCATGGTGTAATAGCGTTTCAATAATAGCCAAGCTTACAATTCCTAATATACTTGACCACATAAATGTTTTCCCAATCTGTTTGTAACCAGAGTACATAAATGGTAAGTTAAAAACCACAACCAGCAAACCGAAAGTAATGTAACTTGGTGTTAAATAATCCACAATCATTGAGATACCAATGATACCGCCATCAATTATTTGATTAGGAAGTAGGAAAAGTTCAATTGCTGCTGCGGCAAAACCGGCCCCTATTATAATCATAAAAATTCGAAAAAAAACATGCTGTAAACTTTCTTTTTTATGCTCCCTATGCATCCAACCATCCCCATTTTTTATTTATGAATTCTTTCTTCTTTTATTTTATGCACACCCCTTCTTCCTTCTCAATAAACTAACGAGAGGAAGGTGAAAAAAGTGAATATTTATCAGCAAATTATCAATCAAAAATTAAAAACACTAACACCCGAAGATCTAATGAAGTATGGAAAGCAGTATGATATTCATGTAACGAAGGCACAAGCGGCTAATGTATTAAAATTAATTAGAAGTAAGCAAAATATAAATATTTTTAACCCGGAAGAGAAAAATCAACTATTAAGAGAAATTGCACGTGCTACTAGTCCTGAGGTTGCTAGAAAGCTTAACCAATTATTTATTAAATTTACGGGCTGAAAAAGCTGTCAAATAGACAGCTTTTTATAGTACCGTAGCATCCTGCTTATTTACAGAACACTTATTTTACGATTAGTAAATCTGTATCTTGAGGAATGAATGCTAGTTTACAATAGTAGGACTAGATCCACTTACCATTTTATCAAATCAACTTCAAGATATATTACTGATTCATAATTTTTTCTAACAATTGTTCATCGAATATCTTCGAGCGAAGCATTTCAATCTCATATTTATAAGGTGGTTTTTTATTATTCTTGTCTTCTCCAACATATGGTGTCTCTAGTATTTTAGGTACCATTTGAAGAGAAGGATGGTGAATGATATAGTTTATGGCCTTAAAGCCGATATGACCATACCCTATATTTTCGTGACGGTCCTTTCTAGTACCTCTTTCATTCTTACTATCATTGATATGAAGTACTTTAAGACGATCGATACCGATCAACTTATCAAATTGCTCTAATATACCATCAAAATCATTTACAATGTCATAACCGGCATCATGTGTATGACATGTATCAAAGCATACTGAGAGTTTCTCGTTAAAAGTAACTCCGTCAATGATCTGTGCAAGTTCCTCAAAAGAACTACCACATTCAGACCCTTTGCCTGCCATTGTTTCTAATGCGATTTGAACATTATGGTCCTTTGTTAAAACTTCATTCAAACCTTCAATAATCTTTTTGATTCCATTATCAACCCCTGCGCCTACGTGAGCACCTGGGTGAAGAACAATTTGCTTAGCCCCAATCGCCTCTGTACGTTCTATTTCAGAACGTAAAAAATTCACACCCAATTCAAAAGTAGCTGGGTTGGATGTGTTTCCAATATTAATAATATATGGTGCATGTACTACAATCTCATCAATGCCATGTGCTTTCATGTGAGCTTGTCCAGCTTCAATATTTAGGTCCTCAATTTTTTTACGTCTAGTGTTTTGTGGTGCACCTGTGTAGACCATAAAAGTATTCGCACCATATGACACTGCTTCCTCACTAGCAGCAAGTAACATATCTTTTCCACTCATCGAAACATGTGAGCCGATTTTTAGCATAATAACACTCCAATCTCCCTTAACCAATTCTATATATACCTATTTTACCATAAAAATGTATTATTTTCTTTTCAGACGTTTTTGGCGCTTCTTGATTTCTTCTATTTCGCGGTTCATTTTTTTCTTATAACCCGGTTTTACTTTTTTAGGCTTCTTAACTTTACTTTGAGCAAATTTTTCAACTTCATCAACTTGTTTTTGGCGCGTTTTTCGTTTATTACGTTCCCCAATTTGGATCCATTCACCCTTCTCAATATCCAAATTGATAAATGTGATTCCTAATTTTTCCAGCTTTACAAGTGCATCTTCATCAGAAAGATCATAGATTGTTGCAGCAATCCCAGAGTAACCTGCTCTTGCAGTACGACCAACCCTGTGAACATAAAAATCCAAGTCACTTGGTAGCTCATAGTTGATAACATGACTTACCCCTTCAATATCAATTCCTCGGGCTGCTAAATCAGTCGCTACTACAAATTGATAGTCAAGTGAGCTTATCTGTTTCATCATCTTTTTACGTTCACGTGGTGGTAAATCACCGTGTATTCTACCAACTTTTAAGCCCTTTTCAAGTAGCCTGTCTGCCACTTCATCTGCCATCTTTTTCGTGTTTGTAAAGATGATCGCCAGGTAAGGATTATATGCTTCTAGCATCTCCTGAAGTAGGGAAAGCTTGTTCCTGTGCCGAAGTGGTACCAAAACATGCTCTACCTTTGCAGCAGTTGCTTGCTCTGGTGCAACATGAGTATACCTTGGGTTATCCATATATTTTTTCAAGAATGGCTTGAGCTTCTCAGGAATCGTCGCAGAAAACACTAAGATTTGAAGATTCTCAGGTAGACGAGCTGCAATTTGGTCAACATCCTCAATAAATCCCATATCTAACATAAAGTCTGCCTCATCAACGACCATCTTCTCCGCAGTATAAACAAGCAATGCCTGCTCCTTGATCAAGTCATTAATACGTCCTGGAGTTCCAACCACGATATGTGGTTGTGTCTTAAGTTTTTCTATTGCTTGTGCTTTATCCGTACCACCTACAAATAATTTTGAAGTGATTTGTTTGTGCTTGCAAAATTTAGTGATTTTACCGATTTCCTGATAAATCTGGGAAGCGAGCTCTCTCGTAGGTGCTGTAATAACAGCCTGTACCTCTTGCTTTTCTGGATCAATTTGATTAAGAATTGGTAAAAGATAAGCATGTGTTTTTCCTGTACCGGTTTGAGATTGTCCGATCACACTTTCTCCACGCTCAATACTTGGAATAATTCTTTCTTGAATCTCAGTTGGCTTAGTAAATTTCAACTCACTCAGTGCCTCCAAGATAAATGGTTGAAAATCAAAGCGTTCGAATCCTTGTTTTGTCATAAAAATCCCTCATTTGTGTCTAGTATGAATTGGCTATGTAAACAATTTATTATTTTAACGTCGAACATTACATTAAAACTGTGAATGGTAAGCACTAATTTTACTACTCAAATATATTGTCATTAACCTAACTAATAATTATAAATGATTTTTGTAGAAAACTCCAATTGCTTCTTATTTTGCGCCCATTCTTACATTTCATTAAACATTTAAATCATTTATCGCATACCCTAAAAACAAGGTATTATACTTACTCCATTTTCAAGTACTCTACTTTCAAAGCCGAAAAATTGTGCCATGAAACTCCAAATAGTCGCAGTAGTTGCGACGTATTCTTAATGTTTCATCACATATGAAGCAGTAGGTGCTCTTATTGAGAATAGAGTACTTTCCTACACGAAAGGAGGATAAGCATGTTTTTTCCTAGAAGACCAATGCCCCCTATGAACCCACCTTCAATGTTCACAAACCCATTTGGATATCCACCACAAATGATGCAAAGAAGAGCTGGACTTGGTGGTTTGTTAAGCAGATTATTTCCAGGTATGGGGCTATCACAACAAATGCAACGAATGGGTGGGATGCAAGGTTTTTTCAATCCTACTTCATTCCAAGGCATGAATAATCCAAGATCTCTACAAAATCTAGCAAATCCGTCAAATTTAAGTGCAATGATGGGGAACATTCAAAAGACCTTAAAAATGGCTGAAACTGTGGTTCCAATGGTGCAGCAGTATGGACCACTTTTCAAAAACATACCTGCAATGATTAAAATGTACAGCGCAATTAAAAATGCAGGCAATGATGACAATAAATCTACTGATTCTACTACTATTTCCCTTTCCGATGAGAACGAATCTACAAATCATAGTGAAGAAAACACCGAAAAACCATCAGGTAATGGCAAATCAGTACCAAAGCTTTATATTTAATTCACTTTCTAAACAGAGCCTAAAATGGCTCTGTTTATTTTTCGTATAACTGTTACCATCCATCCATCGATTTATAGATGTCTTTTCCTACGATGCTTTTTGTTCACCTACTTAAATATTTTTGTATTCTCCTCCAGACTCAGATATAATAAAATGGTACTTGAATTCAAGAGGACTACCCTCTGCAAAATCGTGGCTGTGATCCATCCGAAATGGGTTACCACAAAATGGTTAGATTTTTTACGAGATTACGAGAGTATCGAATGATACAACTCTTTCGATAATGAGTGAGGAGGAAATAACATGGAAGTAATCAAAATTGCTCCGCGCGGTTATTGCTATGGTGTTGTCGATGCAATGGTCATTGCAAAAAATGCTGCTTTAGATAAAACCTTACCTAGACCAATATATATATTAGGAATGATCGTTCATAACAAACATGTAACAGACGCTTTTGAAGAGGAAGGTATTATTACCCTTGATGGACCAAATCGTTTAGAGATTCTGCAAAAGGTTGAAAAGGGTACAGTTATTTTCACAGCTCATGGTGTTTCACCAGAGGTAAAAAAGCTTGCTCGTGATAAAGGCCTAGTTACGCTTGATGCAACTTGTCCAGATGTAACAAGAACACACGACTTAATTAAGGAAAAGATAGCAGATGGGTACGAGATTATTTATATCGGAAAGAAAGGACATCCTGAACCTGAGGGTGCAGTAGGTGTTGCTCCAGATCACGTACATCTAGTTGAAACTGTTGAGGACGTTGAAAAACTAACATTAATTAGTGAAAAAATGGTTGTTACAAACCAAACAACCATGAGTCAATGGGACGTACTTCATGTAATGGAAAAAGTGAAAGAAAAATTTCCACATACTGAAGTTCACAACGAGATTTGTTTAGCAACTCAGGTTCGCCAAGAAGCAGTTGCCGAGCAGGCAAAAGAAGCGGACTTAACAATCGTAGTAGGCGACCCAAAAAGTAATAATTCAAATCGTCTCGCACAGGTTTCTGAGGAAATTGCAGGAACTAAGGCATACCGTGTTGCGGATGTAAGTGAAATCGATCTTGAATGGTTAAAAGGCGTTGAAAAAGTTGCTGTTACCGCGGGTGCTTCTACACCAACACCTATTACAAAAGAGGTCATCAGCTTTTTAGAGCAGTTTGATCCAGAAAATGAAGAAACATGGGAAAGAGAACGCAAAGTTCCTCTTTATAAAGTATTACCAAAAGTTAAAAAAGCCAAAAATTGAAGGGCTGTCCGAAAGTCGGTTTATCCGGCTTTTTTGGACAGTCCTTTCTTTTAGTTGTTACTGCTATTTTACGCAGGATATATACAACTGGCTTAATTAAATCGAAAAGTGGCTCAATTATTTTGAGATTGGCTTAATTATTCAGAAAGTGGCTTAATATATTTTGAAAGTGGACTAATTAACCAGAAAGTGGCTTAATTATGTAAGAAATGGGCTTACATTTTGGTTATCGTGCTTTAAACCACGCTTTTTAAGTACTTGATTCCGAGGTTTTCCTTTACTAAGTCCCCTTTTTATCGCTAAAAGTATACATTCTCCGATTTTCGCCAATACTTAGTATCTCAACTACCCTAAACTTACGTAAGCCTACCTTTCCCCCTACATAAATATAAACGGATCCGTTTTTAGCTCAGATGCAAATACTTCTACTTCATATTTTTTCTTGGAAAACAGCTTTGTTAGTACATCTGCTACCCCTTGTTTCATCACCTTTTCAATATGGTGACCCGGATCTACAATATTTAGCCCCATCATCATAGCATCATGGGCCACATGGTAGTACATATCACCTGTTACATATACGTCAGCACCTGCACGCTTTGCCTGTGAGATATACTTATTTCCATCTCCCCCAAGTACAGCGACCTTTTTAACCCTGTCTGTTAGGTTCCCTACTACTCGAACACCTTCTACTTCAAGTTTTACCTTTACATGTTTTGCGAATTCTTCGAGTGACATTTCTTTTTCTAAATAACCTATACGGCCTAGCCCGAGGACATTACCTTCATTTTCAAGTGGATAGATGTCATATGCCACTTCCTCATAAGGGTGGGCCTTTAACATAGCAGAAATGACTCTTCTTTGAAAACTACTTGGAAAAATAGTTTCAATACGGATTTCCTCTACTTCTTCCAGTTTTCCAACCTCACCAATATAAGGTGTTGTTCCTTCCGTTGGTAAAAACGTACCTATTCCAGAAGTATTAAACGTGCAATGACTGTAATTTCCAATAAAACCAGCCCCCGCTGCCCCAATTGCATTACGGACTTTATCTGCATCATCCTTTGGAACATATACCGCAAGCTTATTAAGCTTTTCTTCATAGGATGGGCTTAAGATTTTACTATCTTTTAGCTCTAGCGCTTCCGCAAGCAAATCATTAACACCACCTGTTGCAACATCTAAATTCGTATGTGCTGCATATACAGCAATGTTATTAAGAATACATTTTTCAATGATTCTCCCAGAAGCTGTATCGGTTTGTAGTGCTTTTAGTGGTCGAAAAATAGGGGGATGATGGGCTATTATTAAATCAACTTTCTTTGCAATCGCTTCATCCACTACATTTTCTAGCACATCTAAAGCAATCATGACCTTCTTGATGGGCTTATTTAATGACCCTATTTGGAGCCCTATTTTATCTCCCTCAAGTGCAAGATGTTTAGGAGAAAATTCCTCAAATGCCTGAATCACCTCAAACCCATTTGGAGTTTTACTCACTGTAATACCCCCTCTACTATTTTAATCTTTTTCAATAATTCCTCTTTTCGAGCAAGATTTTCTGGAGTATCTTCTGCAACTTCGAGTTGTTCAATTATTTTTTTCCAATGCCTTAACTCATTCGACCATTTCTTTTGAAAGACAGCATTATTTTCCTCTAGTAAAAAAGGACCTACTAGTAACTCAGTTTCCTTATTCTCGTATGGCTTTAATGGTTCCCCTTTTTCAGCAACTAATATTTCATAAATTTTTTTGTCTTCTTCAAGAATTTCTTCCGTAATTAATTCCCAATTGTTTTCTATTAGCCACTCTCTTATTGTAAATGCACCTATATTTGGTTGAAGAATAAGGCGTTCTACACCTTCTAATTTCATTTTACCGGCTTCCAAGATGCTTCGAATGAGTGAGCCGCCCATTCCTGCAATTGTAATACAGGTCACCTCGTTCGGTTGGATTACTTCTAACCCATCACCTTTTCGTACATCAATAACATGTTCAAGATTGTTTTTAGCAACCTGCTTCATAGCAGATTGAAATGGACCATCTACCACCTCACCAACTACTCCCTTACGAATTAACCCATTTCTCATAACGTAAACGGGTAGATAGGCGTGGTCGGATCCAATATCCGCCAAAACAGCCCCTTTTGGTATGTATGACGCAACAGCTTCGAGCCGCTTTGATAATTTTACTTCGTTCATTGTAACCACCACATCTTTTTATAAAGTCGTTACTTATTATACAAGAATACAGATGAAAAATAAAAGGAAAGGGGGAAACAAGGAAAAACGGAAGACAAAATCTCTCGAAAATGAGAAAGCATACATAAATATGAAAAAAGCCCTTCGCATTAAGCTAAAGGGCTTTGTTTCATATTATTTTTGTTCAGATAACCATGTTGCTAGCTCTTGTACTTGAGCAGCGTCTTGTACTAAGCCCGGTGGCATTGCAGTACCTTTACCATTTGTGATAATGTCTTGAATTTCTTCTACAGAGTAACGATCTCCAACTCCTTTTAAAGCAGGAGCAGCACCACTACCACTTAGATCTACACCATGACATGCAGAGCATTTTCCTTGGAAGATTTCCTCTGGTGAAGCATTTGCAGTTTCTTTCTGCTCGTCTCCTCCATTAGCCATTTCTTCCATGTTTCCTAATCCAACAAAACCAAAAAGGAACATAAGACCAATTCCAAATACCGCAATTAACGCAAACGGAATCAATGGATTCTTTTTCATTTCTTCTGACCTCCCTTACCCTATGTAAATCCTTGTAAGCTGATATAATTATATTCTATACAAACACTCTCTATTTTACTTTAAAAGTTGAAGAAGTGAAAGTATTAATTGTACAAGAACAAAATTAACATATTATTCTAAAATTATTTTACTTATATTTGTCACAAAATTGTCATAAGTTCCTTTTTTGCTTTGTGACATCTGCTAAGAAAAGCGCAAGCGCCTTGCTCCCCCCGACAAGTAAATGTTTTGCTGCAAAAAAAGTCACTCTTTGACTTTTCATTGCAACGCGTTTTTGACCTCGAGTGGGTATACCGCTAGCGCTGGACAGTAGAATCTATGTTCAAAATTTTATACTTTCTTTAGTTTTAAAAAAGATAATCCTCACCGATTGGAGAGGATTTTATCCTTATTCTATTAGCAACCAATTGATCTAGCAATAACCATTCTTTGAACTTCTGAAGTTCCTTCTCCGATTTCAAGTAGCTTTGCATCACGCATAAATCTTTCAACATGGTACTCTTTCATGTAACCGTACCCACCATGAATTTGAACGGCTTGGTTGGTAATCTCCATACACGCTTCCGACGCATAAAGCTTTGCCATGGAAGCCTCTTTTGAAAAGCTACGACCTTGGTCCTTTAACCAAGCAGCTTTGTATACCATGTTTCTAGCAAGTTCAATTTTCATCGCCATATCTGCTAGCTTAAATTGAATGGCTTGGAAATGTGAAAGAGATTTCCCAAATTGTTTCCTTTCCTTTGCATACGAAAGAGCTCTTTCATAAGCGGCTTGTGCTATACCAACAGCCATTGCACCAATACCTATTCTTCCGCCGTCAAGGGTAATTAGGAATTGTCTAAAGCCCTCTCCTCTTTTCCCTAATAGATTCTCTTCTGGTACATGAACATCCTCTAATACCAGCTCAGTCGTATTTGATGCATTAAGCCCCATTTTTTCATAATTATCTATGATTTTAAAGCCAGGTGCATCTGTAGCAACAATAATTGCACTGATTTCTTTTTTATCACCGTCTCTTTCAGTTACCGCGGTAAGTGCTAAATGTTTAGCGTAGCTGGCATTTGTAATAAAGCATTTATTTCCATTGATAATAAATTCATTTTCACGCAAAACCGCTTCTGTTTGAGTTCCACCTGCATCTGACCCTGCATTTGGTTCAGTTAATCCGAATGCCCCAAGTGATTCGCCTGTACAAATAGGAGTTAAATATCTCTCTTTCTGCTCCTTCGTACCGAATAGATGGAGTGGCGCACCACCAAGAGAGATATGTGCTGAATATGTAATACCTGTCGATCCACACGCACGGCTTAATTCTTCAACTACAATCGCAAAGCTTACTGTATCTGAACCTGCCCCACCATATTCTTCTGGAAAAGGCAGTCCCATCATGCCTAATTCACCTAGCTTTTGAAAAACTTCTTTTGGAAATGTCTTATCTTTGTCACGTTTTTCTGCTTCTGGTGCAACTTCAGCTTCAGAAAACTCTCTAATAGTTTTCTGTATTAGCTTTTGTTCTGTCGTCAAATCAAAATTCATATTACCCCTCCTGTTGTATGCGTTTTCATAAACTATTATAAGGGTAATGGTTAAATTTTCACAACATTTTAAATATGAGAATTATACAAAAAGTATAATTGGAGCCAACATACCGATAATACCCGCGAATAAAAAATATTTTTTCTTTGAAAAAATTCCGATACAAATCCAACCTACACAGTTACATATAATCACCGCTATCAAATAACCGGTTTTTCCACCGAAATAAATTTCACTGGCATTTACCGATAATACTAAGAGCAACAGTGCTGTGATAATGGAACCTAAATGTAAAATGAACGAAATTGTTCGATTAAATAAGACAAGAAAAAAACAGATAATTAAAAAAATGAGATTTAGAACCATTTGCAAATTAGGTGATATTTCAGTAAAATAAGTGACAAGTAACAAAACTGGTAAAAACAATCCAATTATCAAGAGGATTAGATTTGATTTCTTTTGCCTTCTAACTGTATTAGTTGATTGTTGGAGACCTTCTCCTTCTGTATAAAGTGTTAATAAAAAATTACAATAGGCTTCGGGGAGTAATTTATTTTCTCGCCAATAAACAATTTCATTTATTATGGTTTGTTTTCGTTCCTGGTTCATGTAAGCGTTCACCTCTGGTAATAAGAAAAGAGCAAGCGCCTTGCTCACCCCCGACAAGCAAATGTTCTGTGGTAAATAAGTCGCTTTTTGACTTGATTGGCACTCGTTTGTGACCTAGATGGGGTAGACCACTTGCGCTAGACATTGAAAACTATGTTCAAAATTTTAAACTTTCTTATCCTTTAAGAAAGAATATGCAAAAAAAATAGTTTACTTCAATTGTAAGAAGTAAACTACTAATTGTAAATAAAATGTTTATTCTAAGAAGTCTTTAAGACGTTTACTACGGCTTGGATGGCGTAGTTTACGAAGTGCCTTGGCTTCGATTTGACGGATACGTTCTCGAGTTACACCAAATACCTTACCAACTTCCTCGAGCGTTCTTGTGCGACCATCATCTAAACCAAATCGTAGACGTAGCACATTTTCTTCTCTGTCAGTTAATGTGTCTAGTACATCTTCAAGCTGTTCTTTTAGCAATTCATATGCAGCATGTTCAGATGGAGAAGTAGCATCCTGATCTTCGATAAAATCGCCTAGATGTGAATCATCTTCCTCACCAATAGGTGTTTCTAGGGAAACTGGTTCTTGTGCAATCTTTAAAATTTCACGAACCTTTTCAGGAGTTAAATCCATATCTTCAGCAATTTCTTCAGGTGTTGGTTCACGTCCTAGATCTTGAAGTAGCTGACGCTGTACACGGATAAGCTTATTTATTGTCTCTACCATGTGAACTGGGATACGAATTGTTCTTGCTTGGTCAGCAATTGCACGAGTAATTGCCTGACGGATCCACCATGTTGCATACGTACTAAATTTAAAGCCTTTGCGATAATCAAATTTCTCGACAGCTTTAATAAGTCCCATATTACCCTCTTGAATTAAATCAAGGAATAACATTCCACGTCCAACATAACGCTTAGCAATACTAACTACTAGTCTTAAGTTCGCCTCTGCAAGTCGACGTTTTGCTTCCTCATCACCTTGTTCAATTCTCTCAGCTAATTGAATCTCATCATCTGCTGAAAGAAGGTCCACACGCCCAATTTCTTTTAAGTACATTCTTACAGGGTCATTTATTTTTACTCCTGGAGGAACACTTAGGTCATTTAAGTCAAACTCTTCTTCCTTGGCTAACTCATGAATCTTTGGATCGTCATCGTCGTCATCATCTTCGCTTTCGCCTATTAATTCAACCCCCTGCTCACCAAGGAACTCATAATATTCATCAAGCTGGTCTGATTCTACCTCAAAGCCAGACATACGTTCAGCGATTTCTTCATATGTCAATACACCGCGTTTTTTACCTAATTCTGCTAACTGATCTTTAACCTGTTCAATTGTTAAATCTGTTTCAACTTCTTTTGACTTTTCAGCCATTTGTTCCCCTCCTTCCAAACTAGTAAGCCATAGAGGTTTTTAAACTGCCCTATTGGTTATTTTAATGCTTTTTTCATTTGAATAATTTCCATTGCAATCGTCGCAGCTTTTCGATAATCCTTTTCTCGTTCAGCCTCAAGTTTTGCAGTTTCTTTTTCTTTTATCATTGACAACTTTTGATGTTTCAACACCTGTTTAATATAATCCATTAAGACCGAGTCCATTACCTCTTCACTGACCGAAATCATTGCAATCTCCGATACTATTCGTTTTAGATTTTCATCATGAATCCGGGTAATAAACGTACTAATATCTGGTTCATGTCCCTCTTCATAGAAGGCATATAAATACGTAACAATTGCTTTATGATCCTCAATATTGAAATTAGCCTCAAGGTGATCATATACCTTATCAGCAATCTCTCTATTACGTAGCATATGTGCAATCAAAAATCGCTCAGCATTATGAAAAGCAGGTAACAATTTCGTAGATACGATAGTTTTCGCTATTGCATTATTTCTATTCCAGGAGTTAGTATCCTTTTTCTTCCGTTCTGCTTTATAGTACTGAAGCTGCTGTTGCTTGAGGGCATCAAGTGAAATCGAAAATTCGCTTGCTAATTGGCGTAGATAGTGATCTCTTTCAACAGCTTTTTCTAATGAGGAAATTTCTCTTACTACTTCTTCGATATAACGAATCCGTTCTCCTTCATTCTGAAGGTTTTTTCCTCTTCTTAAATATTGCATTTTAAAAGCCATTATTGTAAGACTTGCCCCTATTACATCATTTTTAAACTTATCTTTACCAAATTTATTGATGTAGTCATCAGGGTCCATACCATCTGGCATTCTTGCTATCTTCACATAACAGCCTGCTTCAGTAAGCATATCAGAAGCACGTAGAGCAGCATTAAGCCCAGCCTGGTCTGAGTCGTAGCAGATAATGACGGATTCCACATTTCTACGAATAATCTTCACATGCTCATCAGTAAGTGAAGTTCCCATGGTACCAATCGAATATGGAACATCTGCTTTGTCAGATGCAATTACATCAGCAAACCCTTCAAAAAGAACGACTTGTTGATGTTTTCGGATATGCAGTCTAGCTTGATGGAAATTATAAAGTGTCTTACTTTTATTGAAAATGATTGACTCAGGACTATTTAAATATTTTGGTTCCTGAGACTTGTCAAGTACCCTGCCAGAAAAAGCAATTGTTTTTCCTTGATGATCCCAAATTGGGAACATAATGCGGTTTCTAAATCGATCAAAGAAAGTACCAGCGTTTTCTTTCTTGATTAGCAATCCAGCTCGTTCCATTAATTCAAGCCTAAATCCTCGCTTTTGGAGAAATTTAGTGGCGAAATCCCATGAATCTAAAGAATATCCGATCTCGAACTTTTCAATTATTTCACGGGTGAAACCTCTATCCGTAAGATAGTCTAAAGCAGGTTGGCCTTCCTTTGTATTAAGTAATAGGTGATGGTAGAATTTCTTGAGCAGTTCATGCGCTTCTAACATTATTGATGCATCACTGTTTTTGTCTGAAATTGAAGTGGGCTGATCAAAATCAGATAGATCAATATTAGCTTTTTTCGCTAAATTTATGGCAGCCTCTGAAAAAGAATATCCTTCTAGGTCCATTAAGAAAGAAAATACATTTCCACCAGCTCCGCATCCGAAACAATGAAAGATTTGTTTATCGGGTGAAACAGAGAAAGAAGGAGTATTTTCACCGTGAAATGGACATAATCCGAAATAATTTCTACCTTGCTTCTTCAATTGAACATATTCACTAATGACATCAACAATGTCTACAGATATACGAATTTTTTCGATTGTTTCCTCGGGAATTCGATATCCCATTATTAACATCTCCGCGTACTAAAAAATATTCTCTATTTAGTTGTTGAATCCTGCAAGATTCGACAATATTTTTTCAAAAACTTTGTTAAAATGATACCTGTGATCTTCTGTAAATGGTTTGGGGCCCTTTGAATACGTTCCACTTCTTCTATCTTTTGCTGAAAGGTAGCGTAAATGAAGAATATGATCCATATTTTCTTCTTCAAACTCATTACCACGTGGAGAAATAGCAATCACTCCCTTATTTACTAAGATACTTGCTAATCCTATATCCTGTGTGATCACAATATCTTGTCTCCTTGCATGATTCATAATATAAAGATCTGCTGCTTCTTTATCTGAATCAACATAAATCCATTCCCCACCCATTGGATTGGACATAACATGGGCATAGGAAGCCACAAACACGACATCCACGTTATATGTACCCGCTAGCTTAAGAATTTCCTCTTTAACTGGACACGCATCTGCATCAACAAAAATTTTATTCTTTTTTTCGCCATATTTCTCTATTCTACATCACTCCAGAGATTCCTGCTTTTTCAAATAAAAGATTTAGAGGATAATCGGAAAAAACTAACGAAATTCTTTGTGATTTTGCAATTATAAATCCTCGAGAAAATAAAAAAGATAATGTATATGTTGCCATTTTTCTGCAAACTACTTTGATATACGTAACATTGAAGAAAAAAGGAATATCGATAAGCAAAAAATGTCGAAAATTAATTCACCTATTTCCTTATCTTACCCTTGACAACCTTCAATACATAGTTTATTCTTTCTATTCCATCTCTAAACCTAAAAAAATGCATTTTTATCACAATTTTTTATTATAATACAAAACTAATAGAAGTGCTATTATAAAAAGAACTTTTTTTTGGTAAATAAAGGCGATTCATTAATCCAAGTGTATTTTTTACCTCTGTACAGTAAGAAAAGCTCAAGTACCTTGAGAGAGGAACGTCAACTAACCCCCAGCCACGTCCTGTGGCCAACGTTGACGTCAGCACTTTCTGTGCAAGTCCGACAAGCAAATGTTTTGTGTCAAAAAAAGTCGCTCTTTTACTTTTCTTACGTCTTTTAAGTAAAGCTAGTACAGTTTCCTATTGCACGAAAAAAACATATCTCCTAAAAAGATATGTTTAAAAGGCGCTTCGATTGTTTATTTTATTTAAAATAATATTTGCTGTCTCTTCAACTGCTTTATTTGATACATCCACAACATCACACCCGATTTTTTTAACAACCGCCTCAAAATGGTCTAGCTCCTCTTTAATTCGATTGATATTTGCATAGATTGCCTGATCATCTAGACCAAGTGATTTCAATCTTTCACGTCTTATATTGTTAAGTTTCTCAGGACTAATTTTCAATCCAAAGCATTTGTTTGGAGACACCTTATACAATTCTTCAGGTGGGTCCACTTCTGGAACTAATGGTACATTTGCAACTTTAAAACGCTTATGTGCGAGGTATTGAGACAATGGTGTTTTGGAGGTTCTGGAAACACCCACCAATACAATATCAGCACGTAAAATTCCTCTTGGATCACGTCCATCATCGTATTTTACAGCAAACTCGATAGCCTCAATCTTTTTAAAGTAATCTTCATCCAGCTTTCTAACAAGCCCAGCCTGATAGCGTGGGCTGATATCATAAAGGCCCATCATCTTTTCAATCAGTGGCCCAAGTATGTCATTAACAATGACTCCCTCACGTTCTGCTTCCTCAATAAGGAAATTTCTTAGCTCCGGTACAACAAGTGTAAATACAATGATAGCATTATTAAGTTTCGCGAGTGAAACAACCTCTGATAATGTAGATGTATCCTCAACATAAGGGATTCTCTTAATATCAGTGCCAGAACCATTAAACTGACTAACTGCAGCCTTTACAACTAGCTCAGCTGTTTCTCCAACAGAGTCTGATACAACATATACAACACGATTACCCATTCGATTCCCCATCTCCTTTGTTAGCAGTTTAAAGTAGCTCGTCACCAGATAATGCAACTAACGCTTTTGTCATATTGGTTTTTGTTATTCTTCCTATGACTTCAATCCCACGTTCAGTTCGTTTGACAACAGGGAGAGCATCAATTTGTTTTTCAATTAATTTTTGAGCAACCTCAATTAATAATTCTTCCTTTTCACACATCGTGATATTTGGCATTCTTGTCATAATGATATTGACCGGTATTGATGTTAAATCCTGATTGCCTAAGCTTGCACGTAATAAATCTTTCCTTGAAAGCACACCTACCAATAATGAAGACTTATCAACAACAAATAGTGTTCCGACGTCCTCTAAAAACATTGTAACAATTGCATCATAGACTGACACACTCTCATTAACAACGACGGGTATTGATTGATAGTCCTTTACTTGAATCTTCATAATTTTATCCGCAAGCAATTGTTGACCATTTTTACCCGTATAAAAATAGCCTACCCGGGGCCTTGCCTCCAGGTAACCAGCCATAGTTAAAATAGCTAAATCTGGTCTTAATGTAGCCCTTGTCAATCCAAGTCGATCCGCTATGGACTCCCCAGTAATCGGACCATTATCCTTTACAATCTGTAGTATTTGTTCCTGTCGCTTATTAAGTTCTATGTTACTCACCACCATAACGTAAAATATTTCTGTGGTATCTAGTTGAGAAAATTATGTAAAAAACGATCTACCGCGTCTATACCAAGTAGAGCGTATTTATGCTTAAAGAAATAGTACGTTAAAAATGCTATACTATTTTAAATTATTATATACTATTTTCGGAATATTGGTATAGAGAAAGTGTCAAACTACGATTCATAACATAGTGAATGTACGTTTCAGAAACATGCAAGTGAAATGAATCTACTCTGCCTCTTTACATTCACGTTCTTAGTTGTACTAGGTTGAAAACGGGATCGTTCCTCCGCTTTTCGTTCCCCCTTTTTACTGTTCCAACCGAAAACAGGCTCGTTTCCGCTCGTTTCGTTCCCGCTTTTTCCAGCTCTAGCTGAAAGCGGAACTCGTTTTATGTGTGGATTCATACATATATTTTTTTTGGCATAAATATTTTTAGTAGATTTGATATGTATTCAGTAGTATATATAATCATATATCTCAATTCATTCTAAACTATATGACGGTGTATTCTTTCCAGTTTCTCTCTATAAAAACAAACTAGGAGCTTTCATAAAGCTCCCAGTAATGTATCTTTCTTTTATTTTGGCTCTTTTAATTTCTTTTTCCAATGAGGTATTTAGTACAAGGTTTGGTGATCTACGTTCCTGGCGGTCCGTGAGACTCCTTGTGAGCTGCGCTCCTGTGGGGTCTCCCCTGAACGCGCTTTTCCCGTAGGACATTGAAGGACATACTCGAAAGAACCCACGCACGAAGAAAATGGGTATGCATTTTCGAGGAGTCTCGTGCCATTCGCTACATTCACCCTTCTGAATACATCACAGTCAGCTTAATATAAGCTTCCAAATTAAACATAAAAAGCAACAAAGTTTGCGAAAACAGTCTTTATTTTACAATAATCGCGTTCATATCCCCAATTAAATAAATTGTCTCAGCTAATTGAACCATTTGCGCAAGGCGGTTTTTCCTTACGGCTTCATCCTCTGCCATAACCATTGTATTTTCAAAATACTGATCAATTGACTCCCTGAGTGAGGCAAGTAATAAAAATGCTTCTTCAACTTTATATTCCTTGAGGCTGTTTATTACCCCTGGTTTAACTTCCACAAATCTCTCATATAGATCTTTTTCTTCATTGGATTCAAAGTGGGCAGGATCAATCACTCCATCCTCACCTTTTTTAGATATGTTAATAACCCTAGCCAATGATTCAATTACTTCCTTAAAGTTAGGGAGAGTTTTACTCTTCTCCAGTGTCTCTGCCTTCTTTATTAAGAGACCAATATTACCAATGCTTGTTCCTAATACTGCATCAATAATATCGTATCTTATATTTCGAGAAGTTAACTCATGCTTAATTCGTAATTTAAAGAATGTAGCTAACTCTTTCATTGTTTCCTGCTTTTCTATCTTCGCAATGTTACCTGATACAAATAGGTCTAACGTAAAATCAAGCAGTTCTTCAAGTGTTATATTCCATTCTTTGTCAAGTAGGATTTGCACAACTCCTGCTGCCATTCTACGTAATGCATATGGGTCCTGTGATCCAGTTGGGATAATACCTATTGAAAAACTACCCACTATTGTATCTAATTTATCCGCAATACTAATAATAGCCCCAATAGTAGATGATGGACTCTTATCGTCAGCATGTCTCGGCATATAATGCTCGTTAATTGCAATTGCTACTTCTTCCTCTTCCCCACTAAGTCGTGCATATCTTTCACCCATGACGCCTTGTAGTTCAGGGAATTCATATACCATATTTGTAACAAGGTCGAACTTACATATCCCAGCAGCACGGTTCACCTTCTGCTTACTAGTGTCATCAAGCCCAAGCAATTGGGAAAGATGTTCGCTAATTTTCTCGATTCTTCGCACCTTATCCCCAATAGAGCCAAGTTCTTCACGATACACAATCTTATCTAATTTCTTTAATAGGTCATTAATTTTTAATTTTTGGTCCTCTTTATAGAAGAAATCTGCATCTGATAAACGAGCTCTAAGAACCTTTTCATTCCCTCTCGCAACTGTATCTAGATGTTGATGGTCACCGTTACGAACAGCAACAAAGAATGGCTGTAAAGCGCCGTTTTTATTTTTCACAGGAAAATAACGTTGATGCTCTCTCATACTTGTAATCAATACATCTTCAGGCAAGTCTAAAAAGTCTTTTTCATACTTACCATAAAATGCAGTAGGATATTCCACAAGATTCGTAACTTCTTCAAGCAAGTCAGCGTCAATTGGAACGAACCAATTATTTTCTTCTTCTAATATTTTTATTTGATTTATAATCGCTTCTTTTCGTTCTAAGGAATCCACAATTACATATTGGGACAAAAGCTGCTTTTCGTACTCTCGAGGGTCTTTAATTTCAATTTCTTCACCTAAGAAACGATGTCCCCACGTTTTATTACTAGACTGTACACCTGTTATTGAAAATGGAATAATCTCATTACCAAATAAAGCGACTAACCATTTAATAGGACGGACATATCGAAGTTCTCTGTCACCCCAACGCATATTCTTTGGAAATGATAAGTTTTTTATCACATTTTCAAGCTCGCCTAACGCTTCTTTGGTGTCTTGTCCTTTAATAAACTTTTTGATGTGAGCATACTCAACACCATTAATTTCTTTGAAATAAATTTCCTCAACTGAAGCTCCTTGGCCCTTCGTGAAACCAACTGCTGCCTTTGACCAATTGCCTTCTTGGTCTATAGCAATTTTTCGAGCAGGCCCTTTTGCTTCTAGCTCTACATCTATTTGTTTTTCAGAAACCTCTGTTACTAATACAGCCAATCTTCTTGGTGTTGAAAAACCTTCAACCTGTTCGAAGGTGATATTGTTTTCTAATAACCAATTTGTTACCTTATCCGATAATTGGTCCATTGCATCTGTCACAAACCGTGCAGGCATTTCCTCTAAACCAATTTCGATTAACAAATCCCTCTTATTCATTACAATCGTCTCCTTTTGCCTTAAGCATTGGGAAGCCTAATTTCTCCCGCTCTTCATAAAATGTTTTTGCTACCTTTCGAGCTAAGTTACGAACTCTTCCAATATAGCCAGTTCTTTCAGTAACAGAAATCGCACCTTTTGCATCGAGTTGGTTAAAGGTATGTGAACATTTTAATACATAATCATATGCAGGATGTACTAGACCTTCGTCCATTTGACGATGTGCTTCTTTCTCGTAAATACTAAATAAGGTAAATAACATTTCAGTATCAGATGTTTCAAATGTATATTTTGAGTGTTCATATTCAGGCTGATGGAAAATATCTCGAACTGTAAATCCTTTTGTCCATTCAAGATCAAATACATTTTCTTTATCCTGAATATAGGACGCTAACCGTTCAATACCATATGTTATTTCAACAGATACTGGTTTACATTCAATACCTCCAACTTGTTGGAAATATGTAAATTGTGTAACTTCCATACCATCTAGCCATACTTCCCATCCCAGACCAGCAGCACCTAATGTAGGAGCCTCCCAGTTATCCTCTACAAAACGAATATCATGCTGTAGTGGATCAATACCTAATGCACGTAATGAATCAAGATATAGCTCCTGTATATTATCTGGTGACGGCTTCATAATCACTTGGAATTGGTGATGTTGATAAAGACGGTTAGGGTTTTCTCCATAACGTCCATCAACGGGTCGTCTTGAAGGTTCAACATATGCTACATTCCATGGCTCTGGGCCTAAGCTTCTTAAGAAGGTATACGGGCTCATTGTTCCAGCACCCTTTTCCACATCATATGCTTGCATTAGAATACAACCTTGGTCTGACCAATGCTTTTGTAAAGTTAAAATCATTTCTTGAATATTCATCATTGCACCTCCGACAAAGTATAAAGCGGAAGCGCCTTGGAAGAGGAACGTTACGTCAGCATTTTCTTCGTTCGAGGATTATGCTGCCGGAGCTTTCCTTGTCCTGTGCAAGTCCAACCAGTAAATGTTCTGCGGCAAAAAAAGAAGTTCCTTGACTTTCATTGCCGGTTTTTTACCTCTTGGGACTAGGCGCTACAGCTTGATTTGAAAACGATTTGGATAAAAAATTAAAAAACTCCCCTCCTCTATGCCTAGTTATAGACATAGGGACGAGAGTTTACCCGCGGTTCCACCCTATTTGCTACTACTCCTTTGAGAAATAGCCTCTTTTTTTGTAACACTCCAGAACGCCTTCCCTACCTGCCCATACCCTAGCTTCCACTCTCCTAGGTTCGCTTTTATGGACGACCAATAAGTACTACTTTCCTTCTACGTGTCATTCTTATTTTTAATTAGCACTATAATCCAAAATGAATTGCATGTCAAGTTATCATTTAATTTGATTATTAAAATGATCTAGTTGATTTAAGAAGCGCTTTGATTTAAGGTAAAGACCAGAGTATTCTTCATAATAAGCATCAATTATTGCTTTTAACTCTTTTTTAGTCTCCTCTTTAACTGCAATTGTCCCCAATCGATTTAAATCAAAGTAGTAAAACAATCTCAATAATCGAATTGTTGCTTGTGATACCTTGAAGTGATATGGTTCCTTCTCAAAGCAGCGGTGACATAATAGTCCACCCTCTTTTACAGAAAAGGCAAACTCTCCTTCTTTACTTTTACAAATCGTACATTCATCCAATCGGGGATATAATCCGAGCAAAGGTAGCATTTTTAGTTCGTAGATATACAAAAGTATATCAGAATCAAACCCTTCATTTAGATAATGTAACGTTTGAGAAAGCATTTCAAAAAGGAACGGATTAGACCTCTTCTCCTCCGTACATTTATCAGTTAATTCGATAACATGTGAGGCATAGGCGGTTAAAAAAATATCCTCCTTTATTCCTCTAAAGGTTGATATGGTTTCGCCTTGCTGTAAGACTCCTAGACCAGATGTTTTTTGAATTAAAAAATGTCCGTATGTAAAAATTTGGGTAATAGCTGCAAGGCGGCTATTTGGTTTTTTTGCGCCTCTTGCCATTACCCCTATTTTACCCCATTCGCGGGTAAAGAGTGTCACAATTTTATTTGTTTCACCATAATCACTGGTTTTTATAATAATGCCTTCACATTTTTGTAGCATGAATGTCACCATCCAATAGGGTAACCCGGTAATTAACAACCATAGTCACCATATATACACATTATTGGCATGGTCAAGTAATTGGAAAATCTACTTCTGCTAGCTCATCATTTTGTAAATCGGGTCTCTCATTCTTCTCTTGTTCCAATTCTTTAAAAAGAAGATACGTATCAACATTACCTGTTTGACTAAACAATTTCCAGGTAAAATCTAACATAGGTAACCCCACCTTTCTGTTATTTAACTAGCAAAGACTTTATTCCAATTCATTCAGTTGTAAGAATATCTTGACCGAAAATGCTTAAAAACATGTTATATAAATTTTGTTAATCTGAGTATTTTTTTGGGAAAAACTTAATATTCGTCTTCACGGAATCCATAGTCTCTTAATTGAGACATTTTGTTTCTCCAATCCTTCTGAACCTTTACCCATAGCTCAAGGAATACCTTTGAGCCTAATAAAGCTTCAATATCGGCTCTAGCACGCTTTCCAACTTCCTTAAGCATACTTCCTTGCTTCCCAATGACAATTCCCTTTTGGGAGTCACGTTCAACAATAATGGTAGCTCCGACATACACGGTATTGCCGCCCTCTCTTCTCTCCATTGAATCCATAACCACTGCTATCGAATGAGGTACTTCTTCACGTGTGAGATGTAATACCTTTTCCCGGATTAATTCCGTAACAATAAAACGTTCTGGATGATCTGTCACTTGGTCTGCTGGATAGTATTGCGGACCTTCTGGTAAATAACTCTTTATTTGTTCGACTAATCGGGTTGTATTTGTTCCCTCAAGTGCAGATATAGGTATGATTTCCTTGAACGGATAAAGCTCCTTGTACTGCTCAATAAGGAGTAAAAGTTTGTCTGGATGGATCTGGTCGATCTTATTTACCACTAGAAATACAGGTGTTTGAATTGTTTTTAAACGTTCAATAATAAATTCATCCCCACGACCATAGCCTTCCTCGGCATTAATCATAAATAATACTAAATCGACTTCTTTAAGCGTATTTTGTGCCACCTTCATCATAAAGTCGCCTAACTTATGCTTTGGCTTATGAATTCCAGGTGTATCAATGAAAATGATTTGTGAGTTTTCTTTTGTTAGTACTCCTTGGACTTTATTTCTTGTTGTTTGCGGTTTATCGCTCATAATAGCTATTTTTTGTCCAATTACATGATTTAAGAAGGTTGATTTACCAACATTTGGTCTACCAATAATTGATACAAAGCCTGATTTAAACCTACTATTTTCCATGCAAATCCTCCGGTGTAAAAGCTCCTGGTAGTAATTCCTCGAGTGTGATTTCTTGCATATCACCTTTTATATTTGATAAATAAATCTTAGTATCTTTTTGACAAAGCTCGGACATCACCTGTCGACATGCACCACATGGAGGAACAGGGCGTTCTGTATCAGCTACAACTGCAATTGCTGCAATTTTCGTATCTCCCTCAGAGTAAGCCTTAAATAACGCTGTTCTTTCAGCACAATTTGTTACGCTATATGCAGCATTTTCAATATTACAGCCATGATAAACCTTACCATCCTTTGTTAAAATAGCTGCACCTACTTTGAAGGTTGAATATGGAACATACGCTAGTTCTCTTGCTTTCTTTGCTTCGACGATTAGTTCCTCAATTTTCACTGTACGTCTTCCTTTCTATCTCTGTTATTCAAAGTATTGTTTTTATTTTACCTAAAAATCTACATCAATTCATGTATTCCATGTATTTGTTACACAAATGTAAGAATTTTCTTTCTTTTAACCATTTACCCGATAAGATATGGGAGAAACAGAACAAGTCCTATCACTACAGAAGTTAAAGCGTAAATAAATACCGCTCCAGCTGCGATGTCTTTTGCTTTTTTAGCCAGTGGATGAAAGTCTTTTGTAACTAAATCTACAACTTTTTCGACCGCAGTATTAAATAATTCAAACGCAATCATTCCGCCAATTAAAAGTATAATAATCAGCCATTCATATTTAGTTATTTGAAAATAGAATCCACAAATGATGACTAGTATTGAAAATAGTGTATGAATTTGTAGGTTTCTCTCACTAAAATAAGCTGTTTTAATCCCTTGTATTGCAAATGAAAGGCTTTTTATAAGGCGTTCCCATTCACTCTTTTTATTATCTTTTAAGTCCATATTCTTCTAATATTTCCTTCTGTTTTGTGAACATTACTTCTTCTTCCTCCGGAGTTTCATGGTCATATCCCAGTAAATGTAAAAAGCCATGAATCGAGAGAAACCCTAGTTCCCTCATAAAAGAATGACCGTAGTCATCAGCCTGCTCCTTTGCTCGAGGAATAGATATAATTATATCACCTAATATGGTTGGCAAGTCTTCTCCTACAATTTCAATTTCTCCTTCGCCCATTTCTTCCATGGCAAAAGATATAACATCTGTAGGTTGATCCTTGTCTCGATAATCACGATTTATTTCTTGAATGCGGTCATTGTCTACGAATGTAATGGAGACTTCTGACCCTTCTGTAACTCCTTCTTTTTCAGCCGCTAAGAATAATAAGTCTTTAATTGTATTACATTGTTCCTCTGAAACGTTATCAGTTTCATCAATAAAGTCAATTTCTAATCTCATGCTTCCTTCACCTTCTGTTTTGTAGACTCTGCTGGATATTCAATTCGCGAATGGAAAATACCATTTAGGGATTCACAAAGTGTTTTGGCAACAATATCTAATTCCTTTAACGTTATATGACATTCATCAAATTGTCCATCTTGTAATCGATCCGCAATAATGCTATTTACTAATGACTCAATTTTTTGAGGAGTTGGATTGGAAAGGGATCTTACGGCAGCTTCTACACTATCAGCTATTCCAATAACAGCTGCTTCCTTGGTTTGTGCCTTTGGACCAGCATACCTAAAATCAGATTCCAATATGTCACGTTCACTTTGTTGCTTTGCTTTATGGTAAAAATATTTTAAAAGAGTTGTACCATGGTGCTGTTCAGCTATATCAACAATTTCCTTAGGCATCTTATACTTTCGTAGGGTTTCAGCCCCATCAGTTGCATGTGCAACAATTATTGTTTTACTAAGTTGTGGTGCTATTTTATCATGTGGGTTATCAATATTCATTTGATTTTCAATAAAAAAATGGGGGCGCTTTGTTTTTCCAATATCATGGTAATATGATGAAACCCTCGCTAATAACCCGTTTGCACCAATTGCTTCACACGCTGATTCTGATAAATTAGCTACCATTACACTATGATGATAAGTGCCTGGTGCCTCCGTTAATATTTTTCGAAGTAAGGGATGATTTGGATTTGAAAGCTCAATAAGCTTCATTGTTGATAAAATACCAAACCCAGCTTCAAAGAATGGTAGTAGACCAATCGTTAAAACGGAAGCAACCACACCTGCTAATACTGCCATAATGATGGAAGAACCAAAATCAAGACTCGAGTAATTCCCGTTTTTCAAGAGCATGATTGAAAGCAGAATGACAATGTTTATTAGAGCAACAAATAGACCTGCTTGTAGAATTTTACCTCTTCGATTGTTTTTACTAAGAAATAATACACCTGCCAGGCATGCAAATAAGTAATAAATACCAACAGAGAAATTTAATGTGCCCGTAACGCCTTCATTAAAAATAATACTTCCACATACAGCAAATATCATGCTTGATATAATGGCAACTCTTTCGTTAATTAATAATTTAATTAACAGTGCCCCCATCGCAACAGGAACTACGTAGCCAATCTCTGAGTAGTCAATTTGTTGGAATAAACTAATTACCTTCATTAATACAATTGTTATAGTAAAGATTATTGAAAACAGCAAAAGATAAATATTTGAATGCCTATCAGTAGGGATTAATTCATTCTGAAAATGGTACACAATAGCCATAATCATTAAGCAAATGATCATCATGAGTCCTATAAATGGCTGGATTGGAATATCATCATTTAATAGCCCGACTAATTGAAGTTGGCGATAAATATCTCTGTCAATTAAATGCCCCTCTTGAACAATAATTTGCCCTTGTAATATTTTTATTGGTTCTACAGCTTCAATTGCTAGTTGTCGTTTTTCCTCTGTTGCTTTAACATCATAATACTCGTTTTGTATAACAGCAAAGCGAGCCATTACTTGAATCGCTTCCCTTAACGAAGTATCTAGACTTGTATAACGTAGATTATCTACGACTTTATCTTTAGCATTTTCTACTTCAGTTGCTGGTATCCTTGTTTTCATAATCGCATTAACTGCTGTAATAACAGCATCCTCTGCACGCGATAATTGATCATGCGTTGCAGTTAACAAAGCGGTGAATACGGAATCCGATATTTGTGCTGTTAAATCTGAAGGTAGTTTGGATTTAAGAATCTGTAGTTTTTCGGTAGCTGTTAATACCTTAGGAGGATCATCTCTGTCCTCTTCAGAAAGCTTTTCCCATTCCTTTGTTTTCGAGGTAAATAATTCCTCAGCTTCTTCATTTGTTTCTTCAATTGCATCAAAAATTGACATAATTAAGTCAACCTGGTTATCTGCATACTCCGTTTTCAACGTAAATACATCTTCAACTTCATTTGCAGCAGCATCCTGTTTTGCCTTTGTTGCCTCTTTATCCTCAATTGTTAATGGGGAATGAATGGTCTTATCAGATAATGAGAGTGGCTCTATGTTTAACTCTTCCGGCTTTACATTGCTGTACATAGAAATAAACATAATAGCCGCCAGGAGGACATAGATTACGATATGTAAAAAGCGAAAGGATTTTACTAAAGAGATCATTTGGTTTTTGCTTATGTTTTTTTTCAACAACTAAACCTCCTTCTCTTACCTTATATTCCCACCTGAAATAATGGTAAAAAAGACCCATGTTTTTATGGGTCTTCTCTTTACTGTTCAGCCTTTTCATATGCTTCAATGATCCTTGCAACAAGTGGATGTCGAACCACATCTGACTGTTCTAAGTAGATAAAAGCAGTGCCATATACATCCTTTAATATTTGGATTGCCGCAGTCAAGCCAGATTTTGCACCCTTCGGTAAATCGACTTGAGAAATGTCCCCAGTAATAACCATTTTAGAGCCAAAACCAAGTCGTGTCAAAAACATCTTCATTTGCGCAAGTGTTGTATTTTGCGCTTCATCGAGTATAACGAACGCATCATCTAACGTACGTCCCCTCATATAAGCTAATGGGGCAATTTCAATCGTTCCACGCTCGATTAATCGTTCTGTATGCTCAGCACCTAGAACATCGTGTAATCCATCATAAAGGGGACGTAGATAAGGATCCACCTTCTCTTTCAGATCACCAGGTAAAAATCCAAGACTTTCTCCCGCTTCAACAGCTGGGCGAGTCAAAATGATCTTTTTAACCTGTCCGTTCTTCAATGCATTTACAGCCATTACAACCGCTAGATATGTTTTACCAGTACCTGCTGGCCCTATTCCAAAGACCAAATCCCTCTGCTTAATAGCAGCAACATATTGGCGTTGACCATGTGTTTTTACACGGATTGATTTCCCTTTAGCACTTTTGGTAATTTCCTCATCATATAGCTCTTCAAAGGAATCTAAATTCCCGCTTTTAGCCATTTGAATGCAGTAGATAATATCTCTTTCGCTTAAATGAATGCCTTTTCTAACAACACCCAAAAGCTTTTCCAATATCTCCTCTACTAGTTGAACATTCATAGGATCGCCAGAAATATGAACAGCTTCGCCTCTTGTTACAATTGAGACATTCAATTCTTCTTCGATTCGTTTAAGATGAATGTCATTATTTCCAAATAAAACAATTGCTTCATTTGGATTTTCAACTTGATGTTTACTCATAACTAAATCTTCGGACATCCTTTAGTCTCCTTGAACTAATGGTATCGTAGTGACGATATTTTCAATAACATTATATTTTATTTCCAATTTTACTTTACCATTGTTAGTGGTCTGACGCAAAACTTTTTCTCCAATAATTTCCGCGTCACTGTCTAATTTTTTCTCCAAATGGTCTCTTCCTATTTTCTTAGCTGCTTCAACAGCTTCATCAAGTGTGTATTCTCTAACGACTTCTTCACTTTCATGAATAGTCTTCTTTACATAAGCGATTGGGAGTTCCCAATTAAAAAATTTCACGTGTCTTACATTATCTTCCGTTTCAAATTTCTTATATTCTTGATTCGAAAATCCCCATATCGGTATGTGTACGTTTCCTATGGATACATAATGCTTATTCTTATGGTTTCCCGTAAGAACATTTAATTTCGTTGTAATTTCTACCTCTACTTCAGACTTGTACCAAGTTTCTCCAAAAATTTTTCCTCGTGCCGGAACATATTTTTCTTCACCCTCTTTACCAATCTTACCTGTAACTAAAATCTCACCTTTATTTACAAAGTCATTTACAGTGATAAGGGGTTTTCCTTCCTCAACAAACATTTTCGTAATAATTGCTTTCTTTTTTGCAACTAAATTTCTTGGGCTATATTGTTCTGGTGGCTCAGGTTGGTTTTTTTCTACAACTTCGAAGTGATAGGTCGTCCCATTTAACTCCACACCAATCCACGTAATATCACTAATTGCTTCTTCTAGATGACGCTGAATCGATTCATTATCCTCAATAAAAAATTGAAACTTCCCTTTCTCCACACCAAGTTTCTTTAATTCCTGCAATATTAAATGCTCAGTTTCAGGCTTAGCACCTTCAACATTTATCCCCCAAACCATATTCGAAAGCAACGTAATGATTAGCAAAAATGATATGGACCCAATTAGAAAGCCACTGTTGTGAAGAGCCCTTTTAACTAAAAACGGAACCCCCCTTCTCCCTATAAACCGAAGTTTACAATCACTTTTCCGTACGATGGCACGAATCTTTGAGATATCACTGACTTTCATAGAGAAGGTTACTGTATGGCTCCCTTGTGTTCTTAGATTCCAAACAACAATCCCTCGACGAACACATTCATTGATAAAACGTTCCGTTCCTTTTCCATTAATTGCAACTTTAACACTTCCAATAAAGAAGTGGATCCATTGATTTTTCATGCTTTTCCTCCTACTAAATCATTTCTCGATATATTGCACATGCTCGATTGATCCTTCTAGCATTATTTCTTCTGGCAGGATGGTTTTAATGACAAATGAATTGCCCTTAATGAGAAGTTGTCCCTGTTTCAGTAATAAACGTACCTCTTTTTCAGAAAAGGTTAACAGTCCTCGATGATTCTCTATGTAAATATGTAATTGTCCAATCATTGTAATTCTAGGAAGATCCATCATGACGTCAGCGGGAAGTTCCATCTTATTTGTTATCCAATTCTTCATACGCTGTCTGAGTTTTTTAGGCATAAAAAAGAACCCCCTTTCATCTCATATTTATGAGAGAAAAGGGGTTCATAGAACTCTTTTTAGATTGATGATAGTAATACATATTTAGTTGTAGAAGTACTCTCCGACTCTTGTTTTTCCCCTTAATATCTACGTTGGAAAGGTCTTTTTGCCCTTGGTGGACCAAGAATTTCGGACCAAATAATTCCTTCCACAACCTTGTTTTTTGAAAAACTTCTGGATGTAGGTTGTTCTTTTGTCGGTACTGGCTTATTTATAGGAATCGGTTTTGAAACTGGAGGCAGGTCTACCTCTTCCTCAAAGGATGGATCGCTGCCGTATGTGTTATTCTGCTGAAGCTCAAGATATTTTTCATAAAAAGACTTTTTGGGCTCTGAATTCAAGACATCCCGAGGTTCTTCAACCGTTTCATATTTAGTTTGGTCGTATTCAGCATGTGTTTCTTTTTTCTCTTGATCAAACGGGTTGTATTGCTTTGGAAGTGGAATCTGTGTCGTTGGCGCAGATTCCCCCGTTTTAAAACGCCTAATTGTGTTAAGGACAAATCCACCTACGATAATTAATATCCAAATATTCGAGAATATCCAATTCAGCAACTTTTCAATAGGTGATTCCAAAGTGATAAACCTCCTTTCAAATTTTGAGGTTTAGTATTCTACTTATTTTTCATCATCTTCATTGTTTTTTGCGCTTCGACCAATCGAATCCCTCATATCAGTGTCAGCCATGATATTTTTTAAGTTCGTGTAATCCAGTACTCCGAGGTTTCCAGATCGTAATGCTTCTGCCATTGCTAGTGGAACTTCAGCTTCTGCTTCTACAACCTTTGCCTTCATTTCCTCTACGCGAGCGCGCATCTCTTGTTCTGTTGCAACTGCCATTGCGCGTCGTTCTTCTGCTTTTGCTTGCGCAATTTTCTTATCAGCTTCAGCTTGGTCAGTTTGAAGCACAGCTCCGATGTTCTTACCAATATCAATATCAGCAATATCAATGGATAGGATTTCAAAAGCCGTACCTGCATCAAGCCCTTTTGAAAGGACTGTTTGTGAAATCATATCTGGATTTTCAAGAACCTTTTTATGATCCATCTGAGAACCAATTGTACTTACGATACCTTCACCAACACGGGCAATAATTGTTTCTTCCCCTGCTCCCCCGACTAGTCGATCAATATTTGCACGTACAGTAATACGTGCTTTCGCTTTTACCTCAATACCATCCATCGCCACACCGGAAATAAACGGTGTTTCTATTACTTTAGGGTTTACACTCATTTGTACTGCTTCTAATACGTCACGACCAGCAAGGTCAATTGCCGCCGCACGCTCGAATGTTAATTCGATATTTGCACGCTGTGCAGCAATAAGTGAGTTAACAACGCGGTCAACATTTCCTCCTGCTAAATAGTGACTTTCTAGTTGGTTCGTATTAAGATTTAATCCAGCCTTTTGCGCCTTAATTAACGGGATAATAACACGATTTGGAATAACACGACGTAATCTCATCCCGATTAATGTAAAGATACTTACGCGTACACCTGCTGCTAGTGCTGAAATCCAGAGTGCTACAGGCACAAATGTAAATAAAATAGCTAATAATATAATTCCTAGTGCAACTAATAAAAGAACAAATAACATACCTGATGGCATTTTGTCTTCCTCCTACAAATTTTATTTATCAATCTCAGAAACCTCTCGAACTACAATTCGAGAACCTTCTGCTTTGATGACTTCCACTTTCTTGTTGCGCTCAATATAGGTGCCCTCGGTTACAACATCAATTCGTTCATCATTAATTACTACTGTACCAGAAGGTCTTAATGTTGTTAAAGCATGGCCCTGCATACCGATTAATTCTTTGCGGTTTTCATTTGAAACATATCCGCTTTCAGTATTCGTTGAATCAAATAAGATAATTTTCCTAAAAGCATGTAATTTCTTTCCAAAAACCTTTATTAAGATAATCGAAGCAACAATCGTAACTACAAGTGCAATTAATAGAGATATGGAAATGATCCAAATGCTGCTACCGGCCATAAAAAAGCTTGTTAAAATAGCTCCTAATCCTATCAAACCTATGATCCCCCCTGGTAAAACAAATTCCAGTAATATCAATACAATTCCAACTACAAACAGGATGATAGATTCCCAACCAGCAAGTCCAGCCACTGTATGTCCATAGAAAAACAGCAATAGTGAAGCTATCCCCATTATTCCAGGAAAACCAAAGCCTGGTGAATAAAGCTCAATAACTAAGCCTAAACTACCTATTGATAATAGAATCGGCACTACGATTGGGTTCGTGATAAACCGAGCTACTTTTTCAGCAAAACTAACTTCTGCCACTTCTACTGTTGCTTTTTCATACCCTAATGTTTTTAATAGATCCGCTCTATTATGCACGACACCTTCTGCGTATTTAATTTCGAGAGCTTGGCTAGAGGTTAATGTTAGAAACTTTCCTTTTCCTGCCCCGAGCTCTGGAAGATCAATCTCTTTATCTGCCATAGCAAGTGCATAAATTGGGTCACGTCCATTTTGCTCAGCGGCCCCCTTCATTGCAGAGAGCCAATAGGAAACAGCCTTTTCATCTGCCGTATTCCCCTCTTGATCAATAACCCCTGCTGCCCCCATCCTCGCATTCTCTGACATGTATATTTCATCAGCATTTAATGCGATAAAGGCTCCTGCAGAAATTGCATCATTGTTAACAAAAGTAACTGTAGGAATCGTTGCCTCTTGGATTCTCTTACCTATCTCTGTTGCAGCATCCACTGCACCACCAAGTGTGTCCATCTCTAAAATAATGAGATCTGCCCCTTTTTCCTCAGCATCTGTAATAGAACGATCTATAAATGCACTTAATCCTTTTTCAACGGTCTCTTCAACCGGTATGATATAAACCACTTGGTCTGCGCTATAGCTATTATTAGGCGTGAATACTACTAACAGAGGGAATAGAATCATCGTTACATAAAAAAATAACCTCAGTTGTCTCATGGTGTTACCTCCCTTCTCTTTCACTATCTTACCGGATATTATGTAATACGATTCAAAAGGCATTGCGGTTTCAATTTTTATAAAAATTATTAGTGGGTTTTGTGTTTGAATAGAAGTGCTGACTCATAGTAAAAAAGCATCTTACAAAATGTAAGATGCCTTTTTTTAAGATAATTGCTGTTGAACAACTTTATTGACAAGGGCGCCATCTGCCTTACCTTTTACCTTTGGCATAATAGCGGCCATAACTTTGCCCATATCAGCTTTCGAAGAAGCATTGACCTCAGTAATCGTTTCCTTCACAATCTCTGTAAGTTCTTCTTCAGATAATTGCTGTGGAAGGTATACTTCTAATATCTCAATTTCAGTTTGAATTTTATTAACAAGATCTTCACGACCTGCGTTACTAAATTCACGGAGGGAATCTTTTCGTTGTTTTAATTCACGAGTAAGAACAGTTAATTCCGCTTCTTCAGATAAGTCACTTGTCCCAAGCTTAATTCCTTCATTTTGAAGAGCAGCTTTGACCATTCGAATCACAGATAGTCTATCTTTCTCTTTATTCTTCATCGCTGTTTTCATATCATTATTTAAACGCTCGAGAAGACTCATAAAAAAACTACACCCTCTTTTAGTATTTGCGCTTTCTAGCAGCTTCAGATTTCTTCTTACGCTTTACGCTAGGCTTTTCATAGAATTCGCGCTTTCTAGCTTCTTGAATAGTACCTGATTTTGATACAGTACGTTTGAAGCGGCGAAGAGCATCTTCAAGCGATTCGTTTTTACGAACGACCGTTTTTGACATTCTAATTCCCTCCCTCCGAAAACAACCACTAACATCAAATTAAGAAACATGTTATAGGAAGTATCTTACACTGCCAATCAAATACGCCTTGGCGTATTTGCGCCCAGATTTTTTCGAGCTATCCTCGAAAAACTTCCACTGAAAATCTGAGGCATCCGCCGGAGGCTTTAACTTTATTAAGCCATCCCCCACTTAAGGAAATGGAAGACATCACTAAATAACGTTAAAAATGTCATGGCAAAAAAATAAACATGTACTTTGCAATTATAATATATGCTGTATTTTAGGTCAACTGTATTTCACAAACTATCACAGAATTGGTCAATTTAGAAATAAATTTCAGTAGTCATTTTCACAAAGTCTTGTCCATACAATGTGATAAGAGGTGAATACGAGATGATCGAACTAGTATCCTTGTTCGCAGTTTTTATCGCAATATTTTTATTTGGAATGACTGTTATGAGAACTGGTCTTTATAATCTAACTGGGGAAAAAATCAAAGTGTGGCTTATACGGTTTACGGATAACCCGATAAAAGGGCTTCTTACCGGGACCATTATAACTGCCATTATCCATAGTAGTTCAGCAGTAATGGTGCTCGTTGTTGGATTGATTGCAACAGGTTATTTAACATTTAGGCAATCAATAGGTATTATCCTTGGCACCAATATAGGAACTACCTTTACTGCGGAGATGATTACTTTTGATATTTTTGAATGGATTGTTCCTCTTCTGGTAGTAGGTTTTCTTTGCTTATTCGTTAAAAATCAACAAGTATTTAGCTTTGGGGCATTTTTATTTGGACTAGGTTGCATGTTTGTTGCAATGAATGGGTTTGAACACCTTGCTAAACCTATCTCACAATTTCCTTCCATCCATACCTTTTTTGAAAAAACCAATGAAAGTGGGATATTTGGTGTGGGTGTAGGAACCCTTTTAACAGCCATTATCCAGTCAAGCACAGCAACAACAGGTATTATTATGGGTTTTATCAATGAGCAGCTATTATCTTTAAATGCCGGCATAGCTATTCTTCTTGGGGCAAATATTGGTACATGTATAACTGCTTATATTGCTAGCATTGGTAGCAAACAAGAGGCAAAATTAGCAGCATATACGCATATTTGGATAAACTTAATAGGTGTAATTGTATTTTTCCCATTCATTGATATGTTAGGTGCCCTTGCAAAAATGTTAACCTCACTTCCAGATGTACAAATTGCCCATATCAGTTTAATATTTAATGTATTAACATCCTTGCTTTTTCTACCTTTTACTGGAGTACTTACAAAGTTTATCACAAGATTTCACAGAGCCGAATAATCTTAATATACGTAAAAAGCCTGACCAAATCATTATTGGCCAGGCTTTATTCGTTACTATTAATAATCAGATGAACCTGATAAACCATTAACAATCGCTACACCAGCACTTGCGCCAATACGAGTAGCTCCTGCATCAATCATATCCCGTGTTCCTTGGACATCACGTACACCACCAGATGCTTTCACACCGATATCAGGACCTACTGTTTTACGCATTAAGCGAATGTCTTCAACCGTTGCTCCGCCGGTAGAAAAACCTGTAGACGTTTTTACAAAATCTGCTCCTGCTTTGACAGCAATTTCACAAGCTCTTACCTTTTCTTCATCTGTTAATAAACTAGTCTCAATTATTACTTTCGTTAAAGCTTTTCCTTTTGCAGCCTCAACGACAGCACGGATGTCTCTTTCGACTAATTCATCATTTTTATCTTTTAGTGCACCAATATTGATAACCATATCTACTTCTGTTGCACCCTTTTCAATAGCGTCCTTAGTTTCAAAAGCTTTCGTTTCAGGTGTGTTAGCACCTAAAGGAAAACCAATTACTGTACAAACCTTTACCTCAGATCCGTGAAGTAAATTTGCCGCAATTTCAATCCATGTAGGGTTCACACAAACGGAAGCAAAGCCATATTCCTTTGCCTCAGCACAAAGTGTTTCAATCTGTGCCTTTGTTGTGTCTGCTTTTAATGCTGTATGATCGATCATTTTTGCAATAGAAGTCATTATGTATTACTCCTTTCAAACTTTAAGTTGTACGTACCTCTAACATCATATCATTGTTAGTTTGGGTTGACTAGCATGTATATCTCATTGTTTATCAACAATATTATGCTTAAAAATTCAAGAAGCTAACCAAAAAGATGGCTAGCTTCCTATTTAAAATTAATTATGCAGTTGTTCTTGCCTCTTTTAGTGGAAAATCTTCTTCAACTTTCACAAACTGACCTTCGTTGTATGGATAGCCTGCTTTTGTGATTTTTACTTTTACAATTTTACCGATCATATCTTCAGTAGCATTGAATTTAACTTTTAGATAATTATCTGTATATCCAATATATAGTCCACTTTCAGGATTATCTTTATCGATTTCTTCAGGGATAACCTCTAAAACTTCGCCTTCATAAACTGAAGCATATTCTTTTGCTAATTGGTCTGAAAGTGTGATCAGGCGATGAACACGCTCATTTTTCACTTCTTCGTCAATTTGGTCTTCCATACGTGCTGCCGGAGTACCTGTACGCTTAGAATATGGGAAAACGTGTAATTCAGAGAATTTATGCTCTTTGATGAAATTATACGTTTCCATGAACTCTTCTTCCGTTTCCCCTGGAAATCCTACAATTACATCTGAAGTTAATGCAAGACCTGGTAACGCCTCACGTAAGCGTGTTAAGCGCTCTGCAAAGAATTCCATTGTATATTTACGTCTCATTCTCTTTAAAACAGTGTTTGAGCCTGATTGAAGAGGAACATGTAGATGACGTACAATTTTTGAGGATTGATCTAGAACTTCAATGATTTCATCCGTAATTTGACTTGCTTCGATTGAAGAAATACGAATACGCTTAAGACCGATTACTTTTGATTCTAAATCTCTTAACAGTGCAGCTAGGTTATAGTCCTTCATGTCTTCCCCATAGCCACCAGTGTGTATGCCTGTCAGTACAATCTCTTTATATCCTGCATTCACAAGAGCTTGTGCTTGCTTGATTACTTCCTGTGGATCACGAGAACGCATTAACCCCCTTGCCCATGGAATGATACAGAATGTACAGAAATTATTACAGCCTTCTTGAATTTTTAAAGATGCACGTGTACGGTCAGTAAACGAAGGAACCTCAAGCTCTTCGTACACACGTGTTTTCATGATATTTCCAACCCCATTAATAGGCTGGCGCTCTTGCTTATATTGTTCAATATACTCAAGCATTTTTTTACGGTCCTGTGTACCGACAACGATATCTACACCAGGAATTGCCATAATCTCAGCAGGAGAGGTTTGAGCATAACATCCCGTTACACAAATAACGGCATCAGGATTCTTTCTAATAGCTCTACGAATTACCTGTCTACTCTTTTTATCTCCAGTGTTTGTAACTGTACAAGTGTTGATAACATATACATCAGCAGTACTTTCGAACTCTGTTCGTTCGTAGCCTGCTTCTTTAAAAAGCTGCCATATTGCTTCCGTTTCATAATGGTTTACTTTACAACCTAAAGTATGGAATGCTACTAATGACATTGTTGTCACCTCGCTAGTTCAAAATGATAGGAAACAGCTGATAATACGTATAAAGGTGCTGTTTCTGTTCGTAATATTCTAGGACCAAAGCTACAAGAAATAAAACCATGTTCCTCGAGCTTTGCTACTTCTTTTTCAGACAAACCGCCTTCAGGTCCAATAACTACTAATAGAGATTGTCCCTCTATTAACTCGGAAAGGACTCGCGCTAGATTTGATCTTTCGCCACGTTTTGCATCCTCTTCATATGCAATCAATTTATAGTCATAGGACTCGCTATAGGATAAGAGATTTTGAAATGATAAAGGTGTTTGCACATTAGGAATAACCGCTCTGTGTGACTGTTCAGCCGCTTCTTTTGCAATTTTACTCCAACGCTCTGTTTTTTTGTGTCCCTTCTTTTCATCCCATTTCACAATAGAACGCGCGGCAATAAAAGGGACAAACTCAGCTGTACCAAGCTCGGTCCCTTTTTGAATCACATATTCTAGTTTATCACCCTTCGGGAGACCACTAGCTATACAAACCTTTATAGGTAGTTCATTTATGTTCTCTACCCATTCTACAACATATGCAAAAACCGAATCATTGGTAATTTCAGTAATACTACAGCGTGCAACTTTCCCATTATAACAACAAATGATATTGTCACCAATGGACATTCTCATAACTCGAGTAATATGATGAACGTCCTCACCCGTAATTGTTGCATGCGTATCGTTCATGTCATCTACAAAATATCGTTGCATGTCTATCCACCACCCGGTAATCAGGTAATTAATCGTTTTTCTTTCTAGCTATCATTGATACCCAATCTTCCATTACTAATACTTCTTCAATATAGAAGCCAGCCTCAAGTAAGCTATCTTTTACATCTTGCTTTTTCGTATTAATTATACCTGACACAATGAATACTCCATTTGGTTTAAGAATTTTTGCTGCATCATCAGTGAAACGAACAATAATTTCAGCTAGTATATTCGCTACTATTAAATCTACTGGACCTTCTATGTCATCAAGTAGGTTATTTTGTGAAACTGTTACTTTATCATGAACTTTATTTAGCTTAATATTTAAATTTGCGCTTTCAACTGCAACTATATCTAAATCTAATGCTTTTACAGACTTCGCCCCCAACATAGCGGCAGCAATACTTAATACACCAGAACCTGTTCCAACATCAATAATATGGTCTCCCTCTTGTACAGTACGTTCAAGAGCTTGAATACTCATCACCGTTGTAGGATGAGTCCCTGTTCCAAAAGCCATACCAGGGTCGAGCTCAATAATTAGTTCATCGCTACTAACAGGCTCATATGTTTCCCATGTTGGTACTATTGTGAATTTCTCAGAGATCTTAACTGGGTTATAATACTTTTTCCAAGCAGTCGCCCATTCTTCTTCATTTACTTCACTAATGGTAATTTTATTGTGACCTAAATCAATATCAAAAAGTAAAAGATTGTTTATCGCTTCCTTAATTTCATCAACAGTTTCTCCTAAGAAGCTATTCACAGGTAAGTATGCTTTTACAATAACGCCTTCTTCAGGATAATCATCCGGATTTAGTTGGTAGATTTCTCCAAATACATTCTCTCGTTCCTTTGTTAGGTCAAATGGATCCTCTATTACTACACCGCTCGCACCTGCTTCGTGAAGAATATTCGAAATGGGCTCCACCGCCTCTTGTGTTGTATGAATGCTTATTTCAGACCATTTCATATCTACCAACTCCAATCCTTTATTATAAATCGCGCTTGCGCTTTTCTTTATTTAGCTCCAGAGCAGAGCCTAACCGCTCGTGGTCAAAAACGCGCGGCAATGAAGAGTCAAAGAACGACTTATTTGCCACAGAACATTTGCTTGTTGCGGTTGAACAGGGCGCTTACGCTTTTCTAGTTTATTCGCCTTTAAATGCTCGTTTTACTTTTGCAAAGAAGTTATCATGCTGTTCATCTGGAGCTTCATTCCCACTGATTTCAGTGAATTCACGCAACAATTGTTTTTGTTTTTCGGTTAGCTTTGTTGGTGTAATGACACGAATGCGAATATGCTGGTCACCTTGACCATATCCTCGAACATTTGGTACACCTTTACCCCGTAAGCGGAATTTAGTACCAGTTTGTGTTCCAGCAGGGATCTTAAGCTTTACCTTACCATGAAGGGTAGGAACTTCAATTTCATCACCTAACGCTGCTTGTGCAAACGTTAGTGGCATTTCGCAATAAATATCGTCGCCATCTCTTTCAAAGAATTCGTGAGATCGAACATGGAAAACAACATAAAGATCTCCAGGTGGTCCTCCATTCACTCCTGGCTCACCTTGACCAGCAACTCTTAGCTGTTGACCATCATCGATGCCAGCAGGAATTTTAACATGAATTTTCTTACGTTTCTTAACTTTACCAGAGCCATCACATGTAGAACACTTATGTTTAATTTGCTTTCCAGTTCCACTACAGTGATGACAAACTCGTCTGTTTACAATACGTCCGATTGGCGTATTTTGCTCAACACTTACTTGGCCTGACCCATGACAGTGTGTACAAGTTTCTGGATTTGTGCCTGGTTTTGCACCAGAACCGTTACAGGTTGAACATTCTTCTTCTCTCGGAATTTCAATGTCCGTTTCCTTACCAAACACTGCTTCTTCAAATTGTAATGTCATTGTATATTGTAAGTCTGCTCCTTGGCGCGGTGCATTCGGGTCTCTTCGTCTTGTGCCACCACCGAAAATAGAGCTGAAAATATCCTCGAAACCAAAGCCACCACCAAAGTCTGATCCACCAAATCCCCCAAAGCCTTGGTTTGGATCTGTGTGTCCGAACTGATCGTAGTGTGCGCGCTTATTATCATCACTTAAAGCTTCATACGCTTCTGTAATTTCCTTAAATTTATCAGCTGCATCTGGTTCTTTATTGATATCGGGATGATACTTTTTTGACAATTTTCGATATGCTTTCTTGATCTCGTCCTTAGAAGCAGTTTTCGAAATCCCGAGTACCTCATAAAAATCTCTTTTACTCATTAAATCCACTCCCGCATCATTCACATAAAGAATATTTTATCACTTATTTTTACGAAAAGGCAATAAACAAATTCCACACCTTTACGCAATCAATTATAGATTCTATCAAATTTTATTCCTTTTCCCATTGGTGTTCCAAAAAAGAAAAGGAGTTCTACAAACTACTATCCCTTTCGCGTATAAGAAAGCACTCCAAACTTTCTTATACGCGAAAAAAGTCAAAGCCAAGACAGGCCTGACTTTGACTTTTAACACATCTTGAATAATAAATGTCTAGCTCCAACTCTTAAGCCCGTTACTCCTCCGAAAGGATTGGCAACAATTCAAAATATTGATGAATTGTTGGCCAGATGCTTTATTAGTGGTACTTTTTCATTTATTATTTATCGTCTTTCACTTCTTCGAATTCTGCGTCTACTACATCGTCGTCCTTTTTGCCAGCATTAGCACCTTCAGCACCTTGTGCAGCTTGACTCGCTTGAGCAGCTTGCTCATATAGTTTTACTGAAAGTTGTTGGACAACCTCTTGTAGTGCATCTTTCTTCGCACGAATTTCTTCAAGATCGTTTTTCTCGATAGCTTGTTTTAATGCATCCTTAGCTTCGTTTGCTTTAGCAACTTCAGCTTCGTCTACCTTACCTTCTAGATCTTTTAGTGTCTTTTCTGTAGTAAACACTAGTTGTTCAGCTTCGTTTCGTAGCTCAACTTCTTCTTTACGCTTTTTGTCTGCTTCAGCATTTTCTTCAGCTTCACGAACCATACGTTCAACTTCAGCATCAGAAAGACCAGAAGAAGATTGGATTGTAATTGCTTGTTCTTTATTAGTTCCTAAATCCTTAGCACGTACATTTACGATACCATTTTTATCGATATCGAACGTAACCTCGATTTGTGGAACTCCACGTGGTGCTGGTGGAATATCTGTTAATTGGAAACGGCCTAATGTTTTATTGTCCGCTGCCATTTGACGCTCACCTTGAAGAACATGTATATCAACAGCCGTTTGGTTATCAGCAGCAGTTGAGAATACTTGTGACTTACTAGTAGGAATTGTTGTATTACGATCGATTAATCGAGTGAATACTCCACCCATCGTTTCGATACCTAGAGAAAGAGGAGTTACGTCTAATAGAACAACATCCTTAACATCTCCAGTTAATACTCCACCTTGAATTGCAGCTCCTAGTGCTACAACTTCATCAGGATTTACACCTTTGTGAGGCTCCTTACCAATTTCCTTTTTAATCGCTTCTTGAACAGCCGGAATACGAGTAGAACCACCTACAAGGATTACTTTATCAATTTCACTTGCTGAAAGGCCAGCATCTTGTAATGCACGACGAGTAGGTCCCATTGTACGTTCTACAAGTCCTGCTGTAAGCTCGTCAAATTTAGCACGAGTTAGGTTCACTTCTAAATGTAGCGGACCAGCTTCTCCTGCAGTGATGAAAGGAAGTGAAATTTGTGTTGAAGTTACACCTGATAAATCCTTCTTCGCTTTTTCAGCTGCATCCTTCAAGCGTTGTAATGCCATTTTATCTTTAGAAAGATCTATTCCATTTTCTTTTTTGAATTGGTCTACTAAATAATCAATGATTACTTGGTCAAAGTCATCTCCACCAAGACGGTTGTCCCCAGCAGTAGATTTAACCTCGAATACACCATCGCCAAGTTCTAGGATGGAAACGTCAAATGTACCTCCACCTAGGTCATATACAAGAATTGTTTGGTCTTCGTCTGTTTTGTCTAAACCATACGCAAGGGCAGCTGCAGTTGGCTCGTTGATAATACGTTCAACTTCAAGCCCTGCAATTCTACCAGCATCCTTAGTTGCTTGACGCTCTGCATCATTGAAGTATGCAGGAACCGTAATAACTGCTTTAGTTACCTTTTCCCCTAGATACTCTTCTGCGTAAGATTTAAAATATTGAAGAAGAATTGCAGAAACTTCCTGTGGTGTATATTGCTTGCCCTCAACCTCTACCTTGTAGTCAGTTCCCATATGACGTTTAATAGACATGATTGTATTAGGGTTTGTGATAGCTTGACGCTTTGCAACTTCCCCAATTTGTCTTTCTCCATTTTTAAAAGAAACTACAGATGGAGTTGTGCGATTTCCCTCTGGATTTGGAATAACTTTCGCTTCTCCGCCTTCCATTACAGCAACACATGAGTTTGTAGTACCTAAGTCTATACCAATGATTTTACTCATGGAAATAACCTCCTTATAGTGAACATTACTTTCAATTATTGATTTACTTTAACCATTGATGGGCGTAATACTCTATCCTTTAACTTATACCCTTTTTGGAACTCTTCTAGAACTACGTTTGATTCTACATCAGGTTCATCGACCTGCATTACTGCTTGATGTAAATGAGGGTCAAACTGTGTACCAACCGCCTCAATTGCCTCAACACCTTCTTTTTTTAGTGCTTCAACAATGCTACGGTACACCATATCCATTCCTTGTAGAATAGATTTTGCATGATCATCTTTCGCTTCTATTTGAAGAGCTCTTTCAAAATTATCAAGAGCCGGTAATAAATCACTTACTAAACTTTGTGCTCTATATGTAGAAGCTGTTTCCTGATCTAAACGAGCTCGTCGCTTATAATTTTCGAAGTCAGCTTGAATTCGTAAAATTCGGTTTTCTGCCTCCTCAAGCTTAGCTTCAAGTTCAGCTATTCTCTCATTGGCTTTCGAAAGTTCATCTTGCCCTTTATTTTCACTTTCTTCTACAAGTTCAGCTTCAACCTGTTCAATTGTTTCAACTACATCATTTTCTTCAGTTGTTTCAATATCATCTTTGATCATTTCTTTCTCGTTAGCCAATTATTTCACCTCCCTTAAAGTTAGAAAAAAAACATTAACATCTATTTGCTAGTATATGTATGAGAGGAAAAAACACCCTCTCCTAAATATAGCCACTGCTATTCATTTTGATACAGCTTGGTTAAGACCTTTGAAAAATCCTGACTAATATGCTGTAATAAGCTAATTACACGTGAATATTCCATTCTCGTTGGGCCTAAAATGGCGATTGAACCTAAGTGCTCAGACCCGACAGAGTAGGTAGCAGTAATTAAGCTACAGTCATTCATGGCTATATTATTATTTTCATGACCTATTTTAATATTGATTCCAGCTTTATCCGTTCGTAAAAGCCTTGAAAATTCACGTTCACTTTCAATCATTGTTAGTAAAGAACGGATTTTATCAATATCATGGAATTCAGGCTGGCTTAACATGTTTGTTTTACCGCCAATATACACTTTTTCCTCTGTTTTCAGAGTAAGTGTTTGGTCAAGAACATTTAGCAAGCTATCATAATTTCGAATATTTGTTTTTAGAAGAGTAGCTACCTCTTTATAAATCTTATTTTTCAGTTCTGTTAACGGAACACCAACGAGTCTTTCATTGAGAATATTGACCATTTTTTCGATATCACTCGGATCAATCGATTCAGGAAACGTTATTGTTCTATTCTCCACATGACCATTATCAGTAACAATAATAGCTACAGCCGTTTCGAAATTAATAGGTACAATTTGCAGCCTTTTCACCTTATTCTCTTTAAAAGCTGGTCCAAGTACAATTGCTGTATAATTCGTAAGATCCGACAAGATTTGCGCGGATTTTTGTACGATTTTTTCCAACTCATAAATTCTCTCAGCAAAGATCGATTTAAGCTCCTGTTTTTCTTTTGAAGATAATCGACTTGGAGAGATTAAATGATCCACATAATAACGGTATCCTTTTTCAGAAGGTACTCTTCCTGATGAGCTATGGGTTTTCTCGATAAATCCAAGTTCTTCAAGATCTGCCATTTCATTGCGAATAGTTGCTGAGCTAAACACAATCTCATTTTTTTTCGACAATGTTCTTGACCCTACTGGTTGTGCAGATCTAATAAAATCATCTATGATTACCTGAAGAATTAATAGCTGACGATCCGTTAGCAAGAAACATCACCTCTGTTAGCACTCAATTAATGCGAGTGCTAATTCTATAAATAAATTACCAAATACGAGTTACATTGTCAACGATTTAACTTCTTTCAACAGAAGTTACAAATGAAATATGAACCCCCTAAATATAGTTGCGTTTTACAATAACAAAGTGTTTAAACCTTTATAGAAGAAACGCTTGGAAAACCTCATTTCCAAGAAATTTCCCTTTATGAGTTAAACGAATAAAATCATCTTTCTCTTCAAGTAATCCTTTTGCTATTTGTTCATTAATTTGATTAACAAACACGGTTTGAATGTCGATCCCAAATTTTTCATAAAAATGAGATTTAGAAACACCTTCAATTTTGCGAAGTCCTAAGAATAGTTCTTCCTCCATTCTTTCTTTCGGATCTACAGAATGCGTTTCAACATATGGAAAGCCTGTTGTTTCTACTAATGACATATATTTTTTGATAGGACCTGCGTTTGTTATCCTTTTTCCATCAACATAACTATGGGCTCCAGCACCTATTCCGTAGTATTCCTCATTGTTCCAATACGTTAGATTATGAATGCTTTCGAAGCCTTTTCTAGAAAAATTACTAATTTCATATTGAATAAAGCCGTGACCTGACATTTCCGCCATTAAAAGTTCATACATTGAAGCTTCATTTTCTTGGGTTGGGAGCTGAAGCTTTCCTTTTCTCATTAGATTGTAAAACACTGTTTTGGGTTCAATTATCAGCGAATAAGCTGATACATGCTCCACATTAAGCGAAAAAGCTAAATCAAGTGATTCCTTAAAACTAGCAACCGTTTGATTTGGAAGAGCGTACATTAAGTCAACACTTATGTTAGTAAACCCAACTTTTTTCGCTAACTCAACAGTTTGGAATACATCCTTCCTACGGTGGGTTCTACCAATTGCTTGCAAAAGATTGTCGTCAAAAGTTTGTACCCCAAAACTAATTCTATTTACCCCAGAGTCTAATAATAGCTTTAGCTTATCCTCTGAAAGATCTCCTGGATTCGCTTCAAAGGTAAATTCAAGCCCCTTATCTCTCGGTATCAAATACTTGTTAATGCTAATCAAGAAGATTTCTAACTGCTGAATTGATAAAACGGTAGGAGTTCCACCCCCAACAAATATTGTTTTCAGTTGGGTAGGAGGATATGCCTCGACTGTGTTTTTAAGCTCATCATTCATTGACTGTAAATATTCATCAACTGGCTGACCCTGCAAAAATACTTTATTAAAGTCACAATAGTGACAGATTTGTTCACAAAATGGAATGTGAAGGTATGCTGCTTTTACCAAAGAATCACTTCTTTCTATCATATACGTCTTAGCGTAATTTGCACCCAGATTTTATCGAGCGAAATCGATAAATTCCATTTGAAAATCTGAGGCATCCAACGGAGGCTTTAACTTTATTCAGCACGGTTTGAACCACCACTGAATCCGTATACTTTTATTATATTTATCCCACCATTTTTAGAAATGGGGAGTTTTTTCTGGATGAAGTAAAATAGAGAAATACCGCAGAAAGAGTCTGCGGTACATTTTATTCATCATTATACTATTAAACGTTAGAGGCTTTTCAAATTTTCAAAGCTCTTGAGTACTACTTACTTACTATTTATCATCCATTTTTAGGACTGCCATGAATGCTTCCTGTGGTACTTCAACAGATCCTACTTGCTTCATCCGTTTCTTACCTTCTTTTTGCTTTTCAAGAAGCTTACGTTTACGGGAGATATCCCCGCCATAACATTTTGCGAGTACGTTTTTACGCATCGCTTTAATAGTAGAACGAGCTATAATTTTCTGTCCTACAGCTGCCTGTACTGGCACCTCAAATTGCTGCCTTGGAATCAATTCCTTTAGTTTCTCAACGATTACTTTACCACGTTCATATGCAGAGTCACGGTGTACGATAAAGGATAGAGCATCAACCTTTTCAGCATTTAAAAGAATGTCCATCTTCACTAGTTTCGATGGTTTGTATCCAATCAATTCATAGTCAAAGGAAGCATATCCCTTTGTGCTTGACTTCAATTGATCAAAGAAATCATAAACAATTTCAGCTAACGGAATCTCGTACACGATACTAACTCGGTTTTCATCAAGATATTGCATATCGATAAAAATGCCACGTTTTCCTTGACACAGTTCCATAACTGCACCTACGTAGTCGTTTGGTACCATCATGGTAGCTTTTACATATGGTTCTTCAATTCGATCAATTTTCTGAGGATCAGGCATATTTGATGGGTTATCAATTCGCAAACTTGTTCCATCAGTCAGATATACATCATAAATAACGCTTGGTGCTGTTGTTATTAAATCAATCTTAAATTCTCTTTCGATTCTTTCTTGAATAATTTCCATGTGTAGTAAGCCTAGGAAACCACAACGGAATCCAAATCCAAGGGCTTGTGATGTTTCTGGTTCAAATTGAAGAGCAGCATCATTAAGCTCAAGTTTCTCTAAAGCTTCACGCAAATCATTGTATCTTGCAGTATCAATTGGGTATAGCCCACAGAACACCATTGGATTTAGTCGTCGATATCCTGGCAGTGGCTCTGTTGCGCCATTCTTAGCATTCGTAATTGTGTCCCCTACACGAGTATCCCCTACATTTTTAATAGCAGCTGTTAAAAATCCAACGTCCCCAACTGTTAATTCTTCTTGCAAGGCTGTACGTGGTGTAAATACGCCGACTTCAATAACCTCGAATTCTTTCCCAGTCGCCATCATTTTGATTTTGTCACCTGGTTTAACAGTACCTTCAACAACTCGAATGTATGCAACTACACCTCGATATGGATCGTATAAAGAGTCGAAGATTAGTGCTTTAAGAGGTGCTTCTGGATCCCCTTGAGGTGCAGGAACTTTCTCTACTATTTGCTCAAGTATTTCCTCAATTCCGATTCCAGCCTTCGCTGATGCTAATACCGCTTCAGATGCATCTAAGCCGATTACATCCTCAACTTCCTGTCTAACTCGTTCAGGATCTGCACTTGGTAAATCAATTTTATTAATAACTGGTAAAATTTCTAGGTCATTATCCAATGCTAGATATACGTTAGCTAACGTTTGAGCTTCAATACCCTGTGCTGCATCTACTACTAAAACTGCTCCTTCACATGCTGCAAGACTTCTGGATACCTCATACGTAAAATCGACATGCCCAGGAGTATCAATTAAATGAAAGATATATTCTTCTCCATCTTTGGCTTTATATTTCAATTGAACAGCATTCAGTTTAATGGTAATCCCACGTTCTCTTTCTAGATCCATCGAATCTAGTAACTGGTCTTTCATTTCACGATGTGTTAGTGCATTTGTCTTTTCCAAAATACGGTCTGCTAATGTAGACTTACCATGATCTATATGAGCGATAATTGAAAAATTTCGGATTTTAGACTGTCTTTTTCGTCTCTCTTCTTGGTTCATAAAAAATCCTCCTGATAAGAAAAGCCCTTGTTAAAAAATGAGAAATCAGGCTTCTTGTTATTACGTCATATACTTCAAATACTCCTAGACGCACTCGCCTTATAGGAGGAGTTGAAGTTTCTCAATTTTCTAAGTGCTGGGCTGAACAATTCAAAATTGTTACTAATTCTAACATTATTCGTTTTTAAACTACACTAGATTAGATTATACAGAACAAATTCAATACATTCAATTATGAAAAGAAGTAGGAATTACTCGTAAAAAAATGAAAAAGCAAATAAAAGGAATCAAGTTGGAGCCATTCTTTATCATTCTACCTCATTGCTTCTTCTTAAGGCTATCAGCTATTACTGACCTCTACCAACCTTACTATTTCTCCAAAAGGCACCAACAAACTAACTAAAGATTCCGTTCTGTCTCATTTTTCAATAGTTTGTCCTGAAACAGAAAATGTCTCAAGAGATTTTCTCCTGAGACACTGGAACACTATTTTCAACCACCAAGGATACTTCCTATCGCATTTCCAATTGTAACCAAGATTTTTTCAAATAAAGCACTTATACCCGTTCCAAGCTTTTCACCTATGCTTGAAAATAGATTAAAGGCTTCTACCTCTTCGAGCTGTTGTTGTTTTTCCTCTAAATCATGACTCGTTACCTTTCTCCCTAAAACCGATGCTTCTACCTCACCGTTACTAGTATCCGTAATATGGAAAGCACCTTGAAGTGAGGGGTCATCATAACCCCTCATTTTTTTCATACCTTCATTCGCTTGTTGCATACCGATTAGTACTCCAAATAGGAGAACGGTTACTATGAAGAAACACTTCATCATGAATTTAGCCATTTGGGATTTCTCCTTTTATCATACCTATTCCTTACTAGTATCTGATGCATTCACTTTCTCGGCTTGCCAATAATATTCAGCAAAGATATCAGCAACAGCAGCTGCCGTTCTTCTTAATTCCTCAAAATTATTATCAACTCCACCGAACTCGATTAGCATCGCATTTCCTGATTTGTCTTGGTTATAAACTCCATTATTACCAGGACCACCTTGTTGTAATACTCCTCGACTTAAGCCGGGGTATTTTTTCTCTATCATCTCGTGCATAGTTGTAGCAATTTCTATATTTTTTTCAAGCTTTTTATTATTTGTTCCAATAACAAATGCTATTTTGGCATATGATTTTCCATTGATCGTAACTGTTGTTGTTTTTTTCCTGTGTGCATCTCGATGAATATCAAAGAAATAGTTAAGTTCTTTATTACTTGCCACAGCACTTGCAAATAACTCACCTGAACCTTTATATGATTGGTACCATGTGTAACCCTTTTGTTTCAAATATTTGTTCATATTTGTTGTATTCAGTTCAGTACCTATTCCACGAGCCTGTAATTCTTCACTTAGCATTTGTCCTACTATTGTTATATTCACCGATGAATGTCTTGCGTTATTTGCATTCTTCGTATCTACCCCTTTTAAATGCGGGAAAAATGATTCGTCAGAATGAGTGTGATAAATATATGCCACTTTTCTATCACCTGTTGTCATTGACGGTGGAGGTACAGGTTTTTCTCCAGGATTCTCCAATTGTTCTATATTTTGTGTTGCTACATCCCTTTCCTCTAGCAAGACCTCTATTGGTGGTGGTGATTCTATTGGCATATTTGTATAATTCGTTCCTTCACCTGCTACAATGATTTTCCCGTCAAAAATAGAAAAGCCAGGTAACTCCCTACCTAAGAAACTCCTTGGATCGTCCAAGCTCAAATTGGTGGCTGCCTTAAAAACAGCACCTAAATAGTTAGGTTTAGTAGTGGACTCTGGTAACCCTTGTACAAAATAATGGTTTTCGTACCCTAGCAAGTGAATGAGAGATTCTCCACTTAAATTTGTCGCCACATTACTAATGGATGAGGAAGATATTCTATACTCAGGTTTTAACGACACAATCGCACCTGTGATTGTAAACAATAAAATAAAGCCGAATATTAGAAATAGCATTCCCTTGACAATGCTAGTACCCTGTATAGAAATCATTAACCCTTGAGCTCTATTAGCCTTCATATTCTACCCCCTCAAAGTTTGTCTATCATATTGATATGTACAAGCTTTGATTAGTAGAACTTATTTAATAGATTTCATTAGATTTAATGTGTATAAGCACCTAATTCATCCTGGCTAATTTCACCATGTAAGGCTGTATTTAATCCACCTGCTATTACGTTTGCCATGTCCTCAATAAACACATCCACCTCTTTTGGTGTTACCATTAAATTGTGGCCAAGTGGTGAAAGTACCTCATGGATGAGTTTTCGTTTTTCATCCTCTGGTAGATTTCCGACGATTCCTAAGAAAGTATTTCTTTCCTGCTCTCCCGGTAGATCTTCGTCCGTCAATACACGCTTTTCTCCAAAGGACATTCCCGCTGGTACGAGAGCACGTGAAGGCTTATCGCCTTCTCTTAATTCCCTTCCAAAATGCTTTAATATAAAATCAATTGCATCACTTGTAATTGATACTGCATCTACAACTGTTGGGATTCCAATTGCTATAACTGGTATACCTAATGTTTCTTGACTTAATTCCTTCCGCTTGTTACCCACCCCAGAACCAGGATGTATACCTGTGTCAGAAATTTGAATAGTAGAATTAACACGTGCTACAGAACGAGCTGCGAGAGCATCGATGGCGATTACAAAATCAGGCTTTGACTTTTCAATCACTCCATAAATGATGTCACTTGTTTCAATACCTGTTATTCCCATAACACCTGGAGCAATTGCACTCACTGAACGAAACCCTTCTTGGACGCTTTCAGGCTGAAGATTAAATAAATGTCTTGTTATGACTAAATTTTCGACAGCCATTGGGCCAAGAGCATCTGGAGTAACATTCCAGTTACCAAGACCTACTACAAGGCAGCTGGCATCCTTACCTATATTTAATCTTTTCAAAAATTCACTAAATTCCTTAGCAAATACTTCTTGTACTTTTTGCTGAAGCTCAGAATCCTTTTGTCTAATTCCTTGAACCTCTAATGTTAAATAATTGCCTTGCTTCTTTCCAACTGCATTTGCTCCTTCTTCTGTAATTTCTACAGTTGAAATTTTTATATCATCTACTTCTCTTTCTTTAACAATAACTCCTTCGATATCGGAAACAGGCTGTTGCGCTTGTTTCAGCCCCTTATTTCGTTCCTCAATAGCCATGGAACGTGCTTCAAGAGCTAAATCAGTACGGACTGAATATTGACTCAAGTCAAGTTCTTCACCCAATGTCATTACCTCCCAATTACAATAATATCTATAGCTTTACCTGATAAAATCATGTTCATTCAATTTTATCTTGCGCAAACCATAGAATGGTATTGCATTATTACCTCCAGTTTGATAGAATATCATTTGTTCGACATCAGAATATCATAGACTGAATTCTGAATCATAAACGCGAAGAAAACTTTAGAAATAGAGGTTTTCACTCATTTTCGTAAATGATTGATCGTATTAGATCATCTTGATATTCTCAGGAGGTGAAAGTATGCCAAATATTAAATCAGCTATCAAACGCGTAAAAACTAGTAATGAAAGCCGTGCTCATAATGCAACTGTAAAGTCTGCAATGCGTACTGCTGTTAAAAACTTCGAAGCTGTTGTTGCTAACAACGATGCTGACAACGCTAAAGCAGCTTATTTAACTGCTGCTAGCAAGCTTGACAAAGCTGCTCGTAAAGGTCTTATCCATAAAAATGCTGCTGACCGTCAAAAATCTCGTCTAGCTAAAAAACTTAACGAGGTTAACGCATAATAGGTGAAACTTCAATCAGTGGGGTAAATTTACTCCACTGATTTTTTGTTTTCCAAATAAAATAACGCTGTTTTTTGCAAAGATTGTTGTTTATCGTACAGGATTTTTACAGGAGGGGATATTTTTCAGACACGATTACCCTTGAATTCATCAAAGCTGTCAGCATAGACCCCTGAACTAAATAAGTTACCTTGAATTCACCAAACCTTATCAGAAGTCACCACTAAACTTGTACAGAGAGCAACGAAAAGAGTCTAATATATAAACAATTCCCTAAAACTTCAAAGCCTTGTTAAAATTAAAGGCTGCTTTCGCAAACTTTGTAGCTTTTGTATTAAGTTGACGGTTAATTTTTCAGAAGGGTGATTGGAGCGTATGGTACGAGACTCCAGCGGAAGATAAGGAACGTCTACTAAGGACCGCCACGTCCTGTGGCGAACATTGACGTCAGCACATCCTGTGCAAGTTAGGTGAGACCCCGCAGGATCGCAGCTTACGAGGAGGCTCACGGACCGCCCGCGGAAAGCGAGTGTCAGGAGCGGAAATCACCAATCGATGTCATAGCGCCTTATTGAATAAAGCTAATAGCAATAATCTTTTAGAGAAGAGCCAAATAAAAAACGACTCATTCGAGCCGTTTCTTCAGGTTTATTTTGCTAAATTCATGATAAATAATTCTAATATTAATTGTTTATCCTTTTTACCGCTCTTCATTTCATAATCTGCTTCTGCTAGTTGATTCAAAATTTTTAATAATTCATGTTCTGTGAATAAGCTGGCTTGTCCAGCGGCAAGTTTGACACGGAATGGATGAACCTTTAAATTACCAGCAATCTGCTGTTGACCATACCCCATTTTCGAAAGCTCTTTAACTTGGTAGATTAATCTAAATTGAGTTGCTAGTAATGATAAAATTTTGAGAGGTTCTTCATTATTTTGAAGTAAATCGTAGAAAATTCGTAACGCCTCTGCTAGTTTTCGGTTTACAACCTTGTCAATTAGACTAAATATATTTTGTTCTAAGGAACGAGGAACCAAAAGCTTTACTGTATCTTCTGTTATCGAACCCTCCGCCCCCACGTATAAACACATTTTATCTAGTTCCTGGGTGATAATCATAAGATTCGTTCCCGCTACCTGTAAAAGTTCTTGAATGGCAGTTGAACTGATAGCAACATGATACTGATTTGCTCTGTCAGCAATCCATAAATGAAGATCCTTTTCAGATAATGTATTAACAGTCAATACTTCTGCATTTGCTTTTAATTGCTTAACGATTTTTTTACGTTCATCTAGCTTTTCATATGGAGCAATGAAAACTAGTATAGTAAAAGGAGCAGGTTCTTTTACATACTGCTCTAATTTCTCAATTCTGTGTTCAACCTTATCCTTTGCTTTTTCAGCTGTTAAAAAGGATGGGTTATGTAGGATGACAATTCTTCTTTCCCCCATAAAAGGAAGAGTCTCTGCGTCAGAAATCGCTATTTCTACAGGAGTTTCCTCTAAGTCATATACCGATAAATTAAAATCTTTTTCATCCTCATGCATTGCATTCTTTATTAGTAAATCCTTCGTTTCTTGTAACAGGAAGGCTTCTGTACCATACATTAAATATATAGGTGAAAATTGCTTCTTTTTTATCTTTTTCCAAACATCAAGGTTCATTTATATTCTCTCCACATGCAAGCTTTTTTCTTTCTTTTCCAATCGTATAAGGAAAACGAAAATATTTCAACCTCAAGCACGTACAAAAGGGAATTGGAGAGTCCAATTCCCTATCTATATTAAACATTACCAGACAAGCCCCGGGTATCTTGTCGAGTAATGATTATTTGCCTTGCATATTTCGCATTGACAACTTATAAACGATGCTTACTAGTACATGTTATCGATATGTAGTATTAGAATTTCCGTTATATTGTGAAGTATTTGTGACAACTGTTGTTAATGTAGGAAGAGTATCGGATAATAGGGGAAAAGTTGTCTCTTTTTATTTACTTTTAAAGAAAATCGCGTGTCCTACGATTTATTGTTTTTCTACACTTCGATACACACAGAGTTTTCTATTAAGCGAGTGTTCAAATAGTCGACAAATCAGAAGTAAGGAGAACAAGGAACGACTGCCTCGAGGACCGGAAACGTTGAAATTACTTCTTCACAGACTTGTGCTAAGGAATTAGCTACCTTGAATCCTCTAGTAGACGTAAGTACATATAATTGGTAATCATTCTAACTTGATATACCATACGCCGAGATTCAAAACTTGTCATTTGGTGATTTTTGAACTTCCTCTAAAGTAATATAGATTTTTTTTTCGAGTTAGGCTATACTATAACTGTTTAGGAGGGGTTACAGTGAACGAGTTTGAAAAGAATATTAAACACACACGTAATGACGTTGTGGACGCTGGAGTAGGCTTTATTGCTTCATTCGGATTTTTTGCTACTATTTTTCTTATTGCAACAATTATTAAGATTGTCGGATCATAATACTGACAGATACATACTGTCAAACAGAGACTGCCCATATAGGCAGTCTCTTTTCTATATAAGAACGGGTCTCATTAACAGTTCTCTCTTACTTTCTCAATATATTATGGAATAGTGGTTAAAAAGGTTCCTGATTTTTTCGAAAATCGGAACTGGATAGCCCCCTGAAGATCTGTACGGTATATCTTCATCTTTCTTGAATTAAAACGTTCAATTACATCTGGATGAGGGTGATTGAATCGATTGTTTTTCCCCACTGGTATTAATCCAACTTTAGGATTCAATGTTTGTAAAAACGGATCGGTTGAGGATGTTTTGCTACCATGATGCCCTACTTTAAGTACATCAACTTTAATGTTCGGGTAGGTGTTAATAATATCCCTTTCACCATCCTTTTCAATGTCTCCAGTAAACAGCCAGCTTACTCCTCCGAGCATCGTATAGATTACAATTGAGTTTTCATTCTCACTGCCTTCATTTCCTTTTGGACTTAACACAAGAAAGGAAGTTTCTCCCTCCTTCCAGCTACCTCCTCTCTTAGCAACCTCAATATCGACTCCAAAGCCTTTAGCTACCTTTCCTAATTCTCTTTCAAGCACTGAATATTTGTTCGTTTTTCCCAGCATTATCTTAATGACTTTCATCTTCTCAAGTAATTCCTTTGCACCACCAATATGATCTTGATCTCCATGAGTAATAATCAATCTGTCAATTTTCCTTACTCCCTTAGACGCAAGGAAAGGAAGGATGATATCTTTACCTGTTGAATATTGCGATCTCCGTTCTCTCCATTGTTCTTTTTCAAATTGGATCGTTCCCCCAGTATCAATTAAATAGACGGCCTTTCGAAAGGGAAGCTCGACATAAATAGCATCTCCTTGCCCAACATCAAGTACTGTTACTTCTCCATAAGGATCTAAATACGGACTACAATAATGAAAAATAAATATTACGAAAGGAGCAAGTAGTGACCAGTTCAGAATCCGTTTTTGTTTTTCCCATTGATATAGATAACAAAAAATGGAAATGACATATAAAATTACGATAACAAGGTGTGGCTTTCCTAACGTTACTTCTGCTAATGACCAAGTTGAAACAAATACAGCTATTTGATTAACAGTCTCGATAAGAACTGAAAGAATGGAAACCAACAATTCACCAAGTGGCTCCAAAAAGAGTAAAAAGAAGACAGTGAGTAAGGCTAGAGGTAATATAACAAAGGAGTATAACGGAACATATACCATATTTAGCGGGAGACTTACGAATGAAAATTCATAAAAATGGAATAGTAGTATGGGTAGCGAACTTAGCTGAGAAAGATACGAAACAACAAACAATGAGGTGAAAGCATGTTTGTACTGCCTAAAGATAAAACCTGATGATACTATTAATGCGAAGCTTACGACAAACGATAACTGAAAACCAATGTTCACAACAAAATACGGATTTACAATAAGCATTCCTATACACGTCAAGCTTATCACATCTAATATGTTTATTTTTTTCCACCAGAGTATGCTTGCCAAGACAAGTATACTCATAATGACGGAACGAACAACTGAGGGAGAACCTCCAGCTAAAATAGCATATAACGGCAAAACACAAATAAGAACAGTGCCAGAGGTTTCTCTTGTTATGCCTACTCGAATACATAGAAAATAGAACATACCTGTCATTAAACTCACATGCAGTCCTGAAATGGCTAACAAATGGATTAACCCCAGTGATTGATAAGAATCAACTACTTCATCCGAAATATCCCCACGCTCTCCATATATCAATGCTTGGACGATACCAGCATTAGATCCTTTAAAATACGTATCAATGTGCTCTATCCCATTTTGCCTAACATGAAGTAGGGATTTTTTAAAAGACCAAGTATCCTTTACTGAACAATTTTGGATATTCTGAGCTTCAAATATCCAGTGAATTTTTTGAGTATATAAATAATGTTTATAATTAAATGCGTTAGGATTTCGTGCTACCTCCGGCTCTTTCAGCTTACCTGTATACGTACAGACCATATCAAATTGGTAATTATCGCTAAAACGTATTTTTTCTTCTTCTGTTTTAAGAATATAAGTTAGCAAAACCTTTTCATTAGAAGATGTTTTTACAATTGCAGATAGTTTGTCACCGTTAATATCTAGTTCCCCTACCACTGTAGCAACTATCGTATTTGTGGTGTCGGGAAGATTGGTTTTATTAGTATGGTCAATTACTAAAAACTGAGCAAAGAAGAAGAAAAAAACCAGTAAGCAATGGAGAAAATGAGGGAGAGAAAATCGAAACAGGAGATAAGCGAAGTAGGTAACAAAAAGAAAAATGCTAAGCCAGTGAAAAGTTGTATATGGGACTATGATTCCAGCTATAGCAGATATGGCAATATAGAAAGCCTTTCCCTGAACATAGTCCCAATACCTTTTCATGACATTAACTAACAGTTGAAAAAAGTGTTGCAGCGTGTTCATAAAGCTCCTTAACCTCTTTATCATCTGCTCCCATTTCAGATACCTTTTCTATTAACTGATTAACAAACTCAACCTTTTCTTTTGTCTTTACATCAATTACCATTTCTTCAAGAACAACTTGTTCTACATCAACATTAGCTCCAGCAAACAATTCAATTGCATATGGATGATTTTTGTAGTCAATTGCGTAATATACAGCTTTTATTCCTGACTGAATAATGGCTTTACAGCATTGTAGGCAAGGGAAATGGGTTACATAAATTTCTGCATTTTCAGTTGGAACACCAAACTTTGCACATTGTAAAAGTGCATTCATTTCAGCGTGTATAGTCCTTACACAATGATTATCAATTACATAGCATCCTTCATCGATGCAATGAGTTCCTCCAGCTATCGAGCCATTATACCCACCAGCTATAATACGCTTGTCTCTGACAATTGTTGCACCTACTGTTAAGCGTGTACACGTACTTCTTAATGCTAATAAATGGCTCTGAGCCATAAAATACTGATCCCATTTAATTCGATTCATTCTTCCCCATCCTTTCTAGTGCGTGTTCAAAAAGGAGGATGAAAAGGACCGCGTCGGCTAAGATCGCCACGTCCTGTGCGTCGAAAGTTCGAGGTGGTTGAAGCTTTGAGTACCGGAACGTATGCAAATTAATACGTGAAGGAACTCCAAAAGCAAGCCAACGAGCTTCCATAGGAAGTGGTGACTTCGACGTTCGACACAGGACGTGTCGGTATTTAGTCGAAGTTCCTCTGCTGATGTGTCATTTTCACCGGACTTTTTAAAACATCCTTTCAACAAATTCTTACAAATATTTTATCGGTTAAACTGTTAACCCGTCAATTTAATTAAGTGTAAGCTCGTCTTTTATTTTCTCAAAAGATTTTTCACCAATTCCACTTACCGAAAGTAACTCATTGATGTCCTTGAATGGTCCAAACTCTTCTCGATAAGAAATGATAGCAGCAGCCTTAGCTGGACCTATTCCCGTTAATGTCTGTAATTCTTCCAGTGTTGCTTTGTTTAGAGAAATTTTTCGATTCTCTTCAGTAGACGGAAGTATCTGATGATTCGTTTCCACTACCTCCCCAACTCTTGGCACATAAATAATCATTTCATCGCTCACTTTTTGTGCCAAATTAACCTGCTTATGATCCGCATCGTCTGTAAAGCCACCTGCCTGATTAAGTACATCCTTGACCCTCATACCTTGATCAACTTCATATACGCCTTCCTTTTTTACAGCTCCTTTTACATCGACAAACATTGTTACTTTTGTTTCTTCTTCAACGTTCACTTCTTCCATGTCTGTTTCCAGTTTATTATCCATCTGAAGTTCAATGGGTTCTACTTTGGAATTAACCTCGGTATCTTTCATAAATATGTAATATATCAAACCAAAAAGGAGGAAACATACACAACAAATAAATATGAAAAGTTTCGTTTTTTTTGGAATAGTAACGATCATCATTTATCTTCCTTTCAAATATTTGGTATTTTTGTACAAACCAACCGGATATTTTCAATCATATTATTGAAGTAAGAATCATATTGTTTTAGGAGAATATGTCTGTAAAGGAGGGGACGAACTTGAACATAGGGTTTATCGGGACAGGAAACATGGGGAAAATTTTAATAGAGGCTTTTGTTGAATCTCTAGCAGTTCCACCTTCAAGGTTAACCATTACAAATCGGACGATTGAAAAGGCATTAGAAATCAAAAACTCCTTACCAGATATCAATGTTGTAACTACAAATGAAGAAGTTGTAAAAGTGTCGGACATCATTTTTATTTGCGTAAAGCCTTTAGAAATTCACCCCCTTTTACATCAAATAACTTCAACCTTAACTAGTAATAAATGTATTGTATCTATCACCAGTCCAATATCTGTGGAACAACTAGAATCAGTTGTGAACTGTCAAGTAGCTAGAATTATACCAAGTATTACAAATCGTGCACTTTCTGGTGTTTCTTTATTTACATTTGGGAGTAGTTGTAGCAGTAAGGTCCGAGATTATCTTGAATTCTTATTTGAGCAATTATCCACACCGGTTCATATAAAAAACGAAATCACGAGAGTTGCTTCAGACATTGTGAGCTGTGGTCCTGCATTTTTCAGCTACTTACTGCAAAAGTTTGTAAATGCAGCTACGACCGAAACGCAAATATCAGAGGAACAGGCTACATTATTAGCGAGTGAAATGATAATTGGGATGGGAAAACTACTCGAAAAAGAAATTTTCACTTTACCTACCCTTCAAGAAAAGGTATGTGTTAAAGGTGGAGTAACTGGAGAAGGTATTAAAGCAATGGAAGAAAATATTGGTGAATTGTTTGAAGAATTGTACAGAAGTACACATCGTAAATACGCTGAGGATATATGTGAGGTTAATAAACAGTTTAATGAAACGCCTTCTCGTTAGAGCACGGGAATAAGATCAGCTATGTTCGACTAACGTAAGATAAACGACTGTAAATACAGCTTGTCTGTATTTATAGTCGTTTTACTACTGACTATTAGATTCGACATAAAACGAAAAATACCTTTATTATCTAACAATTTTTTGCTTTACAGGATTTACACCAAAGACAAAGTTTTTACGTACATAAAAAAGGCAGATAAAATAAATTATCTGGCCCTTTTTACAGTAAATAAAATCCGTTCCGACGTATCCGAAACCTCCGATTGAAAGTCTGCAGATATATCAAGAATTTCAAACCCAGCTTCTACAAGCCAGCTCTTATACTGCTCAATTGGAAACGTCCGCTGAATATGAATTTCTTCAAAGCGTTGATAATCGGGACTATGTTCATTTTGAACAAAAAACGAAAGATCATGTTCAACACTATACGGAAATGGACCCTCATAACAATTCCAAATATAACTTACTTCTTCATCGTTACTTACAAATGGACCATTAAGAAATATGTGTTCCATTTTATATAATGAGTGGACATCGAACATAAATAGACCATCACTCTTCAATTGGTTATAGACATTTTTAAACGTCTTTTGAACTTCCTCTTCAGATTGAAGATAGTTAAGAGAGTCACAGAAAATCGTGACAATATCAAAAGGCAATAACCCTGAAACTTCGACCATGTTTTGTTGATAGAACTCTATTTTTTTCCCCGCATCAACAGCTTTGCTATTTGCAACTGCTAGCATGTCCTCTGACAGGTCAATACCAACTACCTCATAACCTTCATTAGCTAGCTTTACTGAAATTTCTCCAGTACCACATGCAAGGTCAAGAACTCGCGAGAAATTGCCTTGGCTGAATTGTTTCGCTTTTTCTTGTAAAAAAGCGACCCATAAGTCATAGTCAACATCTTTCATTAGTTCATCGTAAATATAGGCAAATTGTCCGTAACTCATTGACCCAACACATCTAAAATCGTTTCAGTTGGTGCATCTCCCCATAAGCGTTCTAGATTGTAGTAAGTTCGCTCATCCTTATGAAAAACATGTGCGATAACATCCCCAAGATCTACTAACACCCATCGTGCTTCATCAAATCCCTCTAAACGCTTTACGTTAATTCCATTCTCATCCGCCTTATCTTTTATTTCTCGGGCAATTGCTTGTACTTGTTTCTCAGAATTTCCGTGACAGATTACAAAATAATCCGCAACTAGAGACAAACCTTTCATATTTAAAGCAATTATATTTTCAGCTCTTTTATCGTCAGCTGCTTTAACAGCAATTGTAAGTAATTCACGTTCATTCACTCTACGATTCCCCCTTTTTCCTATTTAGGAATAATTATTAATTCTATAATGAAAGTCTTTTCAAATAAAGTTTCGTCCACGTCCAGCCCTAGCGCCTAGCCAGTTTTCGCCCTGAATAGACGTCTACGATTATTTTGCGCAAAAGCTTGCTTTTAAGCAGCTATAGATCAAATAACCTGTGTCAAGAAAAGTCAAAGAGCGACTTTTTTGCCCCAGAACATTTGCTTGTCGGGGCTGACCAAGGCGCTTACGCTTTTAGATTTAGAACCATTGCATTATACGTTAGCAATGTTTCTGGATATACTGGCTGATTTTTTTTAATTAAAAACATCATTGTATTTCGTAATGATAAAATGAGAGCTCTATCTAAATCATGTTTAGCAACCGCTCTTACCTCTTCAACGCCTGGAAAATGACGACCTGGTTCAATATAATCAGCAACAAAGATTACTTTTTCTAGCATGGTCATATCTTGTCGTCCTGAAGTATGATACCTTATTGCATCAAGGATTTCTTCGTCATGTATTCCAACCTCGGTTTGAACTAGGTAAGCACCTACAGGAGCATGCCAAAGCTCTGTATTATGGACTAATAAATCAGATGGCATGTTTTGATCTAGTAGTATTTGACTCATTTCTTCTTTAGGTCTGAACTTCGCATAATCATGAAAGATTGCGGCAATTTCTGCCTTTTTCTCATCTACATTATATCTTTGTGCAAGCTCAATTGCAGTTTCCATCACTCCAAGTGTATGTTGATACCTGTGTTCAGTTAACTGTTTTTCAACTAGTTCGAGAGCCTTCTTTCGTTCCATACAACTGTTTCTCCTCTATATAGTTTCTTACTTTTTCAGGAAGTAAATACATCGTATTTCCCCCTTCTTGAAGTCGTTTCCTAATCATAGTTGATGAAATATCAAGCTGGGGAATATCTACCTCTATTAAAGGATATTGAGATGGAAAAGCATAACCTGGCCTTTTTACCCCAACGAATGTGACCATTTTAATAAGCTCGTCAATATTATGCCAGTGAGGTAGATATTCAACCATGTCACCACCAATAATAAAGTAAAACACCGTATTTGTATATTTCTCTTGTAAAATCTTCATAGTGTCATATGTATAAGAAGGACCTTCACGTTTCAATTCGAGCAACTGCAGTTTAAAGGCAGGATGATCTTCTAAAGCTAATGAGAGTACTTCTACCCTCTGCTCATTTGTAACATTGTATTTGCGATCTTTGTGAGGAGGAATATTATTAGGCATAAACCATATTTCTGAGAGTTTTAGTTGAGCCAAAACCTCAGATGCGATAAACAAATGACCAATATGCGGCGGATCAAATGTTCCACCCATTATCCCAATATGGTTCACTGTACTCCCTCCAACAGTATCATTTTGATTTCGGTAGCTCCAATTGTTTATTTTCTTTAGACTCTTTATATAACACAATCGTATTTCCGATTATTTGAACAAGCTCAGCCTTTGCCCCTTTGCTAAGTTCCTCAGCAACCGTATCACGGTCATCCTCACAATTTTGAAGTACGCTTACCTTAAGTAGTTCACGTGCTTCAAGAGCATCGCTGATTTGTTTAACCATATTTTCATTTACCCCACCTTTTCCTACTTGAAAAATAGGATCTAGATGGTGCGCCTTTGACCGTAAAAATCTCTTTTGTTTTCCAGTTAACATGTTTTTCCTCCTAATATATGTGCTACAAGCTTTTCCATCCTTTTCGTATCAGGAAATATTCCTGTCCATTTTTCAAATGCCAAAGCCCCCTGATAAACAAACATCCCTATTCCATTCTGGATGATAGCACCTAGTTGACTCGACTCCTGTAAGAAACGCGTTTGAAAAGGATTATAAATAACATCACTTACAATGGTTTCCGGGGTTATCTTTTTGACGGAAAGTGGTATTTCCTCAGTATGTGGGTGCATCCCTACTGATGTGGTATTGATAACCACATTATAACGATCCATCTTTTCTTCAGCTTCTGGAATAGATAAATGTGATGAGTTAACCACATACCGACAATCCTTAATAATTGCTTCTGCGTTTTCACGTGTTCTATTTACTATATCGATATTTTTAACACCAAGTGCCGATAGCGAAATATAAATAGCCCTCGCTGCACCTCCCGCACCAATTAAAAGTACATTTGCATTTTGGAGCTCCTCAGTACTAATCAATTCATTTAGTGCCCGAATATAGCCATATCCATCCGTATTGTAGCCAACTAGTTTACCATTGTCATTCACAATTGTATTTACTGCCCCTATATTTACAGCAACCTCCTCAATCTCATCCAAATATTCCATTACAGCGAGCTTATGAGGGATAGTTACATTCATACCTAGTATACCAAGAGCCTTCATACCTTTAATAGCAGTACCTACATCTCCATTTTTAACATGAAATGCATGGTATCTTGCTTTCAACTTATAATAATCAAAAAGATCGTTATGCATAAAAGGTGACATTGAATGAGAAATTGGATTTCCCATCACACCGTATACCTTCTCCATACCCCTCACCCTTATAGTTCACTAATTTTTATATTTCTAGTTTTTATGACGAGTACCCAATTAAAGGGTTTATATTAATGATTTCCTTACAATTACACCTACACCCCTTGGAACATGAGCGACAACCTTCGTTTGTGGTTCATTCACCGTTACCCATCCTAGGCCAGAAAAAACAATATCGGTTTTTCCCTCTTTAATCATAAATTCATGTGCAACTAGTGGGGGAAAATCGTCAAGTTCATTAGAGCCAGGAGGCTGTAATAGTTCTCCTACATGCTTTTCATAAAGGTCGGTCGCATTTTCTAGCTTTGTTCGATGGATATTTAATAGATTAGAGAGATAGCAAACAAAGGACTGTCTTTTACCACTCACAAAATCAAATCTAGCAAGGCCGCCAAAGAACAAGGTTTGTTTTTCATTTAATTGGAACACCTTCGGCTTAATTTCTTTCTTCGGTGTAATTATTTTCAAATCACTTTTTGAAACGAAATGTGCCATCTGGTGATGATTAATAATACCAGGTGTATCATACAATGAATGGGCCTCATCAAGAGGGATATCAATAATATCAAGAGTTGTTCCAGGGAAATGGGAAGTTGTAATAACATCCTCTTCTTCTCCACTAAACTCTTTAATGAGTCGGTTAATAAAAGTTGATTTGCCAACATTTGTTGCTCCTACGATATATACGTCCTTACCATAACGGTAGTGCTCTATTGCCTCTGCAACCTCTTTTATTCCTATTCCTTTTTCTGCACTAATAAGATATACATCCACTGGCTTTAACCCTAACTCTTTGGAAGCATCCTTCATCCAGTTTATTAGTTTATTTTGTTTTAAGGATTTAGGTAATAAATCAACCTTATTTCCAACCAGAAGAATATTTTTGTTCCCAACGAAACGATGTAGTCCTGGTAGCCAACTACCATTAAAGTCAAAGATATCCACAATCTTAACAATTAGTGCATCAGTAGATCCTATGCCATGTAAAATTTTTAGGAAATCATCATCTGTTAACGAAACATCCTGCACTTCATTATAATGTTTTAATTTAAAACAGCGTTGACAAATGACCTTGTCCTTCTCCAAAGCTGAAGGAGGAGCATATCCCAATTTCGTCTTATCATCTGTTTGTATTTCTACACCACAGCCTATACAGCTTATTTTATTTTGTTCCACTCTATTATTCCTCCCAATACAGCATACCCCTACGCTTCATCCAAGATAACAATCTTCTTTCTACCAATCGATTAAATTTCGTGAAAAAACCATCTGTTTGAGCAACAGGTACGACAAGAATCGTATGTAATCCACTACGATTTCCTCCGAAAACGTCTGTCAATAACTGATCGCCAATCACGACCACCTCTTCTTTTTTTAATCCCATCTCAGTGATTGCACGTTTAAAAGCACGCACCATTGGTTTTCGTGCTTCAAAGATAAATGGGATTCCAAGAGGATCAGCAAATTCCTTTACTCTTTTTTCATTATTATTAGAAACTATTGTTACAGCAATTCCCTGTTCCTTAATTTCTTCAAACCATTTAACTAGTTGTGGAGTTGCACTTGGACGATCCCATTCAACTAATGTATTGTCTAAGTCAGTTATTACTCCCTTAATTCCAAGCTCTTTAAGCTTGCTAGCAGATATATCAAATATCGTTTTTACATGTTCATTAGGTAAAAAATACGTTAACAATGCTTTCACACCTCGTCCATAAAAAATAAGAAAACTTTTGTCCATCCTATCATAACGAATTTCACTAGCTTCTACAAAAATTTATATGAAAAACATTCCATAGTAAAGGAAAATGTAACTTTTACTCCCAAAGAGTACCAATCGATTTAGTAGAAATGAATATGTTTAAGAAACTAGGGTATGACAAAAAATCGACAATATTCTTAGATTTCACAACCAAAATAAAAAAATTTTCGACAAAAGTCAGTAAATTTCAACAGTTGTGGATAAACTTATACACATTTTACACAGTGATATACATAGATTTCCAATATTTATAAACAACATACCCACAGGTTATCCACTATTTTCTGTGGATAACAGAACGGTTGTTCTATCAAAATTTTCATGATAGAGTTAGGGTACTAACAAAGAGTAACGTAAAAGTATATGACACCAAGGTATGAAATAGAACGTAGCAACCCTTTTAAGTGCATGTTCTAAAGGTCGACGAATCTAAAACAAGAAGATCAAGTCCACTGACTCGATAATCGGAACATAGAGGACCGAAACGGGCCCATAACACTAGATTCGAAGTTTTGGTGACTTTTGAACATCCTCTAAAATAACATTTATTTTAGGAGGTGAATGCCAATCTTGGCAGCCAGATATGAAAAAATTATCCGACGAATTGCTTATCGAATCTTACTTTAAAGCAAAAAAATTAAAGCTTAGTCCTGATTTTATTCACCTGATTGAAGCTGAAATTCAACGTAGATCCTTAGGACATAAAATAAGAAATATATCATAACTAATATTTAATGTGCAAAAGAGCCTTTATGGCTCTTTTTTTACTCCATTTTATACCCTATGACCTCCCCGACCCTTACATCGTATGAGGTCTTAATAGTCGATTTCAATGTAAAACAATCCTTTTCAAACAGAAGAATAACCGTCGATCCGAATGAGAAATAGGCAATTTCTTCACCTTTTGTAATATACTTACTAGTATGGGTAGTCTCGATGCTATTTACAAACATCGCACCTACCTTTACCATGGCAAGATGTCCACCATCTGTATGAATTTCAGTAACCTTTCTGAAGTTCTTGGATAGCGGCTCTCTCCCATATTTTAACCCTAATCGATTAACTGGGTAGGATTTACTCCCTAGCTCCCACTGCTTTGTTATCTCCCCAGAAATTGGACTATGAATTCTATGATAGTGACTAGGACTTAAATAAAGAATAAGAAAGATACCACCTATGTATTTGGAAAGTGACTCTTCATCACCCAACATTTCTGCAATTGAATACCGTTTATTCTTAACAATAATCTCTTTTGAAGACATAACAATACCTGTTTCTTCTACAACAGCATCAACTGGACTTATGACACTGCTTTCATTCTTATCAATTACCCTATGTTCTTTTTTAATTTTTCTCACAAACAGCTCATGAAGCGTCTTAAATTCTGTTAGTTTTTTTTCCATTTCAACTTGGTCAATACTGTATATTTTCGCATAAGCTGGAATAAGTATAGCACTAGCTCTAGATTGTGAAAACTTCTTTAATATCAATGAAGAAAAGCGATGATTTGTTAGCTCAATTAATAATCGATAAAGCCATTTTTGCAAACATGATACCCCCTAGAAAAACACAATTACTCTTTACTATACACCATTGAAGGAATAAAATAAGAATATTAAAGAAATAATAATACCTTTTTTTCATTATTCCTACTACAATCAGCATAAGAAAATTCTCAAGAAAGGAGTGAAGTGATGTTTTTATTAGATTATCTAGATTCCACAATAAAAAAACTAAAATCACATACTGCAAATATCCTTACTTTACTTAATCTAAGCTTAGGAGGGTTCTCCATTTTATTCGCGATTAATGGTGAATACAATTTAAGCTTATTATTAATATTTCTAGCAGCACTAGCTGATCGGTTCGATGGAATGGTTGCGCGAAAGTTTAACATTGAATCAGAATTAGGAAAACAACTTGACTCGATGTGTGATATTATATCATTCGGTGTAGCTCCTGCACTACTATTATACCAAGGAATTTTACATGAATTCGGTGCACCTGGGATGTTTTTCACTGTTTTTTATATAGGATGTGGGGCATTCCGATTAGCAAAATTCAATATTAGTGATAACAAAGGCTTTTTTGTCGGGCTGCCAATTACTGCAGCAGGCGTACTTTTAACTTTAAGCTGTTTAGCAATACCTTATACACCTCCACAGGTTTTCATTTACTTAATCATTGCTCTATCCTTTTTAATGGTCGGTACATTTAAGTTAAAGAAAGTATAAAAAAAGCACCAATCCACTCATTCTTAGGATTGGTGCTTTCATTATGTTATTATTCTGTAATTGCTAAAAACTCTTCTACATCTTTAACAGATAGCTTAACAGCTTTTTCCCAGAAATCACGTTGTGTTAAATCAACACCTAAGTGCTTCTTAGCTAATTCCTCAACTGTCATGCTTGCTGTGTCTTTTAGTAAGGCAATGTATTTCTCTTCATATTCTGTACCTTCTTCAAGAGCTTTTGCATAAATACCAAGCGAGAATAAATAACCAAATGTATACGGGAAGTTATAGAATGGAACTCCAGTAATGTAAAAATGCATTTTAGAAGCCCAGAAATGTGGGTGATACTGATCTAATGCTCCACAATAAGCTTCTTGCTGTGCTTCTAGCATAAGCTCATTTAAACGCTCCGTACTAACAATTCCTTGTTTTCTCTCTTCATAAAATCTTGTTTCAAATAAGAAACGAGCATGGATATTCATATAAAATGCAACACTTCTTTGAATTTTGTCTTCTAACAATGCAACTTTCTCATCCTGGGTCTTTGCATTCTTTACAGATGCATCAGCTACAATCATCTCCGCAAACGTAGAAGCTGTTTCTGCAACATTCATTGCATAGCTTCGATTTAATGTATGTACGCCTGCCATTGCATGCTGGTGAAAAGCATGACCAAGTTCATGAGCTAATGTTGACACATTGGATGGTGTCCCTGAAAATGTCATGAAAATACGTGATTGATCGCTTTCTGGGAAGCTTGTACAGAATCCTCCTGGACGTTTTCCAGGGCGGTCCTCCGCCTCAATCCAGCTGTCTTCAAATGCTTTCTGGGTAAACTCAGTAAGCTTTGGACCAAATTTACTAAATTGCTCTAGGATAAATTCAGCACCCTCTTGATAGCTTACCGTACTTTCTGCATTTCCTACAGGAGCATCAAGATCAAACCAGCTTAGCTTTTCTACACCTAACAGCTTCGCCTTACGGTTAAGGTACTCTACAAAAGGAGCTTTGTTTTCAGAGATTACATTCCACATTGTTTCCAGAGTCTGTTTTGACATTCTGTTAATATCAAGTGGCTCACTTAATACTCCGTCTTCCCATCCACGTGCTTTATACACATTTAATCGGAAACCACCTAAATGATTAAGGGCATCACCAATATAATCTGAATGATCATCCCATGCCTTTTCCCAATTTTCAAACATTGTTTTGCGCACATTGCGGTTCGAGCTAGAAAATTTATTAAAGGCTTGTCCAACTGAAAATTCCTTCGTCTCCCCATTTTCTTCGAATGGAACCTTAATATTTCCTACAACTGTATTATAAAGCTGCCCCCATGCATGGTATCCATCTACTCCAAGAGCATTAATTAGGTTTTCTTGCTCAAGTGATAGCTTTTCTTTTGCTCTTGTACGCCTTTCCTCTAAAACGAAGGAAAGCTCATTAAAAGGTTCTTCAGATAAAAGAGCTTCCCACACATTTTGGTCAATTGTAATTAACTTCTGATCAAATGCAGTAAGAACTGATTGCAATTGAGCATTTAGCTGAGTCGTCTTACCTTGAAGTAAATTCGCTTTTTTATCAGTTGTATCTTGAGCAGTCAAACAACTTACAAATGCTCCTGCTTGACGTAGCTTTTTAAAAGCAGATTGAAATGCATTGATAATAGTAAGAAGTTCACTTTTATCATTTGCATCGGTTGGTACATTGAAAGCTTGTACTAATGATTGAAATTCACCAAGTTCAGCTTGTAGCTCTTGCAAAAAGGCTTCAAATGAAGGTGAGCTACTGCCACCCTCAAAAAATACATCTAAATCCCATTTTTGTTCATATGTAGTTGTAGTCAAGATAGAATCCCCTTCCATTTTTCAACTTAAAAATATTTAGATTTCCTAAATATTTTTATAAATTTTATTATAAGGGTATTTTTAAAATATTTCTATTACTTTAACAAAACATTGCCCTTTTCCAAAGTTTAGTTTATTTTGCATTAAATTCATGTATTGGTGGAAAACTGTTAGAAGCATTGAATACACAATTAAATGGATTAGTCACCATTTTGGAGCGATGAGCATGAGAAAACATCCACTTCAAACGTATATTGATAAATTTAAGAACTTCCAGAAGCCTGACCCAAATCAATATCCTGAACAAAGTGCCAAAGAGGATATTGCCAGAAAGCAACAGGATATTCAGGCAAGACTCGATACAAACATTACAATTCTTTCAGAAATATACTCAATCAATGATAACTTTGATGTGAAACTGCATAAGTTCACCATAAACAGTGTAAATAAGGACGCTGTTTTATGTTTTATATCTACAATCGTTGATGTTCAAATTGTAGAAGATAATTTACTAAAGCCTTTGTTAGAAAACAATGATCCTCATAAAGAAATAAAAAATATTGTTGCTATAAAGTCTGGGAATAGCGTTAGCACGTTAAAGGACTTAGTACTTGGAATTAATACAGGAAACACTGCTTTATTAATAGATGGAGAAGAAAGGGCTTATTTATTTGCCACAACAAAATTTGAGGGACGCGGAGTAGAAAAAGCCGAGAATGAGGTAGTTATTAAAGGCCCAAAGGAATCTTTCAATGAAAAGGCCTCGACTAATATTTCCTTAATCCGAAAAAAAATAAGAAACGAAAATCTAATTGTAGAACACACTCTAATCTCAAAGCGTTCACACAATGAGTTATTTATTCTCTATATTAAGGACATAGTAGACGACAAATTAATTAAAAATATAAAAGAAAGGGTACGTGCATTAGACACAGATGCAATCCAAAATTTATCACTATTAGAGCAGTATATAGAAGAAAGACCATATTCCATTTTTCCAAGTATTCTCTTTACAGAAAGGCCGGACAGGGCTACGTCCTTTTTGGAGGATGGCTATATCATACTATTAATGAATAATTCAGCTGCTTCTCTAGTGCTACCTGCTACCTTCTGGTCATTCATCCATAATCCAGAGGACCATTACTTACGTTTTCCATACGGTAATTTTACCCGAATGTTAAGAGCAATTTCAATTTTTATTACGGTATTCGGATCTGCAATTTATGTTTCGATTACTAACTATCACGCCGAGATGGTTCCAACTGATTTATTATTAGCAATTTCCGCAACTCGTGAAAAGGTTCCATTTCCATCTTTTGTTGAAATACTAATGATGGAATTTTCTTTTGAATTAATAAGGGAAGCAGGACTACGGGTACCGGCTCCAATTGGACCAACAATCGGTATTGTTGGAGCCTTGATATTGGGACAGGCTGCTGTACAGGCAAACATTGTTAGCCCCATTGTAGTAATTGTTGTTGCACTCGGTGGTGTAAGCTCTTTTACGGTTAGTGATATCAGTATGAACTACGCGATACGAATATGTCGTTTCTTGTTTATCATTGCTGCTGGAGTATTTGGTATATATGGTATGTCTGCGCTTTTTGTAGTTGGCCTATTTTATCTAGTTTCAATTAAATCATTTGGTGTTCCTTATATGGCACCAATGTCGCCAAGGTACATATCTTCAAAGGATACGATACTAAGAAAGTTACTTAAAAAGGAACGATTCAGACCGGGTTATTTGAAACCAAAAGATATAATAAAAAAAGCAGAGGACTAGGTAAATATGGGGCAGGATCAAGCAAAAGGAAAGGTTGGAATAAGAGAATATGTAGCTGTAATCATGTTAACAGTTGGTGTAAAGCTATCAGATGATACACCAGCAATACTAGTTGAGCATCTTAAAAATGCATACTGGATGGTACCCTTTGTTACAGGAATCATCTTGTTCATCCCAACCTTTCTCTTAGTTAAAGTCATTACGGCTCATCAAAATAAGAAAAATCTATATGATCTTTTCATCCATCTCTTCGGTAAGTACATAGGTACATCTTTATCTTTGTTTCTGTGCATAGGATTATTTACTGAAATCTCTACGGATTCTGGAATATATGTTGATATTATTAGTACCATGTATTTTACAAATACACCACCATTAATTATTTATATCGTGCTGATTTCTGTAAGTGCATATGGCGCAAAGAAAGGCATTCAGCATATTGGGTCTGTTTCATGGCTGGTGCTTTTTTATATAAAAGCTACGCTTATTCTTGCATTGCTTTTAGCACTCCGCAATAGTACTACTTCCTTTCTATTTCCTTTATTAGGTCCAGGTGGATTGGATATTGTCAAACAAAGCTATTCCCATGTATCCCTTTTCGGAGAATATTTATTCATTGGCCTTTTGGCTCCTTTTTTAACTTCTTCAAAAGCGTTTAAAAGAGGAACATTTATATCCTATTGCGTTATTTTAATAGAAATGGGAATTAGTTTTATCGTGTATTTATGTCTTTTTGATTATGAACCATTGCAAACCCTAAACTATCCGTATCACGAATTAATTCGAATTATTAGTATCGGTTTTTTAACAAATATAGAGACCTTCTTCTTTCCAATTTGGTTGCTTGCAGCTTTTATTCGCTTTTCCTTTTATTTTTTTATTATGGCGCTATTTTTCGGAGCGATTTTTAAGATTAAAAACTATGAAGATCTTATTCCTACATTTGCTGCTTTAGCTATTATTATTGGGATGTTTCCTGAAACGCCTACCTTTACCATTTATCAATTTAAGGATTCCTTATTACATGCTTTTAGCCCATTTTATTTGTTATTACCCTGTCTAATGTGGATTATTGCAAAAATCAAAGGGGATTTCAAAAATGATAAAAACATTAAATCTTCTTAAGTTACTATCTCTATTTTTATTACTCAATTGCCTAACTGGTTGTTGGGATCAGATTGAAATTGATAAAAGAGCATATGTACTAGGTATTGGAATTGATAAATCGAAGGATAAAGGATTTATTAAGGTTAGTTATTTAATTTCAAATCCGGAGGTCGGTTCCATTCAACAAGGTGGTGGTGCCGCAAATGAACCACCACATGAAATTATAACATTCGAAGCAGCAAGCTTTATTTCCTCAAGGGATATTGCCAATTCTATTATCGCAAAATCGATTACATATGATATTTTAGACATTATTGTTATTTCCGAAGATATGGCGAGATCAGATGAATTTATTCGTTATATTTATGATGCAACAAAGGATCGTGAAATTCGCCGAGATACAAAGCTGATTGTTACTAAAGAAAAAGCATCGGACTTTTTAAAAAACAATAAACCTAAGCTTGAAACAAGGCTACATGAATATTTTGAACTTATTTTAGACAATACAAATGATATTGGATTAACCACAGCATCACAATTGAATGTTTTTTTTCGTATTACCGAAGCAGATGCAGATCTTTTTCTAGCGATTTATGCTACTACTAAAGAAGCTGAACAACCTAAAGACAATGGCGATAAATTTGACCTAATAGCAGGTGAGATGAAAATCGAGGGACAAACAAACAAAACACAAGTGTTAGGTTCCGCTGTCTTTAAAGAAGGGAAAATGATTGGTACATTAACCGGCACCGAGACCCGCCTAGTACAAATGCTGAACAAAACCATGCAGAATTCAACGTACTATACCTCTTTTCCCGATCCTTTTGATAAAGAATATCGACTCGCAGTTCGATTAAAAGAAAAAGACAAGCCAAAAATAGTTGTTGATGTTTCTAGACCTTCACCAAAAATAGATGCTACGATACCAATCGCTGCTGAAGTTTTAACAGACCACAGCATGGTTAATTATGCAGAAGATGTTGAAAAAAGAAATGAATTAAGGGAAATATTAGAAAAGGATCTTGAAGAAAGCTTTGGAAAATTAATAAAAAAAACAAAAGAAGAATTCAAGGCGCAACCCTTTGGTTTTTCTCTACCTGCACGAAAATCATTCATGACAATACAACAGTGGGAGCAATATGATTGGATGAAATCCTATCCAAACGCTACTGTTGATGTGAATGTTGAAATTACCTTAGGTGAATTTGGTAGACAAGCTGAGTTACCAAGTCAACATAATATAAAGGACTAATCAAATGAAACTATTTATTTATTTAATGCTATTCATCATGCTTGTATACACTTTACAAATAGCAATTGGTTTATGGAAGGAAAAAAACAAGGCAGGCTCAGTCGCTGTAATCTTCCTTGCAATAGGGATAATTATACTACCTTATTTCTCCATCCTAAAATAAGCTCATATGTGTAGTTATTTTTGTGTAGTACAAAATCAGTTTTTTAATTAGGACAGGCACATGAGGGCTCTCTCCTTCATAACATTTAGTAATAGGCACATGCCTAGATGTAGTGTTTAGATACATACACTACTAGTTATGTGGAGGTGAGCGGATGTCAGGACTGTTAGCAGCATTAGGTTATTTTGTAAAGGAACTATTATTTTTAGTATCCTATGTAAAAAACAATGCTTTCCCACAACCATTATCATCATCAGAGGAAAGGAAATATCTTCAGTTATTATCCGAAGGTGATGAGCATGCACGAAATATTTTAATTGAGCATAACTTACGTCTGGTGGCACATATTGTTAAAAAATTTGAAAACACAGGTGAGGATACTGAGGATCTCATTTCAATAGGTACCATTGGATTAATAAAAGCAATTGAAAGCTACTCACAAGGTAAGGGAACAAAATTAGCTACTTATGCCGCCCGTTGTATTGAAAACGAGATTCTGATGCATCTTCGCGCTCTAAAGAAGACGAAAAAGGATGTATCCTTACACGACCCAATTGGTCAGGATAAAGAAGGCAATGAAATCAGCCTAATCGATGTATTAAAATCTGAATCTGAAGACGTAATTGAAACAATTCAATTAAATATGGAACTCGAGAAAATTAAGGAGTATATTGATGTCCTAGACGATCGTGAAAAAGAAGTGATTGTTGGTCGATTTGGATTAGAATTAACAAAAGAAAAAACCCAGCGTGAAATTGCAAAAGAGCTTGGGATTTCTAGAAGTTATGTATCACGGATTGAGAAACGAGCATTAATGAAAATGTTCCATGAATTCTATCGTGCCGAAAAAGAAAAACGAAGAACATAATAAAAGGGTGAATTGCTGGTAACTGCAATTCACCCTTTTTACATTTTATAAATCGACGCTTACTTCAGTCCCTATGATAATCCCAATAACTGCAGTAATAACTATTCCCATTACAATTGTGAACATAACATATCCCCCCATAAAGAGAATGATTTCTTACTTTTAATTTATCACTTAATAACGTTGAAAACGTTGCTGACTTTTGAACATTCTGTTAAAAAATTTTGTCAGATTTAAGACAAAAAAGAGTACCCACTTAGGTACTCCTTCTTTCTTATTTATTGTTTATTTTTCTTAGAAAAAAGAACTGTAAATAAAAGTACATGTACAGATAGCATCCATAACTCCTCCTATCAAGCTATTTAGGTGGAATCTTTCTCCACAAGTAACCAACCTATTATGATATTTCTTCTCATCAACATCTTCATTACCACCTTTCGAATTTTATTTTTTTAAAACATCATTAAAAAGTACGATACATTGACATTTGACGGTCTTTCATTTCTTCAATTAATTTCGTTACTCGTTGTTGATGTTCGATTTCTTCGATTGACTTCTCACGTCTTGATACGGAAATCGTTAAAAAGAATAAGTTAATGGTCATTATTTTTCACCTCCTTAAAAATAACTTCTACCTGAATTAAGCGATACTTCATAGGACATACCCCATTTCATACAAAATGCCACAGGTAAAATATCCCCTGCGGCATTAGACATAAAAAAGCCACAGGCAGACTATTCCACCTGTGGCATGATTAATGGCATTATTGTGAACCTAAAAATTAATCACCAATTTGGTCGAATAGATTGTTTCATATGAAATTGTACGATTTTGACAAGTTACGATTTTCATCATTTTATTCGACCTCCTTTAAAATTTATTTTTTCCTACAAAGGTAATTATAACCAGTTTATATTGCTTTGTAAACATCTTTTTCCAAAAAAACATCCTTCTCTAAAAAATGAGAAGGATATCTATCGTTCAATTTCATCTATTTGTTTTTTATATTTTAATACTAACATTAATAGTCCGAAGGCTACTCCTAAGAAAATTATCGTTGACCCCATTAATGCAAAAAGTTGAAAGGATGATCGTTCTTCCGGAATGATTACACCAATATATAAAAAGGCACTAATAGCCAATAAAACGTAAGCAAAATTCGTATAGTCTGTAATTTTACTACGTAGGTTTTTTACTTGTTTATCCATACTTGCACCACACCTATCAAATTAGTAAACTACTACATCATGATACCATAATAGTTATGAATAATAAGGATGTAAATTTCACCATTTTGATAATTTGGATTATTGTCTGTTCCAGATGTAAAAGAAAGAACCTTCCACCATTTATTGGAAGGTTTCATTCAAAGGGACAGGAAAGTATAAATTTTTTTAGCATAGCTTTCTTTGTCTAGCGCAAGCGGCCACCCCCTCGAAGTCAAAGATGTACGGGCAATGAAAAATCAAAAAACAACTTTTATGCCACATAACATTTGCTTATTTGACTCTCACAGGACAAGGAAGTCTGATGGCAGCATAATCCTCGCACGAAGAATATGGAAAGCATTTTTGAGGAAGTACTGAGATCAATGTTTACGACAGTAAGTGGTGGATGTTAGTAAACGTTCTTCCTCAATAGCACTTGCGTTTTTGTTCTATATACTACTTTAAGGCTTGCTCTAAATCTTCAATTAAATCTTCAATATCTTCTAAACCAACAGAGATACGTACTAAGCCATCAGTAATACCTAATTCAGCTCTACGTTCTTCTGGAATACTTGCATGAGTCATTTTAGCAGGCAATGATATTAGACTTTCTACGGCTCCTAGACTTTCAGCAAGTGTAAAGTATTTAACCTTATTTAATAATTGATCTGACTTTTCTCCACTACCCACATCAAACGATACCATACCTCCAAAGCCCTTCGCTTGCTCCTTTGCGATGGAGTGATTAGGGTGTGTTTCGATGCCTGGATAAAAAATCCTTTCAACTGAAGGATGATTTTGTAAGTATTCCACAATTTTTCTTGTGTTTTCTTCAGTTTCTTCCATACGGATCCCTAATGTACGGATTCCGCGAATTAATAACCATGAATCCTGTGGACCAAGAACTCCACCCGTTGAGTTTTGAACGAAATGCATTTCCTCTCCAAGTTCTTTTGAGTTCACTACAACAAGTCCAGCTACGACATCACTATGACCGCCAATGTATTTTGTTGCACTGTGGAGAACAATATCGGCTCCAAGTGTAAGTGGTGTTTGCCAATATGGCGTACTAAAGGTGTTATCTACAATTGTGAGTATGTTATGTTCCTTCGCTAGCTTTGCTACTCCTTTAATATCTGTAATTTTTAATAAAGGATTTGTTGGTGTCTCGATATAGATAGCTCTTGTGTTAGTACGGATTTCACCTTTTATATTTTCTATGTTACTTGTATCAACAAATGTAGAATCAATCCCTAAGCGATTCAGAACTTTCGTCATGACACGATATGTTCCACCATAGACATCATCAGTTAATATAACATGGTCCCCACTATTAAATAGCATCATAACAGCCGTAATCGCAGCCATCCCCGATCCAAATGCAAAGCCTCTTTCTCCCTCTTCAAGATCCTTAATCAGTTCTTCCAACGCATGTCTTGTTGGATTTCCTGTACGAGAATATTCAAACCCTTTGTGTCCGCCAATACCTTCTTGTTTATACGTACTCACCTGATAAATTGGCGTTGTAACCGCCCCCGTATGAGGATCTCCCCCAACACCACCATGGATAAGTTTTGTTTTCCGTTTCACGTTATATACCTCCTTCGTAGATTTTTTTACTCAAATAACGTTCACTTCCATCAGGAAAAATAGTTACGATCTTTGAATTTGGCTTTGCATGCTTCGCTTCTTCAAGAGCTGCATGTAAAGCTGCACCAGAGGAACTACCCACTAGAAGCCCTTCTATAAGGGCTAACTCTTTCACACGACGGAATGCATCCTCGTCTGATACTGTATGAATACTATCAAAATGAGAAGGTTCCATATACGAAGGAATAAATTCCATTCCTATACCTTCTGTTTTATGGGGACCAGATTCACCGCCATTTAAGATGGACCCTTCTGGTTCAACAATCACTGTTTTTATCTCACTATTTTTTTCTTTTAAGTATCTTGCAGTGCCTGCAAAAGTACCACCTGTTCCCGCTCCTGCTACGAACATATCAATGTTTCCATTGAGTTGCTCCCAAAGCTCAGGACCAAGTGTTTTATAATACGTATCTGGATTAGCTGGGTTAGCAAATTGTTGAGGGCAATAGGAATTCGGAATCTCCTTTAGAAGCTCTTCCGCTTTCTTAATAGCCCCCTTCATACCTTCCTTTGTTGGAGTATGAACAATTTCAGCACCCAATGCCTTCATCAAATCTTGCTTTTCAATTGAAAATTTTTCTGGCACACATACAATTACTTTGATATTTCTATTAATTGCTGCAAGTGCAAGTCCAATCCCTGTATTCCCGGCGGTTGGTTCGATTATTGTTCCACCCTCTGTGAGCTTACCTGAATCAAGCGCATTTTGCAGTAGTTCAATTCCTAACCTATCTTTGATGCTTCCTCCTGGATTAAAAAATTCGAGCTTAGCAAATAAACGCACACCATTCTCCAATTGGAAATGCGTAATCTCTACGATTGGAGTATTTCCTATAAGCTCATGGACATTTTGGTACACCTGCATAACTATCCCACTCCGTTACAACGATATTTTAATTTCCTCAACCATTCTTTCGACAACAGCTGAGGAATTTTCTGCTGCTTTTACTAAGAATTGGTCAAATGAAATATTTGATTCTTTTCCAGCTATGTCTGATAATGCACGAATCACAACAAACGGTACATTGAATTGATGGCATACTTGTGCAACTGCAGCTGCTTCCATCTCGACTGCATACAGATCACCAAATTTTCCACTTACAAACGACACACGTTCGGGATCATTCATAAAGGAATCTCCAGTTGCAATTAGTCCAGTGACAACCTGTACATCCTTTATACCCTCAGCACTTTTTTCAGCTAACTCGATAAGCTTATCATTTGCTTTAAAAGCAGCTGGTAATCCTGGAACTTGACCATATTCATAGTCAAAAGCTGTTACATCTACATCATGATGTCGTACTTCAGAGGAAATCACAATATCCCCCACATTGAGATTTTCTAAATATCCGCCCGCTGAACCAGTATTAATTACATAATCTGGTTTAAACTGAAGTAAGAGAATAGTTGTTGAAATAGCTGCATTCACTTTACCGATTCCTGATTTTAAAAGAATTATGTCCTGCCCGTTAAGTGTCCCCGTATAAAATACACTTCCTGCTACGTTCGTTTCCTGTCTATTTTCTATCTTTTCTCGTAAAATCGAAACTTCCTCATCCATTGCTCCAATGATTGCTACTTTCATATGCATAAATCACCTTTCATACTATTGTTTGGTGGCCTCCATTACCCAAACAAAATGATTAAAACGTGTAAACGAAACTGCAAACCCATTCCTTACAGCAATTTCTTTTAATACATCAATTGTTGTGTAATATTCCGTTTCTAAATCCTTTGCTAAGTTAAGGTAGCCTTTATGTTTTGCGGCTTCGATCGTTGAAGAATACGTTTGTTCATTCTCAAATATTGTATCCGCAAACACTATTTTACCACCTTTTTGCAAGAACATGCCATATTGAGAAATTGCTTGGTTCTTTTCTACATCATTTAAGTGATGAAAGGCATACGTACTCACAATCGTGTCAACCTGCTCCTTTGGTTGATTAAAGACTAAAAAGTCACCATCCTCAATACGTACTTCATGGTTTCGTAGCTTTTCTAATGCAATGTCTCTCATTGGTTTTGATGGCTCAATTCCAAAGACTTTCTTTTCATTCGCCAATAGCTTTTGTGTTAGATTCCCAGTTCCCACTCCAAATTCCAGAACAATCTTCCCGGACCTTTCAACAACAGCGTTTAATATATCATCATAACGAGCAAATACCTCTCTATATTCCTCATCATGTCCATGAACCGTTGAATCATATGAATCTGCCCAGCCTTCAAATATCGTAAGAAACTCGCGCCCCATTGTATTCACACTCCACCTATTTTTAATATAATTATTCCTATCTGTATAGTATGAATTAAAAAATGAACTGTTCTAAATTTATCATAGAAAAGAGTTTTTAGCAATCAAATATGATTTGAAATTTACGGGAGCCTCAGCCGAAAACAGGTGGTTTAAGAAAAAGAAAAGAGCGGAGGATTTGCTCCTCCGCTCTACTCATTATTCAGTTTCATCTTCTTCGGTTTCATTTTCATCTGATTCGTCGTCGTCGGAATTATTCCCTTTATAGGTTGGACTGTCGTTTTCTTTTAATTCCTCAATTTTGACAGGCCTCCACCCTTCATTTGTAACCCAATCAAGATAAACACGATACACTTGCTTACTTGATTTTGAAGAGATTGTAGCAGTAATTGAGTTTTCACCATTTCTACCTAGCCACCAAACAACCATATCAGATCGATCTAATGCAGTAGCATAACTCACTGCTTTTTCAATTTCATTTCTGTCTGTTGATCCTTCTTCATATACAACCGTATGTGGCTCTGACTGTTCAGTACCGATTGGCTGCCATGCAGGATTTTCAATTGTTCTAACAACATTTGATTCAGAGTCACCCTCTGTTACAACTGCTTCGTCATCAGATTCTGGTTTAGGACTCGTTTCTTCCTGCTCTACATCTTTCTCAGAATTACTTTCTGTTTCTTTATCAGTCTCATCAACAGCTGGTTCCTCTTCCTTTTGAGAATCCTCTTCATCATTAGCTTTTGAAGCTTCATTACTAGATGGTTGAGAGTCCTCCGAAACAGCAGTCTCTTCTACATTTTTATCTCCAAAAATTAATTTCCCTCCAAAAAATACAATTAAAACGACAACAAGAACAATTAAAATATTTAAGATTCGATTCACTTTTCTTCTTTTGTTTCGACGTTCAGAGCGAGGTCCTTCGTATAGTTTATTTAAATCATACCCCATATTGTATCCCCCTAAAACAGTGATAACTTACAATCTATCTTCCTATTCTAGCACGTGATTTAAGAAGGTTGAAGAACTTTATTCAATTTTGGTACCATTTTCCTGTTCAAGTTTATATATACCTTCAACAATGTCATAAAATACATCATTAGTTATGGACGTAGTTCCTGGCTGCTCCAAATCCACTACTACAAGGGCATATCTTGGATTTGTAAACGGGAAATAACCCGCAAACCACTTATTAACTAATGATTTACCATCACGTTTTTTCCCAGTTTCTGCAGTACCTGTCTTGCCTGCAACCTCGTAAGGCAAGCTTGAAAATCTTGATGCGGTTCCAGAGGTTACAACTCCCCTTAATAGTTCCTGAAGTCTACTAGCTGTATAGGAGGCAATTTTCTTTCCTTCCATTTCTTGCTGGGAAAATGAAAATAGGGTAGTTCCGTTCTTGTATAATACCTGACTAACTGTACGTACTTGTTTTTTATCTCCACCTCTTGCGATTGTTGCCATCATATTCGCAATTCCAAGAGGTGTCACACGAACATCCTTTTGACCAATTGCAGTTTGTGCAATCGCCTTTGCAGAGCTTTTATCACGTTCATCAGCCCAAACTCTTCCCGTGTATTCATTCGGTAACTGCTTAAAGTCTTGAAAACGGAATACATCGCCATTCCATCCAATAGGTCCTAGTAATCCAAGCATATCTGCATAGTTCTCAATAATATCCTTGTCTACTTGTAGTAATTCCTGGGCAATTGTTGCGAAGGTGTAATTACAACTCTTCGCAAAGCTCTCTGAAAAATTCAAGGTCCCATGTGGATATTCAGCTTTCCCTTTCCCATAAAGATCTTGATCACAATTAAAACTTCGATTATTTGCAATTTGATTTTGTTCAATTGCGGCAGCAGCAACCACGGTCTTAAAAACAGAACCTGGAAATTGTGGAAGAATCATTTGATTATCTGCAGTACCGTTTTCAAAAGGATTTGAGTAGTTTATATCTGGCTTACTTACCATTGCTACTAGGTCATTTGTTTCGATATCTAATAAAACAACCCCACCCTTTCTCATATTATGTTTATCCAATACCTCTTCGGACAGAAGCTGAAGATCCTTATCAAGAGTCGTTTGCACGGCAACAGGATAGTATGGATTAGCAGGGGCTGTATATTTTACATCGATCCCAAAAAGGGGCCCTCCGTCTCCTGCGACGTGGTATAACAGCTTTGCCTCTCCTTCTGGTAATAAAAATTCATCAAAAGTTGATTGTAATCCTGTGATTCCAAGTTTTGTATTCTGAGAGAGGTAGGTTTTCTCAGGATATCGTTTTTTAAATAGTTCTTCATTTTCACGAATGAGACCAATTAAGTGATCGGCTATTTTGCTGTCAAGCTCATATTGTCTATACACAGCAAATACACCCGGTATTTTCAGGTTATTGATTTTATTCATTTGATTTTCGGTTAATTCCAATGGCTTATCTCCACCTACAATGACCGGTTTCTTGGCATCCTGCAGCTCTGTTTCTAGTGATTGAGGAGAAACATTGATAATACTAGCTACATCGTCAATTGGCCATTCGCTATTTTTTAAAAATGGAAATAGGACAAGTGTGGGATAGTATTCATGTGTTAGTGCCTTTTTATTCCGATCAATGAATCTACCACGACCTTGGTCAATAACAAGTTCTTGTGTTCTCTGAGAGACACTTGCTTCAAGTAGGTTCACTTTGTTCTCAGTGAAAGATTCAGTACTAACCAACTGTAATTGTATAAGTCTTCCTAGTAGTCCTACTAAGGCTAATAAAACGATTATAAGAATCGATAATGCCCGTTTTTTTATTATCATAAAAAACACCTCGTCAACAGTTTCGACGAGGTGTTCGCATGTTTATACTTGTTATTAAAGAATTTTCTATGTCTAGCTTGCGCCTAGAACCTCCAGAAACTTCAACTCCTTCTACAAAAGCAAAAAACTCTTCTTTGTAGAAACCTCAAGTTTTCTCGTTTTTGGACAAAGCACTTGTCGCATTTCTAATTTATCTTTGTTATTTCAACAAACATTTCTCCGCCAGGTGTTTGAACCGTTACCTTGTCCCCAACTTGCTTTCCAAGTAAGCTTTTCGCAATCGGAGAGTCATTAGAGATTTTACCTTCAAATGGATCTGCCTCTGCACTACCAACGATTGTATACGTTTCTTCTTCTCCATCTGGAAGTTCGATAAATGTTACTGATTTACCTAATGTCACTTTACCAGCATTGTCAGCATCTTCTTGAATAATCTTTGCATTTCGAATCATATTTTCGAGAGTTGTGATTCGGCCTTCAACAAATGCTTGCTCTTCTTTTGCTGAATCATACTCAGAATTCTCTGACAGGTCACCAAAGCTTCTAGCAATTTTAATACGTTCTACTACTTCTTTACGTTTAACCGTTTTCAAATGTTCTAATTCTTGTTCTAATTTAGCCTTACCTTCTTGTGTCATTGGAAATACTTTCTCTACTGCCATAAACCCTTCACTCCTTCAGTCGTTACAATCCCCCTGTGATTGCTCTACTATTTATATGTATTACGAGTAGGTTTTTCCTACTCTATTTTACTTATGCAAGGAAAGGAATGATAGGAAACGATCTATCATTCCTTTTCTCACAATTTGTACTAGCATAACATTCTTTATCTCTGTTATGTTATTACAAAATGACATTTTGTTCAAGAATTGTTTGAATCTTAGTTACCATTAGGTCGATTGCAACGTGATTTTGTCCACCTTCTGGGATGATAATATCCGCATATCGTTTAGTTGGTTCAATAAATTGATTATGCATTGGTCTAACAACTGTCTCATATTGTTCAATCACTGATTCAAGAGTCCGTCCACGATCTTTAATATCACGGAGCATTCTGCGAATGATACGAATATCGGCATCTGTATCGACGTATAACTTAATATCCATTAGATTTCGAAGTCGTTCATCCTCAAGAACTAAGATCCCCTCTAAAATGATAACATCCTTTGGTTCAACTTCTATAACATCAGAAGACCTTGTATGAAATTTATAGTCATAAACAGGTTTACTTATACCTTTATATTCAAGAAGTTTTTCAATATGGTCAATTAATAAGTCATTATCGAATGCTAATGGATGGTCATAGTTTGTATTTAATCTATCTTCAAAAGGCATGTGACTTTGATCTTTATAATAAGAGTCTTGCTCAATCATTAAAATAGAATGACCTTTAAAATGCTCGTATATCGCTTTTGATACACTAGTCTTTCCAGATCCAGACCCACCAGCGATGCCAATGACAATTGGCTTCCTGCTCATCTTAGTTCCCCTTTCGCATCATGTTGTTTGCAAATACTGGCTTGTCCACCTTAAATGACACAATTTGAAGGGGATGTCTTGCAGTAGTTATTTCTTTTCCATCCTCATCCCAAATTGTTCCTATTGATTGTGTAAAGTTTTCAATTTCAGGACCAAAGAATTCAACCTGGTCACCTTGTTTAAAGAAATTGCGTTGCTGTAGGGTTACAATACCGGTTTTATTATCATAGTCTAACACTAGGCCAGCAAAATCATAAGTTGTTTTTTTACTATGGGTGCCAAACATTTGCTCACTTACACCTGGCACACCTTCGAAGAAAGCAGGAGCTGTCTCTCGATTTGCACATTTATCGAGCTCTTCCAGCCATTCTTTGTTGATAACAAAATTGTCAGGGTCTGCACAATATGCATCAATTACCTTTCTATACACACTTACAACTGTTGCAATATAATGAATAGACTTCATTCTTCCTTCAATTTTAAGGCTATCGATTCCAATTTCAATCATTCTCGGAATGGATTCAATTAATTTGAGGTCCTTTGGACTCATCGCAAATGGTGAGTCGCCTTCATCAAAAAGTGCCACTTCATTTTTACCATTTTCAAGTTTGAACAAATCATAATCCCATCTACATGATTGACAGCAACCCCCACGGTTAGAGTCACGAGCAGTCATATGATTACTCAGTGTGCATCGCCCAGAGTATGCAATGCACATTGCACCATGAATAAAGGTTTCAATCTCAATATCGACTTTTTCTTTCATCTCTTGGATTTCTTCTGCACTTGTCTCACGTGCTAGTACAACTCTTTCTAAGCCTTCTTCCTTCCAGAATTGAACTGCCTTCCAGTTTGATAGAGATTGCTGGGTACTAAGGTGGACCTCAAGCTTCGGTGCAACTCGACGACAAGTTTCGATAATTAATGGGTCAGCAACGATAATTCCTGAAACCCCTGCTTTTTCTAAGCCCATTAAGTACTCATCAAGTCCATCCATGTTTTCATTATGAGCAAAAATATTTGTAGTTACATATACTCTTGCCCCATATTTTTTTGCAAACTCTACACCTTCAGCCATTTCTTCAAGTGAAAAATTATCTGCATTTGAACGGAGCCCGTATTCTTGTCCACCAATAAATACTGCATCTGCACCGTAGTGAACAGCAATTTTTAATTTTTCTAAGTTACCAGCTGGTGCAAGTAATTCTGGCTTTTTCACAATAACTCGCTTGCCATCGACAATTTTGGAAATCGGCACTCTTACTACTGCTGTAGACATACTTGTTCCTCCTCCTTACTATTCAAACCCCTTAATAAACCGTTTCCTTAAAGAAAAAACCTGTATCTAATGGACGATTTACTGGTTGCAGCTCTTCTAGCTGTGAAAGTAAATCATCTTTAATGTCTTCGTATTCCTCTCGATTATCTACACATAGATCGATTGCTTTTCGATAAATCTTCGTTACCTCAATGATATACTCAGGAGATTTTAGGATTCCATCAATTTTAAAACTATCAATTCCAGCATCAATCATTTCTTCTAATTCGTCTACGATACAAATATCGTTTGGGCTCATTATATGTGTGCCATTCTCGTCTTCAAAAATTGGATATTTATTATTACGTTCCTTATCAAATAAGAACATATCTTTCTCTTTTTTACGATTTTCAATTTCCATAACCTTGCCCTGGTATTCAAAGTAGTTTCCGATTAAAGAACGCTTAGATTGGAACATTGTGGTCATCCCGTGTACTTGAACCTCAATCTCCACCTCAGCATTTTCTTTAATTTCAACAATTGCATCCATGTTTAGCTCACGTGCTAAGACTGCACGCTTAGCACCTTTTCTTCCCCAATAATTTGCCGTATACCAGTTAGTAGCAGTAGTTTCTGTATTCCAATGAAGCTTCATTGAAGGAGCCACCTCTCGTACGGTAAGTAAGACAGCAGGGTCTCCGAAAATAATTGCATCAACATTGGTATCTCTTAAGAACGCAACATATTCCGCTAACTCCTCTACCTTTTCATTATGGAACAAAGCATTCATTGCAACATAGATTTTTGTTCCGAGCTTGTGGGCGATGTCCACTGCTTTTACCACATCTTCACGCTTAAATTCTCCTGCAAGACGTAGACCATATCTTTGCTCGCCAATTACAAATGCAGTAGCACCTGCTTCTACTAATGGTTCTATGTCTTCAACACGTGTGGGAGTAACAAGAAGTTCTGGTTTTTTCATTCTACACACCTCTTTTTTTACTTACTGCAATCCCGTCTCCAACCGGTAAAATAGTTGTTTGATAATCAGGATGTGCAAGCAACCATTCATTATACGATTTTATCTTTGTAACTAAACTGCGAATCCGTTTATTTTCAATCTCTCCTTCAGCTACAAGACCTTTGAATAATACATTATCCGTTATGATTAAGCCTTCCTTAGAAAGAAACTTCTCATAGATATTAAAAAAGTGTCGATATTGACCTTTTGCTGCATCAATAAATATACAGTCATATGGTCCTTTTTCTTTGATTTCAGATTCTACTTCAAGAGCATCCCCAAAAATCACATGTATTTGTGAGCTTGTATCAGTTTCGCTGATATATTGAATCGCTTTTTCATATCTATCATGATCTCTTTCTATCGTTACGATTGATGTCTCTGGTAAAGCTTTAGCCATACGTATTGCGGAATAACCGATTGCTGTCCCTATTTCAAGAATGTTCTTAGGTTCCGATACTCGTAAAAATTGAAGCATTGTTTCGATTCCTACTAACTCCATTATAGGAACATTATTTTCTTTCGCATATTTTTCCATTTCTACTATTTTTTCATCTCTACTTGGGTACAGAGCCTCAAGATAGTCTATTAGCTTGTTTGATAACAAGAAAAAAACCTCCATTCAAATATGGTGGTATCGTAAGATAAGGAAAACCTTATGATTCACTTATGCATGCCTGCCTGCCAAAGATAGGTAGAATGCCTAAAAGCTTTAAACAAAGCATCTTCTGTTTCAACTCGATATATTTTACCATAAAGCAAAAGGGAACGCTAATAGTAAATTACGTCCCCTTTTATTCCTTACATTATTGGTTTGTGATGTGCTGTGCTTTCTTCGCATTATGCTCTTCTAATGTATTTGAATAGAGCACCTCTCCAGTAGGAGTTGCTAAGAAATAGAGATAATCTGTTTGTGCTGGGTTTAACGCAGCAGTTAATGACATCTCACCTGCATTAGCAATAGGACCAGGTGTTAAACCTTGTATTTTATACGTGTTATATGGTGAATCCACCTCTAAATCCTCATATAAAACTCGTTCTTGGTGTTTTCCAAGAGCGTATAAAACAGTTGGGTCGGTTTGTAATGGCATTCCAATTTCTATACGATTATAGAAAACACTTGAGATTTGTTCACGATCCGTTAACGCCGTTGCTTCTTCTTCAATTAAAGAGGCCATAGTTAATAGTTTGTGAGGTGAATTAACTATTTCATTCCCCTCCATTAACCCGATATAATTTCCAAGCACCTTTTCCGTTTGTCCAAGCATTGTTTCGATAATCGATTCAATGGACGGTTTTTCCTCATAGAATGGGTAGGTTGCTGGGAACAGATACCCTTCAAGTGGGTGTTTAATATCTTCATGTAATATTTCTTCTGTTAAAATGCTTGGAAATAGAGCCATCAATTCTTCAATATAAGCACGGTCATCAAGCTTTTTCATAATTTCTTCATCTGTATAACCTGTTTTTTCTGCAATGATTGTAGCAATCTGATCTAATTGCTTCCCTTCAGGTATCGTTATTTTAAACACTTCTTCGTCCATTACAACTCCTGATTTAAGGCTTGTAATGATTTCATCAAATGTCATTGCCGGAGTAAAAATATACTCTCCCGCCTGAAAGCCTGATTCATTTTTAAATTTTGTATAATAACGAAATACCTTCGCATTCTTCACTATACCATTCTCTTCTAAAATTCTTGCAATCCCTGTCGGTGAGGTTCCAATTGGTATGGTGACATTTATTTGCTCCTTACTTGTAGGATCAACTGGTTCAAGAGCAGATTTTACATATAGGTATCCTCCACCAACTACTCCAGATATAATTAATAAGATTATGATAAAAGCAATTAACACGATTCTACGTATCATTCTTGCTTCACTTTGACGTTCTAATAGTTTTTCTTTATACAGTTTTTTGTTAGATTCCTTATCTGACATGTTTTGTATAACCTCCCTCACTCGAATTATTATACTACATTTTTTTATCAATTTCGTCAATTCTAGGAGGAAATGACTATGTTTTTTGGTTGTTGTTTGAAAAGATTATACAGATTACGGGAATCTCTTTAGAAAAAAAGTAAGGTTTGTGGGAATCTTTGAGGTAAGGATAATACTCATTATGAGCAGTGGTCCCATTAGAGGGATGTAGTCATAAGGAATATCCATTTATTTTTCTTGGTCCTTATGAAGGTGCCGCTTTTGGGATATATAGTACTATTCAAACTACTTTTTCGAGTTTTTTTGCTAAAACGGGGTATTAGGTGGTTAGCTCAGTTATTTTTTTTGGATATTTACTATTTTCGGGCATTGACAGACTCGCTCAGTTACCTTTTTATTGGATATTTACTATTTTCAGGCATTGACAGACTCGCTCAGTTACCTTTTTATTGGATATTTACTATTTTCGGGCATTGACAGACTCGCTCAGTTACCTTTTTATTGGATATTTACTATTTTCGGGAATTGACAGACTCGCTCAGTTACCTTTTTATTGGATATTTACTATTTTCGAGCATTGACAGACTCGCTCAGTTACCTTTTTTAAGAACTTTTGCTGATCTTGGGCATTAACAGAATTTCTCTATTACCTATAAATAAGATGGATGGTACTTACGGTCATTGACAGACCTGATTGATGACTCTTCGCTAGTTCCTTTGCCAATTTTGGGAATTAAGACACCCTATTGCCCTTCCTTCGCAACTAGTACCATTATACAATGAGTGCTCTATTGGTTTCGCTGAGACTTTATTTACACATCAAACAAAAAAACAGCCCAACGGCTGTTTTTATTCTTCTTCCTGTTCGTCAAGGAAAGTATTTAACATTTCTTCGATAAGGTCCCATTCTTCCTCTGTTTCAATTGGTTGAAGTTCTCCATCCTGTCCATCCTCAGAAGGATTGAAGCTTGATGCATGAATTTCGATATCTTCATCATCATCTTCTTCAGCCCCAATCGGGTAATATAATACATATGATTTTCCGAACTCTTCTGATTCAAATGTGAATAATACTTCACAAAGTTGTTCGTTTCCTTGCTCATCAATTACTGTTATTTGCTTTTCACCATGTTCCATTAATTATACACCTCTTTAGTTTTTACTATCTAAGTACCCTTGGAGAATCATAACTGCAGCCATTTTATCGATGACTTGCTTACGTTTTTTTCGACTTACATCAGCAGACAAAAGAACCCGTTCAGCTGCCACTGTCGATAAACGCTCGTCCCATAAAACAACAGGCAATCCGAATCTCTTCGTAACCAGTTGAGCGAAGTGTTGACTAGCTTCACCTCTAGGTCCTATTGTACCATTCATATTCTTTGGTAAACCAATTACAACTGATTCAACCTCGAATTGCTTAATAATTTCACCTAGGCGTTCTAGGCCGAATTGCTGTCGTTCTTCATTAATTTTTATTGTCTCGATACCTTGTGCTGTCCAGCCCATTTCATCACTGACAGCCACACCGATTGTTTTAGAACCGACGTCTAATCCAAGAACCCTCATTTAGTTTACCCCTCACGATGGATCTTTAAATACGATTTCACTAACTCCTCAATTATCTCATCTCGTTCAAGCTTACGAATAATGTTTCTTGCATCTCGATGACGAGGAATATAAGCTGGGTCACCAGATAATAAATATCCTACAATCTGATTGATTGGGTTATATCCTTTTTCTTGAAGAGCATCATAGACAGTGAATAATACTTCATTTACATTCGTTTCGATAGGTTCCTCAGGAAAATTGAATTTCATTGTTTTATCAAATGAGCTCAAGTTCTTGCACCTCACTCTCAGATTCTGTTGCATGAATCTGTACATGTAAATCTTACCATTCATTGTACACTAATCACAACTAATTATAAAGAAAACTTCCATCAAGTATGAGAATGAATTCTCTTGGATGTCTATGTCATGGATTTACTCGTATTTAATCAAAAAATTTTTTCATTTTTCACTTTTAGAACAATAGGTCAGGATAACCAAAATTTCCATCAGCTGGAGATTCGTATCCCCAACTGATGGCTAGTTATTAAATAGACTTAACCCATTCTTCTACGTATTGAAGCGCAGATTCTAACTGTTCTGGGTTTTTACCTCCCGCTTGTGCCATGTCAGGACGACCACCGCCGCCACCGCCACAACGAGTTGCAACCTCTTTAATTAGTTTTCCTGCATGGTAGCCTTTTTCAATTAAGTCCTTAGTAACCCCAGCAGTAATATTTACTTTATCTTCATTTACTGAACCAAGCACAATTACAGCAGAACCTAGTTTTTGTTTTAAATCATCAACCATTGTTCGAAGATTGTTCATATCCTGAGCATTAACCTTACTATATAGGACAGTTATTCCATTGATCTCTTTTGCCTTGTCCACTAAGTTGCCAGCCTCAATGTTTCCTAACTTTGCAGATAATGATTCATTTTCACGGCTGAGTACACGAATTTCATTTTGTAAAGCTTCAATACGGCTTGGAACTTCAGCAGGCTTCGTTTTTAACATTGCTGCTGCCTCTTGTAATAATTTAACTTGATCGTTAATTACATGATATGCTCCCTCACCAGTTACTGCTTCAATTCTTCGCGTACCTGCACCAATACCTGACTCAGAAACAATTTTAAAAAGACCGATAGTAGATGTATTTGGTACGTGACATCCACCACAAAGTTCTAAGCTGTATTTACTTACCTGTACAACTCGAACGATATCGCCATACTTTTCACCGAATAGAGCCATTGCTCCCATTTCTTTTGCTTCATTTAGCGATTTATAGTCAATTTCAACAGGGAGGCTATTCCAAATTTTTTCATTAACGATTGCTTCAATTTGGTCTAGCTCCTCTTGTTTGATTTGGCCAAAGTGAGAGAAGTCAAAGCGTAAACGATTTGCAGTCACGAGAGATCCTGCCTGATTTACATGTTCTCCTAATACATCCTTTAATGCTTGGTGTAGAAGGTGGGTAGCAGTATGATTTTTGATTATTCCGCTACGATTCTCCTGATTAATAGCAACGTTAAACGTATCACCTTTTGTAAAGCTTCCTTTTTCTACAACTACACGGTGTAGATTTTGTCCATTTGGTGCTTTTTGAACATCCTTAACAAGAATTCTTGCTGATCCATTTTCGATCACACCTTCATCTGCTACTTGTCCACCACTTTCTGCATAGAATGGTGTTTGATCTAGGATAAGTTGAACTTCTTCTCCTTCACTTGCTTGCTCTACTATCTCTCCGTTCTTGACGATTACTAGAACTGTTGAAGTAGATTGAAGCGTATCATAACCGATAAACTTACTTTCAACCTTGATATCTCCTAATACACCACTTTGGACCTGCATGGAATCAACATCCTGACGAGCAGCTCTTGCTCTTTCACGTTGATTTTCCATTTCAAGTTCAAAGCCTTCATGATCGACTTTCATACCTTCTTCTTCTGCATACTCTTCAGTCAGCTCAACTGGGAAACCGTATGTGTCATATAATCTGAAAACATCCGTTCCAGAGATTGTGTCATTTCCCTTTGCTTTTTCCTTTTGAATAACAGTTGAGAGAATTGCAAGTCCATCATGTAAAGTCTCATGGAATCGTTCCTCTTCAGTCTTAATAACCTTTTGAATAAAATCTGATTTGTTCTTTACTTCCGGATAGAAATCTACCATGATTTCACCAACAACTGGTACTAACTCATACATAAAAGGGCGATTAATTGAGATTTGCTTAGCATAACGAACAGCTCTTCGTAACAATCTTCTTAATACGTAGCCTCTGCCCTCGTTTGATGGTAAAGCACCATCTCCTACAGCAAAAGTAACAGTTCTAATATGGTCAGCAATTACCTTAAAAGCAACATCCTTTTCTTTACTTTCACCGTATTTTTCACCCGAGATTGCCTTTGTTGCTTCAATAATCGGCATAAATAAATCTGTATCAAAGTTCGTCGGAACGTTCTGAATGACAGAACACATTCTTTCAAGGCCCATACCAGTATCGATATTTTTCTTTGGTAGTGGTGTATACGTACCATCTGGATTATGATTAAATTGTGAGAAAACCAAATTCCAAATTTCTAAGTAACGCTCATTCTCTCCACCTGGATACAATTCTGGATCATTTGGGTCGTTGCCGAATTCCTCTCCTCTATCAAAGAAGATTTCAGTGTTCGGGCCACTTGGACCTTCCCCGATATCCCAGAAATTCCCTTCTAATCTAACAATTCGTTCCTCAGGAATCCCTACTGTTTTATTCCAAATTTCAAATGCCTCGTCATCTTCTGGGTGGATTGTAACTGAAAGTTTCTCTGGATCAAATCCAATCCAATCCTTGCTTGTTAAGAATTCCCATGCCCATAAAATAGACTCTTCTTTAAAATAGTCTCCAATTGAGAAGTTACCAAGCATTTCGAAAAACGTATGGTGACGCGCTGTTTTACCAACGTTTTCGATATCATTTGTACGTATTGATTTTTGAGCATTACAGATTCTTGGATTTTCAGGAACCACACGTCCATCAAAGTATTTCTTTAAAGTTGCAACTCCACTGTTAATCCAAAGTAAAGACGGATCCTCATGTGGAACTAAAGATGCACTTGGTTCTACCGAATGGCCTTTTTCCTTAAAAAAATCTAAGAACATTTGTCTGACTTGAGCTGAAGTTAATGTTTTCATTATAGATACCTCCTAATCATTTTACGCATAAAAAAATACTCTAATCCCTATGACAGGGACGAGAGTATGCTCGCGGTACCACCCTGATTATGAACAATCAAATGCGCCTTGGCGTATTTGTGCCTAGATTTTTTTCAAGCTTGCTCGAAAACTTCCTCTAAAAATCTAAGGCATCCGCCGGAGGCTTTACTTATATTCAGTAGGGGTTGACCCCGCTAAATAAAGGTAAAATGTTCATCACCTTCGTATGTTGATAACGGTCTTCACCGGTAGGATTTTGCCTACACTCAGGAGTAGCATTCTGTCACCCTTCATCAAGAATTTCTTTCAGCCATGGAAATTCCTCTCTGGTTTGATGGTACTGTGACATACTGATTCCTTCATTGTTTTACCTATGTATTATAAAGCGACCAAAATAATAAAATAAACTTTTGTAGGGATTAGTATCACTTGTAGTCACTTATGTATTTTCCTATTTTCTTGTCAATTATATTCAAGTCAAAAAAGTTTGTCAATCCTACTAAATGAAACAAAGGAAAGAGCTAAATATTTCTTTTTACTAAATTCGTTTTTAAGATCCCTGAAATAGCCACCATAAATTATAACTGGGGAGAATCATTTACACTAAAATGCTGTTTGGCATGTATGATAAACACTTTTACTACTGCTACCAAAGGTACAGCAACAATGAGTCCAATAACCCCACCAATTTCACCACCTAAGAGTAGCGCAGCAATAATAATAATGGGATGTAGCCGAAGACTTCTTCCTACAATAAAAGGGGATAACAGATTACCCTCAATGAATTGAAGTCCAAAGATTATAAGTACAACTAGTAGTAGCATTTTAAATGATATTGTGACAGCTATTATGGCTGCTGGTATCGAACCAATAAATGGACCAAAATACGGAATTATATTTGTGATACCTACAATAATTCCTAATAATAAAGGGTATTTCATACCGGTTAACCAAAACGAAAGGGAAGAAACACTGCCAATAATTAAACAAACGAGTAATTGCCCACGAATGTAATTTCCTAACGATTCATCCACATCTCGAAAGAAAAGTTGACCAACCTTTCTTAATTTTCGGGGAGTAATATACCAGATGGCTTTTAACATTTGATCATAATCCTTCAGCATATAAAAGACGATGAATGGAATAATTGCAAAAAGGAAAATTGAGTTAATAAAGGCCATTAAATAGAGCAAGGTTTTTGAAAGTAATGAATCGGCATAGCTTTCCATAGAATTAAGCAGATCATCAAGTTGACCATGCACGAACGCTGGTAGATGTGAGGTGCCAGATTCAATTTCAACCAACCATACGCGGTACGTATTGCTAAACTGAGGAATGCTTTCGGCTAAATCCTTAACTTGTTCAACAATTACAGGAATACCTTTATATAGCCCAAACCCGATTCCACCAAAAAATAACAAATATATGAATAAAATTGCAAGTGAACGAGGAATCCCTCGATGGTGTATTTTTTCAATAAAGGGGTGTAATAGATAAGTTATAAAAATGGATATAAGAAATGGTAACAAAAAGGTTTTTATGACCATTAAAATTGGTATCCATATTGGAGCAAGTTTCAAAAAAACAAAAATGGTCAAAAAAGCCAATAATAATAACGCAAATCTAAAAATCCATTTAATGTTACTTTCGTTCATTTTATCCCACTCCCTTACTTGTAGTGTTTAGAAGTGAATATATTTTATACAAAAATTTAACCTAAAAGATAAACCCCACAAAAAGTGGGGTTATCTCTTTAAAAGATTGCTTTTGTTATACGTTTTCGCATTTTTTTCATATTACGACCAGACATAACATTTGTTCTTTGCATCATACCAAATGCCGCAGCACCTATACCCATAGTTATTAGAGAAGTCAAAGCTCGATTCATAACCTCTTCACCCCTCAATTAGGATTACATACTTATCCTTCTGTCGTCTTCAGCAAAAAGATCATCCAACGAACTTAGCGTACCGTCTTCCTCTACCTGATGCGTGAATATTTGTCCTTTTAATACCGAAAGTTCAATAAAACAACCCCAGCAATAATACTGGTTTACTCCAATTTTACCGATATCTTTACTTTTACAATTTGGGCACTTCAAAGGGGTACACCTCGCATGTCATGAATTCACATAAACGACGATAACATCTTCACCAATCTTAAGAGGCTGTTCTGTCTTAACGACTTTCTTACCCTCCGTGATATCAGCAAAGAAGCCATCCGTTACTTCATACCCTATAATCGTGCCCACTTCCTCTGTAAAGTATACATCTTCCAGCAATCCTAATTTCTCGCCTTCAGATGATAATATCGGTTTTCGAAACAAACCGTGATGTGAGTGTAAAAAATAGGTGGGTCTATCGGCCTCATGATTAACCTTCTCCACAAGCCGATAATCTGAAACCATAACACCGTCTTTTCCAAAAGATGATATGCTTTCAATCGGGACTACTCGATCTCTTTCGAACAATCCCTTTCCTTTTATGAGTAACGCACTCACTTTGCCATCAGATGTAATACATATATCTGAAACCCGGCCCAAAATCTTACCTGCCTTTTCATCGTATACAGGTAGGTCTTTAAGTAACATGAATGTCCGCAAAGATATCTCCACCTTTCCGAACATTACTTATCATTCGCTTTCCACCATGAAGTCATACGGTGTAACGTTTTCCATTCCAATATTAGGATCCGTTTGAAATAAAAGGTCATAGTAGCTTTTTTCTTCAGTTGTTTGCATGTATTCTACTTTTGTTTGCTCCGTAGGTACTGATTCTTGGCCAAACTGCTCCTGTAACTTTATACATAAGGTAGTTTGTCTTTGTAGATCATTTCCTCTTTGAACACCTTGTCTCATAGCCTCCTCTTCACCACAAAGGATTAAGAAATTTTTACTCCTTGTAATCGCTGTATAGATCAGATTTCTACGTAGCATACGGTAATAGTTCTTTACAACTGGAAGGATGACAATTGGAAATTCACTACCCTGTGATTTATGAATGGAACAGCAATAGGCATGAGTAATTTGATTTAAATCCTGTTTTGTATAGGTTACTTCATTGCCATCAAATGAGACTACGACCATGTCCTGTTTTTCCGTATTTTCTTTCGCATAAAAAATGGATACAATCTCCCCGATATCACCATTGAATACATTGTTTTCAGGCTGATTAACTAATTGCAAAACCTTGTCCCCACGTCTATAAATAATATCCCCAAATGTAAGTTCACGTTTCCCATTTACTGGGGGGTTAAACAACTCCTGGAGCATGACATTGAGACTATCGATTCCAGCATTGCCCCGGTACATAGGAGCCAGTACCTGTATATCTTTAACAGAGTAACCCTTCTTTTTTGCGTTTTCAGATACCTTTTTTACCACATCAAGCACTTGATTTTGACTACATTTTATAAAGGACCTATCTCCCTTTGGAGCAGCGAGATCGTGTGGGAGTTGTCCCTTTTTTATATCATGTGCAAGGTCTATAATAGACGAGCCCTCTGATTGTCTATAAATATCTGTTAGTCGCACAGTCGGTAAAACTTCCGATGCTAACAAATCCTTTAAAACCTGCCCAGGTCCTACAGAAGGTAATTGATCTTCATCACCTACTAAAATAACTTGGATATGTTCAGGCAAAGATTTAAAAAGCTGATTTGCAAGCCATATATCGACCATTGAAACCTCATCTACAATTAAAAGCTTACCACTAATTGGGTTATCTTCATTGTGACTAAAACCTTCTACCCCATTCCAGCCTAATAGCCGGTGTATTGTTACTGCAGGTAAACCAGTTGACTCTGTAATACGTTTCGCTGCTCTTCCTGTTGGAGCAACTAGAACAATTGGGAATGGATTTTCGGAATTATAGTCCTTTGGATCAAGCGAACACCCATGTAATTCCCCATATAATTCAACTATTCCTTTTATAACGGTTGTTTTACCAGTACCTGGTCCACCAGTCAAAAGAAGCATAGGGGACATGAGTGCTTTTTGAATAGCATCTTTTTGCGAAGGAGCATATTGCACCTTAAGTCTTTCCTCTAATGAACCTAAAGCTAATAAAAATTCTGATTCTGGAAATAGATTCTCGTATTCGGTTTGTTCCATTATTCGCTTTATATTAGTAATTAGTCCCTTTTCCGAGAAATAGAGTGATGGTAAATACACCCGATCCTCCTCTACAAAAAGCTTACCCTCTTCTGTTAGATGTATCATTTCCTGAGAAATGTTTGTTGCAACTATTTCTTCTCGACTATTCTCTTCTAAAAGTTGTTGGACTCTAATAATTAAATCTTTAGCATGAAGAAAGACATGTCCTTCCTGTAATGAATCCTGTTCGAGAATATATAAGCACCCAGCTTTGATTCGCTCGGGATGATTACCTGATAAACCTAATAATCGTCCCAAATCATCAGCTCGTCCAAACCCAATACCGTCAATATCCTCGACTAGCTTATATGGACTATTTTGTATGATTTCAAGTGTTTGCTCCTTATAAACCTGGTAGATTTTCATTGATAGCTGCGGACCAAATCCATATTGAGAGAGACCTATCATAATTTGCTCCAAGCCTTGGTGCTGCTGAAGGGTTTCATAAATCTCCTTTGCTTTATCATCAGGTAGCTTTTTAACCTCTTTTAAAATCGACGGATTTGCAATTATCTTCGATATAGCGCCTTCACCAAGAGTTTCAACTATTTTTTCTGCAGTTTTCTTGCCAATTCCTTTAAATATGTCACTTGATAAATACTGTATAATACCTTGTTTTGTATGTGGAATTTCTTTTTGAAAATGCTCTACATGGAATTGTAAGCCAAAGCGTGGATGTTCTTTAAGACCTCCAAAGAAGATATATGTTTCATTTTCATGAATGCGAGGGAAATACCCAGTCACAACCGCTTCTTTTTCAGTATACTCTTCATTTGTTTCTTCGAGTCGAATCCGAACAACAGAATATAAGTTTTGTTCATTATGAAAGATTGTGACTAAATGTGTGCCCTTCATATATTTCTGTTGTTCCTTAAATAGATCTAACGTTTCCTGCTGCTCCATGTCATTTCCCTCCTCTCTACAAAAAAGAAATAAATTACTCTTCTTCTTTTAATGCTTCGGTTACGATTTTCTTTCCGTTTGCTGCAAGAATATGATCAGGTTGAATTTCTACTGCTTTAGAAAACATTTCAAGGGCTTTTTGATACTCATTCTTAAAGCCAGCATAAGCGACACCTAAATTGTAATAAGCATCTGCATGCGATGGTTCACGTTCAATTACTTGCGTAAAGATAGCAATCGCTTCATCAATTACTGATTCCCCTGCTAAGCAAAGGGCGTATTGAAACAGAGCGTCTATATCGTTTTCATTTAACTCTACAGCTCTTTTCATATATGGTAGAGCTAATTTTGGTTGCCCTACTTGTATAAGAGTCATTCCAAGCATAAAGTATATATCGCTATTGTCCACACCCGTTTTTAATGCCTTTTCAAACATATCTTTCGCTTTTATGTATTCTTCATTGTTGTATAGAAGGCTTCCAATTCCGTAATATGCAGTCCCCATATTAGGGTCTAGCTCGATCGCTTTATAAAAAAACGCAATCGCTCTTTCTGGATCACCTACAGCCGCTAAGAGGTTTCCGAAGTTTGTATAATAAATTGCTTCAGTTGGGTTTTCTTCGATTGCCTGAGAGAAGCATTTCGCAGCTTCTTCGTATTTTCCTTCTCTCATATATTCAATACCCTGTTTATTTAAATCCATATTATCAACTCCAATAAATGTAAAATCTATAGAAACAACCTGTCTTCTGTATTTCATATTATAGCATAGTAAAACCCCAACCCTAAGCATAGAGTTGAGGTTTATTTATCCCACAAATGTGAGACGTTTACCGTCCTTAAATACATGGTCTATTGTAGCACCGCCTAGACATTCATCTCCATTATAGAAGACAACTGCTTGTCCAGGTGTTACGGCACGAATTGGCTCATCAAAGATGACTCTAACAGTATTGTCGTCAACCTTTTGAACAGTTACTTTATTATCTTCCTGTCTATAGCGGAATTTTGCTGTACATCTTATATCTTCTTGGGGCTTTTCGTCAGATACCCAGCTAACATTTGTTGCTAAAATAGAATCCGAATATAAATAATCATTATGAAAACCTTGATCAACATATAAAATATTTTTTTCTAGATTTTTTCCAACAACAAACCAAGGTTCTCCACTACCACCAATACCCAACCCATGTCGTTGACCTATTGTGTAATACATGAGTCCATCATGACGACCCTTTATCTCTCCATTGAAGGTTTCCATGTTTCCAGGTTGAGCTGGTAGGTAATTACTTAAGAACTCTTTAAAATTTCGTTCTCCGATAAAACAAATCCCTGTACTATCCTTTTTAGTAGCAGTTGCTAGGTTCGCTTCTTTTGCAAGCTCACGTACTTTTGACTTTTCAATATTACCGATTGGGAACATCACTCGAGAAAGCTGCTCCTGTGTAAGTTGATTTAAAAAATAGGTTTGGTCCTTATTGTCATCAACTCCTCGAAGCATTTTATACTCACCATCTCGGAACTCTACCCGTGCATAGTGTCCGGTCGCTAAATAATCTGCACCTAGAGTTAACGCATGTTCTAAGAATGCCTTAAACTTTATTTCCTTATTACACATTACATCAGGATTCGGTGTTCTTCCCGCTTTATACTCATCCAAAAAGTAGGTGAATACTTTATCCCAATACTGCTTTTCAAAGTTAACTGCATAATAAGGAATTCCAATTTGATTACAGACTCGAATTACGTCCTCGTAATCCTCGGTAGCTGTACAAACACCATTTTCATCAGTATCATCCCAGTTTTTCATAAAAATACCGATAACATCATAGCCCTGTTCCTTTAGTATAAGAGCGGCTACAGATGAATCTACACCACCCGACATACCAACCACAACACGAGTATCTTTTGGTTCCTTCATACCAACACCTCCAATCTATACTTTTGTGAGCCGCTTGACGATTTTTGCCGTTTCTAAAGCAGCCATTTTTATTTGTTCCAAATCGTTTCCAAGTCCAAAACTAAATCGAATGGACGCAGTTATTCTATCAGATTCTTTACCGAACATTGCAACCAGTACATGTGATGGGTCAATGGAACCTGCTGTACATGCAGAACCGCTTGAAGCAGCAATTCCAGCTAAATCAAGATTAACAAGCATCGATTCCACATTTGTACCTGGGAAATAAATATTTAAAATATGTGGTAACGAGTTAGACACATCACCGTTCACTTCAAACGATACCTTCTCCTCTACTAAGACATCAAGGAATGTACGTTTAAAATCTAAATACATTTCAAAACGATCTGCAAATGATTTTTTACTTAACTCAACGGCAGCCTGTAGACCAATAATTCCAGCTACATTTTCTGTACCTGCCCGTCGTTTTTTCTCCTGTTCTCCCCCAAAAAGGAGAGGAGCTACCTTACTACCATCTCTCATATATAAAAAGCCTGACCCTTTTGGCCCATTAATTTTATGAGCAGAGACTGACATTAAATCTAGCTTGTACTTATTTACATCAATGTCTAATAACCCATATGCTTGTACTGCATCAGAATGGAATAACGCTTGATGACTTTCTAAGAGGTTTCCTATTTCCTCAATAGGTTGTATGACACCAACCTCGTTATTACCAAACATGATCGTTACCAAAATTGTTTCAGGAGTTAGCGCACTCTCCAAATCACGAAGAGAAATTCTTCCTCTCTCATCTACAGGCAAATACGTAACCGAGAAACCCTGTTTTTCAAGGTGCTGACATGTATGCAATACAGCATGGTGTTCAATTGATGATGTAATGATATGCTTTCCCTTTGATTGCATAGCAAGTGCCGAGCCGATAATAGCAAGATTATCCGATTCTGTCCCCCCACTAGTAAAGACAATTTCATTCGGCTTCGCATGAATACTGTCGGCAATCGTCTGTCTTGCTTCATCTAGAGCATGACGACTTCTACGACCGAAATAGTGAATACTTGAAGGATTCCCAAATGATTCAGTCATATAAGGTATCATACTTTCTACAATATCAGGGTGCATGGGCGAAGTAGCAGCATGATCTAAGTAAATTCGTTCCATCAATGCGCCCCCTCCTTTATTTTTCAATAGTAGCATTACTGATTATTACATGTTTTGCTCATATATAAAACATATATGCTTCATCACCGTCAGAATGGCTCGCCAGGTCTTCTAGTGTTGTACTGTCTAATACTTCTTTCACGGCATCACGTATACGTATCCATAATTCCCTTTTTGCAGGCTCTTCATCCTCTAACACCTCAACAGGGCTAATCGGACCCTCAAGAACTAGGATGATATCTCCCGCGGTAATAGCAGTTGGTTCATCACCTAATACATATCCACCGTATGCCCCACGAATACTTTTGACTAGACCGGCGTTACGTAATGGTGAAATTAACTGTTCCAAATAGTGCTCTGATAAATCATGCTTCCCTGCGATTGTTTTTAATGACATCGGACCTTTTCCATGATTCTTAGCAAGTTCAATCATAATGGTTAGTCCGTATCTTCCCTTTGTAGATATTTTCATTTACTATCACACCCCTATATTTTCCCTAACTACTAAAATGATTAGCCTTTATTTCAGGTGACTTATCAAGTCTCCCCTTTAATTCATCAAATACCCTCTGACATTGTGGCAAAGTGAAACCAACTGCATATCCAATTGCAACACTGTATACTATTGTTCCCCAAAACACTGGACCACCTAGTATCCAACCAATCGATAGCACAATAATTTCAATACCAGTACGAATATACTGTACTTTCCACTTTGTGAGTTCAGTTAATGCTAGCATAAGGCTATCTCTCGGACCAGCACCTACCCTTGATGAAATATATATTCCCATTCCATAACCATTTACGATAACCCCAGTAAGTAACATAATGATTTTACCTGTTAATGATGACGGTGTTCCAAAGAATGGAATCATCATGTACATATCAATAAAGATTCCGACAAAAATCATATTTAAGAAAGCACCTATTTGAGGCAATCGTTTCAATAGTAATGAAGAAACAAATAAAATAAAAAAACCAACGATAATTGACCATGAACCAATTGTCAAACCAAGTTGTTTATAGAGACCAATATGAAACACGTCCCAAGGAGATGCACCGAGATTTGCTTTTATAATTAGTACAATCCCCAGCGACATAATTAATAACCCAATAAAATAGGCAGACCACTTCAATGCGTGGTGGCTAAAACTAGACTGACCTCTCAACATGCTCCACTCCGTTCTAACTCAAATGATGTTCTATTTTTGATATAATGACAGGATAGGCCTTGAATGCACCTATTGAATCTGAAGGTGTGCTGGCTTAACTGGTTAGAATACACCTCTAAGGAAGCAAAGCTTACACAATGTTTCCCTGGAAGTATTGATTTAAACTCACGACATTATAACATATATTGCAATTCATTTGTATTTAAACAGCTAGAAACGTATGATAAAGTTATTTTAGAGTAGAAAAAACATAGGAGGAGAACCATTTGCTTTTCGAATCAATAATCGAAGCCCCATTATCGTATCGTATGCGGCCGAGAAATATAGTTGAAATCCTTGGACAAAAACATATTATTGGAAAAGATACTGCTTTATATCGAATGATTAGTAATGGGCATGTTCCTTCTATTTTACTATACGGGGAACCTGGAATCGGAAAGACCTCGATTGCGACAGCCATTGCGGGCACAGTTGAGATGCCATTCATATCCATTAATGCGACAACTGCCGGAAAAAAGGAGATAGAAGATGCAGTTGTAGTAGCGAAAACGGAGGGTAAATTAATTCTTTTTATCGATGAGGTACATCGATTTAATAAAGCACAGCAAGATTATTTATTACCACATGTAGAGCGTGGACTAATATCGTTAATAGGGGCCACTACCGAGAATCCTTTTCATAGTGTAAATCCTGCAATTAGAAGTAGATGTGGTCAAATAAAAGAATTGAAGCCTCTTGAAAAAGAGGATATTAAAGAACTCATAAATCGGGCTCTTACGGATAAAGAGCGTGGGCTAGGACATTTGCAAATCGAGATCTCTGAAGAAGCGATTGATATTATTTCTTCGTCTACTAAAGGAGACGCAAGGTCTTCAATGAATGTATTAGAGGATGTGGTAATGGCGTCCAAACGAAGTGACAATGAAACCATTCAAATCGATATAGACTTAGTCAGAGAGTGTGTTCAAAACAAGGGCTTCTCACATGATAAAGATGGAGATCTTCATTATTCACTTCTTTCCTGTCTTCAAAAAAGTATACGAGGTAGTGATGTTAACGCAGCGTTACACTATCTAGCTAGGCTTATTGAAGGTGGAGATTTGGTTTCGATTTGTAGAAGGTTAACGGTCATTGCCTATGAGGATATTTCGATTGCAGCTCCAGAGGTCGCTGTTCACACAGTATCTGCTTGTCAGGCTGTGGAGCGTTTAGGACTCCCAGAGGCACGAATTCCACTAGCCACTATAATTGTAGAGCAATGTCTATCACCAAAAACAAATAGTGCATACAAAGCATTAGACCTTGCACTTGAGGATATTCGGAAAGGAAATATTGGAGAAATACCACATCATTTACGCGATGCTCATTACAGTGGTGCAAAATATTTAGGCCATGGAATTGGGTATAAATATCCTCATGATTATCCTAATGGGTGGGTTAATCAACAATACTTACCCGATGCTTTAAAGAATAAAAAGTATTTTTCTCCTAAACAAAATGGACAAGAAAAACACTTTTCAAAGGTATATGATCGACTTGAATCATTAAAAAAAGAAGGGAAGAATTAGGTAACCTAATCTTTCCTTCTTTTTTATTTGTTTAACAGCAGGTAGCTTACTTATTCATTAATACTTTATGCTGCGACGTCTCTCTTATTAAAGATAAACCAAGATATCGCATTGAAAATAACAAAATATATAAGTAACATAACAATCGAGAACGTTATCGTCATTCCCTCTACAAACGGGGTCCCTTTTAAGTACACAGATAGGTCTGTATTGGCAAACAGGATATATTTTGCCCACTCAAACTTCATTGCCAAAATAGATGTAATATTCACACCTGCAAACATTAAGAAAATAGCTAATCCGATTGCAAGAGAACTACTTCTAAACACCGTTGAAATCATAAATGCAAAAGTAGACATCATGATTAAATTAATGGACTTAAGTCCAAAAACACTTAATACATGAGCAATCATATGAACTTCCTTTACTGCCCCATCCTTATAAACAAGGTGTGGTTGCGATGCCCCTTCTACCCCAAATGCTATAATGCCAACAATAAACGAGACAACAAATAGTAATAGCAATGAGAGTAGAGCAAATAAAATTGTTCCTAAATATTTTGATAAGAGTATTTTAGATCTTGAAACTGGTCTAATCAGTAGTAATTTAATTGTCCCCCATGAAAATTCTGATGCAACACTGCTTGCCCCTACAATAATGGTAAACAACGTAATGAGTGAAATAATTTCAGCTGCATTAAGCATAAAATTCCAAAGTGAGTCTGCTGACATTGGTGGAATATTATGCTCAATCCGGTATTCATTTACTGCAAGTTCCCTTTTAAATGAGTCCTTTACCAATGAGGGTGCTCCTTCATTTTCAAGGCTCGTTTTAATACTTTCATTTTGTTGTTGAAGAGATTGTTGCCAATTTTGGTCTGTGTTGTTATTCGTTGAGAGGTCCATAACAATACCAACAATAATCGTGGCTACCAACAAAATAGCAAGCATGATCCATGTTGAAACACGACGATATATTTTCATATTTTCATTTTGAATTAATTTTACGATATTAGCCAATTTGATTTCCTCCTGTTACCTCTAGGAATCGGTCCTCTAATGTTTTTGTAAGTTGAACAATGCCATACACATTAATTTCATTTTTTACAAGACTAGCATTTATCTTAGGAATCATTTCGTTTTCAAGTGATAACTCGAGACCTTTATCATTCTGTTCAATGACAAGCTCAGGAAATTGTTGTGACAGTACAGTTTTTGCTTTAGTGGAATCATTTAACTGAAATTGAACTCTTATAAATCTCTCTTCATTCATAAACTCGGTCACCTTTTGAACTCCTACAAGACTACCGTTTTGAATGATTCCAATTCGGTCGCACATCATTTCCATCTCAGAAAGTAAATGACTTGATACGATAACAGCTAGACCTTCCTTTCTTGCAAGCTTTCTAACGTAGTCACGTACTTCTCTTATTCCTGATGGGTCTAGACCGTTTGTCGGTTCATCTAGAATTAAAATAGATGGACGATGTAAAAGTGCTTGGGCAATTCCCAAACGCTGCCTCATACCTAACGAATACGTTTTTACCTTATCATGAATACGTTTTTCCAACCCTACAAGTTCACTAACTTCCTTAATCCTTTCCTTTGTAACACCATTAACCATTCTTGCATAATGGACAAGGTTTTGATGACCGGTTAAGAACTTATACATTTCTGGATTCTCAACAATTCCACCTATATGTTGAACGGCCTTTTCAAAGTTTTTTGTTATGCTAGTACCCTTTATTACTACTTCCCCTTCAGTAATTGAGATAAGACCAACAAGCATCCGAATCGTTGTCGTTTTACCTGCACCATTTGGCCCAAGAAAACCAAATACTTCGCCTGGATATACATCAAAGGAAAGACCCTTAATTATCTCTTTTCTACCGATTGTTTTTTTAAGATTCTTTAACTGTAAAACTGGCTCCACACTGTTTCCTCCTATCAGATTACAAGACTCTACCAAAATTAGTACATGTAACCATAAATTACTCATACGAATCTATTTACGAATCAACATATGAAAAAGTTCCCATTTTTAATGGCTGCTTTTTCATTTTGTTGATATATAAGAAATTCGCAAGCGCCTTGGAAGAGGACCGGCAACTAAAATCCGCCACGTCCTGTGGCGAACGTTGACGTCAGCACGTCCATTCGTAAGGACGACAAGCAAATATTCTGTTGCAAAAAAGTCGTTCTTTGATTTTTCTTTGCAGATTGTTTTTAACCTCAAGTGGGTAGGCTCGTTTGCGCTAGACATAGAAAACTATGTTCAAAATTTTATACTTATCCTTTGAAAAAACGTCTCTGTCCCCGGGCAGAGAGTATTAACAAGAATGAAAGTATCAAAATGGTAACCAAAGTCAAAGCATAAATGTTTCAATAAACTAGTAATGTATAAAACAAAAATAACGTGGTCATGCTAGATATAAAGAAAAAATCTAGTATTAATAGGGAGTTGATTCAATAATGAAGGTAAGACAAGACGCATGGTCACATGAGGATGATCTATTACTAGCAGAAACTGTATTACGATACATACGTGAAGGTGGAACACAATTAGCTGCCTTTGATGAGGTAGGAGATAAATTAAACCGTACATCCGCTGCATGTGGTTTTAGATGGAATGCGGAGGTTCGTAATAATTATGAGCAAGCAATTGCAATTGCTAAAAAGCAACGTAAAGAAAGAAAGCGTGCCCTGGAGAGAATGAATAAAGATAATGTAATCGTTTCTACTCCAAAAATAGATGAAAATGTCAATGTACCTGAGATGCAGGCTTCGATCATTGAGGAAGTTTCTACTGAATTACATCCAATACCAAGTTTACCTAAGTCTATCACGCTTGAAGATTGTATTTCTTTCTTAACAAGTTTACGAAAAAACGACTTACTATCAAATCAATTAGAGGCAGAAAATAATCGTTTACAAAGGGAAAATGAGTCTCTACGCCATAAGACAAAAGAACTTGAGAAAAAGCTAGAAAAGCTTGCTGACCAACAGACTATCATTCAAGAAGACTACCAAGCACTTGTTCAAATTATGGATCGTGCAAGAAGGTTAGTTATGTTTGAGGACACAGAAGAAAGAAACGCCCCTGCTTTCCGAATGGATAAAAACGGAAATCTCGAACAGGTAGCAAAATAGACAAAAATCGTGGCCAACTCGGCCACGATTTTTTATTCATCTTTAACTCTTGAAATTTTAATATCCTTAAGTATTTCTCTTACAACATAGCTTGCCATAATTAAGCCTGCAACAGATGGAACAAAAGCATTTGATGATGGAGGCATTTTAGCCTTACGTATTTTTGCATTTTCATCTGTAATTTCTTTACGGATGTCCTCTCTAATTACGATTGGACTTTCATCAGAGAATACTACAGGAATCCCCTTTCGAATTCCTTCCTTTCGTAATGTGGTGCGGATCACCTTCGCAATAGGATCGGTGTGCGTTTTTGAAATATCAGCAATTTGAAAACGAGTTGGATCCATTTTATTTGCTGCACCCATCGATGAAATAATTGGGATGTTACGCTTTAAACATTCTTTCATTAAGTGTATTTTGTAGACAATTGTATCAGATGCATCAATTACAAAATCAAGACCATAGCTAAAGAATTGCTCATAGGTTTCTTCCGTATAAAACATTTTTAGAGCAATCACTTCACATTTTGGATTAATGTCAGCAATACGTTCTTTCATTACATCAACCTTCGATTGTCCTACTGTCGAAAGTAGGGCTGGAAGCTGTCGATTTACATTTGTAATGTCAATATTGTCTTTATCGACTAGAACTAATCTTCCAACACCGGAACGAGCAAGAGCCTCAACAGAAAAAGAGCCAACTCCCCCCACTCCAAGTACAGCTACTGTACTGTTTTTTAATGTTTCTACCCCTTGTTTGCCTATCGCCAATTCATTACGTGAAAATTGGTGTAACATATCTTCAACTCCATAAAGTAGTAAATATCAATCATCTGTTCTTCAAAAATAATCCTTGCTGTATTTTTTCCCGATTATGACTATATCATACTTTCACCTAATTTCAAGTATTTCTATGTGAAATAATGTATTTCATAAGAAATGAAAATAAAAAATCCTGTATAACCACGTATACAGGATTGGATATACCATATTGTTTTTCTTTTGAGTAGAAAGTCCCAATCGTGCCGTCGATGCCTTAGTTTTGAACCCGCTCACCGCAGGTGGGTGCCTTGTTTCAATGTTTGTAAGTCCTCACACCATTCCTGGAGGCATTTACGTAAATTGAAAACTCCAGGCTCCCGTATAATCTATTGTTCGGTCAAAACAATAGGTTATACGACAAACACATCAGGACTTCTACCTTTATGTCAAAAGAATAACATATGAAAAATAGCATTACAAGTTGACCAAAAAGGGTTTTGTTCGCTATTTATTTACATTAAGTGACAAATGAAGATCGTCTAGCTGCGCTTTACTTACCTCTCCAGGGGCTTCTGTTAATACGCAACTTGCACTTGCAGTTTTTGGAAATGCAATTGTATCACGTAGATTTGATCTTCCTGCAAGTAACATAACAAGTCTATCTAAGCCTAATGCGATACCGCCGTGTGGAGGAGTACCATACTCAAATGCTTCTAACAAGAAACCAAACTGTTCACGTGCTTCTTCTTCAGTAAACCCAAGAACCTTGAACATTTTTTCCTGAATGTTTCTTTCGAATATACGAAGCGAACCTCCACCAAGCTCATAACCGTTTAAAACAAGGTCATATGCTTGAGCTTTAACAGCACCTGGATTTGATTCTAAAAGAGCCAAATCCTCTCGTACAGGCATTGTGAATGGGTGGTGAGCTGCATAATAACGTCCTTCTTCCTCAGCATACTCTAGTAGTGGCCAATCTGTTACCCAAAGGAAGTTAAATTTCGAAGCATCAATCAATTCAAGCTCCTTACCTAGCTTCAAGCGAAGAGCACCTAATGCATCTGCTACTACACTCTTTTTATCTGCAACAAACAATAATAAATCTCCAGAAGATGCTTGTAGAACAGTACGAAGTGCAGTTTGCTCCTCAGGACTAAAGAATTTTGCAATTGGACCTTTCAGTTCATCCTGTTCGACTTTTAACCAAGCAAGCCCTTTTGCTCCATAACGATTTACGAACTCCGTCAGAGCATCAATATCCTTACGAGAATACTTATCAGCAGCACCGATTGCATTTATAGCTTTTACTTGACCACCATTTTCAACTGCACTGCTAAATACCTTAAAGCCGCTATCTTTGACCATTTCCGAAATATCAACAAGCTCCATTTCAAAACGAGTATCAGGTTTGTCAGATCCATAGCGTGACATTGCCTCATCATACGTAAGTCTTGGAAGTGGTAGCTGTATTTCAATCCCTTTGACATCTTTCATTACCTTATGCATCATCTGCTCAGTCATTGAAATGATGTCTTCTTGACTCATGAAAGATGTTTCAATATCGATTTGTGTAAATTCTGGCTGTCTATCCGCACGAAGGTCTTCGTCTCTAAAACAACGAGCAATCTGATAATATCTTTCAAAACCACCTACCATTAGCAGCTGCTTAAAGATTTGCGGCGATTGTGGAAGTGCATAAAATTCACCAGGGTGAACTCGGCTTGGTACTAGATAATCTCTGGCACCCTCCGGTGTACTCTTCGTTAAAATTGGAGTTTCAATGTCAAGAAAGCCTTCACCATCTAAATAATCTCTAATCGACTTTGTTACATTATGACGCATTTTAAAGGTTTCAAACATAACTGGTCGACGTAAATCTAAATAACGATATTTTAAACGTACATCCTCAGATACATCTGTTTGATCTGCAATCATGAAAGGAGGAGTTTTGGCAGCATTTAGGATTGAAACGGTTTCGACCTTAATTTCAATTTTTCCAGTTACAAGATTGTTATTAACTGTTCCTTCTTCACGAGCAACTACGATACCTTCTACATCAAGAACATATTCATTTCTAATCGATTCTGCGATTTTTAAAGCTTCTAACGAAACATCAGGATTGAAAACGATTTGAACGATTCCTGTTCTGTCTCTAAGGTCGATAAAAATAAGTCCACCAAGGTCTCTGCGCTTTTGCACCCAGCCTTTAAGTTTTACCTTTTCGCCAATGGCTTTTTCTGTAATTTCACCACAATAATATGTTCTTCCAAACATGAAACTCACTCCTCGTTGACTTTTTCTTGAATAAATGAAATAAATTGATCAAGTTGGACTTCCTCTTGATTTCCGTCCGCCATATTTTTCACTGTAATTACATTTCGTTCAAGCTCTTCTTCCCCTAATATAGCAACAAATTGAGACTGTAATCTATCTGCCGCTTTAAATTGCGCCTTCACCTTTTTATCGAGGTAATCCTTTTCTGCAAGTAACCCAGCCTTCCTAAGGTCATTTACAAGTACTACAGATTTTGCAGAAGCTTTTTCTCCAATCGCGGCAACAAAGCAATCTATCTTTGTCTCTACAGGAAGTTCGATATTTTCTGCTTGTAATGCAGCTAAGAGCCTCTCAATACTAAGAGCAAAGCCTATCCCGGGGGTTTCCGGACCTCCTAGTCCTTCAACAAGACCATTGTATCTTCCTCCCCCACATAAGGTTGTAATTGCTCCAAATCCCTCCGCATTACTCATGATTTCGAAGGCTGTATGGTTATAGTAATCTAATCCTCGAACTAGTCCGGAATCAACCTCAAAATCAATATGTAAATCTGTTAAGTAAGATTTAACCTTAGTAAAGTAATTGCTAGATTCCTCATTAAGGTACTCTATTATTGACGGAGCAGTTCCCATTAACTCATGGTCACGATCCTTTTTACAATCTAAGATACGCATTGGATTCTTTTCCAATCTAGCTTTGCAATCCGAGCAAAATTCATCGATTCTTGGTGTAAAGTGAGCTACTAAAGCTTCTCGATGAGCTTTTCTACTCGAAAGGTCACCTAAGCTATTAATTACTAGTTTTAATTTCTTTAAGCCCAAGGACTGGTAGATTTCTATTGCTAGAGCAATAACTTCTGCATCGATAGCTGGGTCATTGCTTCCTAATGCCTCAACCCCAAATTGTACAAACTGACGATAGCGACCAGCTTGTGGTCTCTCGTAACGAAACATTGGACCACAGTAATATAGCTTTGTTGGTTGGGAAGGGTTACCGAACATTTTGTTTTCTACATAGGAACGAACTACTGCAGCAGTCCCTTCTGGACGTAAGGTTAGACTTCTTTCTCCACGGTCCTCGAACGTATACATTTCTTTTTGTACGATATCTGTTGATTCACCAACACTACGTAAGAACAGTTCAGTATGTTCAAAAATAGGTGTACGTATCTCCTTGTAATTAAATCTCTTACAAATATCTCGTGCCTTTTCCTCTATAAACTGCCATTTTTCCACATCACCTGGAAGTATATCCTGGGTTCCTCTTGGAATATTAACCATATCAAATCCTCCTCTAACTCAAGGGCTTGTATACTTACAATTTCCCTTATAAACAAATAAAAAGCTCCCATCCCTACATACAAATATGTAGGGACGAGAGCTTTGAATTCCCGTGGTGCCACCCTAGTTAAGACTTTCTCAACAAACAAAAAATGCGAAGTTCTTGTCAGCTACGCTTTCGCAGCACAGGCCTATGCTCGTGCACATAAACGTGTACTCTGCTACTTGAAAAACCCGCTGCCTCGGCCTTCTTGTTTCTCGTCTGCCTATGTAAAATAAGTCTTCACTCAATCAGTTAACGCCTGAAACGTTCAGCTCCTACTAAAGCCATTTTTGCTTTTTCAGAGAGAAACCTCCGAGGTGTTCATTCAATAAGTCATCATGCAGGAATGCTTTCAGCCTAGACGTTCCCTCTCTAGTCATGTGTACTCTTATCTACTATTCCCCATCACTGGTTCAAGTTATTATTTTGTAGAATTTTATATAATCATACGTATGAAAGGATGTAATGTCAAGGTGAACCTTAAAATTTTTTCTTATCAAATGCGCTTAGCGTCTTTGCGCCAGATTTTTTAGAGCTTGCTCGATAAAGTGAAACTTCAATCTGTGGACTTAATGATGAAAGTTAAAAATGCTTTAACATACCATTTTCTCTTTTTACGAACGATGTAATTGCTTCTTTAAGTTCCGAACATCTCTCACTGATAACCCAAATTCAGAAGCCAATTCCACATATGTTGAGCCTTGTTCCTTTTGGATAAAATCGTGAAAATCAACTCCAAACACTTCACCTGCTCTACTATGTACATTATTACTTTTATCGCTAAATCTCATACCGCTAGCCCCTTCCTCTTTTTCTATTACGTATCTTGCCCTTTTTTTTGAATTTATTTCGGTATAAAACAGGATTTTTTTAAAACATAACGAATTATTATTAAAGCTATGTTTTTTTCTATACAAGGAGGCTAACAAGTGTTACATCATAAGATTTTAAAGGTTCTGCTAGCATTTGTCGTAGTGGTTGTCTATGTATCTTCAGAACCGATGCTAGTTATTAAGGCTGAACAGACTGCTATTATAAATACATCTGTTCTAAATGTGAGAGAGGGCCCTGGGCTATCGTATGCTCTTGTTTCTCAAGTAAAGCAGGATGAAAAATATACAATTTTAGAAAAGAAGAATGATTGGGTTAAGCTTGAACTCTCGTCTGGAAAGACAGGATGGGTGGCATCTTGGTTAATAAAGGAAGAGTCTACGAACTCTACTCCCCCGGCTACTCAAACCGGTTCTTCATCAACAATCGTATCAACAGTTGACGGCCTGAGACTACGAAATGGTCCAGGAACAGGGTTTCAAGTGATAGGTTCACTAAATAACGGGAACGAAGCCGAATTCCTTGAAAATAGGGAGAACTGGTCAAAAGTTTCCTATAAAGGGCAAATTGGCTGGGTTGCCTCAGAATATATAAAAACAAAATCAGCGACAAATGATCCGAACCCGAAACCTACTACTAATAAAACGGGTAAGATAACAGCTTCAGTGTTAAATGTAAGAGGCGAACCAAATTTACAAGGCAGGATTGTAGGAAAATTACTAGAAGGGGCTAGTGTTAAAATCGTTGCGGAGAGAGAAAACTGGATTGAAATTTCGTTTGGAAGCAGTACCGCATGGATACATAGAGATTTTGTGACAACTTCATCTTCAAGTGAAACTCCTGAAACACCGGAACCTACACCTCTACCGCAGAAACCAGTAAACGAAGGGAAAACTGGAATTGTTACTGCATCAAGTTTAAATGTACGGGATAGTGGTTCATTATCAGGTAAGGTCATCGGAAGTTTAAAACAGGGAGATCAAGTTACAATTGAAGAAGAAGTAAATAATTGGAGTAAAATCACTTTATCGAATGGAAGCAAGGGTTGGATCGCAAGTTGGTATTTAGAGGTTAAAGCGGATAATAGTACTCCTCCGCCAACAACCGAAGAATCGAGCGTCAAAATACTTTATAATGGGACAAATATTCGTACTGGTCCAGCAACAACACACCCTGTTGCAGCACGAGCTAATGAAGGGGACACTTTCACTATCATTAAAACAGAAGGTGACTGGTATAAAATTACTCTACCTGATAACAAGATTGGGTATGTTGCAGGGTGGATTGTTTCTGTTGACGGGGTAGGCGTTATAGTCGAAAGACCAGGTGTGAATCAATACCTAAAAGGGAAAACGATTGTAGTTGACCCTGGACATGGTGGTAACGATAGTGGAGCAGTTGGAGCAACTGGTACATTTGAGAAAGAAATTACCCTCAGGACGGCTAGGATTGTGTTTGACAAACTCAGTGCTACTGGCGCAAATGTAATCCTTACTAGGAATAGCGATAGTTATATTAGCTTACGGTCACGGGTAAGTATTTCACATTATCGTAATGCAGATGCTTTTATTAGTATACATTATGATAGTACAGCAGACAGAAGTGCTCGGGGAATTACCTCCTATTACTACAAAAATATTGATATTCCGTTAGCATCTAGCATTCAAGCAGAAATGATAAGAAACACAGGGTTTAAAAATAGGCAGCATCGACTTGGAAACTTCCAGGTAATACGCGAAAACCGAAACCCTTCTGCATTACTGGAATTAGGCTTTCTAAGTAATCCGACTGAAGAATATACTGTAAATACAAACAGCTTTCAAGAAAATGTATCAAACGGCATTTTCTATGGATTAGCACAATACTTTAAAGGTCGTTAGGAGATTACCTATAAAAAAGACATGTGGAAAATATCATCCCCACATGTCTTTTTTATTCATTGTTTGCTTTCAACGATTAGAGTCACAGGACCTTCGTTCGTAAATTGAACATCCATCATTGCACCAAATACTCCCGTTTCAACATGTACTCCTTTTTCTAGAAGTTCTTGATTGAATCGGTTATACATTTCTTCTGCAAATTCAGGTTTAGCTGCCTCCATATAATTTGGACGCCTTCCCTTTCGACAATCTCCATATAAGGTAAATTGGGAAACAGAGAGTATCCCACCCTTTACATCTAGTAAAGACAAGTTCAATTTCCCATCTTCATCTTCAAAGATGCGAAGATTTATCACTTTATCTGCAATATATTTTATATCTTCAATTGTATCTGAATGTGTAATTCCTACCAGAAGCATTAAGCCATGATCAATGGAACCTACTACTGCATCCTGTACAACAACACGAGCATTCTTTGCACGTTGTACTACAACCCTCATACTATTTTCCCTTCTTGAACGCGTTCATTAACTCATAACACGTCTTACTGAATAAATATCGCGAATTTGCTTAATACGTTCGACAACTCGCTGTAGATGGCTAACATTTTGTATCGAAATTGCCATATTTATTGTCGCCATTTTATTTCTGTCAGATTTACCTGAAACGGCAGTGATATTTGTCTTCGTCTCATTTACTGCCTGTAATACTTCATTTAATAAACCTCGACGGTCAAATCCTGAAATTTCAATTTCAACATTATATTCCTTACGGTCGTTGATATTACTTTCCCATTCAACTTCAATAAGCCGTTGCTTGGCATCGCTAGTATGGACGTTCGGACAATCATCTCGGTGTACTGAAACACCGCGTCCTTTCGTAATGAAACCAACAATTTCGTCCCCTGGGACAGGATTACAGCACTTCGACAATCGTATCAGTAAATTATCTATCCCAGAAACTTGAACTCCAGAATCGCGCTTTCTTGTCGATGTCAGCTGCTTTATATCAGCAACAGCTTCTGTTAAATTCTTATCCTGTTCTAAATCACGTTGTTTACGATGTCTGTCTGTAAGACGAGTGGCTATTTGAGCTGCTGTAATTCCGTTATAACCAATCGCAGCATACATATCTTCTTCATTAGAGAAATTAAACTTTTCAGCAACTCTCTTAATGTTTTCAGGAGTTAGTATTTCTTTTAGATCAAATTCAAGATTTTTAATTTCCTTCTCTACTAGCTCTTTGCCCTTTTCTACATTTTCTTCACGACGTTGCTTTTTAAAGAACTGGCGAATTTTATTTTTTGCTTGTGATGTCTGTGCTAGCTTAATCCAATCCTGACTCGGTCCATAGGAATGTTTGGACGTTAAAATTTCAATGATATCTCCAGTTTTTAATTTATAATCCAAAGTAACCATCTTACCATTTACTTTGGCACCAATCGTTTTATTTCCAATTTCTGAGTGAATACGGTAAGCAAAGTCAATTGGTACAGAACCTGAAGGAAGCTCAATAACATCTCCTTTTGGAGTAAAAACAAATACCATATCAGAGAACAAATCGATTTTTAAAGATTCCATGAATTCTTCAGCATTCGTTGCGTCATTCTGCCACTCTAAAATTTCACGGAACCATGTTAATTTTTCTTCAAATGATGATTGTTGGTTAACAGGCTTCCCTTCCTTGTAAGCCCAATGAGCAGCAATTCCATATTCAGCAATTTGATGCATCTCTACTGTTCGAATTTGCACCTCAAGTGGATCACCCTTAGGACCAATTACCGTTGTATGCAAGGACTGATACATATTAGGCTTTGGCATTGCAATATAATCCTTGAATCGGCCAGGCATAGGCTTCCAGCATGTATGGATAATCCCTAGAACAGCATAACAATCTTTTATACTTCCTACGACAATACGGACTGCAAGCAAATCATAGATCTCATTAAATTGCTTATTCTGAAGAACCATTTTACGATAAATACTATATATATGCTTCGGTCTTCCAGATATTTCAGCTTTGATTGAAACTTCACCAACACGTTGCTTCACTTCATCAATTACTTCTTCTAAGTATTGCTCACGCTCAGCACGTTTCTTTTTCATTAAGTTAACGATGCGATAATATTGCTGAGGATTTAAGTAGCGCAAGGCCGTGTCCTCAAGCTCCCATTTAATTTTGGAGATCCCTAGTCGATGTGCTAAAGGGGCAAAAATTTCAAGCGTTTCATTTGAAATTCTTCTTTGCTTCTCCTGAGGTAAATGCTTTAAGGTACGCATATTATGCAGACGGTCCGCAAGCTTAATTAAGATAACTCTTATATCTTGGGCCATTGCAACAAACATTTTTCTATGATTTTCAGCCTGTTGCTCTTCTTGAGATTTATATTTAATCTTCCCTAGCTTTGTTACCCCATCTACTAGCATAGCTACTTCAGGAGTGAATGCATCACTAATTTCCTGTAAGGAAACATTGGTGTCCTCTACAACATCATGTAGAAATCCACCCGCGATTGTAGAAGGATCCATCTCAAGATCAACTAATATCCCTGCAACCTGAACAGGGTGAACAATATATGGTTCACCAGATTTTCGGAATTGCTCTTTATGAGCATCCTCTGCGAATGTATAGGCACGTTGAATAAAGTCTATATCCTTCTCAGATAAATATTTTTTTGCTTTTTCTATTACTTGCTCAGGAGTAAGTACCTGCTCGTTTGCCATGGATTCAATCACCTTTATCAAATGCGCCTTGGCGTATTTGTGCCCAGATTTTTTTAAAAGCTTGCTCGAGAAACTTCTCTATAAAATCGAAAGGCTCGCCGGAGGCTTTAATTTTATTCAGTCGGAGTTTGAACCCCGACTGAATTGAATGCTTTTATTGTATTCATCCCCCCACTTATAGAAGTGAAGGACTTCTGCTGAATAAAGTTAAGAAAAGCGCAAGCCCCTTGTTCAGCCCGACAAGGCAAATGTTCTGTGGGAAAAAAGTTGCCCTTCCACTTTTCATTGCCTCAGTTTTTAACCTCGAGGGGCTAGACGCTAGAGCTAGACAGTGAAATCTATGTTCAAAATTTTATACTTTCTTTACTCTTAAAATTAAGAATCAAAGAACAAACCTTCTTTGACTTCTTTTTTATTACTACTATAAACTTTTATACACCCACAGTGTGTATGCGTATAAATTTTACGTAGAGCTGTACTTAGAAAAATGTGTATAAATTCTTAACTTTTCAAACATACTTCCCTAAATCATTTATGATATACATAACAGAAATTTTTTCTTGTTCTGAAAAAAAAGTAAGAAATTGTAATAAGAGTAATAAAAAAATAATTATTGTTACTATTATCATTAAAATTTTCTAATATGTAAAGGGAAATAGATAGAAATAATGTCTTTCCTTAGCAAAAAATAGAGTAAGAACGAAAAGAGCACTCGGGTTGAGTGCTCATAATGTGAAACTTTCTAGTATAGTTTACAACTTTATACCCCGCTGATTATGGACTAGAGTTAAAATTGCATTAATGTTAATACATCGTAACCCTCAAGTTTGTCACGGCCATCAAGATATGTGAGTTCAATTAGGAAAGCAATTCCAGCAACAATTCCACCTAGCCCTTCAACTAGCTTAATTGTTGCTTCAATTGTTCCACCAGTCGCTAAGAGATCATCAGTAATCAACACACGTTGACCTGGTTTAATCGCATCTTTATGGATTGTAAGAACATCTTTACCGTACTCAAGACCGTACTCTACCTTAATAACTTCTCTTGGTAGCTTCCCTTCTTTTCTAACTGGAGCAAAACCGACACCATGTGAATATGCCACTGGACATCCAATAATAAATCCACGAGCCTCAGGACCTACAACAAGATCGATTTCTTTTTCTCTTGCATACTGAACGATTTGATCAGTTGCATACTTATAAGCCTCACCGTCGTTCATCAATGGTGTGATGTCTTTAAACTTAATTCCAGGCTTTGGATAGTCTGGTACAATTTCTACAAATTTTTTCAAATCCATTACTTAATTGCCTCCTCAAGCGATAGCGAACCTTTATTTATTGTATCAAACCAATGCTTTAGCTGTTGATATGATGAATACAATAATTGCTTCTCCAATTCAATTCTTTGTACCTTTAATTGGTATGTTTTCGATTCAGTCAAATCTCTTTTCTTAGCTTGATTTGATAAAGAGATAAATCCCTTGTCTATTTTAACAAATTCTAATTCAAAAAACACCTTTGACATAAAATCTATTGTTTCCCTTGACCATCCTCTATACTTTGCTAGGTCTGCAGCATATCTATTCATGTCAAACGGGCCCTTTTTAGAGAGAAATGCATAAAACCATTTGAAGTGTTCTCTCGTAGGGATTGTACTAAAAAAATGTTCCTGTTCATGATAAAACAGCGTATATATTCTACTTGGAAAAGTAGCTTCAAACAGAGCTTTTATAAGTATGTCTTCATCAGGTAGATCTAGTAATACAACATACTTTGAATCCAATTGAGCATCTCTAGCTTCTTCATAGCTTTTGACAAATAGAATCTCATTTTCTCTATTCGTTATGTTGAGTTTGGTAATTGTATCCTTCGAAAATGCAATTAGCTGAAGTTTATCATCATCTATTTTACTTAAGTATGATGAAAAATCTTTCATTCCCCTAATATCAAACAATTGCCATTCATGAACTGCAACATCCTGTAACATGATTTGAGGCTTTCTACTATTGTTCCACTCATTAATCGTTAATTCACCGATTACAGAAAGCTTTGATAGGGGAGAAATACCTTCACTTACATAACCCATGCCAAAACCAACAGCATCCAACGTTAATGGCTCTTGCTGTAAAACAACTTTTAAGTGGCTTTGATCCGCCCCAATTTTACGAAGACTAGAAATTTCAACTTCGTGGATTAATACCTTTGGCTTGGGATTCCCCATTCCAAAAGGGGAGAGTTTATTCATCTCTAAAATGGTCTCAATTGTTATATCACTAAGCAAACAAGACGTGTCAACAATTGTGATTGGTTGAAAATCCTCTGGGGTTAATACTTGATTAGCTATATCAATAAGCCTTTTTCTTAGTTCGTCGATATTCGATACTTCAAGCGTCATTCCCGCTGCCATTGGATGTCCACCAAAATGTGGAAGTATATCTCGACACGTAGACAAGCTTTCAAATAAATTATAGCCTTCTATACTTCTTGCTGAACCCTTTGCAAGTCCCTTTTCAGGATCAATACTTAACACAATCGTTGGCCGATAAAAACGTTCCACTAATCTGGATGCAACAATTCCAATTACACCTGAGTTCCAACCCTCTCTCGCAATGACAAGGACTGGATTTGAAGAAGGTGGAAACTTTTCCTCGACCTCTTTGATTGCTTCTTCGGTCATCTGATTTACTAAGTGCTGTCGCTCCTTATTTAAATCGTCGATTTCATCGGCAATCATTGCTGCCTCTTCTGGGTCAAAAGTCATCAGTAAATGAACAGCTGGGTCAGCTGAACCGAGTCGACCGACAGCATTAATTCTTGGACCAATTGCAAACCCGACTGTTTCTTCATTAACTTCACTACTATCGATACGTGCCTTTTTAAGTAATGCTTTTATACCTGGGCGAGTCGTTGATTGAAGTGCACGGATTCCTCGCTTTGCAAGCAAACGATTTTCATCATGCAAAGGTACGAGGTCAGCAATTGTCCCTATGACAGCTACATCCAGAAGATCTGTTGGGACTTCACCTCTGAGTGCATGTGCAACCTTGAAAGCAACCCCTACACCTGCCAGTTCCTTAAAGGGATATTGACTGTTAGGCTTTTTGGGATGAATAATAGCAGTTGCTGCAGGTAACTCGGGACCTGGCTCATGGTGGTCGGTAATAATCAAGTCAATCCCTAGTTCTTTTGCAATCTCCGCTTCATGGAGTGCTGATATTCCGGTATCTACAGTTATAATTAACGAAAATCCCTCACTCTTTGCCCATCTAAATGCAGTCTCATTCGGCCCGTAGCCTTCAGTAAAGCGATTTGGGATGTAAAATTCAACGTCTGCTCCTTTTTCCTTTAAAACAGTGACCATTACAGTAGTACTACTAACTCCATCTGCATCGTAGTCACCAAAAACTAGAATACGTTCATTATTGTTGATTGCACGTGTAATTCTATCAATTGCAACATCCATTTGATCCAACAAATATGGGTCATGGAAATCAATGTCTTCTATATTCAAAAACTCACGAGCAGCTTCAACGGTTGTAAGCCCTCTATTAATAAGCAGGGAGGCTACTAGAGGTGTAACTTGTAGCTCATTTATTAGTAGATTCGTTAATTCTATGTTGTTTTCATTTACCTTCCATCGAGTTTTTGATTGTAACATCGTTTCACCCCTTTAACCTCACTATTATATCGAAGGATAGGGAGGGTTACAATGAAAATAAGACAATTTCATTAATCGTCTTCTGAATATGGGTTAATATGAACAAAAACATTATTAACATGTGCCTGTTCCATTAATTTAGCTTTTACCGTTTTTCCAACCCTATGTCCTTCTTCAACCGTCATATAAGGGTCGACTGAAATTTTCAAATCAACGATTACATAGTGGCCATGCTCCCGTGCATGTAATTCAGTAACCTTTTTAACCTCAGGTACTGACATGACTATGTCTCTCATCTCTGTTGTCTCTTCTTCATGTAGAACATGATCTAATGTCGTATGTATTGCTTCTGTTCCAAATTCCCAAGCCATTTTTAAGATTAAAATGGCAACAAATAACCCTGCTACTGGATCTGCATATACAAGCCAATCAAGACCAAGGTATCCCCCAATTATTGCTCCTAAAATTCCAACAAGTGTAGCAAGGGAAGCGAAAACATCAGATCGGTCGTCGTACGCATTAATTATTAATGCATCACTTTTAATTTTTTTTCCAAGTCTATATTTGTATCGGAACATGATTTCCTTAATTACGATGGAAAAAAGTACAGCATAAATGGCCATTGTTTTTGGCACATGGATAGGTTGAAAAAATGCCTCAACGGAATTCCGTCCGATTTCAAAACCAACTAACACAAGTAATACCGCAACAATAATTGCTGCAATAGATTCTGCCTTTCCATGACCATACGGATGATCTTCGTCTGGTGGACGTTTTGCTGCACGAACCCCCACATAAACAGCTACAGAGCCTGCCACATCTGAAGCAGAATGAACAGCATCAGCAATTAATGCACGACTATTTGACTGAACACCAATTATCCATTTAATTGCGGCTAGCAGAATATTACCGATTACCCCAATTACGATTGCTTTTTCTGCCTGTTTAAAACGATCTTGTTCCAAAATATACACCCTTCCCAATCACACATAAGATCGTAAATATCTTTCAGTCTTAACTTTCCTATGTACTTTTCTCTTCTCCATCAGCGCACCCTATGATTTTTCTGACATGCATTTTAGTTTATCCAAAATCATAATACCTATCAAGTAAACACTTCTTAACATAGCGCTTTGGATACCTGTTCATAGGTGATAAAGAAAAAAATCTAAAGAAACTATGTCCTGTGAAAATATGAATTAATTATTGATACTTAAAAGTATCAATGCAATATACCTGAATTTATAGCTTTGAGTACCATTCAAAACTTTGCAACAAAATTTCATATCAAAGTAAAGAGTCGTGAATTACTCACGACTCTTTACTTATACTTCAGTTTCAGGTTCAGTTTTCACGTTCCGTTTTCTTATCATTTGCTTATGCTTCCAAACTAACCAAAGCTGTGCCGCAATAAAGATAGATGAATACATACCGGCAATTAATCCAATTGTTAATGCAAATGAGAAATTAGTAATTGCTTGTCCTCCAAAAATGAGTAACGCAACACTTGTAAAAATAACTGTTATAGCTGTATTTACAGAACGACCTAATGTTTGTCTCAATCCACGATTAACGATGATTGCAAGGTCTTCATACGTTTTAATTCGCTTCTTCTTCTTATACAGCTCTCTTATCCTGTCGAACGTTACAATTGTATCGTTAATGGAGTAACCAATAATCGTTAGGATTGCAGCTATAAAGGTTACATCCACTTCAAGGCGAGTAATACTAAAGAACACTATTACAAAAAAAGCGTCATGAATGAGAGCGACAATTGCCGCTAAACCCATCAACCATTCAAAACGGAATGCTACATATATAATTATACCAAGGGATGCTATCAAACTGGCAATGAATGCATTTCTGGCAAGTTCCTTACCAACAGTAGGTGACACTGTACTTATGCTTGGATCTGAACCATATACATCCTTAAAGTGACCTTTAACATGATTTACTTCATCTTTCGTTAAAACCTTATCAAATCGAGCAACACCAATTTCACTTTTATCACCGGAAATAATAATTTCCTTCGCCTCTAAATCAAGCTTCTTTAATTCATCTGTAAATTCTACTTGTGTAATCGGATGATCAGCTAATACTTCCATACGTGTACCGCTGACAAAATCAATACCAAGATTTAACCTAAAAATAGCCAAGACTGCAATTCCAATAACAACCATTAACCCTGACGCAATAAAGAATTTATTTTTATGTTTTGCAAAGTCAAATCGATCAAACTTTGTTGGGTAATCCCCTTCTTCGTCGGCATCAGCGAGATTTCTTATTTGGCTCTGCTTAACGCCAAAGAATCCTGGCTTTTTATTAAGAATACGGCTATTTACCCATAGTCCAAGAAGCAATCTACTTCCATATACTGCAGTGAAAAAGCTTAACAAGATACTAACAATTAACATAATGGCAAAGCCTTTTACAGCACTTGTACCAAAGATAAATAGGACTACACCTGCTAAAATCGTTGTAATATTAGCATCAAAAATCGTCCAGAATGAATTTTTGCTACCAGCTCTATAAGCAGATAAAACAGTTTTACCTGCTTTTATTTCCTCTTTAATCCTCTCGTACGTAATAATATTGGCATCTACAGCCATACCTACCCCGAGAATTAAAGCAGCTATACCTGGTAAAGTTAGAACAGCATTCATCCAATCGAATACAAGTAAATTTAAATAAATAAAAACACTTAATGCTATTACAGCGATAAGTCCGGGTAAACGGTAGAAGAATAACATAAACAAAAATACTAAACCAATACCGATAACCCCTGCAAAAATTGTTTTATCAAGTGCTTGCTCACCAAATTTAGCTCCAACTGAAGTTGAATAAATTTCCTTTAAATCTACTGGTAGAGCACCTGCATTTAATAATGATGCAAGCTCTTTCGCAGATTCAACCGTAAAGTTCGGTCCTTCAATTGTAACTGTTTTTGAGTTAAATACTTCTCCTACAGATGCAGCAGAAAGAAATTTTGGGTTAGTCTTTGCAGCTTCTGCTTTATAAGAGTCTACACCTTCTTCAAAATCTAACCAAATTACCATTAGGTTATCTGGATATAAATCAAGAACCTTTTGTGTTGCATTTTTAAGATCGTCTGAATCTTTTACAGTTAAAGAAACGCTAGGTCTTCCCTGTTGGTCAAATGCTTGATTCGCTCCATTTTGAGCCAACTGTGAACCGTCCAAAAGCACATTGTCATTTACATCTCGAAATGTAAGCTTTGCTTGTGTGGATAAAATTTCACGGACTTTTTGTTGGTCATCGACACCCGCTAATTGCACACGAATGCGATTTTCACCTTCAATTTGGATATTCGGTTCACTTACTCCTAAAACACTTACGCGGTTATTTAACGCATTTACTGTACTAACTAATGCCTCTTTATCAATGACATCGCCTTCTTTAGCTGGTAGAACCTCATATAAGATCTCAAATCCACCCTGAAGATCGAGTCCGAGCTTAATATTTTTTGCTGTATCTGTACCAGTAACTCCAATTATGCTTCCTAATAAGAGTACTAGTAAGAAAAACGCAACGATGCGGCCTCTTTTTACCATATGTATGTATTTCCTCCTTTTTCTAGCCGAAAAACAAATAGCTTGTCCTTCAAGCTCCCACTACACAATTATGAAACAATGCCAATTTCATGTCAATTCGGTAATAATGGTAAATTCAACGCCTACAAAAGTTTTTCTAGGACGTCTTTTCCTTCACCTTCAAACCAATTTGGAGCTTTAAAAGCCTCTACTGTTACATAATTCATATAATCCCCAACCTTTACAGTCAGGATATCATTTACAATTTGATGTATTGGTTTTTCTTCACTAACCTTTTTCCATGTTTTATTTTTTAGGAAATTCCATAGCTCGTCCTCTGTTACCTTGTCATAGCCATATAAGTCAAACTCTTCAAGCTTACTTTTCAATGCAGGGGCAACTGATTCACGAAAGCTATCAAATAAATGCGTATCTTTTTGGCTCACAATTCATCTCTCCTACTTTTTCAACTGTATCTATATAATACTTGTCATGCTTGGACACCTAACTCGCATATAGTTAATTGTAAATGATATCACCTTTTTTGAGAAGGTAGGGAAACGAATTGTCAAAGCAAACATTCCTAAAGGGAACCCTTATTTTAATTATAGCTGGACTTATCACGAGAATATTAGGTTTTATTAATAGAATTGTGGTCGCAAGGTTGATAGGTGAAGAGGGAGTAGGACTGTATATGATGGCTATCCCTACTTATGTCCTAACAATTACATTAACACAAATGGGATTACCTGTTGCAATTTCAAAATTAGTGGCTGAGGCTGAAGCACAGGGTGATAGACGTAAAATTAAAAAGATATTAGTGGTTTCGCTTTCTATTACTGGGACTTTAAGTATTCTTTTTACACCATTGATGATATTCCTAGCACCACTTTTATCTGAAACACTACTAACGGATGAAAGAACTTATTATCCACTATTAGCAATCTCACCTATTGTTCCAATCGTAGCAATTTCATCTGTTCTTCGTGGTTATTTCCAAGGAAGACAGAATATGAAGCCTCCTGCTTACTCTCAGGTAATTGAGCAAGTTGTTAGGATAACATTAGTGTACTTGTTTACTAAAGCATTTTTGCCGTATGGTATAGAATATGCTGCTGCAGGTGCTATGCTTTCAGCGGTTGTTGGAGAGCTTATGTCCCTCATCTACCTCTTTTTCATGTTTAAAATGAAAAAGAGAATTCGAATACGTAAAGACTTTTTCAAATTTGCTAAAGACGGGAAGGAAACATTTCACGATCTTACGAGAATCGGAATACCAACCTTAGGAAGCAGGTTAATAGGCTCTGTCTCTTGGTTTTTTGAGCCAATCGTTGTTGCCCAAAGCTTGGCAATAGCTGGGGTTGTGACTCATATTGCAACACGTCAGTACGGAGAACTAACAGGTTTTGCATTGCCACTATTGATGCTTCCATCGTTCATAACGTACTCACTTTCTACAGCACTCGTACCTGCCATTAGTGAGGCTGCAGCCAAAAAACAAACATTATTAATTGAGTATAGACTCAAGCAAGCTCTTCGATTATCACTAGTTTCAGGAGGATTAGCGATTGTCATTTTGTACGTATTTGCATCACCTGTTATGGAACTCATGTATGGAAATAGCAATTCAGCTATTTATATTAAAATAATGGCACCTTTCTTTATTTTTTACTATTTTCAAGGACCACTTCAGGCGACCCTACAAGCGCTAGATTTAGCAAAAGCCGCAATGATTAATAGTTTTATTGGAAATCTTGTCAAAACAGCAGCCATTTTTATTCTTGCTACAAGACCATCGCTAGGAATTATGGGTGCAGCACTGGCAATCATGATTGGAATGGTGCTCGTAACACTTCTTCATTTTTCAACAATTGTGAAGGTAATCTCCTATAGCTTTTATGTAAGAGATTATGTTAAAAGCTTTGTCACAATGATTCTTTCAGGCTTAGCTGGTCACTACTTTTATATAAATTTTCTAATTGGCTCTTCACTAGTTGTTAAGACGCTCGTTGCCATACTTGTAACTTCGGTCGTCTACTTTATTCTCTTACTTTTATTTAGACTTCTTACTAAAGAAGAAATCAGACGAATTCCATTAATCGGTCCAAAGCTATCTGGTATGCTTTTTTCATAGGCTGCTCTGTTAATAGGTGGTATCCAAGGTTATGGATACCACAATGTTTATACCAAATTTAAAGCCTCATTCAATGGCAAACCCCCTTAATCCTCCCTTTCAAATTAAAACACCAAAAGGTAACCGTTTTGTCAGAGCGGTTACCTTTTTTCATCCTTAATATCAATATGAAACATTCCATTATGATAACTACAGTATGAGATTTTTTTCAAATCAGTGTATCCAAGTTTTTTCAATTCTTGCCGTAGCCATAGATTCGTTTTCTTTATTTGAGATAAATGTTCATCTTGAATTTTCCCATCTAGTATAAGGGGTAAATCAATTGTGAATTTTTTTTGATTCGATGACTCGTCTTTGCTTTTTTCCATGACAGACAATTCACCTGATGACTCTAAGATTGCAAATTCAACATCTGCTACATTTTTTATATTTTTTTCACGTAGTTGCATAAGAAGATCATCAAAATTATACCTTTGTTTCCTCATTGCATACTCGTCTATTTTCCCTCTGTTAATAATAACGGTTGGACGTCCATCAATGATTTCTCTAAACCTTTTACTTCGTAACGAAATTTGAGCCAACGCGTATTGGATAAGCATTAAAAGTGCCATCGGGAAAACAGAGTGTAAGATGGGGTCTTTTGTGTCTTCAATTGCAATGACAGCCATTTCTGCAATCATCATAAACACAACTAAATCAAGTAGGCTTAATTCTCCAATTTCACGTTTACCCATTAAGCGGAAAATGAACAGGATGAGGATATAAAGTAATACCGTTCTCCCCAAAATGACGAAATATTCCTCCAAGATGCCACCCCTTCCCCTTATCAAGTTACAATTCATATAGACAGTGATACTTTTAGCTTGTACTAACGTTACTAAATCATAATATCAAGGTTTTTCCAATAGCCGGTGATTTTTGTATTCTAAAATGATTTGGATCTGAATATGCTCGTACTAGGACAGGATTATTATTTTTGTTGGGAGGAAAGACCATGAGAAAGATGGGAGCTGCGATGGTTTACGGTGTAGTTGCAATTTTTGTAATTGTCATCGTATCTAGTTTGCTCATTTCATTATTGTTAAGGTTTACATCGGTTCAAGAATCTTCATTATCATGGGTAATACTAGGTGCGTCATTTATTGCATTATTTGCAGGCGGTTTTGTTTCAGGGGGGAAAGGTAAAGAAAAAGGTTGGTTAATTGGTGGAGGCACAGGTATATTATATTCAATTATTGTGTTCCTCGTTCAGTTTTTAGGGTATGATGCAACGTTTACAACTGAACAAGTAATGTATCATGTAGGCTTTTTAGCCGCAGCGGTTATTGGTGGTATATTTGGTGTGAATATGACCACACCATCTAGAAGAGAAGCTTAAATCATATAAGTGAAAAAAAGAGCGTTGCTGGAACGCTCTTTTTCATTTTTATCATATTAGTCTCTAATAACATCACGAACTGCTTGTTTGTCGTATGTAAGATTTGCATTACCTGATTTGATAACTACCTTGTTTTCATCAATTGAATCGATGACACCGTGTAGTCCACCAACTGTAATCACCTTATCACCTTTTGCAAGATTTGCTTGCATTTGTAAAGTCGCCTTCTGACGCTTTTGCTGAGGACGAATTAACAAGAAATAAAAAATAGCAAACATTAAGATTAAAGGACCAACTGTTCCTAATAAACCTTCCATTTATTTCACCCCTTTCATAAGTTAACTTTTTCGCTTCCACTTTTATTAGAAATTTTTTGCGTTTGGTTTATTAAAACCATATCTCTCAAAAAATTCTTCACGGAAGTCTCCAAGACGATCTTCACGAATCGCTTGACGGACTTGCTCCATTAATTTTAACAGAAAATATAAATTATGATAAGTAGTAAGTCTTATGCCGAATGTTTCACCAGACTTAATTAAGTGTCTAATATAAGCCCGACTATAGTTTTTACATGTATAACAATCACAATTTTCATCTAACGGTCTAAAATCGCGAGCAAATTCAGCGTTTTTCACAACGAGACGCCCTTCACTTGTCATCAGAGTTCCATTACGTGCGATTCTTGTTGGAAGTACACAATCAAACATATCAATACCACGAATAGCTCCATCAATAAGTGAATCTGGAGAACCAACTCCCATTAAATATCTTGGTTTATTTGATGGTAATAATGGAGTTGTAAATTCTAATACACGATTCATTACATCCTTAGGTTCCCCTACAGACAAGCCTCCTACTGCATAGCCAGGAAAATCCAGGGATACTAGGTCGCGAGCACTTAATTTACGAAGTTCTTCATACTCTCCCCCTTGAACAATTCCAAAAAGGCCTTGATCTTGCGGACGACTATGAGCCTGTATGCATCTTTCTGCCCAACGGCTTGTACGTTCAACTGATCGTTTCATATATTCAAAAGTTGCAGGGTATGGAGGGCATTCATCAAAAGCCATCATTATATCAGAGCCGAGTGCATTTTGAATTTCCATTGCCTTTTCTGGAGATAAAAACAGCTTATCTCCATTTAAATGATTACGGAAATGAACTCCCTCTTCCTTAATTTCACGGAACTCACTTAAACTAAATACCTGGAAGCCACCCGAATCCGTTAAGATTGCTCTGTCCCAGTTCATAAACTTATGTAGCCCACCCGCTTCTTTTATAATTTCATGGCCTGGTCGTAGCCAAAGGTGGTAGGTATTACTTAGAATAATTCCTGCTCCCATCTCAACCAATTCTTCTGGTGACATCGTTTTAACTGTCGCAAGAGTACCAACGGGCATAAAAACAGGAGTTTCAAACGAACCATGAGGAGTATGAACTCGTCCTAGTCTTGCACCTGTTTGTTTACAGGTTTTAATTAATTCATAACGTATTGCTGTCAATCGTATATCCCCTTTCAATTATGTCAGAGTTCTAAAATGTATGATCCAAAAATAATTAGATAATTAGCATCGCATCTCCAAAACTGAAAAAGCGATAGCGTTCTTTCACTGCTTGTTCATAGGCATGTATTATATTCTCGCGACCTGCTAACGCACTAACAAGCATGATTAAAGTTGATTTAGGTAAATGGAAATTTGTTACCAAACCATCAATTGCCTCATATTTGTATCCAGGATAAATAAAAATATTTGTCCACCCACTAGACTCTACAAATTTACCACCATTGTTTTTTACTATCGTTTCTAATGTCCTTGTCGATGTTGTCCCTACAGATATAATTTTTCCTCCAGCTTCTTTTACTTGATTTAAGAGACGTGCTGTACCTTCTGTCATTTGATAAAATTCCGAGTGCATTTCATGCTCATCAATTGTATCTGCACTTACTGGTCGAAATGTTCCCAACCCAACATGTAAGGTGATAAAGGCAATATGCACCCCTTTATTTCGTATTTCTTGGAGGAGCTCCTCAGTAAAATGTAACCCTGCAGTCGGTGCAGCAGCTGAACCGCGATGCTTCGCAAATACAGTTTGATAACGGTCTTGGTCATCTAACTGTTCCCGAATATAAGGAGGTAAAGGCATTTCTCCTAACTCATCAAGAATTTCATAAAAAATCCCATCATATTGAAAGTCTAGGTATCTACCGCCGTGTTCACCTATTCCCGTACAGATTGCTTTTAGTTTTCCTTCACCAAAGTTTAAAACTGTTCCTTCCTTCACGCGTTTTGCAGGCTTAACGAGTGTTTCCCATGTATCCTCCTTTTCTTGTTTAAGTAGGAGAACCTCAACATTTGCACCTGTATTATCTTTCACACCATATAAACGTGCTGGTAGGACGCGAGTGTCATTTAATACTAGGCAATCTCCCTCATGTAAATAGGAGAGAATTGACCGAAAATGAGAATGCGTAATATCCCCCGTCTTCTTATCTAATATCATTAATCTTGATGCCTCACGGTCTTCAAGAGGAGTTTGTGCAATTAACTCCTCTGGTAAGTGGAAATCAAATAAATCAACTTTCATGTCATTCACCTATTCCTTAATACTGTCTATCTGAAACGACCTATTACATAAAAAATCACTGATAAAATAACACTAATTACAATTGAGGTTACAATTGGAAAATAAAAGGTGGTATTTCCTTTTTTAAAGACGATATCTCCTGGAAGTCTTCCGATAAAGTGCCAAACCATTCCTACTACTAATAGAATAATCCCCATTATCATTAGCATTTTTCCCATGATTATTACCTACTCCTTCGGAATTTCTAGTTGAAAATGTTTATAAACGAGATCCGTTACGATTCGTCCACGAGGTGTACGTTGTAGAAATCCAATTTGTAGAAGAAAAGGTTCATATACATCTTCAATTGTGTGTGATTCCTCTCCAATTGTTGCTGCAATTGTCTCTAATCCTACCGGACCACCTCGGAATTTTTCAATAATTCCTTTAAGTAATTTATGGTCAATATGATCAAGTCCTAAACGGTCCACTTGAAGTAATTCTAGTGCTTCATTTGCAAGTAAGATCGTAATTTTTCCGTTACCGCGAACCTGCGCGTAGTCACGTACCCGACGTAAGAGACGATTTGCAATTCGTGGAGTTCCTCTGGACCGTCTAGCTATCTCATGGGCAGCTTGTAAATCAATTTCAACCTCAAAAAGCTCAGCGGTACGGATGACAATATTGGCTAACTGTTCTTCACTATAATATTCCAAACGACTTAAGACACCAAATCGGTCGCGTAGCGGTGCAGAAAGTGACCCCGCTCTTGTTGTTGCTCCTACTAATGTGAAAGGTGGTAAGTCTAGACGTACAGACCGTGCACCTGCACCCTTTCCAATGACAATATCTAAACAAAAGTCTTCCATTGCTGGATAGAGCACTTCTTCAATAGATCGTTGTAAACGATGAATCTCATCAATAAAGAGAACATCACCAGGTTCAAGTGCAGTAAGGATGGCAGCTAAATCACCAGGTCTTTCAATAGCTGGGCCAGATGTGGTTCGAATATTAACTCCCATTTCGTTCGCAATAATCGTAGCAAGTGTTGTTTTCCCTAGGCCTGGTGGCCCATATAATAAAACATGATCCAGGGTTTCTTGTCGCATTTTTGCAGCTTTAATAAATATAGATAAATTCGATTTTACTTTATCCTGTCCTATGTATTGGGATAATGTTTGCGGTCTAAGGCTTTGCTCGATTGCTGACTCTTCGTAATTGGTTGTACCTGATACGAGTCTATCTTCCATTCAAGCTCCCCCCTCATTTTAATAACTTTTGTAAAGCCCGTTTTATATACTGATCTGTTGTTAATTGCTCTTTATGTAAATCTGGAAGAATTTTCTTAATTTCCCTTTCCGCATATCCTAGAACCTTTAAGGCTTCAACAGCCTCATCTAGATCTTTGAGGCTAGACGGAACAGTTTCAACACTATCAAAATCTTCTGTAAAGAGATCTGGACTAATTGAAGGTAGTAAATCATGTAGCTTTCCTTTAAGATCTAATATGATTTGTCGCGCAGTTTTTTTACCGACTCCAGGGAACTTCACAAGGAATGCTTCATCTTCGTTCTCTATTGCACGTACAACCTGCTCAGGTTGCCCCGCTGCTAATATAGCAAGTCCACCTTTAGGACCTATCCCTGAAACATTAAGAAGCTTTACAAACAAAGCCCGTTCTTGACGTGTCTTAAAACCATACAAGGCAAGGATATCTTCACGAACATATTGATATGTATAGACAGTCTCCATATTCTCATGATTTTTTTTAAAAACAAATGGATTTGGGGTGAAGATCTGATACCCGATTCCATTATTTTCAACTACGATATATTCAGGATTTATATGTTCAATCGTTCCTCTAATAAATTCAATCAAACTTCTTCTCTCCTCTTCATTGCTGTACCCCATTTTATCATATCCCTCTGAAAAAGACATAAAAAAACAAGGGATTTCTCAAACAACCGCAGACAGAAGTGTCTGGTAGGACAAATGGTAATGAATTTGGCAGAGAATTTCATAAAAAGAGAAATGAAAACGAGACTAGCTCGAAATCTAGTCTCGTTTTTAGGGAGAAGATGTATATGTTTTATAGGTCTCTATAACATTTATATATTCATCCTTTGAACCGATTTTAATACCATGTTTTAATAAATCATGCTGATAGCTTTCAAGCTTTTCGACATCAATTTGAAAAAAGGATTGAATGACTTTATTTGATTCATTGGGTTTACCATTAAATATGGAGAGAATTCCATCCTCAGTTATTCCAAAATATCCGTTCGATTTTAACAAGGGGGATATATCGTCAATTCGTTGTTGGAATACAACCTGTTCTTCATCTTGGTGCACAAGGCTCCAGTCCTCATACTGTGCCCAAAAATCCTCCATTGATAAAATGGTCTCTTTAATGATTTCTTCACTAACCTCGCCGTCTACATAAACACGCTCAAGAATAACTGTTACCTCTAATGGGCCATTTACTTCTTGTGGTGTATCGTCATTTCCTTGACTCAACCCTGTTCCACTGGTCGTAAGGCTTGGCATGATAAATATAGCCGCTACACAAACGATAACCTTTATGATCGTCCTCATTTTGGCATCACCTCTTACATTTAGTTGCCAACTCTGAAATAGAAAACACCCTCTTTGTTGACCACCTTACAATACTAGTGTGACCAAAATTAGAAGTATTATCCAATAACATAAAAGTATTTTGCTCTAAAAGAATTAAGCTTATTCATTTATTTTGAAGTATCACCGGGTAGGATGAAGTTTGATTGAATACTCAATGAATGGATGGATGACTAAGGATATGAGGTTACCGAGAAAATAAAAGATGAGAATATCATTCTTCAGAAGAATTTCATTTCAATAAGAATGTCCAAAAGTCTCCTTTTGGACATTCACTTCATTTATCCACGATTGTTATTATCAAATGGTTCGTATAGCGCATCACCGATATTTTCAAGAAGATCATTAATATCTGTATCGATGCTTTCACGAGTGTTTCCGTTACGTATATCATTATCAATGTTACGTACCCGGCTAAATGTACCTTCATCTGTAACAACATTAATAGTCTTACCTTGTGCTAATGGTTGAACAGCTTTTCTAACTGCTTCTTTGACGTTTTTGTCATTGTTATCATTTGTATCAACAGCTACTAAAACATTGTCAGCTGTTACAATAACACGAGCATCATCTACATTTTTAACTCTTTCAGCTCTGTCCGAAATTCTTCTCACAAGGTTACCGTTTTCTTGATTGTAATACCCATATGTTCGAACTCTGTGATTATTGTCATTAATATGGCTGTGATAATTTTGGTCAGCATGCCCATGTCCATTATCTCGCATTGTATTTGGGTTACCGTCATTGTAAGGAGTTCCACCTCTATGGTTATTCTCCCTTGTATTCATGATTCCAGCACCATTTTTGTTCCTATAGTTATTTTGGTTATTATTTCCATCTCCATTACGATCCATTATTTCTGTTAATGGACCGTCATTATCATTGACACGGTATCCATTGCCATTACGTTCCGTACGGTCAACATTTTCGTTGGAATAATACCCAATAGGTCTCGCATTATCATTATAGTTAGTATCTAATGCCCCCTGATTTGTATTACAGGCCGTAAGAGCACCTAACATTAGAGTAGCTGTTGATAATGTGTAAAGTGCTTTCCTCAATACAATAACCCCCTTTTTTCCATTTGAACATGAAAGGACATGTTCACCTTTAGGTTGTCAGACTATAGGAGGTTTTATTTCTGTTAGTTATTTGAAAGTAGTAAAGATATTGGAGAGCTGTAAAAAAAGTTTGCACCATGTGTAAAATAAAAAACACAACGGATAATCGAATTCTTTTAAGGGCTACCTACATAAATGCAAAAAATAAAAGGACGAATCCTAATTCGCCCTTACAAGTTATATTCTCAATAATCTTCTAAGTCATCGTCTTCAAAATCAGGCATAGAAAACATTGGATTAAATGGACCTTGCTGATATGGACTTACTCCAAATGGTGCTTGTTGGTATCCTGGGAATCCTTGTTGGTAGCCTCCACCTGGAAATCCTGGTTGCATCGGAAAGCCTTGCTGTCCTACAGGATAACCTTGTGGTTGGTAGTGCCCACCAAAGTGTGGCTTTGGACCACCACAGCCACAATCCTTTTTGTTGTAGTGTTGCGCTGACATGCCCTGTGAATGTGGACCCATCATCCCTGGATATCCAACCGGACTTACAGCTTGTGGCGCTGCTTGCATCGGTGTAAATGGTGCAGGACCCATAAAACCTCCTGGTATTCCAGAGCCAGGCAAGACTGGAGAAACCGGCACACAGTGACAAATTGGGAAATGCATTGGTACCATTTTTGGCATATGTGGTAAGTGAGCACCAGCCACTTCCTCTTTTTCATCATGTTCCATTACCGGCATTTGCGGCATTGTCATGTTCAACAAATTGTAATTATTAATATCAATTTCAAACGGTGCCATCTGTACAGGTGCAGTTGGCATTTTAGGTACAAAATCGACCGCTTCCTTTGCTACACCTTCAACCCGCTGGAAGCCACCTGCCATTGAATTGAATGGCCCTTGACCTTGGAAACCTCCTTGACCCGGAAATCCTCCAGGTACATAATTGAATCCTGGTCCAGGCATAACCGGACTGATTGGGACACAATGGTTAAACATTGCTGGTGGAGCAAAAGGCATTTGCGGAGCCATTTGTGGCATCTGCGGCATTGCGGCATCATCATCTTCTAGAAAATCATCATCATCCTCTACCGGAGCCATCATCCCTGGTAAAACATTTGATGGTGGTATAGGTACTTGTGGTACATTCATCATATTAAAGTTATTAATATCAATTTCAAATGGTTGCATTTGAGGCATCTGTGGCATCTGTGGTGGCATCTGCGGCATTTGTGGTGGCATTTGCGGCATTTGCGGCATCTGTGGTGGCATTTGTGGCATCTGTGGAATGTATGGTCCCGTTTCAACGCCAGCTACCTCTTCTTCTACTTCCGGCAGTTCCTCATCTAATTCCAACACCGGGAATGGCTGTGGAGTTAAATCAGCATAAGGATGTTCTGTTATCTGTTCTTCCTTCATTGGTGCTAGGTTTATTTGTGCTTCTTTTTGAACACCACCGATTTGAGCTTCCTTTTTCACATGTACAGTTCCTGTTGGTACTTTAATTTTCATCCCAGGCATAATCATATCTGGATTACTAAGCTGTGTATTCACAGCTTTTAGTTCTTCAAAGTCTACTCCATACTTCTTTGCAATTTTCCAAAGAGTATCGCCTTTTTGAACGATATGGATTCTCACGCGAATTTCCCCTCCTATACATAAGTCTTTACATTGTATGTCATGATAGGCAAATTGCCACTATTTCTCATCACAACTTATGCAGAGGCTTCTTGTTTTATGTTACTAAGACAGTGGGACATGCATTGGAAATAATATATTTTTTTAGCATTTACACGAATTAAATAGAAAAAACTCGGTATAGACCGAGTTAATCAAAGAACTTATAACAGATAATATGGAAAACTGCCTAATACTTTAACGCCACATCCTAAAGCTTCTAATTCAGCAATTGCACTTGGTATAAGAATATCATCAAGTCTTTGCTCAATATCAATTATAAAGAAATAATTTCCTAAACCGGTTTTCATTGGCCTTGACTCAATTTTAGATAAATTCAGCTTTCTCCATGCAAATGCAGATAAAACCTGATGAAGTGCACCTGCTTGGTCAGATGGTAGTGTAATCATAAGTGTAGTTTTATTACCATTGTTATTTTTAATATAGACATCCAAATCTATCATGTTTTTATGTAAAACAACAAAACGGGTATGATTATTATCAAAATCATGAATATTAGGCTTTACTATTGTTAAGCCGTATTCCTCAGCTGCAAGTTCATTAGCAATTGCAGCGAGCATTAATTCAGGGTGTTGACTCACATGTTTTGCTGCGGCTCCCGTCGATGATGTGTATTCAAGTTGAATGGACGGAAACTGACTGTGCAAAAATTTATGACATTGGGCGATCGCATGTGAGTGCGAATATACCCCATTAATTTTCTCCCAGTTCTGTTCGTTTGTTGGATGAACCATTAGATGTTGCTTGATTGGAATGATGACCTCACCGATAATTTTTAACGGCTGTTCATGGATTAAATAATCAATCGTTAAATTAACGGAACCCTCGATTGTATTTTCAATTGGTACGACCGCTGCATCAACCTCACCATTTACTACTGCATCTATGCATGCGGGAATGGTCCGATATGGTTTACTCTCATTATTAGGAAACAAACCAGATACTGCTTGAGCAGAAAAGGTTGCATTGGGTCCTAAAAATCCTATAGTAGAAATCGACACGATAACCTCCTCCTATGCTCCTGTACCAAGTATCTCTACTTTGTCTACAAATTCCAATTTCCTGAGCTTCGTAAGTAGGTCCGTAACCTCCTCAGTCATTCCCGATGTATTCAATGAGAGTGTCACATTTGCTTTTCCTCTAAGTGGAATCGTTTGGTGAATGGTTAATACATTACAACCAGTACTAGCAACAACTGATAACAACTGAGAGAGTGTACCAGAACGGTCTTCTAAATAAAAAAATAAAGAGATAATTTTTTCTTTTACAATCGTATGGAACGGAAAAACAGTATCCTTATACTTGTAATAGGCACTCCGACTCAAATCCACTTTTTGTGTAGCATCTGCAATCGACTGTGCTTCACCACTCTCTAATAGTTCCTTTGCATCTAAGGTCTTACGAACTGCCTCCGGTAGGACATCCTCACGCACAAGATAAAATTTACCTTCCATGGCTTCCCCTCCCTATCTATCGATAAACCTTCTCTCTAATCTATAAACTCAAATTCATAATCAAGTAGCTTCACAATATCCCCATCTTTTGCACCCTTTTCGCGAAGGGCATCGTCTATTCCCATACCACGTAACTGTCGAGCAAAGCGTTTCACTGACTCATCTCTTGTAAAGTCCGTCATTTTAAAGAGCTTTTCCACCTTGTCTCCAGAAATAACAAATGTTCCATCACTTTCACGAGAAATAACAAAATCGTTCTCTTCTTTTTCATGTCGGTACATAACGCGATGAGTAGACGTATCCTCCTCAACCTCAAGTGGGAACTCTGGTGTTGTTTCAAGTAAATCAGCAATGGTAAACAATAAATCACGTAGTCCTTGTCTCGTGATAGCAGAAATCGGGAATATCTTTACATCTTCTGAAAGTTTTTCTTTAAACGTTTTAAGATTTTCCTCTGCTTCTGGGATATCCATTTTATTTGCCACAATAATTTGTGGCCGCTCTGTTAGGCGAAGATTATATTCCTTTAACTCCTCGTTGATTGTTACATAGTCATCATATGGGTCACGGCCTTCTAATGCAGACATATCAATCACATGTACAATTACCCTTGTTCGCTCAATATGCCTTAAAAATTGGTGACCTAGACCAACACCTTGATGAGCACCTTCTATTAAACCAGGAAGGTCCGCCATTACAAAGCTACGTCCATCCTCTGTTTCAACAACACCGAGGTTTGGTACAATTGTAGTAAAATGATATTCAGCTATTTTAGGTTTTGCAGCTGACACAACTGATAGCAAGGTTGATTTCCCTACACTTGGAAAACCAACGAGACCTACATCCGCTAGTACTTTAAGTTCTAGATTTACATACCTTTCCTGTCCAGGCTCACCATTTTCAGCAATTTCAGGAGCTGGATTGGCAGGTGTTGCAAAACGACTATTTCCACGACCCCCACGACCACCTTTTGCAATAACTGCTTGTTGGCCATGCTTTGTTAGGTCAGCAATTACTTCTCCTGTATCATCATCAGTAATAACTGTTCCTGGTGGAACCTTAACAATCATGGGTTCAGCATTTTTACCATGCTGATTTTTTGACATTCCATGCTCTCCACGCTTTGCCTTAAAATGACGCTGGTAGCGGAAATCCATCAAGGTTCGTAGTCCTTCCTCGACTTGGAAAATAACATCAGCACCTTTTCCTCCATCCCCACCTGCTGGGCCACCCTTTGGTACATATTTTTCACGACGATAAGCAACCATTCCGTTACCACCGTCTCCACCTTTTACATATACTTTGACTTGATCGACAAACATACTTTCCCTCCGGTCATTTTTGCACCTTTAACTAGTTATGCAATATGTAATTTAACACTTACTTCTTCTTTATGTACCTCATACTCACTTATTTGAATGGACTGAAATTGATTATTTATTGCTTGGAACCACTCTGTAAGCGTCTCGCTCTCTTTTAGTATTCCATTAAAATCAAAAAAGAATCGGGTTTCCTGTGCTGATGTATCAATTGATATCGACAAGTGGTTATCACTCATTTCATCTACACTTTCTTCAAGTTTGGATAAAAATTGAATGCTCCACTCAGTAATTAAATGATCATAGTTTGATAAATCTCGAGTATCACCAATTACCTCGTATTCAAGCTGACACTTATGAGGTTCCCAGTTATATGTCATCACAAGACAAGCAAAGGAAGGAATATGTAAATTAGTAAGGTTCGATTCATTTTGAGCATCAATTACAATTTCTTCAATGATTGCATTTACGCGATCCAGCTTTTGTAAGGCAATATTACCTTTGATAAGTTGAATTTTATTCAACCAATCATGACGTGTGTGCTTTAGTACCTCAATTGTACTCCATTTTTTTTTCATCACATTTTCCCCTAAAAGTGAATGTTTCAAAAGTCACTGAAAATTCTTCTTGACTACCTCTATTCTCACTTGGCCATTCCGATTGTAATACAAGCCACGTCCAACACTGCTTCTCCTCTTCTCTCTCATTCGTAACATTTGAACAAAGATTAGTATTAATGAGTCTTGTTTAAAAATTATATCAAACCTTGTCAAATAAAACTAATATACTTATATGTATTTAATGAAAAGAAGCAAAATTAAATAGTACCTAGTAATAATTTTTTCCTTATAGGTACTTATATATAGACATCTATAAAAGCAAAAATAAAACTCTAACCAAGTGGTTAGAGTTTTATTTGTTATTACGCTTCTTGCGCAACAGGATATACACTTACTTGTTTGCGGTCACGGCCTAAACGCTCAAATTTAACAACTCCGTCAACTTTAGCGAAAAGAGTATCGTCACCACCACGACCTACGTTTACACCTGGGTAAATTTTAGTACCGCGTTGACGGTATAAAATAGAACCACCAGTTACGAATTGGCCGTCTGCACGTTTAGCACCAAGACGCTTCGCGATAGAATCACGACCGTTTTTAGTACTACCTACCCCTTTTTTAGAAGCGAAGAATTGAAGGTCTAATCTTACGAACATTGTTGTTCCACCTCCTATTAATGAAGTTTTTTATAATTGAATTTTCATGTATTGTCCGTAGTCAAATTCAATCGTTTGCAATGATACAACCATTCCCTCTAAGAGAAGCTGTACCTTTTCCTCAATTTGTTCATCCTCAAGGAGAGGAATCTGACAGCGGAGGAATCCATTCTTCTCTTGTTCTAATATAGGCTCTACTTTACATAGAGCATATATGGAATTAATTGTACCAAATGCGACAGCAGAAGCTCCCGCACAAACGATATCCTTTCCAGGAACATCATACTCGGCATGTCCACTCATTGTAAATGAGTCAATTCTACCTGAACTATTACGATTAATAGTTACATCTATCATGATAGAAAGCCTTACGCGTTGATTTTTTCGATAACAACTTTAGTGTAAGGTTGACGATGACCTTGCTTTTTACGGTAGTTCTTTTTAGCCTTGTATTTGAAAACAATGATCTTCTTAGCGCGACCTTGTTTTTCAACCTTAGCTGTAACAGTTGCACCTTCAACAGTAGGGTTACCAACTTTAACGTTGTCTCCACCTACGAATAAAACTTTGTCAAAAGTAACTGTTTCACCTTGTTCTACGTTAAGTTTCTCAACGAAGATTTCTTGGCCTTCTTGAACTTTGATTTGCTTACCGCCAGTTTCAATAATTGCGTACATATTTGCACCTCCTAATAGTATGACTAAGACTCGCCAAATTCAGGCGCTTCAGTGTATGAAAACTTAATACCTGATTTGTGCGGTTGTAGCAATGGGTGCTACAAACAATAACATGAAAATATTATCACAAAGAGGTTGCACAGTCAATAACATTTAGTAGATTGTCCTTATTGAATTTTATTCTCGTATTCTCGATTCAACTTCAAAAATTGTCCCTAAATGTCTAATTTTATAGATGTGAAGAGGTGAATCTACCTCCGTCAGAAATAATTTAATGGACAGTACTTCTTCAAGCCTTGTTCGATGTTCCTGCTGTGGACCACTAAACACATCGATAACTCCCTTTGTTGCTTCAATCCAGACAGCTTCATAATCTGTACCTCGAAGTTCCCACAATTCACGTTCTAGCTTAAAGGCAACCGATTCAGCAGATTCAATCTTTCCCGTACCTGAACAAGTAGGGCAATTCGTCTGCAGTATGGAGGAAATATCTAGTCGAGTCTTTTTACGGGTTATTTCTAAAATTCCTAATGAGGTAAAGCCAAGAATCGTGATTCGATTCCGATCTTCTCCAGAAGCAATACGTAGAGCCTGCATAACCCTTTGACGTTCATTCTTATCCTTCATATCAATAAAATCGACCAAAATTATTCCGCTTATATCACGTAATTTTAGTTGGTGCGCGATTTCCTTAGCAGCTGCTATATTCGTTTTAAATACAGTATCACGCAAATTCTCTTTCCCTTGGAATTTCCCAGTATTTACATCAATTACAGTTAACGCTTCTGTCCGTTCAATTAAAAGATAGGCTCCATTATCAAGCCACACGACGTGTTTAAGGGATTTTTCAATTTCCCGCTCAATCCCCATGAAGGAAAAAATATTTTCTTTTCCTTTATATAGTGAAACCAACGTATTGCTTTCGCCAATATGCTCGTTTAATTCTCTATACACTTCAGAATGGTCTGTTACAATTTCATCTATATTCTCCAAACGATACTCTACTAAGATTTTATCAACAATATTATTTGCATCAAAAAGAAGACTTGGTGTTTTTTTCTGTTTTTGCTGTTCAACCATTGTTTGGTATTTCCGTCTTTGGTATTCAAGCTCCGTGAAGATATCCTGTTCTTCCCGATTCTCACAGGATGTTCGTACGATGAGACCTTCTGGAGATTGGAGATGCCCTTTCCCAAAAGTTCTCCACCTATCCCGCTCCTCTTCTTCTTTCATTTTACGAGACACAGCAATATAATTTCCGAAGGGAGAATATACAAGTGAAGCACTAGGAAATTCGATAATCTCTGTCAATCTTGGCCCCTTGCGTTCGGAACCTTCTTTTGTAACCTGCACAATTATTTCCTGACCTTGTTTTATAAAGCTCGATATGCCTTTCGTTGCCTTCTCCTTCTCATTTAGAGGAGATAAATGATAGGAAATTAATTGGTCCCTTTGAAGATATCCATTCCTACCGAGTCCAATATCAACAAACGCAGCTTGCATACCTGGGAGTACATCCACAACTCTCCCCTTGTAAATATTACCAACAATTTCGGTATGTATTGGCTGTTGAATATTTAGTTCAGTCACTTTATTTTTTTCAATAACCGCAACTCTCTTTTCACGGTTAGCTAGATTCATTATTATTTTTTTCAATTAAAAAGCCTCACTTTGACGTTACATATCTACTACCTACCAATGTACCTTATTCGCTAACGTCAATACAAGTAGAGAAGCTCACCGACTGGTCGAGAAATTTTTTTCTCCGTAAAATATGCATGGAGGAGCTCATTTTCATCTAATGGACGTTGGTTCTCTCCATTTTTCCTTATTACAATTGGATGCTTATACCCTCTTTGAAACATCGATAAAACCGTGTATACCATCTCTGTCTCATCTACGATAATTGGTTTTAACTTAGTGAAAGTATCCTGCTTTCCGTAATATCTTTCAAGTAAAAACCTCATAAAAACAAAATGCCGTTTACGCCACTCCATAATAATGGAAAACAAAAGAAAAACTAACACAATCCAAAGATTTAGATTGAAAGGACTGTAAAGAACTCCCCATGTAAAAATAACACTTACTACGACTACGGATACGAGCAACATACGTTTGTGAGCCTCAAAAAAAGAGTGCTTATACGAAAACAACAAATATATAAGTTTACCCCCATCAAGTGGCCAAATAGGAAGTAAGTTAAATACAAGAATAACCATATTATGGTATAAAAAAAGTGAAAATGTATCTTGCGGGATAATCGAAGTTACTGTTAATAGATAGGCTCCACCTACAAGCCAAATATGCTGAAGTGGGCCAGCTAAAATAACCAGGAGTTCTTCCTTAAGGGGTCGATTCCCATGTTCGTCCATTTCTGCAACCCCACCGAACGGGAGAAGCTGAATTCTCTTTATTCTCCATGAAAAAAAATGGGCACATACGGTATGTCCCATTTCATGGACCAGTATAATAAATAATAACATTAGTAACTCTCTAAAATGTGCGGTAATGACTGCAATCCCAACTATTAACCAAAGTAATGGATGTATTTCTATTTTTAAAAAGAGTTTAAGGTAACTATTCAAATTTTATCACCTGTATTGGATCGATAAATGTTTCACCTTGCTTTATTGCAAAATAATACGTTCCTTTGTTATCACCCTCAGGATCCATTACCGTTCCTACTTCTTGACCTGTCTCTACATAATCGTATAACTTCACATCAACAGTTCCTAAGTTACCATACCAGGTTTCACTGCCATCACCATGTTGAATAACGACGGTTTTTCCTAACTCACCCTTTGTTGCAACCTCTAATACATACCCCTCATTTAATGCCTTGACTACCTTGCTATCTGTCTCCACCATAATTCCTTGACCATTCACTTCAAATGTCTCGGTTACCTTACCAACAGCTGGTACTGCATATTTATCAGGGGATACCTTCTCAGTGTCATTTTGCTTAATTGGTAAAAGTGTTAGAGGACTACCAAACTGTTCTTCGTACCATTTGGTTACGGCAGCAAATTGAAATTCATTTTCCATCGTACTCGTAACAAAATGGCGAATCTGATCCAATTGCGGGGACTGATTCTTAAACAGAATGCCTACAGATAAGAAAAGCAAAGCAGAAAGTAAGATTTTAAAAATAAAGACTTCTTTTCTAAATAAAGGATGCCCCCCATTGCCTGGTCCACTCTCTAATGGTGTATACGTACTTCCACCATATCGTTCCTCATCATTTGCTAGGAACGTGGGAACCACCTTTTTTCCGGATGTATGTATGGTATGTTTCTCCCTTTTTCTTCTTGCTATTCTCTTTCGAATTTCATTCGCTCGATTACTCATAATCCCATCTCATTCCCTTACCCATATAGTTTGTACAAGTTTATGATACGAGCTATCTAGTTATGACTTATAGAGGACTTTTTATCTATGAACTGCATATTTATTAACCGTGTGAACTGCTGAGATTACACTTTTCTGTTAAACAAACAATATGTAATTCCAATAAAAAAACCACCCTAAGCAAATAAGGTGGTTAACGGACGCCAAAGAATTTTTTTATCTTCGTAAACATTCCCTTTTCTTCATTATCAAGAGATTGAAGTGGGATGGATTCACCCAAAATTCTTCTAGCAATATTACGGTATGAAATAGCAGTTTTACTATTTGAATTTAATGCAATTGGTTCACCACTATTGGAAGCTTTGATGACTTCATCATCGTCAGATACGATTCCAATTAAATCAATAGAAAGATGGGTTACAATTTCATCGATATCAAGCATATCCCCGTTCTTCATCATATGGTTTCTGATACGGTTCACGATTAATTTTGGTGATTCCACATCTTCTTTCTCAAGCAGACCGATGATCCGGTCAGCATCTCTCACAGCAGATGTTTCAGGTGTTGTGACTACAATTGCTTTATCAGCTCCTGCAACAGCATTTTGAAAGCCTTGTTCAATACCTGCTGGACAATCAATAATAATATAATCAAAATCTTGTTTTAACTCATCTACTAGTTTTTTCATTTGGCTAGGCTGTACTGCCGTTTTATCACTAGTTTGGGCAGCTGGAAGTAGATAAAGATGGTCATCAAATCTCTTATCCTTAACTAATGCTTGTTTTAATTTGCAACGTCCTTGGACAACATCTACTAAATCATAAATGATGCGATTCTCAAGTCCCATTACAACATCTAAATTACGTAAGCCAATATCTGTATCGACTAGACAAACTCGTTTTCCTAGAACAGCTAAGGAAGTACCTACGTTAGCCGACGTAGTTGTTTTACCGACTCCACCTTTTCCTGATGTTATGACTATTGCCTCTCCCATAGCTAGATTCCCCCTTCTAACCTTGTTAAATTAGGCCTTAAATGAGTTAACTGTTGTAATCTATCAACTACAATTGTCTCATTTCTATCAATATATGCACATTCCATTACATTGTTTTCATTTTGATTTGTGTCTGGTGCTCTATTCATTATATCACTAATTCGAAGCTGCGTTGGTTTCATAATAGAAGCCGCAATTATAGCATCTTTATTTCCACTATATCCTGCATGTGCGATTCCGCGCAATGAACCAAGAATAAAAATATTTCCGCTAGCTATTACCGTTCCTCCAGGATTGACATCACCTACAAGCATGAGATCACCGTCTACCTTCAGAACTTGTCCAGAGCGAATTACCTTGGCTACCGATATAACCTCTAGTTTTCTTTTAAGCTCTAACGCTTCTTGCTTCGTAATTACATTACTATCAATCACATCTACTACTAAGTGCTTTTTATTTCGAATAATTGATCGTATTTGTTCTTCTTGACTTTGATTCAAATAGCGATTACCAATCTTAACTTTAACAGGCACTATCGGCACATCTTCATTCCTCTTTTGATTTAAAGATAGCTTGTCCTCTAAATCTATGATTAGCTCATCGAATGAACATGAATCATCGAGATGTAACGTTAGCCCGTCTTTTGTCCCTTTTATTGTAACATATTGTTGTTTTTGCCCTTTCACGACGTTCACCTCAATGATTAATATTTCAACAAAAGCCCTCGTTTTTCCTGTTAAATTATAAAGTTTTTTCTCCAGACAGATAATCAAAAGCATAAGTAAAACGATTGGTATCACTATATATCTTTTTTATTCTCTTTTCTATTTTACTCTTGGATTTGAAGCTTACCTAGTAGTTTTTTTATTGGATACGAAAATATTGTTATAAATATACTATTTAATAGTAAAGTTGGTAGTTGACGCAATTCTAAAAATCGATCAAATGACATTGTTGCGATACCAATTGCTAGATTTACTCCGTACACAAAAAGCTCTAGAATTGCAATTCCAAAAATACTTAAAAACGAAATAATGATAATATTCGTTTGTAAAATTCTACTTGCCTGGGAAATAATATATGCGATTAATGGCATCGAAAACATATAAACTCCCAAAACTTCTGTATATACAACATCATACAATAATCCTAGGATGATTCCGTACAGTAAACCACCTATTTTGTTATGATATATTGTAATAAATACGATTAAAATCATTAAAAAGCGAGGAACAAAGATTTGTTCGTCATGAAAAATTTCCGAGGGCACGAGATCAACAAAACTGCTTTCAAACAAAAAGAAAAATGTGACGATGAATGGAAGAATAAATCGCTTCACTCTTCTCCCACCTCTTCTTCAGGAACAATCATCTTTCTTTCCACAATAATAACATGATCTATTTCATAAAAGTCAGCAGCCGGTTTTATATACGCTGTTTTGGTTAATCCATAGTCATCTGGTACAACATCCATTACTTCACCAATATATAAATCACTTGGAAATACCCCGCCAAGACCAGATGTAAGTACCTTTTGCTTATTCTCAATCTCTGCATCAGGCGTATTTATTTTAAATAATAGGGCTTCCTTTTCTTCGTCATAACCTTCTATTAACCCCATAATCTTTGCTTCACCCTGTATATAGGCAGAGATGCGGTTAATTCGGTCTGGAGAGCTTAAGAGTTGTACAGTTGAAGTAAGTGCATTAGCATGCTTCACTTTGCCTATTAAACCCTTTGATGTGATGACAGCCATATTTTCCTCAACACCGTGTTGCTTCCCTTTATTAATCGTTATTATATCGTGCCATTGATCAGGGTTTCTACCAATCACAGTGGCTTGAATTTTTGTAAAATCACTTAATGATTCTGTTTTCTCTAATACATCCTCTAGTTTTTGGTTTTCTTTTTCTAGCTCTTGAACTTTCGCTTCCAATTGACCATACGCGTCTAGTTTTTCTTTCAAAAGTTTATTCTCTTCATACGTGTTTTTAATATCATTAACATTTTCAAAAAAACCAGCAATATATTGAGCAGGCTGATGAAATAAACTTTGAACCCAACCGACTGAGTCCTTTAAAAACTGCTCCGGCCATGACAATTCTTCTCGCTCTTTTAAGGAAAATCCAATCAATGCCACTAGAAAGATTATACAGACAAGTAGAATGATTAACCGTTTATTCAGAAAAAATTGTGGCATAATTACACCCTCTTACTACCTTTCATTTTTCAATCCTAACATGTATAGTGGGGAAACAATACATTCCCCCACTACCAATGTTTTCTTATCTGTAATCCTTTGATTTCCCTTTAAATAAATGAATATGATCAAGTGCCTTTCCTGTCCCAACAGCTACACAGTCTAGTGGATTTTCTGCAATCAGAACTGGCATACTTGTTTCTTCACTAATTACTTTATCTAAATTACGTAAAAGAGCACCACCACCTGCTAGAACAATGCCACGGTCCATGATATCTGCTGCAAGCTCAGGTGGAGTTTTTTCAAGTGTATTTTTAACTGCATCAACAATCGCGTATACCGTATCATGTAACGCTTGTGCGATTTCTTCAGCTGTGATTTCAATCGTTTTTGGTAGACCAGTCAGTAAATCTCTCCCACGAATCTCCATATTTTCAATACCTTCTGGTGAACCTGCAGAGCCAATTTCAACCTTAATTGCTTCTGCCGTGCGGTCACCAATCATCAGGTTATAGGTTTTACGGATATATTGAATGATTGCGTCATCCATTTCATCCCCAGCAATACGAATCGACTGACTCGTCACAATCCCTCCAAGCGAAATGATCGCTACCTCAGTTGTTCCGCCTCCGATATCAACAATCATACTCCCTGTCGGCTCCCATACTGGTAGGTTTGCCCCAATTGCTGCAGCAAATGGCTCTTCAATCGGATATGCATCTCTTGCCCCAGCTTGTCGAGTTGCATCGATAACAGCACGTTGTTCAACAGCTGTAATACCTGATGGAACGCAAACCATTATATAAGGCTTTCTCGCAAAAATACTTTTATTTTTGATGGCTTGATTTATGTAATACTTCATCATTGTCGCAGTTGTTTCATAATCTGCAATTACTCCATCTTTCATAGGACGAAGGGCTACTACATTTCCTGGTGTACGCCCAATCATGTTTTTTGCATCGTTTCCAACTGCTACAATTTGTTTCGTGTCAGTTTGTATAGCTACTACAGAAGGTTCCCTAACAGCGATTCCCTTCCCTTTTATGAAAACGAGTGTATTTGCAGTACCTAAATCTATTCCAAGGTCTCTAGTACCAATTCCAAACATTGTATGTATCTTCCTTTCTGATACGAATTGCTAAAAGTGTGAAGTAAAAAACTCATAACTAATATTATATCGTACTACACGAAAAAATAATAGTGGTCACACATACCCTTTTTCCTTTAAACTAACATATTTGTGTTCACCAATGATTAAATGGTCCAAAAGTTCTATCCCAATTATTTTACCACTTTCAACGAGCCTTTTTGTAACTTCAATATCTTCCCTGCTTGGAGTTGGGTCTCCCGATGGATGATTATGAATACAAATGACTGATGCAGCAGACCTACGAAATGCCTCCTTAAATACTTCCCTTGGGTGTACGATAGAAGCATTTAAACTACCAATAAATATTGTTTGTCTGTGAATTACTTGATTTTTGGTGTTTAAATAAAGACATACAAAATGCTCTTGTGAAAGAAAACGCATGTCCTCCATTACATATTTCGCTCCATCTTCAGGGGAGCGAATGACATAACGATCTTCATATTGAAGCTTTCCTATTCTTCTTCCAAGTTCTATCGACGCCATAATTTGCACAGCTTTAGCATGACCAATCCCTTTAATAGCAGTGATTTCCTCAACAGAAGCATCTTTTAATAGTCGTAAACCTTCGAATTGGTGTAACAAACGATTGGATACCTGTATAACGGATTCATCTTTTGAACCGGTTCGTAGTAATATTGCTAAGAGCTCTTGATTAGATAAACTTTCCGGACCATCCTTAAGCAATCGCTCACGAGGCCTTTCCTCTTCAGGATAATCTCGAATCATAAGTGTAGAAGAATTCAAATTAGGTTCCTCCTATCTATATTAAATAAGATACTCGGACCTACTCCTACAGGTTAAAAACAGGAGAAAACCAGATAAGTGGTTAGGTAAGGTATGCACTTATATGACAACGATGGGTTCACTTATATACTTTTATCCACGATAACCTAACTTTCTTAGCTCACGTATGGTTCGTGAGATTGGCAAGCCGACTACATTAAAATAGTCACCTTTAATGTGTTTAACTAGAGCAGATCCGAGTCCTTGTATTCCATAAGAACCTGCTTTATCTCTTGGTTCGCCTGAAGCAACATATTCTGCAATTTCCTCATCTGATAATTCCCAAAATGTTACCTCCGTTTTTTCAACAAAAAGTATATGTGACTCCTGATGAATAATTGCCACCCCTGTTACAACTTCATGGGTTTGATTTGAAAGTGCCTTTAAAACCTTTATTGAGTCTTGTTCGTTTTTAGGTTTACCTAAAAATTGGTTTTGAAACAGAACAGCTGTGTCTGCACCTATCACAAAGGAATCCGGATGTTGTACGGCCACTGCTTTTGCTTTTTTTTCAGCAATTTTCATTACCAGCTCTTCAGCTGGTAGTGTTTCGTCGATGGATTCATCTATATTACTGACGGATACATCGAAGGAAAGTTTCAAATTGTGTAGAAGTTCTTTTCGTCGTGGAGAACCTGAGGCTAATACGAGGTTTTGCATAATTACTCACCCTTTAACATTTTCTTTCAGAATAGAAGATACCCCTTAATCGTAGCAAACAAAACATAAAAGTACAATTTTGGAAAATTGAATTTTGAGCATGATTTATTCTTTGATAAATTCAACCAAAATATGTAGTAGCCCTATAAAATCCAAGCAATAAAAAAAGAAAGGAGAATGATATCTTCCTTTCTACATTAAAATCTAACAAAAAATTTAATTTTACTAGCAGAGTGTTAAAAAAGGCGAAGTATCAAAAAGAAAGAAGATCAAGAAACGATATCCACGAGGACAGGAGAGTAGAGTAACCACGCCGAGATTCGTGAATTTTTGAACATCTTCTATTAGCTACGAAAGCTGAGCAATCCAACTAGAGTAGCTCTTATAAGCATCAAGCAACGATTGCTGTGATTGCCATAATACTTTTTTATCACCATTACCCTTAAAAGATTGTAACGAATTGAATGCGTTCGTCAAGTGGGTTGAAAAATTCTTCAAGTCCTCCGTCAGGTTTTCCTGCTTGATTTCTTTCATTTTTTCATTTGAATTTAAAAGTTTTCCCCATGCTTCGTCTGAAATTGTTCCTGATTGAAATGCCTGTGAGGAAAGGGAGAGCATTTCCTGAAAAAATGGAAGAGCTTCTTTAATCGCTTCCGAGTCTTCTTTTGTAGAGGTAGTAAAGCTGCCACCCTCAAGCGTTAGGTTTTTCCCAAAGTACTCAAAGCTAGTACTCTCATATTCTGCTTCCAAAGCCGATATTTGTCCGGAGTCAACACCAATCCCCATGAACACAAAGAAGGCACCCTCTTGTTCAACTGAGGTAGCTGCATAACCACCACTTTTGATCTGACTCACTATCGTATTGGCAGATTCAACCGTAGAAAACTTACCTCCTTGGATTATCCCCGTTGTTAACGGAGCAATTTCGATTGAAGCACCAGTACTTCCTTTTGGTTCCTCTTTATCATCTATACCACTAGATGGCGGGTCCTCTGTGGATACAGGGGGAGTTTCAGTACCTGCAGGTTGTGTACTAACATCTCCCACAACTTTTAATATCATCATACCAAATCCTGTACCAAGAACAATCGCTAGTAATATGGAAACAAGAAATTGTTTCATCGTAAATACTTGAATGCCCTTACTTCTTTTTGGTAGCTTAGGAATTTTACTAGATCCCTTTGATTTTCGTAAATCTTCTATTGGTATAACTGGAATCTGTATTTCAGGAGAGGAGTCTCTTTGAAATGATTCATCAGGTAATACCCAATTAAAATCATCCTCCTCTTCTTCTCGTGCTACAGCAATCTCTTCATTCTCCACTACGTTTATCGTATGTTGGTTTTCGACATTCAATCTAGTAAAAGGTTTTTTACCATGTTGTCCTTCCGTAACCTTCTGTTCTTTCCCATTAATTTTAATAGAGATTTGCTCTTTACGCTTGTCCATTTATTCACCACCTATAATAGAAACGACCTAGTTTTTTCAATGCTAGCATACATATAAAAAAAAAGAACAAGACATTTGTCGTCTTGTCGTAAATGGTTTTCGTCAATTTTTTTAAAAGGGTAGGAAAGATTACTCTTTATTTTCTTCTGTCGATCCAATAGTCGTTAGCGGATTTCTTTTTTTACTCGGTTCTGGCACCTCTAGTGATGGTAATTGATCTATTAGGTCTTGTAATTCAGGATAATAGAACGTTGAAATTGTCACATTATAGAGTAATTTATCAAAACTTTGGTCGATAGATATAAACTCTGGTAGTCCTGTAAAAGTAAGCGATTCTATTTGCGCAATTCTTGTTTGGTTTTCTATTGTGGAAAGGAACTCTTCTAAGTCAAAATAGTTGGTTGACTCAACAGACAAAGTAACTGTTATTTTTTTCAATCCATTACCCACAACAGTGATTTGTTGATTTTGAGTTGTTTCAGTTTCTGAATCATTCTCTACTTCCATTTCTGCTTCGACTTGACCTTCAGCATTCTCTTCAGTAAATTCCATTCTTGTGATAGTAGAGTTTGACACAACCTCTGCCTTTTCTAAATCTAAAATAAATTGTTCTACGATGGGTTTAACCGGAATCCTTTTTTGTAATTCTGTAGTGTTCATATATGTGTTATTTTTAGTTTCTTCAGCTTGTACTTCAAGAGCTTCAAGGATACTTTGCTCAGTCACAAGGTCATTTTCTACTTTAGTAATATCATTTTGAATAGGACGAATGAACAAGAAGTAACTGATTGTAAAAAGGAAAGCAAGTAAGACTAGCAGTGCGGTTAGAAGAACTTTTTGTTTTCTTGAAAGTTGAACAATCATTCTTCCAGCTCCTTTTGGTACGCTTTTAATGCCTCTTTATCAATAAGAAGTTCAATACTAGCAATCGATCTAGGTACTGAATCCTCTAATTCACCTACTGCAGATGTTTCTATGCCTTGTAAGTTAACACTAGTAAGTAGTGGAGAGTCTGATAATAACTTGATATAGTAGGCAACTTCACGATTTGTATCAAACCTCACTCTTGTAAATACTCTACCATTTTGAGCAAACTCTATGTTTTCTATAAAACCACGTTCTGGTAACAAACTTGTAATATGCTGAAGAAATGGCACAGTTTTTATTGGATAACCTTCAAGCCAAATGATAGTATCCTTTAATTTTACGTATGATGTGGAGGTTTCATATTCCCCAATCGTTTCCTCTATTGCTGCAATTGATTGCCTAATCTGATTAAGCTTTGCTTCTTCTCGTTCTTTTTCATTTAGTAAATGGAAATATCGAAGCAACAAAATAGTAGTTCCGATTAATAGGAGTACACTAATGATTCCAATTATGGTGAAGGTTGCTACATTTCTCTTGGGCTTTGATGGCAATAAATTAATTTCTACTAACATTATTGCACCCCTTTTAATGCCAGTCCAAGGGCTAGGTGGAAATATCGATTCACTTGCTGATCATCATTTGTCGGTATTGATTTAACAATCTCAATTGATTGATTAAAGCTATTTTCTAATTGATTATAAAAATGTTGTAGGCTTGGATTATCACCCGTTAGCAATATCCGATCTACTTGATCCTGATGTAATGAATATCGATAAAAATCCATTACATGGGTTATTTCCTTTATTAGGTCGTTGTATTGTGCCTGAAGGAATTCTTCCTCCATCGGTTTTGAATCCACATACGAAGGAGTAATTTGCCAATCTTCATCATTCGTTATTAATGTAATATGGCGCATAAAGATAGGAAGATGGTTATGAAAAATACTAATATTAACCTTTGTGACATCATATTGAAGTATCATAGTATGTTGTTTTGGCTTGGTTAAATCTAAATAATGTAATAGGCGGTATAAACACAAAGGAGAAACATCAGCAGCAATTGGTTTCAAAGTTAATTCTGATAGTAGTGTTGAATACTCCGTAACAATCTCCTCTGGTCCAGCAAATACAAGAACATCTTTTTTATCACGATCAGTACGAATTACCTTTATATCAAACACGGGATCCTCAAATGGCAGATGGATGGTTTCACCCAATTCCAGGTAAAGGTATCCTTTAATTTCATCATCCTTTAATTCTGCAGGAACCTTGATCGTACGAATGGTAATAAACGAATCAGGTACAATGAATCGGACACTTCTTTTTCGAATTCCCCATTCGTCAATACATTGCTCTAGTATGGTTGCAAGGGTGTCATGATCGAGTATTCTCCCATCATGAATAATCCCTTCAGGTATGTAATATTCTCCACTGTTTGTTATCTGAAGCGGAGAAACTTGTTTTAATTCAATAAAACGGATCACATGGTCCTTAATAATGAGATTTACGATTTTATTACTTTTTGAAAAGAAAGAAAGGCTCATCTATTAGTTCCCCTTATGATGAAAATTTAATTGAGTAAAAATGTAAGATACCATCCAATGAGAACATCTCCAACATAGTAGGCAAGTAGAGTACCGATGATGATAAAGGGACCAAACGGAAAAGGCTTTCCTCTTTTAATCTTCCTAAACAACATCCCTATGCCACCAAGTAGGGCTCCAGATAACGTCGATAAGAAAAAGGATAGCAAGACAAGCTTCCATCCAACGATTAGTCCAATCACCGCAAACAGCTTAATATCCCCACCTCCCATGCCTCCCTTGCTAATGATAGCAATGAGAAGTAAAAGGGAAAAGCCAACAATGGCTCCAAAAATTGAACTCCACCATGGAGTAAGTGGTATAAAGATCCGTAAGATGACAAAGAAAACGGCAAAAACAAGCAAGATCTTATCAGGTATAATCATATATTTTACATCTGAAACAAAGATTATCATAAACAGAGATACTAACGCCCATGCCACAATCAATTCCTTTGACCATCCCACCAATAAAGGAGAAATCGTAAAAAGAATTGCCGTTAGTAGTTCGACAATAGGATAGAGAGGTGAAATCCGATTCCCACATGTTCGACATTTCCCCCTTTGAAGCACATACGAAAAAACAGGGATCAATTCCCCTGCTGTCAGTTGGTGCTTACACCCCGGACATGCAGAACGTGGTGAAACAATCGATTCATTATTCGGTATGCGGAGTCCTACCACATTAAAAAAAGAGCCCAATACAAGGCCAACTATAAAAATATATATGTAAGTGAAGATTTCCATATTTTTCTCCTATGTAAGGGAAATATATAGATGGACGGGGTCCACCTATATATTTATTTTTTAACCACTTAGTGTTATTCTACACCTTCTTCTTTAGCTGGTTCGGCAGGAACTCCATTGAGGTAAACATTTTCACGTACAAGGTTAGAAGCATCAATTCCATTAATATAAGTTGTACCACTATTATTTGCTGCTACAAGAGTGACTTGATATTGAATTTTATTATTGATTTTTACCACATGAACTCTGGTTTTATTAGCCGTATAGGTAGTGCCGTTAACAGTACCCTCAGCATAATTGGCATTAGATGCACCACTTGGATCTTTAATAGATTCAATATGTCCCTTAGCTATTAATTCGTTAAGACCAATAGTTATACCAGTAGTATCTATTGTCTTTTTCTCCGTAGTCACATACAACCTAGCTGCATTTGCAATTTGCTGGGCATTTGCAATATGAGCATCTTTCTTAGTGTTTTCAATGATTCCACCAATACTAGGTATTGCGATTGCTGCAATAATACCTAAAATAACTACTACTGCTAGTAATTCTATTAATGTTAAGCCTCTTTGGTTGCGAATTTGTTTTTTGATATTTTTTACCATTCATGTATCCTCCCCTTTTCTTTTTACTTTCTCTCTAGTACTTATCACCTATTATATCACGCAAACTTTCGACAACAACTGTTAAATTTTTGTGAATTACATCTCAATCGTATTAAAAATTTCAAACATTGGGATCATAATTGATGTGACTATAGTCCCTACTAGACATGCTAGAAACACAATCATGAACGGTTCTATTAATGATTTTAATCTGTCTGTTGCAGCGTCCACTTCAGATTCATAGAAGTCGGCAACCTTCCCCAATAATTCATCTAAGGCTCCTGTCTCTTCACCGATTGCAATCATGTGAACGACTAGAGGTGGAAATGCCCAATGCTTTTTCATAGGTTCTGTTACAGATTGTCCTTTTTCTAGTGAGTTTCTTGACTCTCGGAGTACGTTCGATAGAACTTCATTTTCAACAATATTTTCAACAATCGACATTGCCTGTAAAATTGGAACAGAGCTTGACAGTAAGGAACTAAGTGTCCTTGTTAATCTAGCAATTGCAGCTTTTTTTAACATATTCCCAAAGACAGGCATACGCAAAGCCAAATAGTCAATGTAGTATTTCGAGTTTTTATTTTTCTTAAGAAATAGAAAAGTTACATATTGTCCAATTACTACTAAGGTTACGAGCCACCAAAATCGTTGCATAAACTCACTTGCATGCAATACGAACTGGGTAATTCCCGGTAACTCTCCCCCAAATCCTTCAAACATGGTCACAAAGGTTGGCACAACAGCTACTAGTAAAAACGTAACTACTACCATTGAGATAATTCCAACAGCTATCGGATAGGCAAGTGCAGAGGATATCTTTTGTCTGGTACGATGCTGTTTTTCATAGTGTACAGCAAGCCGTTCTAAGGTTTCATCCATGGTTCCACCAGCTTCCCCTGCCTTAACCATGTTAATAAACATTGATGAAAATATTCGTTTATGTTTTGCAGCTCCATAGGACAAGGGGTTACCAGCTCTAATTTCTTCTTCAATATCGAGCAGGGCACGTTTTAAATATTTGCTCTCGGTTTGTTTCGATAAAATGTTCATCGAGTCTATAACAGACACACCTGCTTTTAAAAGCGTTGCAAACTGTCGTAGAAAAATAACCAAATCCTGTAGTTTTACAGGATTACCAATGATAATTTCCTTTGAGAGTATCGTCTCGGGAACTTCTTCAATCGTGATTATCCTGATTCCCTGGTCTTTTAATGTACTAATTGCCTCTCGTTTCGAGGGGCTCGTAATTGAACCGTGCTTTTTTCCTGTTTTGTCTCGACCCTCATATTGAAATTTTGGCATCTTCTTCTCACCTCGATGCTACGTATGTGCCCTAGTTTAATCATTTATTGTTAGATAGGGTAGTGCTATTTCTTTAGAAATGATTCCTGCTTGTATAAGTTCACGAAGTTCGCCTTCGAGTGTACGCATCCCATATTCACGGCTCGTCTGCATCACATTCTTTATTTGATGTGTTTTTTCATTTCTGATTAAATTGGCTATCGCAGAATTATTAACGAGTATTTCTGTAGCTGCCTTTCGTCCAGTTTTTTCTTTTAACGGAAACAACCTCTGTGAGATGATCGCTACTAAAACCGAAGCAAGCTGAGTACGAATTTGCGCTTGTTGATACGGTGGAAACACATCGATAATTCGATCAATCGTAGAAGCAGCACCTGATGTATGTAATGTTCCAAACACTAAATGCCCCGTTTCTGCAGCTGTGATTGCAGTATGTATCGTTTCTAGGTCTCTCATTTCACCTACGAGAATCACATCTGGATCCTGTCTTAGAGATGCGCGAAGACCGCTTGTAAAGTTTTGCGTATCAAAACCAACCTCACGTTGCTCGATAATACAATTCTTATGCTTGTGCAAGTATTCGATTGGATCCTCTAGCGTAATAATGTGCTTTCTAGTTGTTTCATTCATATAATCGATCATAGAAGCAATTGTTGTTGATTTCCCACTACCAGTTGGACCAGTTACTAAAACGAGTCCTTGTGGCTTTGTTGTGATTTTCTTCAATGTTTCCGGCAATCCTAATTGATCAATCGTAGGGATTGAAGTTGGTACGACGCGTATTGCTAATGAAACACTTGCCCGCTGTAAAAATGCATTGATACGAAATCTAGAAACACCAGGAACTCCGTACGATAGGTCTAATTCCCCTTTTTCTTCAAACTTTCCCCACATTTTGTCAGGAATGATTGATTTTGCCATTTCTACAGTATCATGAGGACTTAATACATCTTTACCATATCTTTTTAGTTCTCCGTTAATCCTCATAACTGGAGGTGCTCCTACAGATAAATGAAGATCTGAAGCTTTTAACTCATATGCATGCGATAATAAGTTATCAATCTTATTTTTCATTTTATTTTCACCTATTCTGAAATGGCTACACGCAATACCTCTTCTGTTGTTGTTATTCCTTGTTTTACTTTTAGTAAGCCATCATCTATTAAAAAGATGGTCTTGTTTTTAATTGCAAGCTCGCGAATTTTCGAAAGTGATTCACTGTTCATAATCGCCTTTCTTATTAGGTCTGTCATAACGAGAAGCTCATGTATCGCAACTCGACCTTTATAACCTGTCATATTACATGTACCACAGCCTCTGCCTCGTACTACTTTTTCAATTGTCATTCCACGCTTAGCAAAGATTTCAATTTCTCTATTGGTAGGGGTTTGTACTTCAGCACAATCTCGACATACCTTTCTTACAAGTCGTTGTGAAATAATACCATTAAGTGAAGCTGCAACTAAGAATGGTTCAACCCCCATATCGATTAACCTAGCTAAGGTTCCGATTGAATCATTTGTATGGAGTGTACTTAGAACAAGATGTCCCGTTAATGAAGCACGAATTGCAACATCTGCTGTCTCTGAGTCACGTATTTCACCAACCATAATAATGTTTGGATCCTGTCTCAAAATAGAACGAAGTCCCCTTGCAAACGTCATTCCAACATTCGGATTCACCTGGATTTGATTAATTCCTTCCAGCTGATATTCTACTGGATCCTCAATCGTAATAATATTTACTTCTTCTCGATTCAGTTTATTAAGGGCAGCATACATGGTTGAGGATTTTCCTGATCCTGTTGGACCCGTAACTAACACAATCCCATTAGGCTTTTCAATTAGCTCTTTAAATCTTTGGAGATTAAGCTTGTTGAAGCCTAACTTTGTCACATCATTAATTGCACTTCCTAAATCTAGGATACGCATAACAATTTTCTCACCAAAAACAGTAGGTAAAGTAGCAATCCGAATATCAACTGGATGAAAGTCCAAACTAAATTTGATTCGTCCGTCCTGTGGCACTCTGTGCTCCGTAATATCTAGATTAGACATGATTTTTATTCTAGCAATGAGGACACTTTGCATATGCTTAGGTAATGTTCGTTCAGTCCGTAATACACCATCGATTCGGTAACGGATAAGTACCTTTGATTCCTGAGGATCAATATGTATGTCACTTGCTCGTAAATGTATCGCAGTTTGTAAAATTTGATTCACTAACCGAACAACCGGAGAATCGTCATCCTTAATCTTTGTTTCTTCAACCTCATACGTATTTTGGAAATCTGATAAAAACTCATCTATATTTTCATCTGAACTATAGATTTTTGAGATTGCACGAATAATATCATCCTTAGCAGCGATCGCCGTTTCAATCTGAAAGCCTGTTGCAAGTCGTAGGTCATCAATTGCATAAAAATCTAACGGATCTGACATAGCAACAAGTAATCTATCTTCAACAATCTTTAACGGAACTAACAAATTTCGTTTCGCTACATCCTTAGGAACTAAATTGGTTAACTTCAAATCAAATGGGTAACGATATAGGCTAATATGAGGAATTCCAAGCTGATATTCCAACACTTCAATGAGTTGTTGCTCAGTAATATACCCTCTTTCAAGCAGAGCATCCCCTAGCTTCTGTGTATCTTCTTTTTCCATTAATGTTTGTTTAAGCTGTTCCTCATTTATAAGTCCTGCTCCAACTAATAAGTCCCCTAATCGTTTACGGTCTGACTTCATTCAAACCACCTCGTAAATTATCCCTTTTTCTCTGGATTCTTTGGTTTATCCCATAATGTATCATCGTCATTATCCTTACCTGGAGCACCACCTTGATTTGGTGCGTCACTAGTATTGTCGTCCGAGTCACCTGAGGAACCTTCAGGTGTATCAGGTGCAGGATCCTGATTGTCCTGTGGTTGACCATCCTCACCTTGGTTGTTCCCAGGATTTGGCGGAGTCGTTTCTTGATTCGTAATAAAACTCTGTACCTCAATTCTATGTACAGGCGGGTAAAAATCTTCTGCTATTTGTACACGCTCAATAATACTACCTGTTTCATCTGTAGCTGCCCTAATCACTTTTACTAGGTACCCATTTTTTCCTTCTTCCTGGATATGTCGTTGCCCGAATGGAATTGTACTACTGTACTGAACAATCGTTTTGGGCTCAAACGCTTCTTCATCCTCAAACATCGCTTTGTATGTGTAGGAAAACGGCTCGCCAATGATTCTTACAACTAGATTTTGATTCATGACTTCAAACTGAAGTATGTAAGATGTTGGGTTGGGATTAATAAAAGCAAAATCAAATGATGTTGGAACAATCTTTGCTTCATATCCTAACTCAGTATTTGGTGGTAATTCATTGCTTATATGTCGTTCAATGATCTCAAAATTTGTTGATAAAACTGCTTTATAAATTGCTGATGCAATATGGCTTAATGTTTGCTGGGAATATGTATTACTTTCAACTTCTTCAATTAATTGTAGAAAGGAAAACGGCTTATTTGAAGGTATTTCTATTTGATTGAAGTTATTTATCCAAGAAACGGTTTCCTCATTATCTACTATTGTTGATACACTTTCAGAAACAATCGAACTTTGCTGTTCGTTAGTTGGAAGTGTTTCTTTTTTGTCTTCGATATTTTCCGAACCTGTTTCTGGTTGAGGAGGATTATTGGCATTCTTTGTCGCTTCAAGAGCAAAGGCACCGATTTGTGAGAAACCGAAAATAAAACATATACATATAAACATAGTTGAAAAAACTTTGATTTCTTTAAGGTTTCTCACACTTCATTGCCCCTCCGCTTATGCTAAAACATTCATAGATAAATCAATAACTATATTAGGTCCTTCTTCTTGTGCTTTCATTACATCCTCTGCACTAAGAATAGTTCCTTCAGGGAATAAAACATTTCCATTGTTATCTAAAATATCTCTTGAAACAGTTTTTCCCTTTAAAAGTTCAACCTGCTTTTCCTTTAATGCAACAACTTCTTCATCCTCTGAAACAAGATTTAATCCTTCAAACGGATCGATTGTATCATTCTTTAAAGAGTCTTTTTCATTTACTTCTTGGTTTTTAATTACTTCTACTTCTGGATTAACTAATTGTTCAACTGAATCTAAAAAGTGAGATGTAGCATCTTCATTTACAATAATTATGTCTTTACCGTATGTAAGAACAGATGCAGACGCCAATGCAACCTCACGATTCGCTACAGTTAATTGCATCCCTAAGATATTACCATTTTCATCATCAACATAATATTCAACAACCTCGCCAATCAATTGCCCTTTACGAGTCATAACTTTGTTATTCGTGATTTTAATCTTCTTATTTACAAGTTGATTCGCAATTGGAATTTCATTTAAATCAATTACTGCACTTTCACTTTCTACAGTAACTGCATATTCACCAATACCTACCACTTTTTTAAATGGAATAGCTTTTACACTTACTTGCCAGTCTTCATGTTCAATTGTCAAGAAGTCAACTGAGCCTTTATCAGGATTAATAACTAAAGATTTAACCTTACCTACTTCTTGTCCATCTTGGATACTAATAATAGGTAAGCCCACTATTTCCGTACTTTTTTTCATTTTACACCACACCTGTTCCTTTATATTTCAGAATTCACTTGTTTTTTATTCTATCATTTATTTGAATAAAAAAAGTCATTTTTTGCAATAATGTTGCAGTAAAAATTCAATTTGTTGTAGTAATATCGGGAAATCTGTCACTTTTTCCTGTAAATCCACTAATAATTCATGTAAAGCACCATAATTACGTTCAGTTATATAATGTTCAATCAATAAATATGCAAATGTAAAATAATCTTGCCCTGCCAGATTAGGGTTTAGGTGACTCATTACTAACTGTTCATATCGCTGTTTTGTAGTAGTCTTTTTATAAACTTCAAGCTGAGTAAGCATTGTATGAATAATCTGTTGTTGGAGTTTATTTGTATCTTCCTTCTCGATTAGAGACGAATAATTATGTTCAGATAAATTACCTTCTAGAGTTGAGTGCTCTTCCATAGACTTTATTTCATTCTGGACTTCAATCGACACTTCCTGTATTTGTTCACTTTCTTCAGGAACATTTACGGATTGTTCAGTTTCTTCTCTGTTGTTATCTAAAGAGCTTACAATTTCTGCATCTTCATTCTTCATTTCAACAGCAATATCAGAAAGTTCTGGTGAAAGAATTTCATTACTTTCCAACTCTACGAAATCGTCTGACTCGTCTATTTGCTCTTCCTCTTCCTCGAAAATATCGTCTTCTAAAAAGATTTCTTCTACATTACGTGTTTCATGCTCAATTAAAGCTATAGTTTCATTATGTTCAGTTCTCTCCTGAGTTTCTTCGATATTATTTGAAAGAATATCCTCTGATTGTACTTCTTCCTCTATTATCAAATCTCCAAGGTACTCATATTCTTCATTTGTCATGATTTCATCTAAGCCTATATCCTCTAAGACAACCTCATCTAGCTGAGATTCCTCGGTTGGTTTTGAAATTGGATCATCCTCATGAGTTTCTTCAACACTACTATCATCATCTAAATCAAGATTATCCTCTTCATTCTCAATGATGATTCTACCATTTTCTCTAACCTCTTCTTCAAATCTCTCAGGTAGAGTATCATCCTGTAGCTCATAATCAATGCTATTTAAATTGTAATCTTCTAAGAGCTTCACGTAATCATCATCTGACAGGTCATCATCATTAACATGATTATTTTCTTGATTATATAAAGCCTCTGCGCCCTCATGTGAACCTTCTAAATAACTTAGGTCTTCATCATTGAAAGGAATTTGTTCTGAACTCAATATCTCAATGTCTTCCGGCTGTATTTCAGTATAAATGTATGTATGCTTTTCTTCTATTTCATCTGATTCACTGTTTTCTACGGGCTGCTCAGAAAATATTAAAGCAGATGCCATTTCATCTAGTCCAACATTCTCCTTAACTTCCTCCTGGTTCGTATCAAACATGACAGTACTAAGCTTCTTTTCAATGAGGTATGTAGCCAATAAAGCAAGAATGAATAGTATAAGTACAGTTTGCCATAAATGTAAGTTATCTTGGGCTATTATACCTACCATTGCTAATAAAAAAGAAATCCCTACGATAATTAGTTTTCCTTTTTTACTGAAGCCTAAAGGCAGAAAATAAACAATCGGAATGAGGACAAGCAATGCCCCAAAAGCAAATAGTATTGATACCAAGTTTTCACCTCGCTTCTACTCATAATTGTAGGTATTTAGAAATTTTGTGACATATTTCTAATAAATAGGTGTATTTACCCTATTTTTGGACAAATATCGACTACAAGTTATTGTATAATAAAGTTACGTATTTTGAAAGAAGGGTATGCGATGATTCCTAACAATTTTTCGAATTCAAACAAAGGTTTTTCGCTCATCGAGGTGCTTGTTTCTCTTTCTATTCTAAGTATTGTCATTGTGTCAATGCTAGGCTTTTTTACTCAGGCCTTTTCATATACACAAAAGAATGAAGATAAGACACTTGGACTATATGTTGCAAGAAATATGCTGGTCTATATGGAAAGACAAAGTTTTACAAAAATATTGGAGACCTATCTCCCTCCAGATAGTAGTGAAACGATCGAAATTACAAATGAGAATTGTAATGATATACATAGTTCTGGTGATTACGTTTTCGATGAATTTTGTTCGGACATGTTTTCATCCACATTTAATAATGTGGATTACAAAATAAAAATTGACATCCGCCATCATGAAGATACGAATCTCGGAAACTATATCATTCCCACATCCGTTTCAGTGACATGGAATGATCAAAATGAGGTTGTTCTTGAGGGGTATATCAAAAATGATTCGATTCGATAAAATAAGGGAGCAAAAAGGTGTAACACTAATAGAACTATTAATAACCCTAACTGTTTCTGCTATTGCCATTGGTGCTATTTACGGGGTATTTATTACTGGGATTAAAGCTTTTCAAAAAATTGGAATTGAATCAGGTCTCCGAGATGAAGGTGACTATATATTAGGAATGATTATTAATGAAATGAACAGGTCATCAGTCGATTTTATAAGTGATTGTGATGGAAGTGATATAAACAAGTGTATCGAATTGATCGATAATCGAACAATAGAGGTAGAAGGTGAGTTAGTTGAGGAAGGTGAAAGTGTGCTTCAAAGAGTGATACGATTTGAAATAGATAACTCCATGAGGATGTCTGTAACCGAAAATGGTACGTTACTCGAATCAACTACAATTAGCTCAGGCACAACTGTATTAACTGGATCAGAAATTTCTTTTGCTTGTACTAATTATGAATATACTGAGTCAGTTTCTGATAATCTTTGTGTGAATGCGATTGTTAACATGAATTTAGTTATCAATCACTCTGCCTACCAGGATAGCATGCTACGTATACCCTCATTAGAGCTTGAAAGTAGATTTGGATTTTAAGGGGTTATTATAATGAAATCGATAAAAAATCAGAATGGTTCTAGTCTTATTTTAGTATTACTCGTCAGTTTAGTTTTTGTTGTCCTGGGCTTGACCATACTCTCTGTTACAATAGGCGGTGCAAAGAGAACTGAAATTCGTGGTGAGGATATTAAGAAAATCTATAAAGCAACAAATACAATGGATGAGGTTATATCAAAGTTTCAACATAAATTATATGACCTTAATGGTTACGTTCGAGAAGGTAATATTTACGGCTATGAAAGTGAGCTAGCTTCATTTATTGATTCCCTACATCCAATCAAAATAAAAAATATCTCTTCTAATTATCATATCGATACGAATAAATTCTTTACTAGAGCTCTCTCAATTGAGGTAACTGCTGCCGGTGAAAATGGTAGAGAACGTACAGTAAGTCGTAATCTATTCTTATCTCCAACACCAAGCTTTTTGCAGTATACGGCAGGAAGTGGACCAAACGGACTTATGGTAATGAACGGTGGACTTGAGATAAACGGAAATGTACATGTGAATGATTTGATTCTAAGCAATAAGCCTGAATTTACGGACAATGGAGTTGAGAGAACTGCAACCTCTGTATTCCCTGACATAAATGGAGACCTTTTTATTCGTGGAACAGTGAATGGTAGCGAAAGATTAGACATTTCTAGACTACGTTCTTATTTTTTTGAAGAAGCTAGACCACCAGTTATTAAACGAGAAACAAAGGAGTTTGTTGAAGTTAATTTTAATAAAACATACGCGCAAAAAATGAATGAATTACAAGGAGTAACTTTATCTTCTCATCCAGAGGATTATAACGATCTTGCTACGATCAGCTCTACTATAGAGCAGCTATTAAATTCCTGTAGAGATGTTATCCTGTCTGCGACTGATGTATATCCAATTAGCCGTTCCAATAATTGCCCATCGCCACTTTATTTGATTGAGAAAGACTCTAACTATTTAGATATCAATAATTTATCTAATAATAGAGAAACAATTGTGTATACTGACTTGGTTCAAAATGAAGATGGTTCATTTGAAGTGAATTCACCGGACGAAACAGAATATGCACCTTTATATGTTAAAAATGATTTAGTAATTAATAATTCATGGCTAGTTGTTCATGGAGATTTAGAAATCGTTGCTTCAAGTAATAATCCAATTAAAATAGTTGGAAATATTCTTGTAACAGGAAATTTAATTATTCGTGGAGATAATTCAGATATAAATAGTGAAGATGATGAAGTTATCTTCGATTCTACAATGTATGTATTGGGAACGTCACACATATATAGTACGAATATTAGTGGTTTAGATGGCGATAAACAGTTAGTACTCCTTTCAAAAGGGGACATGGTAATAACCCGAATTAATGAATTTAGAAGCATTTCAACTGATATACAGCCACTCGATGCGTACTTTTATACTGATTCATCTGCAGAACTTTATGGTGTAGGATCTTTATTCAGGATCAATGGAGGACTTTTTGCTAACGAACAACTCACAATAAATGCAATCCGACAATATAATATAGCCAACAATGGTAGCTTATTACACAATATCCTATCTCCTTTCTCTCAAAGAGAAAATGGTTCCAGATTCGTCGTGACATTTGATAGAGATGTTATTCTTGATCAATTGGATGCTTTACCTAGAGTTGATGAATTACAAATTGTCTTGGACGATATTAAAATTGAATAAGAAAAGCGCAAGCCTCTTGGTAGGTGAACGTCAACCATAATCCGCCACATCTTGTGCAAACGTTGACTCAGTACTTCCTTTTCAAGTCCGACAAGCAAATGTTCTGTGGCAAAGAAAGTCTTCACTGACATTTCTTTGCTGCACATTTTTGACCTCTAGCTGCTTTAATCGCTAAAGGATGCCTCTAGGAGAGTAATCTCCACAGAAAAAAGCTCAGCTTGTTCCTATAGCTTTACTAAGATTATGCAGAAGCTTATTTTGACGGTGAAAACTGGTTAGGCGTTCCAGTTAGACATGAAAACTATGTACAAAAAATTTTTTTCCTATTCTTATAATCGAGTAGGAGGGGATGACTAATCCCCGACCTCTCACACCACCGTACGTACCGTTCGGTATACGGCGGTTCAATT
>JBLKRX010000003.1:0-228748 GCA_047608075.1 Ferdinandcohnia humi
TTCCCATACCGAACACGGAAGTTAAGCTTCTCAGCGCCGATGGTAGTTGGGGCATTGCCCCTGTGAGAGTAGGACGTCGCTAGGCGAGACGAAAGATCAACCAGTTGTGGTTGGTCTTTTTTTGTATGCTTTAAACCGGGAGGTTTTGTAGAACAAAGGGGTAGCTGACCCTTTATAAAGATAGACAAAGTAGGTCGGGTTTCGAGGAGCGAGGAGTTCAAGGAAGCAAGGGAGCGACAACCGGAGTGTACAACGTACATGAGGATTGGAGAGAGCGCGGCTGACGCGGAAATCCGAAGTTCATCGGAAGCCGACCACCGAACACGGATGGTAAGCTCTTACGCCGATGGTAGTTGGGGCATTGCCCCTGTGAGAGTAGGACGTCGCTAGGCGAGACGAAAGATCAACCAGTTGTGGTTGGTTTTTTTTGTGCGTTTAAATCAGGAAGTTTTTATGGAAAAGTACCAACATTCATTAAATTCTCGTTAAAGTGCAATACTTCTAATTATCGTGAACTGTCAAATAATATTTATACTTTTTATATTATTGACCTGACATGTGGTTACCTCATATTACCATATAAACCTGATATGAAGTAAATTTTGTAAAAAGTAGTTAAATTACTATCATTTTAAAGTAATACTGATCATATTCTCTATTTTTCGGATGAAATTACTAGAAAACCCCTTACAATTTGTACCAAGCTGATCTTTAGATACTCAAATATAAGGTTCTATGGCTTTTATTCAAATTCTATGGTCGATATTTTAGTTCTATGGTTTTTATTCTGATTCTATGGTCTTTATTTAGATTCTATGGCTTTTAGCAAAAAGCTCTACTCAAATAAAGAATAATAGGCCTATGGGAAGTTAATTTTAGTTCTTTTTGCATTAATTTTAGTTCTTGATTGTGTTTTAGAAGTAGCATAAATCTCAGTAATACAAATTTCACAAAATAACGTGCATGTCATCCTATAATGTAACACAAGCATCTTTTTCCAAAGCAAACACAAAATTCACCTCATAAATTCATTTAAAAACTGAACAAAATTATAACCCATTACAAAAATAGCTGTATTTCTAACAAAATCGTGACAATTTACCACTGAAGGTTCAGGACGTCGCTATCCAGACGAAAGACCACCGATAAGCCAGATTAAGGACTAACCAATGAGATTGACCTTCACCCACCAAAACAAAGATACATTACCCTCCTCCATTCCATATAAAAACGCTGTTGTATTTTCAACAGCGCCAACAATGTATTACGTATCCTTTTCAGTATCTGAATCTAATTGATATCCATCTCTACCATGTGGCTCTGGTGCATTTTTTAATTGCTTTGTATTATTTTTGTTTTTAGTTTCCATATGACCCTGTGCATTAACTTTTGAATCCTTCAACATATTCCGTACCTCCAAACATGATTAATTACATCTATAAGAAATACTTCGAAATGGTCAACCTCATACGCTTGTTTCTATTTTGCCAAATAAACTAGTCTTTATTCCCGGTCACTATTCCGTCTTCAATAAGTTGAAGTACAAAAGTATTCCGAAAAAGGCAAAAATCCTGATACAATAGGTGTAGAAAAGCATTTCAAGAAAAGACTAGAAGGAGCATTCCTATGTTCGAACTATTAATTACCATGGTAGAGCGTTTGGGAATTATTGTAGCAATCGCATTTATTTTAACGAGATTTAAGTTTTTTAGAGGTATGGTATACCAGGATAGACTTTATCGCTGGCAGCAACTGGTTGCAGTTATATTTTTTGGATTTTTTGGGATCGTAGGAACGTATACTGGTCTAAGTTTGAGCACGGAAAGTCTACAATTTAGTCGTTGGGTATCTGATCTCGCTGCTGATGAGGCAATTGCCAACTCACGTGTTATAGGTGTAGTATTGGCGGGGCTATTGGGTGGCTATAAGGTTGGGATAGGTGCAGGGCTTATTGCTGGAGTCCATCGTTTTACCTTAGGCGGATTTACTGCGATTTCATGTGGATTGGCTTCCATTATTGCAGGTGTAATTTCTGGTTTCTTTTATCGAAGAAATAAGCATATGAATTTGGGAACTGCATTTTTGATTGCAGCATTAGCAGAATCTGTTCAAATGCTTGTGATTTTGCTATTATCTAGACCTTTTGAAAAGGCATGGGCATTAGTTGAAATTATTGGTATTCCGATGATTGTCGCAAACGGACTGGGATGTGCGCTATTTCTTTTAATTATTAGAAGTGTGATAAACGAGGAAGAAAAGGCTGGAGCAATGCAGGCTCAGAAGACACTCCGAATCGCAGATAAGACCCTTGCTTATTTACGAAATGGATTAACCATTGATAGTGCTACAGCAGTTTGTCAAATCATTCACAAGGAAATTAAGGCAAAGGCTGTTGGGATGACGAATGTAAATGAAATTCTTGCGCATGTTGGTCTTGGACATGACCACCATAAAGCAGAAATGCCAATACAAACTCAAATTACGTTGGAGACGATACGTAAAGGAGAGATAACTGTTGCCAACAAAGAGATGATCCAGTGTCGAGTTAAAAATTGTTCACTTGGGGCTGTGGTAATCGCACCATTAAAACAAAGAGGGAACACAATTGGGACTTTAAAGTTTTATTATGGCTCTCAAAAGGAAATTACTCCTGTTGTGATGGAGTTAATCTCAGGTCTTAGTCGATTATTAAGCAATCAGCTTGAAATTGCAGAAGCAGATAAGGCATTACAATTGGCAAAGGAAGCGGAAATAAAGGCTCTCCAGGCTCAAATTAGTCCACACTTTCTTTTTAATACGCTAAATACAATCTTATCACTTATCCGTGTCAATCCTACTAAAGCTAGAAAACTACTTGTGTCTTTATCGCATTTTTTACGTCAAAATTTATCTGTAACAACACAAAATGTTACTACGCTAGAACAGGAGTTAAGGCATGTAAAAGCGTATTTAGAAATAGAAGAAACGAGGTTTGTTGATAAGCTAACAGTGGATTATGACATTGAAGAAGAAGCTCTGACCCTGCAGATCCCTCCACTAACTTTACAACCAATTGTCGAGAATGCTATTAAGCATGGTATGAAAGATAAAGATGGAGAATGCCAGGTTACGATTTGTATTAAAAAGGAAGACCAAGCAGTACTTGTCCAAGTTGTCGATAATGGCGTTGGCATGAGTACGGAACGATCAAAGCAAATCTGCATTAATCCAATTGAGTCTCAAGATGGAAGTGGCGTTGCTCTCTATAATGTAAACCGTAGACTCACAATCTTGTATGGCGATTATGCTGCTTTACAGATAAAAAGCGAAGAGAATAAGGGGACAAACATTACATTTTCGATTCCGAATATGGAGGTGATATAGGTGGAACAAACAATCAAAACGCTTATTGTTGATGATGAACTGTATAGCAGGGATGAGCTGAAACACTTACTAGGTTATTTTTCTTCGATTCAAGTAGTGGGGGAAGCGGAATCTGGAGAGGCTGCTATTTTAAAGGCAATTCAGCTTCAGCCGGATGTTGTCTTTTTAGATGTTGAAATGCCAAAGATGGGCGGAATGAAGGCTGCAAAGGCGTTAATGGAGCTAAAAAAAGTCCCATTAATTGTTTTTGCAACTGCGTATCCGGAATTTGCAGTTGAAGCGTTTCGATATAATGCGACTGATTATTTACTAAAGCCTTATGATGAAGAACAATTAAAGGAGACAATCAAGCGTATTGAAGGACATATTAGGCCATCTAAAGAAAAAGAAAGTGGGAAGACCACTGGGAAACTTGCTGTTGAATCTGACGGGGAGATTTTATATCTTGAGCCTACTGATATTTTATATATAGTACGGGATGATAAACATACAAAGCTCATTACAAGAATGGGGGAGTTTGACACAAAAATTCTTTTAAAAGATTTGGAGAGTAGGCTAGAAGCGTTCGGTTTCTTTCGTATTCATAAGAGCTTCCTTGTTAATCTCAGACATGTTACACGACTGACTCCTTGGTTTAATGGGGCCTATCAACTAGAGCTTGAAGGAAGAAATGAGCAATTATCTGTAAGCCGTAATTATGTGAAAGCATTAAGAGCGAGGCTAGAAATTTAACTTTATGAAGTAGAAGTTCCTTACTTCTATAAGTAGTTCAGAATGCAATAAAAGTATACAATTCAGTCAGGGTTCAAATTCCGACTGAATAAAGTTAAAGCCTCCGGCGAGCCCTTAGGATTTTTAGTTTTTCGAGCAAGCTCGAAAAAAATCTGGGCACACATATGCCAACGCGCATTGGATTTTCTAGTTTTGCATGTTATCCACTATTACATGCATGTTAATATGATATTTCTACCTTTTATTTTATATTTACCTATTATTCTTTTAATTTCTTTATACTAAATGTAACCGCATTCATTTTAGTAATAAGGGGGAAATGAAATGATTACATTTTTAGCATGTATCGCTCTGTTAATTGTCGGTTACTTTACGTACGGCAAATTTGTCGAGAAAGTATTTGGGGTAAAAGAAGAGCGTACAACACCAGCATATGTAAATGGTGATGGAATCGACTATGTGCCAATGAGCACAGCAAAAAACTCAATGATCCAGCTTTTAAATATTGCTGGGACTGGTCCTGTATTCGGACCAATCATGGGTGCGCTTTACGGTCCTGTAGCATTTATTTGGATTGTAGTTGGCTGTATTTTCGCCGGTGCTGTTCATGATTATCTTACAGGGATGATTTCCATTCGTAACCGTGGTGCTCATCTACCGGAGCTTGCTACTAAGTTTTTAGGAAAAGCTATGAAGCATGTTGTAAACGCTTTTGCAGTTCTGCTTCTCTTATTAGTAGGGACTGTATTCGTATCTACACCTGCTAGTCTACTTCATTTATTAATGGACGGAAAAGTAGCGTTAGGTATTCTTATTGCAGTTATCTTTGTTTATTATATTTTAGCTACATTATTACCAGTTGATAAAATCATTGGACGTTTATATCCATATTTTGGAGCAATCCTTTTAATCAGTGCTCTAGGGGTAGGCATTGGGTTAATTGTAAAGGGCGCACCAATTCCTGAGTTATCATTCCAGAATTTCCATCCTGCTAATGCACCAATCTTCCCGTTAATTTTCTTTACAATTACTTGTGGTGCACTTTCAGGTTTCCATGCAACTCAAACACCAATTATTTCACGTACGACTCAGAAGGAAAGCCAAGGAAGAAAAATTTTCTACGGTATGATGATCGCAGAAGGTATTATCGCGATGATTTGGGCTGCAGCAGCTATGAGTTTATTTGACGGCTACAATGGTTTAAGTGATTTACTTGCAGCAGGTGGTCCTGGTGCTATCGTTAGCGAAGTTTCTACGTTAATGCTTGGGGCAATCGGTGGAACACTTGCCGTTCTTGGGGTTGTTGTACTACCAATTACGTCTGGAGATACTGCCTTCCGTAGTGCACGTATGATTATTGCAGAGTATCTAAACATTGCACAAAAGAAACTTTCTAGCCGTCTTTGGATCGCTGTTCCATTATTCGCAATTTCAGTTGTTTTAACACAAATTGACTTTAACATTCTATGGAGATATTTCAGCTGGGCAAACCAAGCAACAGCGATGATTGCATTATTTGTAGGAGCAATGTACCTATATATTGCGAAAAAGAACTATTGGATTGCACTTATACCTGGTGCTTTCATTCTACTCATGGTAATCACGTATATATTAAACGCACAAATTGGTTTCCGTTTACCAATGAATATTGCATGGTACGGAGGATTTATCGGAACTGCACTTTTACTTGTACTATTCTTCCGTGCAGCTAAAAAAGCACGTGCAAACAACTTGCCACTTGAAGAAGATATTTCGAACTATAATAAGGTTGCCTAATGGGCTGCTGCAGTCCTGAATATCGGAAGGTAGTAAAGGAACAGGAAGAACAAGTAAACAAAAACAGTAATGAAGCTATTACTCTAGTGGTTAAAATAGTAGCTGTTTGTGTAACAGTAGGAGCAATTAGCATGTTGTTCCTCATATAAAAATAATGGAAAAGTGCACGTAGAATTGCGTGCACTTTTTTATATTATAGTAGAACAAAATATGATACAGTACATAAGGGTACATTTGCTACTAACATACTTGTTTAAGATACATATTTTAAGGAGAGGAGGGGAATACATGCTTCAGACTCCGATTGGACGTTTTCGTTTTATGGGATTTTTAGAAGGAGGCTCGTTACTAGTTCTTTTGTTTATTGCCATGCCTTTAAAATATGGAGCTGGAATTCCTGAAGCAGTTCGAGTAGTTGGTTCCTTACATGGTTTCCTTTTTATACTTTATCTGCTAGTTATTGCTTATACAACATTTAAAATTAAGTGGTCGTTTAAGTGGGTGATCAGTGCAGTAGCTGTTGCATTTATCCCTTTTGGGAATATCATATTGGATTTATTCATTAAACGTTCAGCCCTTACTCAAAAATAATACGATTTGTTACCGTTACACTATATATTCAATAGAGGGTTTTGTTTTTGTCCTTTAAAGACAAAATAAGACCACAATCAACTAGGAGGTCTGGAAGGATGGATCTAGAAATAAGTAGCTCTGCTATTACTTGGTTTAAGGATGAAATAGGGGTAAAAGAGGGAGAAAAAGTACGATTTTATCCTAAATTTTACGGCTCTAGTCCGATGCAGGAAGGGTATTCACTTGGTTTTTCAAAAGATGACGAGCCAATTCAAATACATGTTAGCAAGGAAGTAGACGGAATCCTATTTTATGTAGAAGAAGATGACATCTGGTTTTTTAATGATCATGATCTGCATGTTGAGTACCATGAAGAGACGGATGAACTCGAATATAAATATCCAAAACATTAGAAGGCTTGGACTTGTCAATTGGCAAGTCTTTTTTTGCATTTCTTCCACCTCAAGTAGACTTCTATAACATGTGATGCGAATCACAAAAGAGATACTTAAACTATGATACCTTTTAGGAGAGGAATCTCTACTTATTAAGTAGCTGCTGTGAGAGGAGAAGGTAATGTGAGTGAAATAATTAATAATAGGGAAACGCATATAAATAGTGATACAAATCGACTATCTCTACTAAAAGAAGGATTTATGGATTTGCATCATGGCAAAAATATTAAAGAAATTAAAGAACGTTTATTCAATCAATTAGGTCCTATATCAATTGAGGAAATTTCCAATCTCCAACATTCTCTTATGGAGGAAGAGGGCATCCAAGCGAGTGAAGCTAAGGATATCTGTTCTAAGCATATGGAAGTGTTAAAGGATTTAATTGATAGAAATAGTCCTTCTACAAGACCGGAAGAGCACCCAGGACACCCGGTTCACACTTTTAAGCTTGAGAACAGGGAGCTTGAAAAGGTGGTAAATGAAAGTCTTGTGCACCATCTAGAGCTATTTGTAAAAGAAGATACTCAAGAGAATATTAGTAAGCTTCTCGAGGATTGTAATTCGTTGTTGGATATAGATAAGCATTTTAATCGTAAGGAACATCTTCTTTTTCCTTACCTAGAAAAGTACGGAATTTATGGTCCAACGAATATGATGTGGCGGATCGATGACTATATTCGGGATGGAATAAAAGAAGCAAAAAGAATGCTTCTCCATTATGAGGGTGAAAAGCAGCCTGTGTTGGATGTATTTGATTTTGTCCAAAAAGAAGTAAATGAAATGATATATCGCGAAGAGAATATTTTATTCCCTATGGCCTTGAAAAATCTGACTGAAGATGAGTGGGTAAAAATCGCGTATGAGAGCGATGAAATCGGTTATTGTTTGACAGAACCAGTTGAATGGAAGCCGGGGAGGCTGGAAATGGCTGAAAAAGCGATATCTGAAGGCTATATAAAAATGGAGACCGGAATTCTTTCCCTGAAGCAGTTGGAGCTACTATTAAATCATTTGCCAGTCGATATTACGTTTATTGATCAAGACGATGTGGTCCGTTATTTTTCACATGGAAATGAAAGAATCTTTGCTAGAACCAAGGCTGTTATTGGTCGGACTGTACAAAACTGTCATCCCCCTAAAAGTGTTCACGTTGTTGAAGAGCTTTTGGAGGATTTTAAATCTGGCAATAAAGATTGCGAAGATTTCTGGATTAAATTTAAAGATAAGTACGTATATATTCGTTATTTTGCTGTACGTGATGAGAAAGGTAACTATGTCGGCACTTTGGAGTTCACGCAAAATATCAAACCCATTCAAGAGATTGAAGGCGAAAAACGAATATTATCATAGAATGGAATCTCTCACTTTTGTGGGAGATTTTTTAACTCTAAGTGCTTGTTATCATTTGTAGTAAAGTTTTACATATTGTTAACTAGGTAGTAATTTATTTTAATAGTAGTGCAGCTTAAAATATTTTGACATTATTGTATTCTGGGGTGAGGTTTGATGGAACTTCAAGATAAAACAGTTACACTCGCTGTAAATGGCGGGATTGGCTTTGGTGCAAAATTAAATGCAAAGCAACTAGTTGCACTTGCTAACTATATTAAAGAAGATAGTGAAATTGAATTAACAACATTTCAACAGCTATATATCGAAGTACTTGAGAGCCAGGTAGAGACAGTAAAAGCTGAGTTTGATATGGTGGGTCTTGCGGTTTATCCTGTAGGTCCGTATGTATATAGTCTTCGTACTTGTGGTTTTTGTAAGGGTGCTTAAGAGGAAAGTATGCCTGTTGCGATTGAGCTTAATAAGCGCATCGCAGGCATGGAGGTTCCGTGGCCGCTACGTCCAGCTTATACAGGATGCCCGAATGCATGTGGAGAGCCTCTCGTAAATGATATAGGTGTTATCAAACGAAGAGACCACTTTGTTTTATATATTGGAGGGAAAGCAACAGGGGAAAATGCTAGAACTGCCTTGAAACTAAAGGAAGGCTTAACTCCTGAAGAGCTTTATGAAACTGTCGAGAGATTACTAGATTTTTATAAAACGAATGCGAAGAAGCGTGAAGCCGTATGGAAGTTTATCATTTGGATTTGACCAAATCAAAGAAGCGAGTGGGGTAATGAATAGAGGAACCCTTTACTAGCTTGAGCTTGTCTCAGGCTAGTTTTCTTTTGTTACATCCAATAACTGGTTCTACGGGGGGGGGGGAGCATTGTTAGTGTAACACGATGTTGATTACAATGGGGTTGCCGCTCTTAGGTCATGTTCTAAGGGTGCTCCTACGAGGTTAGATTTGGTTTTGCTTGTGATTCTATCCAAATTTTTGCTATTTTAGTAGTATTTTTCCTACCAAATAATAGAGTGGCTCAATTATTTGAATATCGGCTTAATAATTTTGAAATTGGCTTAATTATTTCAAAAGTGGCTTAATTATTCTCAAATCGGCTTAATTATTCGTAAAGTGGCTGAATTAGTAGAATGAATCCCCTTTACCCATCGAGTCCCCTCGTTCAGCAACTCTATTTAGTAGGAATTTGATGGTCATAACATAGCAGATTCTCTTCAATTTAACCCACGGACCTCATTTCCTAAGCCAAAATTATCTCCTGCCCTAGCAAACTATACCGCCTCGACCCGCCCCATCTCGAAAATAAGAGTTTTGTAAAAACTGATAGTTATTATGTAATTTCGATTGTAAGGCAACTGCTCATCGAAAAAAGCATTCTCAATTACTTCTAGCGGTGTATAGTAAAAGGTGGCTTTGTGATATCAAGCATAAAACATAAAAATGGCGTGCCACAGCTTTACACGCCATTTAATATGTTCTGAAACTGTCTTACTTCGATATAGAAGCCTCTGTTTTTTCCTTCTTTGGCCAAAGTGTATAGCTAAAGCTAATTAGAAAGTCAATAAAGAGAATAACAGACCAAACTCTTGCTAACCCAGTAAGGCTTTCAGTTTTCGATGAGTCCCCAACAAACCAAACCATGCAATAGAGTAGAACAATCCCGATTGCCCAAGACCAAAGATGACGGAACCAACCATTTCGTTCTTTCTTTGCATGGGCAGCCCCAAACTTTGGAGCTTTTTCTGGTTTAGGCCCGCCTGCAAACCGATAGGCAAATCGTTCATCAACGTATTTGATCATTTGGTGCCCGTAAGCTATTGTAACTCCAATATAAATCGCCGCTATCCCGTGAAACGTATTTGCCGTTGCGCCGTTTTTTAAATCGATAACCGTCATAATAATTAAAAACAAATCAATAAGCGGTGTGCAAAGGAGTAAAAATCCACCAATCTTTTTAAGACGTAAAATATACCTAAAAAATAATCCCACAATGACAAAGACCCAAAAACCAATTTCACAGGCTACGATAAGCCATCCAATCATTTTTTTCACCCTTTTTTATTTTAATACAACTGTGCTAAAAACAATTTAGCACAGTTGTATTAAATAAGTCAATGACTTATAATAAATATATGCCAAAAATAGTTGATCACGATAAACAGAAGGAAAAATTAGCAGAAGCTACACTTAGAATTATCAAACGAGATGGCATGGAGCAAGCAACGGTACGAAATATTGCAAAGGAGGCAAATATGTCGGTAGGTTCTCTACGACATTATTTTTCAACACAATCAGAGCTCTATGCGTTTACGATGAATTTAGTTTCTGAGAGGGTGAATAATAGAATATCGCAAATGGATTTCAATGGTCCGCCACTTGAAGTTATGACTAACGTGTTAAAGGAAGTTGTACCGTTGAAACCCGAAACGAGATTAGAGATGGAGGTCTGGCTAGCTTTCACAGCAAGAGCGCTTGTTGATCCCTTCTTAAAACCATTAAGTGAAAGAGTATACATTGAATTAAAGGAAGGAATAACTCGAATAATAGACGGGCTTTTACTTCTTAATTTGGGAAAACCAGATATGAATAAGGATTTAGAAATAGAAAGATTGTATGCTCTCGTTGATGGATTAGCCATGCACAGTATACTCCATCCAGATAAAATATCAGCTGAAATGGTCGAATTAGTGATTGCTCACCATCTACAAACGTTATGTAAGTAAAGAAATGCTGACACACTAGAAGTTGTCAGCATTTTTGATTTACGTAAAATTAAGGTACCTCTATTGTTTCTGTATAGGCAATCTCTTTTCCAGCTAAGACGAACACACCGTGATTATTTCCGTTAAGTGTTACTTTAATTTCATGTTTCCCAGGTGATAGATTATCTAGATTATAGTAGTTTCCATATAAGCGATTTACTTTTATTCCATCTAAGTAAATATGAGCATGTCCTTCATTATAAGAGATATCCTGTGTTCCTACCTTTTCAGGTTCAAAGGTAAAATGGTTTGTCTCAATTTCTAATAGCCATGTTCCAGACAAATCTTTCGAAACACTCCCTGTTATTGAAGGAGCTGTGACATTATCAGGTATCAAAATCTGATTCGTCTGATGAGCAAGCGCGTGGTTCATCGTTCCACTATGTCCACTTAGGTTATGTAAGTACAGCATAAGAGACACGAACGAAAAAAGAACAAAAAAGCTTATTACCCTATACATATAACCCTCCAAAAAAAAGTAGTTTACAAGTCTGCAGCAGTAGCTCTTTCATTTTTTGTACGCTTAATAAAATACCCGATGATGATTAAAAGCAAGCCTAATCCAAGAAAGGCTAGGTCATAGGCTAACGGATTTGCATCTGTGGGCTTAACCCGATGTATTTGTAAAATATGATGATTAGTAATTCCTTCAATGAGATTAAATGTGCCGCCTCCGATTAGAAATCCTCCCACTACTAATTTAATCCCCTTTGCTAGACTACTTGGGTTTCCTGCTAGCCATAACAAAACACCACCAATTACTAAGGTAATAGTGACTGCAAAATGAAACAAACCATCACTTACAATCTGCCCTGGTCTATCTGCTAACATGTATACACTATGCCATTGCAGTAATTGATGAAAAATGATTCCATCTAATGCACCTATAAAGCCAAATCCTAATATAAAACTACCAGAGTTAATTAATTTACGTTTTGTAGTGGTTGTCACTAGTATTCTCCTTTACTTATAATTCTAAACATTAACTCATTTTTACCATAATATCGTATTTTATTCGTGGGATCTGGTATTTAAGGTAAATAGCAATTGTTGAAAGCAAGATGGAAATGGATTAGGACTCATGGTAAACTATAAAATCATGGAAAACCATAGCGGAGTGTTTCATGGGGACGGCTTTTATTTTTATTTTTGAAGGTTTATCGGAAAAAGTGCAACAGAACTAATTTGGTTGAATAATAGTTTTCATAGTTTCTTATGCCACAAAACTATGTTTTTATCTTGACATAACCATTATTTTATTATATAAACATATTATAACTTAATAATAACCTCACTTATTATCAGTGAGGTAGAGGCGCGGTATTTAACAGTCTTTAGTGGAGTTTTGAGAAACTATGAAGCTATTGAGAAGGAAATATCGCCGAAGCTTGTAATATTCTCAAGTATTACTTGCTGGGTCTGTAGTTAAGAACTGCAGGACTGTCTCAATAAACAACCCGGTTTATTGAGTTGTGCTATCTCATTTGGGAAGAGTAGAGGACTTTGGTTAAACATGCACACGACCTGAGTTTATCTCAGGTCGTTTTTTGTTGCTAAAAACACCAAGAAAAAACAGGAGGAGAATATAAATGAAAAAAACAGCTTTATCTATTTTTGCAGTCATTTTATCAATTATGGCCCTTTTAACGGGTTGTGGGACAAGCAGTTCAAATGCAGGTGGTTCGGAAAAGGATACGTTTAGAGTTGGATTAGAAGCAGGATATGCGCCTTTTAACTGGACACAAATGGATGACTCTAATGGTGGTGTAAAAATAGAAGGCAATGCTGAGTTTGCAGGTGGCTATGATGTAGAAATTGCCAAGAGAATTGCAGATGGCTTAGGAAAAGAGTTAGTTATCGTCAAAACAGAATGGGATGGTCTTGTACCAGCTTTAACCTCTGGAAAGATTGATGCGATTATCGCCGGGATGTCTCCAACAGAAGAACGTAAGGAAACAATTGATTTCTCGGATAATTATTATAAATCAGATCTAGTTATGGTTGTTAAAAAAGGTGGAAACTTTGAAAATGCAACTAGTCTTGCCGACTTTAAGGGAGCAAAGGTAACTGCACAATTAAATACCTTCCACTATAGCGTAATTGATCAAATTGAAGGGGTTGAGAAACTCCCAGCAATGGATAACTTTCCAGCAATGAGAGTAGCTCTTGAATCAGGAGTTATTGATGGGTATGTATCAGAACGTCCTGAAGGTATTAGTGCTTCTAATGCAAATGATAATTTTAAAATGGTAGAGTTTACAGATGGATTTGAGACTTCTGAGGAAGATACTTCAATAGCTGTTGGTTTAGCAAAAAATAGTGATGTAACTGAAAAAATTAATGAAATCTTAGCTGGTATTTCAGAGGAAGAAAGAAAGAGTATCATGGATACTGCTATTCAGAATCAACCAGCAGCCAAATAATAAATAAGGTAAACCGGCCGCGAAATTTGTAGCCGGTTTATGATTTTTTACTAGGAGGGAAACTATGAGTTTTGATTGGGTCGTACAAATTATTTCAGAAAACTGGCCGATGTTACTTCGTGGAGCGGGGATTACACTCTTAATCGCATTAATCGGGACAATCCTAGGGGCCATCATTGGATTGCTAATTGGCGTAGTAAAAACAATTCCGATACCTGAACGTGGGGTAAAAAAAATCCTCTTACAAACAGTTAACGCCATACTCTCTATCTATATTGAATTTTTCCGCGGAACACCAATGATCGTGCAAGCTATGGTTATTTTTTATGGTTCTGCGTTAGCATTTGGACTAAATATGAATCCTTTATCGGCAGCCTTCCTAGTTGTTTCTATCAATACAGGAGCTTACATGGCTGAAATTGTCCGTGGGGGAATAGTTTCTGTCGAAAAAGGACAATTTGAAGCAGCACATGCCATTGGGATGAACCATGTGCAAACAATGTTAAATGTTGTATTACCACAGGTTATACGGAATATTTTACCAGCAACTGGGAACCAATTTGTCATCAACATTAAAGATACGTCAGTTCTTAACGTTATTTCTGTAACAGAGCTATACTTCCAAACTAAATCAATCGCAGGTAACAACTTCCGTTATTTTGAATCATTCTTTGTTGCATGTGTCATTTACTTTGTTTTGACATTTGCTGTGACACGAATTCTTCTTTATATCGAAAAGAAGCTAGAGGGTCCTGAAAATTACACGATGCTCGGAAATCAATCACGTATACAAGAAAAATAAGAAACAAAGGAGGATGAATCATGGGGAAAGTAATCGATATCCAACATTTAAGTAAATCCTATGGAACGCATGAAGTATTAAAGGACATCAACTTTTCTGTTAGCAAAGGAGAAGTAGTTTCTATGATTGGATCCTCGGGGTCTGGTAAATCAACACTTCTTCGTTGTATCAACCTACTGGAGAAACCAAGCGGTGGGCAAATAATCTATAACGGGGAAAATATCCTGGATGACAAGCACAATATTTATGAATATCGAAAAAATCTGGGTATGGTATTTCAGCAATTTAATTTATTTAATAACCACAATGTGTTAAACAACTGTGTGGTTGGACAAGTAAAAGTTCTTAAACGTTCCAAAGAAGAAGCGGAAAGAGTTGCTATGAAGTACTTGAAGGTAGTAGGAATGGATCAATACCTTAATGCCATGCCTAAGCAATTATCAGGCGGTCAAAAACAGCGCGTGGCAATTGCTAGAGCCCTATCAATGGAACCTGAGGTCATCTTATTTGATGAACCGACATCAGCGCTTGATCCAGAAATGGTTGGAGAAGTTCTCAAAGTAATGAAGGAGCTTGCTGAGTCTGGACTGACCATGATAATAGTAACACATGAGATGGAATTTGCTAGAGAAGTTTCTAAACGGGTTATATTCATGGATAAGGGAGTTATCGCTGAGGAAGGGACCCCTGATCAAATCTTTAATCATCCAACAAAAGAACGAACGAGAGAATTTTTACAAAGAACATTCAAAACAATATAACTACGGACCGCCCGAGGAAAGCGAGTACCAGTAGCGGAAATCTCATGCCTAACTAAAAGCAAATAGTAACAAACTTTTAGAATAAGTAGTTCAGATAACGTGGAGAAAATTCCAAATAACAGTGTAAATAATATATGTTTTGGCAACTTAATTAGCAGATTAATTAACAATAAAAGTAACAAACAAAAAGTACTTGGTTAACCAAGTGTTTTTTGTTTGTTAATGTAAGATTCCGTTCAACTAAAGGTCCCCATTATTAAAGTGGTGGATTTTCCACCCCAAAATGTACCCAATCTTCTTTTGGTGGTCCATAAACTCCAAATGGTTTTAATCCTGCTTGACGCATAAGTACAGTAAGTTGACCACGATGATGAATAATGTGTTTAATTAGCCCCATAATAATTTGGGCATTTGTTTCTTCTCTTCCAAAAGCAATTTGTACTTCCTTCAATGCTTCGTCTGTCCATTGTTGTTCAAGGACTTTGGATGCCTCAGAACTTACTTTTTTAAAGGTCTCAGCAATTTCTTGAGCTGAGGTTGGGATATTTTCTGCATCTTCTACTTCATATATCTTCAGTCCAAAATGAGCAAAATACTCTGGAATACTTGTTGTTAAATGCCACGCAATTCTTCCTAAAGTACGACCTTCTGGATAAACTTTTTGTTTTAATGAATCATCTGTCAAACCATCCAAAACTTTTTGGGTTAATAAGGCTTCTTTGTTCCATTCTTTAATGAAGTCTGAAATTGTTACATACATATATAATTCCTCCACAATCATTTTAAAAGATGTTTTTCTCTCGTAAATATTATAGAACATTTGTTCGCTGATTTCAAATTCGATACTTTCATAAGCATCAACTATTATTAACATATTATTACAAATTCCTTTCTACACTATCAATTCAACATAGGAATTAAATAGAATCCACTATAATTTGCAGTATGACAATGGTTATTGTGAAACTGTTATTTTATATGCTAATTGGAATGCTATTTAGAGTGTTAAAAGCTAAATAAGATGAAATAACTTAGGACTTTAATAGACCAAATCGTATGCGATTTGGCATTGGATTAGTATGATATTTAATAAGTTTCTCCACAATAACTGAACTACTTACTTTTAGAAAAGTGCGTATTATTATAATAAAGAGATTAATTATTAAGTAGGAATACAGAACCCCTATTTCTTTTAGAAGATAAGCTAACTGGTGGTGAACCCCAAAGAATAACACCTTTTCTACTTTTAATAATAAGATTCTCTTTTAACTATTGAATCAGTTTATTTGAATAAGGAAGGGGAGAAAACATTGAACAAATTACCAATTATATTACTAACTATTGTTTTAATTACTATAATGGCAGGTTATAGTTCTGATACCCCAATAAATCCATATATTGGACGTGATTTAAAGATAGGTGTAATAGGTGGTCATCCTGACATTATAGAATCTAATAAAGTTACATTTTCCTCAATAGAGTTTGAAGATTTAACTAATGAAGATTATAAAAGGTATGATGCTGTTTTCATTATGAAAGAACGTTTGGAAGAAGCAGCAACTGATCATGATTCGGAAGTGTATTTACAAGTAGTAATCCCAATTATCTTTATCGGGACAGATACTTTGACACCTTTTCTTACAAACGACGTGAAGTATCAACCTAAAGCCTTTCAAAAAGGGTCATCGTACTCAGTGGGGATAATCAATGGCAAAAAATATGGATTGGGATTATATAATGATAAAGAAAATGAAGACTCTTTACATCTTTTTTACTCAGACCTTTTCAGACTAATCGAAAAATCCTATTGAACTACGGGGTGGAGTAAGCAATTTTTAGTTGAAGTTTTAAGGTAGCAGAGCAGGTTAATTGAAAACGAGATTTTTTTCAGTTTTCTATACATTTCTAGGTAAAAAGTACAACATCTGACGTAACGTTTAATAATTTCCTTATAAAAATCCTCTATTATTACATACTATTAGAAAAAGAATTTGAGAGGAAAATGTTGTATGCAAATGCAATCTAGGAATATGGTTCAGCCTGTATTTTTACTTTATAGTTCTAAAGAGAAATCAATACAACAAATAAAAAATTTCTCTCTCCCAAACCAAAAGGGAGATACACTTTGGGCACATATTAATTCCACCAATAAAAACCATTTAATAAACTTTGTTGAATTACTAAATTTACACCCACTTGCAGTAAATGCCATAACTTCTTTTAGTCAATCGCCCAGGATAGATATGTATAAGAACCATATGTATGTATCAACATTTGCAATTAAAGAAGACTATTCGAATGTGAGAATCAGTATCTTATTAGGTGAAAATTATGTAATTACTCACGAAGAAAAAAATGACATAGAAATTTTTTCTAGCCTAATAGAGGACTTTAAAGATCATCCAAATCATATGTCAAGTCCAGGTCATATTCTATATCATATGCTGGATCAAGTAAGCAAATATTATTTAGAAGCTGTTGATAATATTTCTAAAGAGATTCAGACACTTGAAAAGAATGTATTCAAGTTCCCTTTTGCCAATGAAATTGGGCACAAAGTTTATAATTGGAAAGGGAAGATACATATGTTAAGACAGGTTGTCGAAGCACAGGAGAGTGTAATTAGAGATATTGCAAATTTAGATCTTTCCATTATAAATGAAGAATCAGGGATTTACCTAAAAACGTTGGAAAACAATTTTCAAAGGGTGGTTAATGCTTTTGATACTTTTATTGATACTTTAAATGGAGTTTTTGATTTACAAATGTCACTAAAGGCGGATCATACGAATGCGATTATGAAGACATTAACTTTAGTGAGTGTAATTTTTATTCCAATGACTTTTATTGCAGGAATGTACGGAATGAATTTTGAGCACATGCCTGAATTAGCTTGGCAATTCGGCTATGTATACGCCCTCATTCTCATGTTTGGATTAGGTCTTAGTATTGCCTTGTACTTCAGAAACAAAGGCTGGTGGGGAAACAAATCAAAGCCTAATTATAAAGAAAAATAATTGGTTAGGTAAGTGAAAATTTAAAGGTGATGCGAATTATGGATTACTTAAAAAGGGTTTGTTTTTTTATAAACAACCCTTTTTTCGTTCAAATGAAGATAAAACATACAAAACAATACAGTAGCAGTAGCTAATAGCAATTCAATGTTATTGTAAAAGCTGTTTTATTAGATAAAGCCAATTCTCTTTAATAGCACATTTCAATAGATATGAGATAGTTTATCCTTTTTGAATAACACTTTTTTGTTGAATTTTATTTAAATAAAGAAAGCACTCCAAATGTAGGAGTGCAAGCGGATTTATAATGATATTTTATGTAAAACCTAAAAAGTTTTTATCTAGCTATATCTTTATTTTTACTGTTGGGGAGCGGAAGGAGTTGAAATACTTTGCAATGCTTGTTCTGCCTCGTTAGCATATTGATTTTGTACTGCAAGGTCACCTAAAGCAACCATTCCTACGACTTGTCCATTTTCCATTACTGGTAATCGGCGAATTTGGTGCTGTGCCATTAAAGTTGCTGCTTCATGTACATCCATATCAGGTGTACCTTGGACAATTTGTTGTGCAGTCATGACTTCAGATACTGGAGTTTGTGCACTTTGTCCCTGTGCTGTTGTACGAAGAGTAATATCACGATCGGTTACAATTCCAACTATTTGTCTGTTATTATTTACTACTGGTATAGCTCCGATGTTATATTCGCTCATTAAAGCCGCAGCTTCCTGCACGGTCTGTGTTTCTTTAACTGTAAGAACATTTGATGTCATGATATCTCTTAAGAACTGCGCCATGAAAAAACCTCCAAATTCTAAATATATTTTCTACCATAGGATTGGGAACATTAGAGAGAAATATGCACTTGAAAATTATAAAAATTTCATTTTGCATTTTTAAGTAACAGCAATATTAAGTATCGCTTGAAGGAAACAATGTAAAAAAGAACTACATAAAATGGGTAAGGTTTGGATTGATACATCAGTAGCGAAGTGAAAGCAAATAATCTAGAAATGAATCCTTATAATTAGGAGAAATGCTCTAAAAAGTAAGTAAACCGAAATAAATATTATCTTTATCTTGTTCAAATATAGGGTATTATCCTTCAAGAAGGAGAAGTGCCCTTTTTTTGTTGAAGTTATTAAACCAAAGGCAGAATAGATTAAGAAGAGGGATTATTGAAACTAAAAAGGGATTAAGACCGTATACTCATTATAAATTAATTAATTGGAGGTATAAGATATGGATAATCCTTCTAAGATAGCCATATTCGGAGGGACGGGGAAGGTAGGACGTCATATAGCTACTACAGCAGTACAGAAAGGATATCAGGTTCGTATGCTTGTTAGGAATCCAGAAAGGTTAGCTTACAGAGATGATAGAATTGATGTAGTGGAAGGGAAAATACAAGATATACAAACTATTCGCCAACTACTCAAAGATTGTAAAATTGTAATTAATACTTTCGGCCAACCACTTAAAGAGATACCTATATATAGTAATGCAACTGAAAATATACTAGAAATAATGAAAGAGTTAAAAATTGACCGTTATATTGGTGTTACAGGTGGTTCTCTAACCATTAATGGTGATAAAAAGAGTTTCGTAAATAGATTTGGGGCAAAGATGTTTGAAATTATCTTATCTAAAATGATGGAGGATAAGAAAAGAGAATGGAAGATTTTATCCAGTAATAAAGATATTGAATGGACACTAATAAGACTTCCTTTTGTAGTGGAAGGTTCAGAAATAGGAAACATAAAGGAAAATCTTACAGATATGCCTGGTACAAAAATTACTAATCAAGATATAGCCACTTTTATTATTGACCAGATAGATAACCCTAAGTATGTACATAAAGCACCGTTTATCTCAAATTAATATTCATTAGTTTCCTTATTAAATATCCGCTTCTTCAATAACGAAGGAACTCTTTTTGTTATTGAAGTGACGGAGCAGGTTGGGTGATGAAAAATTAATAATAATACTCATTATAATTATTTTTCACTGAGCTTTTCGTCTGTGATTATCTCGTATAAGATATTCGAGTCATTTTCTGGTAAGAGCGTGTCTTTGCTTATATCTTCAATTTTAACTCTTATCCTTTTGTTTGAAGTTATCCAAATTGCATATTTATCGTTAATATAAAAATCAGGATATCTACTCTTATCGCTTACCTTTTTCCAACAAGCGTTCTTTAAAATGGTGAAAAATGTAATAATTTCTTCTTTGTCAGTTATCTCCTTAATAGCGTCATATTGCCCTTTTTGTTCAGTAAGTTTCTTAATAATTAATTTCTCTTCAGTTTTAAGGTTTACTTGATTATTGCATCTAAGTATTGAAATGAGTAATAAAAATATAGATAAAAAGTAAAATCTTCTTTTCATAGGACACCTACCTTTAATGAATTTCATCCTTTTAGACGATTAATTCGATACTAAAGTCACCATATCCTATTGGGGTTTTTTAATTGAATATAGGAATATTTTTTGATGACTAACGGGTGAATTGATCGTTCCAAGAAGGATTAACACATTTTTTTGTTGACGTTATTGTACTAACGGTCCAGAAGAGTTTAACAATGGACTTGATTGAGTGAGTTGAAATACTTTGTTCTGGAGGCTATATGGGAGAATACGAAGTAAAACAAATAAATAATCTTTTTAATTTAGATTTAAATACATTAATAAAGCAAAGCAAAGAAGAGGGTTTTCGTTTTGTAGAAAGATTAGTAAATGATTATAAAAATGGTACTAATACTTTTAACAATTTGGGCGAGGCTTTATTTGGTGTATTTAATGAAAAAGGTGAGCTAGTTGCCATTGGTGGACTAAATAAAGACCCCTATTCAAATAAACAATATATCGGTAGGCTGAGAAGGTTTTACGTTCATAAAAAGTTTAGAAGAAAAGGGATTGGAAGACTTTTATTAAAAAGTATTATTAACGAAGCAAAAAAGTATTATAAAATTTTGGTACTTCATACGGATACCAATCAGGCTGATAATTTTTATTCTTCTTTTGGATTTACAAAGATACATCTTTATCCAAATTCGACTCACTATATTAAGTTGAAAAAGTAAAGTGTTAGTTATCTACCATGTGAGAACGTAATTTTCTTGCATTTTCTGTAGTGAAGCTTTACTACATGGATGGATAACGGGTCATTAGTTGAAAATAAAAGGACCCGACATATTAGACATATCTATTATGTGTGGTCCTTTTAATATAAGATATTTATTTGAGGATTGGTTCTTGTGTTTAGTTCGATATAAATAATCTTTTTTCGTTTTTGTCATTCTAGTTTGCATATCTGTTAGTGCAAATGGACTTCTTCCGTTTTCAGGGTTCCTCTTTCCTTCGCGCACCAGCTTTTCTCTTTGCTTTCGTGCATTAGATTTTGCCATATTAATCACCTCTTAATTGATTTTACACCTTTAGTATACACATATTATGGATGGCGTTCTATCGCAAAGGTAAAAAAGATTTGGTAGGATGCCATTCGTAAAGGAAACGTATGTGTTCTTTGTTACCTGATAACGTAAATCCTACTGGAATTTCGACTAACGACCAAAGAAACGTTGAAAATAAAAGTTTTTGGTGTTTAGCTAAAACCTTTGGTACGTGTAGCAAGCACTTACTCTAACTTACAAACAATTCCTTCTTGATTTTGCCGCTCATATTCAACATTTACACAAAGGATCGTTCTGATTGGGAAAATCTGTGGTGATTCCGTTTATCCCAGTTTTATAAATAGATTGAAAAGCATCCCTTGTATTTACTGGCCAAACAAAGGGTGTTAACCCATGCTTCTTGATTTCCCTTAGGTAACGAGGGGTCAGAATTGGATAAAAGCAATTTAAATAGGTACTGTACTTGGAGACTTCTTTTAAATGGGCAGAAGAAAAGGGCAATAAAGATAGAATCCCAGTTGGAACGGAAGGAAGCAGTCGATGAAAGGTTCGTATCGATTCTCGATTAAAGGATTGAACAATTATTGAATGATCTGTTCGCTTGTGTAAATTTGCCCTTTTCAATTCCTTAGCAAGTTTCACTTCAATTCCTGGATAAAGTTCAGGGTCTTTTAATTCAATTAACAACCCAATCGTGCTTGAATACCGATTAATGATTTCACGAAAACTAGGGATTTTTTCGTTTTTAAAAGTTGAATGAAACCAACTGCCTGCATCATATTGTTTTAATTCTTGGAGGGTAAAATCTTTTACTGCTCCTGTTCCATTTGTTGTCCGATCAATCATAGGGTCATGAATGACAACTAATTCCCCATCCTTTGTCATTTGAACATCAAGCTCAATATAATCGGCTTTAAGTTCGACAGCTTTATCGAAAGCTGCAATTGTATTTTCAGGAGCGTAACCTGCTGCGCCACGATGCCCAATTATGTAGACCTTTGTAGCGTCTTCTTCTGAAAGGAGTAAAGCAATACGAACTATATTTACAATTGTGTTGAGCAACATACTGGCTTTCACCTCATATGGACTTCTTGGAAAAATAGAACCTCCATATATACACTATGTGGCTTTTATTTAGATGTATAGGCGAAGCCCTATACACAAATTACCTAAATGAATAGGATATTAACGATTCACTATTTGATGGAGGTGAGAGCATGTCTGATAAAAAAGAAAATAGTATTCACGACCGGGAAGAAAATGAGACACAGCGAGTAGATGATTGGATGTTCTTTTGGGGAAGAAGACCACGTTCAGAGGAAATCGAGGAAGAATAGTTAAAAGTGACAAAATCGACTTTTATAGTGGCTCAGTGATTGCTGTGCCTACTTTTTTTATAATGTTGGACAAGGAGTGATAGGTGATAAAAATATTTACTTAAAGGGTAATCCATTTCTTTACAAAATTGTATTTTTGTAATAAATTATTATATGACTAAACGAGTTCAAATAGTCATATAATCATAGTGAGCAATATCTCTATCTCTTTTGGAGGTGCGTATGCCAAAATTCACGGATAGTGAAAAGGAAAGTATAAAGCAATGTTTAATGGAAAAAGGAAAGGAATTATTTCTATTAAACGGGTTAAAGAAGACAAGTATAGATAGTATAGTTGCAGCATGTAATATTGCGAAGGGGTCATTTTATACATTTTTTACCACAAAGGAAGAACTGTATTTAGAGATATGGTTTGAAGAGGAAAAAAAATATAATGAATTCTTAACAAATATTATGCAATCGGCACCAACTGCAAAAGAAATGATTATTCGGGTATGTAAGGGAACCTATGAGTATATCGCAAAAAATCCCTTTCATAAGAACCTATATGACAGAAACGAAGTAGATTACCTGATTCGCAAATTGCCTCCGGGTAGATATGAAGCTCTTATTCAACAAGACCTATCAACTTTTGTACCGCAATTAGTACAATTGCAGGAACTGGGTTTAATTATATCGATTGACCCTGAGATCATCATGGGTATTCACCGATGTCTCACGTACCTTCCGCTTTTAGAAAAGGAAGTGGGCTCTGAAATTTTCCCAAAAGTTGTTGATACAATGATTGAAGTAATAGCTGAGGGGCTAACAAAGGTAGAAGACAAATAAAAAGAGGATGGGAGTTGTATATATAATGATGATTTCCGTATTAGAAATGGATAATGATACGTTGCAAGAATCAAATTGGGGGAGAATTGTAGACTTCCTTGAAGAGCAAGAAAACCTAATCTATAAATGCCTGACTTCCACAATCTCAATGGAACATAGATATGATTGTTTATATAACAATCTAAAGCAATATATAGAGGAAGGTATTACGATAGGGGAATTTGCACCAGAATACTCAGTGGATTTGATTATTAACTCAACAATCTCATCGCTTGAGGGGATAAGAAGCATGAGTAAATACATTAGCCACGATAGACTATTAGTTAACAAACAAATCAAGCTATTGAAAGAAAATTTAAGAGATACTTTAGTAGTGTTATAATCGTTACCATTAAAAAGGTATTTAAATTCTGGGGTTAAGGTGAATAAAATGGAGCGTAAAAGGAATTGGGAATATCCAATTCCTTTTTCACATTCAAATATAGGTTTGAATATAAATATTGAAAAAGGTATAATATATTCAATTATAAATTTGAATAAGGTGAGAATCTTGAGTCAAAAGGATACTTGTGAGATTTATTGTTATGATGAGGAAAAGGTTACCCGAATTCAAAGGGAACTAGAGAAAGAAGATATATCTAGTATTGCCCAATTGTTTAAGGCACTTGCAGATGAAAATAGGGCTAAGATATCATTTGCTTTATGCCAAGATGATGAACTATGCGTTTGTGACGTTGCGAATATTATCGGGACATCGGTTGCAACAGCCTCTCACCATTTGCGAACGCTTCATAAACAAGGGATTGTTACATATCGAAAAGAAGGAAAATTAGCTTTCTATTCCCTCGATGATGACCATATTAGGCAGTTAATGGAGATTGCAGTGGATATAAAGGAGGTGAACGCCAATGTCTGAACAAAAAGCTAGCATGACAGAACACGAAACAAAAACATACCGAGTCCAAGGCTTTTCCTGAGCAGGCTGTGCGAAAACGTTCGAAGAGAACGTGAAACACCTGGATGGTGTTTTAGATGCGAAAGTCAATTTTGGTGCTGCCAAAATAACAGTTACAGGTAAAACCTCGATTGAAGCACTTGAAAAAGCAGGGGCTTTTGAGAATCTGAAACTACGTGATGAACATGAAAAAAAGATAGAGCAAGTCCCGTTCTGGAAACAAAAAGAAAATGGGAAGGTTTATGTATCAGCTTTCCTACTAGTCATTAGTTGGTTTTATGGGAATGCGTATGGTGAAGAGCATCTTCTTCCCGTATTCGGTTACGCAGCTTCCATCGTAATAGGCGGATACACGTTATTCCTTAAAGGATTTAAAAACCTTCTGCGACTAAAATTCGATATGAGCACATTAATGACAATTGCCGTTATTGGAGCAGCCATAATTGGCGAATGGGGTGAAGGTGCCACTGTTGTTATCCTTTTTGCAATTAGTGAAGCTTTAGAACGTTATTCAATGGAAAAAGCACGAAAGTCCATCGAATCATTGATGGAGATTGCACCAAAAGAAGCATTAATCCGACGTGGAAACAAAGAAATAATGATTAACGTTGAGGATATTCAAATCGGGGATATCATGATTGTAAAACCAGGTCAGAAATTTGCTATGGATGGAAGGGTTAGTAAGGGGACATCAACCGTTAATCAAGCTGCTATTACTGGAGAGAGCGTACCTGTTGCAAAGACTGTTGATGATGAAGTCTATGCCGGAACGTTAAATGAGGAGGGGTTACTTGAAATAACGGTAACTAAACAAGTTGAAGATACAACAATTTCCAAAATCATCCATTTAGTTGAGGAAGCTCAAGCCGAACGGGCACCTTCTCAGGCATTTGTAGATCGATTTGCCAAATATTATACACCTGCCATTATTGTACTTGCTATGCTAATTGTTGTCGTTCCACCTTTATTTTTTGGAGGTGACTGGAACAAGTGGATTTATGAGGGATTAGCAGCTCTAGTTGTTGGCTGTCCGTGTGCCTTGGTGGTTTCCACTCCAGTAGCTGTTGTCACTGCAATAGGAAATGCTGCAAGAAATGGTGTCTTAATAAAAGGCGGTATCCATTTAGAAGAAGCAGGGGCATTGAAGGCAATTGCTTTTGATAAGACAGGAACGTTAACAAAAGGAGTTCCTGTTGTAACCGACATCATAAATTTCGGTGGAAACCAAAAAGAATTAGTAAAGATAACAGCTGCTATTGAAAAAGGATCACAGCATCCGTTAGCCTCAGCAATCTTGAAAAAAGCCGAGCAAGAGGGGACAGACCTTTCTGATATAGGTATAGATGAGTTCCAATCAATTACGGGCAAAGGGGTAAAAGCAAATATCTCAGGAGTCATGTATTATGTCGGAAGTCCAAATCTGTTTGAAGATTTACATGGAAGTATTTCATTAAATGCTAAACAACAAATGATAGAGATGCAGGAGCAAGGAAAGACGGTTATCATACTTGGAACAGAAACACAGGTCCTTGCACTAATTGCCGTTGCTGATGAAATCCGAGAATCTACAAACCAGGTCATCAGAAGATTGAACAAGATGGGCATCCAAACCGTTATGTTGACGGGGGATAATCAACGGACTGCAAAAGCTATCGGCGAACAAGCAGGAGTCTCTGATATTAAAGCCGATTTACTACCGGAAGATAAATTAACATTTATCAATAAACTACGAAAAGAGCATAAGAGTGTCGCAATGGTTGGAGATGGAGTGAATGATGCACCAGCGCTTGCTGCATCAACTGTTGGCGTGGCAATGGGTGGCGCAGGTACGGATACAGCACTAGAAACAGCAGATATCGCACTCATGTCCGACGATTTAACAAAGCTTCCATATACAATTAAACTAAGCCGAAAAGCCTTAGCCATTATAAAACAAAACATCACATTTTCCTTGGCCATAAAAGCAATTGCATTACTGTTGGTCATCCCTGGATGGTTAACACTCTGGATTGCGATTTTTGCAGACATGGGAGCAACCTTACTTGTAACCTTAAACAGCTTACGATTGTTAAAGATTAAAGAATAACGATTAGCCAGTGCTCTGTATCAAAACAAAGTCGCAGTGAGTTCTCATTAGAGAGCTCACTGATTTTTCTTATTAATAGGAAATTTATGTTAGAATTATAAAAAAGAGTAAGAGTGAGGAGGGGAAACATGGGGGTTGTATATGCACTTTGGATTGGCAGTATTGCATTATTTGTTATAGGCTGGTGTTTTGTTAAAAAGGTCTATGTTTCGTATAAATCATATTTTATTCCATACTTCATCTTTCAAATTGGTAGCACCCTTTTAGTCATAAGCATTTTCGTAATTGGGGCATGGGCTGGAATGGCAGTTGGCTTCCTTTCAGCTTGTATTATGGGAATGGGACTTCTTATGGCATTATTTGTTTTTATTTTTTCCAAGATAAGAGTTCTTCGATAATTTGCCTTTTTAATCCCTACAGTTTTCTGCTGTAGGATTTTTTGTTAAATGAAATCTTATTCATTACATACATAGTGTAAACTTTTTTCCTATTTTAGCACTAGTGATATATATGTAATAATCAAACAAAGAAGAGTTTTGGAGGAAAGACATGCAGGATTGGCTTGTAGAACTATTAACCGATTATGAAGAACTCTCAATTGTGATCAGTATACTTATAAGCATTTTGGTCAGTATTTTTGGTTTTCTCCCAAGTGTGTTTATTACGGCTGCCAATTTACTTGTCTTTGGAATCTGGAAGGGAACGTTTCTATCGTTTATTGGAGAAGTCCTAGGAGCAATTATTGCCTTTTTGCTCTACAGAAAAGGCTTTAAAAAACTAGCTCATAAAAAACCCATAACGAATCGCTTGATAAATGGTCTCCTTGCTGCAAAGGGAAAGGATGCGTTCGTCTTGATTTTATCGTTGCGGTTACTTCCTTTTATCCCTTCAGGAGTTGTTACCTTTACAGCAGCCGTAGGTGAAGTAAGTATACTCATATTTATTTTAGCTAGTACTATAGGGAAAATTCCGGCATTGCTACTTGAAGCATATTCTGTCTACCATGTTACCTCCATAACAACTGAAGGCAAGATAATCGTAACAATTGTTTCCCTTGTAGGAATCGTCTACCTGTTGGGTAAACTAATAACTAAGAATAGAAAAAGAGATCGGTAAAAGAAAAGAGGGTTGGGAATGGAGAACGACAGGCATCGAATATTAATTATTGAAGATGAGAAAAAGATTGCTAGAGTCTTGGAGTTAGAGTTAACATACGAAGGCTATGAAACGGGCAAGGCTATTGATGGAAGTGAAGGGCTTCATATGTTTCACGAACAAGCCTGGGATTTAGTCCTTTTAGATATAATGCTTCCTACACTTAGTGGCATCGAAGTGTTACGTCGAATACGTGCAAGTAATTCAGTAACACCTGTCATTTTATTAACCGCTAAGGATTCTGTCGAGGATAAGGTATCAGGCTTAGACCTTGGTGCAAATGATTATATAACAAAACCCTTTCAAATCGAAGAGCTATTGGCACGCATCCGTGTTGCGTTGCGGAATACAAGGCAGGAGATACCTAAACAACAGGCAATAGATAAAAAGTGGATACAAATTGGTGACTTGAAGCTAAATGAAAGCACACATGAAGTGATGAGAAAAGAAGACAACATTGAACTAACACCAAGAGAATTTGACTTGCTTGCCTACTTAATGAAGCATCATCGCCAAGTTCTTACTCGAGATCAGCTACTAACTGCAGTCTGGGGTTACGATTATTTTGGTGACACCAATATAGTAGATGTATATATTCGTTATTTACGTAATAAAATTGATAAGCCCTATGATCGGCAATTACTCCATACCGTTCGAGGTGTAGGGTATGTACTAAAGGACACGAAATGAAATTACGAACTAAAATTAATTTATATACTGCAGTTATGTTCATTTGCTTACTTATTCTCATCAATATTGCCTCCTATTTTACCTTCAGCTCAATCATGTTGAATAGTGAATTAGATAGAACGAAAGCTGAAGCAGAGAGAGCTCTGTATGGAATTACAAAGGCTGGAACAGAGATTCCAGTTCAAGATTTACTACGCACCTATGTGCCAATTAATGGGATGCTCCAAGTAGTTCGATCAGATGGTAGTGTTACTGCGCAAATCTTGGTGCCGGGACAACAAAAACTACGAGACTTTCCTACCACCTATCACCAAACCCAACAACAAGAAATAGTTGATTATAATGGGACACCACATGCACTTGTTACGGTACCCATCATATGGGTAGATGGAGAAGTAGCTGAGTTACAAGTTATTGAAAACCTGTCATCAACGAATGAAAATCTACGAATTCTTCAGATCGTTTTGCTTGCAGTAACGCTTATTGCAATGATCCCTGTTTTTGTTTCAACAAAACTTGTCAGCAATCTGATTACACAACCAATTACCTCTATGATTCGTACTATGCGTGCAATCAGGAAGAGTGGTGAATATAAACGGATTGAGCTACCAAAGCAAACGAAGGATGAACTTTATGAGATGGGCCAAACCTTTAATGAAATGATGGAATTACTGCAAGTAAACTATGAAAAACAGGAAAGCTTTGTCTCAAATGCCTCACATGAATTAAAAACGCCACTGACCGTGATTGATTCGTATGCAAGTCTATTAAAACGAAGGGGACAAAATGACTTTGCCCTTTTTAATGAAGCGGTTGAGGCAATTCAATCAGAAGCAGTTCGGATGAGAGAATTAACGCAGCAGCTTTTGTTACTTGCAAAGCATGACGAACAATGGAAAATAAATAAGCAAACAGTGAATGTACCTCAGCTTGTTGAAGAATCTATTCGCTCATTCCAGGAGGGATATCAACGAGATATTGCCCTTGTAGTGGAGAACCAAATGTTGCTCACAACTGACCGTCAGAAACTTAAACAAATTTTTTATATTTTAATGGATAATGCCCTTAAATATAGTCAAGCTCCTGTTACTGTTGTAGTTGATACAGAGAGAAAAAAGGGAGTAATTAAAATCATTGACCAGGGTATTGGAATACCAGAAAAAGATTTAGCGAAAGTATTTGAGCGTTTTTACCGTGTCGATAAGGCGAGAACTAGAAGTACGGGTGGATATGGTCTTGGGCTATCACTTGCTAAGGAACTAGCAGATGCTATCGGTGTTGAGATTTCATTAGATAGTGTGGAAGGTAAGGGGACTACAGCGGAAATTCACTTTTTTCTAGAGGAATCTCATTAAATTCTCATAATGTACCTGTATAGTTAAAACAAAGAAAAATTTGGAGTGAGTGTAATGAGAAAATCAACTCTTACAATAGTAGCTGTAGTCGGGATACTGATTGCCACACTTCTCATCTGGCAACTGACAAAGACGTTTACTTCAGCAGAACCACTGTCAGAAAATGAAGCGGGTGAAATCGTCGAGAAAATGTACAATGGAAAAATAGGTGAGATTAAGCTTCAGGGAGACCTATATAAAATAACTTTTGAGTTGAATACAGGTATCTATAAGATTTTTGTGCATCGAGAGACAGGTGAAGTAACGAATCTATCTCGAATTCCTCAGAAGAACCAATCGAAAGAGTTAACCGAAGAGACGTTACGGGAGATTATAAAAAAACAAAAATCCGGCGAAATAAAACGTATAGAAAAAAAAGAAGAACAGGATCAACTCTTTTATTATGTAACGGTTCAGTCAGCTGAAAAGGAATCTACCTATAAATTACATGGTGCTACGGGAGAAATTGTTGATGTAGTTACAAAGGAAACTCCAACGGATTCCCCGGTTACACCTCCTACAACTAAGGTACGAATAACTGAGGAAGAAGCAAAGGAAATCGCACTTCAGCATAGTAGCGGGGTAATAGAGGAGATTGAGCTTGAAGAAGTGAACGGTCAGCTTTATTATTTTGTAGACGTTGAAAATGAACAAGATGAGGAAGAGGGCACCGTCCAAATTCATGCCATTTCTGGGGAAGTTATTTCCATCGTATGGGATGATTGATTAAACTTCATTTGTTTCTCATCAAATTTTCATTTTATTATCTCTGTTTCCTCATTTTACTTGTCTATGATGTAAGTAGATCAAATAAAGGAGGAAAAGAAGATGAAACGAAACGTATTAATTATTGGGATAGCGGGTGTAGTGCTTTTAGGTGGGGCTGTTGGAGTCAGCGCAATCTCAGATGAAATAAAAACAGAAACTGCTGTTTCATTTGAAAAAGCAAAGGAAATTGCAACAAAGGCAGTAGATGGAACATTCGTTGAAGGTATTGAGCTAGAAAGGGAGCATGGCGAACTCATCTATGATGTAGACCTTGAATATGAGGGGAACGTTGATGACGATGCAGAAGTAAAGATTGATTCGGCTACTGGTGAAATACGCAAGGTGGATGATGATCGAAATGATGATAACAATGCCATAACTAGCAATACTGCTCAAGGTAAAGTAGAATCATCTGCTAAAATAACATCTCAGGAAGCCATTGCAATTGCAACAAAGGATACAGCAGGAATTGTAGTTGAAATAGAGTATGATGATGATGGCTACTATGAAATTGAAATGAACCATAGCGGCTCAGATGTCGAAATGAAGGTTTCCGCAACAGATGGTTCGATTTTGAAAAAAGAAATTGATGATGAAGATAACGACGACTAAGGAAAAATGGACTCCCAAAAGGAGTCCATTTTTTATCTATATACCACTAATCCAATTCATAATGAAAAAGTAAATTAGCATGATGCCAAGTCCAAGGGGGACACCCACTATGGCCCACTCTTTACTCGTAATCTGCAATTTTCCAGCTGCAATAATATTTGGAATATTCCCGGGAATGAGCATGCCTCCGCTAAACAATAGGCCTAGTAAAATGGATTGAATCGTAAAATGATCCATCGCAGGACTAATTTCCGCCGAAGCAAGTGTTGCATTATCAAGGACTGCCGAGATCATGTTCAACCAATATAGTAACAAAGGATCAAGCCCTATAAAGTATCGGTTTATCAGTGGTTCAAATCCTGCCCCTAATAGAGTAAGCCCCATAACAAAGAAATAAACCTTCATTGCCCTTAAGAATATTTCCTCATAGGGTTCCTTGTTTGATTTATCTTTCCCTTGAATGATGTTTAATTTAGGTGGCTCAACTAGGAGGGCGGTCATTATTCCTAATAACAGAAACGTTGCAAAAATTTGTGGTCCAATAAGGTCCAATAAAAAGAAAAAGTCCTCATTTAACTTACTTATGGCAATAGTTGATAATGGCTCACCGATAGGAGTAAGTGATGCACCGAGCCCTATTGAGAAACAGGAGAGTACCACAAATCGAATGGCAGAAGTACGCTCAATTTTCAGGGAACTCACAATTAAAACAAGTACAAGTGCGGCAATGATGGCTGTAATAATACTGGAAACAAGTCCAAGTAAAATAACGACTAATCCTGTAAATAAGCGAAACGGTATTTTTCGACTCAGCCCTACAATGGATTTTTGTAACGGTGTCTGAAACCATTTAAATAGTAGTCCTGCGAGTAGAACCGCAATCGTTATTTTAATTGGATCGCTGGCAGCTTTCAGAAAAAGATCTCCACTATACACCCCACCAACTGTAACAGCAATAACCCCCATGAAAAACAGGAAAAGTTCAAGGTTTTTCTCTACAAATTGCACGGAAAAAGGTAAAAATAATACAAGTACAAGAACGACTAGTAATCCGAAAATCATTTTACATTACCTCAATTTTCATATTTTTGCTTATCCATCCTTCTAAAAGCATAAGTGCAACTAAGATACTGCTTAAGCCTTTTGGTTTGGCAGTCACCAAATTTTCTAATCACTCCGGTAAGTATTTGGAGTATTATATGCTTATGCAACAAGTCGGACAAACTTGCTATGAGTTTTTAATAAAGGATACTAATAAAAGGTCTTCTTATGGTTTTGGGCTTGAGGCTATAGTGGATATATTGGCTTTGATTAGAGTTTTGTGTGCTATTTTGATTATTTTCCTTATAAATATAGTTGCTGTACCTGGTTTATCGTAGGTTGAATGGGTATTACTAAAAATAGTTAAGCCAATTTCTGAATAATTAAGCTGATTTTTAAATAATTGAGCTACTTTTGAAATAATTAAGCCGATTATCAAATAATTAAGCCAATATCAGAATAATTAATCTATTTCAAAATAAATAAGCTCACACTCATAGTAACCAGGATAAGTTTCTGTAAATAATGGTGTTACTTTCTTGAATAATGTAATTTAAGAAATTAAACCACTTTCAAGAATAATTAAACCATTTGACATAGGGCAGCCAACCTACCATGGTTTGGAAAATCGCCATATCGTGTGGCAACCACTTTTAATTAATATCCCGTTATTCCACAGACCTACCATAGAAGGCACCCGTCTATAACCAAAATTAACAGATTGAATAAAAAATATCTTTTCATTTTTGTAACGAAACCTATACACGTGGTACTAATACAATGACCGAACAAAATTCTTCTCGTAAGGGAGAGGTAGAATGGAGCTAGAGGAGCTATATAAGGAAATACAACCACGAATATATGCTTTTTTCTTTGTAAAGACCTCTAGCCGAGAGGTTGCGGAAGATTTAACACAGGAGGTTTTTTATGAAGCGATAAAAGGATTTAATTCCTTTTCTCATCAATCAACGATTCAAACATGGTTGTTTTCAATTGCGAAAAACCGACTTCGGAAGCATTATCGTTCTAATAAATATAAAAAGAATCTAAGTGAGATGCTTTCAAATGAAGAAGGGGAATCCATCTCACCAGAGGATCATTTACTTATAAATGAAGAGAAGAGAAGCTTAGTTGAACGAATCAATCAATTAGATGATGTATCAAAAGAGATTGTCACTCTACGAATTTATGGTGAACTTTCTTTTAAAGAGATTGGGAGTCTGATAAAGAAAAGTGAAAACTATGCAAGAATTACTTTTCACCGTGCAAAGTTAAAACTTCAGAAGGAAATGGAGGGATAACATGGATAAGCAAGTTCAATCAATCATTGAGGACTTACTCCCATTATATAATGAAGGTCTATTAAGTGAAGAGACAACAGTGTGGTTGGAGCAACAGGTTAAACAGAGTGCTGAATTACAAAAACTAGTAACCCTGACAACAACTCCTCTTGTGAAGGAGAAAATCGAGACCCCTTTTCAACATGATAAAATGTTGAAAAATATCCAACGGAGACTCTCGCTTTATCAGTTACTATTTGTAGGAATCTCATTTTATCTGGCAATTAATACTTCGATATTAAACGAAAGCTTTGGCTTCGTTTTATGGTATACGGTTTTAGGGTTGGTTACGTACCTATTTTATAAGGACATGAAAATCGTTCTATATTTGTCTGTTTTACCGATATTTATCTGGTCAGCAGGGAGTAATGCAACCGATTATCTAAATGGAGAAATCGATAATACAGTAACGTTAGTACAATTTATCTTGCAATCCATTATGGGATCGCTGTTATTATCCGTAATCCATTATGTATTTGCGTTAATTGGAAGTATGATGGGACTTCTCCTCATTAAAATAAGGGCACAAGGTGAAGAAAAATGAAAAAAAGAAAAATCATATATATGATAATTTTTGTATTGCTCGGATTGTTTGTCTTGTTTTTCTATAATGAATTAAATGGGAATCCGATTAGTAAGTTTTATGCTAGTAAAACCGTAGAGAAGTATCTCTCTGAAACGTACCCTAATCGAGAATTCAGAATTGAAGAAGGCAATTACAATTTTAAGTTTTCAGAGTATGGTTTTAAGGTTATCGAAATCGGCAGTACATCTTCAAAGGAAGCTGGGCCAAAATCGTATGACATAACGGTAAAGGGCTTTTTTAAGCCATATGTTGGTATGGATGGTATCTATTACGCCAATCTAGATGAGCCACTTATGGAAAAAATAAGTAGAGAAGCAGAAAAGGAGATTATGGAGCTTTTATCAAAAGGGGTACCCACTGTTAAAGGAATAGGCATTACCCTAGAGATTCAAAAAGGAAAATATGATGGAAATGCAACCTGGAATAAAAACATGGAGCTTGAAAAACCATTTGGGTTGCATATTGTTTTAGATGCAACAACATCAACAAAAGAAGATGTGTTGACAGATTCGAAAAAAATTCAGGAAGTTTTAAATGAAAGTGGATATAACTACGATACAGTTACTATCAATGCTAATTTCATTCCGGAAGCAGGAAAGGGGTCAAAGGATGAATGGGGTTATGTAAGATATGCATTCTCTTTTGAGAAGGAAACAAAGCTATCGCAAAAGGATATTGAAGAGCTAGAGAAATGAAAACGAAGGCATTCTTCTATATGAAGGATGTCTTTTTTTCGTATTTATGATTGAGGGAATAGGATTTATAGCCTAAACAAAAGTATTGACAGACGTCTCCTACTCAAATATAGTTATCTATGTTAATAGTTAAACAGTTTAACAGTTAAAGAATAGAATAGTTTTTGCTACTAAGAAAAAAAGCTGGATGCTTAGTGCCAAGGCATAATTAATTGTGAGGTGAATATATAAAAGTGTCGCAAACAAATATCAAGGAAATGGTCGATAGGTACCTAAATGTCTCCTTCTCCGTGGAAACAATAGCGGAATCCTTAGTAAAGGAGCAAATCGGAAGTGACCTCACAAACGACCAACATTATACACTTCGATATATAAACAAAGTTGGATCATGTACCTCAACCGAGCTTGCTGAGGTATTTGATGTAAAAAAGAGTGCGATTACAGCAATTATCAATCGTCTTTGGGAAAAGGGACTCATTCAACGAACACGTGATGAAAATGATCGTAGACTCGTGTATTTAACCTTGACAGAAAAAGGGAATGAACTTTTTACTAAAACAGAGGAGAGGGTTCATAGACTTGTTGAGTCAATTATTGGAGGTTTTGAAGAAAAAGAAATCTTACAGTTTCTTGAAACCTATGAAAAGCTGAATGACGTATTGATTCAGATAAAAAATGATAAGGTGGAGGAATAGGCATGAATTTTATCATTAAACGAAAATGGTTTGTTATCATCGCATGGATTGTCGTTGTTGCTGGATTATTCATGGCTGCTCCCAATATGGCGGATCTTGTGCGTGAAAAGGGACAAATTTCAGTTCCTGATGAGTATTCTTCCTCTGTCGCTAGTAAGATTACTAGTGATGCACAGGAGCAAGAGGGTGGAGGAGATGTATCACAGGTTGCACTTGTGTTTCATAATGAAGACAAATTAACAGAAGCGGAAATTGAGGAAGCAGAAAGAGCAATCCGTATTTTAGAAGAAAAGAAGGAAGAAATCGGGATTACCGAGATCCTCACACATTTTAATGAGGAAAATCTAGAAGAACAGCTTTTAGCTAAAGATGGAAAGTCCATCCTTGCTTCTGTGAGTGTAAGCTGGAATGATCGCGAACCAAAAGAAGTGAGCAAAGCCTTGTATGGAGCTCTTGAGGATGTAAAAGTTGATCATTATTACACTAGTGAGTGGTTGATTAGCGAGGATTTAATTAACAGCTCACAAGAAGGCTTGAAGAAAACCGAGGGAATTACAGTCGTATTTATCCTAGTAGTTTTATTACTTGTGTTCCGCTCATTAGTAGCTCCAATTATTCCACTCGTAACGGTAGGTTTATCGTACCTTGCGTCTCAATCAATCGTTGCCATGTTGGTAGATAAGTTCGATTTTCCAATTTCAAACTATACACAAATCTTCTTAGTTGCTGTGCTATTTGGGATTGGTACGGACTACAGTATCTTGCTTTTAAGCCGTTTTAAAGAAGAGCTATCAGAGCGTGAGAGTATTGCTGAAGCTATTGTTGAGACATATCGCAATGCTGGTCGTACTGTATTCTTCAGTGGATTAGCCGTAATGGTTGGTTTTGCTGCAATTGGCTTTTCACAGTTTATCCTGTATCAATCAGCGGTTGCGGTGGCAGTCGGGGTTGCTTTATTAATCCTTGCATTGTTTACAATTGTTCCGTTCTTTATGGTTGTTCTAGGAAAGAGAATTTTCTGGCCATCTAAAAAGAATTTGGAGCATGGGGATAGTAAGATCTGGGCATTAGCTGGTAGATTTTCATTAGGTCGTCCAATTCTTTCTCTACTTGTAGTCGGATTATTTACAGTACCATTCCTGGTAACGTATGATGGTGACTTATCGTACGACTCATTGGAAGAATTAAGTGGAGAAGTTAATTCAATTAAAGCCTTTAACGCAATTGCCGGGAGCTTTGGACCCGGTGAGTCAATGCCAACTCAAATTGTAATTAAAAATGATGAGGAAATGGATTCTGTTGAATATGTTGAATTAGCAGAGAAAATTAGCCGTGAGGTTGAAAAGGTTGGTTTAGTTGATACTGTTCGTTCGGTGACAAGACCAACGGGTGAACCGATTGAGGATTTCTTTGTTTCCAACCAAGCGAAGACACTTGAAGAAGGTCTTGGGGAAGGAAAAGATGGGTTAACTCAAATTAGTGAAGGTTTACAAGAAGCGGGAACGGAATTAGCCAAATCAGAACCTGAGCTAAAAACAGCAACAGATGGAATCAGTGAATTAATCAATGGAACCAATCAGGTCAAATCCGGTCTAACGGAAATCCACACAAACCTTTCAAAGATTGAAACTGGAATCCGTCAAGGTTCAGTTGGAATGGACACAATGATTCGTGAGGTTGAAAAAGCAAAAGCTGGTGCTGAAGAATTGCAAAAATATTATAACGAACTATTAGTTGGTTATAAGCAAGCACAAGTTGGTATTTCTTCCTTACACGAGCAATATGCAGGGATTGCTATCCAGCTCGATGATCTATCTAAACAGTTAAATCAACTTACACCTGAAAGCTTCCAATATTTAGAGAACAAATACCCTGGCCTTCAAGGTGAACAGGCATATGTAGGCATGAAAGGAACAATCCAAGGCCTACAACAAGGTATTCCTGCAATGTCTAGTGGTATTAAAACATTAAATAGCCACCTTTCAGAAGCGAACAACGGATTAGGTAAGGCAAATACTGGATTTGAACAATTACTAGCTCAACAATCTGCTCTCCCAGAAGGTCTGCAACAACTAATCGGTGGACTTGAACAATTAAAAACTGGACTTGAAGCAGCAGCAAACGGTCAAGGACAAATTGTTCAAAACATGCCACAGCTGACAACTGGTTTATCTGGAATTGGTGATGGTCAAAAGCAATTATTAGATGGATTTGGGGACCTAGGTAGCCAATTAACACAGTTAACAGATGGACTTACGCAAAGTGCAGATGGTTTAAATCATGTGTCTGATGGACTTGGTTCTGCACAGGAGTATTTATCAAGCCTTTCAAATTCAGAGGAATTAAATGCATTTTATATGCCAGCTGAAGTGCTAGAAAGTGATGACTTTGCTCAAGTTCTTGATACGTATATGTCTAAGGACCGTAAAGTAATGACTCTAGACGTAATTTTCGAAGCAAGTCCATATTCAAACGAAGCAATGGACAAAATTGATGAAATTAATGAAGCAGTAGGTAGAGCAACAAAAGATACAAAGCTTGAAAATGCAAAAGTTGCTCTAGGTGGTATTACAAGTACTAATACCGACTTAAGTACAATGTCTGATCAAGATTACTCTCGTACAATTGTTCTTATGTTCATTGGTATCTTGTTAATTCTCATTTTCTTGTTCCGTTCATTAATTATGCCAGCATATATTATTGGTTCTTTAGTCTTAACGTATTACACATCAATGGCAATTAATGAAGTAATTTTCGTTGACCTATTAGGCTACACAGGTATTAGCTGGGCCGTTCCATTCTTCGGCTTTGTTATTCTTGTAGCATTAGGTGTAGACTACAGTATCTTCTTAATGGATCGTTTTAATGAATATAGAGACATCTCTGTTGCAGAAGCAATGATGCTTTCTATGAAGAAAATGGGAACAGTTATTATTTCAGCAGCTGTTATCCTAGGTGGGACATTTGCTGCGATGATGCCATCTGGAATGCTATCGCTACTACAGATTGCATCGATAACCCTCGTGGGTCTTATGCTATACGCATTTGTCATCCTACCATTATTCATTCCTGTAATGGTAAAGAATTTTGGAGTGGCAAACTGGTGGCCGTTTAAACGACCAAACTAATAAGAAATGCGGAAGCGCCTTGGAAGAGGAACGTCAACTAAGATCCGCCACGTCCTGTGGCGAACGTTGACGTCAGCACATCCCTGTGCAAGTCCGACAAGCAAATGTTCTATTGCCAAAAAAGTCGCTCTTTGACTTTTCTTGCAAAAGGTAATTTGACTGCAAGGGGCTAGGCGCTGAAGCTGGGCATTGAAAACTATGTTCAAAATTTTATTCTTTCCTTTCCTTTTAAAAACGAGGTTCCTAAAAACTTAGGGACCTCGTTTTTTAATCTATATAATTCTCATAAACTTTTCTAAGTTTTTCAGTAAATGGCTCGATTGAGACAAATCGTGCTTCTCTTACATATTCTTTCCCATCAACAAATAAAAGCAATACAGGTACTGTAAAAATCGATAAATATCCTGCTATGTCCTCAACATCATCTGCATTGACATAGCCTAACAGAATCTGTGGAAACTGTCCCATCACTTCTTTTACCTGTGGTAAAAGGGCATGACAAACACTACAATTTGTTCTTGAGATGTATAAAAAATTCAGTCCTTGGTTATTTATAAAAGCTTCTACTTGCGAGATAGCGGTTAAAGCTTGAAACTCCCTCAAATCTAACTCCCCCAATAGCTTCAGAAAGCATTTTTTTATAAAGTAAACGTGAAACTCCAACCAAAAAGAGATGAGAAAGAACACTCTCCAAGATATAATTTAACTTCATTTTTAGGATCTTTTTCTTCATTAGAACCAAGTTGATTACTTGGTTACTTAACAGGTTAAGCAACCGAAAATGTATCCCTGATTTCCTAGAAAATAAACCAGTAATGAATGCTATAAATAGACTATATAAAGGAGCAATGATAAAGTGCTCTCTCCATGAGAAATGAAATCCTCTTCCAAATCTTACTTTATTACGTACAGCATTAATATACATTAAGTTAACATCGATTATTACCATCGTTAAATAGTGAGCTATTTTTAATGCCCACCTTTTATGATGTAAAAGTAACCTATAAATGACACTGCTTATAAAGAAATAAACAGTAAGCAGAATGATGGAATAAAAAGGCTTCCACCAGTTCACAGCATAAACCTTTAGTCGTAAAAACAAATTTTCAATTAAAAAATAAAAAAGTGAAAAACTAAGCTTCCATTTCCAGCTCTTTTTGAATACTGCAAGAAAAGTAGCAGATACCGGTACGTACACAGCTTGAGATAGGATAGCTCCCAAAATAATATCAAGGTACGATTTGCTCATTATTTTAGGTCGATAGGTATATGCTTTGAATAAATTTAGTACGAAATATTCAAACAAGTAAGCAAGCCCGATATTTGTCATCAGCAATATCCACGTAGTCTTTTGTCTTTTTTGCTTGATCATTTGAAACAGTAAAATGAAATGTAGAATTCCTAATAAAAAAAACGATATAGAGTTCTTATTAATGAAACCTTTACTCTTCAAATTTACCACCATAGTAGTTTGACTTTCCTTTATTATTCATTATGTCGTCCTTCGTTATCCGATAAAGGGGAAGGAAATCAAATTTGGATTTTTATGAAGTTGCAAAAATGATTACTAAGAGATGTATAGAAAAAAATGAATACTCATACCCTATGTGGTATGATAGTTTAAATAGGTTTATGAGCCTGAAAATAATAAATAACATGATCGTTCAAGCCTGGAGGTGAAAAAATGCCTGTCATTCAAATAGGTAATCTAGCTATAATGATGAAGTGGATTTTACTAGGTGTAGCAGTAATAATCGGCTTGATGGCTGCTCGTTATTGGTTAGCACGTACCCAAAAAAGAGAACATTTTAAAGAGGTATATGAACTGCTCTCAAACAGTATTTTTTTAGGTGTGCTTATATGGAAGTTTAGTTTGATCGTTTTTGAACCTAAGCTTGTATTGAAAAGTCCTATGTCTTTATTGTATTTTACTGGTGGGAAGTATGGAATCTTACTAGGTATTGGTGTAATCGCATTATATGTACTATACCAATCAAAAAAGAAAGAAATACAACCTAATATCCTTTTTCACTCAATAGCGATTTTAACTCTTGCATCCTTGACGATTTATCATATCCTTGCGCTTTTTTTACTACCTGGAAGTTTTAACTTTTATTTCAGTATCGGTATTATTTCATTTTTCCTATTTTTAGTAAGCTTTGTTGTAGACCATCTTGAAATCGTAAAACAAGGAAGGGAAGTGTATACCGTGGTAAAAAAGACGTTTGTATTAGCGGGTGTATTCGGGTTGTTCATTTGGGCAGTTTCTAATCAGCTAGCATCAGGAAACACATATACTACAGGGGAAGATGTTCAGACTGTTGGAATGGAAGTTGGAATTTCAGAAGGAAAAATAGCACCAGACTTTACACTACGAACTACTACAGGAGAAAACATACAGCTATCCTCTCTTAGAGGAAAAATGGTAATTCTCAATTTTTGGGCCACTTGGTGTCCTCCGTGTAAAGCTGAAATGCCACATATGCAGGATTTCTATGAGGAACAAATGGACCAGAAAGCTACTGTCTTAGCGGTTAACCTCACAACTGCTGAAAAGAATTCTAAGGATTTACCAAAATTCATTAAGGAGTATGGACTTACCTTTCCAATTTTACTTGATGAAGCCGGAGATATTGGCAACATGTATCAAGCCTTTACAATTCCGACAAGTTATGTGATCGATTCGAACGGAATCATCCAAAAGAAAATAATAGGTCCTATGGATAAGGAAATGATGTACGAGCTTGTAAATAATGTTGAATAGTGGAAAATTACCCGTCTTGACTTTTTGAAGTATGATTTAGGTGAAGGGGTTATTCACATGATAATCGTGTTTTCCTTACTTTTTATTGTTGTCTTTGGGGGTATTTTTCATAGATATCTACCTGTTATAGGAGTAAAATTGTAAGGATGTACCTAACATAAATGGTAAAATTGTAGATGTGAGAGATCTCCTATAAAAATCCATGTACGTTATCTATTAATATACCGGTTGCGATTTAGAAAGATATTATAAGGATATTCCTGAAAAAAACATTGCAATTCGTATATTACAACGTAAAGGATTTCAAGTAAGTGGATATACAATAATAGAATACTGTTGTAATAAGACTTCGGGCTATGCCGTATAAAGGGTGATTATATGGAATACAATGATCAAATGAAAAACCGCGTAAAACGGATTGAAGGTCAATTACGTGGGATTTTACGCATGATGGAAGAAAACAAAGACTGCAAAGAGGTTATTACTCAATTATCTGCAACACGTACAGCAATTGACCGAACGATTGGTGTAGTTGTTAGCTCAAATCTCGTAGCATGTGTACGTGATGCGGATGAGAAGAATGAGGATACTGAGAAATTAGTGAAAGAAGCAGTTGAATTACTAGTTAAGAGTAGATAAGGCCTGTTATAGGTCTTTTTTTATGGGTGTTTTCACAGAGATTGTTGTTTATTGAACAGGTTTACTACATAGTTTTTACAGAAGGGTATATTATTCATGCACGATTACTCTTGAATTCATTAAAGCAGCCATAATAGACCCCTGAACTGAATTCACCAAACCTTATCAGAAGTCACCGCTAAACTGGTACAGAGAGCAACAAAGTTTACGAAAAGAGCCTTTTTTATTTACATGTTTAAAGAATAACAAAAAGAAAAGTGCGATCCTATCACTTTTCTTTTTGTTCGTTTTGCTTCGTAAGCAGCTCATCGACAAGTGTTTCAGCTGCTCGACGATAAAAGAAACTACTTGCCGTTAGAGAGATAATCAAAAGAACGTTTTTGATGTATTCATTGTCGTCATTCGGACGATCTGATATTTCCTCGATTACATCTTTCATTTTCATATCAAGATCTGTTTTAAATTCCTCTACATTTTTCTTATACAATTGAAGGTAGCTTTTGTAGAACTCCTCAAGACTAAAATCATTATCACTAACAATCCTTTTATTGATGCCTTCAAGAGTAGCTTTAATATCACTAATAGAAAGGCTGCTTTTAAGCTGATAAATCAGACTAAGCAAGATAAGATGGTCTCTAGAATATTTCTTATTTTTTATCGGAAATAATAATTTTCCCTTTGCATAGTTGTTTATCATTGTTTTGGTTAATACCTTTTCATCATCGTTTCGCTTTGATGTTCCAAAGGTGTTTTCGAAAAGCTGTATAACTTGATCCATATATAAGTCAATATGGGGAATATCCTCCAATAAAATAGTACGATCTAAATCTAAGTTTTGTAAAATATGATCTTGATCCTTCATCACGATACCTCATTTTTAAGTAGTCTTCTTTTCTATTATTTTAGCCTACATTATTTTTCGAGTAAACATTGACTATATGACGAAATGGTAATATTATAATAAGTAGTATTGAAAACTACATAGTGTAGTTTGATAAAACAAATGATAAGGTTACGGTGATAATAATGAAAATTGTTTGTTTTGGAGACAGCCTGACTAGAGGAGTGTCGTTTGTAAAAGGCAGAATGAGAATTTTAAAAGAAAATTACCCTGCATTTTTACAAGAATTAGTTTCGTCCAATAAAGGTGAAAACCTATCTATACTAAATAAAGGTGTATTTAATGATAATTCGGATTTACTGTTGTCTAGATTAGATAAAGATGTCCTACATGAAAATCCTGATTATGTAATTATTAATGTGGGTGGGAATGATTGTAATTTCCATTGGGATGAGGTTGCAAGTAGACCTGATGAGGAGCATCAACCGATTGTGCCACTTGATCGTTATATAGAAAATATAAAGCAAATTATCCAACAAATAAGAGAATCAAACATTACTCCTGTTTTGATGACGTTGCCGCCATTAGATCCGGTTCGATATTATAAGCTTTTGGCTGAAAGATACGGTAGTTCAATCAGTCATTGGATTAGTCTCCAAGGAGGGATTGAGCATTGGCATGGCTTGTATAATCGTAGCTTATCGACATTAGCCGAGCAGCTTGAAGTTTGTAAAATAGATGTTCGAACGGCATTAAAACAATCCGGCGACTTGCTTTATCTAATAAGTGACGATGGGATACATTTAACAAGTGAAGGTTACAAAACGATTAGTTATGAAATCTATTCTTCGTTAGTAGGTAAAAGTATGTTAGTTGCTCAATAAAAAGGGAGGCCTCCAACATTCAGTGGTGGCCTTATCTTATTTTAGAAATCAGTTATTTAGTGATTTTGCGATTCTTTTATAGTGAAAAATAGGTGAATAATGGAATATCGAAAACTTATTAAAGCATTTCTTGTGACGGGAAATGGAATGAAATACTGCTTTGTTATTTGTATGAAATACTATATATAAATAGACATAGACTAAAGGATAAGGATAAGATATAAGGTAGAAGATTGAGAAAAGGTAGTGAAAAAAATGAATTTTTATAGTTCTGATTACATTCTTACAATGAAGGATATTGTTAGAGAAGGACATCCGATTTTACGTGAAAAGACAAAAGAAGTTACTGTTCCTCCATCACAAGAGGATAAGGACACATTGACCTGTATGATGAAGTATTTAAAAAATAGTCAGGATTCTGATTTAGCCAAAAAGTATGAACTAAGACCTGGGGTGGGCTTGTCCGCAAATCAAGTCGGTCTTGATAAACGTATGTTTGTAGCCTATTTTACAGACTTTGACGAGAAGCTTCATGAATATGCGCTGATTAACCCGAAAATTGTGAGTCATTCTGTGTCGATGATTTATTTACCTGAGGGTGAAGGGTGCTTATCGGTTGACCGTGCAGTCGAAGGATATGTCCCACGCTATGAAAAAATTAAGGTTAAAGCTTTTGATATAAATGGAGATAAAGTTGTACTGCGATTAAAGGGGTATGCATCTATTGTTGCACAACACGAAATTGACCACCTAAATGGCATCATGTTCTATGACCGAATTAACAAAACTAACCCATTCCAACTTCCTGAAAATGTAGATATAAAAAGCTTATATTAAACTGAATGGAGGACCACATATGAAGTATGATTTCAATGAACCAATTGATCGCTTGCAAACTGGATCCGTGAAATGGGATGAAGTGGAGAACCTTTTTGGTGATAAGGATATTCTCCCAATGTGGGTTGCAGATATGGATTTTAAAGCACCACAACCCGTTATTAATGCATTGAGAAACCGAGTAGATCATGGCATATTTGGCTATACAACCAGGACAGATTCCTATTACGAAGCTATTATAGGTTGGATGAAACGACGACATAATTGGTCCATTGAAAAAGAGTGGATTTGCTACAGTCCAGGGGTAGTCCCGGCATTAAGCATTATTGTTCAAACATTTACAAATCCTGGTGATAAAATTATTGTTCAACCACCGGTTTATTATCCGTTTATGAGTGTCATTGAACAAAATGGAAGGGAAATTCTCCGAAATCCACTTATAGAGGTTAATGGTCGATATCAAATGGATTTTGAGGACTTGCGCCAAAAGCTTGATCCAAGCGTGAAGATGATTATTTTGTCCAGCCCTCATAACCCAGTTGGTCGAGTTTGGACGAAGGAAGAACTAGTAACACTTGGAGAAATTTGTGCAGAACACAATATTTTAGTAATCTCTGATGAAATTCACTTTGACCTTGTTTATAAGGAGTATGTACATATACCATACGCTTCCATTTCAAAGGAGTTTGCGCAAAATTCTATTGTTTGCACAGCACCTAGCAAAACGTTTAATTTAGCAGGAATGCAAACATCGAACATTATTATTCCAAATAAAACCCATCGAGATCGTTTCAAAAAAGCGGTTGAAAATCTAGCCATTGGTCTAACAAGCACGTTTGGTGTTACAGCACTTATAAGTGCGTATGAAGAAGGTGATGAATGGCTGGATCAATTATTGGAGTATTTAAAGGGGAATCTTGAGTTCCTTAATGAGTTTATTGAATCCTCTATCCCTGAGGTAAAAGTCATTCAACCCGAGGCTACCTATTTGGTCTGGTTAGATTGTCGGGCGCTCGGAATCGATGCGAAGGAGCTCGAGAAACTGAACCGAAAGCAAGCAAAAGTTGCCTTTGATGAGGGATATATTTTTGGACAAGAGGGAGCAGGCTTCACAAGAATCAATATTGCCTGCCCACGTTCTATTTTAGAAGAAGGGTTAACACGATTTAGCAACGCAATTAAGAGTTTACGAAAATAACTAAGAGTTAACACGGGGTAATCATGCTCCGTGTTTTCTTATGCTCTTATAGAGGGTGACGGCCAACTACTGTTTGGGGAAACGAGCCAAGTTTGGAGTTTGGGCAGGGAATGGAAGAGCGGTAACGAAAAGGTGTGAAACGAACCTGGTATGGAGCGAAGAAGGTAAAAGTGGTAACAATAGCGCATAAAACGAACCCAGCATGGAGTCGAGAAAACAAGAATGGTCAAATTCAAGCTACGTGGTATTTTTAGTATCTAAAGAAAAGGCTAGAAAGGATTAGTAATCCTTTCTAGCCCATAAAGATGTTTAGTATTCAGTATTAAATGTATCTTTTGGTTTACGCACTAAGCAAAGGATTCCAGCAATTAAATATAGGATACTTGCGATAATAGATAATAAGAAAGTTGCAAGAGTACTTAAAACTGCAACTACAATTAAAATAATCCCAGCAGCCTTCGGACTTTTATTTCCTTTTAAAAGTACCAGTGATACAATACCAAGGATAATTGCAAGTAAGCCAACAATAATAAAATACCAACCGAAAGTTCCAATCATATCTGTAATCATGCCCATGTCTACGCCACTAAGAGTTGGGTCTTCAGCAACTATATTTTCCATCTCTTGAGTGAAGGTATTGTCTTCACCGAGTCCGATAAATAAGAATCCAAATAAACTAATAAATGCAAAAAGACAAGCACCTATGATTGTTAAGACAATTTCTCCAGTACGTTTCATCCTATTCTCCCCTTTGTAAGTTTCCATTCTTTGATTGTACTTGTTCATTTTATAGAAAACAATCCTATCTTTTACCGATTTTTTCGAGTAAAATCGATTCATTTTAATATACGCGACAGAAAATAAAAGGTTTCAAAAATATAATAAACTCGAACAACCACCTCAAAATAGGTGGTTAGTTATTTGGTCGTATAATACAATGTTCATAACTAACTAAAGTATTAAAACGGTTTTTGAATTTTCCTTCGATCAAGGGCATGGGGTGGTTCTTCCATCCATTTACGATTAACAAGGATATTAAATCCTTTCCCTGAATAGGCAAGAATTTCGACAATCATTTTGCTGTAAAAGGTTATTAAATCTGTTCTCAATGATAAAGATAGGGCATGTCCAATTAAGGTAACATCAATTGAGTTCAACGTATTGAATAATGTTACGATTAGCTTATCTGAAAAAGGAGATACAGTAGAACCAGTTACCTCCATTGAGGTTGGAACCTGTCCAAGTAAGTCTTCCTCTTTTAAAAGGTCATTGAGAAAATTCACTTGCTTTTCACAAATCTCTTTTCCTTCTTTAATAAATTGAAAAATTTCCTTATCTTTCACTACTTGAAGCAGACCGCTACATAAATTAATTGCGAAATAATTACGTTCAATGTTAAAAAACATATCTGTTAATTCATTTACATTCAGTGGCCTTTTTTCACCGAGAAGTTTGCTAATATATGTTTTCTTTTCAATATACTCAACTTCACTAGGGTAAACAATCATCGGAGGTCGATCGTATATCCCTTTCTTAAGCATAAGTTCTGTACAATCATTATACTGTTGCAATGAGTTTGCTAAAGCTTTTGAAAAGAATCCCCTTACATCTTCCCGAGCCATATTTGATGTAATAAATCCAAAATTCACTATATTCATCCGACACATGGAATAGGCAAAAGTTAATGCAAACGGATCATAAAATAAAGGCGGTGCTGAAAGGTTAATATCATCGTCTGAAAATCCATCGGGAATTGGGATGTTTTCCTCTCGAAATATCATTGTAATATCCTTAAGCTTTTGAGTGTAAATAGAATAGGTCTTTTTTAGGATCTCTTTAATTTCCTCATCTTTAAGATGGTGGAGGAAGTACTTTAATAAGCACAAACCCATACTACTTTGAAGGTAGGTTGTCCATAATCCACCTATTTCTGCACTAGATAATCGAATATTATGCTTATCCATCTTGTTTACTCCTAACCTATAGTATAGTTCTAGTATGCGATTAAAGTTCGACTATATACTTTCAGATGGATAGAAAAAGGTAGTTCTTGAAATATGGGAGAAAATTTGATATCTGCTCCAATTGCTTATTTTACCTTTGACAAAAAATCACTCATCTCTTTATATATTTTTTGCGTTTCTTTATATCCTTCCTCCGTTTTCTTTGCATCCCCAGTTGTAATTCCCTCTAATTGTGCGTTCATCCCGCCCATATACTTTTCAATTGATCCTTGAATATTTTCCTTCAGCTTCTTAAGTGTTTTATCCTCAGGATTTGTATCAAGCTCGATTAAATTAAAGATATAAAGGGCTTCTTGTTTTGCGATTTCCATTGTTTCAATAGCTGATTCAAGTTCATCATTGTTTTTCATTTTATCTAAAAGCATATGCAATTCCTTATTGAGCTGCACGAATTTTTGTACATGACTAAGTAAACTTTCTAAACGAGTTTGGTCTTCCTGTGTTAAATTCCCGTGAAGTGTGGAGTATAAATCAGTGGCCGTCATAGATGATGATGTACAACCTGCTAAAATTGTAATGATGAACATGGCTATAATCCATGTACGTAACGCTTGTTTCATATAAAAACCTCCTTACAAAGCTATATAATAGGATATGAGACTTGTCCTATGTATATGACAGAGTGACAAAATAGGACTTTTAAGTGCTGTTAGAGAATAGATGTTAGAAGATCAAATAAAAGGAGGCATCAATTTGCTTACATATCCTGTTCCAACAACAAGGGAAGAAAAGTTTACAATTATCCATACACTAAAGGAAAAATTGCTTATATCCTATGGTGAAAATATTATTGCAATTGGTGTTTATGGGTCGATAGGAAAGAAGAACGAAGGAGCCTATTCTGATATTGAAATGCATGTAGTAACGCAGAATGGATTTGTATTACCAGATAATGAATTTATCTACCTACCATTTAAAGTTGAATTAGATTGCAATGAAAAAAGCGTACTAATCCAGAAGGCGAAAACTGTAAATGAGATGTGGCCCATAAAAGCAGGAAGCTTTATACATATTGAATCATTATATGATCCAACTGATTTTTTTTCCTTTTTACAAACACTACCGATGCAACCGACAGATGAGGAATTTAAGGCAGCCATTAAGAAATTCATGATTTGGGGACCCTTTGAAAGTATGGGGAAAATCAGAAATAATTGGGAAAATGGAAACCATTCTTATCTTCCGCTTGGGACGATTGATTTCGCTTGGGAGATTGCAAGCCTAATCGGTTTAGCAAATAAACAGTATTTTACTACTAGAGCAAAGACGTTCGAAGAATCCTTACATATGAAGGTAAAACCGAGCGGGTATGAAGAATTGGTTTGGCATATACTAGAAGGCAAATTAGAAGATAAAGAAAAACTCTATCAAATATGTGAGACTCTTTGGACTGGATTGAATAACTGGTGTAAGGAACTAGGAATCGAATATATAAACCAATCTTTAGACGTGTAGTGAATGTTTCAAGAAGTCTCGAGGTTTGACATTTAATAGAGTGTATATTATCTTGAAGTTAAGATATTTTTTAAGGAACTGTTTTTTAATATACCGTGTTCTTTGTGAAATTATTAATATAAATACGCAACTACATTGGAGGGACATACATGAAGCATATATTCCAAGAGGGTAAAGATAAAGCAAGACCTACTTTATTGCTACTACATGGTACTGGAGGAAATGAGAACGATTTATTACCACTAGCAGGTCATATTGATGGTGCAGCGTCTGTACTGAGTGTTCGAGGAAGTGTACTTGAAAATGGAATGCCACGCTTTTTCCGTCGCTTAGCGGAAGGGGTATTTGATGAGGAAGATTTAGTATTTCGTACTAAAGAACTGAATGAGTTTCTAGATGAGGCTGCAAACAAATACTGCTTTGATCGAAACAATATCGTAGCCATCGGTTATTCAAACGGAGCAAATATTGCAGGTAGCCTTCTATTCCATTATCAATCTGCTCTAAAAGGAGCGATTTTACATCACCCGATGGTGCCAAGACGTGGAATTGAGCTACCAGATTTAGCAGGGACCCCGGTGTTTATTACTGCTGGAAAAAATGACCCAATCTGTCCAGCTCAGGAAACCGTTGATCTTCAGGAATACCTAGAAAAAGCGAACGGTGATGTCCAGGTTCATTGGGAAAACAATGGTCATATGCTCACTGGAACAGAAGTTGCTGCAGCAGCAGAATGGTATAAAAAACACTTTAGTTAAAACATAATGAAATGTGAAACCTAATGCACATGAGGCATTAGGTTTTTTTAAAAAGTATAAAATTTTTGAACACAGTTTTCTATGTCTAGCGCAAGCGGCTTACTCCCTTGAGGTCAAATAACCTGTTACAAGAAAGTCAACGAACGACTATTTTGCAACAGAACATTTGCTTGTCGGACTTGCACAAGGACGCGCTGACGTCAACGTTCGCAACAGGCCGTGGCGGATTTTAGTTGACGTTCCTCTTTCAAGACGCTTGCGCATTTCTTATACTATTAAACGATCTCAAATTAAGAAAAATCCCTTAAAATCAAATGCATCCATTATTTACAGCCCGCATATCAATTGAATAAAATCAATTTTGTGATATAATATTTTACTGTTACTAGTCAATAAGATGGTTAAAAATATAAAAAACAGGATAGTTTAGTTCTATCCTTTTTTCATTTTATCGGGACAAAACTAAAGTGGAGGGATTCCTATGAAAAAATTGAATATCAAGAATAGTCCCCTACTTTTCTTCGGACTACTTGTCTTACTATTTACAGTAAAAACGTATATTGCCTATAATCTTGAATTTAATTTAGATATTAAAAACAATACACAAGAGTTTTTATTAGCGATTAATCCATTAAGCTCTGCCATCTTTTTTATGGGTGTTGCTTTGTTTTTTAGTGGAACAGGGCGTAATCGAGCACTCATTACAATTCACTTCTTACTTTCCTTTGTTCTTTTTGCAAACATCATGTACTATCGTTTTTTTACAGACTTTATTACGCTTCCTGTCCTTATGCAAACGAAGAACTTTGGTGATTTAGGGGGAAGTGTGGCCGCACTATTTAAGCCATATGATTTTCTTTATTTCCTTGATGTTATAATCGGAATTGTTCTAATTTTAACTGGTACCCTTACTTTAAAAGGGACAATTAAAAAGAGAACAGTTGCAGGAGTATTTATGGCAGCCATTCTTATTTTTGCTGGTAACCTACATCTTGCAGAAGAGGATAGACCTGAATTATTAACAAGATCCTTTGATAGAAATTACCTAGTAAAGTATCTAGGTATGTATAATTACCATATTTATGATGCGATTCAGACTGCAAAATCGTCCTCTCAACGAGTTCTCGCTGATGGTGATGATATAACTGAGGTTGAAAACTATACAAAGGCTAATTTTGGCCAGCGAAACCAGGAACTATTTGGACAAGCAAAGGGTATGAATGTCGTCTATTTAGAACTAGAATCATTTCAAACCTTTCTTTTAGACTATAAGCTACATGGAGAAGAAGTTACACCGTTTTTAAATAGCCTAACAAGGGACAAGAATACGTTTTACTTCCCTAACTTTTTCCATCAGACAGCACAAGGTAAAACATCTGATTCAGAGTTTATTTTAGATAATTCTCTTTATGGGCTTCCTCAGGGTGCCGTATTCATGACCAAAGCTCAGAACACGTATCAAGCATTCCCGGCAATCCTTAAAGGAAATGGCTATGAAACAGCTTCATTCCATGGTAACTATAGAACGTTCTGGAATCGTGAAAATATGTACAAAGCATTCGGATACGTTCATTTCTTTGATGCTGAGTTTTATGAATTAACGGAAGACAACACGATCAATTATGGGTTAAATGACAAACCATTTTTTGAACAATCCATGCCGTTATTAAAGAGTATGGAAGAACCATTTTTTGCGAAATTTATCACTCTTACGAACCATCATCCATTTATTTTAAAAGATGAAGATGTAACGTTAGCTCCTGGGGATTTTGGTAGTAAAACAGTAAACCACTACTTCCAAACAGCACGTTATATGGATGAGGCGATTCAACAATTCTTTGGTTACCTAAAAGAGAGTGGGCTTTATGAAAATACAATGGTTGTACTTTATGGGGACCACTATGGTATTTCAGAGAATCATAATAAAGCAATGGCGAAGGTGTTAGGTAAAGAAATTACACCGTTTGAAAGTGCACAGCTACAACGTGTACCATTGTTTATTCATATTCCAGGAGTAGAAGGTAAGCAGATGGACACCTATGGAGGGCAGATTGACGTAAGACCGACCATTCTGCATCTGTTAGGAATTGAAACTACTGACTATATTGAATTTGGTTCAGATCTCTTCTCAGAAGATCACAAACAAATTGTACCGTTCCGAAACGGAGATTTTGTTTCAAAGGATCACACCTTTGTGAAGGGTGTATGTTATGATAATACAACTGGACAAGAGATTAAAAAAGAAAACTGTCAGTCTTCTAATGATTACGTAAAAACAACACTTGCTCTTTCAGATAAGCTAGTATATGGTGATTTACTTCGCTTTTATCACCCAACTGGATTTACTCCAGTTGATCGTGCAAGCCTAGATTATACGAAACGAAACACAATTGTTACTCCATTAGAAAAACAAACCCAGCTACCGGAATAAATAAGTCAAAGGCATCTCAATATGGGGTGCTTTTTTTATGCCAAAAGATATATTTCAAATTTATGTAATATTTTGAAACTTTTTTAAGAACATGTCGTCTAAACTACACAATGATAATTTTTTATTCTAGGCAAAACTTACAAAAAAGTGGTAATATTAACAATGTTTAACAGATGGATGTAAATAGATAATCGTTTGCTAGTCCTAACGGGGGGATTACATGAAGAATGTAAGAAAGTATGAGTATTATACGAACGAAAGTTTACTCGAGAAACTTATAGACGAGTTCGGCGAAATGGTAAAAAGACTTGCTTATACATATGTGAAAGATTGGCAGGTTGCGGAGGATATTACCCAAGAAGTGTTTTTGGCTTGTTATAACAATCTGGAAAACTTTCGAGAGGAATGTTCCTATAAGAACTGGATTTATAAGATTACGATTAATAAATGTAAGGATTTTATAAAAGGGAAATGGATTTTACCTAAGGAATTTCTTGAGAGGCTGTTTATGAATGAAAATAAAAGAAGCATTACCCCTGAGGATCGACTGATGCTTCTTACAGAGGAACGGATTTTATCTCAAAATGTTCTGAAACTCCCTGTAAAGTATCGTGAAATTATTATTCTCTACTACTATGAGGACTTGAAAATTAAGGAAATCTCAGAGCTTACAGGATTAAATGAAGCAACTATAAAGACAAGATTAAGTAGAGGGAAAAAGTTTTTACGTAAGATATACGAAGGAGGATGAAAAATGAATATGGATGATAAGCTAAAACACCTCCGTAAAAGTATGGATCAAACTGTTTTTAAGAATCATGCTTTAACACCTTACGATAAACTGGATATTAAGAATTACGTCTTATCTAGTAAACGAAAAAAGGAACGCTACTATAAATACACCATGTTCACACTAACCTTATCAGTAACATGTGTTTTTTTGCTAGTGATGGGTATTTACTTAAATGGAAAAGTTGAACAGCTTGAGAAACAAGTAACAGATGCGGTTCAGGCAGAACAAGAGGGCTCTGAAAACAAACCAATTACATTAAACTTTGCTATTAAAAGTGGCGGAGGAGTTTATCTTCCTGGTTTTGAGATTTCGAATTATGCAGTAGGAAATATTGGTTTAGATGAATACAAAATTTATGCAGGAACTGTAGTAGATGATCCATCAACTGGTTTCCTTTACTTAGTGATTAATAAGGGAAAAGGAAACACTACTAAAATCCAGTATTCTTTTGCTAAAGGAGCACCATTAAAAATTATGGCCATTGAGGGGCAAGAGTTGGTTTTAAGTGCACAAGGGAATCGGATCTATTTTGATGTACCTAACCGTAATGTGTATTACGGATCAAAGCGCCAACTTTACAATCATTAAACAGAAAACAATTGTATGATGGGGGGGAGATGATTGAAGCTTGCGTTTTCGATAGGAAGGCTTGTCTGTATCAACCTATTAGTATTGATCGGTCTTATGTTAGTAACGATGATTCCAAGAGAGACAAACCAGGTCGAAATAAATGAATTCAAAGTGAAGTATATTTTCTCGTCGCAAGTATATTTTACAAATGTAATTGATTTTTTTAAAGAAAGATTCGAAACCTTAAGCTTAGGGGAAACCTGGGATAGAACATCCGTTTTTCAGGAAACCGTGTTTTATTTTTCCAAAAGCCTTGTCCTAATGGGGATGTCACTATTGCTTTGCTTCGTAATAGGGGGTGGACTTGGTTGGATTATGCAAAAAGTACCTATCAAAAGGATAGACTTAGAATGGTTTAGAGTTCCAAATTTTTTACTCTTTATTCCTCTGGTATACCTTATAACAATTAGTGGTGAGATGAAGTCAGTATTCTTACTTTCACTACTTATTTCAATCTATCCGTCGATATTTGTTGCCCAACTGATACATAAACAATTAAAGAATAGTATTCCTTTTTTTCAAGGGATGAAGTCTATTTTAACCAAGTTGACTAAACTAGTTTTGCTGCTCATCTCAAACATAGTTCTTGTCGAGTGGCTAACAGAATACAGTGGGGCAGGATATAAATTAGTTAGTTTGGTGGATTTCAGTAATGAACCTTTTTCAAGGGCATTACGAAACTATGAATATGAATTAATAATTACGCTAGTATTATGTTTCATTATTACGGTGCTCTTAACACAATGGATTGAGTATCTTTACAAGAAACAGATGACTGAATATAAGAGCCATTGGGGTTGGCTTGTGTTTTCTCATATTTTAATCCTAATAGGTGTAATCATTTTAGCGTTATTCCCACGTGGTGGAACTCAGGATTACACCGATGTCGTCTATATTTTTTCTATGGATACCTATAAGGAAAACATAAAAGGGCTGCTTAATGGGATTTATTACGACCAAACCCTTGGGATGACGAAATCTGGATTTGCTGTAGAGGAAGAAATTGCAAGATATTTTCCTAGGAGTTTAAAAATTATTATTTCGGCATTTATCATATGTATCATTTTGGGAATAAGTAAGGGAATTTTTGATTTTAAGTACCAAAATAGATGGTTTTCGTTTATTGGGAGAGGTACTACATGGCTTACGTCTGCAATCCCAGACTTCTTTTTAATCATCTTATTGCAGTGGATAATTCTAGTAAACTTCCAATCAATCGATATTCTAGGTTATGAGGAATGGTATAACTTTATCCTTCCGGCATTATTAATTTCCATTCATCCGATTATGTATATTGCCAACATTACAAGAGGAGCAATAAGCGATGAAAGCGGAGAGCTGTATGTACTTGTTGCTCATTCAAAAGGACTGACAAGGGACAAGATTATTATGAGCCATATCTTTAAGAATGCCATGATTGCAATTAGTAATCACCTTCCTACGGTCATGCTATATATTATGTCAAACTTATTAATTATTGAATGGCTACTTGATTACAAAGGTGCTGCGTACCGATTGTTTAAAGCAGTGGAGTTTAGTAAATTGATTAGCGTACAAGGTGGACTTGCAACAGAAGAGGCGCCACTCATATTCGGATTACTGGTATGTTTTATGTTACCTCTATTTATTGCCCAAGTTTTGGGGACAGTAACGAAATACAAATATAACAAGGTATGGAGGGAGTAGCATGAAGAAAAATTATTTATTATTGATCGGAATTCTAATGTTTCTTGGATTAGTTGCAGCTATGATTGCTTCCCCTTTTGTCGTCAGTGAAACAGATCTTGATGCAGAGAGAATGAGATTTTACGAGGATGGAAGTATGGCGAGGGCACCTTTTCCCCCTCTTAAGGACGATCTATTAGGAACCGACCAAGACGGACGTAGTCTAGGTAGTCTAATTCTTATTGGTACAAAGGATACACTTATTATCATTTTCTCAATTACCCTTATCCGTTATTTAATTTCTATCCCACTAGCCTTATTAGGTTCGGAGAAAAAAGGAACATCGCATTGGATTATTACGATGCTGCACACATTTTTCTCGGCAATTCCGACTTTAATCGCAGCGATTATCTTTATAAATCTACCATTTTTGATATTTTCCACAACAAGATTTATTTGGGCTATCTTTATTTTGGCTTTTATAGAAGTTGGAAGAACAAGTCATCTTTTTCAGCAGCAAGCACATGATCTCTCTCAAAAAGAGTTCATCCGCGTTGCAATAGTACAGGGAAACAGCCAATTTGGGCTTATTTTTAGGCATTATATCCCATATATGCTGCCGAATATCGTAAGTAATTTTTTCGTGGATCTTGGAAGGGTTACCGTCTTAATCGGACAGTTAGGATTATTTAGCATCTTTGTTTCACAGAAGTTTGTAGAACTAGACAACGGTTTTGGCGAATTACAAAACACAAGTCATAATTGGGCAACTCTACTTGGTGAAACCAGATATGCCATATTATCTGCCCCGTGGATTCCAATCGTTCCGGCCTTGGCCTTATTTTACGCGATGTTGACCTTCAATATCATTGGAGAGGGATTAAGAAGACGATTTAGTAAGACAGCACAATATTTATAGACAAATTTTGAGAATACAACGAGTGTTTACTGGTTGTATTTTCCTATTTTATATATAATGATGAAGAACAATTAAGACATCGGAGGATATACGATGAAAGCTTATTTATTTTTAATGATCGCCATTGTTTCAGAATTGTTTGGTACATCCATGTTAAAAGCGTCAAATGGATTTACAAAGCTACTACCTAGCATTGGCGTTATTTTAGGTTTCGGACTTGCCTTTTTTTCACTGTCATTATCATTACGAACCATTCCACTTAGTATTGCATATGCCATCTGGTCTGGAATTGGTACAGCCGTAACCGCGATTATTGGCGTACTAGTCTGGAAGGAAAAATTAAATATTATGAGTGTAGCAGGTATATTGTTGATCATAATAGGGGTTATTTTACTAAACCTTCACTCGCCTGGGCACGAGACGCTACAGCAGCTGGAGGGCGCCAGGGAAGGAAATTAAGCTATATCTTAGGGTCGTCCTGTAAAAATCCGATGAAATTAGCTAAAAGCCATATAATCAGGTGTGGATTTCCGGCTAAAAGCCATAGAATTAGAGTAACGCTCATAGAGTCGAAATAAAAGCCATAGAACTGAATTAACGTCCATAGAAACAAAATAAAAGCCATGGAACCCATTTTTGACAAGAAAGGTAGTCAATATCAACTAGAAAAAGCCCAAGGAACCTCATTTTTCCTTAGGCTTTCTATGAATTTACCTCACGAAATATCCAAAGGCCTTAATTTAGCTTCAATTTCACTACGTTTTGGCTCCAAAAATGGAGGGAGTGCAAGTTTTTCTCCCAATGTATCAATCGGTTCATCCACATCGAATCCGGGTGTATCAGTTGAGAGCTCAAACAAGATACCATTTGGTTCTCTAAAATAAAGTGCCTTAAAATAATAGCGGTCAACTTTCCCAGAGTTCGGAAGGCGTGTACCTCTTATCTTTTTAAACCAATATTCATATTCATTTTCATTAGGGATGCGGAAGGCTACATGGTGAACACCGCCGCGACCTAACCGTTCCTTTGGTAAATCAGGACGTGTTTCAATATGAATCTCTGCACCAGGACCACCTTCCCCTGTAGTATACACAAGAATGTCTGGAAACTCCCCTGCTAATGAAGGGTAGGTGCTAACTTTGCGAAACCCCATAACCTCTGTGAGGATGCGAACAGTAGGGCTAGAATCGGAAACGGTCAATGTGACAGGCCCTAATCCAATGATAGCATGGTCTGTAGAAATATCTGGAACAGGCCAGGGCTCGCCCGCAGCTACACCGTTCTCCCCATTATCCGCTACGAGAATGAGTCGTGTTCCTTCAAAGTCTTGAAAGGCAAAAGTATCTCGATTTGCTCTTTGTGTGATTGCTTCAGATTCAATGCCATAATCCGCTAATCGTTTTTTCCAAAAATGAAGGGACTCTGTACTTTTTACACGTAAGGAGGTAGAAGAAATACTTGAGACCCCAGGATGTGTTCTTCCTAAGCTCGGAATATCGAAAAAGGTTACTTCCGTACCAGGGCTCCCTTTCGCGTCTCCGTAAAATAGATGATAGGATTGCGTATTATCTTGGTTAACGGTCTTTTTGATTAAGCGCATTCCAAGTACTTTTGTGTAAAATTCATAATTCCGTTCAGCCTTACCGGTCAATATTGAAACATGGTGTAAACCTAATAATTGCATACTTGTACCCCCTTGAAAGCTATAATATCTTGAATTCAAGATAATTATATCATATAAAGTTAAAAAGCCAAGGCATTGCCCTGGCCGAATTACATCTTATTTCTTATTGTTGATATTTTGTTTTTCTGCTTTTACCTCTGAATAAGAAGCAAATTCAACTAGTTCCTCGCTTATTCTGTTTCCTTTTTTAGTATTGTTATTGCGCTGTGCATTCGCATTTCCACGTTTCGTTCTTCCCAACACATTCATCTCCATTCATGGTAATAGGGTATGAAAGCATAACTTAACATTTTGTAGTATGAGGATTTTCTGTTGTTTTATGTAAGCAACAGGTAAACCTGTCTTCTGGGAATTTTATGTATCACGGATTGCAGGAATTTCAACATCTATGCAGAAAGGTATAAAAATCAAGTTTTGACAGGAGTGAACCATTATTCTAAAAACGAAACCTATAAGCCCCTTTACCTTATCAAGGGTGGGAATGTTTATTTTATTAAGTATTGTATATTTTTTAGAATCGGTAGAAATTTGGGAAAAGGTTTTAATTCTTATTCTTATGCTGCTTTTAGTAGCTACTCATTTTCTGATTTTTACCAATTTCGGTATAAAATATATGATGCGACTAACCTGGGTTGATGTCCTAATAAGTGCGGTAATTGGCTTTGTATATGGTGATAAAGATGCTTTGTATTTGATCTATTTTGGGATTATAGCGGTTACTATTTTCATACGCACGAACGACCGAGCTGTTTTAATAAGGTTTTCGATCTCCTTTTTTATCATCTGGATAGGAATCATGCTCATTAATTACATAAGGACTGAGGAATTTTCGTTCTGGAGTAATATTGTAAGCTTTTCATTTGTGGTTTTTGGGTCAATTGTGGGACAACTGATTCGTAAGCTGATGGAGACACAGGACACAGTTGAAATTCAATATAAGCAGTTGGAGGAATCTCATGTTGCGTTAACGGATGCCCATGAGCAGCTCAGAAATTACTCGCTACAGGTTGAAGAGCTTACAGCGATTCGAGAGCGTAATCGTATTGCAAGAGAAATTCATGATACGGTTGGGCACAAAATGACAGCCCTTTTGATTCAAATGCAGCTTGCACAAGAGCTAATGAGTGTAGATCAACAACAAAGTAAGGTTGCCTTACAAAAATGTGATCAGTTGGCTAGAGAGGCATTACAAGAGGTTCGACTATCTGTACGTGCCATTCAGGAGGATGACGATACAAGGATGACACTTGCTCAAACCATAAAGAAAATGCTTCACGATTTCTCAAGCATGACAGGTTTGGAAGTCAATTTAGTCATAGAGGGGGAAGTTTCAGAAATTCCAACCTCTATTCAACCAACAATTACGCGTATCATCCAAGAATCTCTTACAAATTCAAAAAAGCATGGTTTAGCAACTAAATGTGGGGTTACCCTTTCCTATTCTGAAAGAGCCGTTATGTTGGAGATTTCAGATAATGGGTATGGTACAGGAAAAATTGTACCTGGCTTTGGTCTAGTGAACATGAGGGAAAGAGTCGTTGAACACGGAGGATCACTTCAATATAAAAGTGAACAAGGAACTGGGTTCGTGGTGAAGGCTGAGTTTCCACTTACCCAATTAAAATGGAGTTCAGGAGGTGCTGTATGATAAAAATCATGGTCGTGGATGATCAGGAGCTAATGAGAGAGGGACTTGCGACGATTCTAAATCTTCGTCCGAATATAGAAGTAATTGGGACTGCTGCAGATGGGAGGGAAGCATTTGAAAAAGCGTCTGCACTTAACCCGGACATTATCCTTATGGATATTCGTATGCCTATCGTAAATGGAGTAGAAGGCACCAAGCTTATCACACAGTCCCTACCACATGTAAAAGTACTGATGCTCACCACTTTTAAGGATAGTGAACTCATTTTTGAAGCACTTGAAGAAGGTGCAAGTGGTTATTTGCTAAAGGATATGCCAACAGATATGATTGTTCAAGCAATCATGACTGTGCAATCGGGCGGAGTCGTTTTACCAAAAGATCTTACCTCACAAGTACTTAAAGAATTAAGGCAAACGAAAAGAGTAGAGCAAGGAGAAGAGGAACTACATCTATCTACAGAGATAGCCAAGCTTTTAGAGGAAATCACTGAACGGGAGCAAGAGGTACTAACACAGCTTGGATTTGGACTTAGTAATAAGGAAATTGCAGAGAAGCTGTTTATAACGGAAGGAACAGTAAAAAATCATGTATCAAATATCATTAGTAAGCTTCAACTTAGAGACCGAACTCAAGCTGCTATTTTTGCTGTTCGATATGGAATATCAACATTTGACACATGACTTTTGGCATATATGAAATGGAAGACGACCGAATTAGGTCGTCTTTTTACATAGGATAAATCTATCTGAAGGGAGATGGATGGTTCTACCTAATAGTTTAAACTAATCCTACAATAGTCAAATCGAATGGAGTGAGTAATTTGTTAGCAGTTGAAAATATAAAGAAAACGTACGGAAATAGAGAAGTTGTTAGAGGAGTTTCTTTTACTGTAAAGGCAGGAGAGTCTTTTGGATTGCTCGGCCCAAATGGGGCTGGAAAATCTACAACGATTTCAATGATAAGTGGTTTAGTTGGAATTGATTCAGGTGAGATTCTCGTGGATGGGAGTTCCGTCAAGCAACAACCGATGAGGAGTAAAAAAATAATTGGTGTGGTCCCACAAGAAATTGCGCTTTATCCTACCATATCTGCACGAGAAAACTTATTGTTTTGGGGGAAAATGTACGGTCTAACAGGTAAACAGGCCAAAAACAGAGTAGAAGAAGTCCTTCACATAATCGGGCTAACAGAACGTGCAAAGGATAAAGTCGAGACCTTCTCTGGTGGAATGAAACGAAGAGTCAATATAGGTGCTGCCCTTATGCATGAACCTAAGCTTTTAATCATGGATGAGCCAACAGTTGGAATTGACCCACAATCACGAAACCATATTTTAGAAACCGTGAAGCAGCTGAACCAACAGGGAATGACCGTCATTTATACAAGTCATTATATGGAAGAGGTTGATTTTCTATGTGAACGGGTTGGGATAATTGACGCAGGTAATGTAATTGCCATCGGAACAAAAAACGAGCTGTGCAACCGGTTAGCAGGTGGTACGATTCACCGGATAAAAGTGGACCATATACAAGACTCATTCATCTCTCAAGTGAGGGCAATTGACATGGTGACAGGGGTTGCGACTACTGAAAATACCCTTGAGATTATTGGTGCGGAAAATATTTTAGCGGACATCATTCGTTTGGCGGGAGAGCAAAATGTAAAAGTTCTCTCGATTGAAATACAAGAACCAAATTTAGAATCCTTATTTTTACAACTTACTGGAAAAACATTGAGAGATTAGAGGTGTTCCATATGAAAAGCTTACAAATCGCCTGGAAGGATTTTTTAATACAGTTTCGTGATCGTAAGGCATTTTTACTCATGATACTAATGCCACTGCTTTTAACTGCTATATTAGGAACCGCATTGAAGGACGTGTTTGGTTCTGATTCTAGCTTTGCTCGAATAAAGGTTGGCGTTTACCAAATAGACCAAGATCCATTAACAACTACTTTCGTTAACGAAGTGTTAAAAGGCAAAGACTTGCAGAATGCTATCGAAGTTATTGAAATTGATTCCGAATCCCAATTGGAGAAGTTCGTACGAAATGAGAAGGTGGATGCTGGGATTATTTTTCCTGAAAAATGGAGCAAGGGAATTCAGGCAGAAGAATTAGTTGAAGCTATTGTTCTTACTGATTCCAATAAAGAAATAGCAGGTACTGTTGTGGAATCAATGATTACTTCTTATACGGAGCGAGTGTCTGCAGTATACTCTTCAACACACCATGTAGTATCAAAGCTTGCCATGGCACAGCCTGTTAGCACTGGGACAATTGATGTAGATAAAATTGGAAGAGAGTTGGCATCCGAATTACAAAAGCAGGCAGTGGATCCTACAACAGAGATTGTCCGTAGTGATTCAGTCGGTGAAAAGCAAGTTTCAAGTATGCAATATTATGCTGCAGCAATGGCAGTTATGTTTTTGTTATTTAATATGACTTTGGGGGCAAAATCAATCATCAAGGAGCGCTCAATAGAAACATTCGCTAGATTACTAAGCACACCTACCGGTAAACAATCGATTCTTTTTGGGAAATTTTTAGGAGTCTTTTGCTTCGCTGTTTTACAATTTTTCCTTTTTGTTGGGGTGACCCATTTTGTAAGTAAGGTTTATTGGGGAGACAATCTTGTTCAACTATTCGTAATAGGTATTTCATATAGCATTGCCGTTTCTGGACTTTCGATGTTATTTGCGTCCATTCTTAAGACTGAAAAGACCGCTGATACAGTAGGCGGAATGGTTGTTCAAATGCTTGCATTACTTGGAGGCTCGATGCTCCCAATAGCTATCTTTCCTGATACCCTAAAAAACATTGCAAGTATTGTACCAAATAATTGGGCACTAACAAGTTTGTTGGAAATTATGCAAGGCACAACATGGACCTCATTACTGCCAGCTGTGGGTGTCTTGTTGGGAATTGGTATGATATCGGTCGTTATTGGGTCGTTTCGATTAAAAGTACAGTAGAGGGGAGGGCTTCATATGAGAAAAATAGTTACAATTAGTTTTTTAGAAATAGGACGTGTTTTTAAAAGGCGGCAATCCTACTTTCTAATGTTTGCTATGCCTTTACTTTTTACATTATTATTTGGAAGCTTACTTGGAAGTGATGAAGCTACAAAGAAGGTTGAGATAGCTGTAGTAGATGAGGATCAAAGTAGCGTATCCAAAGCATTTATAGAAAAGCTTAAACAGAATGGAACGTTTGAATTTACTGAATCAACATTGCAGGACGCTAAACAGCGTGTGATTGACAAAGAGTTAACCGGATATCTACTTGTACAAAAAGGCTTTAAAAGCGAACTTCAAACCGAAGAGTTACCACAGATCTCTTTTATACATGGGCCTGAATTTACGAGTGGAATGATTGTAAAAGAGATTGCAGGGAATAAGCTTATAAATGTAGCGATTGAGGTAAAGGCTTCTCAGGCTTGGGCAAACAGTAGTGGAGGTAGCTGGGAGCTGATGTTACAGGAACTTTCGTTAGAGCGGACACCGGCAGGTTCATCCGTTGAGAAAAGAGTAGTAACAAAAGATGCTTCTACTCAAACGATGGATAATATGTCCGAAAGAGCTGCTGGATTTGCTATCATGTTTGTTATGATTGTCATGATGTCATCAACAGGTACCATTCTAGAGGCAAAAACAACGGGTGTATGGTCAAGATTACTTACATCACCTACCTCAAAAGGTGAAATAATGCTTGGTTATCTAGTTGCATTCTTTGTGATTGGATGGATACAATTTGCAGTTTTGATGGTCTCAAGCTCACTACTCTTTAACGTAAGTTGGGGAAGCCTAGTAAGTATCATCTTGCTGGTGTCTGCGGTGTTATTTTGTGTAATTGGCCTTGGACTAGTGATTGCAACCTACTCAAAAACAATAGAACAACAAGCAGCGTTAGGAAATCTAATTGTAATATCGACATGTATGCTTGGAGGGGTCTTTTGGCCACTTGAAATTGTACCAGGCTTCATGCAAAAAATAGCTGAATTTGTTCCACAAACATGGGCAATGAAAGGTTTTACTGAAATAACTGCTCGTGGAGGTAGTCTAATCGATATTTTAAATCCAGTACTAATTTTACTAGGATTTGCAGTCATCTTTTTACTCGTTGGAATAAAACGAGTTCGGTTTGAATAATAACAACAGGTCCAATTGGATCTGTTTTTTGTTTTTTCGTATGTAATGGTCTACTTTTTTACATGTCTTCATTGACATGGTTGCAAAATTAAATGGCAAATTTTGAGAAATAGTGTAAACTTTTAACTGAAGTTATTTAGAAAAAGGATAGTGTTAGTAATGAGAAATATATTGGTTGTTGACGATGATAAAGAAATTGTTGATTTAATTTCAATTTATTTACGAAATGAAGGATTTGAAGTTTCTAAAGCCTATAGTGGAGTAGAGGCGATGAATACATTCATGAATAAAAAAATAGATCTTATTATCCTCGATATTATGATGCCAGATATGAACGGTCTTGAGGTTTGCAGGGTGTTGCGAGATAAATGGCATGTTCCGATTATTATGGTGAGCGCAAAGGGAGAGGATATCGATAAAATAACGGGTTTGATGACCGGAGCAGATGATTATCTTATCAAACCATTTAATCCGTTAGAACTGTTGGCCCGTGTAAAGACATTACTTCGGAGAACCTATCAATACCGTGAAGCAGAGAATGACAAAAAGCAAGAAATTTTACGTGTCCAATCATTAGAAATAAACAAATCAGCCTATACGGTTTCTTATAAAGGATCGCCTATTTCTTTAACATCGACTGAGTTTGAAATTCTCTGTTTGTTAGCGTCTAATCCTGGAAGAGTTTTTGGTGCGGAGGAATTGTTTGAACGCGTCTGGAAGGAGAAATATTTCGCCTCAAATAATACCGTAATGGTTTATATTAGTAACCTGAGAGATAAGCTTGAGAAGGAAATGGGATACAAAGCGATTAAAACGGTTTGGGGTGTTGGCTATAAAATCGAGGAATAGAAAGCTAGTTTCCATTTTACTAAAAATTGCTTTTCATGGACTGGCTAGTGTAACATTAGCAATTTTAACTGCTTTTTTGGTTTATTTTGTGATGAGTTTTCTCTATTATAATCTGTATCTCCCGTTACGATTTGTATATTTTTTACAGAGATTAGAGAATGAAGTCGATGTATTTATTTTATTTATATTATTTACTATTGTTATGACGTTTATCTACCATATCCTTTTAAGTGTGAAAAATACATATCATTTTGTCACGATTAGTGAATCAGTTGAAAAGATAGCAGAGGGGAACTTTCATGCCCAAGCCCCGGTTAAAGGAAATAAAGAGTTAAAAGCACTTGCCAAAAATATTAATCAAATGTCAGAACAAATGAAAAATGCTATAACAGAAGAAAAGAAGGCGAATTACGCAAAAAATGAGCTCATTACAAATGTCTCACATGATTTAAGGACACCTCTTACATCGATTATTGGGTATTTGAAGCTAATTGATAAAGATGTATATAAGGACGAAGTAGAGCTTCGCTACTATGCAAACATCGCCTTTGAAAAAGCACTTCGATTAAATCGAATGGTTGATGATTTATTTGAATATACAAGGGTAAATCAAGATAAGCGTATTTTAAAGCTGGTGGAATTCAACCTGGTTGAACTACTCGGACAAGTGATTTCTCAATTTATCCCGTTGTTAAAGGAAAATGAGATGGAAGCTAGTTTAAACACTACAGATGATAAAATTCTGATCAATGCGGATCCTGATAAATTAATGAGAGTCTTTGAAAATATTATGACGAATGCAATTAAATATGGAAAAACAGGTAGAAGAATCGATATTACTCTCGTAGGTAATAAAACAGAGGTTATAATTGAATTAAAAAACTATGGCCCTGCTATTCCAAGTGCAGCATTGCCACATCTTTTTGATCGATTTTATAGAGTTGAAAGCTCCCGTTCTGAAGAGACAGGTGGATCAGGGTTAGGATTAGCAATTTCAAAAAGTATAGTAAGTCTTCATGACGGTGAAATCCAAGTAGAGAGCAGCGAAAAAGAAACAGTATTTGAAGTGAAACTTCCACTTTCTAAAAAACCTTAAGAAGGAATACTAGTAAATCTTTAGGTTTTCTTAAGTTTTAATTTGAACTCTCTTTAGAAATAATGGATATAGTTGAGATAACAACATAGCCTTGGGAGAGTGTTAGAGATGAAAAAGGTAATAATCCTACTAATTTTCGCTGGTGTCATTCTACTTTTTATAGAGAAGGGTCAAGAATTTCTTAATGAAAGTAAATCAATTCAATTCGAACTGTTTAATGATGATGACGAGGTGAATCGTAATCTACCGATAGCAGGGAATGCTGCCATTCTTTTAGATGCAGAATCCGGCGAACTACTATACGGGAAAAATAGCGACAAGAAAATTTATCCCGCAAGTACAACTAAGATTATGACGGCACTACTAGCGATTGAAAAAGGGAATCTAGATGACATCATTCGTGTGGGTGATGAGGTTAATATGAAACTTGAAAATGAGAGCACAGCCTGGCTTGTAGAGGGCAGAGAGTTATCCTTACGTGCTTTGTTAGCCGGTCTGATGCTTCCATCTGGAAATGACGCTGCAAGAACAATTGCGATTCATATTGCTAAGAAAGAAAGCGGGAATATGAATTTGTCAAATAAGAAAGCAATGGCTTACTTCGCAAAAATGATGAACGAACGAGCAAGAGAGATAGGAGCCAAAAATACGAACTTTGTGAACCCGCATGGCTTGCATGATGATGATCATTATACAACTGCCTTTGATCTTGGACTCATCGCAAAGGAAGCGATGAAGAATACCACTTTTCAGGATATAGTGAGTGAGCATAAATATGTGGATTCATCTATTTCTTACGTTAATCGCAATAAGTTATTAGATCCAACAAGTGGTTTCTATTACGAAGGGGCGAATGGAATTAAAACAGGCTTTACAGATGAAGCAGGGTATTGTTTAATTTCAGCAGCAAAACGAAATGATAAACAACTTTTAGCTGTAGTATTGCAATCGACAGATGTGTCAGTATGGAATGATTCCATAACACTTTTAGATCATGGATTTGCAAAGGTTATTGCAGCCAATTAAAGAGATAGTATACGAGGGGGAGGCAGCATGGAGAACTTCCAGCTGATTAGTAATTATAAAAACAATGACGCATATAGAGCAAACTTTAATGAACTAGCGAAAAATATATTTGGAATACAATTTGAGGATTGGTACCAGCAAGGGTTTTGGAATGAAAGATATATACCATATTCTTTCGTAGATGGTGAAAAGGTAATTGCTAATGTATCGATCAATCTTTTTGATATTATCCTACATGGAAAGCATGTAAATGGACTTCAAGTTGGAACAGTTATGACACATCCAGACTATCGGAATAGAGGATTGTCAGCAAAATTATTGAAAAAAGTCTTTGAGGATTTCGATGATACTTGCGATTTCATGTATTTATTCGCAAATCAAAGTGTTCTCGAATTTTATCCAAAGTTTGGATTCCGTTCGTACAAGGAAAGTTTATTTGAGATAGAGGTTCATGGTGGTCAAAATAAGTTGGGTACGAAACTAAACCCACTTAATTCAAAGGATCTAAAGTTTATTTATGAATTTGTAAAACGAAGAGTACCAGTTTCTTCAGAATTTGGAATAACTCATGGAGAAGATGTGTTCATGTTTCATGCCATGTATGGTTTTCCCGATGATATATATTATTTTGCGGAAGAAAACGCAATTGTCATTTATCAAGTCCAAGAAGACATCCTTCATTTGTTTGATGTGATTAGTGATAGGTTAGTTTCCTTACAATCACTAATAAGCAAACTGGCTCCCAGTAATGTAAAAAAGGCTGTCTTACATTTTACACCGAATGACAATGAATATAAGGTAAATCCAATACCCTATGAACCGAGTGACGTATTCTTTATAAGAACGAAAAAAGATATCCAACTTCCTACCTATGTTAAACATCCAATTACATCACAAGCTTAATCGAAAATACCCTCACAAAATGTGAGGGTATTTGGGGTTAATTAAAGTGGAGCTAGCGATTCGTACTGTTTTGCTGAGATTGTTGATTTTGTTTTCTAACCTCTGCAACATTTGTTTCGCTAGCAAATTCTGTACTGAAAGAGGAGCCTGCTGACGAGAATTGTTGCTGTCCAACAGATTGTTGCACCTGTTGTGCTGCTTGCTCTATTTGATTTAATTGCGCGGCAGCATTCAATTCACGTCCTGCAAATCCAGGGGCAGCATTTTGAACTTCTTGTGAACTTTGTTGAAATTGCTGCGCATTCAATTGCTCATTTTGACTCAACTGCTGTGCAGTTTCTCTAATTTGATTTAATGCTTGTTGAGCTTGAGCTGGAATTTGCTGATTGTTGTTTTGCATTCGGAACCCTCCCAGTACGATTTTGTTGGATTGATAAGGGCTTTTGCCCTTTAATCCTTTCTTAATTTGTGTGTAAGGGCAGTAGTTCATGTATTGAAAAAAATAACATCTTCACAGGAAACTCCCCACCATCGACAACTACAATATGGTATAATTAATTAATCAAAAAAAATAGATATAAAGGGAGGGACCGAAATGGAGCAAATTCCTTTACTTGATATTTCATTAGAGAAAACATTTGAAAAATACGAAGCGAAATTCAAGGCGTTAGCAGATAAGAAAAGGTTGAAAATCATGAATGAAATTGTATCAAGAGGAAATGCATGTGTATGCGATCTATCTGAAATTATCGACATGCCACAGTCCAAGCTTTCTTATCACTTGAAAATTTTACTCGATGCAGGATTATTACTGAAAACAACTAAGGGTACTTGGAGCTACTACGAATTAAATACTAAGGAGTTAAATCATTTACTTTCTGAGGAACTATGCTGTTTATTCAGAGGAGATACCGAAGAAAAAAATGATTGCTGTTAAAAGGTTGGATAAATGGAATCCAGCCTTTTAACTTTATTCAGCAGAAATCCCACACTTCAATAAATGATTGCAATAAGAGCATACGATTTAGCCTAGATTTAAACTCCGACTGAATAAAGGTAAGGCTTCCGGCGGATGCCTCAAATTTTTTAGTGGAAATTTTTCCCGCATTAACTGGTAATAAGCCCTCGGGCAACTGCCAGTAAAGGCCCGATTGGTTTAACTAAATCTGTGGAAAAAAAACCCCACAGATTGAAGTTTCACTTTATAGAGCAAGCTCGAAAAAAATCTTTGCGCAAATACGCCAAGGCGCATTTGGTTATGATTGTCGAAAAAAAATCAAAAAAAATTGATGTAAACTCTTGCGAAAATAATTGGAATGATTTACTATTAATTCATCAAGAAAAATTGATTTAAAGGAGGGTTTAAATGTATAATAATGATACAATGCTTAAATACGAAGTTGCCTACCGCCATAGCAGATTTTCAAAACATAACAAACCAATGTTTATTGATTCAGTTGTTGAGATAAAAGTTACTGAGAGAAATGAAAAGAAAGAAGTAAATACATCTTGCTACTTTGAACAAAATGCTAGCTGTGCAACGTGCTAAATTTTATTATGGATTATAAATCAAAAAAAATTGATTAAATGTAAGGAGGAACGGAAAAATGTCTTTATTTAAAAAGAAAAACCAAGATTGTTGTAACATTGAGATCAATGAGGTTGAGGAATCAAAATGCTGTGAAAACGAAGGCACAGGTTGTTGTTAAACAATTTTGTAGGAAATTAATTAAAAAAATTGATGAAAAAAAGGAGGAAGTAAGAATGTCCCTATTAAAAAAGAAAAACCAAGATTGTTGTAGTATTGAAGCAAAAGAGGTTAAAGATAGCAACGAAACGAAATGCTGCGAAGATGATGGCACAACTTGTTGTTAATCAAAAAATAAAAAGAAGACTTCATCGAAGGCTTCTTTTTGCGTTTACGCTATAAGTAACTGCATCTTTATGGTACTTTATGTCCCATTGAGCTTTGTAAAATCTCAAACCATTGTTCATTTGATAATGAAAGGTTTGTTGCTTTAACTGCATACTGAATTCTTTCAATCTTACCTGAACCCACAATCGGCATAATTTTAGCAGGATGTGATAAAAGCCAGGCATACATTACTTCATCAATTGTATCTGCACCAATTTCACTACCAACCTTTTTTAATGTTGCTGAAAGTCGAATTGTTTTCTCATCATCACCTGTAAAAATCCTGCCTCCCGCTAGAGGGGACCATGCCATAGGTGGAATACGTTTTTCCAGACATAAATCTAATGTTCCATCTTCAAAATTCTCTAGCTCAAAAGCAGAAAGCTCAAGTTGGTTTGTTACGAGAGGAGCATCTAAATAAGATTGAAGCATATTATATTGGGACCGCTTGAAATTTGAAACCCCAAAATAACGTACCTTTCCATCTGCTTTAAGCTTAAAAAAAGCCTCAGCAACCTGTTCAGGATCCATATATGGATTAGGTCTATGTATGAGAAGAACATCAATATAATCTATTTGCAGCATTTTAAGTGAGTTTTCGGCTGATTTTATAATATGGTCTTTGCTTGTATCATACTGAACTATCTTATGTTCAGGTCGGTTAGGCGATGGAAGCTTTATTCCACATTTTGTAACAATCTCCATTTTCTCGCGAAGCGACGGTTTTAATGAAAGAGAATGACCGAAAAGCTCCTCACATGTGTATTTCCCATAAATATCAGCATGATCAAAAGTAGTAATTCCTAACTCTAAACAGTTTTCAATTAAAGATAGTGTTTCTTGCTTTGATTGGTTCCAATTAGCAAGACGCCATAGGCCGTGTATGATTCTTGAAAATGATAAATCCTCTGTAAGTTGGATTTTTTCCATGGGTACCCTCCTTTAAATAAGTAAACCTCAAGTTTATTTTACCTTAGAACAGGTTAACAGCAAAAATTCTACCTGATAGCAGCGCAAAGTAAGCCAAAATAAGTTGGTGCTTCGTAGGAAAGAAACTCAATCCTTCTTTCTAATTTTGGGATTGCACCTGCTAGAATTAAGGTTTGCCAAATGCCATCTGGTTTTGCATCCTCAATAAATTGTGAATCAAAGTTCACCATATCCTCTAATTGATTATTTTTAAAAAGATTCACAACCCGTTGATCCAGTTCCATGGCAGCGGGATGATAACCATATGGACCATCAGGTTTGTGAGCATGAGCCCAATCACAGCTAGCAATTAAACCAACACGTTTGTTTGATTGCTGAACAGCAGTTCGAAGGACATTTCCAAATTGAAGATGTTTTTCAAAAGAAATATCACGGGACGGAGTTATTATAACCACTGGAACATCAGGCATAAATCTGAGTGGAACAATTGACCCCCAATCTAATGGGAGTGAGGAAAGCGGTCCAGCACTTGTAGCATAATTGATGGAACCAACAGGTAGGCCAGCTTGTTTTGTATACAATTCAATCTCACTTGCTAAGTCACGATCAACAACACGTGCCATTGAAAATATTGCTCCATTTTCTTCAACGTTTCCTGTCATATGTTCTGAGTTACTTATTGAAAATTGTCCATTAATTCTCGTACCATGAGGGGTAAGTACTATGATTGCTTCTGGAGCAGCCAGTCTCATATACTCCCCTAGCCTATCCATACTTTCTCTTGTTTTTGCCATTCTCTGTGGAAGTGCTCCACATAATTCAGGAATAATCTCACCGCCATGAGGGGTTATACATGAAAAGACAAGGGTCATACCAATTTCTCCTTTTGTTATTAGATGAAGTTAATATTTACTTATTCGATATTAATTTAAAAAAACCTACAAGGATGTGAGCTTTTTCACTGATTGATATAGGGTAATGGGGTATAATAAAAGGGAAATTTCACGAAATCAGATTTTTTATATTTTTTTTGAAAAAACTATTTACATACTCTAGGGGGGTATGGTAAATTATAAATCAAGGAGGGGAGAAAAATGGAAATCACTAATCAGGATCAAATCGATATGGAAAATGAAGAAGGATCTGATAGCTGTTGTTCTCTCCATAGTGAACGAAAAAGCCATCACTCCGACAAAACGAAAAAAAATCTTGTTACACGATTAAACCGAATTGAAGGTCAGATTCGTGGGGTTAAAGGTTTGATTGAGAAAGATACTTACTGTGATGATGTTATTACTCAAATAGCAGCCATCCAATCTGCTCTAAATAGTGTTAGCAGGATTCTACTTGAAGGTCACTTAAAGAGCTGCGTAATCGAACGTATCCAAGAAGGAGATCTAGATGTTGTAGATGAAGTGCTTGTAACAGTTCACAAATTAATGAAGAAATAAGGAGATGTTATACATGGAAAAAGTAACGTTAAACGTTCAAGGTATGTCTTGTGGTCATTGTGTAAATTCAGTTGAAGGCAGCGTAGGTGCATTAGCTGGTGTTAGTAAGGTTGCGGTAAACCTTGGTGAAGGAAAAGTTGATGTAGAATATGATCCAAGCCAAGTTTCATTAGAGCAAATCAAAGAAACAATCGATGATCAAGGGTACGATGTTGAGTAAGAATTTAAAATGGAGATAGTGCTATAAAGATAGCACTTCTCTTTTTCAAAAAAATATACCCCTATACAGTATATTGGAGGGTTTGGAAATGAGTACGATAAAAGAAGCAAGTCTACAAATTACGGGCATGACCTGTGCTGCTTGTGCAACTAGAATTGAAAAAGGTCTGAATAAGCTTGAAGGTGTAGAATCAGCAAATGTAAATCTCGCATTAGAACGTTCAACAATTAAATATAATCCAGAAGTAATAAATGTTGAAGCATTTGAAAAGAAAATTGAAGCTTTAGGCTATGGCGTAGTTACTGAAAAAGCAGAGTTTAACATTACAGGCATGACCTGTGCAGCATGTGCTACACGAATTGAAAAAGGCATAAACAAAATGGAAGGTGTAACAAGAGCAAGTGTAAACCTAGCCTTAGAAAGTGCAACAGTTGAGTTTAATCCATCTGGTGTAACTGTAGGGGATATCATCCAGAAAGTTGAAAAATTAGGTTATGGCGCAAGCATGAAAACAGAAAAACAGACGGATGTCGAGGATTACCGCGAGAAGGAAATTGAAAAACAAAAAGGTAAATTTATTTTTTCAATCATTTTATCACTGCCACTTCTCTGGGCAATGGTTGGGCATTTTAGTTTTACTTCATGGATCTATGCTCCTGCTATGTTAAGTAATCCTTGGGTACAGTTAGCACTTGCAACACCTGTACAGTTTATAATTGGTAAGCAGTTTTATGTGGGTGCTTATAAGGCATTACGAAATGGTAGTGCAAACATGGACGTACTTGTAGCTTTAGGTACATCTGCGGCTTATTTTTATAGCTTATACTTATCAGTCGAATCTATTGGATCAGGTGCTCACATGGTAGAGCTTTACTATGAAACAAGTGCAATTTTAATTACACTAATCATTTTAGGTAAGCTTTTTGAGGTTCGAGCAAAAGGTAGATCTTCTGAAGCAATTAAAAAGCTAATGGGACTTCAAGCTAAAACAGCAACGGTTGTTCGAGACGGTGTTGAGCAAGAAATTCCTTTAGAGGAAGTTTTAGTTGGAGACATTATTTATGTGAAACCAGGAGAAAAGGTTCCTGTTGATGGTGAAATTATCGAGGGCCGTTCTGCATTAGATGAATCAATGCTTACTGGAGAAAGTGTTCCTGTTGATAAGACAATAGGAGATACAGTTATTGGAGCAACAATTAATAAAAATGGATTCTTAAAAATAAAAGCAACAAAGGTTGGGCGTGATACAGCCCTTTCACAAATTATTAAAATTGTGGAAGAGGCACAAGGCTCAAAGGCTCCAATTCAACGCTTAGCGGATCAGATTTCTGGAATCTTTGTTCCAATCGTTGTCGGTATCGCAATCGTTACTTTCTTAGTTTGGTACTTTGTCGTAAGTCCAGGTGAATTTGCAGTCGCGCTTGAAAAGCTAATCGCTGTACTTGTAATCGCTTGTCCATGTGCGCTAGGCTTAGCAACTCCAACATCAATCATGGCAGGTTCAGGACGTTCAGCTGAATTTGGAATCTTATTCAAAGGCGGCGAACATTTAGAATTAACACATCGTGTAACAACAGTTGTACTTGATAAAACAGGAACAGTTACAAATGGAGAACCTACTTTAACTGACGTAATTCCTGTTGGTATGGATGAAAAGGAATTATTACAAATCGTTGGTGCAGCAGAGAAACTATCTGAGCATCCACTTGCAGAAGCAATTGTAGCTGGTATCCGTGAAAAAGGTATGGAACTTACTAATCCAGATGAATTTGAAGCAATTCCTGGTTTTGGTGTAAAAGCGGTTGTAGGTGGGAAAACAGTTCTTGTGGGAACACGAAAACTGATGGCACAAGCAAAAATAGAAATTAAACCTGCATTAGAAATGATGGAGGAAATGGAACGCAACGGTAAGACAGCTATGCTCGTAGCAATTAATAACGAATATGCAGGGATGGTTGCCGTAGCAGATACTATTAAACCGACCTCTAAAGAAGCTGTTCAACGCCTTCAGGATATGGGGCTTGAGGTAATTATGATGACAGGGGATAACCAACGAACTGCTGAAGCGATCGCGAAGCAGGCGGGGATCAAGCAAGTTATCGCAGAAGTTTTACCTGAAGGAAAAGCAGATGAAGTGAAAAAGCTTCAAATGCAAGGCAAAAAGGTTGCCATGGTTGGAGATGGAATTAATGATGCTCCGGCATTAGCAATCGCCGATATTGGTATGGCAATCGGAACAGGTACAGATGTCGCAATGGAAGCAGCAGACATTACATTAATTCGCGGTGACCTAAATAGCATTGCTGACGCAATCTTTATGAGCAAGAAAACAATTCGTAACATTAAACAAAACCTATTCTGGGCATTTGGCTATAACACAGTAGGTATTCCAATCGCAGCCCTAGGCTTCCTAGCACCATGGCTAGCCGGAGCAGCAATGGCATTCAGCTCTGTCTCAGTAGTCCTAAACGCCCTCCGCCTACAAAAAATTAAAATCTAACCTCTTACGGTGTCAGGCACCAGAGAAAGACATTTTGACCGATTTGTCCATCTGGGGCGTACACTAGGGGTTATGTTTAGATGGTGAGTGGTTTGGTTATTATTATCATGAGTTAAGAAGTAAGTCTGATATTTTCGAAGGAGAGTACTGACATGAAAAAGTGGACGATTAGTGCGATCGTATACCTGTTAGTTGTTATTGGTGGATATAATATTTATGCCGCTGTTGCCGATGATCAACCAGCAGAGAATGAGTCAGCACATAATACAGCAGAAAATGAGCACGGAACAGATAAGCAAGATGAGGCACAGGGTGGAGAAACAGATTCTCATGTTCATGAGGGAACAAATGAAGAAACAAACAATAATGAGGATGACCATGGTGACAATCATTCTGAGTCAGGAAACAGTGATGTTGCTACAGAAATTGAAGTGAATAACGGTGAAATCACGATTGAAATTAAGGACAAAAATGGGGAACCTGTCGAGGAATTAGAAGTGAACCACGAAAAGTTGCTTCATTTAATTATCGTAGATGACCATTTAGATCAGTATTACCATCTACATCCTGATCAAGTAAGCCCAGGAATTTTTACAGTCAATCATGAGTTAGAAGATGGTTCTTACAAGGCGTTTATCGATATCAAACCGAAAAATGCAAGCTATCACGTATCTCCTTTAGCGTTTACAATCGGTGAAGTTGATAGTCATGGACACGGTACTTTACAAGCGGATACTAATTATATAAAGACTGTAGATGGTGTAACAACAACGCTCAGTCCAAGTTCATTAAAAACAGGAGAACATGTTACTCTCGAGTTTGATGTAGAAACGGAAAACTTAGAACCATATCTTGGTGCAATGGGGCATGTAGTTATTCTTGATGAGCAGGCTAATGAATATCTTCATGTACACCCAGCTAGTGAAAGTGCGACTATTTTTGAAACTGAATTTGCTAATCCAGGTATGTACAAGATATGGGCAGAATTTAAGGTTGATGGAAAAGTGATTGTTTATCCTTATGTGTTAAAAATAGTTGAGTAAGAACATGAAGTAACAAAGGATAAAAAATTGGTAAAAAGACTCAGTATATGCTGAGTCTTTTTTACTGTTCGTTTTTGTTTGTTACGTATATAATTTTAGTAGTGAGAGAGGTGAGTCAAATGAAACGAATCGATTTTTGGGGCCGTGATGAACATGACGAGAGGCTGCTCGAGGAAGTTTTAAGAGGTTTAAAAACAGTCACATGTACACCAAAGGTTTGGTACGACCAATTACCTGAAGAAGAAAAAAGTGATGTTGGTGAGCTTGTTCACATTTTTACCAAAAAGAATGAACATAAAGCAAACCTTGAAATCACGGATATCTATAAAATCCCTTTTGGTGAGATAAAAGGCGAAATTGGAGAGAATATTGCTAAAGGTGAAAACTCAACTTTAGAAGAATTTATCCAGGACCATATTTTTAGCTGGAGAGACGCTCTTCATAATGATGGTTACGAGTTAAATGAGGATACAATAATAGTCGTTGAACATTTTAAAGTCATCGATGTTTTTGACGATGTAAAAATAGATTTGCACATTGTCCCTGCTACTGAAACGGAGAAAAATGAGATTACTAGTTGGACAGATTTCCACCTCTTTGATGAACGGGATCATGCAGAACAAAAATATTTTTCAGTTTTTAGAGAGAAAAGCTTTGTAGCTTTTGTAAGGTATCGACAGGATGACCTGAATACGTATATGTACTATCGCCTAAATCCTCATTTAAAGGGGAAGGTTTCCGAAAAAGATCTTATGATTAAAGCAGAAAGTTACGCTAAAGAAACCTTAGATGCTAACAATCTAATTCATGAATGGCATGCAACATACAGCCTTCAAAAATAAAATATCCATTTGAAAGACGTTTCGCAACTATGATGCGAGCGTCTTTTTTTGTCTTTGGAACAGGAAGTATAAAAAAACAATTGTAAATAGACAATGTTGTCGGTTATAATAACGACATAGGTGTCGGTTTTTATTAACAAAGGAGATGGTTTGATAGTTATGGAGCGTAAAGGGTTACTAAAAAATAAACCTTACTTATATTTAATTTGCTCACAGATTGTTTCTAGTCTTGGGGATTGGTTAGACACACTGGCTTTATTGGCCTTAGTAGCACTGAAATGGGAGGCAACTCCCTTTGAAATGACAGGTGTAGGGTTATGTATGTTAGCTCCAATGGTTGTTTTAGGGCCAATCGCTGGCATATTTGCGGATAGATATGAACGGAAAACCATGATGATCATCTCTGATGTTTTTCGTTGCTTACTCGTTCTTTCGTTTGTTTTTACAACTGAATTATGGCAACTTTATATTTTGCTCATGTTAAAAAGTGCTTTTGCTTCACTTTTCGTCCCAGCTAAAAATGGTAAGCTAAAAGAAATTGTACCTGAAGAAGATATGCAAGCAGCCATGTCAATCAGTGGAATGATTGACAGTGGAAGCAAAATTATTGGACCAATGATTAGTGGACTGATTGTTTCATTAATTGGTATACAGTGGGCATTTTATTTGGATGCAACGACCTTTATTCTATCTGCATTTCTTTTAATAGGCGTTCCACGTAGAGTACGAGTGGTAAAGAATCCAGTTGAAGAGATGTCCTCAGTTCGAAGCCGAAATCAAATGCTACAGGGGCTTAAAGAAGGCTTTAACATTTTTAAAAATCTACCAATCTTATTATTCGGCTTGATCGTATTAAGTGTTACAATTCTAGTTGTTCAACTTGCAGATACACAGCTAATGATTCTACTGCGTGGGGTGGAAGGGATTAATCCTGTAGATCTTTCGGGTTATGCCATTGCTGCAAATGGAGTAGGGATGTTTATTATGTCGTTGTTTTTTAGTAAAAGAAAGATTCATTCTACTGTTTCGTGGATGGCGGTTGGAGCATTTGGATTAGGCTTAGCCTTTATTGCTGGTGGACTGTCTGTACAACTTTCAGCTTTACTAATTGTAATCTTATTTCCGTTCATTTTCTTGTTTTCAGGATTTGCAATAGATGCTATCATTGTCCCGTTTCAGGTTAGCGTCCAAAAAAATACACCAGTCGAGTATTCTGGTAGAGTATTTGGTACAATTAATAGTATGACAACATTAGCTTCTTTAATAGGAATGGTAAGCGGAGGGTTTCTTGCTGAGATTTTTGGAGTGGCAAATGCATATATCATTTCTGGAAGCTTGCTTGTGCTTGTTGGAATTATCGTATATACAATGAAGTATCGATTTGAGGGTAGGGATTATCATGCCAAAGGTAAGCGAGGATTACAAGGAGAAACGCCGTTATGAAATATTAATGGCTGCTGAAAAAGTATTTATAGAAAAAGGGTTTAGTGGTACAACGATGACTGATATTGTAACCGCATCAGGATTGAGTCGAGGTGGGTTGTATCATTATTTTTCAAACACTGATGAAGTATATCAAGCACTTTTATCTGAAAAAGATAGCGAAGTGTTCGAGTATTTTCAAAACATAGAAAGTCAATATGATACCATATGGCAGGCAATTCAAGGCTTTGTCGGAGATGTGGGAGAATCCTTACATAGCTCAAACGATAGTTTGGCTCCAGTGAATTTAGAGTATTTTATCATTGGAAGACACGAAGAGGGACGAAAGGATTTCATCAATTCTAGATTTGATGAAGCTGTCACATCATTAACAAGGTTGCTTGAAGTTGGAGTCAATAAAGGGGAGTTTGCCCCTATTCAGCCAATTCGCACCATTGCGTGCTTTCTCCTAAATACCATCGATGCAATGAACATTCAAATTCTCATCATGGACAGTGAAAAAGCAGACATTAAAGGACAAACCGATGCCCTCCTCATCTACCTCAAACACGCCCTAGGAATTACCCAATAGAGAAGAGGGTAAATGATGATGTTGGCGTGTCGACGTGTCGACGTCAATGTTGATGTCAGTGTTGGTGTCAGGCACCAGAGAAGTACAATTGAGTGCATTTGTCCACCCGAGGTGTCAGGCACCAGAGAAAGACAATTGAGTGCATTTGTCCACCCGAGGTGTCAGGCACCAGAGAAAGACAATTCAACACATTTGTCCATCTGGAGAGGACATTGGATGGAAAAGACCTGAAGCGAAGAGATGTCACTTTAGGTCTTTTTGTCGTTTGTCTGGTTTTCATAAGAATTTGCGCCGCATTTTATTGCTACTTGATAACTGTAAAATATTTCCTTCAGTTCAGTTTTACAACTCCCTAGTACGTAAAAAGAGGTGTACCACGTCATAATCATTTTGATTTAAGCAACTCCTGATAGATATCAGTATATAGAGAAGTGCTGTTAGGAAGAGGGACAAAGGGGCAATTTATATAGTTACGGTAATTTTCAAGTTGTGGTTCCGGAAAATAAGAGAGGATGGTCGAGGTATGGACAAACGAGCTCTTGCACGGTGAAAGATAATCACGAAAACTACTCCATAGATAGTCTTCAGGATGTTCTACTATCTTTGCTTTAACTGGATTTAAATGAATATATTTACTAACATCAAGCTCATATTCAGTGGTGTCAATTAGCTGTGCCCCATATCTCCCTTCAAACACATGACCGGTATAGTCATATTTTTGATTAAAATATCTAGCATAGGCGGTATGTAATTTTTTCATAATGGGTCCTGGTGGTGTGTCAATTGTTTCAATTTGAAGATGGATATGAGTTGTCATAAGGCAATGTGCATGGAGGAGAAAAGGGGTAGAAGTCATTGCTTCCTTTACCAGATTTAGGTATGTTTTGTGGTCGTTATCGTCAAAAAATAGTGCAGTCTTACGAATACCTCTACTTGTAATATGAAACTTTGCACCGGGAAACCAAATACGATGTTTTCTTGCCAAGGGTAACACTCCTTTTTCAATTTGAGGTTATTTTTTCGAAGAGATTTAATTCAAAAGGGGAAATCATAAAATTGGAGAGAAAGCAGAATCTAGTTACTACTTTTCTACACAAAATTCTACATTCCTGCTAAAACAGATTAGAAAAAATCACCAAAGTGTCGACCAACAATCCAGATCAAATACCAAGAAAAATAGGTTTCTTTCATTTTCTATTGAAAAGGTAGTTCTTTAGGACTACACTTTTAGTATAAACAAAAGGGAGAAGTGAGATGAAACAACTATTTACAGTTTTACTACTACCTATAATATTTACCACCTTATTACCGTTGTCCGTCTTCGCCGAGGACGAAAATCAAATAACTGCCCCTTCACTTCAAAGTGAGGCAGCAATTTTATTAGATGCAAATACCGGCTCTATTTTATACGAGAAAAATAGTGAAACGAAAATGTATCCAGCCAGTTTAACAAAAATGGCAACAGCTATTTATGCGATTGAAAATGGAAACCTTAATGATATTGTAACTGTCAGTAAAGAGGCATGGGAGGCTGAAGGTACTCGAGTTTATCTCGAGGAGGGTGAGCAAGTCCCATTAAAAAATCTCATTCAAGGCTTGCTAATAAATTCAGGTAATGATGCAGGTGTAGCTATTGCAGAGCATATGGACGGAAACGTTGAGGACTTCGCTAAATCGATTAACAAATATCTAAAGGAAAAAATTAGAATTGATCATACAAACTTTGAAAATCCACATGGATTATTTGATGATAATCACTATACAACTGCATATGACTTAGCTGTACTTACTCAATATGCTCTGAAAAATGAGATATTCAGCGAAATCTTTAATACTAAGGAACTACCATGGAATGGTGCTGGATGGCAAACTACACTGTACAGCCATCATCTTCTAGTACGTGGTGAAATTCCGTATGAAGGAATAATCGGTGGAAAAACGGGGTTCGTCCAAGAGTCTCGCTTCACCTTATCCACTGCTGCTGAACAGGGAGATTTGAAACTAATTGCCATAGTATTAAAGGCAAATACTGACAACATTGCGTATGAAGATACAGTAGCTCTTCTAGACTATGGGTTTGAAAACTTTGAGGTATCTGAGGTATCTGAGGTATCTGCTAATCGAAGTTTCACATCTGCTTCTAATTCGGATGAAACATTTCGCTTAAACCAACCTCTGCCATACACTCATAAAAAAGATGAGGCAATCGAAATTGACGTAGATGATAAAGGAATGCTTACTGTAATTGGTGATGATGGTCGCCATCTCGCTTCAAAAGAACTTACACAGGATATACCTCAAGAAGCGATGAGTGCACGTGCACAACTGGAAGCTATTGAAGTAAACAAATCAAAGAATCTTACTCCCATCGTTATGATAGCTCTAGCTGCTATAGTAGTTACTGTTGCCCTCTACTACCGCCGAAAATTGAATAAAGCAAATATATAAAAAGAAGCACTGACCAACTCTAGAAGATGGTTCCAGTGCTTCTTTTATGTGTATTAGGAAACTATATAAAATTATTTGTTATAGATAACTTTCCATTAGGTCTATCCAAGTTCAGCTCCTAACCAGTTTTCACCCTAAATCAGCTTCTACGATTATCTTGCGTAAAGCTTTGCTTTAAGCACCTCGTGGCAATGAAAAGTCAAAGAGCATCTTTGTTGCCACAGAACATTTACTTGTCGGACTTGCACAATGACGTATTGATTTCAACGTTCATAACAGGACATGGCAGTTTTTAGTTGACGTTCCTCTATCTAGACGCTTAGGCTTTCTTTTTGAACTCCAAGAAAAAATAGTCCGATCGTACCTAACTGTCCACCCCAGATGGACAAATAGCCTAAAATGTCTTTCTGCGGTGCCTGACACCGAAAGTTAGGTTTAATACTACCTAAAGTGTCCCTTCTTTATTCAAATGCTGGTTTGTCCCGTTTTTTGAACTTGTTTTTGGTATCCCGAGATTATATGTATCAATATCTACAACGAATTTTGGGCGCCGTTTCGTCTCTTTATAGATTTTTCCTATATATTCGCCGATGAAACCCATTGCAATAAGCTGTAAACCTCCAATTAGCCAGATAGAGGTAATCAGAGAGGTCCAGCCTGTTTCCGTTTGACCACTAAATTTTAAAAAAAAGAAGTAACCTCCAAAAAGTAAGCTAACAAAAAATGAGATAAAGCCCATTAAGGATATAAGCCGTATCGGCGTTACACTAAAAGAAGTGATTCCATCCAGAGCAAATGACAGCATCTTTCGTAACGGATATTTAGTTTCCCCAGCTAGACGTTCCTTTCGATCGTAGTAAACAGTAGTCGATCTAAATCCTACTAAAGGGACAACCCCACGTAAAAATAAGTTGCTTTCATTAAATTGCTCGAGTGCATCTACAGCTCTTCTACTCATCAAACGGTAATCAGCATGATTATATACAATGGTAACGCCCATCAGCTTCATTACTTTATAGAAAACTTGTGCAGAATGCTTTTTAAAAAGGGTATCTGTTTGACGTTCTCTTCGTACCCCATAGACAACTTCATATCCATCGGCAAAGCGAGCAAGAAACTCTCTTATAACAGAAATATCATCTTGTAAATCAGCATCAATTGAAACGAGGCAATCGGAATGAGCCTTTGCTGCAAATAAGCCTGCAAGTAGTGCATTTTGATGGCCGGCATTTCGTGCGAGCTTTATCCCTTTAACACGATAGTCTTCAAGCCCCTTTTTATAAATGAGAGGCCATGTCATATCCTTACTTCCATCATCAACAAAAAGTAACTTACTTTTCTCAGAAATAAGGCACTCCCCAGTAAGTTCGTCCAGAAGGGAAGTCAGTTGTCTCATTGTCTCTGGTAAAACCTCTTCTTCGTTATAGCAAGGAATTACAATCGTAAGTACGGGTGCGGTCATGATGTATCCTCCCATGCTGTGATTTTTTCGATAAATAAAATACCCCCGTAAATGTCTCAAGAGTGTATCAAGGTCTTGATAAGAAAATTCCAAAGGTGATTTGATGTTCGACACGCGTCCGTCTTTGTTCTAGAACGAAACCTTATACAAATAAATACTCCAGGCTGATTCCGGAGAATCGAATACTCTCTCTAAAACCAAATTATTGTCAGTAGCATTCTCGATGGGCAATGCAGAAAAAATAAACCTTCCGCCCATCTCGTAAAATGCATTCATATTAAGCTCCATCTCTTTTATTTCTTTTTTTGAATTCTTTTTAAACATATAATGCTTCCCAAGTTCATCTAAAAAGATATAGCAACGTCCGCCCCATTCATCAAAGTATTCTCGCAGTTTTTTATTTTTTTCAAGTTCCTTTGCAATAATCCTTCGAAATTGATACTTATAGCTTAGTGGATAAAAATTATTATACGTATCTAGTGTATAAAAACCGTTAAACTGCGCGATAGCAGGATGAATCCCAATGCTAGCCACCCGATACTGGTCTTGGGGAAGACCGATAAATGTTTTAATCTCTTCAAACTGTTTTTCAGCATAAAACTCCTGAAACGATGGTTTCTTTTTAAAAACAAGCTCTTCATTAAAACTTCCGAGTAGCAGTATCTGTGCTGCTAAAAATACAAGGCTTGTGCGCCTCCAGCCAAGACCGTTTTCCCAAAGTATTTTTAATGAAATACCAAATAGTACATAAATAATCATTGGGCGTAGGAAGTGATATCTCGCAAAATTGAAGGTATTAAGGAAATGAAAACGCTCCGTAAGAGGAACCCAACCTTTATAAAACCAAAATGCATACCAAATTGATAAAAGTGCATTAAGAATATGTAAAACGAAAAATGCCTTTTCCTGTCGCCATTTTCCCTTCAAAATCACAATCGGAAGAGCGAGGAACGTAACAGGCAAGATAAGCAGACCATGCACGGTCATAACATGGGTATGTCCAAGTACATAATTTTTAAGAGAAAGCCGTAAAGAATGTAAAAACGTAAGTCTTGCATGAATGTATTCGTCCCTGCTATTCGGTTCGTCCATAAATAAAAAGGAGTAGACCAACCTATATTCAACAATCATAAAAATCAAGGAAAAATACAGGATGGCTATTAAAAAACGAGGATTCCAACCCTTCCCTCTACTTACATCGATTATCCAGAAGATCCCCATCGCGCTGATAAAAAAGAAAAATCCTAACACAAGACTAGAGTAAAGAGGGAGGAGGGTTAATGTTAGCCAATTCACCCATGACTTTTCACCGGCACGAATATTAAGAAGTGCCCATAAAGCGAGGGGCATTCCAAGTGTGCTTAACATCCCAGACGGCCAAAATGGAGTTAACGAAAATGCTAATGCTACTCCAATTCGAATCCACGACCATTCAGGCTTTTTAATAAAATGCTTTCGTAAAAGTAAGTACATACCAATAAACGCTATGATTCTGGTGATAAATTGACTTAATCCATAAGCGATAATAGATGGAAATAGCTTGTGTAACCAAACGATTCCACTAAACTCAGTACCATACGCTCCTCTTTGTATTTGTCCATTTATGATTTGTGGAATAGTTGAATCAACACCACCAAGAATTTGATTACTTTCAGCCAAGACCTTATACCAAGCGATATTTGAATCTAAATTGTCATGAACTCGCATATGAGTATTTTCACCAAGAATAAAATAAGGTGATACAAAAACAACAATAAGTAGTAGTGCAATAATGATGAGAAGATACTCATTTTTCTGTAGAGCTCGGTGATAAAACATGTATTTCCTCCATAGTAATTCTTGAAGTTTGAAAGCGTAAAATACGGGTGAAGGGCGCCAAGCAAACAGCAGTTTTACCCAACTGAACCAATATTGTGTATGGCGTAGCCTTATTTTTACCAGAACGAGTAAGAATATGAATAAAAAAGGTGGGGTAGACCCACCTTCAGATTGTTACTTAACGTTGCAAACAGGGTAGCTAGTCTCTCGTTATCTCATAAAGAAAATTTTCAAATAGGGACTTAGTTCGGAACCGCGATTGCCTGTAAAGCCTAACTTTATATTACTGATATAAGTATAGACAAAGTCAAAATTACATTTGTATAAGGGTAGAATCCCCTAGCTACTATTATCTATTACCCGCACCATTACTAGCTTGTTCAAGTGCACTTTCAATATCAATTAATCCTTCGCCAAAATACATATCTTTACCGACACTACCAAGATCAAGGCTCGTAGCTCTTATGATATCCATGATTTCTCGATTCGTAAGATTTGGATTCACCGAACGCATCAATGCTGCAAGGGCCGCAACATGAGGAGCTGCCATCGAGGTTCCTGATAGCGCGGCATATTGTTCATCTATATACGTACTTGGTATGGTTACTCCAGGAGCAGACACATCTACATAGTCACCATAATTTGAAAAGTTTGCTCGTTCTCCATTCAAATCCACTGCCGCTACACTTAATACCTGAGGATAGGCTGCGGGGAAGCTTGGCTGGTTTGAATTATCATTCCCAGATGCTGCAACCAAAATGACATCATGATTGTATGCATAATCCACGGCTTGCTTTAACATCTTTGAGCCTGTATAGTTACCAAGGCTAAGATTGATAACATCAGCACCGTGGTCTGTTGCCCATATAATTCCCTTCGCGATGTCAAAAGTTGCTCCATAGCCATCAGATCCCATTACCTTGATAGGCATGATTGGATTAAACCACGTAATCCCAGCAATGCCCTCATGATTATTTGTTTGTGAAGCGATAATACCTGCTACATGGGTACCATGGCCATTATCATCATCTGGAATATTGTTATCCTTTAACACGTTATATCCATTAACAATTCGATTTGATAGGTCAGGATGATCAAGGTCAACCCCAGTATCAATAATCGCAATTTCTACATTATCTGCTCCTCTTGAAAGATTCCAGCCATTCTCAGTATCAATCATTCGTAAATTCCACTGATAATCATTATATAGAAGATCGTTTGGCTGTTGATTTTGTATAAGAATGTAGTTTGGCTCTGAAAACTCCACATTCTCCATTTGATCAAAATACGTAATTAAATCAGGAGTAGTCAGGGAATCTGACTCAAATATATAAGTTGTGTCTACTTTTTTTAGGAGCTTACCGTTAATTTCACGCTCAATATTAGTAATGTCAGTAGGGTTTAGTTGTTCCTTAAAATCAACAATCACTTGATGGTGTTGATAATGACTTTTATCTTTACCATTATGATCGATAACATCTATTTCATGATCTTTATCAAGATGGTTTTGTACTTTATTGTAAAGCCGAATCGAATCCACATTCATAATTTGCGGAGAGGTATTCGGTTGCTTACTATCCATGTTTTGCAGATTAGAAGGAGCTGAAGAGGTCCCCATATTCCTGTCATCGTCATTATTCAATGAAAATGAGACAAGCACTGAAAGCCCAATCGCAATTACTAATGCTGCTAGGACGACTACCTTTTTATTTCGCATGAAAATCACCTCATTACACACTTTTTCTATAGTATCCTGCCTGACACATCGTTTCATGCTTTCAATGTTAGAACTTACAGTACCAATAATTTCTACCACCCGGGGGAAACGGCATTACATTCATACTTAAGAAATTTAATGAATAAATTCCATACATTTCAAGGAATAACTAACAGAAGGGATATTATGTAAAAGCAACCTTAAAAAGGGGATTTTTATGGCTAACTGGTTCAAGCGAGAAGAAAAAAGGCCAAAACTAACCGAAGAGATTTATCAAACCTTTAGGAAATCACAGGATTTCGTGTGTCAATTGAATAATCTGGCCATCCGACCATTCTGGTTGTCCTACCAAAAAAATATAGTGGACACAAAAGTGATTCATGAGAGTATTCTTCCATATTTACTATACTCCAAAATTTATTCAATAAAAGAACTTAAATCAATCATACCAATCGAGAACCTTGTCATTACGAATAAAGTTGATGAAATCGAAGAAAAGCTTCTGCAAGGTTACATTATGGTGCAGTTTCATAAGCATGATTCTGATTGTGCTTTAATTGGTGCTGAAAAATTTGAAAAAAGGCAAGTCCCTACCCCAGAAGTAGAATTTAGTGTGGTTGGACCAAAGGAAGCCTTTGCAGAATCATTAGATATCAACTTAAATCTGATTCGAAAACGATTGCCAGTACCTGAGCTTAGAGTCAAAATGTTTACCGTTGGAAAAGTCTCACGAACAAAGGTAGCTGTTTTATATATAGAGGACATTGTAGATAAAACAAATGTCCAAACGGTACTCCAACGAATTAGTGACATTGAGTTTGATCAGATAAGTGATAGTTCTTTTATTGCTCAATTTTTAGAAGACAACAGGAATTCACCCTTTCCACAGATGCTTCAAACAGAACGGCCAGACAGGGTTGCATCCGTACTCGTCGAGGGAAAGGTAGTCATTCTTTCAAATGGTTCACCACAGGCATTATTAACTCCGACAACACTGGTAGAGTTTTTTTCTTCATATGAAGATTATTTTATGAATTGGTATATCGCGTCTTTTATACGCATAGTAAGACTCTTCTCTGTGGTTTTTTCAATCTTAATAACGCCCATTTATGTGGCAGTTCTCTCGTACCATCATGAATTGATTCCGAGAGACTTGTTAGCAACTCTTATAACGTCAAGGCGGGAGGTTCCACTACCACCTATTTTAGAGGCACTATTCTTAGAGCTGACGATTGAATTGCTGCGAGAAGCGGGAGCAAGACTGCCAACAAAGGTTGGACAAACAATTGGTATCGTGGGAGGTATTGTAATCGGAACTGCATCTGTTGAAGCTGGACTAACAAGTAACGTCTTGCTAATTATAGTTGCCTTAGCGGCTCTCGCCTCTTTTACAACACCTGTTTATGTAATGGGCAATACAATCCGTTTAATACGCTTTCCGTTTCTAATCTTTGCGGAGCTTTGGGGATTATTAGGAATTGTATTTTGTTTTTGTTTCTTGCTAGCTCATTTAATTCAACTAACATCATTAGGTAGACCGTTTTTAGAGCCAATTTATCCAACTCGACTTAGGGATTTGAAGGACGCTTTTGTCAGATTACCTTTTTCAGAGCTATCTAAGCGCCCTGTGTATTTACGTGCCAAAGACAAAAGCAAATTTAATATAAATGACGCTGTACGTAAAAAAGATATTGATGAATAGTGGAAGTCTAAGGAGATGCAGCTATGGATAGGATAAAAGAGCAATTCTTAATATCCCCTTATTTAGTATTCTTCCTCATTCACTCCATGCAGGTTGGGGTCGGGATATTAGGGTTTCAAAGGATTATTGCCAAAGCAGCGGGCTATGATAGCTGGATATCCATAATACTTGTTGGTATTGCTGTTCATATTGTTATTTGGATGATTTACAAAATACTGGACCCTTCAAAAGGGGATATTATCCATGTTCATATTGAAATTTTTGGTAAGTGGATCGGTGGCATATTCAGTATTTTGTTTATTATCTATTTAATAGCAATGCCTGTAACAGTTATACGATCCTATATTGAGGTTGTTGAAGTATGGATGTTTCCTGAGTTTAATCGGTGGGTTTTTGGATTATTTACTCTTTTACTTGCGTACTACGTTATAATGGGCGGGTTACGAACTGTTACTGGTATTAGCTTTTTTAGTGTAGTACTCCCATTGTACATTTTCTTTGTCATGATTTTTCCGCTAGAGTATGCCCAGCCAAGAAACCTATTACCAATCTTACACCATTCACTTCGAGAAATAGTGCAATCTACAAGGGATATGAGTTTGAGTATTATCGGTTTTGAACTTATTTTAATCTACTATCCATTTATTAAAGACGCAAAGAAATCGCAAAAATGGGCTCACTTTGGGGTGTTTGCAACAACTGTGCTTTATCTAATAATTGCCCTAACAGCATTTATGTTTTATAGTGAGCAGCAGCTTGAGAAACAGATTTGGGCTACTCTTTCCATGTTTAAAATTGTAGTTATGCCATTTGTTGAGCGTTTTGAGTATATTGGTATAACTTCATGGTATCTTGTCATCCTTCCTAATGTATGTATTACATTGTGGGCTGCAAGTAGAGGGATAAAGAGAATTTTTTCTGTCCAACAACGAAAAGCATTAATTGTGATAATGGCGCTTGTTTTAGTGATGATTGGTTTATTTCAAACGAGAATGCAAATAGATTTGTTAAACAATTATATGTCTACATTCGGCTTTTATTTTGTATTTTGCTATGTACCTCTACTATTTATCGCAACTGTAGTTATTCGAAAATTGAGGGATAGAAAATGAAATCATATTTAAAAGGCTTTTTGGTTGTAATTATACTTGCCATCACCCTTATTTATGGAAGAGTTCAGAAAGAGATTATCGATGATATTAATGTTGTTACGGCTATTGGCTTTGATCGGGCAGAAGGGGAAAGGATTAAGGGAACTGCTGTGATACCTGTATTTAAAGCGGATAAAAGTATTGAAAATGCAGCTTTTACTGATGAATCGGTTTTGGCAAAAGAAATAATAAATATCTTGCAGAAAAAGTCTGCTGATCCACTTGCCACTGGCGGAATTAGGGTTGTTTTATATGAGGATGAGCTTGCAAGACAGGGAATATTAAAGTTTGTAGACGCCCTTCAACGTGATGCAAGTATTGGGTCCAAACTGTATTTGGGGATTATAGAAGGGAAAACAAGTGAAGTACTTCAAAAAAATCTTGGGAATCGAGGGACAGGTGAATATCTAGCTACTATTTTGGAACACAATATTGAGCTTCGAGATGTCCCACGTTCTGATCTGCATACATTTTTATTTCGGTACCATGCAAAAGGGATGGACCCGTATGTACCTATATTAAAGCTATTGGAAGATAAAATGGAGATTACTGGACTGGGAATGTTCAAGGATGGGAGTCTAGTTTATCAAATACCCGAGCCTGATTTGTTTTTCTTTAAGGCTATGGTGCAAAACTATGGAGCTGGTTCTTATACACTAAATCTAAAGGATTCTGCTGAGTATGCTTCTGTCAAACGTATTTCTACAAGGCGAGAGGTATTCGTTGAGAATGTGGCGGGTACACCTAGAGTAAATATAAATATACAGTTTGAAGGAATTTTGAGTGAGTTTACAGGACGAAGAACAACACCTGCGATTATTAAAAAAATTATCAAGCAGCTCGAGGATACGATTGTACAAAAATCTGAATCGATGTTAAAAAGCTTCCAAGAAAAAGGAATAGATCCTGTGGGTATTGGGTATATGGCAAGAAACTCGAATCGAGATTTTGATCCGAAAAAATGGGAAACTGATTACCAAAACATAAAAATCAATGTTAATGCAAAGGTTAAACTAACCGAGACAGGGATTATTGAATAATACCTAAGGAAATATTTGTTCAATTTGAAATGATTATGAAGGACGTTGAGGTCTATGTAAGGGGAAAATGAATATTTTACTTGCTTTTCAGTGACTGAAAATGTTCAAATAATATAGTAGTAAATGAAAATGTAGAAAAGTCTAATAGAGGTGTCTTATTTGAAGTATTTTATCATAACCGGAACATCAAGGGGACTTGGGGAATCCATCGTAAAACAGCTAATGAGTAAGGAAAACACATTATTCTGTATCTCAAGAAAGCAAAACAATGAACTAAAGGACTTTGCAAGTGAGCAGGGGATCAATCTCTATTATTTTTCATGTGATCTTCAAAAAAATGAAGAAATTGAAAAAGTAATGGAGCGTATCTTTTCTTCGATTGATTTTTCAAATGCTGAGGGAATTTATCTCATTAATAATGCGGGCATAATTGACCCAATCAAGCCTATAGGTAAAGCCAATACAAGAGAGCTTACGGAAAATGTACATGTGAACTTGTTAGCACCTATGATTTTAAGTACATATTTTATTCGAAACACTTCACAATTTGCAACGAAAAAGGTAATTGTGAACATCTCTTCTGGTGCTGCAAACAAAGCTAGACATGGTTGGACTGCCTATTCAAGCTCTAAAGCAGGAATCGATATGTTTACGAAATCAGTTGGACTTGAACAACAGACGGCAGAACATCCAGTCAGTGTTATATCATTTTCACCGGGTGTAATGGATACGGATATGCAAGAGATTATTCGAGCAACAAAGAAAGAGGACTTCACTGAAGTAGAACAATTTATTGATTTCAATGAAAAGGGCATGCTACGTTCTCCAGACTTTGTTGCAGGCGTCATCCTTGATCTTATCTTTAACCAACCATTAGAAAACGGTCACGTGTACGACATCAAATCATTCCTATAATTACAAGACGACCCTTCAATGTAGAAGGGTTTTCTTTATCTCCTGAAACCTCTAAGAAGTTGAGAAAGACGAACAAACTGTCCACCCCAGAAAGACAAATCCTCAAAATGTCTTTCTGCGGTGCCTGACACCGTAATGTAATGGTTGGACGAGAGGGGAGGTTCGGATTATAATAGATTGGAATGTGGAAGAAGGGGAGAATGGAAGATGGAGCAAATTAAGGTTGGCGTTGTAGGGCTTGGTGCGATTGGTGAGAGACTTATTCAAGGGTTTACGGCAAATGAAAACACGACTGTTGTTGCAGTTGTTGATACTGATATAAATCGTGCAAGTCAGATGGCAGAAAAGCTTGGCGGGATAAACTGGTATGAGAATCATCTAGATTTGATAAATAAAGAAAAACTTGATCTAGTCTATGTTGCAGTCCCACCTAAATATCATCATAAAATTACAGTTGACGTAATTGAAAAAGGCATCAATGTATTATGTGAAAAGCCATTAGCGAATTCAGTGGTTGAAGCAAAGCATATGCTTGATAAAGCAGAGGAAGCAGGAATTATTCACGCAATGAATTTTCCATTGAATTATAGTGCTTCTGCTAATATGTTTGAAAAGTTATTTAAAAGTGGATATATAGGGAAGCTTCGTAGAATAGAGTTAAATATGAAATTCCCACAGTGGCCGCGTGCGTGGCAACAAAATGAATGGGTTGCTGGTCGTGAACAAGGTGGCTTTGTGTTAGAGGTGGGTGTTCACTTCATCCAATTAACTCAACGTATCTTTGGTTCAATCCTTCATCAACATACAAAGCTTGAGCTTCCAGAGGATCCAACAAAGTGTGAAACGGGGATAATTGCGACTTTACAATTATCTGATGGGACACCGCTTATCATAAATGGCATTAGTCAAATAGCTGGTGAAGAACGTATCGAGTATGTTGCGTATGGTTCTGAAGGAACACTTTCCTTAGTGAATTGGGCTAGGCTTGAAGGTGGAAAACTAGGGGAAGAAATTCAACCTCTTGAAACAGAAATAGATGAAACACAAAACCTTATTTCGAATCTTGTAGATGCAATAGCTGGGAAAGAAAGCAAACTGTATGATTTTAAGGCTGGTTATGATGCACAAGTTATTTTAGAAAAGGTAAGAAATGAATCTGAATAAAATGAGTAGAAACAGGTGTCTCATAGCATTTGAGGCACTTGTTCTAATTTTAAACCCAATAAAAAACCGCGATGTATTTCACCCGCGGTCATAAATCATATTTTTATTTAGCTAAATACTTTTCAATATCGTCAAGCATTAGATTGGCTGCAAGTACACCGCCAGCAGTATTCCAAATTGGGTCGCTAACCTTATGTACATTTCCTGCCTGTACAGCACTTAGCTTTTTCCATAGCTCATGTCCAGTCCATTCAGTTTCTACAGCAGTTGCTTCTCCATTTCCTGTCTCGTAAGTGAAGTAGAAAATAACGTCCCCATCCATTAATGGAATCTTTTCTTGATCGACTTCTCTTACAAATTGATCCTTAGGATCTTGTGCAAATAAATCAACCTGTTGTTGTGGGCGTTTAATACCAAGCTGTTCGAAAATAACTCCAGAAAATGTATCTGTATAATAAATACGTGTTCTACCTTCCATAAAGCGGACAATTGAAACCTCAGTATCTGTGTCAATTTTTTCTTTTACTGAATTTATATGATCATTAAAATCATTAAGAACTTTTTTGCCTTCTTCTTCTTTATTAATTGCTTTTGAGTAAAGAGTAAAGTTCTTTTGCCAATCTCCACGTAAATCCTCAGCAAATACAGTAGGCGCAATTGCATCCAGTTGCTCAAACAATTCCTCTTGACGCATTTTGTTTCCGATAATTAGGTCAGGCTCAAGAGCAGCAATTGCTTCTATATTAATATTGCTTTCCTCTCCAACAACCTCGACGCCTTCCATTTTATCTTTAATATGATCATACCAAGGGTCACCAGTCCAGGAACGGACGGCACCAACAGGTTTTACTCCCATCGCTAGTAATGCCTCAGTTCCTTCATTTGTTAAAATAACTATCTTTTCAGGTGTGCCATCAAGTTCAGTTGTTCCCATTGCATGTTCAACTGTATATGAAGTTACTTCTTCCTTTTCAGGTTCATTATTACCTGTATTTTCTTCTTCTTCATTTCCACCACAGGCAGCTAAGATAAGAGAGAAGGTAAGTAGTACTAAAAATGTAAAGAAGCTTTTGTTTCTAATCTTCATTTATGTATCCTCCAATTACTTGATAATGATTTTCATTTACAATTAGATAATAAAACGATTCGATTTTTCTGTCAATATAAAATTGATAATGATTTTCAAGTTCATTGACAACCATTCTCATTTCCAATAGACTATAAGAGAAAAAGAGATGTTAAATCAGACTTTTTCGGCTTTTTTATACATCTTTTATAAGCCATAGTTAACTAAAGATGTAACATCTAGAGGTCCCTAGCTTTTCAGCAGGAATCATTTTCTTTACACCTATTAAAAGGTTCTAATATTAAATTTCTTACTTTATAAAATAAAATTCCTTCCTGAGTTTTCTCAATTCGTTAAGGAAAAAATAGTATTGCTTTGCTTTCAATTATCTCATTATTAGAATAAACATGATGAGACAAAGTCATACATTCTATAATTACTAACATACCGTTTAAGGGGTCTTATATAATAATGGTCTTTAAAACTTCTCAAGGAAAATTATTTGGACTGTTTTTTGGAATCGTACTATTACTTTTCTGTATGTGCGCAAGCATTATTTATGGGTATACAGACACATCCTGGAAAATGGCGTACCAGACATTTACAGCTTACAATGGCTCGAATGAACATATTATTATTCAGTCCATTCGACTCCCACGGGCATTAATTGCCGCAGCAGTTGGTGCAAGCCTTGGAATCGCAGGAACTTTAATGCAGGCATTAACGAAGAACCCTCTTGCATCTCCAGGAATATTTGGTATTAACGCAGGGGCAGGATTTTTCATTGTTGTAGCCGTTTCGGTCTTTTCCGTTTCATCATTACAAGCATTTACATGGATAGCCTTTTTAGGGGCAGCAGTAGCGGCATTTACTGTTTATTTCATTGGATCATTAGGGCGAGAGGGTCTTACACCAATGAAGCTTACTTTGGCGGGTTCTGCGATGGCGGCGATGTTTTCATCCTTTACACAAGGTTTATTGGTAGTAGATGAAATGGCATTAGACCAAGTGTTATTTTGGCTTGCTGGGTCAATACAAGGGAGGAAGTTAGAGACACTTTCTGGTGTTCTCCCTTACTTGGGAATAGCATGGGTAGGATCACTGCTTTTAGCTAACAAAATTAATGTATTAACAATGGGGGAAGACGTCGCAAAAGGTCTCGGCCAACGAACAGGAACTGTGAAACTTTTAATTGCTGCTGTTGTCATTTTATTAGCAGGCGGCTCGGTCGCAGTAGCAGGACCAATCGGTTTTATAGGAATCGTCATTCCACATCTTACGCGTTCTCTTGTAGGAATCGATCATCGATGGGTCATTCCCTACAGCGGAATCCTTGGCGGGGTTTTACTGCTCTTAGCCGACATTTCAGCACGATACGTTGTAATGCCAGAAGAAGTTCCAGTAGGTGTAATGACAGCATTAATTGGAACACCTTTCTTCATATATGTTGCGAGAAAGGGGCTAGGTAAAGGATGAGTAAATATAAGTCACTACGATTTGGAAAAAAAGGAACGATCTCATTTTTACTTGATAAAAAAGCACTTTTAACTTTTCTTATTCTTTTTATACTAGTTATCATTTTGTTCTTAGTTAGTACAGGTATGGGTGAGTTAAAAATTGATCCTATCACCGTTGTAAAAACTCTATTTGGGTATGGTACACGAATGGAACAGCTCGTCGTTACCTCATTTAGGCTACCAAGAATCATCATTGCCTTATTGGTAGGAATGGCGCTAGCTGTAGCTGGAAGTATTCTACAGGGTATTATTCGTAACCCTTTAGCCTCTCCAGATATTCTTGGAATTACAGGTGGAGCATCGGTTGCAGTTGTTGCTTTTTTAATGATTTTTAGCAACGCTAGTAATGCTTTAACAGTAAGCATAAAATGGATGCCTGTTGCTGCCTTTATAGGGGCGACTGTAGTTGCATTTTTAGTTTATATACTGTCTTGGAAGGATGGAGTTTCTCCTATCCGACTTGTATTAATAGGAATAGGAATATCGGCACTTACTCAGGCATTAACCACAACCTTTATGGTAATGGGTCCTATCTATCAGGCAAGCCAAGCAAATATTTGGATAACTGGTTCTGTTATCGGTTCTACTTGGGCCAATGTTTCCATTCTAAGCCCTGTTGTAGTTACCCTATTGATTGTAAGCTTTATATTAGCTAGAAATTTGAATGTGCAAGAACTAGGGGAAGAGCTAGCAACTGGTGTGGGAAGTGCCGTTCAAAAACAGCGTTTCCTCTTATTAGTAGCAAGCACTGCCCTAACTGGAAGTGCAGTAGCTTTTGCAGGTGGAATCGGTTTTGTAGGTTTAATGGCACCACATATGGCTAGACGATTAGTAGGATCTGCTTTTGGAGCACTTCTACCAACAGCTGCGTTAATAGGTGGGATACTTGTTATGCTAGCTGATTTAGTAGGAAGAACGTTATTTTCACCGATGGAAGTACCAGCAGGAGTATTTACAGCTGCAATTGGAGCACCATATTTTATCTATTTACTATATAAAAGCCGTAATAGTTAATATAGAAAGCTAATGGTACGTACTTATTCTTCACAACAAGAGTCAGCAATATGGTAGTACACATTACTTTGTAAGGGGGCATGCGCGATGTATGCATTAGAAACAGATTCACTCACTCTTTCATATGGTGAGTCCATTATAATTGATGACTTAAAGCTCGAAATACCCAAAGGTGAAATTACTGTATTAATTGGGGGCAATGGATGTGGTAAGTCTACCTTACTACGCTCGCTGGCAAGATTATTAAAACCTACTAAAGGGGCTGTTCTTTTAGAGGGAAGTGCAATTGCAAAGCTTCCAACAAAAGAAGTCGCACGGAAGTTAGCAATTCTTCCACAAGGCCCAACTGCTCCAGAAGGTTTAACTGTGCTGCAATTAGTCAAGCAGGGGCGTTATCCGTATCAAAACTGGCTAAAACAGTGGACAGAAGAAGATGAAAAAATGGTGAATCATGCCCTAGAGGCTACTGGTATGACTGAGTTTGCTGAACGTACCGTCGATTCTCTATCTGGTGGTCAACGACAACGTGCATGGATTGCAATGACACTTGCCCAACAAACGGATATCATTCTTCTTGATGAGCCAACGACATATCTAGATATGACCCACCAAATTGAAATATTAGATCTTCTATTTGAACTAAATGAAACAGAAAAACGAACCATCATAATGGTATTACATGATTTGAATTTAGCATGTCGCTATGCACATCATATTGTAGCCATTAAAGATAAACAAATTTATGCGCAAGGAAAACCAGAGTATGTGGTAAATTGTAGTCTAGTTAAAGATGTATTTGGCATGGACTGTGAAGTAACTGTTGATCCGCTTTTTGGAACTCCGTTATGTATCCCACATGGAAAAGGGCGCTGTATACTAAATAAGGTAGGGGTTTGAAATGGGGAGCCCACTATTGGCAACAGAAATAAACCAATTAAAAGAATTCCGCTACATTGACACAAAGTTTCCTTCTGAACTTTCTATTCAGGTGGAAGACCTGTTGAAGGAAGACAGAATGAAACGGTATGTAGCTAACTTACAAAAGAAAATCTCCGCTCCCGATAAAAGGGTGGCGGCTTCCATGTTTATGAAGAGATATGGTTTTTTTGCTGTTCTCAATTTATACTCCATGACAATTCTTAATAAACGTCTAAATACTTCATTGGATAATTTATCATTAGAGACCAATGATGATGAAGAAGAAATTTGGTACTGGAACCCTAAATTTTATTTAAAAGATATAAACACGATCCCAGCACCAGCCGATACACGTGAAAAGTGGAGAGAAGCAACAATTAAAGCAATCTTTCATGACAATATCCATGATATTTTGGAACAATTAGCCCATTTAACCAAACTGTCTAAGAAGGTGCTATGGGAAAATATCGCAATCTATATTTTTTGGTTATATGAATCTTTATTGTCAGACCCTAAGTTTGTAGACAAAATATCCACTATAAAGGAAGATTTTGAGTTTATTGTAAACCAAGCAGACGGACAATTATTTGGACCTTTATCATTTAATCCGTTAACTCGTTTTTATAGAGATAAGGTCTATCGTCCTGAATATGATCAGGAAATCCGAACAAGGACCACTTGTTGCCTCTATTACAAAATAACAAGTGCGGGAGATCGATGTAAAACATGTCCACTCAATTGTTCAACAAAATAGGAGGAAGGATCATGGATCAAAAAATAACTGAGCAATTAGATGGATTACTAGAAAAATATACTGAATTATTGCTAGGAGAAAGCTCACCTGAATTAAAAGAAAAGGTAAAAATGTGGTCTCTTTATATGCATATTTCCAAGTCGATGCCACCACTTGCAAAACACTGGAATGATACATATCCTGATGCAAAGGAAAGCATGAAAGAAATCATTGCAGAAATTAAAAGATTAAATGAAGAGCATCGTTCGAAAAATTAAGAAGAGATGAGGCGACATAGAAGTTGCTTCATCTCTTTTTTTACGTGCGGGTTCAGGAAATTATTTATTGCACGATATTATGGTTTGGAAATTGGGTCGTAGTGTAATTATAGAATTGCTGGAGTTTTTGCTGAACCTTTTGTGAATCCTCTTTTTCAAGCTTATACCAGCCATTTTTAAACATTAAATTGTATAATTCTCTTTGGCAATCCTGCGTCTCATTAAAAATAGCTCTAATGTCTTGGTAAAGTCCATCATGACTCATCTCATTTAGAGCAGTACTATATGCTGCTGTCAAGTACTTTTCAGTTGCAAGCATGTCATTAAGAAAGTCACGATCGTTCATCGCTGGTGTCTTAGGAACAGTAGTTTTTGGATTCTTCACTTGGTTCTGGTTTTGATTCATTTGTTGATTCATGATTTGAAGCTCCTTCCTATTGCATTTGCTGACCTTGGTTTTTGCTTGGGTTTTGAGGTGGTTGCCCAGTATGCTTTTGCATATGATCTAAGATTTGCTTGTAATGTCTTTCATGCATTTGACATGCTTTTTCTAACGCTTGAGAAATTTCTTGGATATGGCATTGGCCTGCATAAAAATGGGCCTTTTTCAAAGCCATTAAGTTCCATGACATCATATCAGTAAGATATAGTAAATCCTTTGAAGTGATGACTGCTGGTGTTTCAGACATTTGTGGCCCCTTTGGTGTATACAATGGTTGTTGTTGCTGTTGTGATTGCTGTTGTTGCATACAATATCCTCCTAAACCTTTTTTCACTTTCGGAATGAACCTGCGGCATTTACTGAAAATAGCCGAGTTTCTTCAACAATTATGCTTCCAAAAATCTTTGTTTATATGCAGTTAGAGAATAATTACAAATGTTAAAATCAAATCTTCGACATTTTTTTTAAGAGATATATTCAAAGTGTCATAAAAGTGATAAAATGATATGGGATTTAGGACATAACAGCCTGTAGATAACACGCATCAAGAGTGCCTTAGAGGGGGAAAAGGAATGGAACAGCTTTTAAGAGATTTTTTCTTATTTTTATCAAAAAATAAAACGTTTACAAAACTAGCGAGAAAATATGGTTTACGTTTCGGTGCAGGTAGATTTGTTGCTGGTGAGTCGCTAGACTTAGCTGTTAAAAAGATAAAAGAGTTAAATTCTAAAGGATTAGCTGTAACAATAGATTATCTAGGTGAATTTGTTGATAATGAAGAAGAAGCAAATTATATGGCAGATAATTCGATTGAAGCTATCAAAGCAATTGGTAGAGAGAAGTTAAATGCCCAGCTTTCACTAAAAATGACTTCTATGGGTTTAGATATTTCTGATGATGTTGTTATGAGAAATATGCGTAGAATCCTAGATGCTGCTAAAGATAATAATGTGTTTGTTACAATTGACATGGAGGATTACTCTAGATGTCAAAAAACGATTGATATCTTTAAAGAATTAAGAAAAGATTATGATAATGTAGGTACAGTTATTCAAGCCTATTTGTATAGAACTGTTGATGATATCCAAGACTTAAATCAATTTCATCCAAATCTGCGCCTTGTTAAGGGTGCATATAAAGAATCACCAGAGGTTGCCTTCCCAGAGAAGAAGGATGTAGATGATAATTTTAAGAAGATTATTAAAATGCATTTATTAAATGGAAATTATACAGCAATTGCTTCCCATGATGAAGCAATGATTGAATACACAAAGCAGCTTGAAAAAGAACATAATATTAGTAGGGATCAATTTGAATTCCAAATGCTTTATGGAATTCGTTCAGAACGTCATGAAGAGTTAGCGAAGGAAGGATATACGTTCCGTGTCTATGTACCATATGGAACTGATTGGTATGGTTATTTTATGAGACGTCTTGCTGAAAGACCAGCTAACGTTGCGTTTGTATTAAAAGGAGTATTCGGTAAGTAATATGTAGTGCCTAGCGATTAAGTCGTTAGGCACTTTTGAAATTTCATTGCTCTCCGCCTGTATTTTCAGCACCAAATTGTTGATTTGTTGACGAAGTTTTTCCGCTTCTTTGTCTTGTGTCAGGACCAGCATTACCTTTCACACTAGCAGCACTTACGCCTCTTTTAGATGGATTTTTCTCATGTTTCGCCATAATAAAAATTTCACCTCCGTTTCTTATCGTCACCCCAATAAAGTGTTTCCATACGAAGGAAAAAGAAATCGAAAATTGTTTTCGAATATATTGCGAAAATTTAAATATTGCTTTATATTTAGATATAAGGAACTCATTCTTGTGAACGATGTTCAAAAACTCACTAAATGATAAAAGCTTTTGAACTCACATTTAAGTAAATTTTTTTTGGCATGAAAATGAATGAGTATTCATTCAAAAATGGCAAAGGGGGAAACTGTGAATGATTCAAAGCATTAAAAAAGCAGCGGTTCTTGGATCAGGAGTTATGGGATCAGGCATTGCTGCACATCTAGCAAACATTGGAATACCTACTTTACTGTTAGATATTGTTCCTCGTGAACTAACAGAAGACGAAAAAAAGAAAGGGTTTACATTAGAAGATAAGCAAGTTCGCAATCGACTAAGTAATACTGCCCTTCAAAAATTACTTAAGCAAAAGCCTGCTCCATTAACAGCAAAGGAAAATCTTTCACTTATCACTGCAGGTAATTTTGAAGATGATATGGTAAAGCTGTCCGAGGTTGACTGGATTATAGAGGTTGTTGTCGAAAACCTTGACATTAAGAAAAAAGTATTTAGCCAGGTTGACGAAGTAAGAAAACCCGGAAGTATTGTGAGCTCAAATACATCTGGTATTTCTGTTGAAGCTATGGCAGAGGGTCGTTCAGAGGACTTCCAAAAGCACTTTTTAGGGACGCATTTTTTTAACCCTCCACGTTATTTGAAACTATTAGAAGTCATTCCTACAAAACATACAAGTCATGAAGTTCTTTCTTTTATGAAGGAATTTGGTGAAGATGTGTTAGGAAAAGGCGTTGTAGAAGCGAAAGATACACCTAACTTCATTGCTAACCGAATTGGAACATATGGTTTACTTGTTACTGTTCGTGAAATGCTAAAAGGCGGATATAGTGTTGGGGAGGTAGATTCTGTTACTGGACCAATGATCGGTCGTCCGAAAAGCGCAACGTTTCGTACGCTTGACGTTGTAGGATTGGATACATTCGTTCACGTTGCCAATAACGTGTTTGAACAGGTTGAAGGGGAAGAGAAAGAAGTATTTAATGTCCCTACCTTCATGAGAAAAATGCTTGAAAAAGGATGGCTTGGTAGCAAATCTGGTCAAGGCTTCTTCTTAAAACAGGGGAAAGAAATTCTTGAACTTAATCCGGAAACATTAGAGTATCAAGAGCGAAAGAAGTTAAAAACTGCAACTACAGAAGCTCTTAAGCAAGTGAAGGGCTTACCGAACAAGCTTAAAACTCTTCTGTATGCAAATGACCGCGCAGGCCAATTATTATGGAATATTACAAGCCCAGCTCTAGTTTATTCCGCAAATCTACTTGGGGAAATTGCAGATGATATTGTTGCGATTGATGAGGCAATGAAATGGGGCTTTGGTTGGCAGTTAGGACCATTTGAAACATGGGATGCTATTGGACTTGAAAACTCAGTTGTGAAAATGGAAGCAGAGGGTCAAGTAGTTCCTGCTTGGGTTAATGAAATGCTCGCTAATGGAAATACATCTTTCTATAAGAAAGACAACGGTTCTGTTTCTTACTATAACAATGGGGAATACAAACCATTAACAATAAATCCGAAAAATATTAATATTAAGAGTTTAAAAGAAACGAATGGTGTTATTAAGAAAAATAGTGGAGCTAGCTTACTAGATTTAGGTGATGATGTTGCTTTACTAGAATTTACTTCACCTAACAATGCAATTGGCTTTGATATTATCCAAATGATTAATTATTCACTTGAAGAAGTAGCTCGAAACTACAAAGGACTAGTGATTGGAAATCAAGCGAAAAACTTCTGTGTAGGTGCAAACCTTGCCATGATTTTAATGGAAGCACAGGATGATAATTTCTACGATATCGAACTTGTTGTACGTCAATTCCAACAAGCGATGATGAATATTAAATACAGTGAAAAACCAGTAGTTGCCGCACCTTTTGGGATGACACTTGGTGGTGGAGCAGAAATCTGTTTACCGGCTGCAAGAGTTCAGGCTTCTAGTGAAACATATATGGGTCTTGTTGAGGTTGGTGTCGGCGTAATCCCTGGAGGTGGGGGGAATAAAGAGCTTTATATTAACCATCTTCAAGGATTACCAAATGGTGTGGAACTAAATCTTCAAAATGTAGCAAATAAAGTGTTTGAAACGATTGCAATGGCGAAGGTTTCTACATCTGCTGATGAGGCGCGTACAAACAACTTCTTATCTAAAGAAGATGGTATCAGCTTTAATGGTGATCATCTCATTTATGATGCAAAACAAACAGTACTAGCTTTATCTGAACAAGGATATAAAGTGCCAGCTCGCAAAAAGGTACCGGTAGTAGGTGAAACTGGCTACGCAACATTACTTTTAGGCGCACAAGCAATGAAATATTCAGGTTATATTTCTGACCATGACCTTAAAATTGCGAAGAAGCTTGCTTGGGTAATTGCAGGTGGAAATGTTCCTTATGGAACTGAAGTAGATGAACAATACTTACTAGATTTAGAGCGTGAAGCATTCCTAAGTCTTGTTGGGGAACCAAAAACACAGCAAAGAATGCAACACATGCTTGTAAAAGGAAAGCCATTACGTAACTAATAAAAGGGTATTTTGAACTATAGGTAGAAGGAAGAAAATGGATTCAGGAAGGGCCTTGGACGTCATTCATTAAGACTGCAGTGACAAAGAGATTCGACAGAACTTTTTCCCGGACTTTTTTAACTTCCTTAATTGAAATGGGGGGAATATCGTGAGAGAAGCAGTAATAGTAGCGGGTGCAAGAACCCCGGTTGGAAAAGCGAAAAAAGGTACACTTGCTAATGTACGACCTGATGATTTAGGTGCATTAGTAGTAAAAGAAACACTTAGACGCGCAGGAAACTATGAAGGAAATATAGATGATTTAATTATCGGATGTGCAATGCCAGAGGCAGAGCAAGGTTTAAATATGGCTCGTAATATTGGAGCTCTTGCTGGACTACCGTACACAGTTCCAGCAATTACAATCAATCGTTATTGCTCATCTGGCCTTCAATCAATTGCATACGCTGCAGAAAAAATTATGCTAGGTCACTCTGATACGGCAATTGCAGGTGGAGCAGAATCAATGAGTATGGTTCCAATGATGGGCCATGTTGTACGTCCAAATGTGAAGCTTGCAGAAACTGCCCCTGAATACTATATGGGCATGGGACATACGGCTGAACAAGTAGCTGTTAAGTTCGGTGTAAGTCGTGCAGATCAAGATTCATTTGCAGTGAGAAGTCACGAGCGTGCAGCAGCAGCTATAAAAGCAGGTAAATTCGTAGATGAAATCGTTCCAGTTGATGTGACATTACGTTCAGTTGATGCGAACAATAAGTTAGTTGAAAAACAAGTACAATTTTCGCAAGACGAAGGTGTTCGTGAGGATACAAACCTTGACGTATTAGCAAAGCTTCGACCAGCATTTTCAGTTACAGGTTCTGTAACTGCAGGTAACTCTTCACAAACAAGTGATGGTGCAGCAGCTGTAATGGTAATGGATCGTGAGAAAGCAGTAAGCTTAGGATTAACTCCATTCGTAAAATTCAGATCATTTGCAGTAGCTGGAGTTCCGCCAGAAGTAATGGGAATTGGACCTGTTGCGGCAATACCAAAAGCGCTTAAGCAAGCAGGCTTAGAACTTTCAGATATTGGGTTATTTGAACTAAACGAAGCATTTGCTTCTCAATCTCTTCAAGTAATTCGTGAATTAGGACTTGATGAAGAAAAAGTAAACGTAAACGGTGGTGCAATAGCATTAGGACATCCACTTGGTTGCTCGGGAGCAAAATTAACACTTACTCTTATGCATGAAATGAAACGACGTAAAATCCAATTTGGTGTTGTTACTATGTGTATCGGTGGCGGAATGGGAGCAGCTGGAGTATTTGAACTTTTAGCTTAAAAAATAGCTTTTCATCAAAAGAGGCTAATCCACCTCGGATTGGCCTCGATAAAAATAACTACTAGGGAGGAAATAAAATGTCAAATGCAACTGAAAAGGTAGTACTAGGCGGAGGCTTCTTGATTGAGGATATCGAAGCAGACCGTATTTTCACTCCAGAAGACTATTCTGATGAACATAAAATGATTGCGAAAACTACTGAGGATTTTATTGAAAACGAGGTAGTTCCACAAATTGAACATATCGAAAACCATGAGTTTGATCGTACAGTTAAGCTTTTAAAGGAAGCTGGGGAACTAGGATTACTAGGTGCTGATGTCCCTGAAGAGTATGGCGGTTTAGGATTAGATAAAATTAGCTCTGCTTTAATTACTGAAAAAATGGCTAAAGCTGGTGGATTCTCATTATCACATGGTGCTCACGTTGGAATTGGTTCTTTACCAATCGTTTTATTCGGAAATGAAGAGCAAAAGCAAAAGTATTTACCAGGCCTTGCTTCTGGTGAATTACTTGCTGCATACGCATTAACTGAGCCAGGTTCAGGTTCTGATGCACTTGGTGCAAAAACAACTGCAAAACTTAATACAGAAGGAACACACTACGTATTAAATGGTGAAAAACAATGGATTACAAATGCAGGCTTTGCAGATGTGTTTGTTGTTTATGCAAAAATTGACGGAGAGCATTTCTCTGCATTTATCGTAGAAAAAAATTACCTAGGAGTATCAACTGGAGCAGAAGAAAAGAAAATGGGTATTAAAGGGTCATCTACACGTACATTAATTTTAGAGGATGCATTGGTACCAAAAGAAAATCTTCTTGGTGAAATTGGTAGAGGTCATGTTATTGCATTCAATATTTTAAACATCGGTCGTTACAAATTGGGTGTAGGAGTTGTTGGAGGCTCTAAGAGTGCATTTGAATTAGCAGTAAAATATGCGAACCAACGACAACAATTTAAGCAACCAATCTCAAAATTCTCACTTATTCAAGAAAAGCTTGCAAATATGGCTACTAAAATCTTTGCTGCGGAGTCTAGCGTATACCGTACCGTAGGTTACTTTGAAGATCGCATGGGCCAATTATCCGATGAAGAAGTTAAAAATGGTAAAGAAGTAGCTAAATTAATTGCTGAGTATGCAATTGAATGTTCAATCAATAAATTCTTTAATACAGAAGTGCTTGACTATGTTGTTGACGAAGGCGTACAAATCCACGGTGGATATGGCTTCATGCAAGAATATGATATTGAAAGAGCATACCGTGATTCACGTATCAACCGTATTTTTGAGGGAACAAACGAAATCAATCGTTTATTAGTACCAGGCACTTTCCTTCGTAAGGCACTAAAAGGTGAACTACCTTTACTTCAAAAAGCACAACAGCTCCAAGAAGAACTAATGATGCTTATGCCTGAAGAAGTAGGCGATGGTGTTCTTGAGCAAGAGAAATACCTAGTTCGCAATGCGAAAAAGGTAGGATTAATGATTGCTGGTTTAGCTGCACAAAAATATGGTCCACAATTAGAAAAGGAACAAGAAATCTTGGCTAATATTGCTGATATCGCAGCAAATATTTATGCTATGGAATCAGTAGTTCTTCGTGCTGAAAAAGCAATCAACAAATCTGGTGTAGAAAAGAACCAACAAAAAGTTCTTTATACTCAAGTATTTGTTCAAGAAGCATTTAACGAAATTGAAGCACATGCAAAAGAAACACTTGTTGCTGTTGAGGAAGGCGATACTCTACGCATGATAACTTCAGCACTACGGAAATTAACTCGTCATACTCCAATTAATGTCATCGCTAAGAAGCGTGAAATCGCTGCAACACTAATTGAAGCGGAAAAGTATACAGTTTAATTATTCATATATGAAAAAGCTCCGCAGGGAGCTTTTTCTATTGTGATATATAATAGGTTCACAAACATATCGTATATTTTTTGTTTTTCATGCAGGAGAAAAGAAAAAGAAGTCGAAATTAATCAAAGGTATTTCTAAAGGTTTTTATTTCATTTTTTTATATGGTAAAATATCAAATGGTAGTGGCATCATTTTTTATATAGGTGGTGAGAATCTTGTCATTAATGTTTTATTGGTATCCTAAATGTGGAACATGTCGAAATGCAAAAAAATGGTTGGAAGAGCAGCAGCTTCCATTCGAAGAAATACATATTGTTGAAAATCCACCATCAAAAGAACAATTAGAAAAAATGTTTAAAAATAGTGGATTAGAACTTAAGAAGTTTTTTAACACTAGTGGTCAAAAGTATCGTGAACTTGGTATAAAAGATAAGGTAAATACTGCATCTGAAGACGAATTACTGGAGCTCCTAGCTTCAGACGGTATGCTAATTAAGCGTCCTCTTGTTACAGATGGTTCAAGGGTTACTGTTGGTTTTGATGAAAAACAATATGAGGACACTTGGAAAAGATAAAAATGGGATGGAAGGCCAAATGGTCTTTTAGATAAAGTTCTGTTGATAGTTTTACCAATGGAGCTTACATATAAGTTAGAGATTAGATAAAATAACTATCGGAGGTTACACAAATGAATTTGCCTAAAGAGTTACGTTATACGGAAGAGCATGAATGGGTAAAAGTTGAAGGGAACCAAGTACGAATTGGAATAACTGATTTTGCACAATCTGAACTAGGTGATATTGTGTTTGTTGAACTACCAGAAGTTGGTGATGAGATTAAAGCGGATGAGCCATTTGGAAGCGTTGAATCAGTTAAAACTGTTTCTGAATTGTACGCGCCAATTAGTGGTAAGGTAGTTGCTGTAAACGAAGACCTTGATGATAATCCGGAATTTGTAAATGAATCTCCATATGAAAAAGCATGGATGATTATTGTAGAGCCAGCAAATGCAGGAGATGTTGATAACCTGATGACTGCTGAGCAATACGAAGAAATGGTTAATGAAGATTAACTTTATTCAGCAGAAGTCCCCACTTTTATAAGTGTAGGATGAATGCAATAGAGCATACAATTCAGTCGGGGTTCAATCTCCGACTGAATAATGGTAAAGCCTCCGGCGGATGCCTCAGATTTTTAAAGGAAGTTTTTCGAGCAAGCCCGAAAAAAAATCTGGGCGCAAATCCGCCAAGGCGCATTTGATTAAAAGGTGAGAACTGGTAAGGGATAATTCCTCTATTCAGTTCTCTTTTTTGTTTAGTTTCAAGCGTAATGGACAACCTACTAGTAATACCGAAGGAAGGGTGTTTTATATGGTATTGAAGAATTCGCGCATTGAAATAACAGACCGTGTAGTAGGGAAATTAAAAAATAATGAAATGAATTTATATGTTGAACAAGAGCCAATCGGAAAAATCAAGTTCTCAAATGATGGGCCAAAATATGAATTAAAACAGGGTTACGAGTATGAAGAAAACAAAATCTATACGTATGCAGATATATCGACAAGCCCTGATATGAAATATGTTGATTGTGACGATGAAAACGGGTGGTGCTAAGGTAGTGGATGATTCCCACTGCCTTTTTTCAAATTCGTTAGAAATATAAATCACCAAATAACTGAACGAAATATAAAATGAAGGAAATGAAGCTAAAACATCGAATATATATATAGAAATCCATGAGATTGTACACTTGAAACTAGGTGATGAATTTTGTCCACTGATACAGAGAAAGTAATAATTGTAGAGGGGAAATCAGATAAAAAGAAAATTGAGACAGTCATCAATGAGCCGATTGAGATTATTTGTACAAATGGAACAATTAGTATTTCGAAATTAGATGAATTAATTGATCATTTATTTAATAAGGAAGTATATATTTTAGTTGATGCTGATAATGCAGGAGAAAAACTACGAAAGCAATTTAAACGTGAATTTCCAGAGGCTAGACATCTTTTCATTGATAAAACCTATCGCGAAGTGGCAACAGCTCCTGAACAACATATTGCAACTGTCCTACTCTCTGCAGATATAGATGTCCATGCTGAGTATCTATTTTAAGCCATAGATTATGATATAAGAAACAATCGTACTCGTTTGGTGCAACATCCTTTCAACTCGTTAGCGAAGGTGATAAAATACAAGATAAAGACTAAGGTAAAGGTTGCATATTGTTATGAAAGAATTGAATGAAAAAGAAATAGATGAGTCAATTTCAAATGAACAAAATTTTTATCTGTATTTATATACACCCATGTGTGGAACGTGCCAGGTAGCGTCAAAGATGCTTTCTGTTGTTAAAGAATTACTTCCTGCTATAGCAATTGGTAAAAGTGATTTAAATTATATTCCCAAAAAAGCTATTGAGTGGGAAATTGAAAGTGTTCCCTGCTTATTGCTGTTTAAAAATGGAACAATTTATAAAAAGGTGTATGCCTTTCATTCAGTACCTTACTTACTTGAAACAATAAACGAGTAAAAGCATCGCCAACATTTGGTGATGTTTTTTTTATTGCATTTTTTAGAAAAAGAGGTATGATATTTAGGGAGTCGAAACAATTTAGAGGTGTCGCATGGGGTTATTTAACGACTGGAAAAAACAGTATAAATCTTACAATGAAAATATTAAACTATTCATTCTAGCGACCATTTTTACGCAAATTGGAATGGGTATTTTTATGATTATGTACAATTTTTATATTAGAGAGCTCGGTTATCCAGAACAAACGAATGGTACAATCATTGCAATGACCTCCCTAGCCTCAGCCATTATTCTTGTACCGGCTGGAATAATGAGTGATAAGATCGGGAGAAAAAAAATCATGGCCATTGGTGTAGTTATTTCTACACTAGCCCTTTTTTTTCGAAGTGTATTAGATGTGGAGCAACTATTAATTGCAACCGCATTTCTAACGGGTTTATCTACTGCTTTCATTCAAGTTTCAGGTGTACCTTGGTTAGCTGAAAACTCAACACCATCTCAGAGAGTACACTTATTTGCATTTCAATCAGCCATTATGATGGTTGCACAAGTTATAGGGAATATTGCTGGAGGAGTATTATCAGATACATTCCATTATGTTTTTAAATTTAGTGGACTGTGGAGTATAAGGATCACATTGCTGATTGCAGTCATCATTTATTTGGCTGGAATTCTTCCAATCTTCAGGATGAATGAGGTCCGAAAGGAAAAAACAAATACACAGCAAGTTCATACCTTTTGGGAAAAGCTAAAAAGCAATAAAACACAATATAAAATAATTGCCATGTTTGCTTTTGCTCAAATGGTTATCGGCTTTGGATCAGGATTAGTGATTCCGTATCTAAACCTTTATTTTTCTGACCGATTTTTGGCTAGTAACTCAGTAATAGGAGTTATTTTGTCACTGGGTCAAGCTGCAACAGCAATCGCAATGATTATAGGACCAGCAATTGTTAGAAAGGTTGGGGAGGTTCGTGCAGTTGTATATCTTCAATTATCATCACTGCCATTCTTGCTTTTAACTGGTTACACGGAGAACCTATATATAGCAGCGATTGGATTTTTGTTTAGACAGGCATTAATGAATGCAGGAAACCCAATTCAATCCTCGCTCATTATGGGAAGGGTAGATGATTCGGTGAAGGGACTTGCTAATTCCGTGAATCAAATGGTGTTCTCATTAGGATGGGCATTAATGGGACCCGTATCTACATCGATTGTCATGGTTTATGGAGCATATTGGGGATATGCATATGTCTTTACGATTACATCTATTCTCTATTTGTTTGGTTCATTGTACTTTTTATTTGTATTTAGTAGGGTACCAGAATCGACAGGGATTAAGAAGGTAGCAAAAATATCATAAAACTGACATATTTCTTGGGAAATAGGAGCAAATAAATGTAGCTTCTTGCATTAGTTTGTTCCTTTTTATTTATCAATTGTCGAATTAATAATTGAGAATTTATAAAAAATTCAAATTTTTATTATTGACTTTTAAAATGAATAGTATTAATATTCAACTATATTCACTTGTTTAAAGTGCTAAAATTTAATAACAAATAATCTTATCAAGAGTGGCAGAGGGAATGGCCCTATGAAGCCCGGCAACCGGTAAATTACACGGTGCTAAATCCAGCAGACATTTTTATGTCTGAAAGATAAGAAGAGAACAACGCATTTTAACCCTCTTCTTATGGAAGAGGGTTTTTTGGCTTTGTAAAATAGGTTAAAAGCTGATGAAACATTAGAAGTGAAACCCGGATATTTCTCATAAGAGAATGGAAACTACCGAGTTTGCTATAAACGCGGAACATACATACTCAGAAATTTTACTCGCGAATTCCGCATAAAATTTTTAATAAAGGGAGAGATTCGAATGAGTGAAAATCAAAAAAAGTATAGACCAGAGACGGTAGCTATTCATGGTGGTCTTGTAGCAGATCCTGTAACGGGGGCTAGGGCAGTACCTATTTATCAATCTAACGCATATAAATTCAACAATACTGAGCATGCTGCTAATCTATTTGGATTGAAGGAATCTGGCTATATCTACACCCGAATTCACAATCCTACAGTAACAGTTTTTGAAGAAAGGGTTGCACAATTAGAAGGCGGTGTCGGTGCATTAGCTGTTGCGAGTGGAATGGCTGCGATTTCTACAGCTATTCTGAATCTTGCTAGTGCTGGGGACGAGATTGTTTCAGCCTCAACTCTTTATGGGGGAACCTATAATTTATTTGCAAATACTTTACCAAGATATGGAATACGGACAACTTTCGTTGAGCCTTCGAATGTTGAGAATTTCCGCCAAGCTATAACTCCGAATACAAAGGCAATCTTTGCGGAGACAATCGGAAATCCTAGTCTTGATGTACTGGATATAGAGGCTGTTGCGGAATTAGCACATGAAGCTGGAATACCATTAATAGTTGATAATACTTTCGCTACCCCATATTTATGTAGACCAATTGAGCATGGAGCAGATATTGTTATACATTCTGCAACGAAATGGTTATTGGGTAATGGTACAACATTAGGTGGAATTATTGTAGACAGTGGTAATTTTGATTGGAACTCGCCTAAGTTTCCTGGTTTTACAACGCCTGACCCAAGCTACAATAACTTAGTATACGCGGAGGCATTAGGACCAGTCGCATATATTATCAAAGCAAGGGTTCAACTATTACGTGATTTAGGACCATCAATTAGTCCATATAATGCTTTTCAGTTTAATTTAGGACTTGAAACACTACATGTTCGTATGAAAGAGCATATAGAGAATACGCGGAAGGTTGTTCAGTATTTAAAAGAGCATCCTGGAGTTGAATGGGTATTGTATCCTGGTGAGGACGAACACCCAAATAAGCAATTAGCTGACAAATATTTACCAAAGGGAGCAGGTGCCGTTATTGTATTCGGTATAAAAGGTGGAAGAGAAGCAGGACAAAAACTAATCAATAGCGTACAGCTTTGGTCACATGTGGCGAATGTTGGGGACGCAAAGAGTCTAATTATTCACCCGGCTTCTACAACACATCAACAGTTAGGCCCTGAAGATCTAAAGGCATCTGGGGTAACAGAAGATCTAGTTCGTCTTTCTGTAGGTATTGAAAACATAGAAGATATTCTAGAAGATTTGGAACAAGCAATTGAGGTTGCAAACGGTTTGACTTCAAAAAAATCAGTGTCAATTTCCTAACAATTCCAGATAAAAAAATTCGTTGACAGCCTTTTTCATAGGTGATAAAATCACAATCATGTTGCGATAAACTATAATAAAAATTTCATATATGTATGTGACTCTTATTAAGAGTGGTGGAGGGAAGTGCCCGATGAAACCCAGCAACCGTCAACTTTTGTTGAAATGGTGCCAATTCACTCAAAGCAATTGCTTTGGAAGATGAGAGGAAGGATATTTAAGTATGTATGCCTTTCTGCTCTATCTTGCAGAAAGGTTTTTTCAATGTCTAGCTCCATCGCCTAGCCTTCGAGGTCAAAGACGCGCGGCAATGTAAAGACCAAAAACAACTTATTTGCCACAAAATATTTGCTTGCAGGGGCTGAGCAGGGCGCATGCGCATTTCTTATTGAGTTTACGCATAAACTAAACCTAGTTTTCTCTAAAGAAGGTGAGACAAAGTGATAACTCTATCAAATGTGAAAAAGGTATACCAGTCAAAGAAAAATTCCGTTACGGCAGTAAATAACATAAATCTGGAAATTAAAGAAGGCGAGATCTTTGGAATCATTGGTTACAGTGGTGCCGGTAAAAGTTCCTTGATACGACTTCTAAATGGTCTTGAAACCCCCACTGAGGGAAAGATTTCTGTTGCAGGTCATGATATTACTTCGATTAATGGAAAAGAATTACGCGATGCTCGAAAAGAAATTAGCATGATTTTTCAGCACTTTAATCTTTTATGGTCAAGGACTGTTAGAGAAAACATCGCTTTTCCTTTAGAAATTTCTAAAATATCGAAAATAGAAAGAGACAAAAGAGTTTTAGAACTTATCAAGCTCGTTGGTCTTGAAGGAAGAGAGGATGCTTATCCTTCACAACTCAGTGGAGGACAAAAACAACGGGTTGGGATAGCAAGAGCCCTTGCTAATAACCCGAAGGTATTATTGTGTGATGAGGCAACTTCTGCTTTAGATCCTCAAACAACAGATTCAATTTTAGATTTATTGGTGGATATAAACGAGAGACTTGGATTAACAATCGTATTAATCACCCACGAAATGCATGTCATTCGTAAAATTTGTCACCGTGTAGCTGTTATGGAGGAAGGTAGATTTGTTGAGCAAGGTCGTGTCCTGGATGTATTCAAGAAACCACAGGCAACTATCACGAAACGCTTTGTACAACAGGTTACAGAACCAGAAGAAACAAAGGAAACAATTCAACACCTATTACATCAATATCCAAATGGTAGGGTGATTCAACTAACATTTGTTGGAGAGTCAGCAGAAAAGCCATTAATCACAAGTTTGATTCGAGACTTCAAGATTGATGTAAACATTTTGCAAGGAAAAATTTCTCAAACACAAAATGGTTCTTATGGCACGTTGTTCATTCATATTGATGGGGATATGAATGAGGTCAATTCAGCAGTCGATTACATCAAACAACAACAAGTAGAAGTTGAGGTGATCGAAAATGCTTAAGGAATTCCAAGAACTAGTTAAGTGGGAAAAACAAGCTGCTGACTTTGAACGTTTGGATTGGGACAAGTTCGGAGAGGCAACAATTGAAACTCTGTACATGACGTCGATATCAGTACTAGCAACATTTATTATCGGCTTATTCCTCGGTTTAGTTTTATTTTTAACTGATAAAGGCAATGCCTGGGAAAACTCTTTTATAAACCGATTTGTTTCTGCAATTGTAAATATATTTAGATCGATTCCATTTATTATATTAATTGTTTTACTAATCCCTTTTACAAAAATAGTGATGGGTTCCATGCTAGGACCAAATGCTGCTTTACCTTCACTTATCATTGGTGCAGCCCCATTTTATGCAAGGATGGTTGAAATAGCACTACGTGAAATTGACAAAGGTGTAATTGAAGCATCTCACTCAATGGGGGCAACAAATGGAACAATCATTTTTAAAGTTTTAATTCCGGAATCACTACCAGCTCTAATTTCCGGTATAACTGTAACAACTATCTCATTAGTAAGCTTTACTGCGATGGCTGGTGTTATTGGAGCTGGTGGGTTGGGGCATTTTGCATACCTTTACGGGTTCCAAAGTAATAAACCAATTATTACATTTATCGCAACAGTAGCCATTTTAATTTTGGTATTTATCATTCAATTCATGGGTGATTTCTTTACAAAACATACAGATAAGAGATAACAGGAGGAATAGATACATGAAAAGATTTTTATTCGTACTAGTAATTGGACTACTATCTTTCACACTAGCAGCTTGTGGCGGTGGCAATGATGAAGCTGGTGAAGGTGGAGGAAGCGAAGCAGAAGGAAATAAAAAGTTAGTTGTAGGAGCATCTGCTGTTCCACATGCAGAAGTACTTGAAAAAGCAAAGCCACTTTTAAAGGAGAAAGGTATCGACCTAGAAATTGAGGTATTTACCGATTACATTTTACCAAATGTAGCTTTACACGAGAAAGATATCGATGCAAACTACTTCCAAACACCTGGATATCTAGAATTACAATTAGAAGACAATCCAGACTTTGATTTTGTAAGTGTTGGTGAAATTCATAAAGAGCCAATTGGAATTTATTCGAAAAAATATAGAAATCTTAATGAGCTTCCTGATGGAGCAAAGATTATTATGAGTAACTCATTCAGTGACCATGGACGTATTTTACCTATCTTCGAAAAAGAAGGCCTTATTACACTTAAAGAAGGCGTTGGCAACCAAGCACGAGTAGAGGATATTGTAGATAATCCAAAAAATCTTGATTTCTCAACATTAATTGAAGCGAAATTACTTGCTACTTCATTTGAAAATGGAGAAGGAGATGCAGTAGTAATTAATACAAACTATGCACTTGAAGGCGGAGTAAACATTAAAGATGAAGGTATCGCATTTGAAGGTGAAGATGTTGTACCAGCTAACCTAATTGTTGTGAACAAAGGTGACGAAAACCGCGAAGAAATTAAAGCACTGGTTGAGGTCCTAAAATCAGACGAAATTAAGAAGTTTATTGAAGAAGAATATGCAGGGGCAGTAATCACTGTCCAATAATTCAGAGGTTCCTATGTCAAGGTGTTGCCCATTTGGTGGGGGAACGTAGAAAATAGATACAAATTGGAAGACCAAATCTCATAAGATTTGGTCTTTTTAAATGGTTTACGAAAAAGATGGTACTCATGTTAATTAGGATTCACAGTTTTTATCAATCAGTCGAGCATTCGGACAACCTCCAATTTACAGGATGTCTTGTCAAAAGTCTTACCTTTTTTTAGTTATTACTCTTCTTATCTTTACATCCCTAATATTTCAGTTTATAAAAAAATGTCGAGTTCCTTGTAGTAAATCGAAGGGATATTCCGTAATTTTGCATCTTATACCGATAAAGAAGCTCTCTGCAGGTTATAGATTGTGAGAACGGAATATATCGGAGTGTACCGTCTTTGAGCTAACAACTGGAAGCTGTTAATATTATAAATGTGATTTCTAGCACAAAAAACGAAGGGATTGGTTCACTATTAATCAAATACGCTTGAATTATACGACAGAAATGGAAAAAGCGATGCATCAAGCACATGGAATAGGCTATGAAGCATATAGTCGTAAATTTGAGGAACGTTTAAAAGTCGAACAAAGGCGTGAAATGGAATATAAACGCGGCAGATTACTTGTTGCTGAAGTAGATCGTAGAATTTTTACTTAACCATACTAAACTAATGAAAAGATAGAACCAGTGTGAAAACACTGGTTCTTTTAAAAATTATGCAAAAAAAAAGACGACATGCATACAAGATATATCCTTATATATTATAGAATGTTTTAGTTGAAGATGTGAAAAATAAACCTACAAGTTGCAAGTCTACTTTACATATCTCACCTAAAAAATTGTAAGTTTATTCCCGAGTTGTAAAGGTTGATATCACTTTTAATTTGTTATAAGATTGTAATGAGAATAAAATGAGAATAAAGTTTTGACTTTATTTGTCAATACAATACAAAATTTTTTTTGTCTAATGGAGGTAGTAGTAATGGCAGGATCAACATTAGTAATTAAAGATCTTCATGTTGAGATTGATGGCAAGGAGATTTTAAAAGGTGTAAACCTTGAAATTAAAGGCGGAGAAATCCACGCAATCATGGGACCAAACGGTACTGGTAAATCAACTTTATCTTCGGCAATTATGGGTCACCCAAAATATGAAGTAACAAGTGGTAGTATTACACTTGATGGCGAAGATGTATTAGAAATGGAAGTAGATGAGCGTGCTCGTGCAGGTCTATTCCTTGCTATGCAATACCCAAGTGAAATTAGTGGGGTTACCAACGCTGACTTCCTACGTTCTGCAATTAATGCTAGACGTGAAGAAGGCGATGAAATTTCTCTTATGAAATTTATCCGTACAATGGATAAAAATATGGACTTCTTAGAAATGGACCCTGATATGGCACAACGTTACTTAAACGAAGGCTTCTCAGGTGGAGAAAAGAAGCGTAATGAAATTTTACAATTGATGATGCTTGAGCCAAAAATTGCAATTCTTGATGAAATTGACTCAGGGCTAGATATTGACGCATTAAAGGTTGTTTCTAAAGGGATTAATGAGATGCGTGGAGAAGAGTTTGGTTGCTTAATCATCACTCACTACCAACGCTTACTTAACTATATTACACCTGACAAAGTACATGTTATGATGCAAGGACGCGTTGTTAAATCTGGTGGTCCAGAATTAGCTCAGCGTTTAGAAGCAGAAGGATACGATTGGATTAAAAAAGAACTAGGTATTGAAGATGAAACTGTAGGTCAAGAAGCGTAAGCGTTAGGAGGATTATTATGACTATTGATACGAAATTACCATTTGATAAGGACTATGTCAGAGGTTTTTCGTCGAAACTTGGTGAACCAAGCTGGCTACAGAATCTTCGCTTACAAGCTCTTGAACAAGCAGAAGAACTTCCAATGCCTAAGCCTGACAAAACCAAAATTGACAACTGGAACTTTTTCCAATTTTCAAGCCATGATGTGGAAAGTGCTCCTTATCGCTCAATTGACGAATTACCAGAAGAGATTAAATCACTGATTAATATAGAAGCAGAAAAAAATATCTATATTCAACGTAATAACACTCCTGCTTATATTTCTTTATCAGAAGAAGTGAAAGCAAGTGGTGTCATTTTTACCGATATCCATACAGCAGCTCGTGAACACAGTGAGCTATTACAAAAGTATTTTATGAAAGACGCTGTGAAAATTGATGAACATCGTCTTACAGCTTTACATGCTGCACTAGTAAATGGTGGTGCATTTGTATATGTACCTAAAAATGTTGAAGTAAAGGTACCGCTACAGGCAGTATATATTCATGATAACCCTGAAGCAGCATTATTTAACCATGTTATCGTTGTTGCGGATGATAATAGCTCAGTAACATATGTAGAGAACTATTTCTCAACAAATGAAACAGCCAATACTGTAGCTAATATTATCTCTGAGGTTATTGCACATACGAATGCAAAAATTACTTATGGAGCTGTAGATACGTTAGCTAAGGGGATTACAACTTATGTGAATCGCCGTGGACATATTGGCCGTGATAGTAGAATTGAATGGGCTCTAGGACTAATGAATGACGGAGATACCATTTCTGAAAATACAACTAACCTAATGGGTGACGGTTCCTTTGGAGATACAAAAACGGTTGTTGTAGGTCGCGGGGAACAGAAGCAAAACTTTACAACAAAGGTAATCCACTTTGGTAAGCACTCAGAAGGATATATCCTTAAGCACGGTGTAATGAAGGATAGCGCAAGCTCAATCTTTAATGGTATTGGTAAAATTGAACATGGCGCTTCAAAATCAAATGCTGAGCAGGAATCAAGAGTACTAATGCTTAGTGAAAAAGCACGTGGAGACGCAAACCCAATTCTTTTAATTGATGAAGATGATGTAACAGCTGGTCACGCAGCGTCTGTTGGTCGTGTAGACCCAATCCAATTATATTATCTAATGAGCCGTGGTATACCGAAGACAGAGGCAGAGCGTCTAGTTATTCATGGATTCCTTGCGCCAGTTGTAAATGAACTCCCAATCGAAGGAGTTAAGAAACAATTAGTTGAGGTAATTGAAAGGAAAGTAAAGTAATGAATATCAAAGATATTCGTAGTATGTTCCCAATTTTAGAGCAAAAGGTAAACGGTAAACAGCTAGTTTATCTAGACAGTGCTGCTACTTCCCAAAAGCCTGTCCCTGTTATTGAAGCAATTGATCGTTATTACCGAGAGTATAATTCAAATGTTCATCGCGGTGTTCATACACTTGGTACGAGAGCAACTGATGGATACGAAAATGCACGTGAAAAGGTAAGAAAGTTTATAAATGCTTCTTCTATCCAAGAAGTTATTTTTACTAGGGGAACAACAACTGCTCTCAATTTGGTTGCAACTAGCTATGGTCGTGATAATCTCCAAGAGGGAGACGAAATCGTTATAACTTATATGGAGCATCACGCGAACATCATTCCATGGCAACAAATTGCAAAAGTAACGGGTGCAACACTTAAATATATTCCACTTCAGGAAGATGGAAGTATTGCACTTGCAGACGTAGAAGCTACTGTGACAAACAATACAAAAATTGTTTCTGTTATGTTGGTTTCAAATGTATTAGGTTCAATTAACCCTATTAAGGAAATTACAGAAATTGCACACCGAAACGGTGCGATTATGGTAGTTGACGGTGCACAAGCAGCACCTCATATGAAAATCGATGTAAAAAGCCTGGATTGCGACTTCTTGGCATTTTCAGGACATAAAATGTGTGGTCCGACAGGTATCGGTGTCTTATATGGGAAAAAGGCGTTGCTTGACAAAATGGAACCAATTGAAACTGGCGGTGAAATGATTGATTTCGTAGGTTTGTACGAATCGTCATGGAAGGAGCTACCGTGGAAATTTGAGGCAGGTACTCCAATTATTGCTGGGGCAATTGGACTAGGAGCTGCAATCGACTTTTTAGAGGAAATAGGACTTGATAATATTGCTAAGCATGAGCATAAATTAGTGGATTATGCAGTTGAGCGTTTATCTACGATAGACGGTTTTACAATGTATGGTCCAAAGCAACGTGCAGGTTTAGTTACTTTTAATGTCGAGGATGTGCATCCACATGATGTAGCAACAGTCTTAGACGCAGAAGGTATAGCTGTAAGGGCTGGTCATCACTGTGCCCAACCTTTAATGAAATGGTTAAAGGTATCAGCTACTGCTCGTGCAAGTTTTTACCTCTATAATACAGAGGCAGAAATTGATAAACTAGTTGAAGGACTCATTAAAACAAAGGAGTATTTCAGCAATGGATTCTAACATAAACCTTGATACCTTGTATCGCCAAGTGATTATGGATCATTATAAAAAACCGAGAAACAAAGGCGTTATTCAAGAAGGCTCACTAACAGTTGATATGAATAACCCTACTTGTGGAGATCGAATTCACTTAACCCTTAAGGTTGAAGAGGGAAAAGTAATTGATGCTAAATTTGATGGAGAAGGCTGTTCAATTTCGATGTCATCAGCATCTATGATGACTCAGGCTATTAAAGGCAAGAAAATTGAAGATGCAGTTAAGCTTTCAAAAATTTTCTCAGACATGATGCTTGGTAATGAGTATGATGATAACATCGATTTAGGAGATATCGAAGCATTACAAGGTGTTTCTAAATTTCCAGCACGAATTAAATGTGCGACATTGGCTTGGAAAGCAATGGAGAAGGGATTACAAGAAGAACAAAATTAGCTGTGAGCGAGTCATGATTAGCACCATAATCATGATTCACCACATTGGAATGGAGTGAAAAAGAATGGCAAAGAAGATGCCTGAAATCGGCGATTATAAATATGGCTTTGCAGATAAAGACGTCTCTATATTCCGTTCAAAGCGTGGATTAACAAAGGAGATTGTAGAAGAAATCTCTCGTATGAAGGGTGAGCCCGGGTGGATGCTAGATTTCCGTCTAAAGTCATTGGAGCACTTCTATAATATGCCAATGCCACAATGGGGTGGAGACCTAAAAAGCTTAAACTTTGATGAGATTACGTATTATGTTAAGCCTTCAGAGAAATCTCAAAAATCTTGGGATGAAGTTCCAGCAGAAATCAAAGCTACTTTTGATAAACTAGGAATTCCTGAAGCTGAGCAAAAATACCTTGCGGGTGTTTCTGCACAATACGAATCTGAGGTTGTATATCACAATATGAAGGAAGATCTTGAAGCTCTAGGTATCGTATTCAAGGATACGGATACTGCTCTAAAAGAAAACGAAGATATTTTCCGTGAGCACTGGGCAAAGGTAATTCCTCCTACGGATAATAAGTTCGCAGCATTGAACTCGGCTGTTTGGTCTGGTGGATCATTCATCTATGTACCACCTGGTGTTAAAGTAGATACTCCATTACAAGCGTATTTCCGTATCAACTCAGAAAACATGGGTCAATTTGAGCGTACATTAATAATTGTTGATAAGGGCGCACACGTACACTACGTAGAAGGCTGTACAGCCCCTGTTTATACAACAAACTCACTTCACAGTGCAGTTGTTGAAATCATCATTAAAGAAGGCGCTTATTGCCGTTACACCACAATTCAAAACTGGGCAAACAATGTATATAACCTAGTTACGAAGCGTGCTGTGTGTGATGCTAACGCAACAATGGAATGGATCGATGGAAACATTGGTTCAAAATTAACAATGAAATACCCAGCAGTTATCCTTCGCGGAGAGGGTGCACGTGGTATGACACTTTCAATCGCAATCGCTGGTAAAGGTCAGCACCAAGACGCTGGAGCAAAAATGATGCACCTTGCACCAAACACATCTTCGACGATTGTTTCTAAATCGATTTCGAAGCATGGCGGTAAAGTAACATACCGTGGTATCGTTCACTTCGGACGTAAAGCTGATGGCGCACGTGCTAATATCGAATGTGACACATTAATTATGGATAATCAGTCTACTTCAGATACAATTCCTTATAATGAAATTCTAAACGACAATATTTCATTAGAGCACGAAGCTAAGGTTTCTAAGGTATCAGAAGAGCAATTATTCTATCTAATGAGCCGTGGTATTTCTGAGCAAGAAGCAACAGAAATGATCGTAATGGGCTTCATTGAGCCATTTACAAAAGAACTTCCAATGGAATATGCGGTAGAAATGAACCGTCTTATCAAGTTCGAAATGGAAGGCTCTATCGGATAATTCAAATAAATCCTGTGATAACTCGTTTGGGGGGACTCAAACGGGTTATTTTTATACTTATACCACAAACTGAGGCAACCATGGCTTTTATCTCATGGAGGGATATTATGATATACATAGGAGTAACAGGTTGGGGAGACCATGATAGTTTATATACTACTGGTATATCTCCAGGAGATAAGTTAAAAGAGTATGCTGGCTACTTTCCTATTGTTGAAGTGGATTCATCCTTTTATGCAATTCAACCAAAGCGAAATGTGGAAAAATGGGTACGTGATACGCCAGAGTCTTTTCAGTTCATTGTGAAAGCATACCAAGGGATGACAGGACATCAACGAGGAGATATTCCATTTGAATCAAAGGAAGTGATGTTTGACGCTTTTCGGCTTTCACTAGAGCCGTACAGTAATGCAAGTAAGCTTGCGATGGTATTATTTCAGTTTCCACCATGGTATGATTGTAAGCGTGAAAATGTCGACTATCTTCGTTGGTGTAAGGAGCAAATGGGAGACATACCAGTTGCTCTCGAATTTCGCCATCAATCCTGGTTTTCTCCAAACCTTTATGAAAAAACATTAACGTTCATGGAAAATGAAGGTTGGATTCATAGTATCTGTGATGAACCCCAGGCTGGAGTTGGCTCCATCCCGATTGTTTTACATCCAACTAGTAGAGAGAAGACACTGGTTCGATTTCACGGACGAAATATCCATGGCTGGACAAAGCCAAAGGACGGAAACTGGCGTGAAGTCCGTTACTTATATCGGTATAATGAAGCAGAATTATCCGAATGGTTGGAGTATATATATACATTGTCTAAGAAGAGTGATTCCATTTATGTCTTGTTTAATAACAATTCTGGTGGAGATGCTGCAGATAATGCAAAGCAAATGATTGGTATGCTCGGGATTCAATACAAAGGACTAGCACCACGCCAACTAGACCTTTTTGGCTAAAAACGCTTTAGGGCATGTACACTATCTTCTTGCCTAATTGTTTTAGCTTTGGGGCTAGTAGCTCAAGATAAGGGTGTTATAAACTTCGAAGTAGGGGGTGAGGATTTGCTTGAGACGATTCATATTTACCATACGAATGATGTGCATAGCCATTTTGACCGGTGGCCCAAAATAACCAATTATATTACGAAAATGAGGCAGCTTCACGCTAGCCAAAATGAGCAAATGCTTTTAGTTGATATCGGAGATCACATGGATCGCTTTCATCCCATTTCTGAGGCTACATATGGTAAAACAAATATCCAGCTATTAAATCAACTAAAATATGACTATGTTACGATAGGCAATAATGAAGGAATTACAATGTCATATGATCAGCTGGATTCTTTGTATGACGAAGCAGAGTTTAAGGTTCTTTTAGCAAACTTGTACGATCGAGAGGAAAAGTTACCAAATTGGACTCAGCCTTATGATATTTATGTAACGCCAAGTGGTTTTAAAATTGGGATAACCGGTTTAACGGTCCATTATATTGCATTATACAAGTTGTTAGGATGGAATATAAAAGATCCATTTATTGTGTTAAAAGAAGTGTTAGCTCAGCTAAAAGAGAAAACAGATATGATTCTCTTATTATCCCATTTAGGAATAAACGAGGACAAGCAGATAGCGAATAATTTTCCAGAAATAGATGTTATATTAGGGGGGCATACACATCATTTATTAAAAAATGGTGAACTGCTCAATAATACTTTACTATGTTGTGCCCAGAAATATGGAAATTATATAGGTCATGTAACCCTACAAATAGATACAACAAAAAATAAGTTAATTAAAAGTGAAGCTAGCGTAATACGAACAAATGATCTACCAGAATGTGAGGATACTAAGAAAAGGCTTGATCATTATTGGAATGAAAGTATAGAGATATTAGATAAAGATATCATCACGACTTTAGAAGAAGAGCTGAAGATTGATTGGTTTAATGACTCTCCCTTCTCTTCATTATTAGCTAGCATTTTAAAGGAGTGGTGTGAAGGCGACTTATCAATGGTGAACGCAGGACTTCTTTTAGAATCTCTACCAAAGGGAAATATAACAAGACGAGATTTGCACAGAGTTTGTCCACACCCGATTAACCCTTGTAAGGTAGAGGTAAGAGGCGACCAATTAAAAGAGATTATCTTACAAGCTAATACAGAACTAATGGAAAGACTTGAAATCAAGGGGTTAGGTTTTCGAGGTAAAGTCATGGGGAAAATGGTGTATGACGGTGTCGAAATAAAAGCCAAACGCTTATCGGACGGAATGAGGCATATAACAGATATAAAAATCAATGGTGAAGAAATTGATCCAGACAAAATTTACTCTGTCGCTACAATAGATATGTTTACGTTCGGGATGCTTTTTCCTGAAATTAGAGATGCAAAGGATAAAAAATACTTTATGCCTGAAATGTTAAGAGACCTATTAGCAGAAGCTTTATCCAAAGCAAAATAAACAAAACAATGTTTGTCCTAGTTACAATTAATTTAAGCGCATTGGTACTAACCCATTTTGTACACAATTTTTTTATTCAATACATAAATTGATTAGGAAAGGAGTGTGCTAGGAATGGTTACAATGACACCAGTAGTAATCGATAATCATCAATTTACAGCCATTACCGTTACGCTGCCTAAAACCAATTTTTTGGCCGTCACAAATGAAAATGGCTATATAATGTGTGGAGCGCTCGATGTTGCGCTGTTAAATGAAAGACTGAAGGATCGTGGCATCATTGCTGGTAGGGCTGTTGGAGTAAGAACGATTGAACAATTACTAGAAGCACCACTCGAATCAGTAACAATTGAAGCGGAAAATCGAGGTATAACAGTAGGCATGAAAGGGAAAGACGCCCTTTTAAAGATGCGTTAAAAATATAGAATATGAGAAGGTACGTCATAAGATGGAAAAGGCTCTAGTTATAGCTATTAACTTTAGTAAGCAGAAGCATCCCACTTCAAAAGTGGTGGGAAGAATGTAGTAAAGTATTCAATTCAGTCGAGGTTAAAACTCCTACTGAATAAAGTTAAAGCTTCCTGCGAGCCTTTCGATTTATTGAGAAAGTTTTCCGAGCAAGCACGAAAAAAATCTGGGCTGCAAATCTGCCAAGGCGAATTTGATTAGAGCCTTACATAAAAAAGTATCGTACATCCCCCCTTGCTTGCATACATATAGCTTGTAAGGGGGGATTTCATTTGGCAAAATACAGAGGTCGCCTGACACCCAAAAGGAAAGGACCATTGCCTTTTCGCTATGTCTTCTTAGTAACTTTTGTGTTTTTTATCATCTCCACTGCTGCAGGACTTTGGCTCATAAACAAAGCAATTGAGCCAGCATTAATGGCCTATGCAGAAAATGAAACGCAAAAAATAGCAAACACGGTTATTAAAAATGCGATTAACCAACAAATTTCAGAAGAAGAATTAAATAGCGAAGAGCTAGTTACCTATCAAAAAGATGCAAACGGAAAAGTTAAAATCAATTCATTTAATACACAAACCATTAATAGAATCGCCACCAAAACCTTAGGAAATATTGAAAAATATTTAAAATACGTAAATGAAGGAGAAATCAATAAATTAGAGTACCCAAATATTGACTTAGAAACGGATCATGCATCAGGTACAACAGGGTTTGTATTTGAGGTGCCGCTCGGGGAAGCTACTGATAATGCATTACTTGGTAACTTAGGTCCTCAAATTCCGATACGTTTTCATATGATTGGTTTCGCTTCAACAACTCCAGAGGCTCGTATCGATGAGTGGGGAATTAACAATGCTTGGTTTCATGTTGATGTTATTGCAACTGTTACCATGCAGGTAATCCTTCCGTTCTCAACAGGAGAGGTAGAAATTCAAACACCGATACCAGTTATCAGCCAAATAATAGAGGGGGAAGTGCCTCAGTTTTATAATAGCGGTGGCGACTCAGCGCCATCTATCGAAGTTCCCATGGATTGACAATTAAATCTTTTAATAGAATAGTTGATTTTCTATAGAAGAGTAGATATACTACAAAAGTACTAAAATTAAATACTATCACCTTATCGGATCGATGAGGTAGAGGTGCGGAAAGTAAGAGTATACTATGTGAGGATGACAACGTAGATCATAGTAAAAAGGACTTTTTGCCGAAGCAAAAATAATAAGTCACTGTTATTTTTGTTGGGGTTACCTTGAACAAGGGTAACACTGTCATTACGGATATATGGTTTATTCGTAATGGAGGGCTACTGATCGTGATGGAGGATAACATAACATTACTGAGGGTAATGATAGTTATTTTCTATCATTACTCTCTTTTGTTTTGTCTTTTTGGCAAATATTGAATCTTCTTCACACAGAAAGCCCCCACGCATACTAAAAAAATGATTGGGAGGAAACATCATGTCAGGAACATTTTATTCATTAATTCCACCGATTATTGCACTACTTATGGTTGTGTTAACTCGTCGAGTGTTATTGTCATTAGGTGTGGGTATTATGTCATCAGCATTTATTTTACATGCTGATGTAATCAAAAATGAAGGGGTAGGCGATTGGTTTCAAGAAGCACTTCTTACATTGTGGACAAGCGTAAAAGCAATATTTGTATCAGACGGTGCACTTAATACATGGAATGTATACATTATTTTATTTTTATTGATTTTAGGGATTATTACTGCTTTCATATCTATATCAGGTGGGAGTCGTGCGTTTGGGGAATGGGCTCAGAAAAGAGTGAAAACGAGAACTGGAGCACAGCTTTTAGCAGCTGTATTGGGTATTATAATCTTTATTGATGATTATTTTAATGCATTAGCAGTAGGACAAATTAGTAGACCACTAACTGACCGGAACAAAGTGTCACGTGCAAAACTAGCATATATTATTGATTCTACCTCTGCGCCTGTCTGCGTGGTTTCACCAGTATCAAGCTGGGGGGCATATATCATTGCAATTTTAGCCCCAATTTTAGCAACTCACGGGTTAAACGAAATTTCTGCTTTGTCAGCGTTTATACAAATGATTCCGATGAATCTTTATGTTATAACATCGTTATTAATGGTATTTGCTGTTGCTTTTTATAATATTAATCTAGGCAGTATGAAGGTACATGAGAAAAGAGCTACGGAAACTGGAGAAGTCACAGACCCGATTAAACCGGTATTAGGCGAGCTTAAGCAAGACCTACCAGCAAGTGAAAAAGGAACAGTTGGTGACCTTGTTTGGCCGATTCTTGCATTAGTGGTTGGAACTGTAAGTGCATTTTTATTCACTGGATATAAAGCAACTGAAGGTAATGTATCACTTCTTACAATTTTTGAAAATACGGATGTTACTTCTTCATTATTATATGGTGGTATATTTGGTTTAGTTGTAACACTTATCCTTTTCCTTATTCAAGTGTATGTGAAAAACGGTGTTAGTATTAATTTACTTCCAAAGGGAATTGTAGAAGGGATTAAATCAATGCTACCAGCGATTTATATTCTTTTATTTGCTTGGGTAATTGTTGATTTAATCGGTCAACTAGAAACTGGAAAATATTTAGCTGGGATTGTTGAAAAATCAAATATGAATGTTGCATTTTTACCAATTGTATTGTTTGTCGTTGCTGGTATTATGGCATTTGCAACGGGAACCTCTTGGGGAACCTTTGGTATGATGCTACCGATCGCAGGAGACATTGTTGCAGCATCTGATATAACGTTAATGCTACCTGCACTTGCAGCAGTTTTAGCGGGATCTGTATTTGGAGACCATTGTTCGCCTATTTCTGATACAACAATTCTTTCGTCAACAGGTGCCGGTAGCCATCATATTGACCATGTTATGACACAGCTACCATATGCAATAATATCTGCTGTAATTGCAGGTGTTGGATACATCGTACTAGGACTAACAGGAAGTACATTGATAGGATTTATTACTGTTTTGGTATTATTTGTTGGTTTTATAGTCTATGGCAAAAGAAGGACTTTAGCCGACTAAAATATTATTCAAATTTAAATAACACAACTGTATAATTATGCGGGAGACAGGGAATTTATAACCTTTTGTCTCCCTTTTTATTTCCAAAAATTAATTTTAAAATAACTTTTGACAGAAGTACAAAGACTGGCTATACTAATGATAGATTAAATTAAATAATCAGAAAATATAAAAATTTCCAACTTCATCATAGGTCTATTGTAGTGCACGGTAGTCTTTGGTGATACGGAGAAGGAGAGGGTCTTATATGGATAATCGACCACAGTGGGGAACACGAGCGGGTTTTGTTTTAGCCGCAGTTGGTTCTGCGGTTGGATTAGGTAACATTTGGAGATTTCCTTATGTTGCTTATGAAAATGGAGGAGGTGCGTTCTTTTTACCTTACTTATTTGCAATCCTAACAGCGGGGATTCCTATCTTAATTTTGGAATTTACAATTGGTCATAAATTTAAAGGTTCAGCACCACTTTCATTCTTTCGTTTAAATAGGAAAATGGAATGGCTTGGTTGGTGGCAGGTTGCGATATCTTTCGTAATTGCAACATATTACGCAGTTATTATTGCTTGGGCATTTTCTTATACATTCTTTTCTTTCTCTAAAGCATGGGGTGAAGATACTGGCGGATTCTTATTCGGAGAATATTTACACCTAGCTGATACTCCAGGTCAGGTTGGATTACCAGTACTTGGTGTATTTGGACCATTAGTATTAGTTTGGGCGATTACATTCTTTATCTTATTTAAAGGTGTTAAAAAAGGTATTGAAAAAGCAAATAAAATCTTTATTCCAACACTTTGTGTAATCTTCTTAATTATTGTTATCCGTGCAATCACACTTGATGGTGCTGCAGCAGGATTAAATGCATTCTTCGAACCTAACTGGGATAAAATCATGGATGGTAAGGTTTGGGTAGCTGCTTACGGTCATATTTTCTTTAGTTTATCTATTGGTTTTGCAATTATGATTACTTATGCAAGTTATTTACCAAAAAAATCTGACGTAACAAATAATGCATTTATCACTGGTTTTGCAAACTCTGGGTTTGAATTATTAGCTGGTATTGGTGTTTTTGCAGCATTAGGTTTTATGGCTGCCCAAGCAGGGGTTCCAGTTAATGAAGTAGCAACTGCTGGTGTAGGCCTTGCATTTGCTGTATTCCCACAAATTATTAATGAGATGCCGTTTGGAGAATTCTTTGGAGCACTTTTCTTCTTATCACTAGTATTTGCTGGATTAACATCACTTATTTCTATATGCGAAGTGTTTGTTGCAGCAGTTCAGGATAAGTTTAAGATCTCTCGTAACAAAGCTGTATTATTTGGAGCAGGAGCAGCATCATTAATTTCAATACTTTATTCTACAAATGGAGGTCTATACTTCCTAGATGTAGTCGATTACTTTGTAAACCAATTTGGTATTGCTTTAGCTGGTCTAATCGAAGTAATTCTAATTGCATGGGTATTCAAACAGATGAATCCATTGCAAGCTCATGCTAATGCAATTTCTGATATGCGTGCAGGCGCATGGTGGAAGATTTGCTTAGGCGTTGTAACACCAGTTGTACTAGGATATATGATGTTTGATTTACTAAGACAAAATATCCTTCAAAAATTTGAAACGGAAAGTGGAAACTATGAAGGATATGCTACATCATTTATTCTGTATCCGGGAGTTACAATTGCAGTTGCTGTAATCGTACTAGGGATTGTAATCTCCTTTAAAAAGTGGAGTCGTGAGACTCTTGAGGAGAAGTATTCTTCTGGTAATGATAAGGGGGTAGGACTATGACTGGTAGTGCTATTACAATGATGGTTATCGGAATGGTTATTTTATGGGGCGGTCTTGTTGCAAGTATTGCACATGCTGCCAAAAAGGCAAAAGAAGCAAAATAAAAAGATAAATAAAAAGTGGGTCAAAAAAGTACGGAAAAGCTGTGGTCGCTTGCAGACCACAGCTTTACTTTATTTTCTTCTCTGTTTTCTTTCGTCACGTTCCCAAGCTCGTAAATGTGGGTAAGGATCAAATGACCATTCTGTATAGCCGTTATCCTTATACATTCCATAGTGTAGATGTGGAGGAAACTTACCAGCAGTACCAGGAGGTCCGTATCCAGAACTGCCGACAGAGCCTATTATTTTTCCAGGTTCAACTACTTGTCCAATTGCAACATCCTTTGCGAAGCCATTAAGATGTGCAAAATAGTGATACGTATTATTGACGTCACGAATGCCAATACGCCAACCACCGAATCGATTCCACCCTTTCATTTCAACAACACCATACGAAGTAGCTCTTACAGGTGTGCCGTAGCTAGCAAATATATCTGTTCCCTCATGGATTCTCCTACCGCCCCAACCACGTGCATCTCCCCATGTATTTTTATAGCTATGATTATAGCCAAGGGGAACTGGGAAGGCGTGTTTATCAAGGTCAAGGGTGCCATAGACTGTATAAATTTTGGCAATCCCCATAATCAAAGAAACAGATTTATCTCGCTTGTAATAATCCCACAGTGCAATTTTGATATTATCTCTGTCAGTTCCGTAGGATAATATATGTTCAGAAATGGCAAATAGAATATCCTCATCGTTTGTCTGGTCAGCTAATCCATCACCATTTCCGTCAACTCCAATCCCTCCAAAAAGTTGAATGCTCAGTGGATTCGTATCAGTAGGATCGGGATTCAATGCGCCAGCCCAAACTTCGGGTTTTATATATATGCCAATTAAACCAGCCTCTTTTGGAATATCTTTTCTCGCACGGCGAATACTTCTCTCATATTGGTCGATTGCAGCATAGTAATACCAAGGAATCTGCGTGACAGCTTCCATTTTGGTGTAGAGACTCATTCGTTCTTCATTTACCTTTTGCTGATCAGTATTCGCCATTGATATTGTTGGAGAGCTAGAAAGTAGTAAGCATATGACAACGAGTAATACCATCTTTTTGTTCACGCACGTAAAAACTCCTTTCTTATCAATGTCATTGAAATTTCATTTAGGGGGAAACATGGAATGGTTCACCTTCCAAGGACATGGGTCTTTCAACTGATTCAAATTCGTTTTTTGTATGTCGTTATTCATTCCTTTATATTTGTAAAACTTCACTACTGTTTAGTTTGTTGAAATTGGCAAATTTCATAATAACTAATTGTTGGAAGGAGCAAAAAAGCCAGGTATAATGCCATTTTACTAAAAGGAAAATTTCATTACTTGGAATCTAGGCATTTTTATGAGTATAATAGGGATAGCCTTTTCATTGGAGTGATGAAATATGTCAAAGAATCAAGAATACACACGAAAGCCTGAATGGCTAAAAATAAAACTAAATACGAATGAAAATTATACTGGCTTAAAAAAGATGATGCGTGAAAAACAATTACATACGGTTTGTGAGGAAGCAAAATGTCCCAATATACATGAATGTTGGGCTGTAAGAAAAACAGCAACTTTTATGATACTTGGAGACACTTGTACACGTGCTTGTCGTTTTTGTGCCGTTAAGACTGGTCTACCGTCTGAATTAGACTGGAAGGAACCAGAGCGAGTTGCTGATTCAGTTGCATTAATGGGGTTGAAGCATGTGGTCGTAACGGCAGTTGCACGTGATGATCTTAAGGACGGAGGCTCAGCTGTTTTTGCTGAAACGGTTCGTGCAATCCGCAGAAAAAATCCGTTTACATCCATAGAGGTTTTACCATCTGATATGGGTGGTGTATTTGAAAACTTAAAAACATTAATGGATGCTAAGCCAGACATTATGAACCACAATATCGAAACAGTAAGACGTTTGTCTGACAGAGTTCGGGCAAGAGCAAAATACGAGCGTTCACTAGAGTTTTTAAGAAGAGCAAAAGAAATGAATCCAGATATCCCGACTAAGTCGAGTATAATGATTGGGCTAGGGGAAACAAAGGAAGAAATTATTGAAACAATGGATGATCTACGTGCAAATAACGTAGATATCATGACAATTGGTCAGTACCTCCAGCCTACTAAGAAGCACTTGAAGGTTGAAAAATACTATCATCCAGATGAATTTGCAGAGCTTAAAGAAATTGCCTTAAGCAAAGGTTTTAGCCATTGTGAAGCTGGACCGCTTGTTCGTTCATCTTATCATGCAGATGAGCAGGTTAATGCTGCAAAATCAAGCAAGCAATTAAAAGAGGCATAAAAATAAAAAAGAGGGAAATCCCCTCTTTTTTTATTGGTGCCCTTGTAGTCCAGGGTCATCTGATTCCTTATCGCCTTTTTCAGGTATTCCTTGATCCGTGTCCCCTGTTTCAGTATTTCCTAGGATTCCACCTTTATTGGTTTCGTGCTGGTCTCCACCTTCATTGCCAATACTTGGATTTTTTAGGAAATCTTGATTTTGTCTTGCCCTTCGTTCATATTCAGGATTGAGACCGCCATCCATCTCACCATTTTCATTTTCACCATTACTAACTTTGTAACCTTGTGGTGATTTTACCATTTGTTGAATGGTAGATGTAATGATCTGGTCTACATTACGAGCATTTGAATCCAAGCGTCCAAAACGTTCTATTTGGTCCATCATCTCTGGGTCATCAGAAACATATACGTGAAAGTATCTTGGAACAACAGATAAAGCAGATCTTTTTACTTGGTCCGCAGCAAGAACACGGTCCTCAGCATCAGTATCATACGCGATTAATACCTCTTCATCGGTAACAAGGGTTCCTACATCATTGATATTTGGTATTTGAGTACATATCTTACTAATTAAATCAGCAACAGCTTCCCTATCAAGAGTCGGTAATGTATTATAAACATTGGCATCACCTGGTACAGGACTTTTTTGATGACGAACATAGCCAAAGTTCGTCATTTCTTCGCCTTTATTCTTGACACCATTTTCATTATATAATTCGTTTTGATCCACACGGTATATGGTATTTCCATTTTCATGGAAAACCCCTGCGCCTTTTTCCTCATCAGCGTTACACGCTGATAATACAGTTAATGCGCATAATCCAGTTAAAATTGTGTACTTTTTCAACTTTTACACCCCCTCAATTTTAGGGTGACCAATTCATAAAAAATTTCACATAGTAATTGATGGTTTGATTGGCTATAATGAATGTAGAGTAAAGGGCGTGGGGTGAAAGTTAGATGATTAGCATAAATAATAGTACATATGAACTAGTGGAAGAGCTGAAAAACGGATTTAATGAAGAAGCCTTCAGAGCTAGATACAGTGATATCCTTTCAAAATATGACTATATTGTTGGAGATTGGGGATACGAACAGCTTCGTTTAAAGGGCTTTTTTGATGACCAAAATCAAAAAGCAACATTTGATACAAAAATTAGCACTCTTTCCGAGTATTTGTATGAGTATTGTAATTTTGGATGTGCATACTTTGTGTTAAAAAAGGTAAAAAAATAGGGTACAGGCAGTAGGATACTTGCCTGTCCCTTTTTTAAAAGGATAAATGTCTATCTCCAGCGCCTAGCATAAGTGTTTCTTATCTATTTATATATTCTCAATCATATGGAGGCTCTGCGTTCTCATCCTTATCATCATGGGTTGGATGGGCACCAGGGTACTGACGAGGAAGGTCTTGATGGAGTGATTTAAACTCATAATTAAAGTTGCTATATGGTCGTTGTCCTTTTTCCCATGGTGTGCTTTTGTTTTCAACAGGGGTATGTTCCCCTCTTGGAGCACCATACGGCCCATCTGGTAGGTCTTCTGGTATTATAAAGTTATGCATTGTTACGACATTCGAAAAGTCGGTGTAAATTTCTTCTTCTTTGTCTGGCATATCTAAATAACACCTCACTTCCTAAAGAAGTATACGGTTAGTGTTTTCGGACATTCCCCTGAATATGTTAGACAATTTCATACAGAAATGAGCGCAGCTCTTCTGCTTCCTCTTCGGATAATTGATAAGCATGTTCGATATACCCTGGTTCATCCAGATCATCTCTGCCAATGATTGCAAAAAGATTACTTAATAAGTTTAATACAATATGCTTCCCGAAATAACGATCTGATTTAATAATAGCCAAATCATATCGTTGGTGCTCACCCATAAAGCTTATAAATCTTGTCTTTGTTTCAATTGTGTCATCGTATAAGAAAAAACGTTCAGACATCTTAAATCCCCTTTAATATATGGTAAGTATTTTAAAAAGTAATGTTCCTATCCCCATCATATCAAAGGTTGACCAAATAGAAAATCTATAATAGTATAGACTTCCTGTAAAATGGTTGTTCTGTGCCTGTTTAATAAAAACCTTCCATGATTGATGTGTTACTTTATGATAAAATAGTTGAGTAACAAATGATTAAAAAGGTAACGACTATCTATAGAAGGTGATACTGTGTATTTTGTTGATCGAGATAAAATTGAGAAGACGCTTCATTTTTTTGAGATGAATATGGAGCTTTTAGAAAGTCAATCTACTTGGACAAGCACACTTGAAAAAAAAGCACTCGAACGGATTGTTCAGCTTTTAATTGAATCAATTCTAGACGTTGGAAACTCAATGATAGACGGATTTATTATGCGTGATCCTGGGAGCTATGATGATATCATAGATATCCTTGAGGATGAAAAGGTTGTAACGAAAGACCAAGCGAATGGACTAAAGGAAATCATCCGTTATAGAAAAGTATTAGTACAGGACTATTTAGATATTGAACATCAAAAGCTCAATGAGATAGTAAAAAAGAACAAAACAAGTCTTAGTTTGTTTCCTCAGGCAATCAGAACCTATATTGAAAATGAGCTAGGGCCAGTTTCAGCTTTTAAAAACTAACAAGTGGTGATACAGAAATGAAGAGATATAAAGGTTATTTAATCGACTTAGATGGCACGATGTACCGTGGTACAGAACGTATCCAGGAGGCATGTGATTTTGTAAATGCTTTACATCAAAAACAAATTCCTTATTTGTTTGTAACAAACAATTCGTCACGTACCCCTGAGCAGGTTGCGGCAAAACTTCGAGACTTTGATATTCCTGCAACGGAAGAACAGGTGTTCACAACAAGCCAAGCGACTGCAAATTTTATGTTTGAAAAAAAGCAACATGCAACTGTATATGTAATAGGTGAAGAAGGAATTAGACAGGCATTAGTGGAAAAAGGGTTTGTTATTCAAGATGATAACCCTGATTTTGTAGTAGTTGGTATTGATCGTTCCATTACATATGAGAAGTTAGCTCTAGCATGTATCGCTGTAAGAAATGGAGCAACCTTTATTTCGACAAACGGTGATATTGCGATACCAACCGAAAGAGGACTTTTACCTGGAAATGGGTCATTAACCTCAGTTGTTTCGGTTTCAACGACAGTCCAGCCAATCTTTATAGGTAAGCCAGAAAAAATAATAATGGAACAGGCACAAAAGAAGTTAGGAATTTCAAAAGAAGATACACTCATGATTGGTGATTATTACGATACAGATATAATGGCAGGAATGAACGCGGGTGTAGATACACTACTCGTACACACTGGTGTTACAACAGCTGAATTGCTCAAGGGTTACGACCGTCAGCCTACCTACGCAATTGACAGTCTTAAGGAATGGATTGAAAAAATTTAAAAAATGTAACTAAGGATAAAGGGACTAAAAGTCCCTTTACTTTTGTGTCTATAAATGGTAGCTCATAATGATAAGCTCCCCTTTTTTTCCCATTTTTCTTACACCTTTATCGATAAAACCGCATTTTTTATATAATTCTTGTGCAACTGTATTAGCTATGTTAACTGCTAATATGATCTCATTTATTTCTCTAAAATACTTCCTTACAAAATCCGGTAGAAGTGATAGTGCTTGCTTAGCATACCCTTTTCCTTGATGGCGGGAGTCAGTGGAAAATGCCCTTACTAAAAGAGATTGAGCGTTATCAGAATATGGTTTGACACCTTCATTTCTGTGGAGTACAAAAAATGTAACTAGTTGATTTTGTTTTACAGCCAAAATAGAAGAACGGTCGGGATCTTCATTTGATAGCTCTATACAATCTTTTGGTGTACCTGTGAAACGAAGTTGCTCATCCGTTAAATGATATTCTCCAATTGCATGTTTAAAACTTTCCTCATAAAAATAAAGCTGCATAAAGGGACTCTCCTTTTAAAATGTAACGTGGATTTTAGCTACATTCCTTAAAGGAATGTATTAGGAACATTTGTTCTAGTTTATAAGTTAAATTTTAACAAGTAAAATGAGCTATTACAATAGTTTTATGTAGAAGATTTTACTGGATAAGTGAGTTTACTTACTTAACATGTGAGAAGGTAGTGCCGACAATACCTAGGCTAAAGCCAAAAAAAAAGACGTATACGTTCATACGTCCTAATTACGCTACAAAGGTATAAATAGTGTTCTCTTTTTTGTAGCAGTTGGATTCTAAGTTATCCTTTTATTTATTCTACATTAGCAGCACGATGGGCTAATCGACTTGATGCCGCTGCTGCAATTGCTCCAACGATATCATCTAAAAACGTATGACATTGACCAGATGATTTGTCGTTTAAATGTTCCAGAATTCCAGGCTTCTTCTTATCGATATAACCATAGTTTGTAAACCCGATTGATCCATACACATTCACAATCGAGAATGCCAAGATTTCATCAACCCCGTATAAGCCTTCATCGACCTTGATTGTGGATAGCAAGGGCTCCTCTAATAATCCTCTTTCTGCAAGCTTATCTAATTGTATACCTGTCAGTATTGCATTTTGTATTTCTCGTTTTGTTAGGACGCGATCAACATTATGAACACAATCCTCCATTTTTAGGTTCGGATGGTATTTACTTTGAAGAAAAAACACAAGTTCTGCGATATCTTGAAGGGTAACGCCTCGTTCCTCTAACCAAAGTCTAGCAGTACGTTCAATTTCACTCATTTTACGCTCTTCACCCATACAATTCACCTAATTTCTTTAATTTAAAAATATATTTTTACTAGTTTTTACTAGTTTATCACAAGTAATGAGTTTCCGTATCATATAGATGTTTTAGATGTGTAATTACATATTCTGTGCAAGGGGTGACCAGTTATGAAAAAATTTCTCTTTGATCATTACAATCTAAAGATAGATCGTACTGTTAGTTTATTCGGTTATCAAGGAATTATCTATCGAAATATACTTTATTGTATTGTACCAGTAGCGAATTGGGAACCAGAAGAAATTTTTGAAATAAAACAAATGAGTGATTATATGATTCAAAGAGGAGACATTCGGGTAGGCTCCATTCTCCCGACCACCAGTGGGCAATTAACCTGTAGACTTGATCAACTAGATGTTGTCTTAGTTCGATGCCCAGTTCATAGCAGTAGAGGGCATGAGCAAATTGGAAAAGAATTAGCCCGGTTCCACAAAAGAGGAAGAAGCTTTCCATACCAAGTCTCCAAGGTAAGTCGAATTGGGCAGTGGAAATATTTATGGGAACAAAGAGTAGACCAAATGGAGTTATTCTGGAAAGAGAAAGTAAAAAGCCACCCGGAAACGAGGTTTGAGGAAATGTTCATTGAAGCGTTTCCTTATTATATTGGTTTAACGGAAAATGCGATCCAATATCTTGTTGACACTGAATTGGATGAATACCCTGCACCAATTGATTCTGCAACTATTTGTCATCACCGATATACAGAATTAACTTGGGATAAGCAATATTTTGTTAAATTTCCAACTGATTGGGTGTATGACCATTTTACACGTGATCTTGCCGAATATATTCGTGATCAGTATATCAATGGTGAAAACCAAATAAATGATCAAATTATACGTTTCATGGAGGAGTATGAAAGGGGGAATCCATTATCACCATTTTCATGGAGACTCCTTTATGCTCGACTCTTATTTCCTTTGCATTTTTTTGAGTGTGTGGAAGGTTATTATGTGACAGATTCAGTTGAGAAAAAACAAAAACTTGAGCAACGATTAGCATCCATACTAAAACACTCTAGTGAGAATGAGAGGTTTTTAGCTTCATTTTTCCAAAACATTGGAGTAGATAAAAGAAGAGCAAAAGTCCCAGGTATTAATTGGCTCTCAAGGTAATAAAAGTATGGTACTATATTATTATAACTACAACTAATCATAGCTAAGAGGTGGAACATGACAAAGCCGTATGTTTTTATTACTAGAAAGCTTTCTGATGAAGCAATTCAACCACTACAAGAAATAGCCGAAGTCAACATGTGGAATGAAGAAGAAAAAGCAGTACCTAGGGAAGTTTTAATGGAAGAGGTAAAAAAAGCAGATGCTATTTTAACAATGCTCTCTGACAAGATTGACAAAGAACTTATGGATACTGCTCCAAACCTTAAGGTAATTGCTAACTTAGCTGTTGGATTTGACAATATCGATGTAGCCTATGCTACAGAAAAAGGTATAGCGGTTTGTAATACTCCAGACGTTTTAACAGATACAACAGCTGACCTAACGTTTGGATTATTGTTATCAACTGCTAGAAGACTCGTGGAGGCTGCCGAGTTCGTTAAAAATGGGGAGTGGAAAAGCTGGAGCCCTCTACTTCTTGCAGGCCATGATATTCATCATAAAACAATTGGTATTGTCGGTATGGGGAAAATTGGAGAAGCCGTTGCAAAGCGTGCAACCGGCTTTGATATGGAAATCCTTTATCATAACCGTTCACGTAACCATTCAGCAGAAAAGCGTCTAGGTGCTATTTATACGTCCTTTGATGATCTAATTTCGACTTCCGACTTCATTGTTTGCTTAACACCTTTAACAGAACAGACAAAGAATTTATTTACTGCTGAAAGCTTTAAGAAGATGAAAAAAACAGCTATTTTTGTTAATGTATCAAGAGGACCCGTTGTTGATGAGGATGCTTTGTATCATGCCTTACTTAATGGCGAAATAGCAGGGGCAGGTCTAGATGTATTTGTAAAAGAACCCATTGAATCTAACCACCCATTTCTTGGATTAAAAAATGTAGTAGCACTTCCTCATATTGGTAGTGCAAGTACAGAAACAAGAGTAACGATGATGCATTTATGTTGTCAAAATATCGAACTTGTATTAACGAATCAAAATCCAAAAACACTTGTGAATAAAGATTGGTTACTTTTAAAAAAACAAAACTAATTTGTAAAGGGCACTTTTATATGTGCTCTTTTTTATTGGAAAAATCGAGTAAAACTCAGTAGAATAAAAAAAATTAACTTTGTAAGTTTTCAGAAATATCAATAGGTTAAGCGTTTTCAACTAGAGAGGTAGAAAAAATAGTCCTTGTAAAGCTTGGTAATACGAACTATAATGTCCTTTATAGAAAGACAAATGTATTCCTGAGAAAGACATATGGAGTAGGAAAGGTGGTTAGAGTGATGAAGAGTATTTCTGTTGGATTATTAGGATTGGGCACAGTGGGGTGTGGTGTTGTCACGATACTCCACAACCATCAGGATAAATTAATGCATCAGGTAGGATGTCCAATTAAAGTAAAACGAGTATTGGTACAGGATTTACATAAGGATCGTATGGTAAAAGTAGATTCCTCGCTTTTAACAACAAATGTTGATGATGTAATCGAAGATCCAGAAATTGATGTTGTTATTGAAGTAATGGGTGGCGTTGAAGAAACTCGACAGCATGTTCTTTCATCACTTCGAAATAAAAAACATGTTGTAACAGCAAATAAGGACTTGATGGCTTTATATGGTCCAGAGCTCTTAGCAGTTGCAAGTGAAAATGGATGCGATCTATTTTATGAGGCAAGTGTAGCGGGAGGTATTCCAATTCTTAGAGGTCTTGTTGACGGGCTGGCTTCAGACAGAATTACAAAAATGATGGGTATTGTGAACGGTACAACGAACTTCATTTTAACAAAGATGAGTAAGTATGGCAGTGCATACGATGATGTGCTTAAAGAAGCTCAGGAACTTGGCTATGCAGAGGCAGATCCTACTGCAGATGTTGAGGGTCTTGATGCTGCACGGAAGATGGCAATTCTAGCTACACTTGGATACTCCATGAATATTGACTTACAGGATGTACGTGTTCAAGGAATTTCATCTGTCACAAGTGAGGACATTAATTACAGTAAACGCTTAGGCTATACTTTAAAGCTGATTGGAATGGCACACCGTGAAGGCGAGAAGGTCGAAGTAAGTGTGCAACCGACATTACTTCCAGACTCACACCCTCTTGCAGGCGTTAATGATGAATATAATGCTGTATATGTATATGGTGAAGCTGTAGGTGAAACAATGTTTTACGGACCAGGAGCGGGTAGTCTTCCAACTGCAACTGCTATTGTGTCAGACTTAGTTGGAGTTATGAAGAATATGAGGCTGGGTGTAAATGGTCGAAGTGCTGTTTCTCCTCAATATGATAAAAAATTGAAGGTAAATGCTGAAATCTATTCGAAGTACTTCCTACGAATTCACGTTAAGGATCAAGTTGGAGCATTTGCCAAAATTACTTCTTTATTCTCTGAACGTGGGGTTAGCTTCGAGAAAATCTTGCAATTACCATTAAAAGACCGTGATGATTTAGCTGAGATTGTACTTGTTACACATAAAGCATCTCTACAAGATTACGAGGAAATCTTAGTGAAGCTACGTGATATGCAAGTAATCCAAGAAGTTAAAAGCTCTTATCGAGTAGAGGGAGGTGGAGTGGCATGAGATGGCCAGGACTAATACAGCAGTATCGTGAATACCTTCCAGTTACAAATGCGACACCAATGCTTTCTTTAAACGAAGGGAACACTCCGCTTGTTCCATTGCACTCAATCTCAGAAGAGCTTGGTGTTGAGTTGTATGTGAAGGTTGAGGGTGCTAACCCAACCGGTTCATTTAAAGACAGAGGAATGGTTATGGCAGTTGCAAAAGCTGTTGAAGAAGGAAGTAAAACAATCATTTGTGCTTCTACAGGAAATACGTCAGCAGCCGCTGCGGCCTATGCAGCACGTGCTGGATTGCGTTGTATTATAGTAATCCCAGAGGGCAAAATTGCCATGGGAAAGCTGGCACAAGCTGTAATGTATGGTGCTGAAATCATATCGATACAAGGAAACTTTGATCAAGCCTTACGTATCGTACGAGATTTAAGTGAAAACTCACCTATTACTCTAGTAAACTCTGTGAATCCGTATCGGATTGATGGTCAAAAAACAGCCGCATTTGAGGTCTGTGTTCAGCTTGGAGGACGCGCTCCAGATGTATTAGCAATCCCTGTAGGAAATGCAGGGAATATCACCGCTTACTGGAAGGGTTTCAAAGAGTATCATGAGCGTCACAAGACTGGACTACCAGAAATGCGTGGATTTGAGGCTGAGGGTGCAGCGGCAATTGTCCGTAACCAGGTAATTGAAGCCCCCGAAACAATCGCAACTGCCATTCGTATTGGAAATCCTGCAAGCTGGAAAGGTGCTGTTCAAGCAGCTAATGAATCTAATGGAAAGATAGACGAGGTTTCCGATCAGGAAATTCTCGAAGCTTATACGTTACTTGCGAGAAAAGAGGGAGTATTTGCAGAACCCGGATCGTGTGCATCAATAGCAGGAGTTATCAAGCAGGTACGTAGTGGTGAGATTAAAAAGGGAAGTAAAATTGTCGCTGTTTTAACAGGGAATGGTCTAAAGGATCCAAATATTGCGATTGAAGCATCCTCAATTGCACCTGTCGTTCTTCCAAATGATGAAAAGGTTGTATTTGAACATATTAGGGGAGCAGTTCTTCATGAGGTCTGATGATATTCTCCAAATAACAGTACCAGGTAGTACAGCGAATCTGGGACCAGGTTTTGACTCTCTTGGATTAGCCGTTAATCGCTACTTAACTTTACAAGTAGAACCAAGTGGAGAATGGGAGTTTATACCACTTTCTAATGAGATTAAAGATACTCCGAGAGGAAAAGAAAATTATATATACATGATTGCCTCGCGGGTTGCAGATTTATATAATTGTGACTTACCACCTTGCCGAGTTACTGTAACAAGTACAATTCCACTAGCAAGAGGTCTTGGGAGTAGTGCTGCAGCTATTGTTGCTGCAATTGAGCTTGTAAATGAGCGTTGTAATCTACAATTATCACGGCATCAGAAGCTTTCATTGGCTTGTCAATTTGAAGGCCATCCTGATAATGTAGGTGCGTCATTATACGGCGGCTTAGTTATTGGTAGTCATCGAGGTAGTGAACATACTGATCTGATTCACGTAACAGACGTAGACTTTGAAATGGTAGTTGTAGTTCCTCCATATGAAGTTCAAACAAAAGATGCACGTAGTGTGTTGCCTGCACAATTGTCTTACCAAGAAGCTGTGAAGGCAAGTTCTATTAGCAATGTTATGGTTGCAGCCTTACTTACAAAAGACCACATTATGATGGGGAAAATGATGGATCTTGATTTGTTTCATCAAAAGTACCGGGTCCAACTGCTACCTGAATTCCATCATGTCCACCGTATAGCAAAAGCAGCTGGTGCCTTTGGAGTTGCAATTAGTGGAGCCGGTCCAACAGTCATTTGTTTAACCGAACGTGGTCAAGGGAAGATATTAAAAAACGTTCTCACTTCGGAAATAGAGAACGTACTCGTTGAAGAAGTAGCGATTGAGACAAAAGGAAGTATAGTGTCTACTTTATCTCTTCACGAATGAGAACATACAAAAACGCGAAACCTGTATATTGGTTTCGCGTTTTTACTTTGGTCATATCCCCAAAGTTTCAGAATTTATATTCTTAGAATACTTGTTCAACTTCAACTACACCTGGAACTTCTTCTAAAAGTGCACGTTCAATTCCAGCTTTTAATGTAATTGTAGAACTTGGGCAGCTTCCACATGCACCTAATAAACGTAATTTAACTACACCGTCTTCTACATCTACTAAATCACAGTCCCCGCCATCACGAAGTAAAAATGGACGAAGTTTATCTAATACTTCTTGTACTTGTTCTTTAATATCTAACTCAGCCATTCAAATCTACTCCTTTCCTATTACCTTTAAAATTATTATAATCTGTTTTCCTGAAAAAATCTATTAAAACCAAGGTAGCCTCTTCTTCCAATTTTTTATTACGTAGGCATTGGAGAGTATACACAGTTTCAACACAAATCATTCTTAGAACTGTAACCAACAACTATAGAAATTTTCTTGAATACTACCCATTAAGTAATTTCTACGGTGTTTGTAGTGTTTATTTTACCAGATTTTTAGTACAATGAAAAAAGATATGATTTGTATGGAGGAAAAGGAGAAACGTCAAATGAGTAATCAAAAAGTGGAAATTTGCGTGTATGGAGCAGAGGTACTCTGCCCAAGCTGTGTGAACCTGCCTTCTTCAAAGGAAACATACGAGTGGTTAGATGCAGCATTAAGTAGAAAGTATCCGAATCAACCTTTTGAAATTTCACATGTCGATATATTTGACCCACCTAATGATGAGAGCAAGAAGGCTTTTGCAACAAGAGTTATTGAAGAAGATATGTTTTATCCAGTAGTAGTACTTGAAGGTGTTATTGTTGGTGAGGGAAGCCCTAAGCTTAAAACGATTTATGCTGAGATGGAGAAATATGGTTATAAAGCAGCTGAATAATAAAAACGAGAGTAAGAGCCGAAAGAAAAGGCTTTTACTCTTTTTTTGTAGGAATTCCCTTTAAATGGGCTTGATTACATAAAATTTAAGGTAGTCCTTCTGAAACGTGACCATTTAAAAACCGACTAACAGAGTGAAAGGCAAAAAACAGTATCGGAGGACATCTTATGAAAAAAATCATCCCGGCTCTTGTAATAGGGTTACTTATCGGGGGCAGCTTTTTTGGAATACAAACTGCGGACGCTTTTTCAAAGGTTACAATTAAAAAGGGAGACACCTTGTACTCATTAGCGAAAAAACATGATATGACTGTGGAAGAACTGAAGCTAGCGAATCATCTACGCTCGAATAAAATCCAAGTTGGAAAGACCCTAAAGATACTTGATCCAAATGAAATCGTAATTAAGAAAGGCGATACGTTATATTCGCTTGCAAAAAAACACAAAACCACTGTTAAAGAACTACAAAAAATAAATAAGCTTACATCTACTAAGATCAAAACTGGCCAAATTATAAAAGTGACTTCAGAAACATATATAACTGTAAAAAAAGGAGACACCTTATATAGTTTAGCAAAAGCATATGATACAACTGTAAAAAATGTAAAGAAACTAAATAACCTGGAAGATGATGTAATTTACGTTGGTCAAAAGTTAATAGTAAAAAAATAAAAAGCTAATCCCTATCTCATGGCTGAGATAGGGATTTTGCTTTTATCCGTTATGGTATTTATACATCCAGAGGACACCAGACTTCAATAGACGTGGCACTCGTCCAGTAAGTGGACGTTCAGCAACTAGTCCGAAACCATGCTTTTTACCTAATGATCCAAGAATTCCTTTTAGCTTAATTGGTGGGAACTCAGTTGGTGGTTCTTCTCCGTTCCAACGTTTGATAAGCACTTGAACAATTTGTTCTGCTTGTCCCTCAGCCAGCTGTGCACTTGGTGCATGAGGTAAACTAGCACTATCCCCAACAACGTAAACATGCTCATCATTAGGTAGATTGTGTTGTTTAGTTAGGACAACTCGACCACTTGGATCCTTTTCAACATTTAGGTCTCGAACAACCTTTACTGGTTGAATACCGGCAGTCCATACGATAACATCACAAGTGATTGGTTCATCATTGTTATATAGGACGTTTTCTTCAACCTTTGTAATGTTTGAATTATTTATGACTTCAATATTATTTTTATGGAACCAGTTTTCTACATAAGTACTTAATCTCTCAGGGAATGCTGATAGAATATGCTGCCCTCTATCAAAAAGTTTTATTTTCAGGTCTGGGCGGCTTTCATATAATTCACTAGCTAGTTCAACACCACTAAGCCCCGCGCCGACTATCGCAACTGTTGACCCTGGACCAAGATTATTTAATGTGTGATAGGTTCTTCTAGAACTATCAATAGATTGGATACCATAGGTAAATTCTTTCGCTCCAGGCACATTGTGGTACTTATCTTCACAACCTAATCCAATTACTAGATCATCATAGGAAATAGGATCTTGATCTTGTATGTGTACAAGCTTAGTATCTAGATCAATACTAGTAACTTCCCCGTACATAACCTGTAAGCGAGGGTGTTCCGGGAATGTTACACGGATATGATGGTCAGATATAGTACCTGCTGCAAGTGCATAAAATTCAGTTTTGAGACAATGATAAGGTACCCGATCGACTAACGTAATTTGAACATTTTCAGGAAGATTATTTGGTAAAAGGCGTTGTAACATACGCATTCCACCATATCCTCCACCAAGTATTACAAGATTTTTCATGCTGATTTCCCCTTTTTGTTCCTCTCGTTCAGTACACAGAATGTGTTTTTCATGTTTTCATGTAAATACTATCTATAAAATTTCCGAAAACCTTTTCAAAATGACATTAAAAGTATAGCGAAAATATGACGAAATAACAACTGCTATTACAAGAAAAAGAACATATTCAAGTTATCTTTTTTGACTAATACTAAAAAACGGAGTACGATAGGTAGTTAGTAGTGAGGTGAAAAAACCAGTGCAACCAATAATTGAGTTTTGTGTAAGTAATTTGGCAAGTGGATCGCAGGAAGCAAGGGAAATACTTGAAAAGGACCCTAATTTAGATATCATCGAATATGGTTGTCTAAGCTACTGTGGTAAGTGCTATCAATCGTTATTTGCTCTTGTAAATGGAGAGGTAGTAACTGGTGAAACGGCAGAAGAACTTGTCAAAAATATATATGAATATTTAGAAGAAAATCCAATGTTTTAAACATATACTATAGCGTTACCTACAAAAAGCAGTTTCTTGTGAACCTGCTTTTTTCTAATTGTTATTGGATACTATATACTTTACTGTTCTGGTTAACTTTCCATTAAATCTTTCCACGTTTAGCTCAAGCGACTATACAGTTTTCACCCTGAATAATCTTCCGGGATATAATGCGCAAAAGCTTCGAAACAAGAGAGATTGTTCCTGCGGAGATTACTCTCCTAGAAGCATTCCTTTGTGCTTTTAAGCAGCTCGAGAGGTCAAAAACGCGCAGCAATGAAAAGTCATGGAGCAACTTTTTTGCCAGAACATTTGCTTGTCGGATTTGCACAAGGACGTGCTTACGTCAACTTTCGCCACTGGACGTGGCGGTTCTTAGTTGACGTTCCTCTTCTAAGGGCTTACGCTTTTGTTGTTCCTATGGAATAAACTTGTCAATACCTGCAGGGTAGTAAAGAATCATGGTAAAAAAAGAAAACCCTCCATCATAGAATGAAATGAAGAGTTTCTATAAAAACGGGGGATAAATACATTGTGTTCAAAAAAATATCATCTTATACTAGGAGAAAGCAAAATTTTTCTGGAGGATACAATGAAAACTTTTACCTTTACAAAAATGCACGGACTTGGTAATAACTATATCTATATTAATCTTTTTGAGGAAAAGCTTGAGGAAAAGTATCTTTCTGAGCTGGCTATAAAGGTTTCGAATGTTAACACGGGGATAGGTTCCGACGGAATGATTTTAATATGCCCTTCTTCAGTTGCTCCCGTCAAAATGAGAATTTTTAATAATGACGGGTCTGAAGGGAAAAACTGCGGAAATGGGTTACGTTGTGTTGCAAAGTATGCGTATGAGCATAAATTAGTAAAAGATAAACAGTTTAAAATTGAAACGCTGTCCGGGATTGTTGAGGCTGAGGTACATGTTGAAGAAGGAATTGTTACGAACGTGACAGTGAATATGGGAAAGCCACGTTTAGCGAGAAACGAGATTCCTATGACAGGAGAGGAAGCAGACCAGGTAGTAGCAGAGGAATTTATCGTTCAGGCTGAGTCGCTTTCTGTTACAGGAGTCTCGATGGGAAATCCACATGCCGTGTTTTTTGTGGACAATATCGAAATGGCACCTGTTACAACATTAGGGCCTGTTATTGAAAAAGATGTAAGGTTTCCGGAAGGGATTAATGTTGAATTCGTTGAGATTGTTTCACGGAATGAACTACATTTCCGAGTGTGGGAAAGAGGATCGGGTGTGACTCAGGCTTGTGGGACAGGCGCGTGTGCGGCAGTAGTTGCTGCGGTTCTTAACGGAAGAACAGATCGTAACAAAAAAACAACCGTACATCTTGCGGGGGGAGATCTTTTTATTACTTGGACAGATAATGGTGATGTCCTTATGACAGGTCCAGCAGAGATTATATGTGAGGGTATGTTTTATTACTAAGCTTGATTATTTGTAACTCAATATATTAAACATTATACTAATAGTAATAACCTTTTTATTAAAACAATGAAATGTCTAGCTCCAGTGCCTAGGGCTGAGCAAGGTGCTTACGCATTTCTTATTAGAAGGAGGCTAAAATAATGACTGAACATGTTATCACTATATCAGAAGCTGCTGCTTTTCAAATAAAGGATATGATGAAAGAAAACGGTGAAGAAGGTTCTTACTTACGCGTAGCCGTAAAGGGTGGCGGTTGTAGCGGGCTTTCTTATGGAATGGGCTTTGAACAGGAAGTAAATGAAGATGACCAATATGACGAACAGCATGGCATCAAAATTTTAATAAAAACTGAAGATGCCCCTATTCTTAAGGGTGTTAAAATAGATTTTAAACAATCCTTAATGGGTGGAGGATTTACAATTGATAATCCAAATGCAATTGCATCTTGTGGTTGTGGCTCATCGTTCCGTACTGCCGCTGTGGCAGGGACGCCTGAGGAGTGTTAAAAAAAGAAGTTGGGAATTTTCCCAACTTCTTTTTTTGAACATAGACAAGCGGCTAGCATTTTTCTTATTAAAACATACTTGAACTGTGCATAGGTTGTGTTTTTGCTTTTGGATCGATATATGCTTTTGCATTGTTAACAGCAGTTGGTGCTTCACCAAAACCGCTAGCAATTAATTTTACTTTTCCATCATATGTACAAATGTCTCCAGCTGAATAGATACCAGGGATATTTGTTTCCATTTTAGAATTTACTACGATTGAGTTTTTCTCTATCTCTAAGCCCCATTCTTTAATAGGACCTAAAGAGGAAACGAAGCCGTAGTTAACAATAAGTGCATCAATTTCGATTGTTTCTTTACGGTCACCTTTAACTTCTTCAAGAACAACTTGCTTAATTTCATTATCATCCCCAATAATTTCAACAGGTACGAATGGTGTTTTAACCTCTACCTTTGAATTCATTAGGTTTTCAACACTATGCTCATGGGCACGGAACTTATCACGACGGTGGACAAGCATTACTTTTTCAGCAATAGGTTCTAACATGAGAGCCCAGTCAACCGCTGAATCTCCGCCACCAAGGACCATTACCTTTTTACCAGCAAAGTGGTTAAGGTCATTAATAAAATAATGTAAGTTCTTGCCTTCATATTTTGATGCATTCTCTAATTCAACTCTTCGTGGTTGAAATGCACCATTTCCTGCAGTGATAATAACTGTTTTTGTATAATGAATTTCACTGTTCGTTGTTAATCTAAATGTACCATCTTCTTGCTTTTCAACTTTCTCAACAGCTTGCTCAAGACAAATTGTTTGTTCAAACTTTGACATTTGTTCTTTTAAATTGTCTATAAGCTCTTGTGCACGGATTTTTGGGAAACCGGCAACATCATATATGTATTTTTCAGGGTAAAGGGCTGACAGTTGTCCGCCTAATTGTGGAAGACTCTCGATGATTTTTACACTAGCTTGTCTCATTCCCCCATAGAATGCTGTGAACAATCCAACAGGGCCACCGCCAATTACTGTAATATCGTATAATTTTTGATCTTCTTTCACTTAATATCCCCCCACGTATGTCAATTAATAAATGAATCAATTTTCTCTTCTTATAGTATCATAAATTCAAAATAATATCTCAATCTAATCCATGATTGCCAGCAAAATGTGGCAAAATGTAGAGCATTTAATGATCAAATTTCGAATCAATTGTATCATTCTTGTAAAAAAGGTTGTTTTTTTAATATTTTTATATTTTTAAAAGTTGTTCAAACACTTGAAAAATCAATATAAAAGAACTAATATGTAATGGAGATAGTAGTTAGTAAAATTTTATGACAAAAATCGTACAATTCTTTGTACAATTATGATGTCTTACGTGAAAGATATCACAAACTTTTTATCAATAAAAATAGAGGTTGCGGTGGATTATAAGGGTAAAGGTAATCTACTGTAAAAATGAAAAGGTGGGCGTGATTGCGTTGAGAAAGCCAAAAATAGTTATACTGGGTGCAGGTTATGGTGGTCTAACCACTACTGTACGATTACAAAAAACATTAGGTGTAAATGAAGCTGATATTACACTCATAAATAAAAATGACTACCATTATGAAACAACATGGTTACATGAAGCATCTGCAGGGACTTTACATCATGACCGAGTTCGTTACGAGGTTGAAGGTGTTATAGATCGTAGCAAGGTGAAATTTGTAAAAGGAACTGTAACTTCTATTAATCGTGAAGAAAAGCGTGTGATCCTAGAAGATGGGGAATATGAATATGATTATTTAGTTATCGCTCTAGGCGGAGAGTCTGAAACATTTGGAATCAAAGGAATAAAGGAATATGCATTTACGATTTCAAATGTGAATTCATCTCGACAAATTCGTGAACATATCGAATATCAGTTTGCAACTTATAGTTCAGAAGAAGAGAAAAGTGATGAACGTCTAACTATCGTTGTCGGTGGAGCTGGATTTACAGGAATTGAATTCTTAGGTGAACTTGGAAATAGAATTCCTGAGCTATGCCGTGAATATGATATTGACCAAAATAAAGTTCGAGTTATCTGTGTAGAAGCAGCACCATCAGCATTACCTGGCTTTGATCCAGAACTAGTTGAATATGCAGTAAACCATTTAGAAAGAAAAGGAATAGAGTTTAAAATTGGTACTGCAATTAAGGAATGTAAGCCAGATGGCATCGTTGTTGGAAAAGATGATCAAGTAGAGGAAATTAAAGCTAATACTGTTGTTTGGGCAGCTGGTGTGCGAGGAAGCAGTATCATAGAAGCAGCAGGTTTTGAAGCAATGCGTGGACGTGTAAAAGTTGATCCATATTTAAGAGTACCTGGACACGAAGATGTATTTGTTGTGGGAGATTGTTCTTTAGTTATCAATGAAGAAATTAATCGTCCATATCCACCAACAGCTCAAATCGCGATGCAACAGGGAGCACTTTGTGCGAAAAACATCGCAGTTTTAGTTCGTGGTCAAGGTGAAATGAGCGAATTCGTATTTGATAACAAAGGTAGCGTGTGCTCATTAGGAGAAGACGATGCAATTGGTGTAGTCTTTGGAAGAAAAATTTGGGGTGCAAGAGCTGCGTTCATGAAGAAGGTTATCGATAATCGTGCATTATTCGTAATCGGTGGACCATCATTAGTTCTTAAAAAAGGTAAATTTAACTTTCTATAATAGAGAGGGTAGGTAATGTGAGTGACACATTCCTACTCTTTTTTTTAGGCTGTTTTCGCAAACTTTTTTGCAATTTGTATTAAGTTGACAGTTACGTTTTCAAAAAGGGTGATTGGAGCGTATCGCACGAGTCTCCAGCGGAAGATAAGGAACGTCTACAAAGGACCGCCACGTCCTGTGGCGAACGTAGACGTCAGCACATCCTGTGTAAGTCAGGTGAGACCTCGCAGGAGCGCAGCTCACGAGGATGCTCACGGACCGCCCGCGGAAAGCGAGTGTCTGGAGCAGAAGTCACCAATCTATGTATTAACGCCTTGTTCAAACCGTTACTAAACGGGTGGCAAATCGTAGTTGACGTTTGTCTCCAAGGTGTTTGTGCATTTCTTTTTGAATGGAAAAGTGAAAGTAGCAAAATAATAAGAGAAATTACGAAAAAGAAAGAGAAAATGTGATGTATTCGCTTACACGAGTATTTTTCACTAATTTCTCGTCTTTTCAAAGACTGTAAAACATGATATATTATCAGAAAATTTAGATTCTTAAAATATTTCGGGAGGGATAGAAATGAATAACAAACAACTAGAAAAAAATGACTGTCCGTATTGCTCAGGAAAAGGTTACTTTCAACTGATTCTTGGTGGGTCTGAAACGTGCTCTTCCTGTGAAGGTAGTGGTAAGAAGTAGTATGGCAGTAAAGTAAAATTGATTGACTGGACATTCTCCCTTTAGTACACTAGGTATGATTTGTACTGGAGGTGAGTTGCCATGCCAATGAGTTTTTTACCGTTATTATTAGTATCCATGCTTTTGTTTTTTGTTTTATTTTTTGGAATAGGCTTTATTCTAAATATGCTTTTACGAATGTCATGGATTATGGCTATTATATATCCAATTGTTGCATTAGCAATTATTCAAGATGCTAAATTTAGTGATTACTTCCGAACGCCAGGAAGTGCATTTAGTTCCTTATTTGAGAGTATTACATCTCTTGCTCTTCTTGATATCCTCGTGCTATTAAGTGGTTTAGCTGGTGCTATACTATCTGGGGTTGTAATTAAGATGTTACGTTCAAAAGGATATCGAATGTTTTGAGGAATTAATTTCCATTATACTAGTTAAATAGAGAACCGAAATCTTAACGTAAGGAGCTAAAAACAGTTACCTTACGTTTTTTATTGGATTTTATAGGAAAAAATAACTAATTTAGTAGGTTAGAAGTTGCCTTTTTGAATTATTTTCCACCCTTAACGAATATTTTCCTATTTATTTGGAAAGAAATAGATTCGTGAGAGGAGTGGTAAAAATGAATAATCTAAAAACAATAATGAGAAGAAGTGTAATGTCAATCCTGTTTGTTTTAGCACTATTTACAACGTTTCAATCATTTTCAGGTGTCGAGGCAAAGGACCTTTCGGACTGGTTTGAAGAAAATAAAACAGAGGATACTCAAACAGTGCGTGAAAACTCTACTAAACGTCTAGGTCTATTTTCGAAATTTTTGAATTTTGCTAGAGTTGAAAAGACGTCAATCTCTTCAAGTGAAAGTGTGGAAGGTTCATTAACATTAGAAGAGGCAATCGACTTCTCTAAGTATCCAACGATTGAGGTAACTGCAACTGGATATACTGCAGGAGTGGAATCGACAGGGAAGGATGCAAGCCATCCTCAATATGGAATTACCTATTCAGGAGTTAAAGTAAAACGTGATTTATATTCAACTGTTGCAGCAGACCTGAATGTCTTTCCATTGGGAACAGTCCTCTTTATACCAGGATATGGTTATGGTGTTGTTGCAGACAAAGGTGGCGCAATCAAAGGAAATAAGATCGATTTATATTACGAAACCGTAGAAGATGTGTACAAGCATTGGGGCAAGAGAACCTTAGATGTATACGTGATCAAAATGGGTGAAGGAAGAGTAACAGAAGAAGAAATCAAAATGATGAATGAAGATAAATCAATGCAAGTATTTCGACAGCAACTATTAGAATCAAAGAGCTAATAATAGGGCTAATCCAATTTGGATTAGCCCTTAGACTGTTGACAAACGCTCGCATACTTCGTTGCTTGCATCACTCGTCCACTCATGACTGCAACTTCAATTCGCTCTTCGTTCAGCTGTGCGCCTAGTCTGACAAGCGTTTTCAAGACAGTTTGTAGATAAAGAACTCTTCGACTTATCCATCGATATTCAGTCGTTATACTTTGAAAAGTCTGTATGTTTAAAAAAGTGATAATAGCAAAGTTAATAGAATGCCTGATAATCCTCCGAAGAATACTTCAATTGGTTTGTGACCTAATAATTCCTTAAGGTCAGCTCTCTTTTGTTTTTCATCGAGTTTTGGCCAAAGCATCGCTTCTTCGGCGAACTTTTGGAAATCTGCGACCAGTTTATTTAAAACAGTTGCTTGTTCACCAGCATGTCTCCTTACTCCCGAAGCATCAAACATAACAATGACAGCGAAAACTGTGGAGATTGCAAAAAATGGTGAGCCCATACCTTGCTCAAGGGCAATCCCTGTAGTTAATGCAGTAACAGCAGCAGAATGAGAACTTGGCATGCCACCTGTACTAGTTAGTAGTGACCAATCAATCTTTTTGGTAACAAAAAATTGGAGGGGTACTTTAATAAATTGTGCAAAGCCAATCGCTGCAAGTGCAGCCCACAGGGGGAAGTTCGTAAATAGCTCCATTAGTAGATGTCGTCCTCTCTCTGTTTAAGAAAATCATATTTTATAAGGTTGGTTACGCACAACACAAAATAGAACGATACATGTCTATTCATTCGAAATTATTGGCTCACAATTAACCTATTTTCTTTATCTACCCTTATAAGATAATCTTATTATAAAAGAAAAAAGGGGAGGCTGTAAAATGGATCATTATCCTCTGGAATATTATGAGTTCTTTATCAAGTTTAATGAAGGTGATTACTACACCTGTCATGATCTACTTGAGGAAATATGGATGACAGAGAAGGGTAACCTCTTTCTAAAAGGAATTCTTCAAATGACAGTAGCTATCTATCATTATGAATACGGGAGCGTCAAAGGTGCCAGATTAATGCTGGAAGCGGGAAAGGAGTATATCCAAGACTTTCGACCCCTACATTGGGGCATTGATTTAGAGGAAGTTAACGAGTTTATAGAAAATTGCCTTTCGATATTGCCAAAGGATATTGATCGAGTTCCCTTCCGAGAAATACATACATTGCCAAAATTGCCACAATTGATTTTATTTATGAAGGATGAAATTTAGGTGCTCGAAGTATTTAGCAAATTCAGATATAATTTGAAGTGTAAACAATTTTCTGGAGGTATTCGATGTTTAAAGTAAAAAACGAAGTAAATGTTACAGAGGTACATGAAGCTCTAGTCGTAGGATTATTTACAAAAAATCAAAAGACTGCAGGAGTTACTAGTGAGCTTGATTCCCTTCTTGATGGTCAAATCACTACATTACTGAAGGAAGGAGATATTTCAACTAAGCTACATTCCGTTACCAAAATACATACATTAGGTAAAAGTGCGATTAAGCGTGTCTTTTTCGTTGGACTCGGTAGAGAAGATGAGGTTAGCTTTGAATCTATAAGAGAGACATTCGGTAAAACAGTCAAAGCAATTTCAGCTACAAAATTAGAAAGCTTTGCAATCGCGTTAGATTCATTTGTAACAGCAGGACTTGATGGCAATGAAGCTGCACATGCATTTGGAGAGGCACTAGCTTTAGCTACATATAAATTTGCAGATTATAAACAAAAGCCAAACGAGCCTGAAAAGCAGATTAAAGAGGTTGTCGTATACACAGAAAGTGATATTGAAGAAGTAGATGCAAGTCTTACAGTTGGATATGCATATGGTAAGGGTACGAATTCAGCTCGTACATTAGTAAATTTACCAGGGAACATGCTTACAGCAACAGATCTTGCAAACTATGCTGTGGAGCTAGGTAAAAAATATGAATTTGAAGTGGAAATCCTTGAAAAAGAGGATATGGAAAAGCTAGGTATGGGAGCTTTACTAGCGGTAAATAAAGGTTCTGTTGAGCCACCTAAGATGATAGTTCTTAAATACCAAGGTAAGGAAACGTGGGAGGATGTAATTGGACTTGTTGGAAAAGGTATTACATTTGACACAGGTGGATATTCGATTAAACCGAAGGATGGTATCGTAGGAATGAAATCGGATATGGGTGGGGCTGCAGCAGTCCTAGGTGCAATGGAAGTAATTGGCGAGTTGCGTCCAGAAAAGAACGTTGTAGCTGTTATTCCATCCACCGATAATATGATAAGTGGAGATGCATTTAAACCAGATGATGTTGTGACTGCCATGAATGGAAAGACCATTGAAATATTAAATACGGATGCGGAAGGACGTCTAGCACTAGCAGATGGTGTTTCGTATGCCAAGCATCATGGTGCTTCTTATTTAATTGATGTTGCTACTCTTACTGGCGGTGTTATTGTTGCATTAGGAAACGATATTACGGGTGCGATGACAAATAATGAAGCTTTATTTGAGCAAGTATTAGAAGCATCAATAGAGGCTGGAGAACCAATTTGGAGATTACCAATTACAGAAAATCATAAGAAGCGGGTACGTAAAAGCCTCGTTGCAGATTTAAATAATTCACCTGGACGTGATGGTCACGCTATTTTTGCTGGAACATTCATTGGAGAATTTGCTGAGGATACACCGTGGGTACACTTAGACATAGCGGGTACCGCAACAATAAGCTCTGCGCATGATCTCGGTCCAGCAGGTGGAACTGGAGTAATGGTGCGTACTCTTGCTACCTTTGTAGAACGTTTTGGAGAACCAGAAGAATAATAAATGAAAGGGAGTCTGCCTTGATGGTAGCTCCTTTTTTAGTTTCTCACTTGAAAGATGCATTTACTCCTAATCGGCCAAAATTATGGCTTGTATAATAATATACTTGTAGAAATCTTCCATTGACATGAAATTTACAAATATGATATTTTAGTTCAGTGTTTTAATTCTCTACCATTTTACCAAACTAAAGTATCTGAAAAAGTTAGGAGTTTTACATCATGAATGCAGTTGTATTAGCTGTTCTTATTATGCTTATTTTAAGCTTATTTCGAATAAATGTTGTTATTGCACTTGTTATTGGTGCACTAGTAGGTGGTATTGCAGGAGGATTGGATATTCCTACAACAATTGCAATTTTTACTGATGGACTTGGGGGAAATGCTACAGTTGCATTAAGCTATGCAATGTTAGGTGGATTTGCTGTGGCAATATCTAAGACAGGTCTTCCAGATGCTATGGTTGACTTAGCATTAAAGATTGTTGGAAAGAATACGGATAGTAGTCGTAAGGCGTATTCGAGAGTTCTTATCATCTTTATTATTCTAGCAATCTCGATTTCATCTCAAAATGTGATCCCGGTTCATATTGCTTTCATCCCAATTTTAATTCCACCGCTATTAAAGGTGTTTAATGAGTTACGTATTGATCGTCGACTCATTGCAGTAGTCATTACATTCGGTCTAACAACACCTTATATGTTATTACCGGTAGGGTTCGGAGAAATATTCCATGGAATATTGCAAGAATATATGGCAGATAGTGGATTAACAGTCGCTCAAAATGATATACCAATTGCTATGATCATCCCCGTAGCTGGAATGATAATGGGTCTTCTTGTTGGTGTTTTTGGCACGTATCGAAAACCAAAGGAATACAAAACAATTGAATTTACCAATCAAACATCAGATGTAAAAGTGTATACAAAGAAAAGTATCTTCTTTGCAATTATTGCAGTACTTGTATCCCTATCAGTACAGTTATGGCTAACACAAGTTTATGATGTTGATGGAATGATTATAGGTGCGCTAGCAGGGATTGTGGTTATTTATATAAGTGGTTCAATGAAACTAAATCAAGCTGACGAGTTATTAACTGGTGGTATGAAAATGATGGCGTTCATCGGTTTTGTCATGATTGCAGCCTCCGGTTTTGCAAGTGTATTACGTGAGACAGGGGATGTAGAGAGACTTGTTGAAAAATCAGCGGCTCTTATCGGTGAAAATCAATCACTAGCTGCGTTGATGATGCTAATCGTTGGATTACTAATTACGATGGGAATTGGATCTTCCTTTTCAACGATCCCAATTATTGCAACAATCTTTGTTCCTCTTTCATTAGAACTTGGATTTAGTACAATGGCAACAATTGCAATAGTCGGTACAGCTGCTGCTTTAGGGGACGCGGGTTCACCTGCATCTGATTCAACTCTTGGACCAACCTCGGGTCTGAATGTAGATGGACAACATAATCACATCTGGGATACATGTGTACCGACATTTGTTCACTATAATATCCCATTAATTGTTTTCGGCTGGTTGGCAGCTATGGTTTTATAAGTAAGAGATGAATAATAAAAAAACAAAAAAGCCATGTTTTCTGGCTTTTTTGTTATGCAAAAGAATTCTCATGTTACTTTTGTAGTCGTATCTATTTGCCTCGCTTGATATGAATGGTTAACAGCTCGATAAATTCTTGGTGAAATTACGGATGCAAAAATAGTAAATGCTATGTCCTTGATAATAAACCATCCCATAACTCCCCAAGCAGCTTTATATCCCATTTTCACTTCTAACCAATAATTCATTGCTAAATACATATAGTTTGTACCAATAAAATAATTCATAAAAAGACCTACGAAAGCCGCAACTATAAATGTAAAGAGTGTTGGTGAGCCCTTTTTATTTTCGACTATCTTACCTGCAAAATAAGCTACTGCAATAAATGAAAGTATAAATCCACCTGTGCTGCCTAGAATAACTCCAAATCCAGCCGTAAAACCAGCAAAGACGGGTGCACCTGCTATCCCAATTAACATATAGACTGCCATCGAGATTGCCCCTACTCGACTACCAAGTAAAAGCCCTGCTAGTACAGCAAAGAAAGTTTGCATAGATAGAGGAACTCCTGCAACCTGTAAAAATGGTGCCCAAGAGGTAATGTTTGCTCCAATCGCCATAAGTGCTGCAAACATTCCAATCAATGTAATATCAACCGTACGGAAACGTGGTTTGTTATGTACTGTCATTTTTATGTCAACCTCCTAAAATATGTGGTTAACAAAATCGTAAATTATAACGGTATATATGTCAACTGAAAATTACTACGAGTTAACAATAACTTGTTTAGACTCCCTTTTTGTCACCGATACTTTTAATAAGGCTGTTTTCTAAAGGTTGTTTTCGCAAACTTTGTTGCTTTTGTATTAATATGACAGTTACGTTTTCAAAAAGGGTGATTGGAGCGTATGGCATGAGACTCCAGCTGAAGATAAGAAACGTCTACTAAGTACCGCCACGTCCTGTGACGAACGTAGACGTCAGCACATTCTGTGCAAGTCAGGTGAGACCCCGCAGGAGTGCAGCTCACGAGGAGGCTCACGGACCTCCCGCGGAAAGCGAGTGTATTTCCGCTTACAAAAGTGAAAAAACAACAAAATTTTACGATAAGAGCCTTAAAAAAGGAGGAGAAATTAGTGACCCAAGTTGAAATAGAGGAAATGTTTGACACGTATGGATGTAGTCATTTATATAAAAAGCTGCAGTTCCCATTATGGCTTACTGGTGAGATGGATGAGGTAGATCTTGAGATCGTAGAAGAATTTTTTGAGTCATATGAATTTGATAAGGTCGATACAATATTGGTAGATGATTTTCTTTTTCAATTTCGGTCATTTGTCAAAGCTTATCAAAGCTTTTTGCATGAATGAAATATTATAGTTAAAAAATGAAAATCACCCGTCTAGAGAAGAAAAATGTGTCAAGAGGGTAGTCCCTTAAATATAATGCCCATATCCGAGTATGTTGGGAGCGGTCGGAATGAGTATTGGAATTGTATTGATGGGCCTTTTTGTTGGATTTCTAGTTGGATTAACTGGTGTTGGAGGAGCCGCGTTACTGACACCCTTCCTAATATTAATGGGAATTAATCCCTTAATAGCTGTGGGGACCGATTTTGTTTATAATTCAATTACAAAATTCTTTGGATCTGTACAGCATTTTAGACAGAAGACAATAAATCTTACCCTCGTTAAATTTCTAGCGCTAGGTAGCGTACCTAGCGCAATCATAGCGGTTATTTTATTACAGACATTTGGAGAAACAAGATATCTTCAAGAGGAAATTGTGAAGCATGCATTAGGCTATGTGTTAATTATTGTTGCAGTCACAACTGTAATTAAAACATTATTAAGTTCAACTTTTTCAACTAATAACTACAGTATGAAGACTATTGAAGATAAAAAAACAATGACCATTTTATTAGGAGCTATCCTTGGTTTTATTGTTGGTTTGACCTCAGTTGGATCGGGATCATTATTTGCATTAGCGATGCTTCTCTTTTACAAACTAAAACCTTCAGAATTAGTTGGAACAGATATAGCTCACGCCTTCATTTTGGTCACAGTAAATAGTTTTTTTCATATCGGATTAGGAAACGTGGACTTTCTGTTAGTTGCCAATTTACTATGCGGTTCAATCCCAGGAGTCTTAATAGGAAGTGCACTCTCTACAAAGGTACCTATGAAACCACTACAAATGGCAATAGGGATTATCATATTTATTAGTGGATTAAAGCTACTGAATTAGATGAACAGCATTAATTTTAAATTGCCGTTTAGAATACCTTGGTGTAAAATTACACTAAGGTATTTATTTTGATTTTAGGTGGGTTATATGGATAAAGAACATGTTACACATCTGCTATCTGAAAAGATGAAGCTTATTCGTATTGAGAAAGGATATACACAGGATAAGATGGCTGAAATACTGGGCATATCAAAGAAAACACTCGTACAGGTCGAAAAAGGACGAATTCAAGCTAGCTGGACAGTTGTGGTTGCTGTCTGCGCATTATTTCGAGATAGTGAGATCTTACAAGCAACACTAGGGGAAGATCCTATTGATGTAATCGAGATTATTGGTCGAAATGGAATTGACAGAGCCAAAGAGCGTACACTCGGTGGTAAGGTTTGGTGGAAGGACATACAAAAGACCGGAAGATTTCGTTTGCAACAGAATATGATTAGTCAACATTATCGAATACTTGATGAACAGAATTATCGCTGGTATTCTTCCTTTGATAAGGCAGAAGCACAAACGAGGCTCAGGGAACTATCAATGGAATAATACAGAGGGAGGGGCAACTATTTTGTAGCCCCTCACCCTTTTTTCGGATTCTTATCCCCTTTTTCAGGACGGTTTTGTACTGTTTCACCCTTCATATACGTTGAAGAGGATAGGTTATTATTCATTGCTGCTTCTTCATTTAGTTGCTCTTTATTAGCCATATTATCCTCCTTGCAAAAAACCACTTTCGCTAACTAAGATATTCATATGTACCTTAGCAGATGTATTTATTCTTCTTTTTAATGGTCGATTGTATAGTCATCGTATTTTTCGTTAAGGTATTTATTTTCACCTGTAGCGAAGTTTATATTTCGAAGATCTAGCTCAGGGTCCAATTGGTTGACAAGCTGTTCTTCTTTACTTTGAGTTATGCTTAGTATGTCTCTATCTCTATAATCCATTGATTTACCTCCTCGTTTTCTTATCATGTCCTAATATGCAACTTTTTCATTCTATTTTAAAAAAAGAACGTTAGGCAAAATTTTACCTCCGTTCTTTATGCGTCACTTCTTGGGGATTTTTAATACATGTCTACATCCATCGAAGCGCAATCGTTAATTGACAGCATTCAGTTGTTCCTACTTTTGAAGACAGTTTTAGGTTTATTCCATCAGGATTAAAGCTTGCGTTCACTTTAGATTTTACTCCAGTTGATTTAAGTAACCGATTGACCTCGTCTAAATTTGAAGCTTGAGCTGCAGTCATTACTTTTTGTGCAAAAGCTTTAGAATCAGCTAAATGCGCAAGTACTAGGCTAGCATCCTTCATAAGGGTTTGCATGGAAATAGCTGATTCACTAAATAAAGTTGGATCTACCGCTGGAAGTTTACGGGTGCGATGGTATTGATTATCCTGAGGGTAGTGAGAATACGTATGTGTCTCGTTAAAGATTGGCTGTGGCGTAACATTTGAATAATAGCCTGGATACATAACGGTGATTGGTTGTCCTTGATTCGAAAATTTATAAGGATGATGGTACAACTCTATACCTCCCTTGTCGAATTTCCCTACAATATATGTTCATTTTTTAGTGGGGTGCATAATTATCAGAAAATAGCAATAAAACAATAAATAGCCCAATTTATTGATCAACTGGTTGACCTTCAATTTTTCTTGTATAATAGTGGTTGTTTGGAATACTAAAGGTATATATTGAAAGCTTACTAACAGGATTAAAAATGAGACAGCATAGAAAGCTTTAAGGAGGAACTAGCATGAAGATTGGTTTGGTTGGTCTAGGAAAAATGGGCTATAATCTTGCTTTAAATATGAAAGAGAAGGGTCATGACGTAATTGCGAATGATGTAAATAAGGAATCAATGGAGGCAATTTCAAAAGAAGGTATTACAACTGCTCCTTCTGTAAAAGAATTAGTTGACTCCTTACAGTCACCTAAGGTAGTTTGGTTAATGGTTCCTGCTGGAAACATTACTGAACAAGTCCTAACAGAAGTATCTGGTTACTTATCTGAAGGCGATATTATCATAGATGGTGGAAACTCTAATTACAAGGATACACTAAGACGTGGACAGTCTCTAAAGGAGAAAGGAATCTACCTTCTTGATTGCGGTACTAGTGGTGGTATGGAAGGTGCACGTAATGGTTTATGTGCGATGATTGGAGGAGAACAGGAAGCCTTTAGTCATGTAGAAAAACTATTTGCAGACCTTTCTGTGGAAAATGGATATTTATATACAGGGAAACCAGGAAGCGGCCATTATTTGAAAATGGTACATAATGGAATCGAATATGGTATGATGCAGGCACTTGCAGAAGGCTATGAAATCTTAGACAAGAGTGAATTTGACTACGATTATAAAGAAGTTTCAAGAGTATTCAACAACGGCTCTGTTATTCGCTCTTGGCTTGTTGAATTATTAGAAAATGCATTTTCGAAGGATCCAAAGCTAGAAACGATTAGAGGTGTAATGAATTCCTCAGGTGAAGGAAAATGGACTGTCGAGACTGCATTAGATTTAGAAGTGGCAGCTCCAGTTATTACTATGTCACTTCTAATGCGCTATCGTTCCCAGGAAAATGATACATTCCATGGTAAAGTTGTAGCTGCCCTTCGAAATGAGTTTGGTGGACATGCTACTGTGAAAAGCGAATAAAGGAACAAAGCTGCTAATCATGAGTAGATTGGCAGCTTTTTTAATGGTATGCAGCTTTGAGTATTTTTTCATTAGCAACTGTAAAAGTCATTTCTCACGGTCTTTGTACCTTTTTAACGCCCAATAGCACGTAAAACAAATTTTTCCCAGATTTTCCACGGTACCATGCTTTTTAGTAAGATACCGGTTTTCACACCTTGCCCTATAGGATAACGAAGTTTTGTTAGTTTTGGTGCTTCTGCAAGGTTTACCAGTAATCGTACCACCTCCATTGGGTCACCATACTTTTCCTTATCCTTTTCGAGCTTAGCCTCAATTTTCTTCATTATTTGGTGGTAAGGAGAGGAAGGAAGTAATGACTTTTCGGCTACCTTCTTTCCACTACTCCAAATATTCGTTTGGAAAGATCCGGGTTCAATGAGAGCAACATCAATACCAAAAGGGTTCACTTCTAATCGTAGGCATTCACTCCAGCCTTCAAGAGCAAACTTTGATGAAACATATGGAGAAAGTCCTGGAAATCCAATTTGTCCGCTTATACTACTTAGGTTGAGGATTTTACCATTTCCCTGTTTTCTCATAAAGGGTAATACAAGCTTTGTAATTTCAATTACTCCAAAAAAATTTGTTTCAAATTGGGATTTATATTCTTGAAGTGAGACTTCTTCAGCAAAGCCTCCAGTTGCAAAGCCTGCATTATTTATAAGTACATCTACATGTCCTACATCATGAAGAATATTTTTTAGGGAATCAAGAGAATTCGAATTGGTAACATCAACTTCTGCGAAACGTATATGATCTTCCATAGTATTCAATTCAATTCTTTGTAAAATATGTTCTTGTTTATGTAAATCTCGCATAGTGGCAATAACAAAATAACCTTGTTTACTAAATTCAATTGCTGCTAAAAGACCAAATCCACTAGATGAGCCAGTAATAATAACGACAGGTTTATTCACTTAAATCTCCCCCTTTCCTTTATATTAGTTCTTTAAAGCTAAAAACACGATAAGAGGAAGCAAAAAAAATTACTATTTGTAACCAATTGCTTTTATAATATAAAAGAGGATGATGGATAAATTTACCTCAACCTAATGCTAAAGGCTGGGATAAACTTGGAGATTAATGAAGTCATACGTAATATTATTGATTATGGTTATATAGGATTTTATTTTTGGTTGTGGTTTGGTGCATTTGCCATACCGATACCAAATGAGGTGATTGTCTCTACAATAGGCTTCTTTGCATCAGAGGATTTACTAATTCCTTGGAGAATTTTCCTTGTAACATACGCTGGTATCCTTACAGCAGTTACAACGAGCTATATTCTCGGTCGTTTTGCAGGAAAGACGATGTTTTTAGTCTTAAATAAACGCAGGAGTTTCCAAAGAAAATTTGACAAAGCACTTGCGATTATTGAAAGATTTAAAACATCTGCCTTAGCGTTTAGCTATTTTGTTCCTGGCTTTCGAATCCTAATTCCTTTTGTATTTGGTTTTAGCAAACTACCATATATAAAATTTGCTAGTATTTTATACCCTGCTGTGTTGATTTGGGTCTCTCTGATTTTCTCTGTAGGCTATTTTGCAGGAGAGGAATTTATTACAGCTTTTATTAAATATTACGATATTGTAATTGGATTCGCTGTTGTCTTTTTTGTCTTATACGTATCAATAAGATTGAGAAGGGCTCGGAATATGAGAAAGCTTTCCCATTAATTGTATCTCGTATAAGGGATTACGTTACTACCTATAATGCTAATAAAAGCTGTAAAAGGAAGTGAGACTTTGAATAGAGTCCTTGGCTCATTGTTACTGATTTTAGTAGTAACAGGATGTACAAATTTAGACAGCATGCAGGGAATTGAAAAGGGAAAAGAAAGTCAAGGTGCACCTTCAAAAGAGGTTGTTTTGACTCCGACCATTATTGCTACGGATTTGGAGATACCATGGACTATTGCTCCCTTTCAGGGCACCATTTATGTGACTGAACGCGTAGGGGACCTATCAGAGATTGATAAGGTAACAGGTGACATTAGGAACCAGAAGCTTAGGTTAAAGAGAAAGGTTCTACACGAAGGGGAAGGTGGATTACTAGGATTTACATTAGCACCTGACTTTCAAACCTCGCAAAGAGCATTTGCCTATCATACTTATGAAGAAGCAGGCGAGGTGTTTAATAGAGTCATTGTATTAGAAAAAAATGGAGACATCTGGACGGAAGTTGAAGCGTTGCTTGAGCGAATACCAGGTGGAAGAATTCACAATGGTGGTCGAATTAGAATAGGGCCAGATTCCAAATTATATGTAACGACAGGGGATGCAGGAGTTCCTGACAATTCACAGGATTTGGGTAAAGTAGCAGGTAAAATACTACGCATGAACCTTGACGGCTCAATTCCGAATAATAACCCGTTTCGAAATTCCTATGTGTATTCCTACGGTCATCGAAACCCACAGGGGCTAGCATGGGATGAGGAGGGCATTTTATATAGCACTGAGCATGGCCAAAGTGCACATGATGAAATAAACCGAATTCAACCCGGAAAAAATTATGGATGGCCAATTATAGAAGGGGACCAAGAAGCACCTAATATGATAAAACCACTTTTTCACACCGGTGATTATACGTGGGCACCTTCTGGAATTGATTATGCAAACGGAAAATTATTTATCGCTACGCTCCGGGATTCCAAAATTAGAAGCTATGATTTGGAATCAGAGGAGATTGAAGTTGTCCTCGATGTGAATAGCCGTATGAGAGATGTATTAATAGAACAAGGAACATTGTTTACTATTACAAATAACCGTGATGGTCGCGGATATCCCCAAGCGGGAGATGATAAGTTACTAGCACTAACCAATTTAGGGATAAAGAGATAAAAAAGGAATAGATTAATTTATTAGTACCCAAATCGAGAGAATCACTTTTTTATGGGAGTTATATCAAATAGATAGAAAGGGATGAGGAAAAGAACTATGAGCGAAATCAATACATTAATTGATGCATTAGGAATTGAGATTCAGGAACTAACAGAGGAACGTGTCATTGCAACCATGCCTGTAGATGAGCGAACTCGACAGCCTTTTGGAATTTTACATGGAGGTGCATCGGTTGCTCTAGCAGAAACAGTTGCAAGCATTGGTACTTATAATCTTATTGATCAAGAAACAGAGGGATGTGCTGGTTTAGAAATAAATGCGAACCACATTCGTTCTAAACGTGATGGAGTTGTAAAAGCAATCGGTACGCCTCTACATAAAGGAAGAACAACCATGGTATGGGATATTAAAATTGTCGATGAGGAAGATAGACTTATTTGCGTATCACGCTGCACAATGGCTGTATTAAAGCTGAATAAATAATCATGAAAAGGTGAGGAGCCGACCTCTAGTCCGTTTTCGCGGAGAAACGGAGTCAAACAGAAAAAAACCTATATCAAATCGTAAATGATTTGATATAGGGTTTGCTTGATAAATCAATCGATTCATGGATTTTATTATGATCCTGTCAAAAAAGGAACTTCGGTGGTTATCCTGTCAGAAAAAAGCTAGCCAATTGAACAGTAATATATACTTTCCCATTCCTATTCGTACTGTGCTTTTCAAACCTACAAAAAAAGCGAGAATCAACTTCTCGCTCTTCCAAATTTACCGGCTACTACTATTATCCACTTGCTTTTCCTTCAATTTAAGATCATCCTGTACGCTTTTCTCCCAAAGCGGGACCTTCGAATTGTAAGCAGCTCTGCTTATTAAATGTCCAGCCACAGGAGAGGTTAAAAAGACGAATACAATCCCTAAAAGTACTCTAGCATTCATATAATCATCTATAAACCAGAAATATAAAAACGTTCCGAGGAGTATGGAAAGCACCCCTAATGTAGCACTTTTAGATACAGCATGATTACGAGTATACACATCAGGCAGTCTGACAATACCGATGCCACTTAAAACGCTTAATAATGCACCGAATAGAATAATGCACCCGAATAATATTTTAAGAATCTCTTCGGTCACGTTCAATCACGACTCCCTTCTCAAGAAACTTCGAAAAGGCTACTGTTCCGACAAAGGCAACGATGGCAATTAATAAAATAACCTCGAGGAACGAATTTGAATCCAACAAAATTGAAATAATAGCTGTAATTCCAATCAAGTTAATTCCAATTGCATCAAGTGCGATTACCTTATCAGGGATTGAAGGCCCTTTTACAACTCGATAGATATATGCGATGGTAGAAACCGACAATAAAATTAATGATATATTCAGCAATGCTTCAAACATTATCGGCTCACCTCCATAATTGCTTTTTCAAATGTATTTTTAATGGAACTAATTGCTTCATCCACATCTTTGAGATCCATTGCATGGACATATAATAACTTTTTATCATCAGATATATCAACTACCAATGTACCTGGTGTCAACGTAATAAGATTGGCAAGTGTGGCAATTTCCCAATCCTTTTTAAGTTCCGTGGGTAACGCAAAGATTCCAGGACTTATATCAAGCTTTGGCTTAATAATAACCTTAAATATCGCATAATTCGATAAGATCAATTCCCGTATAAATATCCCAAGAAGTTTGATAACTGCCGACACATTTAATAAATAAAAACGGCTCGGAAAATAGCGTCGTAATCCAAAAATGAGTAACAGACCAATTAAATATCCACCAAATAATGAGCCGAAATCATAGGAATTTGCAAGAAACATCCACATAATTGCGATAAATACATTAAGTACAATTTGCATTGCCATATTATCTACTCCTTTAATACAGCTTGGATATAGATTGATGGGTCGGTCAAGACTTCAGCCGCGGCATTTATATATGGATAAAACCATTCAGCTCCAAATCCAAGTGTAATTGAGAGTGAAAGTAGAAGAGTAATAGGAAGCAGTAGCCCTTTGGTTGCCCCTTTTTCTTCTTCTTTCCTAATCTTTGCTTCTCCCCAGAAACCATTAATGAATATCTTCATAACGGAATAGAGGACTAATAGACTCGATAATAAGATTGCCCCAACTAAAACATAATGTCCTGCTTTGAGACTACCTTGAACAATAAGTAATTTACCAATAAAACCACTAAAGGGTGGTATTCCAGCTAAGGAAATTGTGGCAATAAAGAACATCCAACCTAAATATGGATGATGTGAAATGAGTCCTCCCATCTTTTTCAGGTCACTTGTGCCAGAGATAACAATCATCGCTCCCACTAATAAAAACAGTGCTGCTTTTATAATCATGTCGTGGATTAAGTAAAAAATCGAACCAGTCAATGAAGTGGTTGAGAATGTAGAAACACCGACCAAAATGACACCAACAGCAGTTAAAATATTATAGATTATTATCTTTTTTACATCCCAATGGGAAATTGCTCCAATAACGCCCACAACAATTGTAAACCCTGCAAGAATCCCAATTAATGTGTGAGTAAAGTCAGTGTCATGATAGAAAATTATTGTAAATGTTCGTATAATGGAATAGACACCAACCTTTGTTAAAAGAGCTCCAAATAGTGCTGTTATAGGTGTTGGAGGCGCCTGATAGGAGCCAGGGAGCCAGAAAAATAGCGGGAAGATGGCACCCTTTAAACCAAATACAATTAAAAATAAGATTGAAATAACGGTTGTAATCCCTGGTTGTCCAAGTTCACTAATTTTGGACGATAAGTCCGCGATATTTACAGTTCCTGTTACGGCATATAAATATCCGACTGCAATAACAAATAATGCAGATGAGATTACATTTACAAGAATATATTTAATAGATTCACGTAGCTGTGGTTTTGTTCCTCCATGTACAATTAATACATAAGAGGACATAAGCATAACCTCAAAAAATACAAATAAGTTAAAGATATCCCCTGTTAAAAAAGCCCCAAGAACACCTACGGTTAAAAACTGAATGACTGCATAATAATAATACGATTCACGTTCTTTTCCAATGTTTTTAAACGAATAAATGAGACATGCAAGAATGACAATACTACCGGTTAAAACAAGAAGGGCTGAAAGCATATCTGCAACAAGAACAATTCCAAACGGTGCTCTCCAGTTCCCAAGTTCAAGGGTCTTTATTCCTTCGTTAAAAACTACCTGAACGAGGTAAACAGAGATTAAAACTGTAGCAACGGTAGACAATAAACTTATCCACTTTTGGGCTGTAATATATTTGTTTACAAAAATGAGAACAATCCCGGTTACAAGTGGAAGCAATATTGGAAGTATAACTAAATTATTCATTACTATCATTTCCCCTCAATTGATCCATGTTGTCCGTACCAAGCTCCTGATAAGCTCTGTATGCAAGTACTAGCATAAAGGAAGTTACACCAAAGCTAATTACAATCGCTGTTAAAATAAGAGCTTGAGGAAGTGGATCAACATATGCGCTAGCGTCTTCGCCTAAAAGGGGTGGTGCACCTTGTTTTAACCCACCCATCGTTAACAATAGTAAATGTGCACCATGGCTCAATAAGCCAGTACCCACTATCACACGAATTAAGCTTTTCGAAAGCATTAAATAGGTCGCCGCTGCAAAAAGAATTCCGATTACAACTGACATTAAGACCTCCATTAATCATCCTCTCCGATCGTCTGGATTATGGTCATTGATATACCAACACAAACCAAATACACACCTGTATCAAAAATAACTGCAGTTGCAAGGCCAGTTTCCCCTAAAATTGGAAGATCAAAATAGCCGAACGTATGAGTTAGGAAAGGGACGTCAAAAAGAAATCCGCCAATCCCAGTACCTGCTGCAAAAAGAAGGCCAAGTGCAGTTACCTTTTTAAAATCAAATGGTAATATTTTTTTAACTGTAGTTAAATCAAAGGCTAACAGCAGTAGAACAATTGCTGCTGCCGTGATTAAACCACCAACAAATCCACCACCAGGGGTATAATGTCCTGCAAAAAATAGGTTTAGGGCATAAGCAAGAATGATAAAAACGATAACCTTGGTGCAGGTTTGTAAGATTAAGTCATTTGTCTTCATCCTTCTTTCCCCCTAGATAAGCGAAGTTTAATCATGGTAAAAATACCGAGTGATGCAATTCCTAATACGGTAATTTCAAATAATGTATCAAAGCCACGGAAGTCTACTAAAATAACATTTACAATATTTTTTCCACCAGCTTCTGTATAACTATTTTCAACGAAATAACTTGAAATAGATTCAATCAATCGATTGCTACTTGAAGATAGAGCAATTAAAGTAACAATTGTTCCCACCCCTAAAGAGATGAGTAAGTTTGGTAATCTAAATCGCAACGGCTTGTTTTTACGTTGTAGCTTTGGTAAATGGTAAAAACAAAGTAAGAACAATGCGACAGAAACCGTTTCAATTACTAACTGTGTTAGAGCTAGATCTGGTGCGCGGAATAGCACAAAGAATAGAGAAACGGTATATCCAACAGCACCAAGGGCAATAATTGCGGTTAACCTAGATTTTGCAAATAAGATTACGACCACTCCGGCAACTAATACGAGGGCGAGAATTGCCTCGTATACTCGAATTGGTGCGACATGTGTGAAATCGATGGCAAACGCATTTTTCATAACTAATGTACTTCCTAGTGCCACTATTAAGAAGGCAAAGATAATAACAAGGTAGTCACGAACAACACCCGTCATATAAAATCTATTTACCTTTGATGCCACTTTTTCCATAGATACAAGACCATGGTCATAAAAATTATTAAGTGTTAGACGTTTAGAAAATACATTATAAATACGAGACCATTTTGCAAGTGTCAGGAATAAGACTGTACCTATTGCTACGACTCCAATGGTCATAAATAACTCAATGTTTGGCCCATGCCAATAATCAATATGAACGTGATATTTCCAGCCTTCTTCAAGTAAGCTCGGCAAAATTGAGGTTACTGCAGGCTCTATGACAGAAGGAGCTAAAATATTTGCAAAGAACCCAAAGATTAACACGAGTGAAGCTAATATAATCGGTGGAAGTAACATGCCGATAGGTGCTTCATGTGGTGTTTTCTCCAATTTCTCTGTTTGTAGCTTTCCAGTAAATGTTGTAAACACTAGTATCATGCAATAGATAAAGGTGAAAACACTCGCAATCCAAGCGAGAATTGGAAAGAAAACACCTAGCGTTTCCATATTGAATATATCTAATTTTGTTGCATTGACCATTGCTGTGAAGAACATTTCCTTACTTAGGAATCCGTTAAAGGGAGGTAATCCCGCCATTGAAAATGATCCAATTACTGCAAGTGTAAATGTGAGTGGCATAACAGTCATAAGACCGCCAAGCTTGCGAATGTCACGTGTTCCTGTCTCATGGTCAACAATACCAACAACCATAAACAAGCTTCCTTTAAAGGTTGCATGGTTAATTAAATGAAAAATAGCTGCGACAATTGCCGCAATATATATATTGTTATCTAAATGCTTATAATGTAGTGCAGCTGATCCAATTCCAAGGAGTGACATGATCATTCCGAGCTGACTGACTGTTGAAAATGCAAGGATTGCCTTTAAATCTGTTTGTTTTACTGCACTAAAGGATCCCCAGAACAAGGTAATGATTCCGAACGTTGACACAATCCAAAACCATTCACTAGAACCAGCAAATATCGGACTTAATCGTGCTACAAGGTATATTCCAGCCTTTACCATTGTTGCTGAATGCAAATAAGCACTTACTGGAGTAGGTGCTTCCATTGCATCAGGCAACCAAATATGGAACGGAAATTGTGCTGATTTTGTAAAAGCCCCAAGTAAAATTAGCAGCATAGCAGGTAGGAACAAGCTCGCTGATGGTAATGTTTCAATCTGCGATATCATTTCCCTTATACTAAACGTATTTGTCATGATGGAGAGCAAGATAAAACCTGCTAACATAGAGAGACCGCCAAATACCGTAATTAGCATAGACTTTTGGGCACCATATCTAGATTTTTCACGTTGATACCAATATCCAATTAGTAAAAACGAAGACAAACTTGTAAGCTCCCAAAAGGTATATAAAACAATGACATTGTCAGAAAGCACTACACCTAGCATCGCTCCCATAAAACAAAGCAAATACACATAAAACGTATGTAAAGATTCTTTCTGTTTGGATAAATAATAAATAGAATATAGGACAACTAAAGCACCAATTCCGGTTATCAATAAGGAGAATAATAGTCCTAATCCATCAATATAGACGGTAAAATTGACACCAATAGAAGGAATCCATTTAGCTGTTTTAATAATTGGATTTCCATCCATCGTGTCTTTTAAAAATTGAAATAAATACGTAAATAAAACAATAGGTAATACTAGAACAAACCAGCCTGTATGTATCCCTCGTAAATACTTACGTAAAAATGGTATGAATATGGCCAATAGAAAAGGAGACAAAATGGCCCAATGTATCAGTGACAAATCACTACCCCCTTGTCGATATTTATGTCTTTTAGTGCGTGTTCAAAAAGTCGACGAATCGTAAAGCAAGAAGATCAAATTACGACAGCCTTTAGGAATGTAAGTGAGGCACTTACTTTGAAATTACTTCTTCGATGTCTTGTGCTGAGAAATTTACCTCCTTGAGTAGTCTAGTAGGCGCAAGCACATATACTAGAAATTCTTTCTAATCTGGTCTACCATACGCAGAGATTCGAAGTTTTATCATTTGGGGACCTTTTGAACAACCTCTTTAAGAAAATTATATACTAAAGAAAAAGAACTTGCATGTATACCACTGCATAGTATCGCCAAGTTCTATGGTTGTTATTAAATAAGTAGAAATACGTATAAATATAAACAAAAAAATTTTTTTATTTGTATAAAAAAAGGTAGGAAATTAAATGCTAGTAGCAAGAGGTGATTTTTGTGAAAACAAAAAAGATACTTGTGGCACTAGCGGTTTTTATTTTTATGTTCATCGGGGCTTGGTGGCTAAACGATCAAACAAAACGTAATTATATGGGAGAATCACCAGAGGGGGAAAATCGAGATCGTGAAGTTCAGATTCAGTCAATAGATTATATGCAAACAGAGGAGGTAATGTTTCCAAAATTTCGTCCGCGGGAATACATCCGTATTGATGGAAGATAAGACAAGGAAAAAGGACGAGAAGGGCATCCTCATCCTAATAAACGCTATTCTTTCGTATCATTGGGGTTGGTATAGATTTGTTGTGAAATACCATGATTAATAATGGTGCAACGAGAACTGTAAGCAATAAAATGCATGTTGCAAGCAAATTCGAGCTTAGTGTGAAACCTGCCCCTTCTAGATTCTCAATATATTCATTATAGAGTGTAGAAATTTCCTTGTCGTTAGCTACATTCGAAAGCATAAGAAACTCTTTTTTATCTACATCGAAGAAAAAGAAGTCATGCTTTTGAAGATAAAACAATGAATCCCTTTTTAATTTGTATTCTACAGATGCAACAACAACATTTGCTTCATATGTTTCTATTTCTTCTTCATTTTCCTCCGTGCTAGGATCATCAGTTGTTATAACCTTTGTTACTTCTGTCTTCTTGGAAATAGAGTCTACGACCTGAACAGACCCCTCATCATAATAATTTACTTCTTTTAACTTCTCATTTACTGACTTAATAAAATCACTATTCTCTGTTGAAGCAGCGTTCACTCCCATAAATGTTGGTTGGAGAAATAAAAAAAAGACTGCAAATAGAACAACAAGTAACCCTTTCTTCATAAAACCCCTCTTTTCTAAAATTATAGTCTTATAATCTATGTTTATTTAGAAAAAAGAGATTTACGACAAAAATTATTACAATTATTTGTTGAATTGTATGATAAAATATTTTATTGGTTTATTGAATGTTGGAACGAGGAAGATTACATGAAAAACACATACTTTACAAGCTATTTTCCACTTATATCAATTATCCTTTTTAGTGTGTCTTTTGCTATTTTTACAGAAATGTCGACGTTGGAGCTTTTAAAACAAGTAGGTATATATAGAGGAATGCAGGAGTTTTTTTCTGCAGCTGGTATTAATTTGGCCATCTTTTTGGTATTTTTTCTAGTGTACTTTATGATGTTTGCAGCGCTTAAACTAATTGCGGATACACTGTTACAACTCTCACTTCTGTTTTTTACAAGAGATAGTAAGGGGGAGAGTCTACAAAAAATAAGAATGGGTTCAATATTTTATTTACTAGGAGGAGTAGCATCCCTAGTATCCGTACAATCATTCTATGGATTACTACTAATCCTATTATTCGTTACACTAGGTTACTTTATCTTTTTTGTGTACAAAATCCATTCTACTTTATCCTTAAGTGGATTAATTGGAATTGTCTTTTTTCATACGCTCATTTGGTTTACTTTTTTTATGTCAGTCATTTATTTATGCACTAGACTTTATAATAGTATCATCGCTAGTCTGCCGATATGAACCTCGAATGACTATCACGGGTGTTCACGGCTTCAATATCTATAAATAAGCGAGCCAAGTTATTGGCTCGCTTTCATGATTTCTTTCCATATATATAATTGAGGTTTCCTTGTTTCCAGCCTTTCTATACTTTTAGACTGATCATTCCCGACCCAAACTCCGGTTGTATATGTACTAGTCATCCCGATAAACCAAAGGTCCTTAACATTGTTCGTTGTACCTGTTTTTCCGCCAAGATAACCAGAAGAGAAGCTTGCTTCTTTTCCAGTACCATTTGAAACGACTTCCTTAAGTAGAGTTCTCATCTTGTTGTTTGTTTCTTCGCTCCATACATAGGTTGGTTGATTCTTCCATTCGTAAAGCGTGTTTCCTTGTAAATCCGTAACGCGGGTAATTCCATGAGCAGGAATATACTGACCATTATTAGAAAAAATCGTATATGCTTTTGTCATCTCAAGGGGTGACATTCCATATGTAAACCCACCTATTGCAGCTGGAAGACTGTAATCCCCTTCAACAATATTCGTAAATTGCATTTTTTCTAAGTACGAAAAACCAGTCTGAATTCCGATTTTATTAAGTAAGCGAACAGCAGGGGTATTATGTGAAAAAGCGAAAGCGGACTTCAAACTAACATTCCCATATTGTCCACCGCCGTAATTCCTTGGACAGTACCCATTCTTACAGTATTGATTCGCATTAATTAACTGGTAAATGGAAGCACCCGTTTGTTCAAAATATGGTCCATATACAAGTAAAGGTTTTATCGCTGAACCAGGCTGTCTAAAAGCTTGGAAGGCACGGTGGAAGTCATACTTTTCATAGTCCTTTCCACCAACAATCGCAACGAGCTGATTTGTGGAATGATTGATGACTGCTGCTGCTCCTTCTACATTCTGATAAGGTAAGTATTGTTTTAAAGCATTTACTGCTATGTTTTGGATTGTAGGGTTCAGGGCAGTTTCAATTTTAACCCCTGATTCAAGTACTTCTCTTATTCGATTGTCTAATTTCTTCTGTTGTTTTTCCTTTTCTGTATTTGACGTAGCAGTTTTTACTTTTTCCGTGTACCCTTCTGCTTGACCGATTAACTCTTCAAGCTCATGAAGAATATATGTCGTATAATCTGGATGAAAATCTATTCTTTGGGATTTATCAAGTTGAATTGATTCGTTTAATGCTATATTATATTCATCATTTGTAATTTTCTTTGAATCAAGTAAATTCTTCAGTATTCTTTCCTGTCGCTTTTTCGTGTTCTCGAATTTCGTATAGGGATTATAAAGGGATGGATTATTAGGGATAGCACAAAGAAAAGCAATCTGTGCCAACGACGCATCCTTTATTGACTTATTGAAATACAATTGTGAAGCAGTTTCAATTCCATAGGCACCATTTTGAAAATAAATGGCGTTTATATATAGGGTTAAAATTTCATCTTTGGTTAGACTTCTCTCAAGTTGATAGGAGTACAAAAGCTCGCTTAATTTGCGATTATAGGTTTTTTCATTAGTTAAGTACAGGTTTCTAGCAAGTTGTTGAGTTAAGGTGCTACCACCTTGTTCGATGGAATCATTTTGTAAATTAGTTAGCGCAGCCCTACCAATTCCGGATATATCAAATCCAATGTGCTCGTAAAAACTTTGGTCTTCAATTGTAATGAATAGATCTTTGATAATTTGTGGAATTTCTTCCTGCGAGAGTACTACTCTATTTTCACTATGATGAATTTCTGATATGGTGTTACCCTGTTGATCTGTAATATAACTTGTTTGTTTCAGTGTCACTTCATCTAGGGGAATTTCTTTATCTAACACAGAGGGAAGACTTTCAGCCGTTTTTAACTCTGCATTCGCCTGTAAAAGGACGAAAATAAAAACTATAAATGTAACGAAAATAATTGAATATCCTGTCAAGACTCTCACAAAAACACTCTTCTCTCTGGCTTTTCTATATACATATTATAATGGAAATCACGGCACTTTTGATGGAAAAAGAAAGAAAAAAACAGATGGCTAAAAACCATCTGTTATGATTATGCGGCACGCTGCTCGGTTTTTTCAGAATGACGTATAATACTTAACCAAAGAATTATAGCTCCTAATAGGAAAATGCCGCTTGTTAAGAAGAAGACAGAAGAGATTCCAAAGAAACCACTTATTACTCCACCTGTAACTGGACCAATCACATTTCCTAAGAAACGGAAACTCACATTATAACCCTGAACCTCCCCTTGCATGGAGAGCGGTGCAACTTGTCGAATATAGGCAGTCATACATGGGATTAGGCCACCAACTGCCATCCCGAATAAGAATCGAGCTAATACAAGCTGCCATAGTTCAGTTACAAGTGCCTGTGGGATGAACATAATGGATGCAGCAACCATTAACACTGTTAAAATTTTCTCGTGTCCAACACGGTCTCCAAGTTTACCCCATTGCCTAGTAAATAAAAGATTTCCAAATCCAGTAGCGGAAAAGGCAAAGCCAGCTAGAAATACAATATTACTACTATCGCTTAGTTGAGTAACATAAAGTGCAAGTAATGGCTGAACACTGAAGTTCGCCGTCTGAATTAAAAATGAGATAAACATAACTGTTAGCAGTACTGGGTTCCGAAAAATATGGACCAATACCTCTTTTCGACTATACTTTTTATTCTTAGCACCTGCTTCGTTAGGTCGAATCTCTTTTATTCCAAAGGCGACTAATGCTACAGCACATAAAATTACAGTAGCAGTAATTACAAAAGTATATGTAAACCCAACCGCGTCAGCTAACAAGCCACCTAGTAAAGGTCCAAATAAACTTCCAGATACATTTCCCATTTGGAGGGTTCCTAATGTCTTTCCAGCAATTTCTTTAGGTGTTTGTGCAGAGATAAAGGCAAGGGATGTAGGGATAAATCCTGTTACTGCGCCCATGAAGAGTCTTAGTAGGAAGAGCTGTTCCACTGTTGTCACGTATCCCATTAAAAAGATACTAACAGCAATACCAGTACCCGTTATAAGGAGAATTTTTTTGTAGCCATGTCTATCACCGAAACGTCCCCATAGGGGAGAAATAAAAAAAGCTGTTACAAAAGCTGCAGCAAAAACTAAGCCTGCCCAACGCTGTACATAGCTATCGGAATAATTCCCAAACGTTTCAATATACAAAGATAGAAAAGGCATTATCATGGTGGCGCTGGCAGCGACAAAGAAGTTTCCAATCCACATGATTATTAGATTACGCTTAGCTGTATTAATGGTAAACACCTTCTCATTTCGAAAATTTCGTTTTCCTAAATATTATAAAATATTATTCCACATTATTAAAGTCTTAAAATTAATTATTGTATATTTATAAATATATTCTGAAAAATGGAAAAAACGTGCTATAATAAAGGAAACGAAGTTCGTCTATTTGTATAAAAAGGAGGTATAAAAAGTGGATGAGAAACATCAATACTTGTTTATAGACTTTGAATTTACAATGCCAGAGGGAAAATATAACCCGCACGGTTTTTACCCCGAGATAATCGAAGTTGGTCTTGTTGCTATAGTAAATCAAAAAATAACTGACCAGTACTCTTCATACGTAAAACCAACAAAATTTCCTAAACTAACAGACAGATGCAAATCATTTTTGTCTATTTCTCAAGAGCAAGTAAATGATGGTATTTCATTTTTGGAACTAGTTTCGAAGCTCTCTCAATATGAGGGTTCCACCCCAAGTACAATTGTTACGTGGGGAAATATGGATATGAAGGTGTTACAACATAATTGTCAAAGTGTAGGCATTCCATTTCCGTTTAAAGGAAAACAACGTGATTTATCAATGGAGTACAAGCGCTTTTTTGGCGATCAAAACCAAACAGGTTTATGGAAAGCAGTACAAGAATATGGCAAAGAGGGGACTGGAAAGCATCACTGTGCCTTGGATGATGCACTAACCACTTTCAATATTTTTAAGCTAGTTGAAAACGACAAACGTTATTTAGCAAAGCCAGAGCCAACAACGATTGGTGACAGAGTTGACTTTTCAAAGTTGTTAAATAAATTTGCATTATAACAAACCAATTCGCTATACAAAGTGAATTGGTTTTTGATTTTTTATGGAAAAAACTTCACAGTAAACATTTTACAATCTTATTGAAAAATAATCGCTTTCTGTTGGGATATCCTAAGAAAAAGGAGGGATGCCCGATGTTTACAGGACATAAAATTGAAAATGACAATACAATTATTTTATATATCGACCCTCATTTACATGAATTCTCAAGTGAACTCGGTATTAAAGAAAATGGGAGAAAGAGACATTTAAATGAAAGCATAAGATCATATTTAAATGAAAAGGTTCCTAATTTACATCCTAATGTTGTAAAAATTGTTATGGGGTCAATTGTTATCGCATCAGTTTCATTGGTGGGTGGGCAAGCTTCGTCTGCTAAAGCAGAAAGTAATAATGAAGTTAGTTCACAATCCCAAACTACACATACTGTTTCTAGCGGAGATACATTATATAGTATTGCAAATAAATACAATATCACGGTAACCCAGCTCAAACAACTTAATTATTTAACTGGAGATATGATTTACCCAGGACAAACGTTAGTTATTAGTAATGTGGCACCTTCTCCAACTACCACCTCTTATACTGTTAAAAGTGGCGACACACTATACTCAATTGCAAGAGACTATAACATGAGTGTTGATCAACTGAAGCAGCTAAACAATTTAACAACAAATACTATCCATGTTGGGCAGTCTCTACAAGTAACAGGTTCTACTGGGGAATCAACGCAAATTCAAGGTGCAACTTATGTAGTTCAACCTGGGGATTCATTGTATTCCATTGCACAAAGAACAAATACAAGTGTCGATCAGCTTATGAAAAATAATAATCTTACCTCTTCACAAATTTTTGTTGGACAAACTTTACAAATAAGTGGTACGGCAATCACTGCACCACAACAAGTAGCAAATGCTACCTATACAGTTAAAGCAGGCGACACCTTATATGGTATTGCCCGAAGCCATAACATGAGTGTATCAGAGCTTCAGCGAATAAATAACTTAACGAGCACGACTCTTTCGATTGGACAAGTGTTAAAAGTAAGTGGCACAGCCCAGAATGAATCCGGTACACAAACCAATAGAGAACAGGTGCTACAGGCACTCGTAAAGGATTCATATAATTTTATCGGCGTCCCTTATAAATGGGGAGGTACAACAACAGCGGGATTTGATTGCTCTGGATTTGTATCATTCATGCATGCACGGCATGGAATTGATATTCCAAGGGTTACGTCTGCAGATTACTATCGAATGGGGACGGCTGTTTCCAAGGCGAATCTTCAACCTGGAGACCTTGTGTTCTTTGCTGTTAATGATACAGGTAGAATATCGCACGTTGGCTTTTATGTAGGGAATAATGAATTTATATCGGCAACCTCATCAAGTGGTATTGCTGTAGTATCTATGAGTAACAGCTACTGGTCAAAGTATTACGTTGGCGCTAAACGGGTTTATTAAGTATTTCTTAGCTTTTGGGTAATTTTATTTGAAGGACAATGCACACGTCATAGCTCGTGTGCATTTTTACACGTAAAGAATCTGTCAGTCCACCTGTGGGAGGAAATCTAGAGAAGTTTGAAAAAAAAAATGGGGCTAATCCCTCACACAGGAGCCCCAACTTATTTAAAATAATCTTTTTCTAATACGTGGATGTTTTCCAAGCTACGTAATGCCCATTCCGTACCCTCAGCTTCTAGCTCTAGTTTCATTTTATCAACTGCTTCCTGTAGTGACACTTTATATTCAGGGAGTTCCCCATCATAGTGGCGTACCATCTTTTTGGGAACATTTGTCTGCTCGTTGAAGGCAAGAGCTCTTCTTTCTTGGAAAAATGGAACATTTACTTCCCTAGGTGAGTGGATATCACCTTGCATGGGATGCTTAAGTACAGCCTTAACCTTTACAAGATAATGCTCCGGGCGGATATTTGTGATTTCCCCAATATATTTTCCCGTTTTATATATACCTGTTACAATATCACCAATTTTAACATCTTCGTTTGTCAACAGAATCACTCCTTGAGTAAAAGCTCTCCCCTTGTAAGGGATAAATTTCCTGATATTTTCATATTATACCGCACTATCCATTAGTAAGCACCATGGAATGCACGAATAGATTGTGTATGCTATAATGAAACAGTTATAAATTATAGGTGAAAGGTAGTGTACAATGCTGCTGCAAGCTATTTTAAACTTATTTCTATATTTTCCTGAAGATAAATCAGAATACGGACCAGCATTCGTTACGAGTGTTATATTTGTTATTTTTGCGGTATTAGCGATGCGTTTTTTTATTAATCATTCGAAAAAGGAACAAAAGAAGGCTGAAGAGTTAGAGAAATCGATTCTGAACGAGAAAGAAAAGCATTTTACTAAATAACGATTGTATTGGGTGATAGTATGGAAAACCAACAAGCGAATCTGCATATGATGATTGTTTTAAATGAATGGGATCCACTAGGATATGGTGTAGGTTCTTATGATACGGAAGCAGTGGATGTCTTACAAGCAGCACATCAATTCGATGAACCTCAAAAGCTAGCTCGAAAAATTCAAGCTATATATGAGTTTTCATTCGAGGAAATCATTCCATTAAAGGAATGCGAAAGCATGGCACTCAAGCTATTAACAATCAAAAACAATGCTTCATGTGATATATAATAAAAAAAGGCTGTATTCGTAAACTTGTTGCTTTTGTATTAAGTTGACGGTTACGTTTTCAGAAGGGTGATTGGAGTATGGCACGAGACTTCAGTTAAAGATAAGGAACGTCTTCTAAGGACCGCCACGTCCTGTGGCGAACGTAGACGTCAGCACATCCTGTGCAAGTCAGGTGAGACCCACCCCGCAGGAGCGCAGCTCACGAGGAGGCTCACGGACCGCCTGTGGAAAGCGAGTGTCAGGAGCGGAAATCACCAATCTATGTAATAGCGCCTTATTGAATAAAACAAATAGCAACAATCTTTTAGAAAAGAGCCTGAAAAAACAAGAGGTCGTCATTTGACCTCTTGTTTTTTTTCGTCCATTTAAACACTGTGTAAAACAAAGTTTAAAAGAAATAGTCCTGCAATAATATATAAAGGTAATGAAACTTGTTTCGCTTTACCTACCACTAGCTTTGCCAAAGGGTATGCAATAAATCCAAATGCAATACCATCAGCAATACTATACGAAAAAGGAATCATGATTATAATGAAAAAAGCAGGTAATCCCTCTGTTAGGTCCTGTAGATTAATATGCTTGATATTTTGCAGCATTAAACCACCGACTATGATAAGGACCGGTGCTATCGCACTTGAAGGGATAAGCTTAACATATGGAATAAAAAGGATTGATAAAAGAAACAGCATTCCAGTTGTTATCGCTGTATGACCTGTACGTCCTCCGGCAGTTATCCCAGATGCACTTTCAACAGTTGAAACAGTTGGACTTGAACCAAATATTCCACTAAGCATCGTTGTGATCGCACTTGCACGAAAGGCAGGGGTGTATTTTTCTGGTTGCTTTAAAAGAGTAACCTGGCCACTAACTAGCCCAATATGCTCAAATACCAAAACCATTGTCAACGAAAATGTTGCAATCCAGAACGGTAAGGATGTAAAACGATCAAAGGACATAGCCCCAAAGACAACACCATAGCCTGATAACGACAAGTCGAATCCCCCAGTAGTCCTTTCCGTTAGGCCGAAGAGCCACGCAATGAACGTTCCAGTAAAAATTGTAATGAAGAAATTTGCTGGTACCTTGCGCAAAAATAATATTATACCAATGATTAAGGTTATTAAGGATACAATGACCTCAGAACTTCCTAGGTTACCTAAGCTAATCAATGAATGATCACCTTTTATGATAATCCCACTTTTCTCAAGTCCGATAAGAGATAAGAAAAGACCTAATCCAACCGAAATGGCGTGTTTTAATGAGTCTGGAACAGCGGATTCCAAGATTCTTGAAAATCGTGTAAATGCGATAATAACGAATAGAGCTCCTGAAACAAAGACAACAGCCAGTGCTTCCTGCCAGCTTAACCCCATTGATTGAACAAAGGTATAGGCAAACATGGCATTTACCCCCATACCTGGAACAAGTATCATTGGGGATTTTGCCCAAACTCCCATTATTATACAGCCTATAAAGGAGATAAGGATGGTAGCCCATGTTGCTCCTTCAATTGGCATTCCTGTTTCCGCTAAGATAGACGAATTAACAGCAATAATATACACGATTGTAAAAAATGAAACTATCCCTGCAAGTATTTCTTTTTTAATTGTAGAACCGTGTTCATTGACATTAAAAAATGATGCAATTCTTTTTTGAAACATAGGATTTTCCTTTAGTAAATATCCCTCTCCCACCCGTCAATTCAATAAGAAAAGACCAATAGTAAATTATACTCCTGAATTAAAATTTTTCAAGAGTATTAGACAGGTACAAAATGGGAGATATGTTTAAAAACGATTTCAGGCCGTTCTTCTGGTACTAAATGACCTGTATTTTTAATGGTTATCAAGGTAGAATTTGGGAGATCCTTATGGAGTTGTTTTCCCACGGATAGTGGAACGACCCGATCTTGCTCACCCCATATAAGTAAAACAGGATGCTCTATCGTATGTAAATCTTGAGGTGTTAAATCTCCTTCGCGATGTCGAATCATCCTCGTTAATGCCATAAAAATTCGATTGTCTAAAAAGGGTTCTGTATACCCGTTAATCATGTCTTGGTCTATAAGAGAATGATTAAAAACCACATTCAACAAGTTATGTTTAACCCCTTGGCGTTCTAATTTCCGTTTCACAATATAATGAAAGTAGGGAAGATAGGTGGAATAAATTAATGACCTAGGCATTCGTTTTAAATAACCAGAGCTGCAGAGGAGAACAATTTTATCGACAAGATCAGTTTTTTGTTTGGCGATGTATAAGCATATTTGGCCACCCATTGAATGCCCGACTAGTGTTACCTTTTTAAACTGAAGAGAACTTATTAGGTCAATTACGACGGAAGCGATATTCTTATAGGAATACGTGAATCTTGTAGACTTCTCACTTTTCCCAAAAGGCGGGAGGTCAATTGATAGAACGGTATACTCTTTTTGTAGCAATGGAATAAGTCTACGATAGCTGAATGTCGAAGATAAAAATCCATGTAATAAAACAAGAACAGGTTTATGATTACTCGTTTTATACAACTCATAGTGGACTTGAATCCCTCTTACTTTACTCGCATGCATAATAACTAACCCCACCTCGTTGTATTTTTACTAAGGACACCCCATATGGAATATCCTTGTCACTATTCTTACCCATGTGATAAGAAAAACTTGTATCAATAGCATGACAAAAAAATTTGTTCAATATACTGTTCTTAGATTTGGTATAATAAACTGAAAATTAATATTTCAAGGGGTGCCCTGTATGATTTTGAATGAAAATGAAATAGAAATACTTGAAATCATTGAGAAAAACGGAAGATTGCCTGCTGAAACAATTGCAAAGTTAGTGGAAAAAAGTCTTGAGGAAGTACAGAGTATAATCCAAAAACTTGAAGAACAAAAAATTATTGTTGAATATAACACAATTGTTGACTGGAGAAAGGTTGAAGGTCATGAGGGTGTAACAGCTATGATTGATGTGAAGGTAACACCGAAGCGGGGCGTTGGTTTTGATGAAATTGCGAAAAGAATTTATATGTTTAAGGAAGTTAAATCAGTCTATTTAATGTCAGGTGCATATGATTTATCAGTGATAATTGAAGGAAAAACAATGTCAGAGGTTGGGAATTTTGTTTCTGAGAAACTTTCGACGTTAGACTCTGTTCTATCAACAACAACACATTTTATTTTAAAAAAATATAAACATGATGGAACGATCTTTGATCAAGGTGATGAAGATAAACGAATTGTGGTGACACCATGACAACACAAACTTCTCACTATCTCTCAAATACAGTTAGAAATTTAAAGCCATCAGGAATTCGACGTTTTTTTGACTTAGCTGCTGGGATGGAAGGAGTTATTTCATTAGGTGTTGGGGAGCCTGATTTTGTAACACCATGGTCAATACGAGAAGCAAGCATCCTTTCGATAGAACAAGGAATCACATCCTACACTGGTAACGCGGGTTTACTTGAGCTAAGAAAGGAGATTTCTACATATTTAAGCAAGTCCTTTCATGTTGATTATCGCCCGGAATCTGAAATCATCGTGACTGTGGGCGGAAGTCAGGCGTTAGATTTGGCGTTAAGAGCGATTGTTAATCCAGGTGATGAGGTCATTATTGTTGAACCAACCTTTGTCTCGTATGGACCACTTGTTTCATTAGCTGGTGGGGTACCAATCCCTGTTCATACAAAGAGTGAAAATGAATTTAAACTCCAACCTGAAGAAATAGAAAAAGTAGTATCAAATCGAACGAAGGCTATTATTATTTGTTCTCCAAATAATCCAACTGGTACGATGCTTTCGAAACAAGAGTTAGTGGAGATTGGCAAAATTGTTGAGAAATATAATCTGCTAGTTATTTCAGATGAAATATATGCAGAGCTCTCCTATGAGGGAGCTTATACAAGTTTTTCAAGTTTACCAGGTATGTTTGAGCGAACAATCTTAGTATCAGGCTTTTCAAAGGGCTTTGCGATGACAGGATGGCGTTTAGGCTATTCAGCTGCTCCAAAGGAGATTTCTGAAGCAATGCTGAAGGTGCATCAGTACACAATGATGTGTGCGTCCACGATGGCTCAATATGGAGCGATAGAGGCATTAAAAAATGGTATTCCTGAAGTTGAACAAATGAGAAAGAGTTATCGTCAACGAAGAAACTATTTTGTTTCATCCCTTCAAGAGATTGGACTCCAATGTCATATTCCAGGGGGAGCTTTTTACGCATTTCCTTCAATCAGTTCAACTGGACTGTCATCTGAGGAATTTGCTGGAAAATTACTGATGGAGGAAAAAGTTGCAGTCGTTCCTGGGAATGTTTTCGGTGAGAGTGGAGAGGGATATATCCGTTGCTCTTACGCTTCATCTCTAGAACAGCTCCAGGAAGCAATTAAGCGAATGGGTCGATTTATAGCAAATATCAAAAAAGAAAGTTAAGTAGTAGAGAAAGGCTTCTTAGAAGGGTTTTCCCTTTTTTAGAAGCCTTTTCTAATCAAATCTCTTTATCATAAAAAAAGTGGACAAAACCAATTTTGGTTTTGTCCATACAAAAGGGGGAATACTAGAAAGCCTTTGAAACTAGTGTAACCAAAGCCGGAGCATTTCAAACATACCCAAGCTAAATTCTCCATTAACCCACTACTTTTCTACTTAAGATTATTTTTTCAGACTATGAAACAATTCTTTTACTCGGCTCGTTATATATGCGATTAGGGAGGGAGAACTATGAGCGAAGAAGAACTTATAATCCTTGCAAGAAAGGGTAATACGTCAGCTTTTCAGCAGTTAGTTGAAATCTATTACCCGGTTGTGGAAAGATTCGCGTATCAATTAGGGAATCGACATGACGAGATCGAAGATATCACACAAGAGGTTTTTATTCGAGTGTATCGGTTTATAAATCAGTTTTCAAAAGCAAAATTTACGACATGGTTATATAAAATCACATTAAATGTCACAAGAGATAGTGCTAGAAAAAGAAGTCAAAATCTAAAACGAGTGATTCGATTCAAGCATGAAGTACAAGAGGCTTTTCCTGAGGTTGAATCACATATTATCCAGAATGAAGAAGACAGAAACCTTCATAAGTGCTTGCAAAGGTTAGATGAAAAATACAGGATACCGATCGTGCTGTACTACTTCCATGACAAAAAGTACGAGGAAATCGCTGAGATTACCTCATTAACGCTTTCCACAGTCAAGACGAGAATTTTAAGGGGAAAAGCTATACTAAAGAAATCCCTAGAGGAAATAGAAGAAAAGGAAGGAAAAAACCATGGATGATAAAATATTTGAACAGCGTCTCCTAAAAGTAAAAGATTCCTATGAGCAGATGCCTTCCGTAACTAATTCTGAAGCTATCATGAAAAAGATAAAAGAATCCGAACAACCTATCACAAAGACGAGAAGCTTTTATCTACCATATGTGGCAAGCTTCATTGGAGTGTTGGTAGTAGCGGGTATTTTGGCAACCCAATTAATTTTCCAATCTACTCAAAATACTGAAGGACAGAAAGAAACACCAACTGTGGAACAACAAGTTTCAGCTGAGTTCATCGAACAAAAATCAAAGGAACTTGAAGAGTTTTATCAGGCAAAGCTTGGGGAATTAAAAAAAGAATTAGATTTTGAAGGTGTTGAAAATTATAGATTTGTTTCAGAAGCGAAAGTCATGGTTCAAAATTTTAAGGAATCATCGCCTGAAATATATGCATCGGAAAAAAATTTAGTGATTCGGTTTGAGGAAACCAGGAATTTTATTGAAAGAAAACTAATGACACCAAAGCAAGAAATGAATGCCATAACGAATAATGCTAAAGCAAAAGCAGGTAAAGATGTTTCCACAACAAATGAAGAAGTTATAGCAATCATTGAAAAACAAGAGGAATTGCTTCCGTTATTTCAAGATAGATGGAATGCTTTTTACAATCAATATGGTAACCAACTAAAAGATCAGCAAGGGGACTTACTAGCTAAATTTATGGGATATAAGGAATTCCAAGGAACGGATGTAAGTAAATTTGCTGAAGACGTAATTAAAAATGGGTATTATGTTGTTGGAATTGGTGAGTTTCCAGAAGTGGCAATTAACTATACCAATTCGAGCGGGTATGATGGACTAAGCAGTATCCCAGGTATAAGTAAAGCCATGCAGAATTACTTGGATATTAAATCGACAGAAGAATTAGTAACTGATGGAGCGTGGGCGGGTTCTTGGGACGAATTAGGAGATTATATTGTGCAGATTGAAATGTTTATCGAGGAATACCAGGATTTCGTACGAAGAGAAGATCTGTACCAATTGTATGTCCGTTATTTTAACTATTACATGAACAATTATTTACCTAACTCACGTATCTATGTGGACGAAAACTTGAAGCAAGATGTCAAAAAGAGCTATGAAAGGCTCTTTACGACATACCCGGAGACCAAAACTGCAGCAGCAATTGAACATTACTATAATTTGTTAAAGAATAACCAATTTAAACAAGTAGATGTCCCTGCAAGTATACCTAACCTTGTTGAGGAAACGAGTGGGGAAAGTGGAGAACCTAAAGTGACCAAAATTGAAGGTGTATCCTTAGAACTAACAAATGAATTGCTTTCCATCTACGAAGAATACAAGCAGAAGCAATATGATACACTCTTATTTGGTTTACGTCCATTTGATGTTATGCGTATTTACATGCATGCGAGTGATCGAGGAGACACCGACACAACCTATGCACTTTACTATGAGGCAGAAGATGCACCTCTTCCACTCAAAGACAAATATATAAAGGACCGAAGGAAAAATACAAATTTTAGCCAGCTCAATAAAACGTTAACTTACGTAGAAGAGAATAAATTTGAGGATAGTGCTGTTATTTATCTTTATACAGAGGAGGAGCCCAGACATTTCACTTTAGCGAAACAAAATGGTGTATGGAAAGTATCTTACATGCCAATGCAGTAAGGAATTATCTTAATTTCTGCTTCATAATTTCATCTGATAATGGTAAATCTAATAAATGTTTAAAGGGCTCATTTTTGAATATATATATCATATGTGTTATAATTTTTTATTGCGTATATGAAAAGGTATATAAATAAAAGGTTTAGGAGTGTTACCATGTCAGAAAAGTATGAAGTAGGAAGTGTCGTTAAGGGAAAGATTACAGGGATTCAGCCGTACGGAGCATTTGTTGCGTTAGATGAAAATACCCAAGGTTTAGTCCATATTTCAGAAGTTACTCACGGGTTCGTAAAGGACATAAACGAGCATGTTAAAGTTGGTGACGAGGTTGAAGTGAAAATTTTATCTGTTGATGAAGGAGCAGGTAAAATTGGATTATCGATTCGTGCAACTCAAGAAGCACCAGAAAAGCCAGCTCCTCAAAGAGCTGCTAAACCAAAGAAGCGTCCAGTTCAGGTTCAACATGAAACTGCTGAAACTCCACAAGGCTTCAACACACTAAAAGATAAATTAGAAGAATGGATTGAACAATCCAACCGTGACGATTTAATTAAAAAGTAATATAGAAAGCGGCAGAGCTACTAATAACTCTGCCGTTTTTCTTTTAAAAGGATAAGGAAGTAAAAATTTTGAACATAGGTTTCAATGTCAGTGCAAGCAGCTTTGCCAGTTTTCACCCTGAATTAGCTTCTGCGTTTTTCTTTAAAAAGCTCGCTTTTCTTATGACATTATGTTCTTGAAGGATTGGCTTCCGTTGAACGTTCAGTTGCATTTGCATTTTTGAACAATAATCCTATGTTAATTAAACCTGCAAGACCTACTAAGCTATAGATAAGTCGTTGAAATGCAGGGCTATCAAAAAGAGCTGCCACTAAATCGAATTGAAAAAGACCAATCAACCCCCAATTTAATGCTCCAATAATAGTTAAAACAAGTGCAATGCGTTGAATTGTACTCATCAATATCCTCCTCATTGGATAAAAATTCTTACAGTACTAGCATTAGTAATAAAATATTATTTATGCATTACCACGAAAACAGGGTGTTTTGTCTGGATCCTCTCGTAAACTTTGTTGCTCTCTGTTCAAGTTTAGTGGTGACTCCAGAGAAGGTTTGGTGAATTCTAGACAACTATTTTAGTTCAGGGGTGGATATTGACAGCTTTGATGAATTTATGGACAACTGTGTCAAAATCAGATGTGAATTCTGACAGCTATGATGAATTTAAGAGTAAGCGTGTCAGAATCAGGGGTCTATTCTCCAAGTTACGTTACATTAAAAGGAAATGAAAAATAATCTATCGTTTGCATGTGTATAAGCGGAAAGGAAATCCTAAAGAAAGTTAATTCCTTTACAAATTTTTTTAAAACTTCCATAATCAAATTCAGGGAGGCGATTTTTACATGGAAAACTTTACATACTATAACCCAACTAAGCTTATTTTTGGAAAAGACCAGGTGGAACAGCTTAAAAATGAAATACCTCAATTCGGTAAAAAGGTATTGCTAGTATATGGTGGAGGAAGCATTAAGAGAAATGGCCTATATGATAGGGTAAAAGACATCCTAAATGAAATCGGTGCAGAGGTCCAAGAATTAGCTGGCGTAGAACCAAATCCTCGCTTAACAACAGTTAAAAAAGGTATCGAAATTTGCCATAACGAAGGAATCGAATTTTTACTAGCAGTTGGTGGTGGAAGTGTAATTGACTGTACAAAGGCAATTGCTGCTGGTGCAAAATACAATGGCGATGTTTGGGATTTCATGACACGTAAAGCGATTGCTAAAGAAGCACTACCATTTGGTACAGTGCTTACGTTAGCAGCTACGGGTTCAGAAATGAATGCTGGATCTGTTATTACAAACTGGGAAACGAATGAAAAATATGGCTGGGGCAGCCCGGTAACATTCCCTAAGTTTTCAATCCTTGACCCAGTAAATACATTTACTGTACCAAGAGATCAAACAATTTATGGAATGGTGGATATGATGTCACATGTGTTTGAACATTATTTCCACCATGAAACGAACACATTAACTCAAGATCGTTGGTGTGAATCTATCTTAAAAACAGTCATTGAGACCGCTCCAAAGCTACTTGAAGACTTAGAAAACTACGAACATCGTGCGACCATATTACTAAATGGAACATTGGCTCTAAACGGTATGCTAAATATGGGGTATAGAGGAGACTGGGCAACTCATAATATTGAACATGCGGTTTCAGCCGTTTATGATATTCCTCATGGTGGTGGACTCGCCGTTATCTTCCCAAATTGGATGAAATATACGTTGGATGAAAATGTTGCTCGGTTCAAGCAGCTTGCTATTCGAGTATTTGATGTATCGACTGAAGGAAAAACTGACCGTGAAGTAGCTCTTGAAGGAATTGAGAAGCTCCGAGAATTTTGGAATAGTATTGGAGCACCATCTAGCCTCTCTGATTACGGAATAGGTGAAGAGAAGTTAGAACTAATGGCTGAGAAAACGGTAGTGTTTGGAGATTTTGGGAGATTCAAAACACTTACAAAACAAGATGTGTACGAAATTTTACGTGCTTCCTTGTAATTTGATGATTAAAAAAGCTCATACTAGTAGTATGGGCTTTTTGGTTGTAATACCTTTGAAATAAGAATTTACATAATCGTGTTCAAAAAAATTTCAAAGTGGTTCCGCTTTCATTACATAACGTCTCTTGATTTCATGGGTAACATTCGTTAAAGTGAAAGAGGCTTGGAAAAAACATGGTTGGAGGAATAAAAAATGACACATGTGCGTTTCGACTATTCAAAGGCTTTATCCTTTATAGGTGAACATGAACTTACATACTTACGTGATGCTGTAAAAGTTGCTCATCACTCTATACATGAAAAAACCGGAGCAGGAAACGATTATTTAGGTTGGGTAGATCTTCCTTCAGAATACGACAAAGAGGAGTTTGCTCGTATTCAAAAAAGTGCTGAAAAAATTAAATCTGATTCCGATATTTTACTAGTGATTGGTATAGGTGGTTCTTATTTAGGAGCAAGAGCTGCGATAGAATGGCTTAACCACTCCTTCTACAATTCATTAACAAAAGAACAACGTAAAACACCTCAAATTGTATTTGTAGGTAACAATATTAGCTCTACATATATGAAAGACTTAATGGATTTATTAGAAGGTAAAGATTACTCAATTAATGTAATTTCAAAGTCTGGAACAACAACTGAACCAGCAATTGCTTTCCGTATTTTCCGTAAACTTTTAGAAGAAAAATATGGTAAAGAGGAAGCCCGTAAGCGTATTTATGCAACAACTGATAAAGCACGCGGTGCCTTAAAGACCCTTGCTACTGAGGAAGGGTATGAATCCTTTGTCATTCCTGATGATGTTGGTGGTCGTTATTCCGTATTAACTGCAGTTGGATTATTACCAATTGCTGTAAGTGGAGCGAATATTGAGGACATGATGAAAGGTGCTCAAGCTGCAAGCGAAGATTTTGCTAAGTCTGAGCTTGAAGAGAACCCTGCTTATCAATATGCTGCTGTTCGTAATGCGCTTTATAATAAAGGAAAAACGATTGAAATGCTTATTAACTATGAGCCTGGCTTGCAGTACTTTTCAGAATGGTGGAAGCAATTATTCGGAGAAAGTGAAGGGAAGGATCAAAAGGGAATTTTCCCATCCTCTGCAAACTTCTCAACTGACTTACATTCACTTGGTCAATATGTCCAAGAAGGTAGACGTGATCTGTTTGAAACGGTATTACATGTCGAAAAATCACGTCACGAGTTATTTATTGAGGAAGAAGCTAGTGATCTTGATGGACTAAACTACTTAGCTGGTAAATCTGTGGATTTTGTAAACAAAAAGGCTTTTGAAGGAACCATGCTTGCTCATACAGATGGTGGAGTTCCAAATTTAATCGTTCACGTACCAGAATTAAATGAATATACTTTTGGATATCTAGTGTATTTCTTTGAAAAAGCATGTGCAATGAGCGGATATTTACTAGGCGTAAATCCATTTGATCAACCAGGTGTTGAAGCGTACAAAGTCAATATGTTTGCGTTACTTGGAAAACCTGGTTACGAAGAAAAGAAAGCTGAGCTTGAAAAGCGTCTTTAATATAAGTGATTAGAGATTCTCTATAACAGAGAGTCTCTTTTTTACTACTAAAGTCATCTAAAATTGGACAACCTAAACTTACATTGTGGGAAACTTTATTTTTGTGGTAATCAAGTGTAATTGTTTAGAATGATAAAGGGGTTGTTCCAATTATGATACCAATTCCTTCAAAACTCGAGGGACAAACATTTCAACTATATAAACTTGAGCAGGCACTGAAGCCTCTTGGTTATGCGATAGGTGGAAACTGGGATTATGATCATGGTTATTTTGATTATAAAATCGCTGCTGAAAACGGGTATCAATACTTACGAATACCATTTGGTGCAGTCGACGGTCAATTAGATGAGGATGGTGCCGTTGTTGAAATTGCACGACCATTCTTATTATCTCACCAGATTCAGGCAGGAACAGATGATGATGCTGTAATCGGGAACTTTTCCGCAGCTATTAATCAATTTCAGGAACCAGAAAAACCTGATGCAAAATTTCCAAGCAAATACGTTGATATTGGAAAGTCACTAGTTGAAGAGTTAGAGGCAGCACTTTTAGATTAAAATGAAAAAGAGTTGGTAAGGTGTCTCAGCTTATTGAGGCACCTATAAATTTGTATGGGATAATTTAGGAAAAAAGAAGATAGCGCTCACTTATACAGAATTTGCGCTACCAAATTTTAATAACAATTTACTTCTTGATAATTAATAGCTCATCATGCTTACGAATTTCAAGTGATAGGGGAGGGTTAATGATAATCTCACCTACTCTTTTGATTCCAATCAGTATATTCCCCTTCGCAAGTATAGTTTCACTTGTTTTTTGAAAGGACATTCCAATCAGATCCAGGTTGGCTTCTATAAATTGCAGCTTACATCCCTTTAAATCAACAAGCATTGCAAGCAGTGCATCAGAAACGCCGTGAGAAAGGAGGCTATTTACCATCACAAGACTTGAAACACGGTTTGTTTGAATGATTTCATCTGCGCCACCACGCTTTGCATTATTAACCTGATGGGTAGTGAGAATTTCAACAATACTATAAATAGTGGGGTTTAGTCCTTTGATAGCTAATAGAGTTAGTATGGTAATCATATCTGCTTGGACTTCATCTTTACTTTGATCAGCAGTAATAAGTACCATTTCTGCATGTTTTACATTTGCCTGTTGAAGGGTTGCATCATGGGTAGGGTTACCTTTTATAAAATGAAAGTGATTTTCTGGATTTGGATTTTTTTCAAGAGTTTCGTCGATTAAAATAATATCAATGATAGACCCTGAGGTATGTAGGAGTGAAATGGTCTCTCTCACTCGTTCATTCCAGCCCACTATAATAATATGTTTCTTTCCAGTAAAGGTGGAAGTCCCTTCAATATATGCATTTTGCGTAACAAAACTAGTAGTTGAAATAGCAGCAAAAAACCTAGTTAGCAAACCAACACCGAGAAATATCAGTAAAATACCTACTATCCTGCCAACGAATGAAGCGGGTGCATAATCTCCATAACCTACAGTTGCAGCTGTAACAATTGCCCACCAAATTCCCTCAAATATGGTTGGAAAGGTCTCTGGCTCAATAAGGTGAATCATTATCCCAAAAATAATCACAATCCCAAGTACAATAGCAAGGATTTTAGCTAATATAAATCGTTTAAAGGAAGATATTACACTGGAAATCATTAAATTCATTGCTCCCTCCTAAAAAGATGAATGTAACCAGGTTAGTTATTATCACTTACTCATCTTTTGGTAGAAAGGCAAATATTTCTTTAATAATGGTATTAATTCGTTTCGTAATTTCCTCTTCACCAAATGTTTGCTTTGCTTTTTCGATTGCTTCGATCACTTCTAGCTCGAACTCAATGAGTGGTTTGTCTTTTTCTGCATCATTATATAACTGAATCACAACATCTAGACCTTCATTCAATTTGTCTATCGCATCGCTTAACGATTTCTTTTCTGATTCATTTACTTTCATATTCTTTCACCTCTTCATTCACTTACAATTCTAGTGTGCACAAAAAACCTCCCCTTTTTGCATAAAATTCTTGTAAGACAGGAAACTAACAATGTGCAAGTGAGAAAAATAAAATATGGAGTGATTAAATATGGAAATGCGTAGAGCGAAACAAATCTTATCCTCATCCAATGATGTAACTGTTCATTACCATGGTACATCAGTCTGGATTGATAGCTGTGATGAAAATGGAAATATGTGCACCGTACATTTAAGAGGTAGGGAGCATGAGAAGAATACTGTTCCTGTTGAGGAACTTGAAGAGATATAAATTGTTTAGAGACATAACGAAAGCTCCCTAGCACAACGAGGGAGCTTTTCTAATCCCAAAATCCATTGAAATACTTTGCAAAAATATCTGAGCTGAAGTAAAAAAATGATGTAAGAAAAAACGCAATCAAAAGACCTGTTACTGTCCATCCAATCATTTCCTTGTTCATACAATCTCCCCTTTATACATACTATTTACCTTTTTATAGTGATTCATTCTAAAAGGGTCATAAAATCATAAAACCTCTAGGAATGTCCTAGAGGTTTTACTATATATTTTAATAATAGGGGTAAGCGTTTTAAAAGGGCCCCTAATTAAGAGAGAGTAATTAGGGGCAAGAGAGAAATGAAAACTTCATAGAATTAGACGAGGATATTTGCAAAAGGTTTCACTTATTTATAAAAATTTTTTAAAAAATATAGTAATCTATAAAAATATGAAAAAAGGTTAATAAAATGGCATTCTTTTTTTATTGTCTGCATACAATTAGGACAAGCAGAATAGAGAGGGGAATGTAAAATGGCGTATCCAGGATCAAAGGGTTGGTATGTAAAGGTGTTAAAGGAAAATGGTATTTACCAGCATCCCGTTGAACGAAAAAAATTGGAAACCTACAAAACTGCTATCCTACGAAGATTGTATTTTGATTTAGTTGTTGATAAAGAAACGAAAAATTGATTGATTTAAAAAGTAGTACTATATAGTGCTGCTTTTTTATTTGGTGCATTATTTGGGGAATTAAAAAAAGGCACAATAATTGTGCCTTTCAGACTGTTGACAAACGCTCGCATACTGCCTTGCTTGCTTTGCTCGGACGCTAATGAAGATAACTTCTATTCGTGTCATCGACAAGCTGCGCGCCTTGTCTGACAAGCTTTTTCAAGACAGTCTGTAGATATAAAAACTCTACTTTTTTCATTCCGAATAAGTGTACACAAAGTCACATTAACGGTGCCTTTAACGCGCCACTTTAGCGACTATAATGTTTGGTTTACTTTAACGTCATTCATAATAGAAACGATATTTTTGACCCAATTATTATTAAGGCCAGATTGGTCATTTTTAGCTTGATTTGGTGCATAGGTAGTCTGGATTTCTCCGATTGTTTCTTTCCCATTCTCAACATAATATTCTTTTAGATAAATGGCTTTAAATCGAATACTATCTTCAATGGAATTAAACTTTTGCCATTTGGTACCACCTTTGACTAACTCTTCACAACCTGGGTTTGGATAATTTTCACCAAAAATATTCTCATATATATCAGGCATACATGTAATTCCACCAATATTATTCCACGGTGCGTCGGCCAAGTCCGAATCTCCCCAACCAGTCTCTTGGGCAGCAAGGGCTGCAAGAAACACTGGATCGATATTTTGTTCTTCTCCAGACTTAACAAAGTCTTGACCTAGTCCCTTTAAGTTCCCTTTAAGATGCTTGTCCAATTCTTGACCAGTAATTTGATTCTCTATATTTTCCCGTTCAATCTTATAATTTTTAGATGCCTTCACCACTTGCTGAGGTGTATCTTCTTTTTTACTTTTTGTATTTATTTGTTTAGCGGTAGTAGTGGTTGTTGGATCAGATTTTGTATGTTCAGCTTTTGTGGAATGCATCGTTACAAAAATACTTGCTCCGATTATACATAAAAAGCCGATAATAAATAGAAGGGCATGACGTTTTCTTGATAGAGTTGAGATGTTCATATATCCTACCTCCTTCGTAAAACCCTTTTCCTAAGACAGCCACTATCGTAACATATTAACATGACAAAACAGTTACAAAGACTTTTTAAAAGTATGACTAGAATTATAGTGCTTTGTAATATTGTTGGTGGAAATTAGAATGACAGTATGCCCCACTTTCTAGCTAACAGTCTTTGAGTACCTCTATTAAAGCTTGGGCATGAAGATATGTAATGAAATTGTCTATTAGTGCCGTGGAGGTAGTTTTTTCAAAAGTAAAGAAAGTAAAGATGCTAACATAGTTTTCAATGTCCAGCGGAAGCAGCCTGCACTTCTAGGTCAACTAACTTTTTGCAAGAAAAGTCAAAGAACCACTTTTTTGTAACAGAACATTTGTTTGTCTAGGGTGAACAAGGCGCTTGCGCATTTTTAGGTAAAAGGGTATCAAGAACTCCTATTGATGCCAGAACAACGAAAAAAATAGCCTCAAGAGGGTTACTAAGAGCGAGTGTTAATGTACAACCCGTAAATTATCCGATTACAAAAGCAAACTTATAATTTAGCTTCACATTACTCCCACACACCATCCGATACCTATTTGACCCTCATGGTAGATAAACCACATACATAACAGTAAACCCACCAGGTATACCCAATGGGGTCAAAAGTATAAAATCTACATAAAAAACAAAAAGTGGGCCTCAATCGTTGCGGAGATTTTTAATTCACCAGGTTGTATAGGTGTAGCAGCTTCGCTAACTGCGAGCAATTTAGCTTGAAATGGAATGGGTGGAGGCGTTTGACTTAGTTCTTGAATTTTTATAGGTATCTTTTGGAGCTGAACTCCTAGCTTCATAGATAAGGCATTGGCTTTAGATTGGGCGTTAGTTAAAGCAAGAGTTAGTGCTTGATTATAAAAAGAGTCTAGATTTTGAACAGAGAACTCTATAGATGTTACAGTATTTGCTCCGCTTTTTATGGCAGTGTCTACAATCGTACCGGTTTGATTGATAGAGGGGGTGGTTATTTGAAGCATATGAATGACCCTATATCCTCGTAAGGTTTGCTTAGAATTCTCATAGTCATATAGTATTTCAATTCGGTAGTCGACTGTTTTTATGTTTTGTTGAGTGATTCCTATTCCTAGGAGAGATTGAATGACTCGATTTGTCCTTTGATTATTTTCCTCTTGAGCTTGGGTCAACTCATTATTTTCAGAAATTACACCTAATGTAATGGTAGACATTGTAGGTGTTGTGGCTACTGACCCTTCACCTAAAACCTTTAATATATTCTCTTCATTTTGATCACGGACATTTCTTGAAGGAAGATTGTACATGCTCGGTTGTAGATAGTACATAAACACACCTCTCATCGGGGGAGATATCATTAGTGTATTAAGATCCTTTGAAGTGTGTGTATAAAAAAAGAGATATCATTCGTTCGCAAATTTGTGAACAATTGATATCTTTTTTAAATGGATTCTTTCCATGCTTTACACATAAATTTTGCATCAGAAGAAAGTAATTTTTGAGCATCTTCTCTTTCAAACAAAGATATATGCTCTGTATAAATACGCTTAGCTAACGATAAATGTAACTCCCGAATATATTGATTCACAATATTTAGGATGGTTTTTTCTTTAGGTGTAAGGGAGTCAAAAGTACCTAATTCTTTTTCTTCTTTTATAATCTTCACCAATTGTTTGGCATTGTCATTTAGCAAATGGTAGTTTTTTGCTTCCGTTAGACGTTTCCATTCGATAAGTATTAAATCACGTGCTCTTGAAAAGTTCTTTTCATTTACCATTGTATTTATGAGAAGAGCTACACTTTCTATCTTCAATTTGGTCACCTATCCCTGGGAATATATACCTAAATCATATATAAGTATTTATTCCTAGTCAATTATGATTTTTGAGAATATAAAGAATTATTTTATTATAAACCATCTATTGATTAACTAACGTTTGTTAGTTATAATTTGATTGCTAAGCTAACGATTGTTAGTAATGTTCAATTCAGGAAGAAAATGTGTATTGTCAAAAAATGAAAAGCCAACTAAAAAAATAGTTGACAATATAGGATAGGGGGGTATAGTATATAAAATAATAAAAGAAATATTTCCCAAATAATTGGAGGGTTATCTGTTATGCAAACTCAAGCATTAGATATTAAACAAAATCCAACTCGAATTACAAATCAAGTTGTCGTGTTTACTTTTTTAATAGGAGTTTTTATGGGGGCTTTGGATCACGGGATTGTAGGTCCTGCACTTAGTTCTATTCTTGAATCCTTTCAAGTCTCTGCATCTTGGGGGACGTGGAGCTTTACCATCTATACACTTACATTTGCAATTAGTATTCCAATTTTAAGTAAGTTATCAGACAGAATTGGAAGAAAGCAAACCTTTATGTTAGGAATAACAGTATTTGCAATTGGTTCCTTAGTAGCAGCTGTTGCCGTGAATTTCCCAATGTTTTTACTAGGAAGAGCTATTCAGGCAATCGGAAGTGGGGGTATTTTTCCAATTACGTCTGCACAAATTGCTGCTACTTACCCACCTGAAAAAAGAGGTAGAGCACTAGGCTATGTTGGCGTAGCTTTTGGTATTGGAACCATACTCGGTCCATCTGTTGGTGGATTAATTATTTCACATTTCGATTGGCAATGGATCTTTTTAATCAATATCCCAATCTCTGTTATCGTGTTGTTAGTAATTGCAGGTTACAAACAATCCCAACAGATTATGATTAAACCAATTGATTTTAAAGGAATCTTTTTACTAAGTGTAACGATTTTAGGCATTATGTTTGGAATTAGTAGTGGTAATTGGATCTTTATTCTAGTAGGTGTATTACTGATCCCAATACTTATACTTGTTGAAAGAAAGCAAGCTGACCCAATTTTGAATATTTCGTATTTTACACGAAAATCAACTGTTATTATCTTAGTAGCATCTTTATTTTCAGGACTGGTAATGGCAACATCAATTAACTTTTTACCTTATTTTTCTGAAACCATTCTTGAGATGAAAAAAGGCAATTCAGGAATTGTTGTTACGCCATTTGCTATTGCTTCAACAATTGCTTCATTAATTGGTGGTTATTTAAGTGATAAGTTTGGTGCAAAAAGAATACTTATTCTTGGTTTTATCATTTCCTTGATGGGTTCATTAACATTAGCAACCATGGTATCTACGATTGAAGTATTTATAGCTGTCATTTTTGTGATGGGATTTGGAGTCGGCATTATTATTGGAGCACCATTAAATATGCTAATCATGCAGGTTATTAACCCACTTGAAACAGGGATGGCAATGGGGTACCTAAGTTTATCTAGATCAATCGGATCGACAATTGGCCCAGCAATTGGGGGAGCTTTCATAGCAAGCTATTCATCTGGCTTCACCTATTTGTTTATCAGTAGTTCAATTATTTCTATTATAAGTATCATCCTCGTATGGGTTTTCTTAAAAAATAATGTGAAGAAAGCGATATAGACGACGGGAGTGTTAAAAATGAGTAAGGATTTGATTCTTGAACTTTATACAAGACCAACATGCTCAGATTGCCAAGAGGCAAAAAAATTCCTTGCATCTAAAGGCATTTCATACATTGATAAGGATGTCAGCAAGGACGAATCATTAGAACTGGAAATGAAACAAATATCAGGAACCAGAATAGTTCCATCATTCGCCTTCTACAAAAAAGGTCTTTTTGGCAACAAAAAAATCGTAAAAAACATAATCGGCTTCGAAATAAACAAACAAGAAATCAAACAACTACTAAACGTTAATTAAGACCATGGGGACGGTTCTCCTGGTTCGCTTTTTAGGAACTGAATCAGTGAAACTGCAAATGAGAGCTGTTAACACTGTAATCATATTAGGATTCATCTTTGAACAAGGCTGTTATCGTAAATTTTGTTGTTTTTCACATTTGTAAGCGGAAATACACTCACTTTCCGCGGGTGAACAGTATGTCTCCTCGCTTCGCAGCGGGGTCTCGGATGGCTCGCTCTTCACGCAGGACTCTGAAATAGATTCCTTGAGTTAACCCACGCGCGGAGAAAATGCGAATGCGTTTTTGAGGAGTCTCGCATATTTCAGCCGGTTTCTACAATCAATATTTTAGGTGATACCAACAAATTTTTAGAAAACAGCCTTGATCAAAATGGATAAATGAAAAGGGGTATAAAAATGAACATAACAAAAACAAACCTTAATGAAGAAGCTAAAAGTAGATATATGAACGCCTATGCACAAAGCTTAGAGCTTTGGCCGGAGGACACGAAATCTTATTATATTCGAACTTTGTTTGGTGACACACATGTTCTTGAAACAGGTGTAGAGGATAATCCACCACTCATCTTGTTACACGGTGGAAGTATGAGTTCAACTATGTGGTACCCAAATGTGTCAGAATGGAATAAGCATTATCGGGTTTTGGCAATTGATATTTTAGGTGATAAGAATAAAAGTGTACCAGAAAAGACTTATAATGATAGGGAGGATCATGCGAAATGGCTTGCTGAGACTTTGGATGAAATGCAAATCAAAGAGTCAAAAATGGTTGGCTTGTCTTATGGGGCGTTAAATTTGATTAACTTCCTGCAATATTATCCAAATAGGGTAAGTAAAGGGGTCATTATGAGCCCGGCGGAAACCTTCGTTCCTTTTAACCCTGAATTTTATACGTATGCGTTTGGAATGGTACAAAATGAAAAAGGTGTAGACAACTTTTTAGAATGGTTATTTAATGACAGGTACACTGTTCATTCATATATTAAGGAACAGCTCGTTTCTGGTATGATGTGGATAGAGGAGGCTCGTGGTTCCAAGCCAAAGAGTAGTGGTTTTCCGTATGTGTTCACAGATGATGAACTTTCAACAATTCAAACGGACCTGCTACTTCTTCTAGGAGAAAATGAAGTCATGTACAATCCGAGTGAAGTAATAGCAAGAGCCACAAGGGTAGTTCCAACTATTACAGTAGAATTAGTAGAAAAGGCAGGCCATTTAGTATCGATGGAACAGTCCACATATATTAATAAGCGTGTCTTAGACTATTTACGTGGTTAGGTCTAACACACGATGTTTTCCGTTTTCTATCAAAGATATAAATTACTCGTTTGGGGAATTCTAACTCTCTCTCTTTTATCGGGAGCAGCTTCTAAGTCTCTTCATGGTTCGCTTTGGGAAGCCTATTTGAATGGCGGTTTAGGTGTCATTACTTTGATCATATTTTAAGTAACTTAGAGCAAAGCCAAAAAAGACAAAAATCAAAAATGATAGAGGTGTATCAATGAAGGTTGTAATTCTAGATGATTGGGAGCAATTCTTTTATCACCATCCAGAAATTGAACGTTTAAGAAAGCATTTTGATGTACAGATTTTTCAAGATCACCCAAGTCACGAAGAACTAATAAGTAGAATAGAAGATGCTGATATCATCCTTCCTATAAGAGATAGAACTACGTTTTCAAAGGACGTTTTACGAAAACTAAAAAATATTAAACTGATTGCTCAGACTGGTGCTGGGATAGAACATATTGATATGAATGAGGCAAATCGGTTACAGATACCAATTGCAACAACTCCTGGAGGTTCCGCTGGTGTAATTGAACTAATTTTTGGCTTTATTATCATGTATTCACGAAAACTCCTGTCATTAGATAATGATGTCAAGAACGGTTTCTGGCCACAAACAGTAGGTTTAGGACTAGAAGGAAAAACTATAGGGATTATTGGCTTAGGAAAGATTGGAACTGGCGTTGCGAAAATTGCCAAGGCATTTAATATGAAAGTAATCGCCTGGGGGCCACGTTTAACACCGGAAAGAGCGGAGGAACAAGATGTTGTTTATACTCCTTTTGAACAATTAGTCGCAGAATCTCAATACATAGTGACGGCAGTACGACTTGTTCCTGAAACTAGAAATCTAGTAAACTCGCGACATTTTGACTTAATGAGGAAAGATGCTTTTTTTATCAATACCTCAAGAGGTGATGTAGTAGATGAAGATGCATTGCTAGAAGCACTTATGGAAAAGAGAATCGGTGGGGCAGGGCTTGATGTGTTTTCAAAGGAGCCACTTAATGAAGACCATCCATTCCTGTCGTTGGAAAATGTCATACTTTCTCCACATATTGGATGGAAGACGGAAAATATGTTCAATCAATTTTTAACAACTTCAGTAGATAACATCATTTCATTTATAGTAGATAAAAAACCTAAGAGAATTAAAAATCCAGAGTCTCTAGATTAAAAATAGTTCGATCGAGGTAAAACAAGCTTGGTTAGTACTATCCTGACATACTTTGTTTTACCTCTTCGAATCCAGTTTTTGAAAGATTTGTGAACTTTACAAAAATGTATTGAAATTCCATTGGAAAAAATATACTATTTATTTACCGAACGGTCGGTAGGTAAATTGGAAGTGAGGAAATAAAAATTGATTCCTACGAAGGACAGAATTAGGAAAGAAGCTTTGTCTCTTTTTGCGACAAAAGGATTTGCTGGAACTTCAATGAAGGATATTGCAGATGGAGTTGGAATAAGTAAGGCTGCTTTATATTCTCATTTTTCTGGAAAGGAAGATATTTTTCTTGAGGTCTACAAACAGTTGGCTAATGATTATATTGAGTTAACCTTACGCTTGTTTGAAGCATCAAAGGGGATGGAGGTTCGTGAAAAGTTAAAGCATATTTTTACAGGATACATCTTGTATTACTATAAAAATAGAGAATATCAAGGATTTTGGGGGCAGCTTCCACTGTTATCTCCGTCTGAGTTAAAAGAGAAGATTGTAAAGGATATTACGGATAGAGAACGCTTTTTTCAAGAGCAAATGGAAGCCATTTTTCAAGAGGCGATCAAAAAGAACGAAATTCGAGAAGATAAACCTTCAAAAATGGTGATGTCATTTCGAGCAATGCGAGATGGGCTATTAACATGGATGTTATTGGTTCCTCAAATTAATGAAGAACTTGTAGCTTCTTTTTGGGATGATTACTGGTATGGACTTTCAAGTAGAGATTAAGACAAGAAAAATGGAGATTTCCTTTTGAGTACTTTTGTTTTCGTTCATGGGGTGTTTAGTTACTGATTTAAAAATATTTGAGTAGGTGACCAATATGTGTGAAGAGAGTTTGGAATTTGTTGAAATATCATCAAATGATATGGATGATTATGTACTCATTGACGGAGAGTTTCAAAGCTCTTTAGGTGGTGCTGTCACTTTGTGGCTTACTGTCCCAAAACAAAGGGATAAGAAATTACCTGCAATTATTTTTATGCATCCAGGTCAAGGAAATCGAAACTCCTTTTTAGAGGAGGGGAAACTGCTTGCTTCAAAGGGGGTGATTTCTCTCATGATGGACGCCCCATTTGCTCGGACCAGTAATCCAAAGTCCCAGAATCCAGGAATCGGCGAGATTGTTGAGAATGTAGTGGATATCGAAACATACAAGCAAACAATTGCTGATACAAAAAGGAGTATTAGTCTACTAACTAGTCTTGAATATGTAGATTCTGAACGGATATTATATGTAGGGCATAGCTTTGGTGCTACATGGGGTGGAGTACTTGCTGGGATGGAAGAAAGAATATGTGGGTTTTTGCTAATGGCCGGTTTTTCTAGCTTGTCCGAGTGGCATAGGAACAGTCAGCACCCGTTAGCAGAATTGGTTCGATCTTATTTGACTCATGAGAGGTTTATCCATTTTTGCAATCAAATAGCACTCATGGATGCGAAACATTTTATTAAGAATGCTGCACCTGCTGAAGTGTATTTCCAATTTGCACGAGATGATGATTTTGTCCCATTGGAACAGGCTGAAACCTATTATGAAAGTTCTAGTTTTCCAAAGAAAATCTCTTGGTACCAAACCGATCACCTTTTTTCAACTTGTGAAGAAGCGACTGCTGACAGAATGGCTTGGTATATTGAAAAATTAAAATTAGACGAATTGAGATAAAAGAGGAGAGGAGCTATGAGAATATTGAAAACGTTTACATCAAAGCATTTTAAAATTAAAAAAATCTCAAATGGTATATATGCCGCAATTGATCAACTAGGGGGAGGAAGCTTTTCAAATAGCGGTATTATTGATTTAGGAGACCAGACAATCATCTTCGATACCTTTAATACACCTCAGGCTGCAAAAGACTTAAGGGACGCAGCAGAAGTACTCATAGGAAAACAAATAACGTATGTGATTAACAGTCATTGGCATGGAGACCATATTAGAGGAAATCAAATTTTTGAGGACTGTCACATACTTGCTACTCAAAAGACTAAGGAGCTAATGGATGCTATTCATCCCGAGCGGATTCAGCAACAGCAAAATACAATTGAACAGCTTACATCATATATCCTCACTCTTGAAGGAGAATGTGAAAAAGAAGACAATGAGGAAAAAAAACAACTTCTCATACAAAAAATATCTCAGCTAAAAGAAATTGAACATACTCTTCCTTCCTTACGTTTGGTGACTCCTTCTGTGACTTTTACAGAAAACTATACTCTAAAAGGGACTCGAAGAGAAATACAGGTAGTATCGTTTGGAGGGGGACATACAAGTAGTGACTTATTTTTATATTTGCCTCAGGACAATCTTATTTTTGCAGGGGACTTGCTTACAGTACAAAATCACCCGTTTTTACGTGATGGGAACCCGGAAGAATGGGTATCAATTATAGATAAAATGGTAACCTTATCCTTTGACAAAATAGTTCCCGGGCATGGGGTTATTGGATCCAAAACAGACTTGATTATCTTAAAAGAGTACATCTTGAAGCTAATCGAATTTGGACGTAATAAGGACGAAGCTTTAAAGGAAGAAATCCAGCAGTTCTATCATGACTGGAATGCCGGGGAGATTTTACAAATGAACTTCGAATATATGCTAAGCCGAAGCTAGTAGGTATACAAAAAGAAATATCCACTATTAGGGCAGAGGTGTTTAATCATGGTTGTATTCAATGAAAAAGTAGCTATTATTACTGGAAGTGCATCTGGGATTGGTAAAGCGTTAGCTGAATTATTAGCGAAAAAGGGAAAAATTGTAATTGTGGCCGATCGAGATGTTACAAATGGGGAGGTTGTTGCAAGTACGATTACAAAAGAGGGGGGAAAAGCATCATTTCACTACCTTGATGTGACGGATGAAAAAATGGTACATGATCTCCTTCAAGAAGTATATGAGCAATACGGTCGAATAGATTTTATGTTTAATAATGCAGGGATATCGTCTATGAGAGAGTTTTTTGACCTCACATCGGAACATTGGAAGAAGATGATAGATGTAAATCTGTTAGGGGTCATATATGGCTCTACAGCAGCCTATAACTTAATGAGAAAACAAGGACACGGATATATTATCAACACAGCATCTGCCGCAGCCTTTGGACCAGCGCCATTAACATCAGCGTATGGAGCCACTAAACAAGCTGTCCTAGGATTAACAACTTCTTTGCATTATGAGGCTGAGGAATATGGGGTGAAGGTAAGTGCCGTTTGCCCTGCTTTCGTTAAGACTCCGATTTCACAGACTATGGATATGTCAGACTTTGATAGAGAAGTATTTTCAAAGAATCAACGAAATTACATTACAAGTGAAAAATGTGCTGAAATCATTCTTAAGGGGCTACGTAAGGAGAAATTAATCATTACAACACTTGGTTTTAAGAAAACAACAGACTTCATCTTTATGCTTTTCCCAGGTTTACATAGACAATTAATTCGATTTGTAGTAAAAACAGGAAGAAGGTCTAAGCTTACAAGTTAAACTAGGAAAAACGGACAACACGTATCAAAATGGTAACAAATGCTCGAATACAGCGTTAATTGCCTCGATTGTTGCGCTTATGCGGCAATTTTTATTCACGTCTTCTCCGGCTGCGCGCCTTATATACAAGTGTTTTCACGAAAGCCTAAGGAATTATATACCTTAAAGAATATTCATCCGTAATAAAGTGTAGACAAAGTCATATTGGACTTTGTCTACATGTCACTAATTATTTCATTCTTTTTCTAACAATTGGTCCCAATATTACATGTAAAAATATATCAGCTGAAAAATGAGCAATCATTGCGATTTCTATTCCGTATTTCCAGTATAAGTATCCAAAGAATATGCCTGGGATGGTATTTAGGAAAATGGTTCGTATAACTACCATCTTAGTTTTACCTATTAATGAAAACGCTGTAGGCAAATGACCAACACCAAATAATACTGCTGCAAGTAAAATTCCAATCCAATAAGAGATATCTCCCAAACCAATAAGAGTAGATAAATAGACGAATAGTGTCATTAAGAATAATCTAGTTAATACTTCCTCAGAAATACCTCCGTATAGAGAGGCTAGTAATGCCTGCCCCTTAGAAGGCTCCTCGAACTCGAATTTAGGAATTTTTTTAGAGAACATACTATCTAAAGATAAAATGATGATAGCTGCTACTAATCCTACTCCAATACTTCCTAAGATCATTCCTGATAATGAATATGGAATCTCGGTTCCGTGCAATAAGTTATCAAGCAGCCACCAATGTAACTTGACTTTAGGAGCTAAAAGAGTTCCCACATATGTTGCCACACCTAACAAAACGATACTTTGTATAGCACTAATCAGCATCATTACAGTAGGAGGGGGAATCTTTTTACCAGGATTATTCTTACTATCCTCTTCTATTTTGCCTCTTAGCATTTTCATTTGATAAGGTAAAATCGCAATAGCTCCGATTGATGCTGCAATCCAAATTATTAAAAACACTGTCATCATTAACACCTCATTTTATTATACATGTGTTACTCAAGCCTTTTCCGATGATAATACGATTGGGTAATAAAAAAAGTTCATTTGATTTTTAAAAAAACTATTGCGTTACTAACGTTCGTTAGTTTATAATCCAATTGTAACTAACGAACGTTAGTATAAAGTTTATTTGGAGTGGATCATATGTTAAAAAAACTATTGGGTGGTTATTTATCACCGTATAAGGATAAACAAGGAAAGAGTGTACAAAATAGTGTAGCAACTTTAGAAAATATTCGTCTCGGTGGCGTGGATCAATGGATTACGGTAAGGGGGAGGAATAAGGACCTTCCAATCTTACTCTATTTACATGGAGGACCTGGAAGTCCACAAACTGGCGCACAACAAAAATATAATCCTGAGCTAGAAGAACACTTTCTAGTCGTGAACTGGGACCAGAGGGGATCTGGTAAATCTTATTCACCTAATGTTACAGCAGAAAGTATGACCATAAATCAAATAGTAGCTGATGCCTATGACCTTGTTCAATATCTATTAGCAACCTATAAAAAGCCAAAACTATTTATCATGGGTCAATCAGTTGGAGCTGCATATGGGTTACTTTTTATAAATAGACACCCAGAACTTGTATATGCCTACGTAGGAATTAACCAACCCGTTTATCGTGAGGAAGAAGAAAAAAGATCCTATAATTACGCACTAGAGATGGCCAAAAAGAAGCAAAATAAGAAAGCAGTTAAAGAATTAGAACACATCGGCTTTCCAACTTCTGGTGTTTATCAAAAGATTGATGATATGGTCGTTCAACGAAAATGGCTTACAAAATATAACGGAGTTACATATAAAATAAATGCGGTTTTCGTTAACTTAAGTTATTTTATGAGTACCCACCTTACATTAAAGGAGAAAGTCACCTTTATGAAGGGTTTTGGATTTTCCTCTACAAATTTATGGGACGAAATAACCTCACTTAACTTTTTTCATTTAGTGAAAGAAGTAAAAGTTCCCGTATTTTTTATAGCTGGTAAGCATGATCGAATTGTTTTTCCTGAATTAATAGAGCAATATTATAAATTTGTTAAAGCAGAGCAGAAACAATTTATTTTATTTGAGGAATCAGGGCATTTGGCTTGTTTCGAAGAACCTCAGAGATTTAATGAGATAATGATTAAGCAGGTCTTACCATTGTCTACACAGTCACAACCTGAAAGGAGAGCAAAAGCTTCAAATGACTAATACATTATCGACAAAAGACAAAATTCTAGACGTAGCAATTGATTTATTTTCACAAAAGGGGTATAGCGGGGTTTCTATCCGTGAGATTACAAGAGAAGTAGGAATTAAAGAAAGCTCACTCTATAATCACTTTAAAAATAAAGATGAAATCATTACGACAATTTTTGAGTATTTTCAGAAGGAATTTTCAAAAACATTACCTCCGGTTGAAATGCTTGATCACATTTTAACAAATTCAACGATAGAACAGTTTTTTGATCGTGGTTTTGAACTGTTTAAAGAGCATATTGATAAACCAGTAAATGAAAAGCTTTGGAGGATTCTTTATATTGAGCATTATCGAAATGAGCTAGCTAGAGAAATCTTCCTGAATGATATTTTTAAGAAGACACTGGATTTTCTCGAAATCGTATTTGAAAAATTAATCGCTCAGGGAAAAATAAAGCCTTTACATCCATCCCTGTTAGCAGCTGAATACCAGTATCCTATCTTTTCAATGCTTGCAGAATACAATATGCTTCGTTTCGATAACAAAGATACGACAACGATTGAAAACAGAATGAAGGATCACCTAACCTTTTTCTTAACTACAGTAAAGGCATGAGAGTTTACTTGATTATTAAATGACGGATTCTTATTGAGTCCGTTTCTTACATTATAGTAGAAGTGAGGAAATAGCTATGCAGGATGTACATGATTATTTAATTCAGAAAGAAACTTTTTCGGGAGTAGTGTCTATCTCCCAGCATAATAAAATCATTTTTGAACAGGTTTATGGCTTAAAGGATAGAGGCAATCAAATTAAAAATGAACTTCGAACTAAATTTTTTGTAGGCTCTATGATCAGTAAGCCGATAACAGCATTAAGTATTATGCAATTAGTTGAACAAGGCAAGATTTCAGTAACACAGCCAATTGAAGACTTCTTTCCGCACTACAAAAACACAGGAATCACCATCCAACATCTATTGAATCACACCTCAGGAATCGTAAATTACCTTATGCTACGAAAGAAAATTAAATGGGAACAGGATTATACGCCACAACAAATCCTTGAAGTTGTCCAACTAGAAGAACTGAAATACTCACCCGGGAAGAAGGCATCTTACTCGAATACTGGCTATTTGATGCTGGGCTTACTTATCGAATCTATAACAGGATTACCTTATGAGCAATACGTGCGAGAAAATATATTTCAACCTGCAGGTATGAAGAACACTGGTTTCATTCGTGATGGTATTGAAAGCCATGCATTAAACTATGTGAATCACAAACTGGGTCCAAAGGTAAGTCCTTCGGTTCTGTTCGCTTGTGGTGAGGTTGTTTCAACAATCGAGGATATTCATAAGTTTGATCAAGCACTAAAGTCAGGGTTGCTAGTTTTACCAGAAACCATACGCTTTATGGAGACACCGTCTTACAAGGGGAAATATGTCACATTAGGCTCGGGTTGGTTTATCAAAAATTTAATGGGGCGTAAAAGTATCTCCCATGGTGGTAATCACCCAGGAGGGTATACTAGCCATTTTGAGAGATATATTGATGAAGACCTGACGATTATTGTGTTGAGTAATGATATTGTAAGTCACTCACGTCTTATGATAAAAGATTTTGGTGGAACGTTTATATCAAGAGAAATTGCTTCTATTATATTTAATGATAAATTACATTTTTGGCAAAAAATCATTTGATAGTTTTTTAGGTTAACAGAACAATATAGTAGTAAATAATATACATTTTTGGTATTATTTCCGTACATGTTAAAAAAGAGGAGATGGAAGGGATGATTTACTATATTTGTAGTACCTGCGGAGTCCAATACGAAGGTGCAAATGAACCACCCGAAAATTGCATAATTTGTTCTGATGAGCGGCAGTATGTACCTGCTTCAGGACAAAAATGGACCAAACTGGAAGACTTTCAAAAGGGACAATATACGAATGAAATAGTTGAAATTGAACCGAATCTTTATAGCATTCACACAAAACCACAAGTAGGCATTGGTCAAAGAGCATACCTAGTATGTACACCAGGGGGCAACATTCTTTGGGATTGTATTACATATCTTGACGAAGAGATCATAAAAACGATAAATAATTTAGGCGGAATTCAAGCGATAGCTCTATCACATCCACATTATTACAGTACAATTGTTGAGTGGGCTGAAGTGTTTGATTGTTCAATTTACATTCATCACGCTGACAAAGAGTGGGTAACAAGATCGAGTGCGAGGTATATTTTCTGGGAGGGAGAGAATTTTGAGCTAAACCCTGATCTTATCCTCATTAATACAGGTGGACATTTTGATGGTAGTACGGTCCTACATTGGAAAAAGGGAACACAATCAAACGGTTCATTATTAGTTGGAGATACTATTTTTATAGTTCCTGATCCTGGATGGGTTAGTTTTATGTACAGTCACCCAAACAGAATTCCACTTCCAGCACATGAAGTGAGAAAAATAAAGCAAATTCTACAAAACTATGATTTTGATTCCATATATGGTGCTTTTGAAAGTCACATTAAGTATGGTGGCAAGGAAGCGGTAATGAAATCAGCGGACCGTTATCTTTATCATCTTGGAAGATAAAGACGAATAAATTTGTAATATATATAATTTCTTGGTCAAACAGCTTATGGAGGTAATTAGTATGAGTAAAAAAATAGTCGGTATTTGTGGAAGCATTCGTAAAGAATCAATCAATAAAGCCCTGTTATTACAGGCAGAACAATTTTTACCTGATGATAGTAAACTAGTGTTGGCAGATATTTCAGGGTTACCCTTGTATAATTCAGATTTGGAATCTAACATGCCTGTTTCTGTTTACAAGTTGGCTGAATTAGTTGCCAATGCTGATGCCGTATTAATCAGTTGTCCGGAATACAATTCTTCGGTAACCGGTGTATTAAAAAATGCATTAGATTGGTTATCCCGTCCTGCAGTTAATACTCCATTAGTAAATAAACCAGTAGCTATAATGGGGGCAACACCAGGTGTGTTGGCGACCATTCGTGCTCAAATGCATTTGAGAGAAATACTATTTGCGTTGAACATGGACTTAGTAAGGAGACCAGAATTATTAATCGGTCAAGCAAATGGAAAATTTAACGAAATAGGTAAGCTTACTGATGAAAGAGCTCTTAGTATAATGAATGAATTAATCGCTAATTTACTAGAAAAGGTCGAGGAAAAGAGACTTAGAGAAGTTATGGTTTTTTCATAGAAATATAAATGAAATGAGGTAATGTTATTTGGAAACTCTACCATGTCAGGGCTGCAGGGGGTTATGCTGCGGTCCTGTTTCTGTGACGGCAAAAGAGTTAACCGCAATAAAAAAGAAGATTAAATCAATGCCGAAAAAACAGAAGCTAGAGCTAGAAAGCCAGAAGAGATTTCATGGAACCTGTATTTTTTATGATCTGGAAAAAGATAAATGTGGAATTTATTCTGCCCGCCCCGATGTATGTAAAAAGTTTGGGTATTACAAACAACTCGTCTGCTTCCGACGCCCAGAACTAGCAACTAAATCCTTGCCCTTATCCCGTGAAGAATCAGTAGGAATATTATCGATAGATTTTACGTGGGCAGACTTTAGATAAGATAAAGGAAGAGAGCTGTCTTAATCTAGATTATGGAGATATCCCAAATAAGAGGTAAAAGAATGGTAGTAGCTATCTTTCATCTTATATGTGCGTCTAACTATGAAAAGTAAATCAAAAGGAGGAGATTTTATTATAGAAAAAATAAATAAAGCAGACCTTGAAAGACTTCGGGTTAGCGAAAGAGGATGGAAGTGTATAGAACCATTTTTAATTTCGGTACGTGGAAAAGACACTGAAACGAAACTGGCGGTATATAAACAATTGAATCGAGGCCAGCAGGCTTTATACATGTTTTACGCCTATTTCAATCATGCTAAAAACTCATTAGAAGAATTCTATTGGTGGAGTCAGTTTTTTCAAGGACAACCAAGTTCATGGCAGGCAATTAAAGGATCCTTACATTATTTTGGCCTAATAGAAATGCTAACAATTTTTGATGAAACGGGAGAAATGTTAACAAAGATAAAGAAGCACTATAACAGAGAGGTTAGCTTTAAAGAACTTACGGAGGATGGGGCGAGTTCACTAGAGGACATCTCTCGATTATTTACAAGCTATACTGCATATTCGGAAAAATCTTTACTCGCAATCGGAGAGTATGTAAGTAATCATTCAACAGAGTTTATTCAAATTTCAACTGTACAACTGGGAGATGAATAAATGAGTTCACCTATTCGAATGGGGATAATTGGATTAGGCGCGTTTGGTGCAAAAATTTTACAGCCTATTTCTTATTTTCATACAAAGGAAGAGCTTCAAGTAGTAGCTGTTTGCGACAGTAAACCTGAAGTAGCAAGAGCATTAGCAGTACAGCATGGAATACCGAATTGGTTCCCAAGTCATCAGCAAATGCTAGATGAAATACCATTGGATCTTGTCTACATTGCAACCCCACCAAGTACACATGAACGAATAACCAAGGATGTAATAGAAAAAGGTATACATGTTTTTTGTGAAAAGCCTCTTGCAAGTTCAATCCAAGAAGCTCGTTCTATGCTTAGATTAGCGGAAAATGCAAAAGTTGTTCATGCACTGCATTTTGGACAAAATTATCTCCCAGGTTTAAATACCTTTCAAAGAATGCTTGATAAGGGCTATCTTGGTACCATTGAAAACATTAATTTGAATCTCCTCTATCCTTGTTGGCCACCAGAATGGCAGCAAAATGATTGGATAGGTAGTCGAGAAGGAGGTTTTCTTCTTGAACAAGGGATTCATTTTATTCAAGCAATACAACGGTTATTTGGTCGAATTACATATGTAGAAAGTAATGTTTCGTATCCGGAAGCCACACAATCAGAGGACCGAATACAAGCAACAATGATACTTGAAAATGGCACGAAGGTTTTCATAGAGGGGCATACTGGTATCTCTAGTGAAGAGGATGTTTCATTAACAGCCTGCGGGTCAGAAGGAACAATTCGCTTTGATTTTAGAGGATTAAGCGCTGGAAAAGCTGGTGCTCCTTTAGAGTCGGTTTCTTACAAAAATGAATTGCCCCCTACGTGGATCCTTACCCATATCATTAATTCAATTCATGGTAAGCCAGCACAAATCTATGATTTTCGGGCAGGATATGAAGCACAGGTAGTGTTAGAGAAACTTAGACAAGGTGAGAATAGGTTAATTAACCTAGAGCCTTATTATGAGTACGAATGAACAGAAAAAAAGACAGACTCCGCGGAGTCTGTCTTATCTTTTAGCAATTATGCTTTAACAACGTTAGCTGCTTGGTCACCACGGTTACCTTGAGTGATATCAAAAGTAACTTTTTGACCTTCTTCTAAAGATTTGAAGCCTTCGCCTTGGATAGCTGAGAAGTGAACGAATACATCGTCTCCACCTTCGCGCTCGATGAATCCGAAACCTTTTTCTGCGTTAAACCATTTTACTGTACCTTCAAACATGTTTGTTGCCTCCTTGTGTGTATAACACACATATTTAATACTATTCTTGCTTATTAATTATATCCAGGCGAAAAGACTTTCCCTACATACCGAACAAACAAAAATAATTCTCTTTTATCATAACAGAAAGTATGCCTTTAAGCAAATGGGAATAATTATGAGCACTATAAAAAGATTCCGATGATTGGTTTTAGCATCCTTTTCATACATACAAGGGTTTGCCTTTTCTCTATAACTCTAGTATAATAAAAATTTGTATTTTGGATGTAAGAAACGTAAATATTTTCTAATTATTCCATATAATAGGATATTGTTTTTGTTTCGAGATAAAAAATATATAAATGAAAGGTGTTTATCATGTATTTTGAAAGTTTGCTAATGAAAGAGGATCTTAAAAAGAGCCCGTCAGAGGTCAAACAGGATTTAGAGGACCTGCAATTTCAAATGTTTCGTATGCAGGAGAACCTGAAGGAAATTTCTAAAAAACATCAAGTCATAGGAATTGACCAATCAAAAGAAGATAGATGGGTAATCGTTTCCGCTATAGACGACGGAAATCTATGTCAGATTATGGTTAATGATTGTGATACAGCTTATCGCGGAAACTGGGATTTTTCCCTTCAAGCCCAATATAAAGATGATAACGCAATCCATATTGGGGATATAAAAGGTCCAGTAAATCAAGGGTATGGCTCTATATGTATCAGTCATCTTAAGGATATAGCTCGTGAACAAAATATTCCGGTTATCACGGGTGACATAGCAAAAAGAGATTGGGATCATGTTGATCGTCTTGTTTATTTTTACGAAAAACATAATTTCGATGTAGAGCTTGACCCTAAAACAAAATCTGGGGAAATCATTTGGAAAGATTAATAAGCGTTAAAAATGGCCTACCTTCATGATGTTTTGAGGTGGGTCTTTACTTTTTTAGTTGGTGCTTTACATAAAAAATGTAGCACTATTCATGTAATATAAATAAACTAACATTGTAAAATTTTCATGTAAATGAATGGAATACATGATACCATTGTTGTATATATACGAACTCAGATTAAAAAATTATTGGAGATATGGTCAATGAGCATAATTGGTAAAGGACTATTACTTGGAATTGCAGCAATGATACAAGGCTTTGCTATGGCTACATTTTTATTTCCCCATTTTATCCCTACTGGCGGAGCAGCAAGTGTTGCTGTCTTAATGAATTATGTTGTCAAAGTTCCCTTTGAAACATCCCTATGGGTCTTAAATGCCAGCTTGCTATTTGCGGCAGTAAAATGGCTTGGAAAAGCATCTGCACTTTGGACAATGTACTGTGTAACGGTAACATCAATAACTATTAATCTTCTCTCACCATTCACGACAGAGCAAGTTTTCAATGTATTTTTAGATCTCCCGATTGGTTCAGTTATCTTTGGGATTGGTATAGGTATTTTATTTCGTATGGGTGCTTCCTCGGGAGGAATGGATATTCTGGCTTTACTTATTTCTAAAACAAATGGCTATCCTCCAGGGAAAACCTTATTCTTCATTAACGGTACAATTTTACTCGTTACCGGAGTTGTAGTTGACTGGAAAATCATTCTTTTTGCAATAGCTGGTCAGTTTATCAGTACGATGATATTAGATCTTGTTTGTAAAGGTAGACTAAAACCAAAAATGCATAAGAAAAAGCAAAGCTATTACAAACCAAGCTGATTATGATAAGACAGGGGGGAATAAATATGCAAAAAAGGGTAACAGAGCCACAAAGATTATTAAAAGATAATGGTGAGTTACAGCAAGCGGGATATGCAACAGAGTTATTACTTGAGTATCACCGTGATGACATTAAGGCAAGCTCTTTTCGAATTAAGGAGTGGGACTATTATTTAATTACGAATGAAGAGTATGCTGTAGCATTAACAGTTGCAGATAACTCCTATATGGCCTTGTTGAGCGTATCGTTACTAGACTTTAAGACTCCTGGTTTTAAAACAACTAGTATTATTAAACCTCTTACTTTTGGGAAGCTAAAACTACCGTCGTCATCAAAGTCTGGCGATATAACCTATAGGGATAAGCGAATTCAAATTGAATTTTTACATATTGACAATTCTAGAAGGATCAAGTGCTATTTGAAGAATTTTAACAATCAAAAGGACTTTTCCTGTGATATTGCATTAAAAGATGAACCAAGAGATTCAATGGTAATTGCAACTCCTTTTCCAAATGATCGAAAAGCCTTCTATTATAATCAAAAAATCAACTGTATGAGGGCAGAAGGAGTAGCTACCTATGATGGGAGAGTGTATCGGTTTGATCCGAATTCTTCATTTGGGACCCTTGACTGGGGACGAGGTGTCTGGACCTATAAAAACACATGGTACTGGGGATCTGCCTCTGGAATCGTAGATAATAAAACTTTTGGCTTTAATATAGGGTATGGATTCGGAGATACATCGGCAGCAACGGAAAACATGCTTTTTTATGATGGAACGGCCCACAAACTGGAGAATATTACATTTGAGATTCCAATGAGTGGTGAAAAGTATGATTATATGGCTCCTTGGACTTTTACTTCAAGTGATGGACGATTTGAAATGAGTTTTACGCCAATCATTGACCGCTGTGACTACACGTCAGTTGGTTTGATTGCTTCAGACCAGCACCAAGTGTTTGGTCGGTTTAGTGGAAAAGCTCAATTAGACGATGGTAAAGAGATCATCTTAAAGGGCTTTTTAGGATTTGCAGAAAGAGTTCATAACCGTTGGTAGAAGAAGGTATAGCCTAGGACGATTTGTCCTAGGTATTTTAACTGTTATTGAGTGGTATATTATGTGCAATTCTTTTTTAGTAAGAATAATAGATGAAAAATGTTAATCCTAAATATCTTTTTCCATATACTCCTTAATTTTGCGTTCTTCCCACTTCGATCCAAAGCCACCATAAAATACGGTTGATAATCCGTGTACAAGGAGACCTATACCCCAGCCGCCAAGTGGATACAAGAACCACCAATTTCCTGAATCAAAACTAAGATTTATAAAGAAAAGTATCACATTTACAAGTAAATAAACAGTCAAATGGATATAAAAAGCTTTTAAATATTGAACTTTTCTTTTTGCCCGTAAATACTTTTCATCGTTTTGCATAAAAGTCTCTCCTATTTGTAAATTTTAAGTCTACTAGGAATTATAACCTTTAAAGGGATAAATTGTAATAAATATTTTATGTGTAGCAATTATTTTTTGATTCATTCAATACAATAAACCAAGCAAGATGCTGAGGATAGTTGGAGAGTTTTTTAGAGACCTTCATCAACTTTACTGGAGATATACTGTTCTTTGTTAGGGCTACAAATATATACTCTTATCTATCGATTTGCCATCTAGTTAACGAAAAGAGTATCTTTTTCTGATACATACTGTAAGTAACAAAGAAAGCGAGAACCAAAAAGGTTCTCGCTTTCTTATTTTGAGAGAGTGTTAGTTCATTGCGATCCAAACGCTCTTAACTTCTGTGTAGTTGTTTAATGCATAGGATCCCATTTCACGCCCAATTCCAGACTGCTTGTAACCACCGAAAGGAGATGCTGCATCGAAAGCATTGTAGCAGTTAACCCACACTGTTCCAGCCCGTAGATTGCTAGCAATATAGTGTGCTTTAGCAACATCACGCGTCCAAACGCCTGCCGCAAGTCCATACTCAGAATTGTTTGCGCGTGCAATCAATTCATCCAAATCATCATACGGCATTGCCGAAATAACTGGGCCGAAGATTTCTTCCTTCGCAATTGTCATTTCATCTTTTACATTTGCAAATATAGTTGGAGACACAAAATAGCCTTCGTCATACGGTTTTGTACCACCGACTAGGAGCTCTGCACCCTCGTTTAACCCTTTTTCAATATATCCAAGAACACGGTTTTGCTGTTCAATTGAAACAAGTGGTCCAATTTCAGTATCAGCATGAATACCTGAACCTTGTTTGATTTTTTCGGCATGACTTACCATGTCTGCCACTACATTATCAAACTGCTTTTTCTGGATAAACACACGTGATCCTGCACAACAAACCTGTCCTTGGTTAAACATTACACCATTTAATGCACCAGGAATTGCTTTAGAAAGGTCTGCATCCGGCAAAATTATATTAGGAGATTTACCTCCCAGTTCAAGAGTTACTCTCTTCAAGCTCTTTGAAGCTCTCTCCATGATCAGTTTTCCAACTTCTGTTGACCCAGTGAATGCAATTTTATCAACCTGTTGATGATCAACAAGTGGTTGTCCTGCAGTTTCACCGAATCCAGGTACGATATTAATAACTCCAGCTGGGAATCCAGCCTCTTCAATTAACTCTGCTAAATAGAGAACTGATAAAGGAGTTTGTTCAGCTGGCTTTAATACAATCGTACATCCAGTTGCGAGTGCTGCTCCTAGTTTCCACATGGACATTAATAGTGGGAAATTCCAAGGAATGATTTGTCCTACAACACCAACTGCTTCATGGCGTGTATAGTTAAAAAATGGACCATTAACAGGAATTGTTTGACCTACGATTTTTGTAGACCATCCAGCATAATATCGCATATGTTCAATCGAAAGAGGGATATCAGCATTTGATGTTTCACGGATAGGTTTACCGTTATCTAAAGTTTCCAATTGTGCAAGCTCATCCTTATGTAGTTCCATTAAATCAGCTAGTTTGTACATGAGACGACTTCTTTGAGCTGCACTCATTTTTGACCAAGGACCTTCATCAAAAGCTTTACGAGCTGCTTTTACAGCACGATCAATATCTTCAGGACCAGATTCATACACAGTAGCTAATACTTCACCAGTGGCAGGGTTATAAGATTCAAATGTCTTCCCGGAAACACTTTCAACAAATTCACCATTGATATAAAGTTTTTTTGTTCCTGATAAAAATGATTCTACCTTTTCTCTTAGTGCAACTGTTAATTGGCTCATCATCTTCCTCCTTTGATATAGTCAAAACTAAAACAGCATTCGTAGCATTATATGATAACGCTTACACAACTATGTTATCATTTTAAAAATCTAGCAATCAACCATTAATAGATAAAAAATTCTGATAATAAATGACGGTTTTTTTCGACATACTTTTAAGGTAAAAGAAAAAGACCCAATCAATTTTGATTAGGTCTTTACGAAATCAGTTCGATTTATTTTGCTTTACCTATCATTTCTTCAAGGTTTAATATATGTGTTACCCATTTCTGATAAAATTCTGGTTCGTGGGATACAACCACAATTGTTCCATCATACTCTTGAAGTGCTTTTGAGAGCACATCCTTCGCGTACGTATCTAGGTGATTGGTCGGCTCATCAAGAATTAACCAATTGCTTTTTTCAAGCATCAATTGGCAAAGTCTAACTCTTGTCTGTTCTCCACCACTAAGAGATTTAATTGGTTGAAAAATATGATCTGTTTTAAGTCCTGCTCTTGCAAGGAATTGGCGAACTTCTTTTTGAGTCATATTTTCATGCAAGGACCAAATATAATCAAGTGGGGTTTCGTTTGTTGAAATCATCCACTCTTGAGCGAAATAGGAGGGTTTCACGTTTTGTCCAAAGGATATACTCCCGGTTAATGGAGATAATTCACCCATTATGGTTTTTAAGGTAGTTGATTTTCCAATACCGTTATACCCTGTAATTGCAATCTTTTCACCGCGTTTCAATGTAAATGACAGCGGCGGTAAAAGTGGAACATGATAACCTACTTCTAATTGGTCAACCTCTACTATTAAATTACCCGGACGCTCAGACACGCTAAAAGCAAACCTTGGCTTAGCAGGTGGAATAGGTTTTTCGATTTTATCGATCTTCGCTAGTTTCTTTTCACGAGCCTTGGCCTGTTTGGATGTAGAAGCCCGAACTTTATTTTTAGTAATATAGGTTTCGAGCTTTTTAATTTCAGATTGCTGTCTGTCATATGCTATAAAAATTTGTTGTTTCCTGAACTCGTATGTCTCTATGAATTTTTGGTAATTTCCTAAATACCTTGTTAGGTTCTTGTGTTCGAGATGATAGATTACATTTACAACCTCATTCATAAAGGAAGTATCATGCGAAATTAGAATAAACGAATGAGGGTAGCTCTTTAAATATTCTTTTAACCATTCAATATGCTCTACATCAAGATAGTTAGTAGGCTCATCTAGTAATAAGACTTCAGGTTCTTCTAAAAGTAATTTTGCAAGTAATAATTTTGTCCGTTGACCACCACTAAGCTGACTTACATCTGTTTCTAGTCCAAGTGGTTTTATCCCCAAGCCAGCACATATTTCTTCGATTTTCGGATCTATGAGATAAAAGCTGCCATGGTCCAGTACTTGTTGAATTTCGGCAAAACGTGTTAATAGTATATCTAGTTCGTCCGTAGAGCATGCCGCCATTTGAGTAGAAATCGCTAGCATTTCTTTTTCTAATTCATACAGGTGTTGAAAGGCACTTCGTAAGTAGTCTCGAATGGTTATGCCTTCAACAAGCTCAATATGCTGCTCAAGATACCCTACTTTTACTCCTGGAAGCCAGTCAATGTTACCTCTATCTGGGAGCAACTCACCGTTTATTATTTTTAATAACGTGGACTTTCCAGATCCATTCGTACCAACAAGTCCAACACGTTCATTTAGCAATAAATTAAAACTTATATCTTTTACAACTAATTTGTCACCGTAGTAATGTGTTACATTTTCAACTGAAACAATACTCATTGTTGTCACTCCTAAATAATGATATGGGTACAATCGTAAAACAGGAGAAAACAACTGCCGCATTTACCTAATTCTGAAAAGTAATGTTGAGAACAAAATAAAGGGTAGAGTGAAAACACTCTACCCTTTCCTATAAATGAAAGAAAATTCGAGGCATCAGTATTATAAAATACAGCATGCCTATGTTCTTCTTTTACATTACATACAGAAGTATTCCCCAATAAGCCAATATTATTACATGGCTTTTTTGGTTTACATAACAACTATTTATAGGAAAAGGTCAATTGTCTGTTGTTTTACGATTGGCTTTACTAAAAATGGGCATAGCTATCCCGTTAGTAGATAAAGTCAATTTAACAAACAACAGGCGTATTCATCGGACCATTTTCCTCCTTTATTTTAGAACAATATGAACTACTTTGTAGATTTGACGGCTATTTATTAGTCGTACTTTAAATATATTATATGTCAACTACTGGGAATTGTAAACAAGTGGAAGAAGAATTAATTTATGTAAAATGTAGGCTCTTTTCTAAAAGAATGTTGCTATTCGCTTTATTCAATAAGGTGCTATTACATAGATTGGTGATTTCCGCACCTGACACTCGCTTTCCGCGAGCGGTGTGAGCTTCCCTCGTGAGCTGCGCTCCTGCTGGTCTCACCTGACTTGCACAGGATGTGCTGACGTCTACGTTCGCCACAGGACGTGGCGGTCCATAATAGACGTTCCTTATCTTCAGCTGGTGTCTCGTGCCATACGCTCCAATCACCCTTTTTGAAAACTGAAATGTCAACTTAATACAAAAGCAACAAAGTTTGCGAAAACTGCCAAAATTTAAAAGGATTTTTTTGAATGTAAAAGAACTTTTATAAGAGGTTACCATTAAAAAAGGAGTGACATCATGAGCATTAATGTACCAGATGCATTTAAAAAGAAAATAATTGGAGCCTTTGGTGAGGAAGGAAAAGGCTGGTTACATACAATCGAAGAACGAGTTCAAACATGTGTTGACATGTGGAACCTGGTAATTGAGGGTCCAGTTTCAAATTTATCATATAATTATGTGCTTAAGGCATTTGATTCCGAGAATCATCCAGTTATTCTGAAGCTTGGTGTTCCAAGCTTTGATTTCAGAAATGAAATTCATAGCATTGAGGCATATGCTGGTGATGGGTGTGCGAAGGTAGTAAAGGCGGATTCAGAATTAGGAGCTATGCTCTTGGAACAACTTGTGCCAGGTCGAATGCTTTCAAATGAAACAGATGAAGATCTTGTACTTAATTGGTTTGTGGAGGTTTGGAAAGCAATACGTAGGCCAGTGCCAATCGGTTTTCAAGGACCGACGATTATGCAATGGGCCCAGGGACTGGATAAATATTTGGAGTCTTATCAAAATGAGGAGCCTCCAATACCATTTTCAGCAGTAAACCAAGCTCGAGGGTACTTTGATGAAATTACAAATTCTACTGAAGTGTTAGAGCTTCTCCATGGCGATTTACATCATGAAAATATTCTATATTCGTCCGAAAAAGGGTGGATGGCGATTGATCCTAAAGGATTACTAATTAAACGGATAAACTTCCTCTGCAAAAATTTATCACTTAATCGTGAAAGACTACTAAAGGCAGCTGTTGCACTAGCAACACTTTATGCATGCTGGGGTATTGAAGATAATGATGATTGGAAACAAACCTATCAATGTGTGGAATGGTTTATGGAGTTATTAAATGAAATATAAAAGCTAGTAAAAGAGGTTCCCTAAGAAGATGGTTAGGCATCTTTCCTGTTTATGAAGGAATAGCCAGTTAGAGACTAGACATACCTATATCGGGATGATTAGGAGATGTAATTCTAAGACGATACACTATCCAAAAAATAAAAACCTTTGCTACCAAAGGTTTTTACGATAATGGAGCATAGGGGGCTCGAACCCCTGACCTCTACGCTGCCAGCGTAGCGCTCTCCCAGCTGAGCTAATGCCCCTAGTTTGTAGAAAAATTATAACACGGCAATCCCTTTTTAGACAATCCTTAATCTTCTCTTTTAGTAGATACGTGTAAGTATTGTTTTTTTGCATTAGTTATTGAGGTTATACATATATTTTACTACGGACGTGTCAACTAGAATCAACAAGTATATAAGGCAAGACAACCTTTTTGAAAAAAATAAAGAATGGTAAAATAGGGTAACTATTCAAATGTAGAAGTTGGTGAACACGTGGTTTATTTATATCTACTAGTTTCATATTTTATTGGAACGATAATGACTGCATATGTTGTCATGAAAGTATTCAGAGGTGAAGATATTCGTTCCCAAGGTAGTGGGAATGTTGGAGCACGAAACGCAGGAAGATTATTAGGTAAAAAGGGGTTTCTGTTAACGGCTATAGGTGATGTGAGTAAAGGGATTCTTGTTGTTCTTGGAGCAAAATTCCTAGATTTCTCCCTAGAAGTGCAGACTCTAGCGCTTATAGCAGTTGTGGTTGGACATATTTGGCCAATCACTCTTGGATTTAAGGGTGGAAAAGGAATTGCGACAGCTACAGGTGGTCTGTTAGTCCTTGCATACGAGCCATTTCTTATATTTGCGCTTATTTTTCTTCTTTTATTAGCTATTTTAAGAAGCTTTACCTTAGCAGGTATGACTGCATTTTTAGCATTACCATTTGTATATTGGTTTTTAGACTATTCCATTTTACAAAGTGGACTCATTTTTATCGTAATAGGGTTGTTACTTTATGCCCACCGTGAAAATCTTAAAGAAAGAATAAATTGAAAAATTTACAAAACGGAGCTGACGTTTGTGACATTTGTCTATAAGATAGCAAGGACAAAAAGAGAATTTGAGCAGATCCATCGTTTGAACTATAAGACGTTCGTCGAGGAAATTCCACAGCATGCTGCGAATGAAGACAAAATGTTAGTGGATAAGTTCCATAATGTAAATACGTACTTAATTTGTGTAAAAGAGCAGAAGCTTATTGGAATGATTGCTGTTCGTGGAAATCGACCATTTTCACTAGATGGAAAGCTTTCGAATCTAGAAAAGTATATACCTGTTCAAAAGGAAAAACCGTGTGAAATTAGACTTTTGGCGGTAGAAAAGGAATATCGTCAAAATGGGAAGGTCTTCTTCGGTCTTGCCCAGCTTATTACAACTTATTGTTTAAGAGAAGGATATGATCTTGCACTTATATCCGGTACAACTCGACAAGAGAAGCTGTATACCCAAATGGGATTTAAGCCATTTGGTCCCTTGCTTGGTTCAAAAGAAGCAGCCTTTCAACCTATGTATTTAACAAAACAGACCTTTGATGATTCACTGGCTGGACGCCTACACAAAGATCCTATTAGCTTTCTCCCTGGACCGATTATGATTGAGGATAAAGTAATAAATGCCCTTCGTAAAAAGCCAATTTCTCACCGTTCGAATCAATTCTTATATCAAATGGGTCAGGTAAGAGATATCTTATGCAGAATGACGAACTCTACTTATGTTGAAATCCTTGTTGGAACAGGGACCTTAGCAAATGACGTGATTGCTGCTCAGCTTTCTTCCCTGGCTGGAAAAGGTCTAATTATAAATAATGGGGAGTTTGGTAATAGACTTGTCGAGCATGCAACCCGTGCAGGATTAGAATATTCAACTGTTGAAAAAGAATGGGGAATTCCCATACAAATTGATGAAATCGATCAGGAACTTCAAAAAGGAAACTATTCATGGTTATGGGCAGTCCACAGTGAAACATCTACTGGCATGCTCATGAACTTGAAGGAATTAAAAAGTGTTTGTCAAAAAAATGGAGTTAAGCTATGTATAGATTGTATTAGCACTATTGGGGCAGTTAAAATCGATCTTCAAGATGTTTATTTTGCCTCTGGTGTTAGTGGAAAAGCAATCGGAGGATACACTGGTTTATCCTTTGTATTTCATAATCATCCCGTACAGCCAAACTATTCGATTCCAAGATTTCTAGATTTAGGCATGTATACAAAGTACGAAAGTATTCCATACTCTCATTCTTCTAATTTAGTAGATGCATTATATGAAGCATTACAAAAATATAAAAATGATGACTATTATCTTTCGGTTGAAAAAAGATATATGTACATACGTAATAAGATAGAAGAACTCGGATTATCGATTTTAACTCCATTAAATCTTTCAACCCCAGCAATTATGACCGTTATGTTACCAACTCATATAACATCGAAGTCTTTTGGTGATGATATGGCACTTCAAGGTCATTTACTTCATTATGAGAGTAAGTATCTACAAGAAAAAGGGTGGTTACAAATTGCTTGTATAAGTAATCATAACCAAAATAGTATCACTAAGATGTTACACACTTTTGAATCGCTATTAAGGGAATATGCAAACGAGGGAGAGCCTATAAAATAGAGCTTTCCTTTTTTTGACCGGTGTTACCCAGTTTACATAATTTTTTTGTAACTTTTGTAACATTTTGAGGTCCTTAGCGTCTAAATGGAAAAGGGGTGATTATATGGAGAGAAAATGGTTACTTTATATAGCTTCAATAGTTGTTCTTCTAATAATTGCATCTGTTGTAACACTGACAAAGCCAAAAATCATTAGTCAATTTGATAAAAATGAAGTAACGGTTTTAGCAAACAAAACCTGGAACATACAATTTACCAAGAAAATTGATGAAAGGAGCGTAAACGAGAAATTAATTTACGTAAAGAATGAGAAAGGCGAGATACAAGAAACGACTTTAAAATTAAGTGATGATCAAAGAATGGTCACCATATCTCCACCAAAAACGGGATATGATACTGATGGTAAATATACATTACACATTGATAAAAATATAAAAACTTCTATCGGCAGAAGTTTACGTTCAGGAACGGACATTTCTTTTATTGTAAAAGAGAATCTTCCGTTAATTGGGTCAAAAGAAAAGCTAGATGAGATTTTTTTGAAGGCGATTAAGGAACAGAAAAGAAATCAAAACACAGGAATTTTTCGTTTTGGTTTTGGTGCTGTTACAGAGGATAAGGCTATGGAGGAAGCTTCTAATGGCGAAGCAGCTGGCGATGGTGGCCAAAGCCATTCGGATACTAACGTTCAAGTACAGGGCGTAGATGAAGCAGACTTGATAAAAACGGATGGAAACTATATTTATCAAATTGTAGATGGAAAATTAAATATTACGAAAGCGATTCCTGCTGGAGAAATGAAGCTTGCGAAAACGATCCAATTCGAAAATACTTTTTCACCGTCTCAAATGTTCTTATATGAACATCAATTAGTTGTTATTGGACACTCGTATAAGTATTTTCCTTCTGATACGAACACTGGAAACCGAAAGATGATTTACCCACCTAGATATTTAGATTCCTCAATGGCAATTGTATATGATATCAAAAATCCAAACCAACCAGAGGAAATCAGAAAGGTAGAGATAGAAGGACACCATGTAACTTCAAGAAGAATAAACAACTTTGTATATCTTGTTACAAATCATTATCCTGACTATTGGATTATGGAACAAGAAAATAGCAGTAATGTTGATCTACGTCCTCGTTTCTCCGATTCTGCTAGCGGGAAGGAAGGATCCTATATTACTTATGATGAAATTCACTATATGCCTGATTCAAAGGAAACGAACTTTACTATTATTGCAGCCTTTAATCTGGATGAACCAAAGGAAGAAGTCGCCATCACTTCCTATTTAGGCAGTGGGGATCAAATATATATGTCAAAGGAAAATTTGTATGTTGCCGTAACAAATTATCATGCTATTCCGTATGAAGAAGGGAGTTCATATAGTCCTGATACTAGTTTGTATAAGTTCTCAGTAAAGGGGAAGCAAGTATCCTTCCATAGCACTACAGATGTTCCTGGAACAGTCCTAAACCAGTTTTCAATGGATGAATACAAAGACAATTTCCGTATAGCTACTACTAAAGGTAACACATGGGATGATAGGCAGCCTTCATCAAACAACCTCTATATTTTTGATGAAAACCTAAAACAGATTGGTACATTAAGTGACTTGGCTCGTGGAGAGAGGATATATTCAGCGCGATTTATGCAAGACCGGATATATATAGTTACCTTTAAACAAGTGGATCCGCTATTTGTGATAGATGCCAGTAATCCAACAAAACCCACAATTCTAGGTGAATTAAAAATCCCAGGCTTTAGTGATTATCTTCACCCATATGATGAAAACCACTTACTTGGTTTTGGTCATGATACTAAGGTCGTTTCTGGAAAAAATCCAAATGAGGAGCCATTGGTATATACAGATGGCGTTAAAATCTCTTTATTTGATATACGGGATGTAAAAAATCCAAAGGAAAAATTTAAAGAGATTATTGGAGGTAGAGGGACTTATTCTCCCCTAAACTATGACCACAAAGCACTGTTATTTGATAAAGAAAAAGGAATCTTTGCTTTTCCGATTGCTGTCTATCAAAATGTAGAAGGAAAAGAATTTGAGCAAAAATTTGAATTCCAAGGTGCTTATGTATATGACATTCAGTTAGAAGGAATCACTCTTAAAACCAAAATTTCTCATGATTCTGGACAGTACCAAACATGGGAAGGGGAGATTCAAAGGATAATAACGATTGGAGATGTCCTCTATGCTATTTCACCTACAAAAATAACAGCTCATAAAATTGATACTTATGAACAAGTAGGAGAAGTATCTGTTAAATAATAATCTTGAAAATCTGTCCTTTAAGAAAAGGCAGATTTTTTTTACCCTTTTTTTTACTATTTCCTTTATACTTAGCTAGAAAAGATTATCAAAAGATTGAAGGGACAAGCATGAATAAACCAAAATTAAATCCTTACCTTATGTTAGCAATCGGAGCGCTTGCAGTTTCAAGTTCTGCAGTATTAGTAAAATTAGCAAATGCACCAGCACCAGTCACTGCGTTTTATAGATTATTTTTCTCGGTCATAATCATGCTACCTCTTTTTGTATGGAAGTATCGGAAAGAACTCCGACTTATTTCAAAAAGAGATTGGTTATTTTCTGTTATATCTGGTGTGTTTTTAGCTTTACACTTCATACTCTGGTTTGAATCCTTAGCCTATACTTCGGTAACAAGCTCTACAGTACTAGTTGCCATGCAGCCGGTATTTGCATTCATAGGGACGTATTTACTATTCAAAGAAAAAATTAGCTTAGGTGCTATATTAAGTACGGTCTTGGCACTTGGTGGAAGTTTAATTATTAGCTGGGGAGATTTTCAAATTAGTGGAATGGCTTTATATGGAGATCTTCTTGCCATTATCTCGTGTGTTATAGTAACGGTATATTATTTATTTGGGCAAACAGTTAGAAAAAGGCTTTCACTTGTGACATATACCTTTGTGGTATACACGATCAGCACAATTACATTATTTTTATATGTGGTGATATTACAATATCCTCTATTCAATTATACAAGTAGTGATTGGACATACTTTATATTACTTGCGATTGTGCCTACCTTATTAGGTCACACTCTCTTTAATTGGTCACTAAAATGGGTGAGCACATCCACCATTTCGGTTAGTATCTTATTTGAACCTGTTGGGGCGGCAATACTTGCATATTTTATCTTGGCAGAGAAAATACTCTTTACACAAGTTATCGGTGGTGTAATTATTGTTGTTGGTATTTGGCTATATTCGATAGGGGAAAGAAAACGGAATCGTGAACTTAAACTTAAACTTAAACTCTCTGAACAGAGTGCTAGCTAAAAGAAAAAGCCTGTTCTTAAGTTACTTCGGAAACTTAATGAACGGGCTTTTTGCTGTGGGCAATGGTAAACTTTATATTTTTTGGATTTTTTTTGTTACAAATAACGCAATAATTCCAAAGACAACTAAGATAACACCAAGAAGTAAGATGTTCGCATTAGGACTAGCTGTATCTGGAAGTCTATTTCCATAAACGCTAATACTCATTTCAGTTGCAAGAGTTGCGACAGTTAGAAGCTTTTCTCCTCTCTCGATAATGAAATCAGATGCAAGCATTTCCTCGGATACTCTGAGGTCTAATAGGAATTCATCGTTTTGTCGATAGAGTTCTATTAGTAAGTCAGCACCATCTAATGTATCCATTTCAACTAACTCATTATATGCTATTGCTTGCTTGGAGCTATTTTTTAATAAGTAATACTTTGGATTAAGTTCAAAAAGTTCTATCATCCTGTCGTAAATACCAAGTAACTCTTTACGTTGATTAGAGGTTAAATTCGCTGATTCATTATAAGAAAAATATTGTTCTAGGTTTGCGTTAATTGAGTTCATTTGCTGTTCAAGATTTACATCATTCAAACTTAAAAAGTGCATAAATAAGCTGTCAATTTCATCTTCATTTAATCCAATTTCGGAAAGCATTCTTTCAGCTTCAACAAGTACTTCCGCGTGATTCAGATAAAAACTAACAGTAGTATCGAGGTCCTTGATGAACAAATAGTCATTAACGGTTTCACCAAGTCCACCAAGTATATTGTTTAGTTCATCTTCACTTATATTATGTTTTGATAATAATGTATGTAATGTATTTTGGGTAATAGGTTCTCCTAAATATGCTACCAATTCATTAACTGATTCAAAATCATTTAAAGAGAGGTCATAGACTGATAAATAGTCTGCTAATTTTTCTTCTGTTATACCAGTTTCCTTTGTAAAGTTTTCAAGATCAACTTTTGCCACCTTAGCAAACGAGAAATTAGCAAAAAAGGTAAGTTGTATTACACACATAAAACCAATAATAAAAAACTTTTTCATTCCTCTTCCTCCAAGCCGATATAGTCATAAATGTAGTATTTTCAACTTTTTCCAAATAATGCATGTAGAAGCGAACTTCAAGCAATTTTTGGATATAACTATGCTTTAAGAAGGAAAAGAAAAAAACTAAGCCTAGGAAAAACTATGGCTTAGTAATTTTAAATGTTTTTGCTATTTCATGTATGATTTCTAAATCTCCATTATAAGTAGAACTACCAAAATATCCAGGTGTATTTGCGTGGAAATATACATCATAGATGATATCCTGACCAGCGGGTTGAATTAAATAATGGACTGTTTGTATAGCATGCATTTGTTTTACATGGATGAGAATGCGTTGTGTTGGTTGTATAAAATCCTCAAGCATATCATTTTCATATATTCCAGGTTGTGAAAGTAACTCTTTCTTTCTGTCGTTTGTTATCTTATCAATTCCACCAACCACTGTGTCATCTTTAAGAAATACATGTTGGGATTTTCTTTCTACCATACGGATATCATCTGGAAGTCCAATTGAAAGTGAGTTCACATTTGAAGCATTATGCTCGTTCTGGTTAAAGATAAGCTGGTAGGAAAAGATTCCGATACCCAAGGTTAGCATAACCATTATAATACCAGAGAGAATTGGCATAATAATTTTTTTGTGCGTACTTATACTATGTTTATTCGAATCAGTAATATAGCTCAAAATACGATTCTTTTGACTCTCACTCATTTTATGTCGAGGAAATGAGATTTCATTAAGATTGTGTTCTTTCATGAACTTTTGCCTCACTTTCATTAATGACTAACTTCTTTTGTAAAGCCTTTAATGCCCTATGAAATGTTAAGTTAACTTTAGACGGTGACCATCCAAGAATAGTGGCAGTCTCTTCTACACTAAGTTCCAATATTAGGCGTGAAAGTAATACATCCTTATAGGTTTGTTTTAAAGTATGAATTGTATTGTGAATTTCAAATAACATTTCGTCTTTTAAAATTGTTTCTTCTGGACTAGAAAAATCTATAGGATTTGATTTCAGAGGTAATAAATCAAAGGAGAAAAATTTTAAAAGCTTCTTACGGCGACTTTTATCTACTACTAAATTTCGTGCGATGGTAAATAACCATGTTTTTGGATTTGCTCGCTCTTCATAGGTTGAAAACGACTTAAATGCTCTCAGGAATACCTCTTGTACATAATCCTCAACATCTTTTGACCCTGTATAATAAATTAGAAAGTTGTACACATCATCGCCATAAGAATAAAACCACTCTTCAATTTGTTGTGTTGGATCCAACTAATGCACCTCCTAAAGAATCAATTTATATAATAGACGAATTAGATAACTATTTCTTTCACATTTCATAAAAAATACTGGATTCCAAATAAGTATGGCATCCAGTAATTATAGAAGAAAGGATTAATAGAAAGAACTCGCGAAAAAACTGAAAACAAAAGCAAAAATAATACATCCAAGAAATGTAACAAAGGTACTACCATCAACTTTACCCTCTGTATTACTTATTTTTAAGCCTTCCATATATACGTACAAAAATAGGAATAAACACATCACTAATGATATAACCATTCCTACAGCATGGAGAAAATCAAAAAACAAACTAGTTACCTCCTTTTTGAATCTTTAATAGAATATATGAGTCAATCTAGTAAATATGATAAAAATTAATAGAGAAAATATTAGAAAGTATAAATACGAAACGAATTTGGTTGTCTTAAGTAATAGACTAAATAGAGAAGTTATTACGATAAAGTTATATGGCGAATAATAATTTTAATATGATAATGCTAAGTGAGAGAGAATATTGCAAAGATACCTAGTAGAAGAAATAACAAACTTTTTTTCAAAAAAAGGATTGAAAAAGGGGGAAATCCGTGGTATATTAATTTTCGTCGCTGAAATATGTGACTGATATCGAGTGATAAAAAATAAATTTTTTTTAAAAATAGTTGACACTCGATAATGTAAATGTTATATTAGAAAAGTCGCTTCTGAGCGATGAGTAAACAAAAAGTTCTTTGAAAACTGAACACAATACAAGCGTCAACGTTAATTCAATTTAAATTATTGAGCAATCAATACTCTTTTTGGAGAGTTTGATCCTGGCTCAGGATGAACGCTGGCGGCGTGCCTAATACATGCAAGTCGAGCGGATCTTT
>JBLKRX010000004.1:0-199570 GCA_047608075.1 Ferdinandcohnia humi
TAAAAAAATACGGTTTGCCTTTTACCCCCTCACCCTTTTTTTGCATTTTTGACCGTAAGGTGGTTTTCAGGGTAGAGCCATAAATAAAAAAGACACCATTATAGAATTAGGTATCTTTTACAATATGCTTATATTTTGATTGCTTTCTCAATTATGCTATCAAGAACGTAAAGAATTGACTCATACATATTCTTGAATCTCTTTTGTTTTGTATCTTGATAAAATCCCTGAATGGAAATATGTTGAATGTTCTCATAGGTTGCATCTATTTGATTTGGATGTATATTCTTTGGCTTTTCCTGTTTAATCCACTCTTTTGATAACTCTCTCCAGCTATCTGCTATCCTCATTACATTGTCAACAAAAGGCTTCACCTCATTAAAAAAATCTACCTCATAGACTTCTCTATGTTTAATGTCCTCTAGTCGATGTAAGGATTGATTGCAAAACTCCTTGAGTAATTTTGTTTTTGTTAGTAGTTCTGTGTACATTCTCTCACCTCAAGGTCTATCATACCTCGTTAGTAGCTTAATGTTAAGTGAAAGGAATGATCCTTCTCAAAACGAGAGGTTTTCTCTTCAGTCTTGTTATGAATTGCTTTTTCTATCGATAGTAAATTGTTTTCAATTCGCTTTATTTTATTAATACTTTTATTACCTTCAGTACTTATATGTTTATTAACCTCAATATGCAATTGTTTCTCCATTTTATTTAACGATAGTAACATCTGATCAAGATCATCGAGTACAAAATCTTTTTTTGAAAGTCCCTCCATTACCATTCATCCTCCTTAGTATCTTTTAAAAATATATTCTAGGTTGTTATCGATACTCCCTTCACGCTTGACAAAACTAGTTTTCATTCGTCAAAGAAAGTGCTTTTCTATCATGGGAGAGCTCGGAATTCGACATCATACATATAAAAATTGTAGGTCAGAAAGTAGGTTCATGTATGAATATTTCAAGGATTCTTTCTTACTCTAGAGAATGTAAACGAAGGAAGATGCTCACACTATTTTAAAGGAGGTGAACATTCCATGGCTAAAAAAGACAAAAAGAAAAATAAGCAAAGACAAAATGAAGAAACCGCTACAGGTTATGGAGATAGAAAGTTAGAAGGACCTAACCGACCAGCTGAATAAAAGTGTACATACAAAGACTGAGTTGATCAGTCTTTGTTTTTTAGTAAATCTTCAATAAGTATTCCAGCCTGTAATTGTTTTTGTTTTTTTAAGAACCAGTTTGTCAAATCAAATTGGTTTCCGATTGAAACAGTCTTGTACCACTTCTTTTTCCTTTCCCCATTATACCAATCCTTCGTCTCCACTCTAATATGCTTACAAATTGGAAAAGTTGTTCGCAAAAACGGAGTATTTCGGAATCTGCGTTCCCCCACATATTTTTCATAATCAAAGCGAGAACCAGTATGTTCGACCTTTCTTGAAAATCTATAAAAAAATTCATAATATTTATCATGAAACAATAATGATGCTAATTTTTTTCCTAGCTCAATTCTTTCATCTAGTTTCGTGAAGTTATGAACGGAAAATCCATACAACTGTCCTTCTAATGTCGGAAAAATAACTGAGCTAAAATGGAAAAAATCTTGGAGATTATAAAAAAGTGTGTGAAATACTTTTTGCTTAAATAAAGGATGCTCGATTACAGGTTGTTGAATAATATTTTGCTCATTAATAATTTGTGAGGTTATAAGCCTCTTTCCTTCACGAAAATGCCAAAAATATTCCCACTCTGTTTCAATAAATGCGGATACAGAAAACGCTGGTAGTAAGTAAAACAGTGGTTTCCTAAGTTTTTTTGAGTATTCATAAAGTAATAACTGTGGAAAAGCATCAGCAAAAATAAGCCAATTGGCACGTTCAAATGTGTAAAATAAAGCTTTTCTTTCCTGTTTTGATAAAACTTTATGAAACCATTCGCCTTCTAAATCCGTCATATTATAGCCGGCATTTCTTGAGACCATACTCGCTAGAAACGACCACTGTATTTCCTTGTTATTATAATAAAAGCGAGCATAGCTTTTGGTTCTAGAAATATTGTCAATGTTTCCTTTAGCCGTGGTTTTTGTGATGTTCTGAATAATCACTTTATCAAGATTTGAAAAAGAAAGTATTTTTTTTCTTCTTGTCATTACTCTTTTTTCAATTTCTACGATGGCAGTTTGTTCGTTAGTCATATAGTGACACCTCACTATGTATAGTGTAACCAAATATAGGAAGAACACGCCAAAAAGGTATTTTCGGTTCGTATTATATGGTATAGTGAAGTAATCTCTTCTACCTATTTCTTGATAAGTATGACAAAGACGAGCATACCCTCGGTTATTTCTTTCAACATTGTTTGTCTTTTTCTGATATGATAGATTATAGGTTTTAAGGGGGGAGTATAATGGAGTTCCGTTATCCCAATGGGAAAATATATAAACCTCAGGAGGTCATTAAAACACCATATCTCAAGAAAAAAACATATAGTAACCGAGGTATGACATTAGAGGAAGACCTGAATGAAACAAATGTTTATTATTTGGAACAAAAAATTGCAGTCATACACAAGAAACCAACACCTGTACAAATTGTAAGTGTTGACTACCCAAAGCGAAGTGCTGCGGTCATTAAGGAAGCTTATTTCAAACAAGCATCAACAACAGATTATAATGGAATCTATAGAGGAAGATATATTGATTTTGAAGCGAAGGAAACTAGGAATAAAACCTCATTCCCGCTCCAAAACTTTCATCAGCATCAAATTAATCATATGAATGCTATATTGCAACAAGATGGAATTTGCTTTGTTATTTTACGGTTTACAACTTTAGATGAAATATATTTTCTCGATGCTAAACATCTTTTAACATTTTGGAATCGGCAATTTGCCGATGGAAGGAAATCGATAACCAAATTAGAGATTGAGACATATGGTCATCAACTAGCAATTGGCTACCATCCTAGAATCGATTATATCAAGGTTATCGATCAAGTTTATTTTTAAGGTATTGAAAGGCAGGAATAAAATATGTCTGAAAGATATCAATCACGTGAAGAACGTCGACAGGCAAAAGGTAGTATTAAAAAGAAAAAACGCCCTGGAAAACAAAAGGGCTCTTTACTAAAACGATTTTTACTAATTTGCTTCGCTCTTGGGATTATTGGAATGGTAACTGGCGTAACAACTTTTATCGTTCTTGCAAGTAAAGCACCTCCATTAGATGAGGCATTATTGAAGGATCCCCTTTCTTCAAAGGTTTATGACATCAATGGTGAAAAAATTTACGAGTTCGGTGCACAAAAACGGACTTATGTACCTCTTGAAGAGATTCCTGAAGACTTAAAAAATGCTGTATTGGCAGTTGAAGATGCTCGTTTTTATGAACATCATGGACTTGATATTATACGCCTGGGTGGTGCAGTGGTTGCAAATATTACAGAAGGCTTTGGAGCCGAGGGTGCAAGTACAATCTCCCAACAAGTGATTAAGAACTCATTTTTTACTGAGGGTGAGAAGAAACTAACGAGAAAAGCTCAAGAATTATGGCTCGCATTTCAACTTGAACGTAAATATTCGAAGGATGAGATTCTTGAAATGTATCTAAACAAAATATATTACGGTGTTGGGAACACGTACGGTGTTGCTAAGGCAGCGGAATTATATTTTGGAAAGACTTTGGATGAAATAACGCTTGATGAGGCTGCATTTATAGCGGGCATAGGACAAAACCCAGGTATGTATGATCCTTATAAATACCCAGAAGCAGCTGAGAAAAGACGAAATATTGTTCTTAATTTAATGGTTAGACATGAGTTCATTTCTGAGGATGAAGCAAAGGCCGCTAAAGATGTTCAACTTGTATCAGCAATTGTTGAATCAACGGAACAATCCCAGCCAATTGATTCGTTCCTTGACCAAGTAAAACTTGAGCTTAAAGAATATGGGGATATTGACGTCTATAATTCTGGTGTTAAAATCTATACTACTTTTGACCCTGATGCTCAAGCTCATGTGGATTCCTTATTAGCAAATGAAAATCCTGACATACAATTTCCGAATGAGCAATTTCAAGCAGGGATTGCAGTAGTAGATACAAAGACTGGAGAAATAAGAGCCCTAGGTGGTGGAAGAAATCAGTCACAAAATTCGCGTATTAATTTTGCCATTGATCCCTTGAATCAACCTGGTTCTACAATCAAGCCGATTTTAGATTATGGTCCAGCAATTGAACAATTTAAATGGTCTACGTATCATCAAATAAAGGATGAGCCATATACCTATACAGGTGGCAAACCGATTAATAACTTTGACAGAAAACACATGGGGCAAATTTCGATTCGAACTGCTTTAGCACACTCTCGAAATATTCCAGCACTCAAGGCTTTTCAAGAGGTTGGACCATCACGAGCACGTGATTTTGCAGTTAGTCTTGGTATCCCATTAGAGGATCAAATTAATGAGGCTTACTCAATAGGTGGGATTGAGGGTGGTATTTCCCCACTTCAAATGGCAGGAGCGTACGCTGCATTTGGAAATCAAGGAAACTTCATCAAACCACATGCGGTAAAGAAAATTGTATTTCCGGATGATACTGAGGTTGATCTGACACCTAAAGCAGAATCTGTTATGTCAGAAGCGACTGCCTTTTTAATAACCGATATGCTAAAATCCGTAATGGATTTTGGTTCAGCACGTGGCTATGATGTTTCAGGTCTGCAAATTGCAGGTAAAACAGGTACAACTAACTATAGTGCGGAGATTGCAAATAAGTATAATATCACTCAAGGAGTTCCTGATATTTGGTTCAGTGGTTATACTCCAAATTATACCGTGGCAATCTGGACCGGATACAAAGATAACAACACCCCTATCAAAGGTGGAGAACAAAATCTTGCTAAAAAACTGTTCCGAGATATCATAACCAATTTGTCTCAGGACGTTAAGACTGAGGATTTCAAAATGCCAAAAACTGTTGTACGAGTCGGTGTTGAAAAAGGATCAGAACCTGCAAAGCTACCAAGCGAATTTACACCAGAAGATGAAATCGTATACGAATATTTTGTTAAGGGTACGGAACCAACAGAGGTATCTGATAAATATGATAAGCTAACAACACCAACAGATTTAAATGTTCAATATGACCCAGTGGCGAACCAGATAAATCTTGCGTGGGCATACGGTGAAGAAGAACTCGAAAATGTTAGCTTCGAGGTCAGTGTTTCAATAGATGAAGGACCTTCAAAAGTCCTTAAAACTACCAAGGAATTAACCTATGTTGTCCCTAACCCAATTCCAGGAGCAATATATAGCTTTAGCGTTGTAGCAGTTAGCGATGAAGATGCCGAAAAACGAAGCGATCCAGTTACAAATACAATCACAATGCAAGAGTTACCTGAAGAAGAAATAGAAGTGCCTCTACCTCCTGACAATGGTGGTGGAAATGGTGATGGTGATGGAAATGATGATGGTGACGGTGAAGATGACGGTATTGGAGATGGTACTGGCGGCGGAACTGGTGGAGGCTTACCATCGTTCCCACCACTCCCTCCTGGAAGTGGTAATGAACGTTAGAATAGAAAACATATATTTTTAAAATAGAAACCCATTGAGAGTTATCGATTCTCAATGGGTTTTCTCTTATTCATGCATCTAGGCAGGCAAGATGACTTCGTTAAAGTTACCAATTGTAATTTAACACAAGAAAAAAATAAAAATTTCCTTAAAAAAGAAGGCTGTTTTCGCAAACAATGTTGCTTTTGTATGAAGTTGACAGTTACTTTTTCAGAAAGGTGATTGGAGTATATATGCACGAAACTCCAGCTGAAGATAAGGAACTTCTACTAAGGACCGCACGCGGAAAGCGAGTGTCAGGTGCGGAAATCACCAATCTATGTAATAGCCCCTTATTGAATAAAGCAAATAGCAACAAACTTTTAGAAGAGAGTCAAAATGAAAAAAGTACCCCAAAAGCTTTCTTTTGAGGTACATACTTAATTATTTTTAGCTTGAAGTAACTTTCTTTTCGCATATTGCTTAGATTGTTCATTGTATAACTCACTGAGTTGAATAAAAGAATGATAATGGCTAGGATTCTTTCTTATATAGTCAAAACGTTCCTTTAGATTCATTGGTTTGTATTCTAGCTGCTCAATAATATCAAAGCAGCGTTCCATATTTGGAGCTTCCCTTTCATTCGACCAAAACAGAAAATGAAAATAATCTACAATCGATTCGTTCATAGGTTCTTGTATACTATCTTTGTCACGTTGACGAAATAATGTTGAAAGAACTTCCTTTCGATTATTCCAATTATTCATCAACTCGGAAATTGACTCATCAATAGAGTTTTTCTTTTGATACCCATTTCCCCTATTTTTATCCAACCTTCTTTTTCCCCTTCATCCGCTTCTTACCTTCCCTACACACATCAAGTAGTGGACAAATCTCACATTGTGGTGATTGGGCCTTACAGTGATATCGACCAAAAAAGATCATTCGATGATGGGTTACTGACCATTGGTCCTCAGGAACCTTTTTCATTAGTGTTTTCTCTACTTCAAGAACAGAGTCTTTCCATTTACAGAATCCAAGTCTTTTACTTACTCTCTCAACATGTGTATCAACGGCAATTGCTGGTATACCAAACGCAACTGAAACAACAACATTCGCTGTTTTTCTGCCGACCCCAGGAAGCTTTGTTAATTCGTCGCGATCTCTCGGTAAAATACCACCATAGTCTTCAATTAGCATTTGACATAATTTACGAATGTTTTTAGCTTTATTTCTATAAAGACCTATTGAACGAATATCGTTTTGGAGTTCTTCTAAAGACACTGACAAATAGTCCTCTGGAGTCTTGTATTTTTCAAATAAACTCGCGGTAACCTTATTAACTAATGCATCGGTACATTGAGCAGATAATGATACGGCGATTACCAGTTCAAATGGATTTTTATGATTTAGTTCGCAGTGAGCCTCCGGAAACATCTCTCCCATTTTATCTAAGCAAAATTGTATTTGATTTTTATTTAGCATGATTTATCACCTTTTTTTCAACCCTATATTAGTTTTCCAACCAATTGTAAAATGGTATAGTTCGTTTATATTCCTCTTGATTTTGTTCAACCTGTCTTTGTTTCTGTTGATATTGTCGAAACTTTTGAGAATGGTTTTGTGCTTGTGCAATCGTACGTATACCATTCTTTTTCCATTCAAACAAGATACGATCAATATAACGGAAATTTAATTTCCCCGACATTACAGCTTCTCTTAAAGCGGCTTTTATAATAACGGGATCATGATGATCTTGATCCAACCACATTGCCAATGATTCGCATTCAAATGGAGACAATGGTCGTCCAAATTCTTGTTCAAAAACAGTATACAAATCTAACTCTTGCTGTTTTGCCTTCTCTTTTTCTTCATTAATGGTTTGATAGAAAAGATATTGGATTATTTTTTCCCAAAAAGGTCTTAATGAATATCTTTCAAAAATGACTCTATTTTCATCATTATCTTCATTTATTTCTAAGTATCCACGCTGAATAAGCTGACGGAGTATTTCAGTACATCTTGTCTCAGACAATGTCATACGGGATGATATTTCACTGGGAGTTGGAAAGAAATTACCTGATTCCATAAAGGTTAAGATTTGGAAGAGAACCATCATTTCCTCTTCATTTAGTTGTAGTTGTTTATATGAGGACATTACAATTTTAGGAATAGAAATACTACCTTGTTCAAACAAATCTACTAATTGGTCCTTATTCATGTGCAAACACCTCTTCTTACAATAGTATAACATGAGAATAGCCCTCGAATGTGTAAGAAATATTTGGTGAAAGGATAAATTATTTTAATAACCTATAAAAAAATAAGGCTCTTTTCATAAACTTTGTTGCTCCCTGTACCAGTTTAGCGGTGAATTCTGATAAGGTTAGGGAATGCAAGGCAACTTATTTAGTTCAGGTGTCTATTCTGACAGCTTTAATGAATTTATGAGTAATGGTGTCAGAATAAAGGGTGGATTCTGACAGCTTTAATGAATCCAAGAGTAAACAAGTCAGAATCAGAGGTGAATTCTGACAGTCTTGATGAATTCAAGAGTAAACGTGTCAGAATAATATACCCTTCTGTAAAAACTAAGTAATAAACTGTTCGAAAAGCAACAATCACTGCGAAAACAGCCAAAAATAAAGTACAAATTGAAAATATTTAACTTCTAATGAACAGTAGTAACCTGTTGACTAGCGTTTGGTAGAGTGACTACAAATACCACTTTAAAGAAAATAGACAAAGTCAGATGTGACTTTGTCTATTTTCTTGGTTCTTATTAAGGATATAAACGGTTTAATAAACGAGGGAATGGAATTGTTTCACGAACGTGTTCAACTCCACTTATCCATGCAACTGTTCTTTCTAATCCAAGACCAAAGCCTGAATGTGGAACAGAACCATATTTTCTAAGCTCTAAATACCATTTGTAAGCATCATTTGTTAACCCGTGCTCTTCCAAGCGCTGCTTTAATAAATCATAGTCGTTAATTCTCTCTGAACCACCAATGATTTCTCCATACCCTTCTGGTGCAATTAAGTCAGCACACAGTACTACATCATCGCGGTCAGGTGCTGGTTGCATATAGAATGGTTTAATTCCTTTTGGATATTGAGTAATAAATACTGGTTTATCAAAGCTTTCAGCAATTGCAGTTTCATGTGGAGCTCCAAAATCGTCTCCCCACTGAATATCAGTAAATCCTTTTTCATGTAAGAATTTAATCGCATCGTCATAAGATATGCGAGGAAATGGCGCTTTAATATGTTCAAGCTTAGATGTATCACGGCCAAGTGTTTTTAATTCTAATTGACAATTTTTCAATACAGATTGAACGATATAAGATACATATTCTTCTTGTACCTTTAAGCTATCCTCATGCTCATAAAAAGCCATTTCAGGCTCAATCATCCAAAACTCAATAAGATGTCTTCTTGTCTTTGATTTCTCTGCTCTGAATGTTGGTCCAAAAGAAAATACTTTTCCAAGTGCCATTGCTGCTGCTTCCATATATAACTGTCCACTTTGAGATAGATATGCATCTTCATCAAAGTATTTTGTATTGAAAAGCTCTGTAGTTCCCTCAGGAGCACTTCCTGTTAAAATTGGTGGGTCTACTTTTACAAAACCATTTTCATTAAAAAATTCGTATGTAGAACGAATAATTTCGTTACGTATTTTCATAACTGCATGCTGTCTCTTTGAACGAAGCCATAAATGGCGGTTATCCATTAAGAACTCTGTACCATGCTCCTTAGGAGTAATCGGATAATCTGTAGATTCATGAATGATTTCCACATTGGTTATTGTTAATTCATAACCAAATGGAGATCTTTCATCTTCTCTGACAACTCCGGTTACATATAACGATGTTTCTTGTGTAATCGACTTTGCTTTTTGGAATACTTCTTCCTCAACTTCTTCTTTCACTACAACGCCTTGAATAAAGCCTGTCCCATCACGAAGTTGTAAAAAGGCAATTTTGCCACTTGAACGTTTATTAGCCAACCAAGCGCCGATTGTTACTGATTCACCAACATATTTATTAACTTCTGCTATTGTTGTTTTCACTACTGTCCCTCCAAAACCCTAAAGCCTATGTATATTAGTTACTGAATTCTTTTTTATTATACATTTCTTATAATATTGAAGCAAGATAATGACTAGTTTGCCTATAAAGTCCATTTTAGTTCTGACTAATATCTACCCTTTTTTTGTTGGGGAATTTTGTCTAATGGAGTTAATTTTAGGTTCCATGGGCATTATTTCGATTCTATGGTCATTCGTTCACTTTTATAGTGATTAATCCATATTGACTCAATATAGTCCCATTTTATCTTTTTGTTCGCAACCAAGACTTTTCCTCTCTATATTGGTCTAGCCTTTAGCTAAACACTTATAACAGTTCCATAGAAAAGGTACCCAGAGTTCCCTCTAGATACCCTTAGGTATACATTTATGCCATTTTAGACTCAACAAATTCATGAATGCGTTTGACAGCTGTCTCTAATTGCTCCAATGATGTTGCATACGATAAGCGAATGTTATTTGGAGCACCAAAACCTGATCCTGGAATCACTGCAACAAGGGCTTCCTCGAGTAAGGCAGTTGCGAAGTCATCAACATTGCTGTATCCGGTCAATTCCGCTGCTTTTTTTGCATTTGGGAATAAGTAAAATGCCCCCTGTGGTTTAATACAAGTAATGCCAGGGATTATAACTAATTTCTCATAAATCACATCCAAACGCTCTTCAAATGCTTTTCTCATCATTTCTACAGGTTCTTGGGAACCCTCGTATGCTGCAATTGATGCATATTGAGCAATCGTCGTTGGATTTGAAATGCTATGACTGGCTAAATCTGTCATGCTGTTAATAATTTCTTTTGGACCAGCTGCATATCCAATTCTCCAGCCTGTCATAGAATGTGACTTTGATAAACCATTAATTAAAATGGTTTTATCCTTTACTTGCTCATTTACCTGTGCGATTGAATAATGTGTTGCTCCTGAATAAACAAGTTTTTCATAAATCTCGTCTGATATAATCCAAATATTATGCTTTACACATAATTCTCCTATTGCTTCAAGTTCTTCTTTTGTATAAACCATACCCGTTGGATTGCTTGGAGAATTAATAATAAGGGCAACTGTTTTTGGTGTGATCGCCTGTTCAAGCTGTTCAACCGTTATTTTATATTCATTCTCCTCTTTTCCTTCCACATACACCGGGACTCCCTCTGCAAGTTTAACTTGTTCAGGGTAGCTTACCCAATACGGAATAGGGATAATTACTTCATCACCTTTATTTAAGAGCACTTGGAATAACGAATATAAAACGAATTTAGCTCCAGTGCCAACGATGATTTCATTTGGTTGATATTCTAATTGTTGATCTGATAATAGCTTATTACATATCGCCTTTTTTAAGGAAGGTAATCCTGCAGATGCAGTATATTTTGTATGTCCTTCTTTCATAGCCTTGACTGCTGCATCAATAATATGGTCTGGTGTATTAAAATCAGGTTCACCTGCACCAAGACCTATAACATCATGGCCGTTTTCCTTTAGTTCTTTTGCCTTTGCTGTAATAGCTAAAGTTGTGGAAGGACTGAGAGCTGCTACTCGACTTGCTAATTTCATTGTGTTTCCCCCTGTATATTATGGTTTGATAGAATTACGATACTTACCAGTTTCGAAATATAATTTATGATAGGTTAAGCGATTATCACTACCTATATAGATAATTTCCCAGATAGGAATTTCATCTTCTATTCCTAATTTAACAGAACGAATTTCTTTAACTTCTCGTTCTTCCCTAACTATTGCTACAGCTTCTTTTTCCGTTATACCCTCACTTTGTAGACGGGTCAAGATTTCCCCTTTTTCTTCAGGAATCCAAACAATCATTTCATCTCCATCTTCGTTGCTTCCAATTACTACTAGATATGCAGATGTTCCATAATATGTATAGTTTTCTTTAATTGTTTGTAATGATGTTTCTTCCAACGCAATTTTAGTTGCTTTTTGCTCGGATACTTTTACTGGTTCCATAGCTGACTGATAAATACTACAGCCTCTCCAGATAATAATACAACAAACAATAAGTATAATAATAATCCATTTCTTCATAGTAAAATCATCTACTTTACGTACGATAAATAGTAAATACCGCTTTATTTTTATCCTCTTTATCAAGGGCGAGTCCGAACATCAAATTATCATGCTTTAACGTTCGATTTAAACTGTCGACAATTTTATATAAATCTGGGGTATTTTGAATTTTTACTGTTGATAAGATTTCTATCTTACTTTCCAAAAAAAGCTCTCCCTTCATGCATCACAAATTTTACTACTCATACGAAAGTTGATGAGCGGTAAGAATAGTAGTACTACAACATTAAGTTGAAGTTGTCTTACCTCATTATAACAGGTGATTTACGATTAAGTTAATATAATTTAACGAAAATAACTCCTTATCCCATGCCCCAAACCTGTCTTTTGCTGACAGGTTTTTTTTTATCAGAGTTCCAAAATGGTTAACTTTCTTCTACTTGTGGATGAGTGCTCTTTAGGGGTATGGTAATTACTTCATAATCAGTATGAGTAAATTTAATGGTAACACTGCCAAATTGCTTCGTATAATAAATATCAATCCACATATTGCTTAGCCGTTCCAATACGTCCTGACTTGGTAATAAGCCCCGCTTATGGAAAATAACAGCAATTTGAGGATTCACATAATCCACAAACTTTTCGTCTGATCCCTTCAAATCTCCAAAATCAGCTACCTTAAAAACATTTGTACTGGGTAGTTTTTTATCGTTTAGCAATTTATGTTCTAGGTCTTTATTCGAGCTAGTCATATAAAGCACTTGATTATTTCCAAACCGAAATAATAAATCCATTCCAAGGGAATTTTTTTCATCAACGCCTTCATGTACCACATGAACCGAAAATATGGCATTATAGTTATATAATTCACCAGTTGACCACTTCGTACTATTTATTTCTTTCCTATCATCAAACGATTTGTTATGTTCGCCTATAATAACGTTAACGTCTTTGTACTCGTTTATTAACCACTCAAGATTTGATGTATATAGATGATCATCCTTTGTTACAATAATAGAATGTAATTTGTTAACTCCGTATATTTCTAAAAACTCTCGTAACTCCTTTTCCGTTCTTCTTCCGCCGGTATTAAGTAGACTATATTCTCCATTTGGGAAATGAAGTAAAGTCGCCTCACCATTTGGCATATCTAAGAAGGTCATCGCCATTTCATCCTCAGACAACTTGACATTTATTTTCTCAATGTCTGTTTCAATTTCCTTATTTGTCCAACCTGATAAAAGGATCGTCACTGAAATGAAGAAGACACATAAATTCAGTTTCAAGCCTAGCCCTCCAGAAAAGAAATTATATCCACTCCTCTATTTCTTGCAGTAACTCTTGAAGTGGCTTTTTGTGCACCTTCATAGCTGGGATGGATGACAAAAACTTCCTTCCATAGCTTGTTGTTATAATTCGGCGATCCATAATAAAAATAATCCCTTTATCGTTTTCAGATCGGATTAATCGACCGACACCTTGTTTGAATCGTATGATGGCTTCAGGTAATGATAATTCCCTGAAGGAATCTCCTCCCTTGTCTTCAATCTGTTTGGCTCTAACCGCAAACACCGGGTCATTAGGAGGAGTAAAAGGCAGCCTGACGATTACTAATGCTGTCAAATCTTCTCCAGGGATGTCGACACCTTCCCAAAAACTATTTGTTCCAAGAAGAATTGCCTTATCAAACGCTTGAAAATTCTTTGTTAATTTTGCCCTACTTCCACTACTTATACTCTGAGCAATTAATACAAATTGGTCAAGGAATGACATTTCCTTTAGATAGTTATAAGTGAGCTTTAACATTTCATAGGCAGTAAATAAAACGAGCATTCGACCCTTTGTTTTAATCGCTATTTCTGCGATTTGTAATGCGATTGAATGTACATACTCTTCAAGAGAAACTGTATTTATCATCGGCAAATCAGTTGGAATCATAATTGCCGCTTGTTTCTCATAATCAAATGGTGACGGAATTGATAGTGTTAAAGGATGAAAATCAATCAATCCATTTCTTTCAATTGAATATTGGAAGGATTGGTCAACAGTTAATGTAGCAGATGTCATTATCACACTTTTTTTATTTGTAAAAAAATGATCTGCAAGGTAGTCCGAAATATCGGTAGGCTCTGCATAAAGAGTAGCTGAATTTACCGGTCCTCTTGTTTCTATTTCTATCCATTTAATATGCTCAGCTTTCGATAGTAAAAAATCCTCTATCTTATCAAGTTTCTCAGCTAACAAATCAAAGCAAACTAGATAATCATGTAAAATTCCAAATTGTATAGGTGTAATCATTGCATTTTGTTGGTATATCCATTCCTTCTGGTTATCAATAATCACACTAAGCTCTTTTTTCGAAATGATAAGAGCCTGTAGACGCTCTATTACCTCTTGCCAAGTTATCCCCGACTCTACATTTGACAAGAAGGGATATTGAATCCGGTTACTGGCATGTTGCTCATTTGCTTGTTGTAGGATATGGTTTCGAATGCTTCGAAATAAGTCACTTACTCCAGACTTGATTTCTTTTAATAATTGATTTGCAGTGATAAACGCTTGAGTTTCAATCCCTACACTTTCAGCTATTTTTTTTGTTTTTGCAATTAATTCATTAGTCTCTAGTTGTCCCAGCTGTAATAGGATAGTGTGTATCCCTAAGAAATGTAGTAATGTACCTACATGCTTTTTAGCTTGAATCTCTAGGTGATGGGCTTCATCAATGATGATTCTGTCATATGCTGGGAGAATATCAAAACCACTTGATATGTCCCTTACTAACAGAGCATGATTCGTAATAATAATATCTGCCATCTTTACAGCATTTCTTGCTCTTTGATAAAAGCACCTGGATTCCCATATAGTATCCTGAAAATTAGTGGATGAATGACTACATTTTACTCGCTCCCAGAGTAACTTTCCACCAGAAGGTAAATTAATTTCATCGATATCTCCTGTTTCTGTTTCCGTTAGCCAAACTAAAATTTGAGCTTTTGTGAGAACTTCGTCATAATTATCCGTTTCTTCGTACAGGACTTGTTCAAATTTTCGTAAAGACAAATAATTCCCTTTTCCTTTTAGTAACTCGGCACGAAAAGTGTAAGGGAGTAGGTTCCGTGCTATTTCTATATCCTTCTCAATCAATTGCTGTTGAAGCTGCAATGTATTTGTACTGATAATAACTCTGCCCTTTGTTTTCGAAAGATGAATAGCCGGTAACAAATAAGCTATTGATTTACCAATACCTGTTCCTGCCTCTATAAGGGCGTGTTGGTTAGTTTCAAGGGCGTGTGAGGTTAATTTAAGCATTTCGAGTTGACCTTTTCGAAATGGAAAATGTTCAATATATGCTTCTATGTCTTTGGAATATGTATGCACTTCTTGATTATCTTCAAGCACCTGTATTTGCTTTTTTCGAAGCGCTATACCTCGATAAACATCAAAATCTTTGCTGTCTTGTATTTCATCACTTTTTTGATCGATAATATCGCCAAGTATCTCTACAATGTCACTCTTAAAATTTTTAGAAAGAGTATATAATTTTCGCAACGTTACAAGGGGTAGAGTCTCTATCTTATTCATAATTTTAAGGAGGATTTCTGCAGTTACTTCAGCATCACTGTCTGCCTGATGCGGATTCTCATGTGGTAAAGATAGACTTTCAGCAAGCTGACCTAATTTGTAGCTATCCGCTAGTGGAAGCATGACTCTTGATAGCTCGACTGTATCAATTGTTAAACACTCAAATGATCGGTAGCCGCAGTTAGCCAATTCTTCCTGTAAAAATGAGTAATCAAATGGTACATTATGTGCTACAAAATAAGCATCCTTACACATTGATACTACTTCAGGAGCAACGATTGAAAAATCAGGAGCATTCGCAACGACATCATCAGAAATACCCGTAAATTGCTCGATGAATGATGGTATTTTTTTCTGCGGATTAACAAAAGTCGCGAACCTTTCGATAATTTCTCCATTTTCAATTACAACAGCTGCAAATTGAATAATCCGATCACCCTTCTTAGGAGAATTACCCGTTGTTTCTAAATCTACCACCACAAATCTCTTTTTCATATGATGCACCTCCTTTAATACAAAAGCCCCCAATTATGGGGGCAAAGTTATTATAATACAGTTGCTGCTGGTTCTTGAAGAAGTAATTCCTTAATTTGGTTGTTCTCATTCATAATTGCTACCCTTGGCTTATGAGTTGCAATTTTTTCCTCAGGTACAAGTGCATAGGAAATTACAATAATAATATCTTCCGGTTGAACAAGACGTGCTGCTGCACCATTAAGACAGAAAACACCGCTACCTCTCTCGCCAGGAATAATATACGTTTCAAGACGTGCCCCATTGTTATTATTGACAATTTGCACTTTTTCATTAGCAACCATACCTACGGCATCGAGAATATCTTCATCTATTGTAATACTACCAACATAATTTAAGTTTGCTTCTGTCACACGTGCTCTGTGTATTTTTGCGTTCATCATTGTACGATACATGATGTTCCCCCTTACGCATAAAAGTGATGTCTATTTTCTAGGAATAATAATTTCACACAACAAGAGTAATATTATCAATAAGTCTTGCTTTTGTAAACTTGACAGCTATAGCTATAATTATTTTTCCAGTCAAGAATTCTAATGGCTGTAATTCTGGATATTGATATACTTCCACATAATCAATCTCACCTGATGTATGCTTGGTAATGTGTTCCTGAATTAAATCGATAATTGCCTCGGTCTTATTTTGTCCATTTTCAATTTCTGTTTTCGCCAACTGAAGACTCTCATAGAGCCTTGGTGCCTCTTCTCTTTCTTTCACAGTTAAGTTAACATTTCTTGAACTCTTGGCAAGACCATCTTCTTCACGAACAATCTCTACGGGGACAAGAGTGATTGGGAAATTGAAGTCCTTTATAAGACCATCAACCACCGCTACCTGCTGTGCATCTTTAAGACCAAAATAAGCACGGTCAGGTTGTACGATATTAAAAAGCTTTATCAACACGGTTGCTACCCCATTAAAATGTCCATTACGAGTTCTACCGCATAATACATTCACTCTTGATTTGACACTAGCAGTAAGAGACATTTCACTTGGATACATTTCTTCTGTGCTTGGGTAAAATAGTACATCTACCCCATTATTTTTTGCTAAGGCCTCATCTCGGGCAAAATCTCTAGGGTAGGCATCAAAATCTTCATTCGGACCAAATTGAAGTGGGTTTACAAAAATGCTAACAACAAGTAAGTCATTCTCCGTTCTGGCTTTATTCATTAAGGTGAGATGACCTTCATGTAAATACCCCATTGTCGGTACAAATCCGATTGTTTGTTCCTGTTTTTTTGCTACCTTTATATATTGCTGCATCTCATTAATGGTTGAAATTACTATCATTTTTTTCCCCCGTAGAGTACAGAAAGTTCTTCATCCTTCATCGAATACATATGCTTTTCCTCAGGGAAGCTTCTTGTTTTCACTTCTGAAACATAGGATTGTAATCCATTTACAATTTGTTCTGTAACGGCTGTATATTGCTTCACAAATTTAGCAACACGGTCTACCCCATAGGAAATGACATCATGGTAGACAAGAACCTGACCATCTGTTTTATTTCCCGCTCCAATTCCGATAGTTGGAATGGATAGGTTATTTGTGATTTCTTCACCTAATTGCTTTGGTACACACTCAAGTACTAGAGCTATAGCACCAGCTTGCTCACATTTTTTCGCATCTTCGATTAACTGTCTGGCGCTTTCTGCATCTTTTCCTTGGACCTTATAACCACCAAGAACACCAACAGCTTGAGGGGTTAAACCTAAATGGGCAACAACAGGTATACCTGCCTCAGTTAATGTAGATATCGTATAAATTACATCCTTTGCACCTTCTACCTTTACTGCATGTGCACCAGCTTCCTGGATTATTCTTGCAGCATTTTTTAAGGTTTCTGATCGGGAAACATGGTAAGACAGAAAAGGCATATCTGTAACGATAAACGTGTCCTTTGCTCCACGCTTAACAGCCTTTGTATGGTGGACCATATCATCAACGGTAACTGGAATTGTTGAATCATAGCCTAAAACTACCATTCCCAATGAATCGCCTACTAGTATCATGTCAACACCCGCCTCCTCAGCAAGTTTCGCTGATGGATAGTCATAGGCAGTTAACATTACAATTGGTTCTTGATTTTGTTTCATTTTAAAAAAATCAGTAGCTTGCTTCATCACTTTTCCTCCTTTTTTTGAAAGAGGAGATGAAAGACCGATAAAAAAACACTGGCTAGGTGTTGGCTAGACTTAAAAAACCTTCTTTCATGAGAAAGAAGGATTCGTGACAGTTGTTCGGTTTATTTCATCCCTCTGTCCCAGTCCAATGGATCAAGGCAGAATACATTAATTAAATTGAAAACACTTACTTTTTTGGTGCAGTTCCTTACGGATACCACCCATCACTTTACTTGAATTATATAAAAGTTTATTCAAAATTACTACTTTTTATTTTTGGACTAACAAAAAATAGGAACTTATCCATAGAACTTAACCAATAATTATGTTTAATTCTAATGAATGATTGACTTCAGAGTCTTAGTTTTATATGAACGGCTTATCTTGACTTGACTTATATTATAGAGTTCCGTTGTTTCAATCAATATATGTAACTTTTCCTATTCTTGAGGGATTTCAATGTCTGCTGAATAAATTTGATGAATTTTCCCAGTCAAATCTTCGATTAATAACACACCTTCATCCGTAATTCCGATCGCTTTTCCTTCTATTGATCCTGTTAACGTACGAGCAACAATATGTTTCCCTATACTGGTAGAATAGCTCTCCCAAAGGAGCTTTACTATTTTAAAACCATGCTGCATATACTCCTTGTATAGCTTTTCAATCTTAAGAAGGATACACTGAATCAGTTTAGCACGATCAACAGGTTCTCCTTTTTCCAATCGCAATGAGGTTGCTATTGATGATAGTTCCTCAGGAAAATGTATTCTTTCCTGATTCACATTAATTCCAATTCCGATTATAACTGAGTTGATACGTTCTGTTTCTGCCTGTAGTTCTGTTAGGATGCCAACGACTTTTTTTTGTTGAAGCAAAATGTCATTTGGCCATTTAATATCTGGTTCTAAACCAGTAACCTCCTGAATTGCCTGCACTACTGCAACTGCAGTTAATAAAGTTAATTGCGGAGCTCTAGATGGTGGAATGGATGGGCGAAGAATTATACTCATCCATATCCCAGTATGCTTAGGGGAATACCACGAACGATCTAATCTTCCACGACCAGAGGTTTGCTCTTCAGCAACTACAACAGTCCCTTCCACTGCTCCTTCATATGCTAATCGATGTGCTATTTTCTGAGTCGATGTAACTGTCTCTTCGAAATAGACATTTCTGCCTAACGTATCAGTTTCAAGACCTAATTGTATTTCATTACAACTAATTTTATCTGGTTTTGAAAGAATCCTATAGCCAAGCTTTCGTACAGCTTCGAGTTCGTATCCTTCATTACGTAAATCCTCGATATGCTTCCATACAGCCGTGCGAGAACAGCCCAACTGCTCACTTAATTTTTGACCAGAAATAAATTCTCCCTTAGCATTAGAGAATACCTCTAATAATGTTTTTCTTATTTCTGATTGCAAGACAGAAGCCACTCCTTTATTTTTTCCTTGTTATTGTCAAGCTTGTTTTCTAATATTGCATTCTCAATTCTTTCGAAACAATCTGAAATCCATTTACCTGGTTTTTGATTAAACCAGGCAATTAAATCGTTTCCGGTTATCTCAATATCAGTACGCTTTTTGATTAAAAGTCTCTTATATTCATCTATGGGTGAGGGATATTCCTTATCTCTTCCTATTACATCTATAATTCTCTCTACTTGTTGAATACAATCCATTCCATAGTCATACAAAGTTCTTTTCGTCCAGCCAGTTTGTTTTAGTGTTTCTAAACATAATAAATTACTAGTAGTTTGCTCGATAATTTTTGTAGGTAACTTCCAATTGCGTAAAAAGGAATCAACCTTATTTATGTGTAATAAATAACATACGAGAGTCCAATATTCGGCTCTTTCCTTTAGCCTATACCACATATATTGTGAAAACGAAGAAAGATAGATTTGCATATCTTCTAGTCCCGGTAAAAATCGATATAATGCTGTGTCGATAATCGTAGGTATGGCTGTCTGACAGCTTTGACCACGTAATAGCTTCTCAAATTCTATTGTTATGCGCTCCACTGAAATGTTTTTTAAGAGTGATGAATTTGCTAAAATGGCAAGCTTCGTTTCTTCACTTAACGTAAAACCCAATTGGCTTTGAAAGCGTATTGCACGCATCATTCTCAATGCATCCTCGTTAAACCTTTCCTTCGCTATACCAACTGTTTGTATGTATTTATTAGCTATCGCTTGTCTACCTTGAAATGGATCAATCATTTCTCCATCTATTGTCAATGCGATAGCATTCATGGTAAAATCTCTTCTTTTAAGATCTTCATGTAAGGATTTTACAAATTCCACTTGAGAAGGTCTTCTAAAATCCTTATATTTATCCTCTGTTCGAAAGGTTGTAACTTCGTACTGCTCATTTTCGTGTAAAACAATAACTGTGCCGTGTACTACACCCACATCAATTGTTCTTGGAAAAAGCCTCATTATTTCCGTTGGAAGAGCAGAAGTCGCTATATCTATGTCACCGATTGGTCGTTTTAGAAGCATGTCTCTAACAGCACCACCGACAAAATAAGCTTCATAGCCATTTGTATGTAATTTTTCAAGAATAGTCTTTGCCTTTACGAACGCTTTTTCCATTATTAGCGCCCCTATCACATTATTTGTTAATAATCGTATGATATAAATCTTCGTATTGATTTACAATTCTTTCAGTATTAAACTTTTTACTAATTGATTTAACAGCGTTGCGTGACATCTCTGCATGCATTGAAGAATTAGATAGTATTTCTACCGATTTTTTTGCAATATATTCAATATCCCCAACTTCACACAAAAACCCATTCACTCCTTCATCGATAACTTCTGGAATTCCTCCAATCTTTGTTCCGATTGTTGGAACTCCGCAGGCCATTGCTTCGATGAGAACAAGACCAAAGCTTTCCTTTTCAGATAATAACAGCTTTAAATCACTTATTGAATATAGCTCTGCTACATTTTCTTGTTTTCCTAATAAAAGAACCTTATCCTCAATACCTAGCTCATTAATCATCCTACAAACAACTGTTAACTCTGGTCCATCTCCAACCAATAACAGCTTTGAAGCTATCTTCTGTTGGACAAAATAGAAAGCACGAATGACATCCTCAACACGTTTAACTTTTCTAAAATTAGATACATGGATGACAACTTTTTCGTCAGCTTTTATACCGTATTGTTTTTTTAATTCGTCTACATTCCTCTTATAGTACACCTTTTGATCCACAAAATTATAAACCGTTTTAATTTCTTTTTTAGGCTCTATGACATCATAGGTTTGTTGCACTAAAGATTGGGATACCGCTGTAACAATATCAGACTCCTCAATTCCAAACCGAATCAGATCTGTTAATGATGGATCATATCCTAATACCGTGATATCCGTTCCATGTAAGGTGGTAACAATTTTTAAATCCCCTCCAACCATTTGCTTAGCCAAATATGCACACACTGCATGTGGAATTGCATAGTGAACATGTAACAAATCCAATTTTTCACGCTTTACTACATCTGCCATTTTACTTGCAAGCGCTAAATCATAAGGAGGATATTTAAACACTGAGTATTGATTAACCTCCACCTCATGAAAATAAATGTTTGAGTATACTTTATTTAAACGAAACGGGAGGCTTGATGAGATAAAGTGAATTTCATGTCCTTTGTCTGCAAGGAGCTTCCCAAGTTCTGTTGCGATAATGCCTGATCCACCTACGGTTGGATAGCATGTGATTCCTATCTTTAATTTCATAGTAACTCTCCCACTAAAATCTTTTTATAAGAAGGGGTTTTTCTGATATAAATCCTTCTCCATAGGTAGTACCTACCTCTTTACCAAATAATCTCTCTCTATTTTCAATCGTTTCAATATATCCGTTGACCAATGGTGTATCTTCAGAATCAGTATTTTTTTCAAACTGACTTTCGTATGCACGCAAACTTGCAAGCTTATCTCCAATTGTTTCACTAATATCAATTATAAAGCTTGGTTGATGAAATCCGTTGATCATATAATAAAAGACAGACTGTGACTTATGAGGTGGCAAGCCTATAGAATCTTTATAATTCTTAATACCAGCTGAAAATACAGCTTCTTTTACTAATTTTGCACAGTTTCCATGATCAGGATGACGATCTATGTGATATGGTGCAAAAATGATAGATGGCTTATACTTTCTTATTACCGTCACTACCTTTTGAATATTTATTTCATCTAAAGTTATTCCCCTGTCCGGGATTTTTAAGTTCTCCCTTATTGAAACACCGAGTATGTTGGCTGCTTTTTCAGCTTCCATTTTTCGAAGTTCGACATTCCCATTCGACGATAATTCTGCCTCTGTTAAATCACATATCCCAATCGATTGTCCTTCTTTTGTAAACTTTGCAATTGTGCCAGCCATCCCAATTTCAACATCATCTGCATGAGCACCAATGGCCAAAATATGTAAATTTCCATTAGTCATTTTGTTCACCAGTTCTAGATTTAATAATTTCTCTCCAAAACAGGTCGCCACGTTGTAGACCATGGATTAATACTTCAGCTGTTCCCATATTAGTGGCTAATGGTACAGCATACACATCACATAACCTGATTAGTGCAGTTACATCTGGTTCATGAGGCTGTGCCGTAAGTGGATCCCGAAAGAAAATGACCATATCCATTTGGTTTTGTGCAATCATTGCACCAATTTCCTGATCTCCACCTAAAGGTCCAGATTGAAATCTATGAATTTGTAGTCCTGTTGCTTCAGAAATTTTTAATCCTGTTGTTCCAGTTGCATATAAATCATGTTGCTCCAAAATACTTTTATAGGCTGTTGAAAATTGAACAAGATCGTTCTTTTTCTTATCATGGGCAATTAAGGCTATTTTCATGGTAACGTTTCTCCTTGTTTTCTTATTCAATAATATTTTCGAGACCATATACGAGCAAATCAAGCTTCATGACTGTCTCGACTGATAATTTCACACCAGACATAAAGGAAGTACGATTAAACGAGTCATGACGGATTGAAAGCATTTGTCCATTTCCACCGAACATCACTTCCTGATGAGCAATGAGTCCTGGTAATCTAACACTATGTATTCGAATCCCATCATAATCTGCACCACGTGCCCCAGCAATCGTCTCTTTTTCATCAGGATGACCTTGCTTCTTAGCATCCCTTACAGTTGATAACAGTTCTGCAGTCTTAACAGCAGTACCTGAAGGAGCATCAAGCTTTTGGTCATGATGTAGTTCAATTATTTCAATATCTTGAAAATATTTTGCAGCCATTTGTGAAAACTTCATCATCAACACGGCACCGACTGCGAAATTTGGTGCAATGATTGCACCAAGCTGGCGTTCTTGGGCCATTGCAGATAGCCTATCAAGCTCTTCCTTTGTAAACCCTGTTGTACCAACAACTGGCCGAACACCATGTGTGATAGCAATTTCTGTATGGAATTTTCCAGTTTCAGGTGTCGTTAAATCTATTAATACATCTGGTTTCGTTTCTTGAAAACACATTAAAATATCAGAGTAAATAGGAGCATTGCTAGTAAACCCCTCAACCTCATGTAATACTTTTCCGTTGTTTATACGATCAATAACACCAACTAATGTAAAGTGCTCAGTATTTTCAACTAACGCTACAGCCTCTTTTCCCATTCTCCCTCGTGGACCAGCTATAACAATTTTAATTTGTTCCATTGTTCATGTCCCCTTTATTGTCATCAATTCTCGTCCATCTATCTTTATCTCTAGAATTAAATTTAGCCATTACAGTATTATGAGCATTTTCAAGGTCAATGTTCAAGGAATTTGCTAAGCAAATCAGAACAAATAGAAGATCTCCAGTCTCCTCTTCAATGCTTTTCTCTGTTTCTGTATCTTTTTTTGGCTTTTCACCATAATAGTGATTAATCTCTCTTGCTAATTCTCCTAGTTCTTCAGTCATTCTAGCAAGCATTGCGAGTGGACTAAAATATCCTTCTTTAAATTGACTTATATAAGTATCTACTTCTTGTTGTAATTGTTTCATTGTTTTTTCTGTCATTATAATCACCTCGAATAGTCTCTTCTTATGTTAGCCTAAAATAATCAGATTTGCCAAATTTTTATTTTTATTGACATGATTTGCCGGTTGCTTAAACATACTCTATAATAAGACTGCTATTATTATGTTTTCGGGGGGCTTTTTACGTTGAAGTTTTCTTTTAAAAACGTTTTTTTTATTCTTTTAGGTTCAGCAATATTTGCATTTGGACTTGTACATTTCAACATGCAAAACAATCTAGCTGAGGGTGGCTTCACAGGAATCACCTTGTTACTATTCTTTTTATTTGAATTTGATCCTTCTTACACAAATTTGATTTTAAATGTACCACTTTTTATTATTGGATGGAAAATGCTTGGACGAATTGCTTTTTTCTATACAATTATTGGTACCGTTAGTCTATCAGTCTTTTTATGGTTCTTTCAAAGGTATCAGTTTAATATACCTCTCGACGGCGATTTAACATTAGCTGCCCTTTTCGCGGGAGTATTCATTGGGGTGGGTCTTGGAATTATTTTTAGATATGGCGGGACAACTGGTGGTGTAGATATCATTGCGAGACTAGTTCGAAAATACATTGGTTGGAGCATGGGGAGAACAATGTTCATTTTCGATGCTGTAGTGATAACAGTATCACTTATTTTCTATCTCTCTCCACGAGAAGCTATGTACACGCTTTTGGCAGTCTTTATCGGTGCAAGAGTCATTGACTTTATGCAAGAAGGTGCTTATGCAGCAAAAGGTGCTACCATTATTTCTGAGATGAATGATGAAATTGCAAACAAAATCTTACATGAGATGGAACGCGGAGTTACAATCTTAAAAGGTATGGGTTCGTTTACTAAGCAAGAAAAGCATATATTATATTGCGTGGTAGGCAGAAGTGAAATTGGACGACTTAAGCAGGTCATCACGTCAGTTGATCCACATGCATTTGTTGCAGTCAGTGATGTTCACGATGTACTTGGGGAAGGATTCACATTAGACGAAAACAAAAAACCAATCGAACGGTAATAGTTACTTACCAATAGAGCAAGCGCCTTGAAAGAGGAACGTCAACTAAAATCCGATACATCCTGCGGAGAACATTGACGTCAGAACGTCCATGTGCAAGTCCGACAAGCAAATGTTCCGATGCAAAAAAAGTCGCGCTTTGACTTTTCATTGCAGCACGTTTTTGACCCTGAGGGGATAGGCCGCTTGCGCTAGACAGTGGAATCTATGTTCCAAATTTTATACTTTCTTTACTTTTAAAAAGAGCTCTTTTCTAAAAGATTGTTGCTATTTGCTTTATTCAATAAGGCGCTATTACATAGATTGGTGATTTCCGCTCCTGACACTCCCTTTCCGCGGGCGGTCGAGCCTCCTCATGAGCTGTGCTCCTGCGGGGTCTCACCTGACTTGCACAGGATGTGCTGACGTCTACGTTCGCCACAGGACGTGGCGGTCCTTACTAGACGTTCCTTATCTTCAGCTTGAGTCCCGTGCCATACGCTCCCATCACCCTTCTGAAAACGTAACTGTCAACTTAATACAAAAGCAACAAAGTTTGCGAAAACAGCCTTAAAAAAAAGCCTGATATTCAAATGTATGAATATCAGGCTTTTTTTCATTTTAGTCTTCAGATCTTACCATTCCCGTATACATTAGGATAAGTCTTAATAACTCAAGTACTGCAACTGCTGCTGCAGCAACATACGTTAATGCAGCTGCATTTAGTACTTTTTTAGTCTCGCGCTCTTCATCATTACGGATTACACCTGCAGAAACAATTTGATCCATCGCTCTCGATGAAGCATTGAACTCTACAGGAAGAGTTACTAATTGGAATAACACGGCTGCTGCCATAAAGATTATTCCATATAGCATAAGGCTTGGAATTGTAAAAATCATACCTGCAATAATTAAAATCCATGAAAAGTTTGATCCAATATTCGCAACAGGTACTAGAGCATGACGGAAACGTAGAAAAGCATAATTTTGTTGGTCCTGAATCGCATGGCCTACTTCATGTCCTGCTACAGCTGCACCAGCAATGGAATTACCATAATAATTGTTTGTCGAAAGTCTAACGGTTTTTGATCTTGGATCATAATGATCTGATAAAACACCAGGAGTTTCCTCAACACCTACATCATATAATCCATTTTGATCAAGTATTCTTCTAGCGACTTCCGCACCAGTCATACCAGATGAAGAAGGCACTTGAGAATATTTCTTATAAGCACTCTTTACTTTCATCTGCGCATATAGTGGAATGATGATGATTAACGCAAAATAAATAAGGAACATTCTTTTACTCCTCCATACTATAATATACTTTTATTGTAGTAAGGGATCTGACTAAAGTCAATTTTTTCGCATTATCCCTTTAGAACACACTTAATGAATCAAAGTAAAACAACACGTCTCGCTAACACATACTTGCATTAAGTTAAATCTAGGATGAGTAAACATTATGTTCACTAAAAAATAATCAGTGGTTCACACCACTGATTTGGTTTATCGTTCGTCATAATCTCTTTGGGTTTGTCGCTTGTGTTTATCTCCTTTATATTTTCTCCATCCAACATAGGTTAATGTAAGTATAATCGCACTACCAGTTACTATCATTACCCAGATTAAAGAAGGATCAGCATCGTCCTCTGTCATTCTCTCGAATAAATCGCGCAGGTCCATCTCCATCTGTTCAAGTTGCTGTAATCTTGTTGCTTTTTTTAAATCTTGATCTCGATAATGATCTAAGAAAGTAACATGAGAATCTAGTTGTTGAACTTCTTCTGCTGGGAGATCTACCTTTAAACTAGGATGGATCATCTCATATTTAGATAGAAAAATAGATAACTGCTGGTTAAATGTATCTTGGTCCCCATTCTCAATATTGGTTCTCATCTGACTAAAAGTAGTCATGATCGAATCCTCCATTTCAGTCCACATTGGTTGATGTTCAGTACGGACTGCATCAATAACCAAACGAAACTGAGTTACTCTCTTAATCCTTTCCTCAAAGTTTAGGGAAGTGGATGTAACTGCTTTAAGAGCACTATTATGAGTTACCGTTATGACTCGAAGTTCTTCCAATGTGTAACCCTTATCCTGTTGATTAAGAGCTAAAAACTCATTTGAAAAATGAGATAATAATTGCTTAGCATCCTTGTATCTTTCTTGCTTAACCATTTGAAGGGCTTCGTCAGAAATCTGATCAAGTTTGTCCCAACTTTCTTCGTTGGAGGCAGCGAATATGGATAAAGGATATATAAAAACTATGAAACAAATGACGCATATCATACTAGAAACTTTCATACTTGTCCCTCCTCAAACATCTAGTAAAATGTATGAAAGTTTGGACAAGAGTAGACCAACTTTTTATGTGAGCTCTAGTTGAAAATGATCTTTTTTAACACAAAGAATATAAGTAATCAAAAGAGCTACTATGCTTAACCAAAAAGTAAAGTAGCCAATTTGAGGTGTATATTGATCTAATACACTATATCTTGGCATCATAAAAAACACATAATCAATGACATCATTATGCAGGGTCCAAACCGCTGCAATTACTAAATGAATTGGCTTAATTCGGTAATACGGTGCATACAATAGCCCCTGTATCGCCATTCCAAGATGTGAAAAAATCAACATATATCCTGTAATATCCAAATCGTCAACATAAAAGGTAAGGATATTCATAATTACTGCCCATATTCCATATTTAAATAAAGTTACAATTGCTAACGCCTCTAATAGTGGCCAATTTTTCTTTAATAGAAACGCTATTAATACGAAGCAAAAAAATAGACTTGCTGTCGGGCTATCAGGCACAAATAATAAAAACCTTGGTGGAGTTATCTTCAATTGACTCTGGTACCAAATATAGCCGTATATCGTACCTGGAACATTGATCAGTAATAAAATCCAAAGTACCCATCGCTGTCCCATTAAATAGGTAATCCATCTCATAAATGTACCAACTCTCTTTGTCTAATATATATAAAAGATTCCCTAAAATATGAACGCTTGTCAAGTTCTAAAAATAATTACTTTTAATATAGGCTCATTTCTAAAAAATTGTTGCTATTTGCTTTATTCATTAAGGGGCTATTACATAGATTGGTGATTTCCGAACCTGACATTCGCTTTCCGCAGGTGGTCCGTGAGCCTCCTCGTGAGCTGTGCTCCTGCGGGGTCTCACCTGACTTGCACAGGATGTGCTGACGTCTACGTTCGACACAGGACGTGGCGGTCCTTAGTAGACTTTCCTTATCTTCAGCTGGAGTCTCGTGCCATACGCTCCAATCACCCTTCTGAAAAAGTAACTGTAAACTTAATACTAAAGGAACAAAGTTTGCGGAAACAGCCTTTATATAAAAAATTTGGTTTCCAAAATTAATCCCTATTTTAAACGGGCTACACATCATGATGTTGTTAACTGAATAATTTCGGCAGGAGTAGGGAATCTATCGAGCATGTAATAAATCGAATATAAATAGCATTTAGAGTCTAGGATTCTTCTATTCGGATTCCTAAGTTGAAGGGTTCAATGAGGTTATAAAAAAAGCTGACTTAATTGTCAGCTTTTTAGACATTCTTATTTAGATGTTACACTTGAAATAAATTCAGCAAGCTTTTGAAGCTCCTCGTCAGTTCCTTCGAACATTCCTGGAGGCATTCCACCTTGCCCATTTACTGCAATATCCTTAATCTTTTCAGGATCTAATCCATTATCAACTAGTGCTTTACCAGCTGTAGATCCTTCTAAATTACCACCGTGACATCCAATACATCCTTTATCTTGATAAAGCTTGTATCCTTCAGATTCTTTATCAATATCTGCCTCTGCAACAATTTTTGCAGACTCTGCTCTTGCTTCCCAGTCAACTTGAGATGCTGATTCCCATGTTAGGTAAACTGTTGCTGCAATAGCTAAAAGCATAAGTCCTGTTGCAATCGGACGCTTAGAAGGTCTGCGGTCTGGACCACGATCTAAGAATGGAGCTAAAAGTAATGCTCCAAATGCTAGACCTGGAATTACTAACGCACCAATAACAGTATATGGACCAGAAGCATATGAATACTTTAGTAATTGATATAAGAATAAGAAATACCAGTCAGGTAGTGGAATATATCCTGCCGCAGTCGGGTCAGCGATTTTTTCCAGTGGTGATGGGTGTGCTGCCGTTAGACATAAGAAAGCAACTAAGAAAACTGATCCAACTAACCATTCTTTTAATAGAAAGTTAGGCCAGAAAGCTTCTGTTTTCCCTGGATATTCAGAGTAATCCTTAGGAATATGCTTTCTTTTACTTACAGGAACACGTGAGTCCCCAACAAATTTCATTCCTTTTCCGCGATGCATAACCAATCCCCCTCCTTTTTAACGAAGTCAATAAGTATTCTCGACATTTTACAGTGGACCTGAAATACCTTGTCTACGAATCATGATAAAGTGAGCAGCAAGTAAACCAAATAGTGCTGCTGGTAAGAAGAATACATGAATCGCAAAGAATCTTGTTAATGTTTGTGCACCAACAATTTCAGGATGTCCTGCAATTAGTGTCTTCAAATATGGCCCTAGTAATGGGGTTGCTTCTATAATCTGAATTGTAACCTTTGTCGCAAATAACGCTTTCATGTCCCAAGGTAATAAATAACCAGTTAAACCAAGTGCTAACATTACAAAGAAAATTAAAACTCCAACAATCCAGTTTAACTCACGTGGTTTTTTATAAGCACCTTGAAAGAATACACGAAGAGTATGTAAGAACATCATAACGATTACCAAACTAGCTCCCCAGTGATGCATTCCACGAACGATTTGTCCAAACGCAACTTCATTTTGTAAATAGAAAACAGAATTCCACGCATTAATAATGTCTGGTACGTAGTACATTGTTAAGAACATACCAGAAAGAACTTGGATGACAACGATAAAAAATGTTAGACCACCAAAGCAATATACAAACGCAGAGAAATGGTGCGCTGGGTTTACATGCTCAGGCACCTCATGGTCTGCAATATCCGCCCAAAGAGGAGTAACATCAAGACGTTCGTCAACCCAATCAAATAGCTTATTTAACATTGATTACGCCCCTCCTCTTGGTTTAGCTTTTCCTAAGTATAAATAACCATCTTTTACTTGACTTTCAAATACATCTAACGGAGCCATTGGTGGAGTACCAGGCACATTTGTACCATCCTTTTCATATAAACCATAATGACAAGGACAGAAGAAACGATTTGGATTAGCTGGATCATCATTCCACGCTACCGCACAACCTAGATGCTTACACACAGGTGATAATGCTACAACATCGCCATTATCGTTCTTATAGACCCATGCAGAGGTTGAAACATCTGACTCATACCATGCATCAATTTGGTGAATTTTAAAATCAAATTTTTGTGGTTCATTCGTAATTTTATCAACGCTTACCACTTGCACCATATCTTGTTCAGTTTGAGGCTGAAGTAATGGGTCAATTGCAAAACGGACCATTGGCATTAGCATTCCTGCAGCCATAAAGCCACCTACACCTGTAAGAGTATAGTTTAAAAATTGACGTCTTGAAACCCGTTGTTTATTCTCGCTCATAATTTTCCCCCCTCTATGCTAAGCTAAGTCCACTCCGGACATAATTAGTACACATTTAAAACTAGGACATTCTCATGATATATCAATATTTTCTACAGGTCAATAATAGGATTTACTGAATTAATGGCAACTATGTGACTTTATTAGGAAAAGTAGGTAAATTTTTATTATTATTCTCAAATAATGCTATAAGTGGATGTTCAAAAAGTCTTGTAAAAATGACACATCGAATTTATTCGTTGGCTTGCTTTTCCGTTGCTCACGTATTAACAGTATAAGTTACGCTTCTCAAAGCTACGCCGCCTCGAACTTTCGACGCCCAGGATGTACTAGTACCGGCGGCGCCACAGGACGTGGCGTCTTAGCCGGTGAAGTCCTTTTCATCCTCCTTTTTAAACATGCACTAGAAATTATTTTTGCCATATATTCATGAAGAGAGTGACAAGCTGTTTCATTTGATCTTGAAGCATTGTTTGCTTGTACTTTTCCTCCACATATTCTAAAGGTAGAGATGGCAACCAGATTAAAGTACCCTGGAGCTCGGACTCAATCTGTTTCCAGCTACTATCCGAGGTAATAAAGATTGAGTGCTTCATACCTCCATTTTCGAGCTCTGTTGTCCATTGATTCAAACGTTCCTTTGAATTATCCATATTCTCATTACCTAAGTAAGTAAACGGCGGAAATAAAATTACTCGTCCTTTAAATTGTCTTTCTACCTCATTTGTTAGGATTGTTATAAATTCCCCCATTGAAACCTTCGTTTTAAGATCCCCCTCAAGCGATACAGGGATTAAGGGTATTACTGCGGTATCTACATACTCTTTCGCTTGTAAATAAACATCCATATCCTTAGTAATCCATTTCATTATGTATGCTTCCTTTCTGATTGTTGGTCTCATTCACATTTCGAGAAAACCGGATAACGCAATCATAGCTCTTGTCCTTCTGATATTTAGTAAGAGGACAAAGGAACAAACGTATCTTTATGTTTTCAATCTGAAGATGACTTTTCCACAGTTTATTTTAACGTATTTCCGATGTAACTAACAAATATGAATATTTAATTCGGCAGTCTCTTAGGGCAACAGATATTAGTCAAGGGGTGTTGATACATGGCTTACGAAAATAGGCTTTGTCCAACAAACCCTCCTGCTTGTTCTCATCTCCTAAAAGCGATTCTCTTAAAATCCTCCACCTTCATTAGAGTTCAGTTAAGCTAATAAAAGACAAGCATAATAAAAAGACTGACAGTAGCCAGCCCTTTTGCCTTACAGTTATAGACCTTTCAATTGTTCCGTTAATCTAATAAATTCTTCCTCATCCTGTCTGTCAAGTGCATCGTCAATTCGTTTTAACAGATGCTCCTTTTGAAACATGTGTATTGACTCTTCAAGGAATTTCTTTGCTAGCTCTTTATCTTTTTCGTTAACCTGAAGATGTTTTGGCATATATGGATTTTCTTCGAGTACTGCCACATAGTTTGGAGAATGGAAGGAGGATCTAAAATTTAGTTGAATATAAATCTCTTCATCTCTGTTTAATCGAATGTCATGAAATGATTTTTCAGCGTCTGTTGTCATAACATTTTCTTTATAAAAACGGAAAGGAACATCATCTACACAATGTGTTGACATAATAATTCCTCTCGGACAATATTGAGCTTGCTCAACAAAATGAACATTCTTCATAAGTTGATCATGGCTCATTAAGTAATTTAATATCCAAACACATTCTCTTCTCTTTAGCTGATAATTATTAAGAAACCAGCGAATGAAGTCTTTTTTCTCGTTGACAGATACAGGGGTAGTCATCGCTCTGCTTCCCTCCTCTGCTAGTATTGAGTTTTATTTTTAAAGAATGTTCAAAAGGTTACCAAATATTAAGACTTCGAATCTTTTATGTTTGATTAACGAGTTACTTCTGAATATTATTAACACATTCCTCTACAGAAAGACTGATTAACATCTTCAATAAAGCAACTTTTACTACTGATTTGTTACCCTTTTGAACATGTACTTTTATTACTATACTTCAACGTAACGTCCAAAAATCCTTCCATTTAGGACACCTATGATTATTCTATTTCCGTAAGCAGTTCCTCAATTTCATATTTCATGGGGTCCAGCTTCAATAGTTCTTTAAATACTTCGATTGCTTCCTTCTGTTTTCCGTCCTCAATCAAAAAGTAACCAAACTCTTCCAAAAACTCTGGAGTTTCTTTAAAAAAAGTATATGCATGACGGTAATGGTTTAATGCATCGGAATATTGTTCTAATTTATTTTTTGCAAAGGCTAAATCCCACTCGAATTGCTCATCATATTCTCCATAGCTCATGACCGATTCAATACAATCGACTACGTCCTCAAACCTTTCTTCGTTTAAAAGGTACTTTGACAACTGTAAGATTGCCTCAACGTATCCTGGATCAATTGCCACCGCTTCACGAAGATGTTTTTCAACACTTTCTTTGCTGCCGACCATCATTGAGACTTTTCCAGCATAAAAATGGAGTTCTTTATTTAATGAATCAACTTCTATGCCCTCTTCTAGGACTTCCAAGCTTTCTTTAAAAAAACCTTCCACTTCATATGCTTTTGCTAAATATAAATATAAGGAAGAATAATCTTTATCAAGCTCTTTAAGTTTCGTTAAGACTTCAATTGCCTTCTTATAATACTTTGCTTGAAAAGCAGTAAACCCATAACCAAATAAAGTATTGCTATCCTCTTGCTTTTCAATAGCCGCTTCATAAAATGGAAGTGCTTCCTCAAACTTTCCTGTAGCACTATAGCTCTCTGCAATGCGACCATTAATATTCACACCAGCAATTTGTTCATTTTCACTCAGAACACTTTGATAATATGGAATACTCTTGCTATATTCACCATGACTTGAGTATAGTTCAGCAAGTGCAAAATCGATAATTGTCTCATCATCAGATTGTTCTTTTGCTAAAAGCAATTTATGTTCACTTACCTCATGAAGTCCTTGCATTTGGAACAAATCTGCCTGCAGCAGTAATGACTCAATGTATACCGGATCATACTCCGATATTTTGTCTAATATCTCAATAGCAGCCTCTTCTTGGTCGAGGTCAATCATAATTTCCGCTAAGAAAACCAAGAGTTCACCTTCATGTGGATATGAGTCTAGTAATTCTTCAATAATTTCTTTTGCATCCTCGACAAATCCCCACTGGTAAAAATTTTGAGCAATAGAATATTTTTCGTCATCAGTTGATGTAGTACGTAATTGCTTTAAGGTCTTTAACCCTTCTTCAACCTGTCCATCTTCTACTAGTTGAATTGCTTCGTCTAACTTTCTCATAAAATATTAGCTCCTCTTACCTATCTATCTTAATCAAAGGTAGATACAAAATAGCCAGGTTTTTTTACTATACATTCATTTCCAAATCCAGAATGAAAGTATACCTTTGAATCTACTTTTGTAAACTTCCCCTTATGCACTGTTATTTTAGGTATAAGATTATGATAATCGAGAGAATGCTTTTCTTCAACTGAATAGCCTATGTCACTGTTGTCATAAAGATTATAATCAAGTTCCCCTCCAACTCTTATATCTCCCTTTTCTGGATAGATTCCTATTTTTTTTAGGACATCTATTGATAATGGCTCGTCCCCACTTGGACAGAACGGAATTGTTGGAATATTATTATCATCGGTTATTGATTTCCATACCTCAACATGACGATTGCTATTGAAAAATGCTTTTTCTTTTAGTCTCCAACTAGGAACAATGGGAATTTGATACGAGTGATAAGATTCTCTAATCCAGCCCCACGGAATTTTGAATAGGTCTTCCATATGTTCAATTGTAACAATTACAATCGGGATCTTTTTTCTTCTACAGGCGATCAGTAGGGAGGGTGTTAAGCTCTTAAGAGGAATTCGAATACCTAGATAAAAATCAATCGGACAATTTAGTAAATAATGCCTTGTGTTTTTAATTGTATTATTTAATTCTTTCTCATTTTGAATATCACTAATCACTAAAAGTGTTGTACAACCTTTTTTCAGATAGCTTTCCATCATCGTTTCTTTAAAACTTTGAAAACTGTGGACCCCCGAAAAGGTGTAATTAAGCATAACATGTCCAGGTGTCAATAAAAATTGTGACACATTCATCTTCATAAATGTAAGACGCTGGAGCTTTTCACTAATATAATCAACACGTCCGTTCTTTACTAAAATAGAGCACTTTTTTACTCTACTACCTTTCAAAACATTGGCTTGCTCTAAAATATATGTCATGAAACCTCCCCTTTTACAACTCAATTGACAAATACCCTTAAGACAAGCTATGCGAGAACTAAACTTTCTATGTTACCCAACTAATGAAAATTATTATGAATATATGCTACTACCTTTTAAAAAACGATGTTACGGGACAAATTTCCAATAAAGGCTAATCAATTAGTGGGGTTTATGTGTATGTGGTTAAAATACAAAAGTAGAAAATAGCCAATGCAGTTGCATGTCAAAAAACCCATGACGAGACTCCATGGGTTTATCAATAATCAAAATTTAATTACCTTCTATTAATAAATTCAGATGAGAAAAGAAATTTGGATATGACACTGAGATTGACTCAGGTGACTCTAGAGTTACTTCTCCTGAAGCGACGCAGGCAGCCACTGCTAGCATCATTCCAATACGATGGTCGCCATGACTATTCACATGTCCGCCTGTCAATTTATTTTGCTGTCCTGTAATAATCATACCGTCATCTGTTGATTCAATAACTGCACCTAGTTTGGAAAGCTCTCCTACAACCGTTTCAATACGATTCGTCTCCTTCACCTTAAGCTCACTCGCATCTTTTATAACTGTTTTTCCTTTTGCTTGTGTCGCTAAAAGAGCAATAATAGGAATTTCATCAATTAATCGTGGGATTAACTTTCCATCGATTTGAACTCCTGTTAGCTCAGATGTCTGTATGGTTAAGTCTGCAAGAGGCTCATTATTGACAAATCTTTCGTTTTCAATATCCAATTTCGCACCCATTTTAAGTAAGATATCAATAATCCCGGTTCTAGTTGGGTTCATCCCCACATTCTTAAGGGTAATCTTACTATTTGGTACAATCGCACCAGCTACAAGGAAGAAAGCAGCTGACGAAATATCCCCTGGAACTTGAATATGGGTTCCTTTTAGAGTTTGACCACCTCTTATTTTTACAGTGAATCCATCCTCTTCAACCTCACATCCAAAGGCACGTAGCATTCTTTCTGTATGGTCTCTCGACTTATGCGGCTCTGTAACAACTGTTGTCCCTGTTGCATGTAACCCTGCTAGTAAAATTGATGATTTAACCTGAGCACTTGCAATAGGTGATTGATAGTCAATACCTGTCAAAGATCCTCCTCGAATGGCTAATGGAGTAAAATTACCGTTTTCTCTACCATCAATTTTTGCACCCATTTGTCGTAATGGTACGGTCACTCTTTTCATTGGTCTCTTCGCAATTGACTCATCACCAATCACACAACTATGTAACGGAATCCCAGATAAAAGACCTACTAATAGTCTTGTTGTTGTTCCAGAGTTCCCTGTATCCAATATTTCAACTGGCTCCTGTAAGCCATCAATGCCTCTACCTTCAATTTCTACAAATTCTTCTTTTTGTATAATCGATACACCCAATTTTTTAAAGCAACTAATGGTACTTAAACAATCATCTCCTGGTAAGAAGTTTTCAACTACTGTTCTACCATTTGCGACTGCACCTAGCATAACTGCTCTGTGTGAAATTGACTTATCACCAGGAATACTTATAACACCTGATAGTCTATCAATATTCGTACGAAGCTGAATATTCTTCATTCTACCACTCCTAGAAAACTAGTTATCCATTATATGTTCCAAAATCCGTATTGCTTTCAATACAAAGCTTTGCTTTTTCACGATCGTCTTCATTTTGAAAACTTATCCTTAACACCCCAAAGATTTCTTCCCTAGTTTCAATAATACGGATATTGGTAATACTTATCCTTTCATTTGCAAGAAGACCTGTAATCTCCGAGATAACCCCAGGATAATCAGGCACATCTACATATAAATCGTAAAAAGATGGAATTGCCCCTTTAGTCCTAGTTGGAAGACCATCTCGAAAGTTCTTGGCATTCATGAAATAATCATATATCTTATCACCATTTCCAAAAGCTACAAACGTTCGAATACGTTCCATTTCCTCCAGCCAGTTATCAAATAAATCTAGTAACACTTCACGATTTTGAAGTAATATATCACGCCACATTGACGGATTACTAGATGCAATCCTGGTAATGTCTCTAAATCCACCTGCCGCTAATGGTCTGACAAGGTCATTTTCCTTGTCATATCGGTCTGCCTGATGAACTAAACTGGCTGCTATAATATGTGGAAAATGACTAATTACACCTGCAATTCTGTCATGCTCGTCAGGAGTCATGATTACAAAATTAGCCTTTGTCCCTTTTAGGAGAGTTTTTAACCGCTCGATGTTTGTATCTTCATGCTCTAGTGGAGTAAAGATATAAAAAGCATTCTCGAATAAATGGTCCTTGGCTGCAACAACTCCACTTTTATGGGACCCAGCCATCGGATGACCACCAATGAACGTAACTCCGCGACCACTAAAAACATCCTTTGCAATTAGAACAATCGTTTGTTTAGTACTCCCCACATCCGTGACAATAACATCTTTTTTTAAGTCATATTGACCAAGTTCTAGTATCATTTCTTCTGTCTGCTTCACTGGGACAGATATAAAAATATAATCACAAATATGCACATATTCTTGTAACGTTAATACCACTTCATCAATTACCTGTAATGTCTTTGCAAGTAGTGATGTGTCGGTGTTGCGATCATATCCCAGAATAGTTACTTCTGGATACTCCTTCTTAATCGCTCGGGCTATCGATCCACCTATTAACCCTAGCCCTATAATTAGTACATTTGCCTTCATTACATCACCACCAATAAAGAAACTCATGATTGTCTATCTTTAAGAAATGGACAAATGATTTTACTTAGAAAACCGGTTTAAATCATTTATCAATATGTACAACTTTAGTAAACAGTGGGGCACATAGTCCCCCACCTCATATATCTACTTTAAGTATCTTCAGATATTATCCTGCTAGCATTTCTGACAGAAGTGCAATGATTTCATTATTTTGTTGTTCGGTACCAATTGTAATACGTACACATGTAGGGAAGCCTAACGCATTTCCAGACCTCACAATATAACCACGTTCTAATAAATACTGAAACACATCATTTCCTTGTCTCTTAAAATCAATCAAAATAAAATTTCCGAATGACGGGTAATACGCTAGTTGGTGTTGATCACAAAATCTATAAAATTGCTGTAACCCATTTTTGTTTTTTTCTATACAATCTCTAATAAAGGTTTGATCCCCTAACGCAGCTACAGCTGCGGCTTGAGCAACACGGTTTGTATTAAATGGTTCCCTTGCAGGCTCGATTTTAGAAATGAAGGAACTGTTCCCGATTCCATACCCTACTCGTAAACCACCTAAGCCATACGCTTTTGAAAATGTACGTAAAACAAGCAAGTTTGGATAATCCTTTAGTAATTGTACTGTGTTTGGATAATCCTCTTCTGTTACATACTCATAGTACGCTTCATCGACTACGATTAAAACATGCTTAGGAACTTTGCTAATGAAGCTAGAAAGCTTCTCTGTATCTACATATGCACCGGTAGGATTATTCGGACTACAAACCCATACTATCCGTGTATTCTCATCAATCGCTTTTAACATTCCGTCTAGGTTATGGTGGCCATCAATCAGTTCAACTTCTCTAATTTCAGCACCTTCAATAACTGCATTGTGCTTATATTGTGGGAATGTTGGGGTTGCCATTACCGTGTTTTTACCAGGTGATAAAAGAGCGCGACTGATGACACTTATTACTTCATCAGACCCATTTCCAAAAATAATTTGAGAACCATCTACTCCCAAATGTTCAGTTAGCTTATCTCTAAGCTCTGTTGAATATCCATCTGGATAAATTGCAAGTGAATCTAGACTTTGTCTAATCGCTTCCTTAGCAGACTCAGAACATCCGAATGGATTCTCATTAGATGCAAGCTTAACGATTTTATTTAGACCGTATTCTCTCTTCACCTCTTCAATTGGTTTGCCAGGCTGATATGGTTTTAAATTTAATAACTGTTCCTTAACTTCCATTCAAATTACACCTCTCAACTATTTATCGGGGATAGCACACTCCTAATATAACTTTTAAAACGGTATAAGGCAGTCTCCCTTGTGTCTTCATCCATTAAAACGGGTAGCAGGTCTTCGATTCGTTGAACCAGAGCACTACCAATGACAATTCCATCACAGTGTTCTTTTAACGCTTCAACTTGTGAAGAATTCGAGATACCAAAACCAACTACAACCGGGATTGAGCTATGCTTTTTCACCTCTTGTAAAAAGGAATACACTTCACTATGTAAGGTGTCACGAACCCCTGTTACTCCTAAAGACGAAACGCAATATAAAAATCCTTGTGCATGTTTGGCTATTTTTTCAATTCTACCAGAAGACGTAGGCGCAACCAATGAAATAAGCTTTATTCCTTCCTCAAGACATCTTTGACGAAGTTGCTCACTCTCTTCATAGGGAAGATCTGGAATCAACAAACCGTCTACACCATTTTCTCGCGCTAAAGCGAAAAAGTTATCTTCCCCTAATTGTAGCACAGGATTGTAATAGGTAAAGATGATAACGGGAATTTTCAACCCTTTTTTTCTCATAAATGACACTAATTTCATTGAACTCTCTAAAGTAGTACCATTTTTCAAGGATCTTGCAGAAGCTTTTTGAATTACGGGTCCATCGGCCAACGGGTCAGAATACGGGATTCCTAACTCCAAGATGGAAGCTCCTTCCTCCTGTAGAGACAATGCTAAGTCAACTGTCACTAATGGATGTGGGTCACCTGCAACAATAAATGGAATGAATAATTTTTCAGCCTTTGGCAATCGTTTCGTAAAGGTTGTGTTCATATGTAGTTCCCCCTTCTAGATAAGACATAAGTGAATGTACATCCTTATCTCCTCGGCCTGATAGACAAATTAAAACCGAGTCCTCCTTTGATAATACTTTAGCTACCTGAATAGCTTTCGCAATTGCATGTGCTGATTCAATCGCTGGGATTATTCCTTCGACGCGTGTAATGTATTGTAGGGCTTCAAGCGCTTCTTTATCAGTTACTGCCTCATAAGTAACCCTTCCTTTGCTAGCCAAATATGCGTGTTCTGGCCCAACACCCGGATAGTCAAGTCCGGCAGATATCGAATAAGGTTCAATAATCTGTCCATGTACATCTTGTAGAAGATAAGTAAGTGATCCATGGATTATCCCCCTTGTTCCCTTTGTAATTGTCGCTGCGTGTAGTGAAGTATCTACACCTTTCCCTGCTGCTTCAACCCCAATTAATTGAACATCATCCTCTAAAAACGGATAAAACATACCAATAGCATTACTACCACCACCAACGCAAGCAACAACAGCAGCCGGAAGTTTCTTCTCTCTCTCAAGGAACTGTTCTCTTGCCTCGTCTCCAATGATGCGTTGGAAATTACGGACCATTTTTGGATATGGATGCGGGCCAACAACTGATCCAATCATATAATAGTGGTCCTCACAATGCTGGACCCAATAACGAATTGCTTCATTTGTTGCGTCCTTCAATGTCTTGTTTCCACTCGTTGCAGGGATAACCTCCGCACCTAGTAGCTTCATTCTAAATACATTTAACCTTTGTCTTTCTATATCTTCTTCCCCCATAAAAACCTTACAATCCATCCCGAACTTTGCAGCTACTGTTGCTGCTGCCACACCATGCTGACCAGCACCTGTTTCAGCAATTAGCTTCTTCTTCCCCATTCTCTTTGCCAATAGCGCTTGACCAATCGCATTATTTATTTTATGAGCTCCAGTATGGTTAAGATCTTCCCGCTTTAGAAATATCTTTGCTCCCCCAATAGTTGATGTTAAATTCTCTGCATACGTCAAAGCTGTAGGGCGGCCGGAATATTCCTTGAGCACATTGATATATTCATCTATAAATTCTTTACTTTTATATGCTTCTTCAAGTGCATGTTCTATTTCCTCTAACGGCTTCATAAGAGTCTCTGGTACAAACTTTCCTCCGAAATCTCCGAATCTACCATTTTGATTAGGTACGTTCAACATTTTTATTCACCCATTTCTCAATAGTCTCTATCACTTGTTTATCTTTTTTACCATTTCGTTCTATTCCGGATGAGATATCTATTCCATCAATCTCATACTTTAGTAGTTGTTCAATATTTCCCACATGAATACCACCTGCAATAAGACAAGGAACACCTTGCCTTTTTGCTTCCTCGATATAATGTGGAATGTACTTCCAATCAAAAGATGTTCCTGAACCACCCCATAGGTTTTTAACCTTTGTGTCGATCACATATCCATCAGCAATACCCTGAAAGCCTTTCATATTTTCTAATGAACCTTCTTCATGATGGATTACCTTCCAGACCTGTATTTTCGTTGTTTTTTTCAGTTGAATTACATATTGGGGCGTCTCAGTACCATGACACTGAATAACAGACAAGGGTACTTGTGAAAGGACTGAATCAATATAAGATATATCTGCATTCACAAACACACCCACAAGCTTTTTATTTTCAAATGATACTTTTTTAAGCCATTCTTTAACAAGTAGTGGATTAACAAATCTTTTGCTATTAGCAAATATAAATCCAATATAACTAGCGTTACTATCCGTAACTATTTCTATATCTTCTTTTGACTGGTTGCCGCAATACTTAATTAGTAGTTGTTGCATACGGTACCTCTCCGAATAACTGTTTGATACCTTTACCAGGTGATTCCACTTTCATAAATGCCTCTCCAATTAAAGCTGCTCTAGCACCAAACTTTTGAATCTCTTCTAAATCACTTGGAAAATGGATTCCACTTTCGCTTACGACTAAACTCTCACTGGGAGCATCCTGTATAATCTCCTTAGTATGTGAAACCGCTGTTTCAAAGGTCTTTAAATTTCGATTGTTTATGCCTAATAGTTTAGGAGAAAAACATTTACACACTTGCTCCAGTGTTTCACGAGAATGCACTTCTACTAAACTCTCCATCCCTCTTTCATAAGCCTCACAGTAATACTCATGTAATTGAACAGGTTCTAATACTTCACCAATTAAAAGAATTGCGTCAGCACCAATTCTCTCGCTCTGAGCAATCTGTTTTGCATCTATAATAAAATCTTTTCGTAGAACAGGGAGTTTAACAGTTTTCTTTATCTCCATTAAGTACTCCATTGACCCTTGGAAAAAGGTCTCATCTGTTAAAACAGATATTGCATCAGCCCTCGTTTCCTCATACTCTATGGCAATTCGTACAGGATTAAAATCTTTTCGAATCACACCCTTTGATGGGGACGCTTTTTTCACCTCAGCAATTAGTCCAATCGACCGATTTGGATTAGAAAGAGCATAAAATAAAGATTTGCGTTCGACTTCTTGTTGGATTTCAGGAAGATGGAGGTTTTCTACCTCTTTCTTCTTTTGCAAAATAATATTACTTAGCATAATACTCCACCTTTCTATTTCGTAACTGTTCGAATTGGCTTCCTGCAGTGCCTGATGAGATAGCTTCACTCGCAGCCTCAACACCTTCCCGAATACTTGAAGCTTTCCCCGAAATATACAAAGCGGCTCCAGCATTGAGAATGACAATATTTGTTGCACTTTCATTAGCTGTTCCGTACAACACATCCTTTAGCAATTCTGCGCTCTCGATAATCGAGGAGACTTGAATATCCTTGTTGTTACCCCTTGGTAGGCCAACATCCTCTGGTGTAAGAACGTATCTTCTAATCTCACCATTCTTTAACTCTACAATATCTGTTTCTGTTGTTATGCTACATTCGTCCAATCCATCTCTCCCAGAAACAAACAGGATATGCTCAGAACCAAGGTTACGAAGTGCATATGCCATTTTCTCTGCATAATCAGTTGAATATACTCCTAACACCTGTTTCTTACATTTTGCAGGGTTTGCCATCGGACCTAATAAGTTAAAGACCGTGCGGAACCCTATTTCTCTACGTGGTGTCACTGCATGTTTCATGGCTGCATGATAAATGGGTGCAAATAAAAAGCTCATATTCCGTTTATTTAATGCAGTCTTGGCTTCTTCCTGAGTAGATTGAATTTCAACTCCTAAATACTCCAATACATCTGCACTCCCACTTTTTGAAGACACAGCACGATTCCCATGTTTGGCCACTTTAATTCCTAATGATGAAACAACAATCGCAGCTGCAGTAGAGATATTAAAGGTAGAAGCTCCGTCTCCACCAGTACCGCAAGTATCAATAACCTGATCATCATCATAATGTAAAGACATCATATGCTCTCTCATTGCCCTAGCAAAGCCTGTAATCTCATCAATTGTTTCTCCACGAAAGCGTAATATTGATAGAAGACTTGCGATTTGGCTTGCAGTTGCATTTCCTAACATTATTTCATCCATCACTCGATAGCTTTCTTCCTCCGTTAAAACCTCACCAGTGATACATTTATTTAATAGATTTTTCAACATGAGTATCCTCCTCGTCGAAAGCTTCATCTGCCAGCTTGATAGTCTGAATGAGTGCACTTGCTTTATTGATTGTTTCTATCCATTCTAGTTCTGGAACGGAATCAGCAACAATACCTGCTCCAGCCTGCACGTAAGCAACCTTATCCTTAACAACCATTGTTCTGATTGCGATGCAAGAGTCGATATTCCCATCAAACCCTATATACGCAATTGCTCCTGCATATAAATTGCGGGCTGTAGGTTCCAATTCAGATAGGATTTGCATTGCTCTTATTTTGGGAGCTCCTGAAACTGTACCTGCTGGAAAAGCAGCTAACAATGCGTCTAATGGATCTATAGCCTCATCAAGCTCACCAGTCACTTTGGAAATGAGATGCATAACATGCGAAAATCTTCCAATTTCCATCAGGACAGGCGTTTTTACAGAACCAAAGGTTGATACTCTACCAATATCATTTCTAGCTAAATCTACTAACATATAATGCTCTGCTTTTTCTTTTTCATCATGTAGAAGTTCATTTGCAAGGAACTCATCCTCTTCTTTAGTCTTTCCTCTTCTTCTCGTACCTGCAATTGGGTGTATTTCTAAATGCTTATTGTGAATCTTTATCAAACGCTCTGGTGAACTACCTACAATTTCAATGTCATTAATTTTGATGTAATACAAATATGGTGACGGATTTACCATGCGTAGAACTCTATATAATTGAAAACCAGTGACAGTTACAGGGATTTCAAATCGTTGTGATAAAACGGCTTGAAATATATCACCAGACGATATATAGTCTTTAATTTTTGTAACAGCATGTAAAAAATCTTGTTTATCAAAATTTGTCTTTATTTCCTCTACATTTGCTACCTCAAATAATTTAGGTAACAAAAGCATTTCACTTTGCCCTTTGTTTTGGATAATCTTTGATAGATACATATTTATTTTTGATTGTGCATGGTCAAAGATAGCCCTCTTGATATTTTCATTTTCATCCCCATTTACACGAAGATGATGTACCAGTATCAGCTCTCTTGAATGATGATCCAAAACAATGATTGTTTCACAAAAGAAAAACTGATATCTTTCTATTTTTAGATCTTTATTTGCATGTTCACTTACTTTCTCAACAGTCGATATTGCATCATAGCTGATATAGCCAACTGCTCCTCCATAAAACGGAATTTCAATTTCGATTGGTTTTATCGCTAAATATGTCTTTACCCAATCGAAGGAAGCTTTTAGTGACTGTTTTTTCACCATACTTTGTTGATTTTTATTTTTAACATAATAAAAACCATCGGATTCATTGATAAATAAAAAAGGCTTTATTCCAATAAATGAATACCGAGACCAGACTGATTCATCATCCTTACTTTCAAGGAGAAAGGATGCATCACTTTCTAGATTTTGGAATATTTGGATAGGTGTTAATGTATCTACGAAGAAACGTTTTACAATTGGAATAGTCCGATATTGAACTGTATCCGTTAAAAATGAGGAAAAATCGTACGTATTCATTTCAGCTCACTCCTCCATTTATAATGGAGAACGAGGATTTTAGGAGGTAAAATAACATTAGAAAGCTTACATCTGCTGTTAGTCATTGTGAAAAGTTATGCCCGTTGGCAGGCATGAAACATCTTCCCTTATACTACAAAAGTAAGCTTCTAAAAATAAACAACCCAAAGACACAATTGTACCTTTGGGTAGGAGTCAAATTATAAACTAAACTAACCTCTGCTAAACTCTCTCATTCTCATCTACCCTATGCTCATCTAAAAGGCTCTCATCATTCTATAGATGTCCGAAATATCTGTTAGTCTCATTCTAACAACCAACATCTAAAACTTAACTAAGTAACTAATCTAAACTATTCTAACTTTCTAATTATTTATTCTAACCTATTTTTTCTTTTTTTGTCAATTAACCATTTGATGTTGTATGGGATAAATCTGGTCTTAGAGATATTGCTCCTTCATGATAAATGTGAACAATTTCTTCCTGTTTTGCTGTGGTATTAACTGTCATCATAACGCGAATACACATTGGTAGTGAACCTGGGACTGGAATTTCTCTCATACACATGACTGGAACATATGCCCAGCCTTCAATTAACCTAGCAGCTGCAGCTGGAAAAGATGCATCAACATCTTCCGTTACTGAAAATAAGATTTGTGCAACGTCTGAAGCGTTAATACTATTTGCCTGTATCATGGCTCTAAGAAGTTTTTCTGTGGCTACTGTAATTTCTTCTTTATTATTGTTTAAAATGGTTGTTGCACCACGTATTCCCCTTACCATTTTCACTCCTCCTATCCGCTATGCTTTTTCATATGATTTTTCTAGTAAAAGGAGTAATTGTTTGTCGTCAACATCCTTTATAACTGCTTTTCCAATGTCTTTTAGAAGTATCATTTTTACTTTACCAGAGGTTGCCTTCTTATCCATTTTCATTCGCTGCAATAGTTTTTCTGGTGGTAGCTCTTGTGGTACAGTTACAGGAAATCCGAACCTCTTAAAACTAGCTGCGATACTTGATGATGATAAATCAAAGTTGAAGATTTCTTCACTTAATCGCAAAGCATAAATCATTCCAATTGCAATTGCATCACCATGGGTTATTTCGCCATATCCAAGTTCCGCCTCAATCGCATGCCCTAGTGTATGACCAAAGTTCAAAATTGCACGTAACCCTTTCTCCTGTTCATCCTCAGAAACTACCTTTGCTTTTACAGACACACCCTTTAATACAGCATATTGCAATTTTTCTTTATTTAAATCACTCAATGTTTTTACTTCACGGATAAGCCAATGATAAAATTCTCGGTCTCCAATTAAACCATGCTTGATAACTTCGGCAAAACCTGAACGTAGTTCCTTGAGGGGCAATGTTTTCATAAAATCTATCTCATAAAGGACGGCATTTGGTTGATGAAAGGCACCAATCATGTTTTTACCGAGATCATGATTGATAGCTACCTTACCTCCTACTGCACTATCATGCGCTAAAAGGGTTGTTGGTAACTGAATGAAAGGAATTCCTCTCATAAAAGTAGCTGCCACAAAACCTGCAAGATCCCCAACAACTCCCCCCCCCAATGCAAGGATTAAGGATGACCGATCCAATCCCCTAGATAACGCAAACGTTTGACATTGATAATACATTTCAAATGACTTTGCGGCTTCTCCTGCTGGGATCACAAAAGAATATGAATTCTTAAAATCAGTCTTCAAGAGTACCATAACCTGCTCTAGATAACGTTGCGCCACCGTTTCATCACTAATGACGAGAATATTAGATACAGTTTTACAGGTATCCTTTATTAGTTGGGGTAATTGATCAATAATCCCACTTCCAATATACATGGGATATGTCTTAGATTTTGTTGAAATTGTAACAACATCCATTAAAATCCCCTCGAGTACTCACGCATTTTAGCAACATTCTCACGAATTAAATCCATTCGATCTTGACCAAATTGCTCAATAATTGCCTTCGCTATTTCCCATGCAACTACAGCTTCCGCTACTACGCTAGCAGCTGGAACCGCACAGCTATCTGAACGTTCAATGCTCGCTTCAAATACTTCCTTCGAATCGATATCAACACTTTTCAGTGGCTTGTATAATGTAGGGATTGGCTTCATGACTCCTCTAACAACGATAGGCATTCCAGTAGTCATACCACCTTCGAAGCCTCCTAGATTATTCGTTCTTCGACTATAACCGTTTTCTTTATCCCAAATGATCTCATCATGAACACGACTGCCAGGAACACGTGCAGCTTCAAAACCAATTCCAAACTCGACTCCTTTGAAGGCATTAATACTAACGATTGCAGCAGCTATCTTGGAATCAAGCTTTCGATCATAATGAACATAACTACCCACCCCTGCAGGTACACCTTCGACAATCACTTCAACAATGCCACCAATTGAATCTCCGTTTTTCTTTGCTTCATCAATGGCCTTCATCATTTCTATACCTGCTTCATCATCTAGACAGCGAACAGGTGATTCTTCTGTTTTCGTCCTTAGTTCCTCTATACTCGAATATGTACGTTTTTGCGCTTGAACTCCACCGATTTCTAACACATGACCAGCAACCTGTATACCCAATTCGGCCAAGAATCTTTTTGCAACTGCTCCAGCAGCTACTCGAACGGTTGTCTCTCGAGCAGAAGATCTTTCAAGTACGTTACGCATGTCACGATGACCATACTTTATTGCACCATTTAAATCAGCATGTCCTGGGCGAGGTCGAGTAATTTTACGTTTAATTTCATCCTCTTCTTCGTCTGAAATCGGTTCTATCCCCATTATTTTGGTCCAATGCTTCCAATCATTGTTTTCTACTATTAATGCTATTGGGGAGCCTAACGTTTTCCCATGTCTTACTCCACTAACAATTTGAACCTGATCCTTTTCGATCTGCATTCTTCTACCGCGTCCATGCCCCTTTTGTCGTCTTGCAAGCTCAGTATTTATATCCTCTATAGTTAAAGGTAGGCCAGCAGGAACACCTTCTAGAATGGTAGTAAGCTGTGGACCATGCGATTCACCAGCTGTTAAATATCTCATCTTCGTTACCCCCTTTTAGCTCTTTAAAGCAATTATGTATCAATATATCACAATCTATGGTGTTGAGTAAGGTATTTTTAAAAATTTCTTTATATACTATGTGATACTTTCGTAACAGAAAAAGAATTCACCAATAGATGAATCCTTCCCTTATTATTAATATGTAGTTTTAGGTAACCGTCTTTATTTATTTCTTTCTATAAAAAAAGGTATCCTCAGTATCGAAGTCGTACATTCCAGGGTTAAATATTTGCTCAGTACTTCCTACAAAAAAGATTCCATCTTTCTTAAGAGAAGCACTAAATTTTCGGTATAGCATATCTTTTGCATCTTCTGTAAAATAAATTAATACATTTCGACATACGATTAAATCAAAATTATTTCCAAATGAATCAGCTAATAGATTTTGTTTTTTAAAGGTAACCGTTTTTTTTATATCCTCGTGTACCCTATAAAAAGCACCTTCTTGAGTAAAAAAACGTTTTTTAACGTCTACAGGGACTTCCTGTAGAGAACGTTCCGGATACACCCCCAACTTAGCTCTTGCAATAATATTTTCATCAATGTCAGTTGCTAGAATAGAAATATGATTCAAGGGAAGGAACCTAGATAAAATCATGGCAAGTGTATAGGGCTCTTCCCCAGAAGAACAAGCAGCACTCCACACTTTAATATTTTTATTTTCTTTAAGGAGTTTAGGAAGAATTTTTTTCTCTAGTACTTCCCACCTTTTGGCATTTCTGTAAAACTCAGAAACGTTAATAGTCATTCTGTCTAAAAACTCATGTAGCAAATCACGATCACTATCAATTGCTCTATAGTACTCTTGAAAACTACCATAGCCTTTCTTCTCATATAAAGAAGTCAACCGTCTCATCATTTGAGCTTCTTTATACAAACCCAAATCTATTCCTGTCTTATTTTTTACTTGTATGATAAATTTATCGTAATCCGATTGCATCTCGTTCTCCTCTAACAGTACCTTATAGACAGTATCTTTACTGTTTATTTTTCTCTATAAAAGAAATATATAAATCTATCTTTGTTTAAGAAAAACCAGCCCTTCTTCAAAGAGCTGGTCTAGAGAATTAATAAATCCAGTTATTGATTAGCTTGTCGTAGGCTACAACTTCTTCTTCATTAAAAAATAAAGAAATTTCACGTTCTGCACTTTCAGGTGAATCAGAACCGTGGATTACATTTTTACCAACAGTTAGGCCAAAGTCCCCACGGATTGTACCTGGTGCAGCATCCTTAGGATTTGTTGAACCCATCATACCCCGAGCAGTTGAAATTACATTTTCACCTTGCCAAACCATTGCGAATACAGGTCCAGAAGTAATAAAATCAACTAATTCTCCAAAGAAAGGACGCTCTTTGTGCTCACCGTAATGTTGTTCAGCTAGTTCACGTGGAATTGACATTAATTTTGCTCCCACTAATTGAAAGCCCTTTCTTTCAAAACGTGATACAACTTCTCCTATTAACTGACGTTGTACACCATCAGGCTTTACCATTAAAAATGTTTTTTCCATAATACTCTCCACCCCATTAAATATGTAAAATAGTCGGTTATCTTTGACCAACCAATCAAAATAGTAACACTATTTTGATTGGTTATCAACTTACCATTATGTTTTTTCTTAATATTTTCTTTTTCCAATATATTTTGCAATGGAAGAAAGAGTATTTCTAGCACGAACAGGAGGTAACTCATCCAGAACCTTATAAGCTTTTGCTAGGTAGCGATTACTAATCATTTCTGAATGCATGATAGCATTTGATTGTTTAATAGATGTAATTAAAGAATTAATTTCCTCTGGAGTAGTTAGTTCCGATACTTGAATGATTTGTTCTTTCAAGTATTTATTCTGCATAGCATAAAGAACCGGTAGAGTAATGTTCCCCTGAAGCAAATCACTTCCTGCAGGCTTACCCAATTGCGCCTCAGTCCCTGTAAAGTCTAGTATATCATCGGTTATCTGGAAAGCCATACCTACATAATACCCAAACAAAAACAATTTTTTATGGGTTTCCTCAGGCACATCTGCTGCAATTGCACCTAACTGGCAACTGACCGCAATGAGTAATGCAGTTTTACGCTTTATTCTACGTAAATACGTTCGTAAATTCTGATCAAAATCATATTTATCTTTTATTTGCTCAATCTCACCAAGGCATACTTCAACAATTGCATTTGATAAGATTTTATGCAACAGAGGATTTTCAAGCCTTGTAATAATTTCTAACGAGCTCCCTAGAATATAATCTCCTGCGTACATCGCAATTTTATTATCCCATTTGGCCTTAATTGTGGGTTTTCCACGTCTTATATCAGCATCATCGATAACGTCGTCATGAACAAGGGACGCTGTGTGAATAAGTTCTAGAGCTACTGCTACGTTTTTTATTACATGTATATCATAATTCCCAAATTTACCACCTAGCAAGACAAAAACAGGACGAAGACGCTTTCCACCTGACTGCAATAAGTGTAAGCCCGCTTGTTTTAGAACTGGGTGCTCACCTTGGATTGTTGTTTCTAACTCTTTTTCAATAAGTGCTAAATCTGTATTCAAATATGAATACATCATAGATAATTTCATTGATTTCACCTTAGTTTACAAATTATGACTTAAAGGACTACTCTTTATATCCAAGATGCATTGCAGCTACACCAAATGTATACGGCTTTACTTCAATGTTCGAAAACCCTGCTTTCTCAAACATGGACGCTAATTCCTTCATTCCTGGAAAATCTCTTGCTGATTCTTGCAGCCAAGAATATTCCTTGTAGCTCTTTGCAAATAACTTTCCAAAAAGGGGCATAACAAAACGGAAATAAAAGAAATATAATTGCTTAAATCCGATTAGAGTAGGCTGTGAGGTCTCTAAACAAACAACCTTACCACCTGGTTTTACAACTCTATACATTTCCTTTAGTACCTGCATATAATCTGGAACATTTCTAAGACCAAAGCCAATCGTTACATAATCAAACGAATTATCTTTAAATGGAAGCTCCATAGCATTACCATGAATTAATTCAATCTGTTTCAATTGAAGGTTATTTACCTTCTCCTGACCAATTTTTAGCATGTTTTTACTAAAATCAAGTCCAATTACTTTGCCATCAGGTCCGACTGCATTTGCAAGAGAGATTGTCCAATCAGCTGTACCACAGCAAACATCAAGGGCAGTCGCCCCCTTCTGTACACTCATTCGCTTCATTGTATCTTTCCGCCATGCCTTATGCTGTTGAAAGCTAATAACAGAGTTCATGTTGTCATAGTTCTTATATATTTTTTCAAATACATGATGCACGCGTTGTTCTTTAGATTGTTGCATAATTACCCTTCTTCCACAATCTTATTCATCGTAAAATTTGAACTCAAACTTAGTAAGTCATTCATTCTTTTTCTTAGTAATTCGTTTATGTTAGAATTCGTATACAGTACTTTCTCCATGGTTTGAACAACATTCTCAAACTGTTTATCGAAAGCCCGTAGTACAAACGCCTCTTGTTCTTTATTTAGGTTATTTTTAAGAAAGATTTGCTGTTGTTTTGGGAATAAAATATTTTTTAATGTTTCAAATAGTATGGAAGAACCACTAGTCATATAAAGTTCCCTTTCATGTACAAGCCGCTTTAACAATAAAAACGTTGTCGCAATATCCTCCCATTTTTTTATTTCAAAGCTTTTTACAATTTTACGTACAATCGCTGATTCAATCGTTTCAATACATGAAAAAAGCTTGTCTATTTGGTTATTATCTTGCTGGTATAAATAGATTTTTGATTCATTGACTTCTTTAATGCCTTCAGCCAATGTACGAATTAACGAGATATCATCCGACTGTGAAAGTAGATAATAATACAATCCACTAAAATAATCTCCCGCTAGTACTTTCAATTGTTGAATTCGCACATGATCATTTGAGTTATAAAGTTGATTGGGGACCGTTTCATGGGTATCTAACGCTTGGTGTACAAGCATTGTTGTCAATATATAGTTTTCTAATTGCTCACCAGGTAATCTTAAATCATCATATATAGAGTATAATAATATTATTTTATCCTCATCAATCTCTGGTACTTCTACAAACTTTTGTAAATAGGAATGTTTAATTTTATTCTCTATGAGTCCCTTAAGGTCAGCAATTTTTTTCTTGATGTCTTGCAAATCAATCACCCTTGTTTCCCCAATTTAATAACTTATATCTATTGTTTACACTTTTACTTAAAAACAACGTTTATTATATCATACATCATTTATTTTTGCGTATTTTCAAAAATAAAAAGCAGGAATTACCTGCTTTATTTTCTCGATTCTGATTTAATTTCCCCATGACTTGTTTGGATGATCGCATTTCCTCTTACTTTTATCGCAGAAGTATGCTCAGTAAATTGAGCAATCATTACTTCACCCTTATCGAGTTTTTCAGAATGATGAAAGCGTGTATCAGAGCCTCTAGTAAGGCCTATCACGTTCACTCCATCTTCCACTGCTTTTATTACAATAAAATCTGAGTTTGAATTAGTGCTCATCTTAATCACTCCTATGAACGGAACTATGTAAAAAGGACGTATTTTCACTTATTAGCAAGTTGCTAAGTGAAACTCATGTATCTTTTCTTACTATCTCTTACTTTTTCTATTATGTCAATTTTTAATTAGGGATAGTACCTCACTTCGAGCCGCAGTATCCTTTTGGAAAATGCCTCTAACAGCAGAGGTAACCGTTTTAGCTCCTGGTTTTTTTACTCCACGCATTGTCATACACATATGCTCTGCTTCAACGACAACCATAACTCCATGTGGCTGTAGGGTCTCAACAATGGAATCTGCAATAGTAGAGGTAATTCTTTCTTGCAATTGTGGTCTTTTAGCTACTGCTTCAACTGCACGTGCTAACTTACTTAAACCTGTAACCTTACCACCTTTAGGTATGTATGCCACATGAGCATGACCATAGAAAGGAACCAAATGATGCTCACACATTGAAAAAAACGGAATGTCTTTAACTAGAACAAGTTCTTCATGGTCCTCACCAAAAATTGTTTTAAAATACTCACCTGGGTCATCCTGTAACCCTGAAAAAACTTCCCCATACATTTTTGCAACTCGTTTTGGAGTATCAAGCAGTCCCTCTCGATTTGGGTCTTCTCCAATAGCTTCTAAAATCATCTTAACAGCTTTTTCAATCTGTTCATAATTAACGGAAGTCATGATAGCCCTCCTCTTCCTTTCAATTTGGCCGTTTCAAAAAGATACTTTATCTTTGTTTCATATATATGCAATCCATTGAAAGCCTTGTCATGCTAGTCTAAGATATTAGAAAAAAAACGCAAATTGACAATTTAATATCCCAATTAAGTATATTTTTCAGAACGCCATTCACTATATAATTGTGAATTGATTCTAGCATATTATGGATAGAAAAACAAAAAAGAGCCGTACTGATACGACCCTTTTCTATAATACCATCACATAGTGATCTATGTATTATTATTTCACTGCATCTTTAAGAGCTTTACCTGGTTTAAATGCAGGAACCTTGCTAGCAGCGATTTCAATCTCTTCGCCTGTTTGTGGGTTACGACCTTTACGTGCAGCACGCTCGCGTACTTCAAAGTTACCAAAACCGATTAACTGAACTTTGTCTCCACCTTTAAGTGCTTCAAGAATTGAATCAAAAACTGCGTCAACAGCTTTTGTAGCATCCTTCTTAGAAAGTTCAGCGCTTTCAGCTACCGCGTTAACTAATTCTGTTTTGTTCATGACATTCACCTCCTTTTAAAAGAGTTACAAATCATATTATCATTTTAAAAAGACTTGAACTTACAAGCTACATTAAGTTAGCTAGAAGCTAACATGCCTTATAATAAACGATATTTAGACATAATTCAATATATTTCAACAGAAATCTTGCCTATTTAGGGATTTTTACCCAAAAAAATTGGCTTTTTCTGCTAAAAGCTTACCATACTTGGATTCTTGTTAGCAAGTAGTTCAAAATGATTGGATTTAAAGCAAAAAAAAAGACTCCCTATTGAGGAGCCTTGATCCTATAATATAATAGCAATTAATCCGCCAGAACCTTCGTTAATGATTCTCTCTAGTGTTTCTTTAAGCTTGTAACGTGCATTTTCAGGCATTAGGGAAAGCTTAGCCTGGATACCTTCGCGTACGATGGAGCTTAATGATCTACCAAAGATATCAGAATTCCAAATTGATAGTGGATCATCTTCGAAATCCTGCATTAAGTAACGGACTAATTCTTCACTCTGTTTTTCTGTTCCTATAATCGGTGCGAATTCCGATTCAACATCAACTTTAATCATATGGATAGAGGGAGCTACTGCTTTTAGGCGAACCCCAAATCGTGAACCTTGTCTGATAATTTCCGGCTCATCTAAACTCATATCGGATAGAGCAGGAGCAGCAATTCCATAACCGGTTTGTTTTACCATTTTCAAAGCATCTGCAACTTGATCATATTCAGCCTTGGCATATGCAAAGTCCTGCATTAGCTGTAATAAATGGTCTTTCCCTCTAATTTCTACCCCGACTACTTCTTTCAGGATTTGATCATATAAATCGTCTGGAGCATACAAGTCGATTTCAGCAACGCCTTGCCCCATTTCAATTCCGGCTAAACTTGCTTGGTCGATGAAATCATACTCACTAAATTGTCCTACAACTCTATCAACATCTCGGAGTCGCTTAATATCTTGAACAGTATCTTTGACCGCATCTTGATAGCTTTCTCTTAACCAATGATCCTCTCTTAATACCATTACCCAGCTTGGTAAATTAACATTTACCTCTAATACTGGGAACTCATAGAGAGCTTCACGTAATACGTTATATACATCTCCTTCACGCATGCTTTCTACACTCATAGCTAGAACTGGAATATCATATTTTTCAGCTAGCTTTTGACGTAGAGCTTCCGTTTCAGGATGTTGAGGATGGACAGTATTGATTACCATTATAAATGGCTTACCAACCTCTTTTAATTCTTCGATAACTCTTTCCTCAGCTTCGATATAATCACTTCGAGGAATTTCTCCGATTGAACCATCAGTTGTTACAACTACTCCAATTGTTGAGTGCTCTTGTATTACTTTTCTAGTTCCAATTTCTGCAGCCTCATGGAATGGGATCGGTTCTTCGTACCAAGGAGTATTAATCATTCGAGGTCCATTTTCATCTTCGTACCCCTTTGCTCCTGGAACTGTGTATCCAACACAATCCACTAGGCGAATGTTCACATTAAGACCTTCGTCAACATGAACTGAAACTGCTTGATTTGGAACAAATTTTGGTTCAGTTGTCATGATTGTTCTACCAGCAGCACTTTGAGGTAGTTCGTCTTGTGCACGTGCTTTATCAGCTTCATTACCTATATTCGGTAAGACTACTAGCTCCATGAATTTTTTTATGAAAGTAGATTTACCTGTTCGTACTGCACCAACGACCCCTAAGTATATATCGCCACCAGTGCGCTCAGCGATATCTTTGAAAATATCTACCTTTTCCAAGTGATCCCCTCCCGATTTTAGAGTTCTTGGGATAATTTTATCCGTTTTACTAGATATTCTAGGACATTATATTTGTATGACGTTGTCCTAAATAAATATGACTACTTCTAGAAAAAAATTCCCCCTAAACTAATATGTAGCATTAAAGTGCGTGTTCAAAAAGGTGGACAAGAAGCGCTGAGATGGCCGAGTCAGTACCCTTTTTAGTGTATGATGTCCCCATAGAGTAACCCGCACATTGAAAGATTGACTCTAGGTTAAAACATGCCTCTTGAAGCGCTAAATTGAGCCAGCGAATCAAATTCGGTAGCTGTATTCCCCTTATTTTCGAACAACTAATATAGAGAATAAAAAACCCTTCTTTTAGAGTTTATTCCTAAAAGAAGGGTTCATGACTTATTTATTTAAAAAAATTGGCTCTTGTTGGTCGTCAATTGTATATGGTAGTGAATTTGAAGGAACAAACATAGAATTCTCTACTAATATATTTCGGATATCATCACCTGATTTATATGTATGATTATACTTTTCTAAGAACTCATATAAATCCATTCGATAATCTACAAATATTTCATTTGTATTTGTAATCATTAAAGGAAGATTTTTACCTGTAAATGGACTAACAACGTATGGTTCTTCCTCAAGCCCTAATTTACTATAGTCTAACGTAAAAACATTTGTTTCTAATTGGTCTTTAAATGGTGCGTAACCATTTGTTGCACGATAAATTTCAACCCTCATATTTAATTCACTTATTTTTTCAGTTATACGTAAATCCAAAAGCTTAACAGTTGGATTTGTCTCAACATCGACCAAAACGTATATATAGACTCCTCCACTTTCATATGCGTTTCCAGGAGGCTCAGCAATATATCTTGGAGATAACAAATTAAAATCTATTGGATACTTTTGATAAATAGGAGTTGTCATATCTCTCGTCTTGATTGGCAGCAATCCATTATTATCATTCTTATATTGATTAACAACAGATTGAACAGACGCTACTTGATCTGCATAGGGAACTTGATTTTGCTTCAGTTTATCTTCTGGATATAAGCAGCCGGTGAGAATTGAACTAATAAAAATAATGACAACAAGCTGTAAGAAATATTTCATTTTCTACTAATACCATCCTTATGTTTTTGTATCATTACTCACTAACAGGCCCACTGAAAACTACAAAGAATATAATAATTCCTGCTAGAATCATAAATATATATGCAATTGTTGCTACTATTCCCTTTAGAATTCCCTTTAGTTTATATCTACTAAAATAAATTGAAATTACAGCAAGAAACATAAACGCAATTCCTGCAAATGAAATCCACATTTTAAGTAATCCTGGTGTCACTTTACTCACTCCCTTGTCCATCTCTTCATCGACAAATATTATAACATAATAAAATTTTTAAGTCTCTGTTTCATTTTATCGTTCCTTTTTATGTAATGAAGATTGATATTACTTAAATAAGGATGGATGTCCTTTACAATGTTGCAATTCTTAACGAAAAAAACTGAAGTAAAGAGGGGCACTCTACTTCAGCAAGCGAAACAACTAAATATACCCGGTACCCGTTCGTTCAACTCACAGTGTACTACGATGCATTTTATGCGAGAATAGCGGCAAATGTATCGTCTAATGCCCATTTTTAAAAGAAAACTCAGCAATTACAAAGCATGTAGTGACATTCAGCAAATCGTTCGAAAAAACGCACTACTGATATCCTTATGATCCGAGTAAAAAATGATAAACACTCTTATTCTCCTTGGTATTGTATGCGGATAAAAGATTGTCGGTGAGGGTGAACCCTATAAAAAAATCACAGTATTATGAACTAATAAAAAGCCTTATAAAGCATGTAAAATAAAACCTAAAATATGATGGGGTAAATAGAAAAACAGTGAGGGTTCAACCTTCACTGTTTAACGACTTTGATTTTATAAGCTTCCATTTTCGTCAAAAAAATTGAATATATCAGCCATTTCATTTGTCTTACCTCTTGTCATAAGACTGTCGACTGCTTCTTTAGGTGATTGCCCGTTGAATAATACGTCATATAAAGCAAACGTAATCGGCATTGTTACACCCATCTTTTGTGCAAGCTGATACGCTGCCTTCGTTGTTCGTACACCCTCTACAACCATCCCCATATTTTCGAGAACTTCCTCAAGACTGTGTCCTTTTCCAAGCAGGTTTCCAGCACGCCAGTTTCTTGAATGAACACTTGTACAAGTCACGATTAAATCACCTATTCCTGTTAATCCAGAGAATGTTAATGGATTGGCTCCCATTTTACTTCCTAAACGTGATATTTCGGCTAGTCCGCGTGTAATTAAAGCTGCCTTTGCATTATCGCCGTATCCTAAGCCGTCCGTAATACCTGCAGCTAGTGCAATAATATTCTTTAATGCCCCACCGATTTCTACACCAACAATATCAGGGTTTGTATAAACCCTAAAATGTTGATTGATGAATAAATCTTGGACTTTTTCAGCAGCTCCCATATTTTTTGATGAAACCGTTACGGTGGTTGGATGACGGAGTACAACTTCTTCCGCGTGGCTAGGTCCAGATAGAACTACAACATCCTTCAAAAGGGTAGATTCCATTTCTTCTTCAATAATCTCAGATATCCTTTTTAACGTGTCCGGTTCAATTCCCTTACTTACGTGCACAACCGTTAACGGGTCTTTAGTCGCATTATTTATATTTTGTAAGACCTCTCTGATTGCTTTTGTTGGAACGGCTAAAATAATAGTCTCTACGTCAGCTAGTGCTGCATGAAGGTCTGTGTAACCCTTTATTGACTTTGGTAATCCTATAGAAGGTACATATTTTGTATTTGTATGATATGTATTGATTTCATCAATCTGCTCCTTACGGTGTCCCCATAATCGAACCTCATGATCGTTATCTGCTAAGACCAGAGCTAGTGCTGTACCCCAACTTCCAGCTCCGACTACAGTTATTCGCTCCATACCTTTTCTCCTTCGCTCTTATTTTCTTGCTCTAGCGATTAGCTTAATCGGTGTGCCCTCAAATCCAAACGCATCCCTAATTCGATTTTCTAAGAAGCGTTCGTAAGAAAAATGCATTAGCTCTGGATCATTAACAAAAATCACAAATGTAGGTGGTTTTACCGCTACCTGAGTCACATAGTAAATTCGTAAACGATTTCCTTTATCCGTAGGTGTTGGATTCATCGCTACAGCATCCATTACAACATCATTTAACACATTTGTTTGAACACGCATCGCGTGGTTTTCACTTGCAAGATTTATCATAGGTAATAATGTATGTGTGCGTTTCTTTGTTTTAGCAGATAAAAAAACAATCGGTGCATAGTCAAGGAATTGGAAGTTATCTCTGATTTTTTCTTCGAATTCTTTCATTGTTTTCTCGTCTTTTTCAATTGCATCCCACTTATTCACAACAATAACAACAGCTCGACCTGCCTCATGAGCATATCCAGCTATCTTTTTGTCTTGCTCGATTATGCCTTCTTCTGCATTTAATACAACTAAGACAACATCTGAACGTTCAATTGCCTTTAGCGCACGCAAAACACTATATTTTTCAGTACTTTCATATACTTTTCCTTTTTTACGCATACCAGCTGTGTCAATTATGACATAATCCCTACCATCAACCGTATACTGCGTATCTATTGCATCTCTCGTAGTACCCGCTATATCACTAACAATAACTCGCTCTTCACCCAATAGTGCATTTACAAGTGATGATTTACCAACATTCGGTCTTCCGATTAAAGAGAATTTAATTGTCTCCTCATCATAATCTTGGTCATCATGTTTAGGAAAGTGTTTGACCACTTCGTCTAGTAAATCACCTAGCCCAATTCCATGTGATCCTGAAATAGGTATCGGTTCTCCAAATCCGAGCGCATAAAAATCATAGATAGCCTCCCTCATCTCAGGGTTATCCACTTTATTAACCGCTAACACTACCGGAGTTTTAGAGCGATATAAAATTTTTGCTACTTCTTCATCAGCACTTGTTACACCCTCGCGACCACTTGTCATGAAAATAATTACATCTGCCTCATCTATGGCAATTTCAGCCTGATGTCTAATTTGAGCAAGGAATGGCTCGTCCCCTATATCAATACCGCCAGTATCGATAATATTGAATTCCTGGTTCAACCATTCTCCCGAGCTATATATACGGTCCCTCGTTACACCCGGAACATCTTCTACGATTGAAATTCTTTCTCCTACAATACGGTTAAAAATTGTTGACTTCCCGACATTTGGACGACCAACAATTGCAACAATTGGTTTTGACACATTCTTTCTTCCCTTCTAAACTGTCATATAACATATATCACACAATTATGTATGAAAAGCAACCTAAATAGAAAAGCACTAGCACCCTGAAATAAACAAGAACCATATTTCCTGACATCAGTAGTTTTATGAAAAATGCAGTTGTTTATTTAAAGTAATTTGTACATTAACTTAGTGATTATTGTTTTGTTACTTGGGCTTCCCTTAAAAAACACATCTTGTCTTTTAAAGAGCTACGTATTTTCAGCTAGGATGTCCTTTAAAAAATAAACCCTTCTGAATTTAGAAGGGTCTAGCTTTTTTATTCTATCAGAAATAGGAAGCCACAACAATCAAATGATATTAGTGTTTTACAATAATATATAAATCCTCACTTAATTCATGGGCAATTCCATCTAGAATTGCTTCTAAATTAGCAGCGACATGTTCCATCTCAGGTTTAGTTGGACAAGCAAACACTGGAGCCCCCCCTGAAACAGAGACTTTCGCTGAATTCGTTGTTATGGCTGCTAATATATATTTTTCCATCATCATTTAAGTGGTCTTCCCTTCTTGTTCTCTTTCCTTTCAGTAGGCATTCTGATTGCATTTTCCAATGTAGGTACTTGACCAATGATTGCGATTGCCTTTTCAACATCCTTTTCCTGCGGGAGTACAAATACTCCTACCCGTCCATCATCCAAGTCTCTTTTCGCTAATGGTACAAGGGCAGGGGTTCCGGAATCTCGATATACACCTAAAGCATTCGAAACATCGTGAAGAATTGCTTGTCTTTGCCCTAGGTTTGCGATAGTTGATCGGGCATTAAAATTCTTTGGTCTCAGAATGAAACCCATTCCGTAATTCAGAACCTCTTTTTGTCTGGCTGGCAGCCCAATATTCATAATATAAATATTATCTACATAAAGCCCTGGACCATCAAATCTAGGTTTCATGAATTCAATCTCAACAATATCCTTTAGTCTACTTCCCGCCATTAGCCTTTTTGCAATTAACAACGATAAGATACCAGCGACAATTCCAGCCCACATATTAAAAGCCAAATAACTTAATGTTGAAAAAAATGAAGTAAGGATAACCAAGTAATTTCTGCTTTCAAACGCAATTGCGATCCCTTCAATATATGTATTACCCCTAGGTACTAGTTCATAATGATCTAATTCTGTAAGTGTGTTACGCTCCATGTTACGTACTTCGCGAAATTGTGATGCAGCAATGGTTAAAAAGGTAATAGCTGTAAAATCTTGCTCCATAATAGCTGGAACAGCAACCGTACCTAGCCCTGCTGCAATGAAGCCTAATGCAATATGTATAATTTTCCCATGCAGATAAGTAGGATATTGCCGATAATCTGTACGTAGCATATACAACCTTACAAGCACACCAAAGATAACACCAAATAATATCGGATATGTGTATTCATTCATGCTAGCCGTGTTTCTCCTTCGTGTTTTTTTGAAACAATACGTCAAAGTGGTTCAGTAGGACTTCTATGGATGACCAGATAAAAATAAAACAAAAACTGATAGCAATTACGTCTAAAAATACAAATGAACCAATATCATAGCTAAAATTAATGTTGGTAACTACAATTCCATATAGAAAATCCCCTTGTATTGCACCAATCAATAAGGCAATAATGCGCGAGCGAAAATCCTTAACTAGCATCAATGTTACGTAAATTAATGCTGCAGAAAGCATTAAATTACGATTGAACAGTAACCATACAGGATCATAAAGTTCAAATAATAAAAAGCTACTGTATGCCAAAGAAATCGTTAATATACAAATTAAGAGATACAATTTTTGCTTAGATGACTTTTTTGAAATTTCCCTAAAACAAAATAAAAGTATAAAAAAGATACTTATGTTTATTTTTATTGTCCCTAAAACAAATGAATAGGGTGACACAATAATTAATACAAGAAAAAAAACCGATAATAAAAACCTTTCTTTACTTTTTTTCATATAAAAAGTGCTACAAACCCAACACATCCACCCAATCCAATAAAAAATGGTCCCTTCCACTTATCCACCTCCTACTATTCCCATTATGGCTAGATTTTATGAAAAATAATCCAACAACTGAATTTGAATATCAATTTCTTTTTAAGAAACAATAACGTAAAAAGGAGGAATTTAAATGGGTAAGGATAGACAAATGAAGAAGCAAAAAGGTGCACGCTTAACTGAATCTGATAGAGACCAATCCATTGATTATCCTGGTGCTACTAGGCTTGATACACCTGAAGAAGCACGAGGAATAAATAGAATAAATCCTAAATAAAAGACATAAAAAGCTCCCACGATAAGGTGAGAGCTTTTATCCATATGTTTATTTTAAATTTTTTAATTGATCGCCAATCATTTCTCCTAGTTGGAATCCTGAAGATTCTTCTTGTTGCTGATATTGTTTGTAATCTTCTTCAACATTTTCCTCTAAATCCTTAATGCTTAAGGAAATACGTTTTTCATTCTCATTTATTTCAAGAACCTTAACTTGAACCTCTTGACCTTCTTTTAAGACTTCGTGAGGAGTTCCAATATGTCTGTTAGAAATTTGGGAGATATGTACTAGACCTTCTACTCCAGGTAGTATCTCAACAAACGCACCGAAGGAAACTAGTCTTCTAACTTTTCCCTCCACAACGTCTCCTACTGATAATTTTTCTGTAACACTAGCCCATGGTCCCGGTAATGTTTCTTTTACAGATAAAGAAATTCTTTCATTATCACGATCTACGGATAAGACCTTAACTTTTACTACCTGCCCTTCTTCTACAACATCAGAAGGCTTCGAAACATGTTCATGCGACAATTGAGAAATATGTACTAGCCCGTCAATTCCTCCAAGGTCCACAAATGCACCAAAATCTGTAATTCTTTGTACTGTACCTTCCATTACAGCTCCAACTTGCAGGGACTCAAGGACTTGTTGTTTTTGACTTTTTTGCTCTTCTTCAACGACAGCACGGTGTGATAGAATGACTCTATTTTTTTCTCGGTCTAATTCTACAACCTTAACCGTTAATGTTTTATCTTTGTAGTCTGAGAAATCTTCCACATAATGATTTTCTACTAAAGATGCAGGAATAAAACCTCGTACCCCTAGATCAACTACTAGACCACCCTTAACAATATCTCGAACTAGAGCTTCAAATACTTCTCCAGAATTAAACTTTTGTTCAAGATCTTCCCACGCTTTATTTGCCAATACTACCCTCTTCGATAAGATTAAAGCGTCTTCCTCTACTTTTATAACGGATAGTTCAAGCTCTTCTCCTTCTGTTACCACATCGCTTGCTTGTTCAACATGTAAGCTCGATAGCTCACTAATTGGAATAATGCCATCCAATTTACTATTTTCAACTGACACATATACCTGTTTTTCTTCCACCTTTGTTACTTTACCAGAGATCACATCACCAACATTTAGGTCCTTAACCTCTACTTGATTCATATCCTCTGCCATTTCAAATTACCTCCTTCAGTCCAACTACTATCATTTTATATATGTATCATGGTATACCGAGCATGTTTCTAGAAAAGATTTTTCTCCTGCTTGGTATTACATTAGAGTTAGTATGCCAACTAAATCAGCAATTCTAACGGTTTTTCTATCTAGATTTTGATAGAAATGACCAAGATACAACTAATTATAAAAATATTCTTTTAATTAACTTCTAATAAATATGACTATTTGTCAAGTATAAACTCTTAATCTAGCTATATTTTTCAATTAATGTTCGAATAGAATCCATAATTTTATCGGTTGCCTCCTCCGCAGATGCTTTACCTGTACGAAGGGATTCCATCTCAACGGGCTCTCCATATACAACCTTTATTTTTCCGAACATTTTATATGGACCGATTATGGCACAAGGAACAACAACAGCATCTGAGCGCAAGGCAAAAAAGCCTACCCCCGAAAGACCCTTTCCTAGTTTTCCATCCTTACTCCTTGTCCCCTCTGGAAAAATACCGAGTACTTTTCCCTCTTTTAAAATACTAAGTGCCTTTCGTAATGCTTCACGATCGCTCATTCCTCGTTTTACTGGGAAAGCGTTTATATTAGGTAATAGACTGCCTAATACAGGGACATTAAAGAGTTCAGCCTTAGCCATAAAATGAATTGGACGTGGAGAAGTTATCCCAACAACAGGAGGGTCTAAATTGTCAATATGATTAGAGCATATGAGAACTGCTCCTTCTTTTGGTATATTCGATAATCCAATCACTTCTATACGATATAGTGGCTTTATAATCGTAGCAACAAGTCCCTTTGCGAAGGAATATAGATTCATACTATTCAAATCCTTTCCTTTACGATATCCATAATCTTACTTACAACTTCTTGGATAGTAAGTGAGGTTGTATCGATTTCATATGCATCCTCCGCTTTTCGTAAAGGAGCAACTTCTCTTTCAGAATCAAGTTTATCGCGCGCTGCAATCTCTTTTTTTAATTTAACAAGGTCTGATTCATACCCTTTTCCTATATTCTCATCATGTCTTCGTTGTGCTCTTTCTTCAACTGAAGCAAGTAAAAAGATTTTAACTTCCGCGTGTGGAAGAACATGTGTCCCTATGTCTCTACCATCCATTACCACGCCACCATGCGTCGCAAAACTTTTTTGACGCTTAACCATTTCTTCGCGAACCTTACGATGCTTTGCAACAATGGATACTGAATTCGTTACATCACTTTCACGAATTTCCTCAGTTATATCTCTACCATCAATATAAACTAATTGACCTCTTTGACTTGGCTTCAAATCAATTGTTGTATGTTGCAATGTCTCGATAAGTGAATCTTCATTCTCTAGGTCCAAGTCCAGGTGAATTGCCTTGTAAGTTAGAGCTCTGTACATCGCACCAGTATCAATATATATGTATGATAGTTTCTCTGCAATTATTTTTGCTACTGTACTTTTGCCTGCGGCGGCAGGTCCATCAATTGCAATTGATATTTTTTTATTCATGCTTTATGTAGTCCTCCTATGTATGTATAAACCATTATATATTTTTGAAAGCCAGGCTACTTGCCTGGCTAGATAATAACATAAATCGATATGTATCTTTATGTAAAACAAGTATTTCTGCACCTAAAATTAATGTATTCTTGTACAAAATCTTCATACAAGCGGAAAAAATGCAGGGAATCCCTGCAATCATTTTAATTGTTATTATGAAATGTTTCAATCGTTTTAGTTGTTTCCGATTGATTAACTCCCTCATATTCGACCATTCTAGTTATGTAAGGTGTCAAGGGACTATAAAGGAGAATTGCTTGTGATAGTAGTAGGAAAATAAATTGAATTATTGCTAGCTTTATTAGGATACGTTCAAAATTTTTCATTTTGCATAACCACAACCTAAAAGGATTTTATTATTAGTATGCAAAATTTTTATAGGTTTTATTCGTGGGAATGAATACCTTTTTTCTTGAGTAGTAATTGTCTCTCAAAACAAAATTTTATTAGTAGTTGTCGATCATTTTCAGTTACATTCGCAAATTGCAGGGATACTTTATTACGTTCTCCATTTCTACCTTCAACAATTCGAATAACCTTACTAATTAACGTTACATATATATATTCATCTGATAGTGTAGGCAAAACAAACACTGTTCTTACTTCAGTTTCTGGGACAAGGCTAGAATGATAAGGAAGAATCACAGAAGCCCCACCAGCGCTAATATCGTGTGTTATTGAAACAAATGGTTTATATTCACCATTTTTGCTATGAAGAGCTACATCTACCGGTGTTTCTATACGAACAAACTGTCTCCGCTGTATCTTGAATAAAGCATCACTACTCGGATAGGAAAGTACAATCATAGGAATACCATCTTTTATTCTGCCTAAAACAGTTGTCTCAAAAAAATAAACAGAAGTACCTTCTCCTAAAAAAAACGCATTTAATTGCATCCCATTCATTAAATAGACAGTTTTACCGGTCTTTTTATTGACAGGATAGTCAATATAGAGCTTATCATCCGTTTTTTCTACAACCCTACATTTATATTTTTCCCCATTAGGGTTGATTACTGGTTCAAGATTGATTGTTTCACCTATTTTAATCAAGTTATATCACTCTCTTTTGTACAATATACCAAATATATAATTATTAAAGCATGAAAGCACAAAAAAAGGAAAGCAAATTTCGCTTTCCTCTAACTAAACGAACTATTAAACAAACTTCTTAAATACCATCATAAACCGGTTCGGCATTTTTCAGTTTCTCTACTTTTTCCTCAAAGCCATTTCCAGCATTTATAAAGATTCGATACGTATCATTCTCAATAGTACCTAAAAATTCATAGCAGAGTACATCCTCATCTAGCTCATTCGTAATAACAGCAAGACGCTCCTCCATTATTTCTAGATTTGCGTTAATTTGTTTTCTTGCATCTTCTTTTGAGATTTTCGGCTCTGGTATTTCTCTCTCTTTATGCGACATTAAATAATCTCTTGCTGTAAATCCAATAATATTTCCATCATCGAGAGCAACCTTCATTTTGATAGAATCCGGATAAATTCTAACCCCATTTACTGAAGAAACAAAGTTGAAAACCCCTACATTATCGTATTGAGCACTTTCAAATAATTCCTGGTTCTCAAAGTTATTATCCTTTAAGAACGTAAGCGCGTTATTGTAAGCATCATTTAAACTAATTTTACTTTTTGCGACTTCTCGTTGACGAATAACCCAAATAGGGTAGCCACCTTTTTTCGTAATGTCCATATACGTATTTACTTTTGATTTAGGATCATTAATTTCTAAGCTAAAAAAGCCATTTTTTGAACCTTCACCGTTTTCTGTTACTGTTATTTGAACATTCCCTTTTATGCCAAGGAACTTTTTTGCAATTTCTTTTGCTTTGTTCTCATTAATCGTTGCACCTTCAAGATTTGTAAACTCACCATTATTTTTTTTAGTGCTTGTTAAAGTTACTCCAAAGTCAGATTCAGAGTAGGCTGCTACATTTTTCTCAACAGTTTTGAGACCATCAATTATCGTATTATCTGCTTGCTTCTCACCTGAAGCTAATGCTAGTTCAACATCCATCCACCGTAAATTATTCTCTAGAACTAAATGCTGTACTGTACGAAGTTCTTTTTGAATATCCTCGGAATTTTTATATAATCCTTGAAGTGTCTTATATTCATCATCCGAAAGCGGCTCCTTCGATAAATCACGAACCGCTGTACGATAACTAAAATCACCAATATTACTTAGAAACTCTTCTGTTTTATTAAATGGTAATAAAGCAAGTGGTAATTGCCCAACATCGGAATGAGCCTCTGAAGTAATTCTCCATACTTCAGTCAATGCAGGGGATAGAGAACTTCTAGAATTCATAGCTAATGTAGTACCGATTTTGTCATGGAGCAAATCGATTTGATAGGTTAAATCGTGAAAGGCTCTTTGATAATTATTTTCAGCCTGTATTAGAATGGCATTCTTTTCTTGGTGCTCTTTGTATCCCCAATATCCTGTCCCGATTATACCAATTGTTAGTACTGCGATTAATATTCCTCTTAGCATATCGACTCACCTTCCATTCTATCTACAGAATATATGTTTACCTATACGTTTAATTTGAGGTCTTCCCCAAATCCACTTACTTGTAGCCGTTTCTGGGTTGAAATAATAGGTTGCGCCTCCTGTTGGATCCCAGCCATTGATTGCATCAATAACCGCTTTTTTTGCTTGCTCATTCGGTGTTAACCAAATTTGACCGTCTGCAACTGCCGTAAAAGCAAGCGGTTCAAAAATCACTCCAGAAACAGTATCTGGAAAAGTTGGACTGTTGATTCGGTTTAAAATAACAGCTGCAATTGCTACTTGTCCTATATAAGGTTCTCCACGCGCTTCACCATAGACGGCATTTGCTAGTAACTGAATGTCATTTTGTGAAAATCCTCCAGGCATATTTACAGCCGAAGGGCCTTGTGCTTCTGTTTGCTCATTTTGTTGTGTTCTTGCTTGCTCCTCCTGTTGCTGTTGTCGTGGCTGTTGCTGCTGTACCCTCGGCTGTTGCTGAGCTTGTGGTTGTTGTTGCTGAGCCGGTGGCTGTTGCTGCTGTGCCGGTGGCTGTTGCTGCTGAGCCTGTGGCTGTTGCTGCTGAGCTTGTGGTTGTTGCTGCTGAGCCGGTGGCTGTTGCTGCTGAGCTTGTGGTTGTTGCTGCTTTCCTTTTTGTGCTTGTCCTGAAAATTGTTTTTCAATTTCACTTCTTCTTGCTTCAGCACTTGCCCTAGCCTTTTGAGTAGTTTGTTCAGATGGTGCAGATTGAATATTCCAGGGAACACCACCATAATGCGTAAATCGATTCCCTTTTCGCAAGTTATCATACACAAACTGTTTGTTGTATTTCGTGTATCGGTTTAACATATCCTTTGTTTTTGGACCAACTAAACCATCAACTTCCTCTAGCCCAAACGCCTTCTGAAAATTACGAACAGCCCAATAAGTACTCCAACCATACACACCATCAATCGTACTATGGTAATACCCGTTATATTGAAGTCTAGATTGGAGCTCGATAACATCATCACCTGTTGCTCCACGTTGAATGATTTGGTTTGAAAATGCTTGAACATTATTATCATTTTCCCCTAGTAATACAGAACAAAAAAGCAAAAGGACAATGGGGAACATTGCATACTTATTAATGCTCATTATTAATTACCTCCCTAACCATTTTCTATATACTTAAAAGTATTTTCTGTAGAGATTGGTATTTTATTCAACAAGATTTCAATGCTTTTGTGCTATCTTTTATTACTTACATTTTCCCTTTTATAGTTGGGAATAAATTATGTTTTTATATTTTGCATAAAAAACTACGACTGTTACAATAAGTTGGTTTCATTACCTTTTCCAACTCACCATTTATGATCTACATCATTTCGTTTGAAAAGGAATTACTTTACAGAAGTACTTTGTAGGAGTTTAAGGGGAATAACGAGTTTATTTGATTCATAAAGAGGGTTCGGTACTAATTTCATTTTATTTTCGAGGTTTCGGGAAAGCAGCTAAAATGGGTGTATTAGGGAATATATTATTTCTTCAAATGAGATCACCTACATTTGTCAGTGACCTTTTGCCGGTGCACAATCATCTTTTAGGGATCAACAATGTTTAAGACCAACAAAAAACCTAACGCATTTGTTAGGTTTATAACCAATATTTAACTTTTTGCGATTCTAACCTTCCTTAAACCGAACCACCACAAAAATAACATAAACGGTAGAATATAATACATCCATTGTTCTTGTGTCATAAGAATAAAGTCATAGGTGCCATGAAGTAAAAAAGGTAAAAAGAATGAGAATAATATCCATCTCTTTTTGTGTTCTCTAGAGAACTTAGCTCTTCCTAGATAGAAGCCCATAATTACACCAAATAATGCGTGACTTGAAACCGGGAGTAATGCACGACCAAATGCAAACTGAACACCATGGGCAAATAAATATAAGATATTTTCAAAGGTGGCAAAACCTAATGAGACTGCCGCTCCATATACAATTCCATCATATGGTTCGTCAAATTCAGTATGCTGAAAAACTGTATAATATAGAATAAACCATTTAAAAAACTCTTCTAGTAAGCTAACAGAAAAAAAAGCCCTGGTAAAGCCAAGTGTAAACACGTTTTCAACTTCTAATATGTATTGTAAAAACATAATTGGAAACACAAGTATCGCACCAAAAATAAAAATTCGAAAAACCATTGCAATTGGCTCTGCATCATATCTATCTTTTAAATAAAAATAGCTTAGTAAAGCAAGCCCTGGTGCAAGTCCTGCGGTAATAACCGCCAGCATAGAAATCCTCTTTTCCCTTACATTAAAAGTAATTTATATTTGAGTACTACTCATTTTTATCGTAACATGATATTAGTGAAATGAAAATATGAAGAGAGACATAAATTGGTTGATTTTTCTATTTTCCCTATAGAAGAGAGGATATTATTTTATGAAGAAAATACTCATTATTCATACGGGTGGCACAATTGCAATGTCAGAGGACAAGGATACTGGGGCTGTGCATCCTAATGGACAAAATCCACTTCATCAAACTACCGATGCCTTAACATCGATTGCCGATATAATTGTTGAGGAGCCATTTCAACTTCCATCACCTCATATAAATAGTAACGAAATGTTGAAACTTAAGGAATTAATAGAAGCGAAGATTATTAGCGAACAAATCGATGGTGTTGTCATTACACATGGAACAGACACCCTGGAGGAAACAGCTTACTTTTTAGATATTACTGTTCAATCAGATCTTCCCATCGTGATTACAGGTGCCATGAGATCAAGTAATGAGCTAGGTGCAGACGGTCCGTATAATTTAATTTCTGCTGTCAGAGTTGCAGCTAGTAACTTTGCAATAGGAAAAGGTGTTCTCGTTGTTTTTAACGAAGAAATTCACACAGCAAAAAACGTGACAAAAACTCATACTAGTAATATTGCTACTTTTCAAAGTCCACAATATGGTCCGATTGGTATTGTTTCGAAAAGAGGAGTTGCATTCCACCATACCCCTACAATAAGGGAAACATATGATGTAAGAAACATTAGCAAAAATGTCATACTCCTTAAAGCATATGCAGGTATGGATGGATCTATTATTACAGCAGTAAGGACCCTTAATCTTGATGGACTAGTTATCGAAGCTTTGGGACAAGGCAACTTACCTCCAACTATGGTAAAAGAACTAAAAGAACTAATTCAAAATGGAATTCCAGTCGTACTTGTTTCACGTTGTTTTAACGGTTATGTACAGGATGTGTATAGCTATGAAGGTGGCGGAAGACAATTAAAAGAACTCGGCGTTATTTTTTCAAATGGTCTAAATGGACAAAAAGCCCGAATCAAACTACTTGTTGCCCTTGAGAAAACGAATAATCATCAAGAATTACAGGAAATGTTCTTGAAATAAAAAATGTAAAAGGAGAGGTAAAAACCTACTCCTTTTCGTTTTATATCCTTGTACTTAATGCTTTTGCAATTAGGTCCCCATGAAAACGACCATTCTCTATAAATATTTCATTCGCATTATTTCCAGCTGCAATAACCCCAGCAATAAAAATACCCTCAACATTTGTTTCCATTGTATCTGGATTAAAATCCGGTCTACCTGTAATTTCATCTCTTCTTACACTCATTTTTTCCAAAAAGCTATGGTCTGGATGATATCCAGTCATTGCAAATACAAAATCATTTTTAATTGTTTTTTCTACATTGTTTACTTTATATCGAACTTGTTCTTCAGTAATTTCCACTACATTTGCATTAAACTCCATAGTAATTGTTTCACTACGAACTAATGATTCGAATTCAGGTAAAATCCAAGGCTTTATACTTTGGGAATACTCTGAACCACGGTATATAACCGTTACTCGCGCACCTGCACTTGTTAACTCGAGTGCGGCATCCACACTTGAATTCTTACCACCAATAACAACTACGTCCATATCAAAATAAGGATGGGCTTCCTTAAAATAATGTGAAACCTTTGGTAGGTCTTCCCCTGGAACATCCATAAAATTAGGATTATCATAATAACCAGTAGCAATTACAACATATTTTGCGTGTAACTCACCTTTTGAAGTGGTAATATGAAACGTGCCGGTTGGAAGCTTTTCAACCTTTGTAACCTTTTCAAACGCACGAACATTTATCTTTTTACGTTTTACGACTTCACGATAATAAGCCAATGCTTGGTTTCTTTTTGGTTTGCGATTTTGTGTTATGAAAGGAACCTCTCCTATCTCTAACTTCTCGCTTGAACTAAAAAAAGTTTGATGAGTAGGGTAATGATATATTGCATTTACAATGTTACCCTTCTCAATTACCACTGGCTGTATCCCGTTGTTCTGCAGAGAAATCGCTGCTGCTAGCCCGCACGGACCTCCTCCTACGATGACTACTTCTACTTCCTGCATATAGGTCACTCCTGATTAAGGTTATTTTATAATAGAGGATGTTCAAAAAGTCACCAAATATAAACTTCGAATCTCTGCGAGAGGTAGACCCAGTTGGAAAGAATACCTAGTATATGTGCTTTGATCTACTAGACTTTTCAAAGAGGTAAATCCCTCAGTACAAAGCAGTGTAGAAGTAATTTCAATATAGTTGCCCTGTTACAGTCCTGGGTCATGTCTTTTCTTAGATCTTCTTGCTTTGCTATTCGTTGACTTTTTATACACACACTTATATTTTCTGGATGATACAACTATCTAAAAGATAGTACCATCCACTTCAACTATCTCCGTTAAGTTTTTAAATAAAAAATCTCCTACCAAAAATGATAGGAGATTTAGAACATACTTGCAAATAATATGATTAGATCCAGCCTCTAAAGCGTGACGCCTCAGCCATTTTTCTTACCCCAACCATATATGCCGCAAGTCTCATGTCTACACGTCTATTTTGAGCTGTTTGGTAAATATTCTCGAATGATTTTACCATTACTTTCTCGAGTTTCTCTTCAACCTCTTCCTCGCTCCAGTAATATCCTTGATTATTTTGTACCCACTCAAAATAAGAAACTGTAACTCCACCAGCACTTGCTAAAACATCAGGTACTAGTAGAATTCCTCTTTCAGTTAAGATTTGAGTTGCTTCAAGAGTTGTTGGCCCATTTGCAGCTTCAACAACAATACTTGCACGAATATTATGTGCGTTTTCTTCTGTTATTTGATTTTCAATCGCTGCTGGTACTAAAATATCACAGTCTAACTCAAGTAATTCTTTGTTTGTAATCGTATTATTAAACAATTTAGTAACTGTACCAAAACTATCACGGCGATCTAACAGATAATCGATATCTAACCCGTTTGGATCATATAAACCACCATATGCATCCGAAATTCCGATTACCTTTGCTCCAGCATCATGCATGAATTTTGAAAGGAAACTACCTGCATTACCGAATCCTTGTACAACAACTCGTGCACCTTCTAATTTAATTCCACGCTTTTGAGCTGCTTCTCTAATACAAATCGTTACGCCTTTCGCTGTAGCAGATTCACGTCCATGTGAACCACCTAGTACAAGTGGCTTACCAGTAATAAAACCTGGTGAGTTAAATTCATCTATTCTACTATATTCATCCATCATCCATGCCATAATTTGTGAATTTGTAAACACGTCTGGTGCAGGAATATCTTTTGTAGGTCCAACAATCTGACTGATTGCACGTACATATCCACGGCTTAATCGTTCTAATTCACGAAAGGACATATCCCTCGGATCACAAATAATTCCGCCTTTACCACCACCATATGGTAGGTCAACAATACCGCATTTTAAGCTCATCCAAATAGAAAGCGCTTTAACTTCTTTCTCCGTTACATTTGGATGGAAGCGGATTCCTCCTTTAGTTGGTCCGACAGCGTCATTGTGTTGCGCACGAAAACCAGTAAAAATTTTAACGGAGCCATCATCCATTCTAACTGGAATTTTTACTGTCATCATACGAATCGGTTCTTTTAATAACTCATACACTTCTTCAGGGTACCCTAACTTTTCTAATGCCTTATGTATTACGATTTGTGTAGACTTTAGGACGTCCATTTTCTCTTCATTATTTTGTGGATTGTCCTTAGTGTTATCGGCTACCATTTGTAAACCTCCCAAGATTTTTCACAATTCCTTACATAATAAAAGGTGTTAAATTAGAAACTGGAAATACCGAAATTATCGGATTTTTTTACAAAAATAGATTAGTAATATAAACTACTACATCATGCTGCTAAAAGATACAGACATCAATAACATCTAATTTCCAGATAATATTATTGTCCACCTTTCCAGTCACTAGTATACACCTTCAAATTGTTTATGCAAAGAAGAAAAATAAAGAATATATATTTTTATCTCCAAAATGTAAACGGTTCCAATAGTGTGATAATATTATTGTAATAATAATTTTTTTTAACCTATGAGAAGAATCCCTAATATCCTTAGAGATCCTTCTTATTTTTAATAAAATAGTGATAAATATCCTTCATTGCATGGTCATTGAAGATCATTTTCCCATATTCGTGAACTCTATATTTTGTTATTGTTGCTGGATTACCAAATTCAGCTAATATAGCAATTAAATTCTCTGTATTCATACTCAAATCTTCCTCAAGTAACAGATAAAAATTGTCTTCATACGAGTATAATCGGCCACCTCGAATAGATAACTCATAAAGCCTTGTAGAAAGCTGAATTACATCTTCGAAAGTATGAAACTGATAAAATATATCCTTACTTTCGTCAAGAGTAACCTGCATTTCAATATAATCATCTAGGAAATCTTCGTCATCTTCTTTCTCACCTACACTATTTGTAACAATGATCACCATGCCCTGTGCCTGTAAGGAATACACTTCAACTGCAATTGGACCATCTGCCTCAAATCCCAATTCAGCACTTGCCTCTTCAATCATATCTCGAAATAGTTGGTGGACCTTTAGTGAATCTGACATTAGGTCTTCCTTTGTTAATCCTCGTTCAATTAGATCGTCAAAAGTTAGAAAGATCTTAATTTTATTATAATTTAAGCGTTCAAGACGCATTAGGAACCCTCCCTCACCGTCACACCTACAGCAATCCTTTCTTTATTTTATGAAAGAATATTAAATTTGTTCTTGTATTTAAAGAATACTACATTAGCTATACTTCGGTTGATTGAAGAGTAATTAAGTGTGTTTCTGGGGGTGCTCCTAGACGTAAAGGAACGCTAGTTGTACCGTATCCATTACTAATTAGGATAGTAGTGTCGTTCATTTGTTCCACTCCACCTTTTTTATACATCCCGAAATTAAAAAACCTAATTTGTCCACCATGGGTGTGTCCAGCAAGAAGTAGCCTTATTTTATGTTCTGGAAGTATTTTTTGCTTAATCCTTGGGTCATGACTTACTAATATCCTGAATGCTTCTTCATCTCCTACATCAAGAAGAGCAAGATCCAGTCGACTTCTTCCAGCCATCAAATCATCAACACCTAGAAGCGCAACTTTATCTCCTTCACCAGACTCAAACAGGACTGTAGTATTATCTAAAATTTTTATTCCCATACTTAGCATTAATGAGTCTAATGCATGGTAGTCTACTTCGTAGTCATTATTTCCCCATACAAAATAAGAAGGTGCTATTTCCTTCAAAAGGATAAGGTTTTTCTCAATTCTTTCAAAGGGAACTCCTTTTTCCGCTAAATCTCCACCAATGACAACAATGTCTGCTTTGCCTTTCACTTCCTGAATAATTTTCTTTGAGATTACCCTCTTGTGTATATCAGAAATGAAAAAAATCGTGATTTTATCAAAGCTTTTGGGAAAATCAGAAAAATGAAGGGTTTGCTTACATATGTTATTTTGGTTTGCTTCTTGCCACATAAAAAAAAGGAGAAGTAATCCAACAATTAAACAAATTACAAAAAACACTAGCATATTCTCGCCTACCTATCTACATCAAAAACATGATTCTTCTTTAAATCTACTGATATGATACCATACATTAAGGAAAAAGCTAAAAGTAGAACTGCTTCCCATGGTCCGATGATAAATAAAAAGAAATATCCTACATATAAACTATAATTAATGAAGGCTTGGTACAATGAAATAGAATGTCCCTTAATAAGTCTATAAGTACTTTCAATTGAAGCTTTCACGATTATAGAGTGGGACAAGAAACCAATTAGGAAACACATCATTAATATAAAAAATAAAAAGGGATTTACAATAAATCGCATAAGCAAATCCGATATTTCAAACGGTGAGCTATTCGGTGACAACAAAATTAATAAATAGCCACAAAGAAAACCTATTACTTCGTACATTAGTTTATCCATTTCCCCCATCTCCTCCTATTTCAAGCTATGAGAATAAACAGGATTTGATACAGAAAAACCTAGAACATTTCACGATATCTCCCTTAAAACATTGTCATTTTTTTACGTAAAACACCATAGAGTAAAAATGACATCTGTTTGAATTCTACACAAGGAGGTTTCGTGATGTTCACACTTAGAAAGCAATGGTACCCCTATGTTAGCCCTTTTGATCCATGTAAGCCAATTACATGTAAAACATTTTCAACCCCACCTAATCTATATATCCCTTTTCAGCCACCAAATTTACCGCAATTCTCACCAAAAGAGGCGTTATTTAAAGGCACGTTATGGCCAGTCTTTTACGATCCATGGTATAACCCTTACGAACAAAAAAAGAGGGAGGAAAGCCAATGAAAAAGATGCCTCCTGAATTCTACGCATTGTTAGAGGAATTACAGGCTGTTGATTTTGTCCTTGTAGAGCTAACGTTATATCTCGATACCCATCCTAATGATTATGAAGCAATCCAACAATTCAATCAATTTTCTCTCCAAAGAAGAAAAATTGCAAAACAATATGAAGAAAAGTTTGGACCCTTACTTCAGTATGGACACAGTTATTCAGGCTATCCTTGGAACTGGGATGATACTCCGTGGCCATGGCAGGTATAATATTGGGTCACTCGACTAATTTAAAAACCTGCCCGGACTGCCTTCTTTTTTATAGGGAGGAAACGCCACCATTATAAAAACTTCCTATTATAGTGTGCCATTGATATTAACTCAGGGGAGGAAATGACAAGATGTGGGTATATGAAAAAAAGCTACAGTATCCTGTTAAAGTTAGTACATGTAATCCAAGGTTAGCGAAATATTTGATTGAGCAATACGGCGGAGCAGATGGAGAACTTTCCGCTGCCTTACGTTACTTGAATCAAAGATATACAATACCTGATAAAGTGGTCGGCTTGTTGAACGATATTGGCACTGAGGAATTTGCGCATTTGGAAATGATTGCTACGATGATATATAAATTAACAAAAGATGCTACCCCAGAACAAATTAAAGCAGCAGGTATTGAACCACATTATGTAGATCATGACTCGGCTCTCTTTTATCATAACGCTGCTGGTACACCTTGGACAGCAGCATATATACAAGCTAAAGGAGACCCAATCACAGATTTATATGAGGATATTGCTGCAGAGGAAAAGGCACGGGCTACCTATCAATGGATTATTAATATGAGTGACGATCCTGACCTTAACGATGCTCTACGCTTTCTTCGCGAACGTGAAATTGTCCATTCACAAAGGTTTAAAGAGGCTGTAGAAATACTTAAAGATGAAAGAGATAAGAAAAAGTTTTTTTAGTTTAAGGCTGGGGTAAAGAACATTGTTGATTTTTACTATGTTGATTGTAGCGTAAGGAAGCGAGACTAGTTAGATTGATTGAAATTCAATTGTAAGAGTAAATAGCTAAACAGCTATTTACTCTCATGATATAAGTTTACATCAAATTCCCGCTTCATCATTTCAAAGACCTTTTGGCGCCCTTTCCATTGACTTGGTTCTTTCCATTCAAATCTTCCGTTTCTTTTCAACTGAATGCTGTAACATTTGCTTTGTTACAGCATCCGTATATTCATTAAGTTCCATAATTTTCTTCTCGATTTTCTCTCCCTCCCCTACAATTCAACCAAATTACATAACCTATTAGTTAAAAATATGAGCTCATACACTTTTATAAGTACGTAAAGGATATAAAAAAACGAGGAACATGTCCTCGTATATACATACTCTCAAATTAATTTGATATTTTTATTGGAATTCGAAGAACCTGTCCTTCCATAATGGTTTCGCCGTTTAAATTATTCCATCTTTTTATAAGCTCTTCACCAGACCTACTCTTATAATATTTAATCGAAACACTATACAATGTCTCATCTGCCTGAACTTTGTGATATTTAATATCGTACTTTTCTATCGACTCTTCTTTGTTAACAGGTTCTGTTCTTACCGTCGATTCTTCTGGAGGTGATATTTTATTCTTATCATAATTCGGCCCTGTTGGAGTAGTAGTAGTTTGCTTATCCTCTGGTTCTTGTTGCTGGTCAGTTGTATGACTTGCAGATGCTGTATCATCGTCAGGCTTGTCCTCTTTAACTGGAAGTTCTTCAGGTTGTTCAACCTCTTCCTTTTCATATGGTATGCTCTCAAATGTTGAGCTTTTATTTGAGTGAGTTGATTCCTTAGTTTTATTATCAGGATTATATTGATAACTTAAGATTGCTACAGGTAACAGTACGAATAACAATGCTAATAGCCGAATAATTGGATATTTGATCTTTACTTTTGTTTTTTTCTTTTTCTCTTTATGAACCTCGCTTCTAGGAGGTAAAGTCGATGAAGTATCTTTATCTTCAGTATTTAATACATCCGGTTTTTCATCAAATTGCTTCAAGGCTGTTTCACCTCATTTTCTATTTTACTTTTGGAATCCACTCTTAATTTGACAGCAAAGATTAGATCAATTAAAAAATGTGCAAAAACAGTTATCCACAAGTTTTGAAAGATTTCATAAATATAACCGAGTAAAAAGCTTAACAGGATAACCGACACTAAAAGTACCCACTTATATAAATATCTGACATGTAACAACGCAAAAATAATACTAGCTACAACCAATCCAAAATGGGTCTGAAGGATCCCACGGAATAATATTTCTTCTGTTAGAGAAATCAGTAAACATAAAATAAAAATATGAGGTATGCTACGATTTTGAAAAATACGTTCGTTTATGCCCCCGTCATCATACATTGATTTTGGTAACCATTTCATGATCAAAGAATCAATAATGACCACAACTATTGCAGTTCCGCCGCCAATTAATATGATATTCCAATCCTTAAGGACCCATAGATCTAAAAATGATGACAAATTATCAAAAAGGAAAAATCCTAATCCGATTGAAACTAGTAGTAGTAGTCCCTGAGTAAGATAAAGGTGAAATAAAATTTCCTTATCATTTAATTTTTTGATGATATCAGCTTGACGCTTACCCATATTTTTCACCCGTTTCTGTGGAAGATACCATACAATTCTTGACTCCAATTTGGCAGCTTCACGCCCTTATCAACGTAAGATGTTTGTTGATACATGTCCCACTTAATTTGACACTTATCACAACAGGAACTTGGCTTATTTATGTGAGTTTCATTAAAATAGGCTAATAAAGTAATTCGACGACATTCCTCAGTTTGTAGCCAATCCTTCATTGATTTTAACTTTTTATATTTATATATAGATCGTTCTCTCACAATGTGGTCTATTGTTTCTATTGCCTGTTGACTATTTATTTCATGCTCAATGGATTGTTCTAGCTTTAAATAGTACTTCATAAATCTCCATTGTGTCTCAGATAATCCAAATAAATTTATAACTTGATCCTCAACGCTTTTTGTTAGTAGAACAGTTCCAGTCGTTTTAATTTCATAATTGAAATACTTGATTACCTGTTGTGTTTGCTCAATTGATGGAAATTCATATTTGATTAGTGATTCAGGAATTTCTACATCTCTCTCATTATGAAGTAATATTGCAACACTTTGTTTTCCATCTCTTCCAGCTCTTCCTATTTCTTGTAAATACGCTTCCAATTGACCCGGAAAATGAAAATGGATTACATAACGAATATCTGACTTATTGATTCCCATTCCAAAGGCATTTGTGGAACAAATAATGGAAAGCTGATTTGCGATAAATTGTTCCTGTATAAGCATTCTATCCTCTTGTTCCATTCCAGCATGATAATAAGCAACCCCTAGGAATCCTTGATCCTTTAAATATTGTGCTATATTCTCTGCCCAAAGCCTACTTGAAAAATAGATGATTCCTGGACCCTTCAACTCAGTAACTAGCCTTTTTAGTTCTTCCTGTTTTTCCTCTATTGAATCAACTTGTTTTACGGCAATTGCAATGTTTGGACGATCAACAGAATGAATATGCAATTTTACATCAATAAGGTTTAGGGATGTACAGATATCTGTTATAACATCTTTAGTAGCAGTAGCAGTTAACGCAAGGCATGTTGGGTTTCCTAACGCTCTTCTAATCTCACCTAATTTTGAATAATCTGGCCTAAAATCATGACCCCATTGAGAAATACAATGTGCTTCATCAACGACTAGAAGAGAAATAGACATCTCCGTTAGCCGGTTCAATATCTCCGGTACTTGCAGAATTTCAGGAGACACAAAGATATACTTATAATAATCAAGATTTTCTACTATCTTACGTTTTTTCCTATAAGCAAGGAAGCTATTTAGAGCAATTACCCTTTTTTCACCCAATTTTTTTAACTGGATAACCTGATCCTCCATTAAGGCGATTAGTGGAGAAACGATAAGTACACTACCTGGATAAACTTGTGCTGGAAGCTGATAACATAGTGATTTACCACCACCCGTTGGTAGTAATGCCATTACGTCATATCCCGCTAGAATATCTTCAATAATTTCCTTTTGACCAGTACGAAAGGTTTCATGATGAAATTTTTCTTTTAATAATTTAGTGAGATCCATTTTATACACCACTTTTAGCTAAGACCAGTCTTATTTCAAAGTAAGAAATATCAGTTCCGAGTCTTTCTTTTATTGGTCGCAATTGCTTCGTATTTAATTCCTTATAGATAGAAAGTATTTTTTCTTGATGCTTTTTGGAAACAAAGGGTTTTATTGAAAAATCTTTCATGTTATGTGTAATTTCAACAATATGATCTTCTATAGTATTACGTTTTAAATTACGTATGTTGGCAATCTCATCTATTGTTTTCCCTTGAAGTAAAAGGCTAAAAGTAAATCTTGTTGAGGTTGTTAATGACACATCACTTTGCTCGTTGCGCCTCAGAAGTTGTTGTAGAATCAGAAAATCAGCTTTATTGCTCTCTACGTATGCTATAACAAAATGTAATACATTTATAAAGAGTAATTGGCACCAAGTCTCATCTTCATTAAGAATTGAACTAATTTGATCATTTGTATATCCAATCCTGTTTGAACCAGTTAATCTCATCACAAATATAGTAGCTTCCGGTTCCGGGACCTTTGTTAAACATAACTGGCACTCTTTATAGAGCATTTCAGCTAACTCATGGCGATTGAAGCGAACATTCTTTACAAACTGCTTAACCCATTCAACAACATGGTCATCCTGTTGAATAGCCGTATATTGTGTTATTCCATGAATCAAATTCGAAAGAACTTGTGTTAAGAGAGAGAGTCTTTGCCATAATATAGAGGTTGCATCATTATATTTCCACCCATTTAGCTTACTAGGGATTGGTTTAGCTTCTAGGGAACTTTTTAACACCTGTATCCCTTCAGGTGTAAGAATAAACTTATTTGTGCTAGGAAGTATCTCAATAATAAGATTTAATTGTAATAGTTCTCTTGTACTTTCAAGTATTTGATTCCGATCGATTGTTTTTAATGTCCCAAAAAGATGGGACAACCCATAAAGATTTGCATCACCTATTGTTTGAGAGGATTTCTTTCCTGTTAATATGTGAAAGATCCCATAAACGGTACGTTCACCGTTCAACTTATGTAAGCAATATAAAATCAATTGTGAACGATAGGAAAATTCCACCTTTATCACCTTCTTATTCGACAAAACCAAGGAATTTGTCGAATGAATGAACTATCTCTATTTTAACAAATAATAAATAAAAGTGGGGATGTTTTCAAAGGAAAGTATAATTGAATCACTATAATAGCAGAACCCTTATATGATAAGCATTCTCAGTGTATATTTTTATTGAAATGTTACGCAAACACCTTTACAATATTAAATGAGGAAGCTGTTTCCATCTTATAAAGATAGTAGGATGAGGAACTCTAATATAAATATATGTAAATACATGTACGATTTATGGGAGGTAATACACATGGCAAAGTATACGATTGTCGACAAAGAAACTTGTATCGCATGTGGTGCATGTGGAGCAGCAGCACCAGACATTTATGATTATGATGATGATGGCATCGCTTTCGTAACACTAGACGATAACCAAGGAATTGTTGAAATTCCAGAAATATTAGAAGAAGACATGATGGATGCATTTGAAGGCTGTCCAACGGATTCTATCAAAATTGCTGACGAGCCATTCGATGGAGACCCATTAAAATTTGAATAGTTTTTTCTAAAAGGAACCCTTTTTTTCATAAAGGGTTTTTTATTTTTTGTAAATTCATCCCTTTTAATTAACCTACGTCAAGACATTAAGAAATCTCCTACAGTTTTTTATACACATCGCTCATGCATATTTCTTCAAGTTTATTATCAGCGTTTTATCCTGCATTCTTGTGCTTGTAGAAAACACCGGATTTTAATCATTGATATCATTCAATTGACAATTTTTATTTTTTTGTAAAATAAACGCTTACATTCCACAAATTACAAAAATGCTCATTGACAGTAAATTTTTAATATGTTAAGTTATCAGAAATTTCTATGGTTATGACCTTTTAATTTATTAAAATGTTAAAGTGGGGAGTCGATCGATATGTATCGAGTATTGGTAGCTGATTCAATGAGCGAAGAGGGATTATTACCATTTAAAGATAATCCTTCTATAGAGCTAGTGCAAAAAAAGGTAAGTGAGGTAGAAAGCTCATTAAGCAATTTTGATGCCTTGTTAGTACGAAGTGCTACCACGGTGAATGAAGATCTGTTAGTCAAAATGCCGAATCTAAAAATAATTGCCCGAGCTGGTGTTGGTGTTGATAATATTGATGTTGACGCCGCAACAAAATATGGGGTAATCGTTATTAATGCACCTGATGGTAATACCATTTCTACAGCTGAACACACATTTGCCATGATGGCTTCTCTTGTTCGACATATTCCTCAAGCTAATATTTCTGTTAAATCACGCGAATGGAGCCGCACTAGTTTCGTAGGTATGGAACTAGCAGGAAAGCATTTAGGAATTATCGGATTTGGACGGATTGGTTCAGAAATTGCCAAGAGAGCTCGTGCCTTTGAAATGAAAATTCATGTTTTTGATCCCTTCCTTACAAAAGCGAGAGCAGAAAAATTAGGTGTAGATTTATGTACGTTAGATGAAGTATTAGCTATTGCAGATATAATAACGGTACATACACCACTTACAAAAGAAACCAAAGGCCTTCTTGGGAATGAAAACCTAGCAAAGACAAAAAAAGGTGTATATTTAATAAACTGTGCTCGTGGTGGTATCATTGACGAATCTGCAGTTATCGAGTATTTGGAAAACGGGCATATAGCTGGGATGGCACTCGATGTATTTGAAGTAGAACCACCTATTAATAATCGTCTACTTGAGTTCGATCAAGTGATTACAACACCCCATCTTGGAGCTTCTACTAGAGAAGCTCAATTAAATGTTGCTAATCAGGTTGCACGTGAGGTTACTGAGTTCTTTCAAGGAAAACCTGTCACCTCTGCAATAAATATGCCTGCTCTTTCGAAGGATATCTATGATAAAATACAACCTTTTTATGATCTCTCAAAGAAAATGGGTATTCTCCTATCACAATGTATGAATGAACCTATACAAGAGATTTCAATTACATACGCCGGTTCAGTAACAGATTTGGAAACATCCTTTATATCCAAAGGATTATTAGCAGGTTTTCTCAAAGCACGGATTGATACGACTGTCAATGAAGTAAATGCTGCAATGGTTTCCAAAAGCCTCGGAATTACATTTGGAGACAAAATCTCGTCCAATAACTACGGATATTCAAATAGTATATCTGTAATTGCATTTGGGGAAAACAAATCCTTCGAGATACGTGGAACCTATGTGCCAAACTATGGCGGTAGAATTGTAAACTTAGATGGATTCAACATTGACTTTATCCCTGAGGGTAACCTTCTTTATATCCTTCACAGAGACAGACCTGGAGTAATAGGTAGAGTTGGGAAGATATTAGGAGATAATGAGATTAATATCGCAACAATGCAGGTAGGTAGAAGAGAAATTGGTGGTGAGGCCATCATGATGCTAAGTTTTGATAAACCTTTAAAAAAAGAAGTAGTTGAAACGCTTTTACACGTACCTGATATCGTAACAATACGTAAAATAGAAATTTAGTTAGCTTGTATATAGGGTAAAAAAGCAGGTGAAGTACCTGCTTTTTTTATGTATAACTAGTAGAAAAAATAAATCAATGCTGTATTTTTTTAACCTAGTGGTACTTCCTTCCGATTACCCTTTTCAAATGTCATTAAGGTTTCATATCCTACACTTTTTGCTAATTGAATCGCCTGGTCAAAGTCAGCCCCAACATGCTCTGGTTTATGAGCATCAGATGACAAAACAATTGGAATCTTTTTATCAAAGCACATTTGAAGTAGCCTTGGATCTGGATATAGCTTCCCAATAGGCTTCCGCAGCCCCGCCGTGCTTATTTCTACACAAGTTTTTGAGTTTGCCAGTGCAGTAGTGATTCGATCAAATTGGTGTAATAAAAATTCTTCATCTTGAGGAATGTAATTAAATATCTTCACAAGATCGATATGACCAATAATGTCAAATAAATTTGATTCAGCGAGTGTTATTACCTGATCATAATATTTCTCATATGTATCATAAAGATCACGCCTATCCCATTCCTTTTTGAATTCAGCAAGATCAATCCCAAAATCATCGACCCAATGTATCGAGCCAATTACATAATCAAACTCATAAGATGAAATGAATATTTCCATTTCCTTATGTTTTCCTGGTGTATAATCCATTTCTATTGACATTTTTACATCGATATTATTCTTCCAAGCTCGTTTAAATAAGTCTACATAATCGGTCATGTCATAATATCTCCGTTCATCAACCCATGGATTACGTAGAATATCTTTTGTCTGATAAAAATGATACGCATGTTCAGAAATCCCGAAATGTTCTATCTTTTCAGAGCGTGCTACCTCAATAAATTTCATCAAATAATCTAGAGTTAATGTTCCTAACTCTAAATGATTATGATAATCCGTAAGCATTTAACTCCCCCTCAAGGTTTTTATCATTATAACTGAACAAACCTATGAGGGAAAGAACTTTTTTCAAGACATTATGATTTTTCAATCACCAAGACTTGGTCTGGATAAATTAAATCATCCACTAATTGATTTATGCTTTTAATCTCATTTATTGTTAAACCTACTTCTTCAGCAATGGACGATAAAGAATCTCCCGGCTTTACAACATATGTCGACTTATCGTCATGATAAATATATAGCGTTTGCCCAACCTGTAGGATAGTAGAATCCAATTTATTCCATTCCATTAATAAATGAATGGATACACCATATTCAACAGAAAGATCCCAAAGAGTCTCTCCCTCTTTAATTGTAATCTTTGATACATTTCCCCCTTTGTTCTCTATTATAACAGCCTTAACTAACTCTTCCTTCGATTCTTCTATATAATTATATCCTTTACTCAGGTTCTCCAGCTTTCTTTGCATTTCTACTCTTTCTCTTTCCATATGAGTGGTAACAAGAATTTGCTCATTTGTTAACACAAAAAATGGGTCAAGTGCGTTATCTCTAGCAGAATTCCATTCCCCGTTATGTACTTCAAAATGTAAATGAGGGCCAGTTGAGTTACCTGTACTTCCTATATCACCAATAATTTGCCCCTTTTTTACTTCTTCACCTTCCTGAACCTTACGTGTACTAAGATGCGCATATACTGTCTCATACCCATTGGGATGTTCAATAAATACAGCATGGCCGTAAGAGCCAGTATACTCTGATTTCTTTACAATTCCATCTTCAACAGCATATATCTGATCTCCGTATGGAGCAGCTATATCTAGCCCTTTGTGATTACCTTGTCTTGTTCCAAATGTATCAGTAACCCTACCTAGAACCGGCCACGCCCATTGTTCTGTACTATCTGTTGGTAATTGGTGTGCACTCGCACTTCGTCCACCTATAAAGAGTAATCCTATAAACACAGCCATAACGGCAACAATTGCAATTCGTTTGAAAAAATCAAGCATCATAATCCTCCTCTGAAATTACATTAATTGCTATGATAATTATGTATGCCCGTCTTTAAATAGAACATGCTTACCTCTTCGAGACATATCCCCTGTCTAAATGTTCTTTATTTATACAGGCTTTTTAGAACACCCTTACATTATTTGAAATATTTTCTTAAAATATGTAATGAAAATAACATATTTTTTAATCGGTCTTCAAAGAGAATACAAATGTCACAGAACAAAAGCGCAAGCGCCTGGAAGTGGAGCGTCAACTAAAATTCGCCATGTCCTGTGGCGAACGTTGACGTCAGCACATCCATGTGCAAGCCGACAAGCAAATGTTCTGTGGCAAAAAAGTCACTCTTTGACTTTCCATTTCCAGGCGTTTTTGAGCTCAAACTGTTTATGGAGAAGCTCTGGACAAGATTATCGCATAAGCCCATTCAGGGTGAAACCTGGCAAGGTGCTGGAGCTAAATGTGGAAAGTCCTAATGGAGAGTTATCCTTTCTTATTACACAAGAAAAACTCAGCAATCGCTGAGTCCTCAAGTGGATTTTTCTACTCATACTAATGAATAGGTTATTCTATTTTAAGACAAAAAAAAGAGACAAATGAATGTCTCTTACTGTAAATGAAATGGGTTTGGTGCTAATGGAACTGCTACAGGTTCACCAAAAGTAACATCTCCAATTTTCTCGATATTACCGTTGAATGTTACAGTTTCAAAACCAAATTCCTTCGCAGTTAACATTATTGCCTCTACAGCTAAAATAAAAGTATCATTATTTTCTAAACCAGCGTCATCAGAAAAGGTAATTTCTAGATCTGTATCATCCTCTACAATATTTTCAATATCTGCTGATTTTGTTATCGTTGGATGTAATTGATAATCCCCTTGAACAAGAGACTCCTTCATAGCAGCAATTGCCTCTTTAATTGTATTGTAGTCATCAAATGTAGGTGCTAAAACCTTATAACCATTCTCCTCATGCATATAAAACAAATACGCTTTTTTAGTATCTTTTTCAACGTCAACATTTTTCCCTATTTCCCAATCCCCATTTGGAAGACCATGTATACCATTTTTATATAATTCAACATGTTGGTAGTCCTCTAAAAGATATCGAAATGAGCTAATTGCGTTACCGAATGACGACATTTCAGCAGATGCGAAAGATTCAGGATTAATGTTTTCAGCTATATCGGCTCTAACAACCTTGGTACCATCTGATTGAACAATCTCTACAAAATCAGAAAAATAAGATTGTGGAAATTCATCGATACCCCAGCTTGGATTTCTTCGAATCACATCATTTACAAGTGGAATATTCTTTTCAAACTGTTCAATTATATTTGTTCCATCTGATTCAACTACAATTGAAATAACAGTTGGAAACATAACACCACCTAAATATACACCATAGGTTAAAAGAACTTCATCCTCTTTAATTTCTTTCACAACATAAGTCGGCTTTTCATCGTTTTGAATAGATTGACCTTCCGCAGCTTCCTTTGACTCACCTAACATATTTACCTGGTTATCAGCCGATTCTTCTGAACTATTTGGACTTCTCTCTTCTGCCAAACTAGCATGTTCGATAGACTCTTTATCAGAACCCGAACTCGAAAGATCAAATGAGCTATTATTAAAAAAAGTAGGTGCTAGAATAAATAATAATAGCGCTGCAGCTGCAGTTGCAATGGATGGCACAACCCAATTTTTCTTCTTTTTCTTATTAACCTTCAGGGATATATTTTGATAAATCTCACGTGGACTCCGGTTGTCTTTTATTGTGGGCATTTGCGCAAGCAAATTTTCTAGCTGTTCATCGTTCCACTCTGATTTTTTCATCAACTATTCCCTCCTTTATCCCCATTTCTTCCATATAAGTCTTTAGCACCTTTAGGCCACGGTGCTGTGTTGTCTTTACTTTACTTTCTGTCCATCCAAGTGCTTCCGCAGTCTCTGCAATTGATAATGATTGAATATACCGCAATACAAGCACTAAACGTTGATCAGTTGTGCATTTATCTAAGCAGTTGTACATTATTTGTACCTGTTCGTTTTGTAATGCTATCTCCTCAGGTAGAGGGGCATAATCCTTTACATCCTGCTTATTCCAGTCAAACGTGTCTAAGATTCGCTGTTTCCAGCCTTTTTGCTTTCGAAACGAATCAATAGCGACATGTCTAGCTATTGAAAATAACCACGTTTTTTCACTACTTTTACCTTCAAATCTATTATACGATTTTAATACTCTAATATAAACTTCCTGAACGAGATCTTCAGCTTGTTCACGATTTTTCACCATATAAAATAAGAAGGAAAAGACATCGTGATGATATTTCTCATATAGTTCCTCAAACAAGGAATCCATCCCTATATCCTCCCGTTCAATTTATTAGTCGTAAGCAAAATAAAAAAAGTTACACTTTTAATATTAGTATGATTTAAAGAAAAAAGGAAGAATATTTTGGAATATTCCTCCTTACATTGTTCCTTTAAACTTTTTTAAGAATAATAGACGTAAAACTGGATATAAAATTAGAAAAAAAACACCGTTTCCAATTGCATGACTCAAATCAAATGGTAGGCCAGCAAGATAATAGGCTAAAAATTTATTAGATAAGCCCGATACAGCGTATTGTGGGACGGAAATAACAAACCCATATAGAAATCCACAAAATACAGAATAAGCTACAAACATAATAACCGGAATTCGTTCCCTATACCTACCTAAAAAGCCACTGATTAATCCGATTAATCCCCATGCAATAATTTGTCCTACTGTCCATAGTCCCATTCCCATCACCATATTTGATAGAATTGCGCTAAATGCTGCTAAAACAAATCCATATAGCGGTCCTAAAAATAGGCTAGCTATTATTATAATACTTGTTGTAGGCTGGACATTGGGTATAAAAGTAAACATTATTCTTCCAACTACAGATAAAGCGATAAGCATGGACAATAGTGTAAGCTTTTTTACAGATACGTTCATTATTCCCACTTATGGAGATCAAATTGAACTTTGTCTTCTGGCTTTAGTTCAAATTCATTAGCCCCTACCATTGCTTCTTCACCATTTACAGAATAAAACCACGCTGTTTGTTCAGCTTCACTTGCAGCAACTCCGTTGATACTTGAAATAAAGGCACCATCAAATTGAGTTTCTAGTTCAAAGTTCTCCTGCATAATATCCATAACTGTAACCTTTTCTCCATCCTTTATTTCAATTTCCTTTTTCTCTATAGTTTCTTCCCCGTTATTTTTAGATATAATGACAGTTACAACTTCAGTCTTTTCTCCTTGCTCAGCCTTTTCTACCTTTTTTTCAGCAGAATCTTTTACAGGTTCCCCATTGCTACAACCAAATAATAGTCCTAGTGTTAGTAATGCAAATAATAGTTTTTTCATGTATTCTAGCTCCCCTTTGAGTTAATATATTTGTGTACATACTACTTATGAAACAAAAAGTACCAAAAAGAAGTATGGCAATTACATCTGTAGCTTTTTGTGCAAATACTAATTTTGGAACAAAAGGCAAAATAAAAAAGCTCATCCTTTAGAGTGAGCTTTACAGTAAAAGTAGATAAATACAATATCGAAAAGACAATCAACTTTTAATGCTAATTCCCACTCCCCGGAGAATTAAAAATTAATAATGAGACAAGGCAGGTCTACTGACTAAAGCTTCCTCCTACTCTGAGTCCTTCCCATATGACCAACAGCCTGAGCCATCATCAATCATACAGTGGTATTTCTCATTTCGTCCACTATTACAGTTGCGGGGACAGTTCTGGATTTGCACCAGATTCCCTTTTAAGTCTATATAAGGATGTTCAAAAAGTCACCAAATGATAAGCTCCGTATCTTGGCATCACTCTGCCTCTCCGGCCCTCACGTATTAAAAACATACGTTCCGGTCCTCGAGGCTATCGTTCCTTGATCTTCTTGCTTCTGATTCGTTGCCTTTTTGAACACACACTATAAGAATGAATCAACATTCCTCAGACACCTATAACTCAAATATTTTATTTAATTGTTTGAATAGTAACCTCTTTTATATTACTTTATGAATTTTTATTTTACAATCAAAATGTTTCTTATGGAACAAGAATCTTCGGCACAATGCTTCAAATTAATCGTTTTTTCGAGGAAGAATAAATGTAAATGTTGTTCCCTCATCAAGCTTACTGTGTACCGAAATGTTTCCTTGGTGTGCGTCGATAATATTTTTTACGATAGCTAATCCTAGACCTGTACCTGATTTACCTCTTGTACGTGCCTTGTCTGCTTTGTAAAAGCGTTCAAATACAAAAGGCAAATCCACTTCAGGAATACCAGAACCTGTATCTTTTACTTCTACAAGAATACCGTTTTCCTGGGAAGCCACGTGAACCTCTACATGACCGTTCTCATCAGTATGGCGAATTGCATTATCAATTAGATTTGTTAATACTTGTTCAATTCGATCAGGGTCAATGTACAATTCACCTATTACACCCTCAATTCTTGCGGTGAGCGTAATTCTATTATCTTTAGCCAAGCCTTGGAACTTTCGAATAACACGAGTAATAAGTAGATCAACATCAACTTGTTCTTTCTTTAACGTAATATTACCAGACTGCATTCTCGCGAGGTCCAATAATTCATTCACAAGTCTTCCCATACGTAAGGATTCATCATAAATAACTTTCACTATTTCCTTCTTTTCCTCATCTGAACTAGCAATATCATCAATGATGGCTTCACTATATCCTTGTAGCATAGCTATTGGTGTTCGTAACTCATGTGAAACATTTGCAATAAAATCTTCACGGAGTTTGTCTAGGCGTCTTTCCTCTGTCATATCACGTAGAACTGCGACAGCACCCCTTATAAAGGTTTGGTTGTATAAAGGACTCATTAAAATTACCCAACTTCTGCCTTGGAGACTAATTTCGACAAATTGCTCCTTTTCAAAGGACACTGCCCGTTGAAATAAGTCTTTAACCTCAGGAGGGAGCTCTTCACCAACATTTTGGTACATACCTTGCTTATAATACCAAGCCTGAAGGAATCGTTCAGCAGGTGGATTTGTAACTAAAATAGTTCCATCTCTATTTAATGTAATTACACCATCGGCCATACTATTAAGTATACTAGAAAGCTGTTCCTTCTCTTGGTTTAAAGCATTTATATTGTATTTTAATTGCCTACCCATCTGATTTAGAGCCATTCCTAGAGCCCCAATTTCGTCATGGGTCAGGATTGGAACCTTCGTATCAAATTTACCTTTAGCGACTTCGAAGGCTGCCTCTCTCATTTTTCGTAAAGGAGCCGTTATTCGTGTTAACAAGAAAAATGCAAAAATCGTTGTTAACACGATTCCAACCCCTGCTGCTAGGAAAATAAATTTAGTCGTATGCTCTGTTGTTTTTTGTACCACATCTAACGATTGATACAAGAATACTGCACCTTTTTGATCCTTCTCAATATGTAATGGAGCACCCACTACAAAAAGCTCAGACCCTTCTTTATTTTTTGCATCGGGTAAAAAGATCTTTTTACTTTCAGATGTATCATTTGTTAATACCTTTTTTAAATCAGGATCTTCCGTAAAAAGTGTAATTGGTACATTTACAATTGACTCTCTGTCTGGTGATACCCAATGTGTGTTCTCATCTGCAACTATAATTGCCTTCGTATCCTCATCCACAAGCTCCCAAGCAATCGATCTCCCAATATCAGTATCTTCATGTTGTTCCATAATAATCGCGATATTCGAAGCGAGTTGTGTCAGGTTTTCTTCTGCTTCCTGTGCATGGTAGTTTTCAAAATACTCCATTAGTAGGATGGTTAATATAAATAATACAAAAGAAACTAATAAAAGGATAGTCATCCATAGTTTCCCTACAACACTTCTCCAAAATTTCATTCTTGAACTACCTCGAATTTATAGCCTACACCCCAAACAGTCACAATCATTTTTGCAGCATTTTGGGATACCTTATTCAATTTTTCACGTAAACGCTTAACATGTGTATCAACTGTTCGCAAATCACCAAAAAATTCATAATGCCAAACTTCTTTTAATAGTTGTTCACGGTCAAATACTTTATCCGGTGATTTAGCTAGGAAGCACAATAATTCATATTCCTTCGGAGTAAGACCCACTTCTTTTCCATCAGCTAGGACACGGTGTGCATCATTATCAATTGTTAAATGAGGAAACACAATTACATCCTTTGCTGTTGTTTCAGTTTGAAGGAAAGATGTAAGTGAAGATCTTCTAAGCAGAGCTTTAACCCGAAGTACAACTTCTCTTGGACTAAACGGCTTAACAATATAATCATCAGTGCCTACTTCAAATCCCTGTACACGGTTAACTTCTTCTCCCTTTGCTGTAAGCATAATAACAGGAGTTGCTTTCTTTTCACGTAATTCACGACAAACTTCGATTCCATCTTTTCCAGGCATCATTAAATCAAGCAATATAAGGTCATATTCGTTTTTTAACGCTTTCTCCAATGCTTGTTCACCATTGTCAGCTTCTTCAATCTCATAGTTTTCACGTTCAAGATACATTTTTAATAAACGGCGAATTCTCTCTTCATCATCAACTACTAAAATTTTCGCTTCATACACCATACATTAATTCCTCCTTAAAGGACTTTGTAAACATATTACAATACATCACACATTTTATTTAATTATCTACAACACTATCGTACATAAACTTTTCACGATTATCTATAACATTTATCACACTCATTTACAATTATTCAAAAAAAGTCGAAATTCCGACACAAACTAGTTGAAGTGTTATGAATATTACAAGAGATATCCGTCATAATAGTTTCCGAAAGGCTCATTAAATAAGGTAATGCGCAAGTGCTTTGAAAGAGGACGTCCTGTGCAAGTCCGACAAGCAAATGTTCTATGGTAAAAAAGTGCTCTTTGACTTTTCTCACATCTTTTTATGCAAAGCTACGTATAGTCCTATAACACTAAAAGCCATCATCGATTTAAGATGATGGCTTTTTGATTAACTTACGCATAAGAGTGTAATCCAGCTATTACTAGGTTAACAAATATAGTATTAAACATAATTATAAAGAATCCGACTACAGCTAACCAAGCTGATTTTTCCCCGTGCCAGCCCTTTGAAAGTCGTAAGTGTAAGAACGCGGCGTAAAAGAGCCATGTAATAAGCGCCCAAACTTCTTTTGGATCCCATCCCCAAAAACGTGTCCATGCAATTTGTGCCCAAATCATCGCAAAGATGAGTGCACCTAGCGTAAAAATAGGAAATCCGATTGTAACAGAACGATAACCGATTTCATCAATAAGGTCCAAATTCAATCGTTTTGTTAAAGGCTGTAGCGCAGCACCAATACGTTTGCGTAAAATGACTCGCAACATTCCGTAAAGAATTGTTCCAGCAATAATCGACCAAAGAACTGTATTTACCTTTCTCGCACTTAAAATGGCAGGTAACTCGATGGCAGTTGTAAACTTATCCTTTGTTAGTAATTCACCTTCATTTGGTGTTACTAAAGCAGGTAAATGATATACCATTTCTGCTTCTACACCTTCTTTATCTATCCACGAGAAAACAGATTCATACTTCATTGCACCAAAGATAGATGATACAGCAACGAAACCTACAACAACAACAAGTACATACATGATAAATTCAAGCCAAAATGTCTTTTTACTTTTAACTGTTTGATCCACAACTTTAATGAGATAGAGAATTCCAGCAATAAAACTGATTGATAGAATTGCCTGTCCTAACGCTGCAGTTGTCACGTGTATATGAAGCCAATCACTTTGAAGCGCTGGAATCAGAGGTGATATATCCCTAGTAAACATACTACCGTATGCAATAATTATCAATGCTATTGGTAAAGTAAAGAGTCCAAGAATACTTGTTTTATAAATAAAATAGATAATAATAAAGGCTAAAACTAACATCATTCCAAAAAATGTTATAAATTCGAATAAATTACTAACAGGAGCATGCCCAGCAGCGATCCAACGTGTTATAAAATAGCCTAACTGTGATGCGAGACCTAGAATTGTCAATGCAATTCCAATATGTGACCAGCGGTTATACCCATTTGTATTTTTCTTATCTCTTATTGCTCCTCCGAATACGAAGGTAGCGATTAGGTAGATAATGAAAGCCGCATACAAAAGGTTAGAACTTAATTCAGCCACATTTACCCCTCCTCTTTTTCCTTATTTTTTATATCAACTTGATCAATAGGTTCTGAGATACTTGTACCTGCAAGAACATACTTAATCTCATTTCGTAATCCATACCAATTTTTATTTGTGTGTCCAGCAACAATGATTTCACCATTTGTCTGTTGAATCCAGATTCGTCGATGATTCCAGTACATACCCTGGATAACACCTATCATGAAAATTGCTCCACCAACTGCTAGAATCCAAAGAGTGTAATCACGTCTAACTGTTAGACCAGATACATTCTTCATTTCAACACCGGCAAACTCAATTTCGTATTTATTATCACCAAATGGTTCGATGTTTTGCCCAATAGCAACAAAACTAATTTCACCTTCTGGTCTGTCAGGAGCAAACATATTAAGAACAAACGCTGGATTATTAGGAACCTTGGATTTTGTTGCAGGATCCCCCTTTTCATCAAAGAAAAAATCAGGGAAATAGCTAACCATTTCAATGGAATACCCATTACCTAAATCATAGTTACTTTGTGGATCTCGTAAATCAATTGTAATTGTTCCGAAATTATCTCCCGATGCTTTGTCAATCATAGATAGAGACATTGAACCAATTTCATTTAACTTATAGTCAACTTGATAAAAGGCATAATGGTCATGTTTAAGTGGTTCGTTTACTTTAATTTCATGGCTTTTAATTTCCTTTAATTTCGGTTCTACACCATGAATAATCTCATCTGTACGTTCATACAAAACTACATCAGTTTGATAGTTTTTCGCTACCATTTGATTTCCGGCATTTTCAATAGCCTCTTCAAAGACTTCTTTTTCATTTTCTTTATCATAGACTTCAAGAATAAATTTCTCACTCTTCAAGTAATATTTACCGTTTGTTCCTGGAACACTCATGGTTTCTCCTTCACGAAGCCATAAAACCTCATCTACGTACATACCCGGAACAAAACGAAGCATAGCTCCAAATAGAAAGATGATTAGACCTACATGGTTAACGTAAGGACCCCATCTTGAGAAACGACCTTTTTCAGCTAATATGTTTCCATTCTCTTCACGAATCGAATAGCGCTTCTTTTTTAAATTCGCCTTAACAACTTCTAACTCAGTTGCAAACTCCTTTGATGCAGGATTACTACCAAAAATACGTTGTCTTTTTAAGAAGCTGATATGACGAGTTACACCTTGTTTCTTTAATGCTTTATACAATGGTACAACACGGTCTATACTACAAATAATTAACGAAATCCCAAGCATTGCGATTAATATCATATACCACCAGGAACCGTATAGATTATGGAAACCTAACTGGTAATATAATCGACCGGTAATACCATATTCTTGTTCATAGAAATCCACAGGACTCATAGTAGGAGGTATGTACAACTCTTGTGGATAGATCGTTCCGAGTGCCGATGCTACAAGAAGTACAACAATTATCCAGATACCCACTTTAACTGAAGAAAAGAAGTTCCAAATCTTATCGATTATTGATTTATTATAAGTTTGAGAGCGTCTTGCACTGCCCTCATATCTCATATCTAATAGTTTTTTATTATCCTGATCCGGATTCTCTTTCTCTTCAACTGGTTTTCCACAAGCTTCACAAAATATTGTCCCGTGGGGATTAACATGTCCACATTCACATTTAACATTTTCCATAAAACTAACTCCCTATGGCTTTATTTGCTCCATATATTGTTGTATCTGTTTATCTGACATTTCACCAGTTACAATTCTAACAACCTCTCCAGTTTTATCAATAAAAAGAGTTGTTGGTAAAGGATCAATGCCATAGGCATTTAATAATTGGTTGCCCTTATCAATTACAACCGGAAACGATAGTTTGTAATTTTTAATAAAGTTCCGAACACTAAATTCAGGTTCACCTACATTAATCGCAATTACTTCAATGCCTTGGTCTTTGTACGTTTGATAATGTTCATCAATGTACGGAAATTCACGTTGACAAGGCTTACACCACGTACCCCAGAAATTTAAGAATACACCTTTTTCCCCTTTGTATTCAGACAATTGATGTTTTACACCATTTAAATCTGTAACAACAAAATCTGGTGCCATATCACCAACTGCTACCTTTTCCTTGCTCGTAAAGAAATTGATATACAAAGTATAAATAAGTGCAGCGCCGAGAAGTGCTAAAATAATTGAACGAATTACTAGTCGTCGCCTTTTTCTCATTACGAAAGTCTCCCTTTATAATCTTGATCAAATGCTCCTTGACGTATTTACGCCCAGATTTTTTCGAGCAAGCTCGAAAAATTTCTATTGAAAATCTGAGGTATCCGCTGGAGGGTTTAACTTTATTCAGTAGGGGTTGAAACCCCAATGAATTTTATACTTTTTTTGCATTCCCCCACTTATAGTAAGGGGCGGACTTCTACTAAAAAAAAAGCCCTTTATTTGTCATTATAACATTTATCAATATAGTGACATTGTTAATATTATGAAGGTTATGTGACAATTGGATATATACCAAAACTTTACAACCATTAAATCCTTATTCTAGAAATAAGGGGCACTATTTCCATGACGGGATGGATTTACCTTATCTTCAAATTCATGGTAATAGTGCTTAATTTACAGAGATTAGTGTAGTCTGTGGCCTTCAGTACTTGCTAAAGCTCTAAGTTGTTTAACTTCATGTGGTAATAGCTCACGATGCTCCCCAGTATGTAATCCGCGCAGAGTAAGGAAACCGTATTTTTCCCTTTTTAACTTAAGAACATCATGTCCAATTGCCTCAAACATTCTACGAACCTGCCTGTTTCTGCCCTCATGTATAGTCAATTCAATGATAGCAGTTTGTTTTTTCTTATCCATTGACAAAAGCTTAACTCGAGCTGGAGCAGTCATCCCGTCCTCTAGCTTTATTCCTTTTTCCAGCTGTCTAAGCTTTTCCTTTGGAGGGATTCCTTTTACCTTAGCGACATATACCTTCTCTATTTCATACTTAGGATGCATTAAGAGGTTTGCAAACTCACCATCATTGGTTAGTAGCAACAAACCTGATGTATCATAATCTAATCTTCCAACTGGATAAATTCTTTGCCTGATCTCAGGAAAAAAATCAGTTACAACTTTTCTTCCTTTGTCATCACTTACGCTTGATATTACCTGACGTGGTTTATAAAGCAAAAAATAAACAGGCTCTTCCCTCTCAAGAGGAATCCCGCTTACTTCAATCTTATCATTTGAACTTACCTTTGTTCCTAGTTCCTTTACAACCTTCCCGTTCACTTTTACGTGGCCGGTTTGAATAAGCTCCTCTGCTTTTCTTCTAGAAGCTACACCTGCATGTGCAATTACTTTTTGCAAACGTTCCATCTATGTTCACCTCTTAAACATCTTACTTGTTTATTTATTTTTTCACAAGATAAAAACATTCTCTAGCATACCCAATCACAGGCTTTACTATAAAATAGAGCGTAGAACGCTTGATTTAGGTCAAAGGAAATTAAAATTTATAAGGCATTGCACCTTGCTTGAAACGCTTACTAATATTTTTTGATAATCTGTATACGGATATCATTACAAATTTGTTTAAGAAAACATACCCTGTGACGAAAGCTGACGTCATTCTTCCTCGAAAATGTACAGCATTTTTTTCGTGCGATGATTATGAATAGGAGCTTTCCATGTCCTGTGCAAGTCCAACAAGTAAATGTTCTGTGGGGCAAAAGAGACGCTCATTGACTATTCATTGCCACACGTTTTTGAGCTCGCGGGATGGGGTAGGTACTGGTACTGGGTTCAAAATTTTATACTTCCTATCCTTAAATAAAATAAAAAAACGCCGAGGGCGTTTTTATCCAAACATAATTGTTACAATTAGAATACTAGCAACAATACCTACTACATCTGCAAGTAGTCCAACCTTCAAGGCATCTCCCATCTTTTTTATACCAACCGCACCAAAATAAACAGTTAATACATAAAAGGTTGTATCCGTGCTTCCCTGCATTGTAGAGGCTAATCTTCCGATAAATGAGTCAGGTCCATACGTTGCGATGAGGTCTGTTGTCATACCTAGTGCGGCTGTTCCAGAAATTGGTCTGATTAAAGCTAATGGTAAGACTTCTGCAGGAAAGCCAACAAAATCTAGAACTGGTCGGATTAGATTTACGAAAAACTCCATCGCACCTGAAGCTCTAAAAACGGAAATTGAAACAAGCATACCTACTAAAAAAGGGATAATTGAAAAGGCAATTTTTATTCCTTCTTTTCCACCTTCTGTAAAGGTTTCATATGTAGGAACCCTTCTTGCTGTACCATATAGCAGGATAAATCCTATTAACACCGGAATAAGCCAGAGTGAGATAGTATTAATAACGTTCATTTTTTATGTTCACCCTTTCTTACTCTTCTATAATAGAAATAACGATCGATAATAACTGCCCCCACAGTTGAACATATAGTTGCTAGTAACGTTGTCCCCACAATTTCTGTTGGATTTGCAGAATCATATGTCATACGGATGGCAATTACTGTTGTAGGAATAAGAGTTAAGCTAGATGTATTGATTGCTAGGAAGGTAATCATGGAACGACTTGCAGATGCCTTTCCTCCATTAAGTTCCTTCAATTGTTCCATTGCTTTTATCCCCATTGGGGTCGCTGCATTCCCTAATCCAAACATGTTGGCTATCATGTTAGACAACATATAGCCCATTGCGGGGTGATTAACAGGTACTTCTGGGAATAAGCGACTTACTATAGGTCGGAAGAGTCTAGAAAGCTTTTCTAATAACCCTGCCTCCTGGGCAATTCTCATTAATCCTAGCCAAAAGACAAGTATGCTAATTAATCCAATACAAATAGTAACCGCTTCTGTTGCACCTTTAAAAATAGCCTCGTTAACCTCATTAATTGTCCCATTTACAATTGCAAAAATAATACCAATAATTGTCATAGCAACCCATATATAATTTACCATTGTTATTTAACCCCTAATATAACTATAAAAATGCTTCTGAGCGTATCCCAAAAGGATTCCTTCGGTTTTTCAACGTTCCCGTTATCAAAGTAAATAGGCATTTCCTCAATCGTTTGGTCCCCTAGATTTACCGTAAGCGTTCCTACCGTATCAGGAACATTCTTGGCATTCCGCCACTTTTTCTCGTCCGGTTTAATAAAGTTAATTGATACTTTTATTTCATCCCTTTCTTCTTTGGTAAGGGGGTATACAAAACTATGATCAACAAATACCTTTCCTTTATAGAAACTATTATTAACTTTTTCAAGTTCGCCTTCTTTTACAATTTTAACTAAATCATACGTATTAAAGCTTGTATTGAACATTTGCATATGATCGTTCCAGTCATCGGAAGCGTTAATCGTAACAGCTATTAGCTCGACTCCATCCTTTTTAGCAGTAGATACTAAGGTTCTCTTTGCCCGCTTGGTATAACCGGTTTTACCTCCAGTGCTATATGGATAAAGTCGAGTTAGCAGTTTATTTTTATTTCTCCAGACTCGGTCCCATTTTTCATTTGGGTTAGGTGCACGATATACCTTCGTACCAAAAATTTCTCTGAATGTTTCATTCGTCATTGCGTATTTTGTCAAAATGGCCATATCATATGCAGTTGAATAGTGATTTTCATGATCATCCAAGCCATGCGGATTTGCAAACTCTGTATTTTGCATTCCTATCTCAGCTGCTTTTTGGTTCATTAAAAATACAAAGCCATCAAGACTTCCTCCTACATGTTCTGCAATTGCAACGGCAGAATCATTTCCTGAACGCAGCATTAATCCATATACTAGGTGTTCAAGCTTAATTTTTTCATTGGGTTGCAAATATAAAGAAGATCCCTCAGTACGAACTGCTTTTTCACTCACCTTTACCATTTCATCCATTCTTCCAGATTCAATCGCAAGGAGTGCTGTCATGATTTTCGTTATACTAGCAATTCTCATCTTTGTGAAAGCATTTTTTTCGAACAAAATTCTTCCAGACTCTTGTTCTATTAAAATGGCACTTTTTGCACTAACAGAAAGCGCACTCGTTTTTTGAGGAAGAATAGCCAGGAGAACCATCAATACTATTAGCATAATAAATCTTCTGCGAAAAAACGTCATTCGATCCCCGTCCCCTTTTGCTGTTTTGTACATGTTTATGCAAAACATGTCCTACTATATGAATAAAATATGTACAATCCATAGAAGAGAAATGAAATTCAAAAAGCGATAAGGGACCACACAACTTATATAAAACTTCTAACTTTTGAAATAGGCGACTTTCGAAATAATTACATGAACAAAAGCGCAAGATAAAAACTGGCTATGCGCTTGAGCTGAACGTGGATAGACCTAGTTATCCACTACAATAAATTTATGTTGTTTCCTATTACAAAAAAAATACTGACCGCTTTAGGTCAGCGTTAATACTTAATATTGTTTCCACTGTAATTTTGAAGCTTCTTGAAAACGGTGTTCGACTTCCATCCAATTTACAACATTCCACCAATTTTTCACATATTCTTCCCGTACATTTTTATATTGCAAATAATAAGCGTGCTCCCAGACATCTAACACTAACAATGGGATTGTGTCCCACTGAGTCATATGTTGGTGCTTTTCAGCTTGTAATATTTCTAAACGTCCAGAACGTGGAGCCCATACTAATATAGCCCAACCCACTCCCTCTGCTTTATTAGCAGCTTCTGAAAAATGCTTTTTAAACTGGTCGAAGCTACCAAAGTCACGGTTTATTTGTCTTAGTAACGCTCGTCCAGGTATACCACCACCTTTCGGTTTCATAACATTCCAGAAAATCGTGTGTAAATAATGTCCAGAACCATGGAATGCAGCCTCTCTCTCCCAATGTTTAAGTAACTCATAATTTCCCGTTTCTCGGGCTTGCTGCATCATTCTCTCAGCCTTGTTTAATCCATCCACATAACTTCTATGATGCTTATCGTGATGTAGCCTCATGATTTCACTAGAAATGTATGGCTCAAGAGCATCATAGGAATAAGGTAATGGTGGCAGTTGGTGCTGACCTATTCCTACTCTTCTTACATCTGTCCCCTCTTCACTTCGTTGACTTGAAGAACCGTTTAGACATTCGTTATACAGCTCATTCATGTGATTTTGAAGTTCAAGTAATAAAGTGGTTGTAGCATTGCCCTCTATCGAATCTACTAACTTTTCAAACTCACTTATTTTGACTGTCAATTCTTCAGTTCTACTATTTTTTGTGAATTGTTTCATTTCTGCAAACCACTTCTTCACATCACTAATGTATTCTTGAAGCTTTTCAGAACTATTCATCAAGATCCTCCCTCTCCTATAATCGTCTATATCGTATGCAGTTTCTCTATAATCGTGACAAGGAACTATCTAGAACTCCACTCACCCTTTTGGGCAATTCATCATATGCATAGGTATAAAAGAAAACTGTACTAATGTTTATAATCAGTGAATTCTATTTTCGAACATATGGGAGGTATACTACATGAATGGTACGTTTCACAATGACGCTTTATTTGAAACGAAGTTTTGGATGCAAATTTTAGGCGATCATAGCCGTTTTATCTATGATTCATTAGCTCCGAGCGAGATTGAAAGAATCGAAAAGGCAAAGCGCTTCAGGAACCTATTTGATCATCTACTACAATTGGTACAAGAGCCAATTGATACGGAAAATCTTTTATTGGTTATTAATGAAGGAAGGACTGTCGGAGAGCAGATGCGGCATTTCAAATTAGATATTATAAAAGCACATTTAATAGGTGATGTAAAGATTAGCTTATCGCCATCGTTTATAAATCATATGGTTAATGAGTTAGATGAGTGGCTACGTGTATCAAGCTTTCTAATTGAAGGCAAACCAGTGCCTATTTTACATTCATTACATCACCATCTTTTATGGCTATTAGATGCTGCAGGTCATGCAGGGGGTATTCTATCTAATTTAGATCATGTAGAAAAAAAGCTAATCAAAAAAAGCGAACAGTATACAAAGGAATGGGAGGACTTTTATTTAAAAGCAGTTGAATTAGTCGGTTTTTTACGAACAAATCAATTGGACTTTCCTGCACTTTCAAAATTCAATCATGATGTTGAATTAGAGATGAAGATTTTCAAGGGATTTTTAGAAGAATTAGAGGAAATGGAATTAAATAAGGAAATACTAGGAGTCTTAACACCACTTATGGCTGATCATATGGCACGTGAGGAATGCTATTACCTAACCAAACTCGCGGAGACTACAAAGGAAATTCAGCAACCTGATTGCGATCCCACTACGCCACGTACAACTACCTAATAAAACACAGGACGTGTTCCCCTTTTTAAAAGGAGTCATTCGTCCTGTGTTTTATTATTTTGATTGTTGCATTTTTGTTCGATAATCGGTTTCATAATATTCTAGTTCTTCTCTAATAGCTTGAAAATTGCCTTCAAGAGAGGTGAGTACATTATGTAAGGATGTTGGCGGCATTTTCCTAAATTTTAGTGAATTTTTACCAGTATAGGCAGATCGACTATCTTCATACCACATATCGCTTTTCGGGGTAAAAAACTCTTCAATGCATTGATGATATACACGATAAAGAACTTTTTCTGCGGCTGCTTTTCTGAAAGGTTCATTTGAGAGGACAACACGTATAGCATCCAAGCATTCCTCACTAAAAACAACTAGCCTTCTTATATTCGAAAGTAACACCTCATAATACTCTCTTTCTCCTGGTGTTTCTTCAAGTAAAGAATGGATTGTTGTTTCGTTTAAGTACGTTCCTAGTGTTGTTACAGTATACCTTAAAAAGCTTTCAACCTGTTCTGTCTGTGATTTAACAATCATATTCCCCATTACTATACCCCCATATACGTTATGGATATTCAAAATGCAATTATAAAGCTATAAATTCAAGAGGTGACTTTAGCTCAAAGTGGTTTTGTTGTGTAAGTTGATTTACCAAAGTTTGAAGTTTATCAAATTGAATTCCCTTAAAATGATCTTCAAATTCTCGCTGATTATTACAATATAATCGTTTGCGATGTCGATAACCTGGATTCTTTAGGAGACAAACTAAAGCAACAATATCCTTAAAATGAACCTCCTTTGAGTCAAATGTAAATATCGGATCCTCTTTAAATGGAGTAAATGATGAAAATTGTTCATCAAAATGACGAAGATACAACACGTGAAATGTCTTTTCCTCCCCATCTTCAACGAAAGTTACCTCTGAACGGTTGAAGAAATCCTCGAATGTATTCGATTTTGATTTTTCAAGTTCATACCCAGTAATATGTTTTATTTTCAAACTATTCACCTCATAACTAGTACCATTTTCCATTTTAGTTTCTTATATAATACCATATAGATAGTGATAAAGGTCATTCTAATTAGAATCATCCATTGTTTCTTGGAATCTTTCAAAAAATAAATCCGCTTCTTCCTGAACAAATTGTTCATCAATCTTGTCCGGTAATGGCGGTAATTCCTTAATCGTTTTTAAACCAAAGTACTCCAAAAATTCCTTAGTGGTACCATATAGAATTGCCCTACCCGTGCCTTCTACCCTTCCTACTTCTTTTATTAATGCCTTAGCAGTTAGGGTGTGAATTGGTCTTTCTGTCTTAACTCCACGGATTTCTTCAATCTCTGTTCTTGTAATAGGCTGACGATATGCAATAATCGCAAGAGTTTCTAATGCTGCCTGTGACAATGAAGTAGAAGAAGGAGATTCAACTAGCTTTTTTAGATATGATGCATGCTCCTTTTTTGTGGTCAACTGGTAAGTACCAGCAACTTCTAATAGATGGATACCGCGTTCAGGCATATCATAATCTTCTTTTAGCTCATTAATAATGTCTAAAGCAGTATGTTCATTTATATCAAGTACGACAGAAATTTGCTTTAACGTTAGACCCTCATCACCCGCGGCAAATAGCAAGCCTTCTATAATAGCTTTCCAATCTACTAATTTCATTTTTGGTTAACTCCTTTCCAAACTCGATATAAAAATATCTGAAAAGTTGTTCTGTTGTTCAATTAAAATGAGATTATTCTTCATTAATTCAAGAATGGCTAGGAATGTAACAACGACGTGATTTTTATCATGATATGGAAAGAGCTCTGAAAACTTTTTCCTCCCTTTAAATCCTTTTAACTCACTTATTATTTCTTCCATACGTCTTTCAATCGGTATTTCTTGGCGAGCAATTCTTGTTGATAAAGGTTTTTGCAATTTTTTTCTACGCAACAGCTTTTGAAAAGCACTAAGCATATCATATAAATTTACATCTAAAGAACGGTCCATATTTACATCTTTCGCAAATTCACTTAAATCACTTGGAGGTTTTGTAAACAATTGAGATCGCTCTTCTTCTAATACCTTTAAATCCTCTGCAGCTTCCTTATACTTTCGGTACTCTATTAATCTCATCATGAGCTCTTCTCGAGGATCTTCTTCATACTCAATTTCCATTTCGCCCTCAACCAGCTCTTCTTCTTGCTTTGGAAGCAGCATCTTGCTTTTTATTGCTAAAAGCGTTGCTGCCATTACAAGATACTCACTAGCAATATCTAATTGGAGCTCTTTCATTGCATGAATATACAATAGGTACTGCTCTGTAATTTCAGCAACAGGAATATCATAAATATCTATCTCTAATCGATTTATTAGATGCAAAAGAAGGTCTAATGGACCTTCAAAGGAATCGATCTTTACACTATAATGCTCTTGCACATATATCCCACCATTAATTAGAAAAGCGTAGGCGTCTTGCTCAGCCCTGACAAGCAAATGTACAGTGGCAATCTCTTGCCACGCGTTTTGACCTCTTCAGGCTAGGCCGCTTGCGCTTGACATTGAAAACTTTGTTCAAAAATTTATACTTTATCATTCTTAAAATCATAAAACTTTCAAAAAGCCTGTCATATTATTGTATCACATTAAAGTGAAACTTCAATCAGTATTAGACTCTTAGGGCTACAAGTTCAACATACCACCAAAAGATTGAGATTTTTTCTTTAAAACATAATTCTTTTCAATAAGAACAAGGTACGCACCAAAAATTATTCTAAATAATTAGGGTGGATCCATGGCAATCGCCCACACACGAATAAGGAAAACTCATACTATAACTGTGTAACAAAGATATTGAATAGGAGGTAATTACGTATGGGTGAAGGATATTCTTTTGGAGGCGGATTTGCCTTAATCGTAGTATTGTTTATTCTTTTAATTATTGTTGGAGCTGCTTGGTTCTAAGATAACAAACATTTTAAATGATGGTAAAGTGTTCAGCTACAAGCTGAACACTTTACCTTTTCCATGATTTGGTTCTCTTTCTGTGATAAACTACATTTACATAGTGTTAAAAAGGAGTGTTGTTTTATTTTGTATCCAAAAGCATATATTGATTATCTAATATACTTTCACTGTGATAGAGATTACTTTGAGTGTCACGAAATTTTAGAAGAACATTGGAAAATGGATAGTGTCGATAAAAGAAAAACCTACTGGGTTGCTTTAATCCAAATTGCGGTTTCACTTTATCATCATAGACGAGGAAATTTTGCAGGAGCGTTACGCATGATGAAAAGTGCGATATCAATCATTAATGAGGAGAAGAATGCTATCCAACAATTGGGTTTACAGGTTGAGGAATTGGTAGACCAATTACAACAGAAACTCGAAGACATTCAAAATGGGTTACCATATAAAAGCATAAACTTACCAATAAATGACTCTAAACTTTTATCTACATGTGTATCCATCTCTGAAAGAGCCGGGAAATCCTGGGGGAAGCCTAGTGATATAACTAACAAACAATTAATTGATAAGCACCGGTTACGAGACCGCAGTGACGTAATTGAAGAAAGAGAAAAACAAATTAGACGAAAACAAAAGGAACGTCAAGGAAGATAATTGTCGAGAAGTCAAAAAGGGACAGTCATTTGACCGTCCCTAACAATTTTCCTCTGAAAAATCGCATTTCTCAAAAAAAGCAGCAGTATGTTCATTTGGTTTTAGTTCTTTATTTGGGAATGTTTCTTTAAGGGCCTTCACCATTTTCTTCCCAATCCCCTGGTAACGATGGGATGGGTTAACACATATATGTTGAATTTCCACTTGATCCCCATCACGAATTGTTGTTCCGATAATTCCTACGATATCTTCTTCCTTCCATAAGAATAACTGCTTTGTATCATCTGTTTCATATTGCTTCATGGTTGATTGCAGATTCTTTAAATCCTTTTCTGTAGGCATAAACGAAAGAAGCCCCATTGCGATTTTTTCATAATTCTTTTTATAGCGAATTAGCATACAAATCCCTCATTATCGAAAAAACTTTCCGACTATTGAACTAGCCTTGATATATTAATTAAGAGTACCATTTTCTATTGTTTTTTTCCATAGTCTTTTTTTAAGAGAAAGGCTCTGTTACATTTTACTTTAGGAAAAATCGGGTTACTGTTGACATGCAATTTAAAAGCTTTCTTAGGTGAAAAACTTGTTCTTACCCCTTGACTTAATACTCCGCATTACATGTTTAATTCTCTTAAATTTAAATTATATCCAAAAATAACAAAAATGATACAGTTAAAATATTGTTTATTCGAAAGATCTAGCAAGATTTGCCATCTCTATAGCAGATACAGCTGATTCCCAACCTTTATTACCTGCTTTAGTGCCGGCTCTTTCAATTGCTTGTTCGATTGTATCAGTAGTTAAAACTCCGAACATGACAGGTTTACCAGTAGATAGAGCGGTAGACGCTATCCCTTTAGCAACTTCATTACAAACGAAATCATAATGTGATGTAGAACCTCTAATAACCGTTCCTAACGCAATAACAGCATCATATTTATTAGATTCCGCCATTTTCTTTGCAATTAATGGAATCTCAAAAGCTCCCGGTACCCATGCAACTTCGACATTTTCGTCTTCTACACCATGTCTTTTTAAAGCATCTAAGGAACCACTTAATAGTCGATTCGTAATAAATTCATTAAATCTTGCAACCACTATCCCTATTTTCAGACCTGTACCTACTAAGTGTCCTTCATAAATCTTATTCATAAATATCCTCCTTTGTTATCAGCAAACTTCTCTATTTTTAAAAATGTAGCATATGGCCTTGTTTTTCATGATGGGCAATTTGATATTTTTCCTTATTTGTGTTTATTTGTAGTGGAACTCGTTCGACCACTTCGAGTTCATACCCTTCAAGCCCAGCTATTTTTCGAGGGTTATTCGTAAGAAGCTTCATTTTTGAAACCCCTATATCCTTTAGGATCTGAGCTCCTATACCGTAATCACGTAAATCAGGTAAGAATCCTACCTTCTCTGTTGCTTCTACTGCGTTGTAGCCTTCTTCCTGAAGCTTGTATGCTCTCATTTTATTGATTAATCCGATTCCTTTCCCATCTTGCCGCATATACAATAAAATACCAGAACGTTCATTTTCAATTTGGCTTAACGCGGCATGTAATTTAGGGCCACAGTCACATCGAAGGGAACCAAAAACATCTCCAGTTAAACATTCAGAATGAACTCTAACTAAGGTAGGCACTGAATCACGGATTTCACCTTTAATTAAGGCAATATGCTCCTTACCATCTATAATATTCGAATAACCAACTGCTCGGAATTCTCCAAATTCTGTAGGAAGGTTTACCTCGACCTCCCGCTTTACGAGTTTTTCCTTTCGATTTCGATAACGTATTAAATCCTCAATCGTAATCATTTTTAATGAAAACTCATCTGCAATCTTTCGCAATTCAGGAACTCGTGCCATTGTTCCATCCTCATTGATGATTTCACAAATCACTCCGGCAGGTTCTGCCTGGCAAAGTCGGGCTAAATCAACTGCAGCTTCTGTATGCCCTGCTCTGCGTAACACTCCACCATCTTTTGCAACTAATGGAAATACATGACCTGGTCTTTTAAAATCAGTTGCTTTAGTTTCTGGATTCAATAATTCCAATATAGTTGTAGATCGTTCAAAAGCACTTATACCAGTTGTTGTTGTTTTATGGTCTATACTTACAGTAAAGGCTGTCCCATGGGGATCAGTATTATGATTTACCATTGGAGAAAGATTTAGTTTTTTTGCTAATTGTTCGGTGATTGGAACACAGACAAGTCCTCGACCATGGGTAATCATAAAATTAATGACCTCTGGTGTAGCACGCTCTGCTAACGATACAAAATCACCCTCATTTTCCCGGTCCTCATCATCACAAACAATTATTACTTTCCCTTCCATTAAATCGCTAATAGCCTCTTCAATCGGATCAAACATGACTATCATCCCCTTTTTTTATAATCTGCCTTACATAAAGCCGTGTTTTTCCAGAAAACCTGCTGTTATGGATGATTTTTTTGTACCTGTACTCTCAGATGAATGTTGTATAAAATGACTCACGTATTTTCCGAGCATATCACATTCAATATTGACAATATCTCCTGTCCCTTTTTCACTTAAAATTGTTTCTGATAACGTATGAGGAATTAGTGATATTGTAAAAGTATTATTTGTAAGACCAAAAACGGTTAAGCTTGTTCCGTCTACTGCAATTGAACCCTTCATGATTATGTAGTGACGAAGTTCTTCTGGAATTTCTATCTCGTAATAAACAGCATTGCTTTGACGATTTTTTCTAACTATTTTCCCGATACCGTCTACATGTCCCGAAATAAAGTGTCCCCCAAAACGACCATTGGCTGCCATTGCACGTTCAAGGTTTACTGGATGATTTTGTTGTAACGTTCGCAATGATGTAGACTTAACCGTCTCCGGCATGACATCTACCGTAAACCCTTCAGATGTAAATGATGTAACTGTTAAACAGACACCGTTAACGGCAATGCTGTCACCAAGATTTACATCCTTCATTATTTGCCGAGCACTTATAGCCATAACAATCGAATCCTTGGATCCATTTATTGCTTTAATCTTCCCTATCTCTTCTACAATTCCTGTAAACATTCTTTCACCCCGCTCAAATAGGTTCAGATACGATTTTCACATCATCTCCAAGCTGTTCCACGGACTTGATAACGACTTGTAACGCCTCACCAAGTGTCTCAATTCCAGAACCACCAATTGAGGTTGGAGCTAGCTTTCCACCTATTAGTTTAGGTGCAATGTATGTTATAACTTGATTAATTGCCTTTTCTTTCAAGAAGCTCCCATTAATTTCAGCGCCGCCTTCAACAAATAAGGATGCTATCCCTTCTTGACCTAAAAGAGTTAGAACACTATTAACAGACAAAGTCTGTTCATTTAGTTGAAGGACCCTAACACCTGGTTTATCTTGAAAATCATTTAGTTTTTCTCGATTTACTTGATTACCAACGATAATCCAGGTTGGAGCATTGCCGTCGTTAACAACTTTGGCTTCCAGCGGGGTTCGTAAAGACGTATCCAAAATAATTCTGATTGGATTTTTACCGGTACCATCCGGCAATCTCGTAGTTAAACTAGGGTCATCTGCTAGTACCGTATTAACCCCCACTAAAATGCCATCATGAATACTTCGGTACAAATGAACATCTAGTCTTGCGGCATCCCCAGTTATCCACTTACTCTCACCAGTTACGGTCGCTATTTTTCCATCAAGGGTTGTTGCTGATTTGAGTGTGACATAAGGAATTTTCTTATCAAGATAGTGATAAAAAACGGGGTTGAGCGCATCAGCCGAAGCTTTACATATTCCTACTTCAACTTCAATTCCTGCTTCACGTAACTTTTTAATACCTTTACCTGCAACTAGCGGATTTGGATCAGTTGTTGCAACGACTACACGTTTTACTTTGTTTTTTATAAGTAAATCAGCACATGGTGGTGTTTTTCCATGATGGCTACATGGTTCAAGTGTGACATAAATCGTTGCATTCTCTGCTTTTTCTCTAGCCATATGTATTGCATAAACCTCTGCATGTGCTTCACCAGCTTTTAAATGAGCCCCAATGCCAACAACTCGGCCGTCTTTTACAACAACCGCACCAACTACAGGATTAGGATTTGTTTGTCCTAGCCCAGCTTTCGCAACATTAATGGCAAGATTCATATAATCTTGGTCTCTCATACTCACACTCCTTTTTTAAATGTACTATTCCTTTCTTATTAACAACCTGAAGGACTTCTATTGATTCAAGGAAATAGAAAAAAAAGACCCTGGAAAACATACGAGTCCCAGGGTCTTTCGTGCACAGAAAAGTAGTGGATATATTATTGCCCATACCAAATAAACGGTAAGTTAAGCATTTTTTTACATACCATTACTTACATCCTTCTCCCATCCAGACTATACTGTCGGCCTCGGATTCTCACCAAGTCCACCATTTTAGAAAAAAATTGTCTAAAATGGGTCACGGGCTTAGAAACAATGTTTCATCACCGCCGGTTAGGAATTTCACCTGACCCCGAAGGAAAATATTATATAGCGATTTACAATAGTATACAAAATGTACTATTATTTTGTCGAGTTTACTGCTTATCATACTAGTTTTATAAAGAATTACAAATAAAATAATAGTATTTCCAGTCCTAATGTATTAATGAACGATAAATGTCCAATAGATAATTCCCCACCCAATCGCAAGTACTCCTAAAATGCCAAATAAGGCCCAATTTTTTTTACTCATGCTAGATCACCTCTTGCTCATTTAAGACAAAAAGACACAACAAGAATATCCTGTTGTGTCCATTATTTTTACTCTTCCCAAACCTTAACTTCTTTCATTACATCGCCTTGGCGAATACGATATACAGAATCCAGTCCCTCAATAACTTGACCAAAAACAGTATGTACACCATCTAAGTGAGGTTGCGGCTCATGTACGATAAAAAATTGGCTTCCACCAGTATCTTTTCCTGCATGTGCCATTGATAATGCACCTGCTATGTGTTTATGTGGATTGCCTTCTGTTTCACATTTAATAGTGTAGCCAGGGCCACCTGTCCCATTTCCTCTTGGGCAACCACCCCGAACATAATTAACTACAAAACAGTTCCCTAGAAGCGATTGAATTTCGTAACTTATTCATGTTGGTTTTAGATTAGTAAAGCTACAACTTACAAAAAACTTCATCATTAGAAACTTGCTTGAAGCCCAATTACTCGACTTCCCTTTTCGTTTAGAACTAATGTTCCTTACGAGAATTATTATATTACGCAATCCCATAATCCGCAATACTTTTTCCACCTAGAAAATGGGATTTTTTTATAGTCAAACCTACGTTCAAATTTAATTCTAAAAAGAGAAGAAAGCCTACGCAGAATTGACTTTCTTCATTAACTTGCTGATTATATCAACTTTATAGACAATCTCAATATCATTTCCTCTTAGTCTAACGACTTCCAAGAAATCAAGAAACGTCTTTCGAAGCTCCTGCTTATCTTCGAGCAAGTTACGCTTCTCAAAGAACTCGTCAATGAGCTGTCTTAACTCTTCTGTGTTTTCCTTTTCGTTCTCCGACGTTTGCAATTCTTCCTCGATTTGCTTCTTCTCTTCACGAAGTCGAGTTCCATCTTCCTTGAGTCTCTGAACGATATAGTTATATTGTTCCTCCGCGAAGTTATCTCGTTGGAAGTATATTTCAGCAGAATCCTTATTGACTCGTTCGAGCTTCTTCGTTACTTCAACGAGTCTCTTCTTTAATCGAGCAGTATCAACGTCAACTGTCTCGTATTGTTCCCAAAACTCGTTATCGTTACGTAAGTCAAAAAGACGCTCTTTGAGATTGAGATATACGAGTTCTTCCATTACATCAGCATTGACATTATGTTGGTCGCACGTATTGTATTTTCTTCTCGTATTACACTCATAATAACGATAGAGTTTAATTGTCCCACAACGAGGCATATGTCGACTGTGAGTAATCATGTTCACTCCGCATTTATCGCATTTGATAATCCCTGCGAGTGGGTGTTTAGCATTAGGAGGTCGACGATTCGGTTTTCTCTTCTCAATCTTCCTGTTTGCTTTTTCCCATAATTCTTTCGGAATTATCGCTTCATGGGATCCCTCAACGATTACCCAATCTTTTTCGTCGTTTGCAACGACTTTCCGCTTTTTCTTGCCAGGCTCGTCTGAATCATAGTCACGTACATATGAATAAGATTCTTTGTTAAAGACAATCGCTCCTGTATATGTACGGTTTTTAATGATTCTATGAATGTCTCTTGGAGACCAAAGACTTCCGTCTTTTCTTAATAGACCTTGCTCGTTCAATTCACGAGAGATAATCTGTCCGCCTTTATCTTCATGAATATACATATGAAAAATCTTTTCAACAATATGTCGACGTGAATCATCAACAACTAGACGCTTGTTAATTACGTTATATCCGTCTGGTGCGGGTCCGCCCGTCCAGTTACCTTTTTTCGCAAGCTCTTTCATGCCTAGACGAACACGAACTGCTGTTTTTTCTGCTTCATATTCCGCGACAGCAGAATGAATCGTAAACATAAAGTTTGAGTCATCATTCTTCGAGTCATAGTTCTCTTCGAGAGAAATTACTCTTAACCCTTTTGACTTCAATCTGTCTAAAATATCAAGAGACTCTTGAACGTCACGAGCAAATCGAGAAATTCCTTTGAACATTACGATTTGGATATTGCCACTTTCTGCGTCGTCAAGTAAGCGTTTCATAGCAGGTCGCTTCCATATTGTACTTTTAGTCGCTGAAACGCCCTCATCTTCATAGATGAATTCGTCTCGAACTACCCAATTTTCTCCACGAACCTTAGCGAACTCTTTCAGCAAATTGACTTGGTGTTCAATAGAGTCTCCTTGCTTATCAGTTGAAACTCTTGCGTATATTCCACAAGTAAGCATGAATCTCCCCTTCCTTCGGTAAAACTTTACAACAGTAATTTAGCACTACCGTTCGGGGATTTCAAGGCTTAAATTAACTACAAAATGTTATAAATTAGCTGACCTTGTTTGTGTCAGCAAAATAAGTTTCTATACATTTTCTTTTTACAACTGTTCGCCCTTTTCTCCTGTTTATGTAGTCAGCTACCGATTCGTGTAAAACTTCAAATGTATCGCGAGTTCCGTTGACTTCTTTAACATTGAATTTTTTGCGAAGTTGTTCTAATCTTTGCTTTTCTTCAGTAGATAACCCCATCACCGCTACTAATTCTCCTCTCATAAATCGTTCTATCTGTTTGAGTTATAAAAGAAAAATCAGCGTTATAGCGACTAAATAGGAAAAGCGAAAAGAATCGTCTTTACCAGCATTTTTAGAGCTTGAATCCTTGTTGGTACTAGCGGAAACGATACCCAATATTTATTATACTGATTCCGCTTTTCTTGGCTAGTAGTCAAATTAAATGGATTTTCGACATTTTTCTACACACTTGAGAAATTCAGCCCGATTGAACGAGTTTTATCAACGATACTCATTATCTCGTCGCTTGACAAGTCGTTCACGTCTTTTGCATATTCAGGCAAGATGATTTCTTCTAGCTCAAGAAGTCCGTTTAATTCTTGTATAATGCTTTTCGCTATCTTTTTCCCTGCTTTATCATTGTCCGTCGCTATAACGACTGTCTCTATTGGAGATTGAAGGATTAGTTCACGTTGTCTTTTCGTTAAGTTCGCTCCTCCCAATGCTATTGCAGGGATCTGATTTTGCCATAACGTAATACAATCAATCTCACTCTCTACAACAAAGACTCGTTTACTATTCGTTTTATAAACGATATGCAATCCGTATAAGTGTTTTTTTATTGGCTGTCCTCCTGCATAGTACCAAAAGCGTTTATCTTTCACGCTTCGAAACTTGATATTGATAAGACTTCCGTTCTTGTCAAACCAAGGGAATGTTATCGCTCTCGATTGCTTGCAATATCCAACGCGGAACGCTCGTTGATAACGCTCTTCGATTCCTCGCTCTTTTCCTAAATAGGAATGACGAAATAGATAAGGCTTCAGAACGTCGCTATTTAATGGTAGGAACTTTTTCTCCTCTTCGAGAGATAGATTCAAATTAAGCTCCAATTCATCAACATTCTTGAAATCAAGAGAGCGATATTCAACGAGCAAATAGTCCTCTGTTTCCTCGTAAGTTTCATTTCGTAACCACGCAAGGAGCTTCACGAAGTTTCCTTTTCTCCATTCCTCGTCGTCACTTCCGCTATCTATCCAAACTCCATTGTCTAAACGAACAGCAAAAGAAGGGTGACGCTCATTCCTAAAAGGAGAGCAAGCGAGAAATTTCTCGCCTGCGAATCGTGCTCTATTCCAATCGTACTTATTAAGCTCTCTCGCAACATCAACGTCGACTTCATATCCTCGAATCGTAATCAACGCTTCTCACTCCTTAGAACAAGTCTGTCGGGTCAGTCTCGCGAATATAACCCAAGTTGAAGTCTGTAACTAACTCAACGACTTTCCCCACGTTAGGCTCACGAGCTTTCTCGATAGAAATCTTTCCTATTCCGTCGCAAGCGTCAAACGTAAGAGCGGTGGCAGCGTCTTGAATAACTGCGACTGTCTCGGAATAGTCCGTCAATTTAGGAGGTTTAACGATACGAGTACCATCTTCATTTTCTTCTCGATTATCTCGCTCACTTGAGCCAGGAGTTTGATGAACGACGAGTCCTGCTACTTCGTATCTACCGAAGATTTGACGTAAACGACGAGAAGTGAACGTCATAGCGTCTCGCATACCTTTTCCGCTTTTGTGAATCATTAAGTTGAATCCATCAATGATAACCATTTTGATATTTGAGTGCATTTGTAAATCTGCTTCAATTACATCAAGCGAAAGTCCGTCGGGTAAATCCTCCATTGTTTTAATAATGTAAGGAGCATTTTCTTTTTCCTGCGAGAACTGCTTCAAATAATCGTAGTAACGATTCTCGTCTTGAAGGACTCCTCGACGTAGATTTACGTTGTTAAAGTGTCCGTTCAACGTATCAAGACGGAATGATTGCTGTCTCTTAGAAAGCTCTGGCGAATAGTGAAGAACTCCGAAGCTATTTTGCCAAGCTGTAAGTCCGATTTGAGAAGCAACCCAACTTTTACCGCGATTCGTGAACGCCATTAGTAAGATATAGTCGCCTACTTCGAATCCTCCTCCTAGAGCGTCAGTCAACGAAGGATAAGGAGTAGGGATATATTGATAAGTTCGCTTTTCCTTCGAGTCTCTGTACCATTGGAGACGTTCTTCTCCGTTCGTCGCAAAGTTTGTCCCCAGCTCAAACCTTACAGACGTTGTATTCTCGATTTTATTCGTCTCTTCTTTTAACCATTGAATGAACTTATCACCGCTTAGTTCTTTGAACTTCTTTCCTGCTTGATTCTGAAGTAAGTCAAACGCTTGGCGACGAGCTGTTCTTGCTTTGATTCGAGAACAAAGATATTTGAAACTGTCTTGAACTTCAGGCTGATAATCGAAGTTCTCGAACTTAGCGACAACAGTTCGATAGTCGGGAGTTTTTTGATTCTCTTTCACGTATTCACGTATGAACACGTAAACTTCACTCAACGTCTCAAAGTCTGTAATATCTACATTGAATCTATGAAGAATATAGAAGTTATTCTCGTCAATTACTTTCGATAAGAGTTGAGCTTCCAACATTAGAAAACACCTCTTTTCCGCTTATCTTCACCTACGAATGATACTTGAATTGTCGATCCCTCTATACGACTTGCAATTCTATCGTCTAATGTTTCAGCTAATTGATTGATAGGTACGTTTGAAGTGAAAATTGTTGCTCTTTGCTCGATTGCTCTTTCGTCAACAATCTCATAGAATTCGTTCATAAATGATTCAGTCGCGTCTCTTATTCCTATATCGTCGAGAACGAGTAAGTCGACTTTCATCATTCGTTCTTTGAAGCGATAATACTTAGCACTCGCTTCTTCCTGCATTTCCTTCGTTCCTCTGAATTGAGAGTTAAACGTATTTTGAAACTTCGATACATTCACGAAGAGAGCAGGAAAATCTTCAATCATTCGCTCTTTCTTGACGTGCTGAATCATTCTCTCAACTAAGAATTCATTCAAAATCGAAATGGCAGCAGTTGTTTTTCCTGTTCCTGTTCCTTTACGATTCAACTCGTTAGGAATCGAATAAAAGTAAAATCCTATTCCTTCGTCGACGTTCTGAAGGATTTTCGAACAGTAACGAGTCACAATCACATACGCTTCGGGATTATCCTTCTTGAACGGAAGATTATCTGCTCTTGCTTTCATGTAAGCTGAAGGGATCCCTGCGAGTCCGTAGATTCCTCTGCTCCCGCTTTCCCCATGAAATTTTCGATAAGCAAAACATAAAGGATTACAGAATTCCTCTTGTCCTGCTTTCTTGCAACGATTAGCGAGTAGACATTGATTTTCTAACGTCATTCAATCTCCCTCCTCTATCCAATTCTCGCTAAGATTTCGTCGAGACTTCTTCCTCCATGCTCTTCAACGCTCATAGCTTGCTTGAACTGTTGTTCTTCTTCTAGCTTTTCTTCGATAAGAGCTAGAGCTTTATTCGGAAGCCACGTTACGAGTTGCCCTACGGTTGGTCGAGGAAAATCTTTTGTTTTCCAACGCGTATCGTAGTTTTCAAATATCATGTCGATTATCTGTTTGATTTGTGACGCTGAATAATTCTCCATCAATTTATTTTTGATTTGAGCTGATTCTCTTCCCCAATTTGCTGTATAGTTGACGGAATATGTTTCTCTATATTTCTTACAGAAGTACGTCAATACTTCTTTAGCGTTTTTGAATTCAACGTCAAGCTCTGCTTGTTCCGTAGGAATTATATTATTATTGTTTAATTGGTTATTGTTATATTGGTTATGGTTAGTGGGTAAGGTTGGAGACAAGACGTCTCTAAATTTACACATAGGATTGTCTCCGTTTTTACTCATTGTGTCTCCATTTTTACTCATAGGAACAGACTCTACTTCACTATTAAAGATTCCAATTTGAGCAAGAGGTAGAATCGTATAAACAGAAACTTCATAAGGAGAGCCAGGAACTCGCTTCTTATCACGAATGATTAAAGGATGTCCGTTCCAACGAAACTCAAGTAAATTCTTTATATATTTGAACGCTGTTTTTCGATTGACTCCTAGAACGTCTCCGATTTGCTCTTGAGTCGGATAACACTCTCCTTTTTCGTTCATAAAGGAAGCAATCGCGAGCAAAGTCATAGCTCTGTCTGTTCCAAGTTCCGCAACAAGTCCACTTCTGAAGAAGCTAAGATATAAACGCAAGAAAATTTTGTTCTCCCATGACTTGTTTACAACGTCAAACTGTCTAGTCATTTCAACATCAAACATTTTTTCAGTCATATGAAAGACACCTCCTAAAGAATTTTTCAGTCTTTCATGTCGTGAATGAATTTCGAATGTGTCGTCTGTTTCAAAATTTCTTGGGAATGTCTACGAAGAAAATAAAAAAAAAATGCTCGCTATCGCGAAGGACAGCGAGGAACTAATTAAAAATTTTAATATTAGAAAGAGATTTTGGAAAATCTATGTTTATTAGGAGGGAACTACATGAAGAATCCATTTTTTTTAATTTTAATGATGATTTCTTGCACTTTATCTAATGCTTATTTCACTCATTATTCTCAAGAAAGAGAACGGAAAAGAGGCTTAATTAGTGGCATAATTTTAACTGTTGCAGGATTAGGTTACTCTACTTTTCAAACCATGTTCATTATAAGAAAAGTTACAAAAGAGATATATAAAGCAAAAAACACTTAATGAGATATTTACTCATTAAGTGTTAAAAGAGGAGGGAAACGAAACATTGGCTAAATCCATTAGGTGAAGAAGCGAAAAAGAAGAATTACTTTTTAATCGTCAGCTTTTCCTTAGATACTTTCGTTAAGTCAAACAGTCCATTTGCTGAAAGACCAACTATAACTCCGTACAAGATCCCTTCTTTTAATGATTCAACTGGAAGGAATAACACTCCTGCGATAACTCCGACTAACAACGAAAACAATGGAATGTAACGAGCATTGATAAATCCTTTTGCGATTTCGTTTAGTCCGATAATTACAGCAACGATAATGCCTGCTTCAAACATGAATTATCACCCCTTTTGTTCATATCACTTATTTATGTCGCGAAGGAATTTTGATTGTGACGTTAATTCAACGGAATTTTAATTACATCACCTGGGCGAATTAGAGAAGCGTTCTTGATTTGTGGATTTGCTTTCATTAGCTTATCAACGCTTATCTTGTTAGCAGTAGCGATTCCCCAAAGAGTATCGCCAGCTTTGATTGTATAGTCCTTATGAGTCGGTTTTCCTTTAGGAATTACAATCAATTGACCGACATAAATCAACGAAGGATTTTTGATTTGTGAATTCGCTTTGAGTAAGTCTGCAAGTTCCACTCCATGACGAACAGCGATTTCAGAAAGCGTATCACCTCGCTGAATCTTATAACGAGTAACAACAGTTTCAACTTTCGCTTGAGTTTTCGGTTGAACTTTAGCTGCCATTCGACGTTTTACTTCGTTAATGAACGCGGGCCATCTATCGAGAATCTTTCGAGGACATTGTTTACCGCTCCAATGTTTATGCGGAACAACTCGCTCGATTGAAATGTTATGCTTTTTCATTAGATAGATTACTAAGTCAATAGCGTTAGATTCCGCTTTTGCATAGTTTCCGTCAGCGTTCTGGCAAATTTCAATTCCGATAGATTGCGTATTTCCTGTTCCGTATCTTCCGTCTCCTGCGTGAAAAGCCATTTCATTCGTTGGGATATGTTGAACGATATTCTTATCGTCGACAGTATAATGCCAACCAACGATTTTGGAATTCCCGCTCAAGAGATAGTTTGCGTGTGCAAGAGCGTTCGCTCCTCGACTCGTATTAGCAGTATTATGAATCGTGATATATCGAGGAATCATAGCTCTTTTCAAACGACAGCTTCGACTTTCAGGCACAATCTTTTGAATAATATTCATCATCAGCACCTCACTTTTGACGAATTTCCATTTTGATTTCTTGAATGTCGTCGCTCATACGCTCATATTGCTTTGCAAGGGCTTCAAATTGTTTCGTAATATCGCTAATGAATGTGGTTAATTGCTCTTCGCGTTGACGAGCTTCTTGTCTCGTCTGTCTGTTCTCATGAAGTTGATACAAATAGAGAGAAACGAAGAGAACTGCCCACAATCCTTGTTCCATAGCTCCTTGAAGTAAAGACTGTTCCATCATTTCAAGCCTCCTAGAAATAGAAAAAGCCTAACTCGATTGAGCTAGACTTCTTCGTTATTTTTTAAGCAATTTCTTCAGTCTCTTAAATCCTTTTGAATCCTTTTGTTCGAGATAGTCCTCGATAACAGTTAAGCGTTCTTTCACTAACTCGTTTTCTTGCTTATTGAGTCGAACGTCGATTAAGTCAGTTCGTTTAATTGCTTTCATTACCTCACCTCGTTTTTATGATGAAGTCTTTCATTTCGTTAGACAACGGAAAGATTGTTTGACAAATTGGGCATTGAAGGGAATCGGAAGTAAGGAGCATATTTTCAAAATGAGTATCAAAAGCGAGAACTGCTGAACAATTCTCGCAAATGATAGTGAAGTAAGTCTTTTTATCCATTAGTCGAACGAGAATCCGATTCCGTCGAATTCAATAGTTCCCAAAGTGTCGTTCGCGATAATCGTAACTCTAACGTCAACCGCCCATTCTGTCGCTGTCTTTGAAGTGTTTGTGAATCTATGATACGTTCCGTTTATGAATGCTTCTGTTACGTCTTCCCATGTTGGAGAAGCGTCAAGTCCATTATTAGTAGCTTCGACTTTCAGCGTTGCAGGGATCGCTCCATCTTGTGCAATTTTGTAAACTGCACTAAACACAATTCGGTCAGCAGGAGCACTCGTAACGATAGGATTCTTCAAGTCGAATTCCAGCACGTCACCAACTCGAATAGAACGTACTGTTGACCAGTTTCCTTGAGTTCCGCTAAAAGCGTCAATCGGAGCTATTCTCCAATAATAAGTTCTATTTACTTGGAGTATTTGCTCGACTGTGTTTAAGTCGTTATATCGAATCTTCTTTCCTTCTTGAGTTGAAGCAACTCCGTTATCTTGAGAAATAGCAAACCAACTTCCGTTGTTGTTATACTCCCAGCCTGTGTGGGATTGAGAATTCTTATCTAGTACCACGCTCGAAAAATTACTGTCAGTTGCCATTTGAATTCTGAAATGTTGATTGTTATTCTCTTGGTCGTCTCCAACAGTCGCTTCGAATGAAACACGTTTAGGAACACGTTTAGTATCAACAGGGGCATTAAGCGTTACAGGAGCAGGAGGGAAGTTCGTTAAAATCCATGCTTTATCGCTTAACGTACTCATGTCGGTTGAGTCGTAAACTCTTACGTGCCATTGATATTTAACCCCAGCTTGAAGTGTACCAGCAGGAACATCATGATATTTATTGGAGCTTACAACTACTCCTGTATCATATACTTTTGTTCCATCAGCTAAAAAGATTTGTAAGAAATACTTTGTTTGAGCGTGTCCTTCAGCGTCTCCAAAAGTCCAAGATAAACGAGGAGTTAGACTCGTAGCAACAGGATTATTTGAATCAGTTGAGCCAGGCGTTAAATTTGTTACAGTAGGAGCTTGCGTAGTTCTGAAATATGCCCAACCTTCAGAAATACTTGTATTTGTACTTTGTAAATTTCCTGTGTCCCAAACCGTTACTTCCCAAGCATAAAGAGTGTTCGGTTGCAAAATATTAGCAGGAACAGTAACAGAAGTATTTCCACTTAATACTTTTCCTGTGTCCCATTTAATGTCGGAACCGTCGTGACCATTAACAACACGAACTTGATATGCTGATTGAGCATTTCCTTCTGGGTCACTATATGACCAAGATAATTGTGGAGTTAGAGTCGCAACAGTAGCAGGAGCAGACATTGTTCCTTTAGGACTTGTTGTTGAAGCACTCGGCTTCGTATTGTCGTAGGCAGCGTATCTTTCCATATCCCATGGAACAGTATGCAAATAAAGAACTTCAGTATTTGTGTCTCCACTGTCATGAATAAATACGTTTTGAACGGGATCCCATGTTGCGTCAGCTCCTCCGTCACCAGTCCAGTTACACGCTTGTTGGAAAAGAACAGTTCCTTTTTCTATATCAATTCCGACAGCAGTATCACCAATCCAAGCAACTAATAAATCACATTTCAATTCGAATCCACTTGAAGAACCTTCTCCCCCAAATATCGCTGTCGTTCTGTAACCACTAGAAGGTAGAACAACGTCAACTGACCTTAACAACGCTAAGTCTGTATATCGTCTCTTTTCGAATCTAATGGTAGCTCCTGCAAAGTTATTCCCTGCCATAAATACGTTATATCCACCAAGAGATTGAGCAGTTAGAGAGGAGTTTATCACTCTAGCAATCCAAAATCCATCATTGTAACCAGCAGCCACCCATGGAGCAGTATTGTTACTAGAAACAATAAGGTTGTGTCCTAAAACACTCATATAATCATTTATTGTTCCTGTGAATCCAACTGTCTGCCCACCGCTAAAGTTTTGCTGACCGGGCATATAACCGTAAATCCTACTACCGCTATTAAAGTCATCAAAGAAAGCTATTATATTACTTCCTCGAACATATGCTTTAGTCGACATACGACCGCCATAAGAAAAACCGTTTAGAGTAATATAACTCCAATAGGAAAGAGATGAACGAGTGCAAGTGAACAGTCTTACATAGTTACCAGAATCGTCGTTCCAATAAATCCATTTACCGTCAGAAGCTAACGATTGAGAATCGTCTCCACCATAGCCATAACTTGATACATGATAGCTTATATTAGCAATTGCACTTTTAACGTCATTCGCATAATTAGAAGCAACTCCCATACTCTTACCTCCCCTCGTTCTTAAATATAGATTTTCTGATTCGTAGAATCATACATTCCGTTAGAAAGAGTAATATCCTCTGTGTTTACAAAAGTCTCAACGAAAATATTCGCGTCGACTCCTGTTAAAGTTGCTCGTTTCAAGGTTTCTAATTCCATAGCCAAGTTAATTTGATTGATACGCAACGCTCGAACAACTTCTGCTGTATCTTGTTCAATCGTTACGTCATTATCAATTAACTGCTGATAGATTTCGTTAAAATAATCCGCATGGGCAGGTGTATCAATCGAAAGACTTTTAATTTCTCGATTGATCCCTGTAACCAAAATGTTTCCTTTTAGCGTCATTTACGAAAACCTCCTCTCATTAGAATTCAGCGTCATAATCGAATTCAAGAACTGTTCCAATGTCGAGACCTTTGTTCGTAAACGTCTTAATTGCTACAACGTCTCCTTCAGAATCTATCAAACACGCTTCATTGATAATTTTTCCGACTAGATTATCAGCGTCAGCGTCAACTCTCGCTGTATATCGAGCAGTAGTCGTAACAGGGTAAGTAATAGCAACTGCTTTTTCTATCAACTTGTTAAATAGAGCGACTTCGTTTCCTGTTAGATTTTTAGGGCTCCCATCAGGGTTAGTTCCTCCGCTTCCGAACGCGATTTTCACGACAGGAGGAAGAGCTTTCGCTCCTGCATGAGCTTGTGCCCATTTCTGTCTACCAACTAATGTTTTTACACTAGCCATTTATCGAATACCTCCTTGCATAGCTTTTTCATGAAGAACTTCCGTATTAACGAGAGTTCCGTTCTTATACTCTCTAATTGTTAGTACGTCTGATTGTATCGAGTACAACTCTTCAGTAAGAGGATTTTTTCCGTCGAGCTTCCAATCTCCGTTAAGCCAATTTCCGTTTAGCTGCCAACTTCCGTTCAAATACGAATAAGGACTCCAAGTTTCACGAGTCCAATCACTTGTAACAGCGTATCCTCCTCGAACAACAATCAAATGTGGCTCTTTCATAGCAGGAGAATAATCAATAAAAGCCCAACCACGCATACGGAAATATCGTTGCATGATTGGACTTAAATTTTCGCGAATGAGCAATCCTTTGACGTGTAGCAAGTGAGCTGGCTTCAATTCCTCAAAAGCTTGAGTCATACCGACAAAATCAATTAAGAAATCGACGTTATGTTGAGTCTTAAACTCATATTCAGCTTGTATTCTTATATATTTTGCTTTATCCGCTGAATCATAGGAGTTTGCTAGAACTTCTGCGTCTAATGGAGTAAATGTTCCTGCAACACTTAACTTCGAAAGGATTCTAGCTCGACGGACTTCGTAAGATTCATTGTAGTTCGTTGGGATCCCTAACTCTTTCTCCCAAATATCCAACCCCCAAGTCGCTGTATTCACGAAGAATTGGTCGAGAACGTCATAAATCTTAACTCGAAGCTCGTCAAACTCCTTTCCTTCAGCGTCAATCTTAGCGTTGACTTCTTTTGATTCATCATAATACTTCGGTAAATACAGTCTCATTTCGTCTTTTCTGCTCATTACGCAATATTCACCAACCCTTTAACAGGAATTTCAGTCTCTAGCAAGCTAATATTCTCCGAAACTCCGTTAATCGTTAAATTTGCGTAGTCGTCAACAGAAGGACAAGTCAAAACGAGATTACCGATTCGAGAATAACGAACAGTCGTCTCAACGAAAGCGATAGAACGCAAATATTCTTCAAATGCTTGTTGAACTTCTGCTGTCGCTTGCTCTAATGTCGCTCCACTAGCGAGAGTCAACGTAACAGACAAGTCGATTGCTCTCGTTGTTGCACTCTCAACAGTTACAGTCGCTCCGATTGGAGCTTTCCCTTCTCCGTAAGCGTGAAAATCAGCAGGGTCAATATAGTTTTGAACTGTATCAACAAGAGCTTGAGTAGCAGGCTCATAATTTGAATCAACGATTACGACTTTAACAGTTCCTTTTCCATTCCAAAGAGGAAAGACTTTGGCAGCTCCGACTCCTGTTACTTCTGTTGCCCATTGAACGTAGTGATTTTTGTTTCCACTCGTTGCAGGCTTTCGAACTCTCTCGTAATAACGAGCAAGAAGTAGAGCGTCGGATTCTTCATCAAGTCCACCTTCGAAAGAGGAAGTGTTTGTGACGCTCAAGTTTGTTAAGTCTCCAAGAACAAGAACGATAACATTCGCAGTTACGTTTCCGCTTGCTCCTCCTTCTTTCGCTTCAGCGTTTACTGTTGCTGTTCCGTTTGAAATGATAGCGTCGGAAGTGGTAACGAAATAGATAGGATTTTCGCTGTCCGTTGAACATTCAGTACCGACAGGAATATAAGTTCCGTCTGGGCCTGTAAAAGTGAGCGTTCCAGTTGCACTAAGAGCAGGCTTTCGAGTCAATCCAACTTCAGCAACACGTCTGTCGAGATAGTCTCCGTAAGTTGTTCCTGCGAATCCCCAGTTCAAGACGTTATCCATTTCGATATAAGTTAATTCAAGCTCGATAGCAGAAGGAGAAATTAAATCGTGAACAATAGAGCCTTGTCTTTTATCAACTTCACTCGGAATAGTGTCGAGCATACGTTGTAAAATCTCTTCTTTTATTTGATTCTCAAACGCCATCTTAAATCACCTCCGATACATTCAGAACAGTTTCGTCTTTTCCTACCACTTCGAAAGAAACGTAGAGCTTATCTTTTTCACGAACAACGCTGAAGTTCCGAACAAGTTCAATTCTGTCGTCATAAATAAGAGCTTCCGTAATCAAACGCGGAATCTCCGTTTCTAGTAATTCGTTTGAAATGTCTTGACCGATTAAATCCTCAAGCTCGCACCCATATTGGTCGTCATAAATCAAATATCTGAATCGAGCTGTCTTAATGGCTTTATGAATGAACTGCAAGAGAGCTTCCTCTCCGTCAATCAGCTTTCCTGTGAATTGTCCTGTTGTAAAATCGAAATGATACGTCTTTGAAGATTCAGTTTGAGCAGTTGTTTCTTCAAAACGCTCGTATTCTTGTAAAGGAGAAAGAGCCATTAGTACATCACCGCCCTATCTAAAACGATATAGAGTTGACCGTTATCGACTGAAGCGACAATTACTCGCTCTCCTGCTTTGAGTTCGTCAAGAAACTCGATTTCAGCGTCGGTAACAGTTAAATTTCCTTGAATAGTTAAAGAAGTAATATCGTGAGTATGTGGACCCGAACCATTTTGAGTCATGCTATCTATAACACTCGAAGAAACAAGATTCGAATTCGTTCCTTTTATCGTGAGTCTCCGTTTATGCTTAGTTAAGTGTTGAGCCACAACTAAGTCGTCTTTCTCTAGCTCGACGTTCATGTTGTCAATTTTGATTTTGAGATTTGGAGGAGGAGCTGTAACTGTCGCAAGCTCAACATCAACGTCTTTGTTATATCCAAACTTCTGTATGAGCTGAACGAGTTGACTCGCTCCTGTACCGACAAGACGCTCTTCATTCATTACTTACTCTCCTCCTCGTACTCCATTTTCGGTAATTCGTCTGTTGCTGAAAGATTGAGAGACATTGTGTAAGATCCCTGCGAAAATCTATGTGAATCGGTAGAAACGTAGTAACCACCGATAATATGAGTCATTGATTCTTTCACGTAAACACCTGTTCCAGCGATTACGTCGTCAATTCCTAGACATTCGAGACTTGCTTCGTCGTCAATCGTTCCTAGCTCTTTCAATAATTGCTTAGCGAGCTGTTCCATTTGAGACTTTTTCATCTTGGAATCGACGTTCTCAAGGTGTTGCATGAGTCCGAACGATTTAATGAGCTTATCGTTCTTAACTGTCGCAATAACAGGAGCTTTCTTTTCGTCTCCTCCGATTACTTTGACTTGATTTCGAAGCTCCTCGATATTCTGCGAATAGTTCGCGTCAATGATATTCACTCCGTTTTCGAGTACCCATTGAACTGTTTGCTCTTTACGAGCGAGTAACTGCAACTTTCCTTCCTTTGAGCAAATAAAAAAGCGTCGACCTGTACTCTTTTGAGTGACAGTCAACGCAATTATCATCATTTCCCAAAGTGTTTTATCTCGAAGAATGAGCTTAGGGATAACGTATTTTGTATCGTCAATCTTTCCCATTTTGATTCTGAAATCATTACATAGACGCTTCACGATTTGAGAAGCAGTCATGTTCTTAAAGATTCGAGTATCTTTGTTCCTCGTGAGATAGATATTTTCATCATAAGCGACAAGTCTGTGCTGTCCTCTTGCGTTAATATCATCAGCGAAGATTACTCCTCGAAACAGCTCCTTTTTTCCGTTGAAGAAGCGAATCTCTTTTCCTTGTTCTATGTCAATAGCACGAGTTCTTCCGTTGACTGTATTACTCAAGTCAACTTCTAGCTTTCTCGACGCTTGCATTATATCGCCAGACCACGTTACCGAAGTAACGATTTCATCAAGATAGATTTGTTGTTTACCATTGTTATAGAGAACGGAAATCATGAAGGCAACACCAACTTTTGACCTGGTTTAATTAAGTTTGGATTCGCTCCAATCGTTCCTTTGTTGAGATTATAAATCTCTCGCCATCTGCTTCCGTTTCCTAAGTGTCTTTGAGCAATTTTCCATAATGAATCTCCACGAGCAACACTATGAGACTTCGGTTGAACTTTTGTATTAGGGCGAGAATTACTCGCTTTCTTCGCTACCGCTTTAGTTTTAGTCGTTGCTTGTTTCTTCACTTCAATTTTTCTAAAGTGAATGAACTTATATTCCTTAAGTGATACCGTAAAGTAAATATCTCCTGGGTTTCCTCCCTTTTCTTCGTAGCTGAAGTCTCGAATCGTTACTGCGTAGTTGATAGGAGTTCCTGTAATCGTTAAACGAATTGGTCGACGTGTTTTCAACCAACGCTCAATCGTTTTAACAGCTTCCCAAGGTTTAGGAATATCTGCATATTCACAATAGCCAGCGTTATAGTCACGAGGAAAGAAAGAGGAGAACGAGAATTCTTTTAGCTTCTCGTCTCCGATTACTGTATATTCCCCTAATTTAGTAACGTCAATATCTTCGTAGCCATGAGAAGCAGTAACAGAAATCGAAGGAGGATTTACAGGAAGTCTCAAGCGTTCAGCTCCATTGTTATAAGACAACCAAAACTGTAAATTAGACATTTGCCATCAACGCTCCTGCTCTTGAAATTTCTTTCGCTAACGCTTTAGCGATTTTCTCAATATCTGCTTCCTCTCGTACCACGATTGTTTCAGCTAACTTCGCAATATTGACGCTTCGGCTTCCGCTTGTGTACTCCTTATTCTCTTCAGGCGTTAAAACTCGTTCTCCTTTGTGGAGTGTCGCTTGATAACCATTGTACGGGACATAGCTCAATCCGCTTGCGTGAGACTTTCCTTTCTTAGACTCGACTTGAATCAGTCCGTCTCCTCCAAGCCACTTAGGTAATCCGATATTGAAGTCAAGATTTTTGATTTGGTCGAACTTCGCTTTGAAGTCGTTAATCATTTCAATTACCCATTGAATCTTATCGCCTACCCATCGGAATCCATCTTTGATTTTATCGAAGAAAGGTGAAGCTGTTTCCCAAGCTCCTTTTACGAATCCTCCGAATTTATTCAGGAGTGGCTCGGCAATCGAACTGATACATTCTTTGATTATGTGACCGATAGCTCCGAAAGCAGTCTTAATCAAGCTAAGGATTGGACTTATCACACTCCAAAGAGTAGTAATTACAGTTGATAAAACTGTGAACAAAGGAGCTGCCACGTTATTAACTAAGAAACTAATTACAGAAGCGACTCCGTTAATCAGCGACATGATTCCGTTGAAGATTGGTTTAACGATATTCCATACGACAGTTAAAGCGATCCCTATAACAGGGAGCAACGGTTTTACAACTCCATTTATTAAGCCTGTCAATGTATTAGCGACTTTTTGAATAAGAGGAGCAATAGCGTTAAAAACAGTAGTCCAAATGTCTTGAATGATAGGGAACGCAACTTGAACAGCTTGAACAATCGCGTCGATTGCAGAACCTAACGCATTAAAGACAGCCCCGATAACGGGTTTATACTTATTGAAGTTCTCGCTCATATTAGTCCAACGAGCTTGAACTATACTTACCATTGAAGTAATTCCGTTTTTAATAGATTCAATGACTCCTTGAAATTCTTCTGTCTTGATTAAGCTCTTAATTCCTTTAGAAATAGGAGTAAGAACTGTTGAAGCAACTGCTTTTACTTGTTGTAGCACTCCGAAGAGCTTAACGCTCCAATCAACAGCATTAGCCAAGAAGTTTGATACTCCCTTGAAGAATCCGTCAGCTCCTCCACTTTCAAGCCAGTTTCCGATTTTCTCAAGAGTTGGCTTCATTCGTTCGAGAGCTTCCATTCCTGCGTCAGCGAGTTTTCCTTGAATAGTACCAGTGATTTGAGACATTAAACCTTTACCACTTTCAGCGAGCTTTTTCGCTCCTCCGTCGAAAGTTTTCGCAACTTCCGTATTCATGATTTGGAAAGCTCCTTTTACAACGTCTCCTCCACCAGCTTTCTTCATTTCTTCAGCAGAAATCTTGAATCCGAATTCCTTCATACGTTCAGTTTCACCGACTGCCATATCAGCGAGAGCTTCCATAGCTTGCTCAAGTGTCTTTGCTGGATTAAGTGCTGCCATGTCTTGAGCGATTTTCAACATTTGTTCAGCTTGCTTTATGTCTCCTCCTGCTACTTGAAGAGAACGTCTACCTGCTGAAATAACTTCGTTCTGCTCGAATGGAGTCTCAATAGCGTTCTTACGAAGATATTCCATGTAATCTTGAGCAGCCTTCTTCGCTTCTTCAGCTCCTCGCGTCAATCCCATGAAGTGTTCCATTGAAATCATTTCTTGTTCAAGACGCATAGCTCCGCCTATCGTTGACTCGACTCCTTTATAAGCAGTTGCAAGTCCTCCGACAGCAGCCGTCAACGCTGTAACTTTCGCAATCGCTCCGCTTGCTCCTGTTGTGATCCCTGCGAAAGCTCCTGCTCCGACTCCTCGAATTTGAGAAAGAGAGCTACTTGCTTGCTCTGTCTGATTTCTCATTTTCGAAATGCTCTCTGTCGCTTTCTTAATCTTGTCGGTCATTTGGTCTTTCAAGCGAAGGACAGCAGTTAAATCATAAGCCATTACTATTTCCCTCCTCTCGCTCTTTGTCTTTCGAGCTTCTTACGCTCCTTTTCTTCTTCTTCGAGTTGCAACATCATTGAAGCGTACATGAGACGCTTTGCTCCTTCGGGAGCGTTATATACTTCATGCGGTGGTATATGGTGACGTTGGAAAATGACGTGCAAGAGGAAGGCTTCTCCACCGCTTTTGATTAGTTTTTTAGTTCCTCCTCCTTGTCGTCAGCAAAACCACTAATATCCATGATTTCAGTCGTCAATTTCGCGATTTCTCCTGCGAGCAAACGCTTTTGAATAACATCAGAAGGGTCATGAGTTCCGTACTTATCAAGTAATTGTGAGTCTGCCCAGTTAGGAACGACACACGCTTTTTGAATGATTAAAGCTCCGAATTTTTCTTCGTCTAGCTCCTTACCATTCTTTGTTGGATAAGTAGCTTGTTCGCGAATACGATTGATTACTTTTCCATCAATAGCTCGAATTCTGAAATGAACATTGAAACGCTTCATGAACACGTCTTTTTCGGGTGTATCTTCAACGTCAAGTAACGCTCTCAAAACATCTTCTTGATTTGTAACTTTCGTTGTTTTAGCTGCCATATTAAATCAAACCTCCGAATGATTTTCTCTGTTTATATAAAAACAAAGGGAGCATATTTCAGCTCCCGATTATTCGATATTCGATTATGCTTCGTGAACAGGGTCAAGCAACTCGTAGCCTGTGAACGTGAAAGGAAGCTCCTCTTCAACAAGAGAACCAACTTCGTAGTTAATTAACGGAATTTGGTCGAACTGAACTCCTTTCAAACGAACACGATATGCACCGAACGCTTCTGGGTCGTCGAGCTTCAGAATCAATTCAGTTACGAAAGCTCCTTTTCTATCGTCAGCAATTTGTCCGATAGCTTCCATAAGTTCAGTCGTTACTTTGTACCCTGTAATTGTTCCGCTTCCTGTTAAGGAAGTAACTTTATGAGCAATCCAACGAGTACCAGCACGAGTGACTTCTTCCTTGTTGATTTCAACAGTAGCTTCAGCAGAAGTGATATTTGTTAACCACTTTCCGTCGTGCCACACTTCACCATACGTACCATTTATAACTCTAGTAGCGTCAAGAGCCATTTAGTTTACCTCCTTACACTTGGATTGTTAAGTAAATCTCTTCCATGCTGTCTACTTCAGTAACTTTGATGAAGAGATATACTTTGTCTCCGATAGATTCAAAGTTCGGGTCTAAGTCAACGACGATTTCATTCGTAACGACATTCGCAACTGCTAAACGCTCAAGATAGGCTTTGATAGCACTAATAAGAGCTTTTTGTCCGTCAACATTGTTGTCGATTTTTCCAATGTAAGAATCGGCAGCAGTTTTCGTAATATCTGTGCTGATAGCTTGACGAGCACGAATTGTACGGATTTTCTTCTTATCAGTACAAATGCCTCGCTCAATTTTGACTTTTTCTCCGTCATGAACAAGTACAAGGGATCCCTTCGTGAGAGCTTCCTTGATTTGAGCGTTTGTCATACGCTTAGTCACGTCGTCAACGCGAATTTGAGCGTAAGTGATAGATTTATTGATTGGAGTTCCTGCGATTAGTCCTGCGATATAAGGAGAAAATTGAGCAGAAGATAAAGGCTCTCCGTTCAAAATAACTCCGTTAATTAAGTTGACTGCGTACTCTTCAGCAAGACGAATAGAACGAGCATTACCAACAGCAGGGTCTAAGTCAGCAGTCGCATTTCCTCCGAAAACAACCATGAAGTGTTTACCTTCAGACTTGTTTCGAATCGCCCAAGTAAGTGCTTTATCTTGAGCCGCGTCTGCAACTTCTCCGTCAAAGACAAATACGTTGAATGGTCGAGTATCTAACTCGTCAAACGCTTCAGTATAAGCAGTATCTTCAGTAACAGTTGTTCCGTCGATTACAGGAAGCGTATAAACAAGAACTTCCTTCGCTCCTCCTTGAAGAGCTAGTTTGATAGATTTGATATTGTCTGCTCCGAATAAGTCAACAGCTTGCTTTTCGGATTCAATCAAGTGAAATTCTTTAGCTGAAACATTTGCTCCGTAGTTTTTAAGAGCAATCGCAACAACTCCGCGAGCACCGCCTTGAATTTGAGCAACAGCAGCCGAAACGAAGTTGATATACAAACCTGGGCGAACTTTAGATTCAGTTGGAGTCCAGTTTCCACCAGCCATGAATCAAACCTCCTATTCGATACGAGAATTAACTTGCATGATTTTTTCGTAAGTCTCTTGGTCGCGAGCTTCACGAACTTGAACTGAAAGAACGCCAGTGATTGCGTTCAATTCGCTTTCTGTTTCAAATGGTTGAGAAAAAGAAAAAGACTCGATTCGCATATAACGAAGTGAGTCCTTAATTGGAATGACTATTCTTTTGTTCAAAGACATTCTTGAGAGTGAGTCCATCTTTCGAAGAACTTCTTGTATATCGCTATTGAAATAGACAACTTGGAAGTTTCGCTCGATAACTGTATGAAATCGAGTCTCTGATTCTCTGCGTTCGTTCTGAAATCGAACAACAAAAGAGTCGGAAGAAGGTTGAAGTGGTACGTTCTGTTTAAGAATGTTTGAAGAAGGAAACAACGCTTGAACAAAGTCAGAAACAGAAATCAATCCTTCGACTAACGACATTCATTACCACCCCTCTCCGCGAAGTTCATTTTGAATTTGACTCTCGATATGTCTAAGCCATCTGTCCTCGTTGTCCTCAAGTGGTTTATCCAAGAACTTTGCAATCGTTCCTTGAGTTGTTGGATTCTTGATTTCGCCTTTAACGTCATGAATATAGTAAGCGTAATTAAATCTGGGCCATTTCTTTGACTTCTCATAGACGTTGGCACTAACTGTTGCAACGAGATTTTCCTTATCGACTTTCTTTGCTATGTTGTCTCTCAATCGACTTGTTTTTAATGGAGCTAAGTCTCTCGATTCAACTCTCCATAAATCCGCTACATCATCAAGACCTCGACCTGCTCCTCGCTTAATCGCGTCAGCAGAATCAATCAAGTCCTCTATGAAATCGTCTAAGTTAATCTCGAAATCTCGACGACTCATAGATATACCTCCGTTAGAAGAGCTTTTCCTCCAAAGTCACGAATGACGTTAATCTTTGCAGGCTTTCGACTTGTCTTGATTCCAAGCTCATTGACGAAGATAACTGTATCGTCATAGTCAATATCAACGAGCTTATCGAGTAAGATTTTGAGAGTTGTCGTAGCTTCTTCTCCTGCTTCGTTCTTGACGACATTCAGCTTCTCTTCAACTCGACACTTATACGAGACAGGAACGCTAGGGATCGTTCTTCCCCAATCGTCTGTCGTGCTTTTAACGACTTCGATTGTTTGCTTCATTGGAACGAGTGCCATATTACAACACCGTTCTTCCTACTCGTCTCCCAACGATTAAAACCACTTCGGGAGCGATAAAATCTGCTTGTCGAGCGAGAGTAACAGTAATGCCTGAAACTGAAACAGAACGAACTCCTTGCTCTGCTTTTCGAACAGCGTCGTCAAGTCGAAGTAACCAAAGAGCTTGAAGATAAATCGCTTCGTCGGGAAGTGGCTTACTCACTTCGTTATAAGTTTTATAAATCCGATAGAGCTGTTTCTTCGCGTTATTCAACGCTCTTTGTTTCGTAGCTTCATCAGCAGTAACCCACTCTTCGTTATGAAGGACATTTTCGTTAAAATAAATATCAGCGTTGGCGACTGTTACTGCCATTGTCTAGTCACCTCGCTTTATTTGCGTTTAGTAGGAGCTTTCTTTTCCTCTGCCGTTTCCTTTTCAACTTTAACTTCAGCTTTAGCTTTCATTTCTTCAGCTTCATATCCGTAGTTGTGAACAAGAACTTTGACTTTCACTTCATCTTCAACGATTGCTTCTCCGTTCACGAAAGCAACGCCTTCAGTAATTCCGTTGTAAAGTTTGTTCTTAGTAGTTACTTTGAATTTTTTCAATTTAATCACCCTTCCGCTTTGTTAATCCTTCCGAATACAAAAATAAAGACGTGGCAGAATCGAGTTCTACCACGTCGTCATTCAATTAGATTAGACAGTAGCTTTCTTAACGTGCTTTAAGCGAGCTGCCGCACGAGGGTGGAATACTGCCATTCCGCAATAGAACTCAATACGAGTACGGAACACAGGCTTGTCGTCAATTTCTCCAAGATCCCTTACTTGAACTCCTCCGTTACGTAGACCGCTTACGTATTGTTCAGCTCCAAACTTAACAGCATAGATAGAAGCTGTGTCGTTAGCGGTACCAGCTTTGTTCACTTCGTCGAATCCAAGAATTTCTGCACCAGCACCATCAGTTTCAATTACGCGGATAGGAATACCTGCATAAGTGAAAACTGGGCGACCAAAGCTATCTTCGCCACTTTCAATATAGTGATTAGACTTTTGAAGAATATTCTTTACATCACGTCTCATTGACTTAGACATGAAGATAATGTCTGGCTCTCCTTCAACAGCGTCAATCAATTCATCAATCATTGTAAGAGTAAGAGCAGAATCGTTTCCGTCAATTACTTGAGCACCTGTTAGACGCTTTTGAAGTCCGTCGAATCCTGCACCATTAGCAGTATCACCCTTGAAGAAAGAACGAGTAAACTCAAGAGCAAGAGCTTTCGCTTTCATTTCAGTATGGATAGCACGTAAGTCGTTCACGTTACCGCGAGTTTGAACTAAGAAACGGTCAACATCAACGTCTCCTCCAAGAATGAATAATCCTTCGCTGAACTGATTCACAACGCCAGCAGATTCAACATAGGCTTCGTTTACACCACGAAACGCGATACCAGGAAGAGTAGCTTCTTGATTGTATTTGTAAGAGTTACCCGCAATCTCCATGAAAGGAAGCATTTCCATAACAGCCGAATTACGAGCGAAAGTTTCGATTACACCACGTTGTAGAACGTCATTAGACAATTTGCTAGCTTCATTAAGAGTAAGTGCCATATATTAAATTCCTCCTTAACGTAATTGCGTAATTGATAGTCAAAAATAAAAAGCGTAACAACGAATCTGTTACGCTTTTCTTCCATAGGCAGCTTTTAGTAATTGAATTGGTGAAAGTTTGTTCAAGTCAGAAGTTTGAGCATTACTTGGGTTAGTAGATTCTCCAACAGGCTCTTCCTGTTTCTTGTTACCGAACAGACCTTTTTGTTCAGCATTTGCAAGCCATTCGAGCTTTTGCTCTGGACTCATATAAGACGGGATTAAATCGTGAAACTCTTCGGGAACGTCATTCAACTTAGCTTCGAGTAAACCATTGATTACATTTTCAAGCGTTTGAACTCGTTCACTCGATTTCGTAAAATCGTCTTTCGTCTTATTGAGTTCGTCGGAAGTTGATTTGTAAAGCTCCTCGAATTTTCCTTGCTCTTCTTTCGCTTTCTTGTCAGCTTCTTGTTTTTCAGCAAGCAATTCGTCAAGTTTACTTTGAACTTCCTTGTATTTAGTATTGATTTCATCAAAACGCGTTTTTGGTATCATTATTTCATCTGGGATCCCATGTTTCTTACCTTTAGAATCGTTATTCTGTTGTTGAGTTTGATTAGCTTGAGTTTGCTCGTTTTGAGCAGTAGTTTGAGTGTTTTCAGTTTGTTGAGTGTTGTTTTGAACATTCTCCATAAGATAATTCCTCCATTTCGTTTTTTGCGAGCAACGCCTCGATATTTTTACGACAGTTTAACGACTTAACGCTGTTGGTCAAAAAGAAAAAAGACACTTAACGATTTCCATTAAGCGTCTTTTCGATATTCTGCATTTGTTCTTCATGCTTTTTCTTATATCTGTCCGGCAGAAGTTCAATATCTCGGATTGGACTCACTTTATGACGACAACAAGGGTGAAAAATCTTACGTGAAGCTCGAAGCTCCGCATAAGTTTTGAATCCTTTCGTCAATCCATTAAGTGAGATAACCATTCCTTCGAAGTGTCTGCAAGCGTCTTTCGCTCCATGCGAAGAAATAACAGCTAAGTCTATTCCTCGTTCGATTGATTCAACTCTAGCTCCTTCGAAATTTGCTTGCATGAGCTTCGTTCTCACTACCATTTGAGCATAAGTCGAGAGATTCCATCTGCGACCAGCTTTATCAACGATACCAACCCACGCTTCACTTTCTAGTCTTTCAGAAAGTCCTTTTTTCGTAAGTTTATTGACGATTTCATTCGTCATTGTCCTTGTGCCGTACTGTTGTATAGCTCTCATTCTCATAGTATCGCTAACAACGCTTCTTACAAGTTGTTTTACTTTTCTCTCCGTATTTTTTGTGGCTTGAAGCAAGTCAGTATAAGTGTCGTCAATAAGAGCTTCGACTTGTTCCTTCGCTAAGAGCGACATAGTTAAGAGTTGCCACGCTTCATTCATATTTTTTGCTTCATCAAGTGAGACGAGAGCTTGAGCTTGACCGTCTTTGAACGCTTTGAGAATCATTTCCTCGCACCATTCTTTCGTTGAAGCGTCAAGCTCCTGCAATATGAGAGCGATTTGTTGCATTAAAGATTCGTGCTGAACGAACTCAATATCATAAGCGAGATTCTGAACGATTTGAGAGAGTTCTTTTAGTGCTCTCTTGTAATAATTTAATAGTTTTCTCTCGTCTCTCTCATAGTTGGGAGTAGGAAGTTCTCGGAAAGACATTATTCTTCACTTCCTGTTGGCTCGTCATTGAAAATAGAAGCGTCAACAGTCTCTTCTTCCTCTCTAATTCTCTCAAGCTCTTTTTCAGCTTGCTCTTCAGTAAAGTTATTGAGCCACATAATCGCTGATTTACGAGAGATAGTCGGTTTTCCTCCTGTACGAATAGCCATAATGTTCGCCATTTCAGTATCGTCGTTTGGAAGTCCGTCTTTGAATAGGATTTTAGGAACTGTCACTTCATAATCTAGCTTACTCATACGAGAGTGTTCTAATAATTGAGCAATAAGAAGAACTCTCTTCAATCCTTTATCGTAATATTGACGCTTACGATTGATTTTTGATAGAAGAGAGTTCATTCGCCATTTTATAGATAATCCCGAAGCTCCGCTTGTTCCGCTATCTCCTTTACCAAGAGCAACAGCAGGGATCTCCGCATTGATTAAAAGAATATCAATCAATTTCTCTAGCTCTGTAAACGCTGATTGAAGTTGCCCGTCCCATGTGATATATGACGGAAATACGTCATCTTTTCCCATGATTTCAAAGACTTTATCAATGCCCACTCGGAATGTTGGATTCCCATGTTCATCTTCTCCAAGCGTTCCAGTAGGAACAGCAAGAGCAGGGTCAGCGTGTTTATCGAGAATCATAGCAATTTGAGAAAGTCTGTGATTGATTTCATCAAGAATTGGTCTATGTTCCGTTAAATCGTCTATTCCTTCCCAGCTTTCATCAGTTGAATAGTTAGGTACGTGAACAACAAGAGGGAAAGGAATTTCAGTTTTAACCACTTTCCTAGCTTCCGTAATTTCCGCATAGATTTTCCACTCCGATATTTCGTTATCAATGTTATAAACAATAGGATTCATTCTGTATTTGTGATATTGAATGTAACCTGGGTAGTGAGATTCGACGTTCAGAATCCAATCTTCACCATACTTTTCTTGGACTAGAACAGGATAAGCGATATGGTAAGCGATTATCTTATTGGAATCTCCTAGAGCTGTCTCTGGGAACACGTATTCAGCGTTTTGAGCTTCAATAATTACTCGAAATGGGTCAATCTCTTTCGGAATCATTCCCCCGAACTCTTGACCATAACGAATTTTATAGAATGAATCTCCACGATAAGCGTTACCTAGAGAGCTTTCATAGTTTGTTATATTCAGCTCGTTAGAATCAACGATTCTTTCGAGAGCTTCCTGTTCGGGAGCGTTATCTTCTTTTCCTGCGGAGAAAGTAGGACTCTCGCCAAATAAAAAATCTGCCGACTTTTTGCAAATAATGCCTGGCAGATTCGCAGATATATAGATTAAATCATTTTGTTTTCTTGTTAAGACGCTTTTTACACGTTGGAACACGTCATAATGCTGTCCTAGAAAGAGCTTTTTGTTATCTTTATAGCGTTGGATACGCTCAACGTGTGCAGGGTGAGGATAATACTCTCCAATTTTGAACAAACTCATTCCGATACCTCCTTTTGACTAAACTTTTACAATATATTTGTCAGCCAACTATGACTTTTACAAGCCAAGTGGTTTTTTGTGATACGTTCTGCGACGTGAAGCTCCACATAGCTCGACTGCCATTTGAAGTGAGTCAGGCAAGTCGTCAAAATCGTGACTTGGAAACTGCTCCAACATTTCAAGAAGTAAGCGTTGGTGTCTCATGAATCGAAGAACTCCTTGCTCAATTAATGGCTCAAGTAATTCAATACGCTCTTCTTTTTTAGTTTTACTGATAATTCCTTTGAGCTTCGTTGTGTAGATACGCTCAAGAGGAAGTCTTTCACGTAATTGACGGAAGAAATCGTGTTGGGCCTGTACTGTTTCAACAGCGAAAACTCTATGTCGATACTTCTTCATTTTCTCGATAGCAACGTCAAGAGCTTCATGAGCAGGACATTTCTTCGCCCAAGCGTCAACAACATAAATAATTCCTGTTCGTCGATCCCTTCCAACAGTAACAATCGCGTTGTAGTCGCTTCGACTCGATTTTCCTAAAGCAATATCCCAAGCAGCGTAATAGTCGAGTGGTATATCTCTTCCTCGATTGTCCTTCAAGTCTCCATAATCAAAGAATGTAAACATTGAAGGCTTGAAGATTTGAGAATCTTCGTCGATTGGATTGTTCATAAACTCGCTACCAAATGCACGAGAGCCGATATTAACTTTTTCCATCATTAATCTTGCATAAGAGAAACGATTTTCCCAAAGAACTTTGATTCCTTTCTTCATTTCTTCTTGATTCTCCTCAAAAAACTGCATAGCGTCACTAAGACGATTCTCATTTTCTTGGTCGCGATAAATAGACTCAAATTGTTGCCACAAGTCCTCACGTTCGGGAGGAGATACAATCGCTGAAAAGATTCGAGAGTCAAAATCAGCACGATTCAAAACGTGTGTTAAAAGTCCTCTAGGGTGGACTACGGTGCCCATATAAACCACAGCAGTTCTTTGCGGGTCTCCAATCGGCATAACAACACTATTAAACCAATGCAAGTTTTTATCTCGAAGCTCTGGCGTGTTTGTATTCTTCGCACTTTCCAAGTCGTCACAAATAACTAAGTCAGGTCGATAGCTTCCATTACGTTTACCACGAAGCTGTTTTCCCATAGAAGCTGCCTCAACTAGAATTCCGTTTTTCGTAAGGAACGCTTCTTGATTGTCCTTATCATTCATAGCTTTTCGAGGAGACAACAGTTCTCCGAAGTCCTCTCTCAATTTTTGATTGAACTTGAGTTGATTCGAAATCCATTCAACGAACTTCTTGGCACTCGTGTCTGTCTCCGAAATAATGAGAAGATATTTCCGCTTATCGAATACGACTTGATGAACAGGGAAAGCGTTCGATAAGTAAGCAGACTTCGCATGACCACGAGGAGCCGCCCAAGCTATACGCTTTGTAATTTCTTCGTTTGAAACTACATTAAGGATTGAACATAGCTCCTTATGGAAGTCGGGAGCGTCGTCTAAGTCTGTACCAGCAGGGATCAAGTTTTGTTCGTTTTCAGGATTTCGATTGTCTGAAAAGTATTCGTAAACAAAATAGAGAACGTCATATTCGGAACGGTCAATCCGTTTAAGTCGAACAATCTCTTTCAAGTCAGATAGATAGTCTTTTGCTTGAGTGTCATCAAGACCTCTCGATTTCTTCACTTTCTCAAAAAGCTCTATTCGTTCATTAAGAAGTTGGATTCGCTCTCTTCGTTTCGTTTGATTCAAGACGTTAATCTCCATGAAGTCACCTCCTAAAAACTCATCAAATGCCGAAGGGAAAGGACTCGCCTAGCCGTTCGGCAATGCAAGGAGTATAAATACATTCCGAAAACAAAAAAGACGCACCAGGTTAAAACCTAGTACGTCAGGCAATTTATTTAATAAAAAAAAGAGAACATCTTTATTCGACGTTCTCAATTTGAGTGACGATATTAACACGCTTTAATTCACTAACAAAAGATTCAAAATCATCATAGGAGATTGACTCTCCTGTTTGGAGTTGAACTCGCTTTTCAACACGCTTCATATAATCGTCAAGTGAGGGAGTCTCGTCGAAAGACGATTCCTGTAATTTCTCAACGATTTCTTGATACGTGTCTCCATTGAGTACCAATCCATCTATAAAACTAACTCTTAACACGTCGCACAACCCTTTCGTCTCCAACATGAACAACCCTCCCTTTATTTTATTTTAGGAGTCGAGCTTAGGCAACTCGACTCTCAAAATACTTGCGACGACTAACTTGAAACTTGAATGCTTTTCCGTACTCATTATCTAACACTCCTACTTTGCTGTTTCCGAATAATGTTCTGCGAAGTCTGCGTTCGTGCTTATCGTTTGTAACTTCTTCCCTGTCATGAGAAACGCGGATTGTTTCTAGTTTACCTCTCTCAACGATAGCTTGAGTGAAGATAATCCAGTTTAGAACTTTCTCGCTATTGATTGTTCCTCCATGTTGACGGAACTCTATTGTTCCTTGACGGAAGAAAGATTGAAAGTTTAGCTTGCAGTAGCGAGAAGAGAAGATTGAGTTAATGTCATTAAGAGAGCAAGCATTTTTTAGAGCTTCAACTTGAGCTTTTCTAATTCCTTGACAGTAAGTATTGTTGTTTCCTCTTCTGCTTGGAGCAACAACTGCGTCAAAGAACTTCTCGAACTTGTAATATAGATAGTAAATGTTTTTGAAGTTCTCAAGCTCGAAGTCGTTTACATCATGGTGAACGTGTAATCCACAAGTTCTATCAACAGAGGCTCCGATTTCATCAAGAGTATCAAGAACGATTTTTAATTCGTTTAGTCCTTCTTTTCCTCGAAGAACAGGAGATACAATTTCATGTCCTCCTCTGTAATTTCCTGTTCCTGTGTTAGTTACAGAAGCGTCAAATACGAGTTTCCAATGACGACGAGTAGTATGATTGTAAGATTCGTGCTTTACGTTGATCCCTTTGCGAGTTAGTGCGTCGATTACAGTTGAGTAATGCACTCCGAAGAATTCAATTTCAACTCCGAAACTTCTGTTAGTGTTAAAGTCAAATTGATTTAGCGTGTTCATCATTTTATCGTCAACTCCATATCGTTTATTTCTGTTCTTCATCTCAGTTTTATTATATTACGTAATCGGGTAATTTTAAAGGGTATTTTGCCACTTTTTGCCGATTTTTGCCACTTTTGATATGGAGTTGATTGACCTTAGAAACGCTTAACTTGCCACTTCGTTCTCTACTTCTTCAGCTACCCAATTTGGATTTTCCCAAATGTAATAATTCTTTTCTTTTGGAACAACTTCTTTAATCATAGCTGCCACTTCTTCTTTCGAATAATCAGCAACGGAACGCTCACTCGCTTTCTTCTTGATTCCACTTCCGCGAACTCCTCCGTCTTTTGCTTGTCGAACTTTCTTAATAATGTCGTTTGCAATAGCTTCATAAGTTGCTTCGTCAAGCTCGTTTAATTTTTCTAAGTTGTATTGACGAGAGCTTGCCATTGTGAAGTCCCAGCCTAACAGTTTTAGTTGATTGCGAACTCCTTTGTATCTATCGTTTTGCTTATACTCTACTTTTCGAAGTCCTGCTTTTTCATTGAATGGGTTGAATCGCCCCATTACTGTTAGAGCTTCGACGTATCTCTTTCCTGTGAGATTCAATGTATCACGAATCATTTTCGCTCCTAGTCCAATTCCTCGATACTTAGGGTGAAGAACAACTCGTGAAATCATAGAGACTTCTTTGTTCAAGAGTTTCGCTACTTCACTTGTCGCTTTCTTATATCTATCCGTTACTTGATTTCTTCCTGCAAGAGCTAAGAATGGATAAACATAAACGATAACTCCGACGACTTCTTTTCTTGAATTCGTAAATTTGTAAATCTTATCGGGAACAGCGATTCTCGCGTCTCGATAATGGAATCGAGCTAAGACTTTGTAATCGTCAAGTGTTCCTTCTTCAAGAACTAAATCTTTAATGAGAGAACATTGACATTCAGCAGGGATCTGAAATCTCTCAATCTTCACGTCGTTTTCGATTCCTTTCGTTACGACGATAGAAGGATATAAGTCTTGAAGTAAATCGTTGTGAGTTGTAGCAACAACGAGAGTCTTGTTGAACTTGCGAGCCATCTTCTGAATGTTAAAGCTAACGACTCTCGCTGTCTCTCTATCAAGAAGAGCACAAAATTCGTCTATAAACCAAGAATCTGCGTTAGACTCTAATAGCTTCGCAAGTTGGAAACGATATTTCTGTCCGTCGCTCAACTCTTTATACTTTCGAAGGAAGATAAACGCGTCATTCAGTCCAACGAGTGAAAGGAAGTAAAGAGCTTCGTCAATATTTCTCCCTACTCCGTCGATTATCGTACTCTCTGGGTCAATCGTTAGCTCATTTGTTGAAAGTCCGTTTGGAAGGAGCTTTCGAAGTTCTTTCAACAGAAGCGACTTTCCGCTGCCACTATCTCCTGTGATATAAATTACGTCTCCTTGCTTGACGTTCAGCTCCAAGTTATCGTAAATCGTAAACACTTGCTCGTCGTCAAGCGAGATTCCGAACGCTTCAGAAATCGCGAGCGTTCTCTCTGTGATTTCGCTTTTCATTGTGAATTGCTTATTGATTTGATAGACGTTTGACATACTGAATCAACCTCCATTTAATTTATTCAATTCTTCATGTCGATTAAGATTCAGCGGTGAGACACTAAAAATAAAAAAAGAACATCTTTTGATTACTCTTTGAGAAATTATCGTTTATATATATATTTTGAGAAAAAATAACATTTAGTCAAAAAGTAAATAATTTAGTTAAGTATGGGGAAATTAAATCTATATTTTTACAATAAACCTAAAAGGACTGAATAATATGAATACTAAGCAATCTATACAATTATCTGCGGGTGAATTAGCTCACTGCTGGGAACAATTGATGGAGAATAGTATGTCTGTTGTTGTATTTGAGTATCTTACAAAATCATCCGAAACAGAAGAAGTTAAATCATTATGTAGTGAGGCAAAAAAAATTTCTGAATCTGCTGTGAACTTTTGTAAAGCAGTATTACAAGAGAAAAATTATCCAATACCTAAGGGATTTAGCATTGAAGAAGACTTTAACCCGAATGCTCCGAAAATATATACCGATGTTTTTACAATTTTTTATCTGAACAATTTTGCTAAACTAGGTATGTCATTGACTACCATGGCTTTTTCTGACTCAGCAAGAGAGGATGTACGGACTTTTTATCATGAACAGTTACAAAATATGGCAAATTTATTTTCTCAAACAACGTCTGTTCTTTTAGAAAAAGGAGTATTTGTAAGACCACCTTTAATTACATCCACACACGAAACTCAGCCAATGGCACATAAGGGGTTCTTAGGTAACTTTTTTAATGATAACAGAGAATTAACTGCTAGAGAGGCGAACGAGTTACATAAAAATGTATTTATGAATTATATAGGGAAAAACTTATTAATTGGGTTTATCCAGTGTACATCTAATCAAAACTTTAAAGAACTACTCCAACAAGGAAAACAGTTATCTTTGGATATAATGGAAAAATTAAGCTCAATATTAATACAAAACGATTTGCCGATTTCAATGACATGGGATACGAACGTATTGGATGCACAGACTCCTCCTTTTTCGGAGAAGCTAATGACATTTCATATTGAACAACTTAACAGATTTGGAGTTGCAAATTATGGATATAGTGCTGCTGTTAGTACCCGAAAAGACCTAAAAACTACTTATGCAAAAATTATTGCAGATGTTTACCAATATGAAGAAAATATTAAATCATTTATGATTAAAAATGAGTGGATGGAAAAACCTCCTGTGGCTTTAAATAGGGATAAGCTATCACAAGTAAACGATTAAATGTGAAAATGACTAAAAGGCTACCATATTGGATAGCCTTTTTTGTTCTGAGTTTCCATTCATTTAAAACTGTACAATTGTAGAAGAAAAAAATCCTTAACTTCATCTAAAAAAGCCCACGATTTTTCGTGAGCTTTCGGAAGAAAGATTATTCTTCGATTACGCGAACTTCTTTCATTTTGTCGCCTTGTTTAATATCGTCAACGTATTCCATACCCTCAACAACTTTTCCGAATACAGTATGAACTCCGTTTAAGTGTGGTTGTGGCTCGAAAACGATAAAGAACTGACTTCCTCCTGTATCTTTTCCTGCGTGAGCCATTGATAAAGAACCGCGTTCGTGCTTATGTGGATTTCCTTGAGTTTCACATTTGATTGTGTAGCCTGGGCCACCAGTCCCGCGACCTTCAGGACATCCCCCTTGTGCTACGAAGCCAGGAATTACTCTGTGGAAGTTCAGTCCGTTGTAGAATCCTTTGTTAATTAAAGTTTCGAAGTTCTCAACTGTGCCAGGTGCTTCGTTAGGAAATAATTCAATCTTTACTTGTCCGCCTTTTTCTAAGTCGATAACTGCGTATTTGCTCATATGTAATGAACTCCTTTCAATCGTCAAATATGTATAAATCATACTTCTCGATTATACGACAAACGAAAGCAAAAAGAAAACTATCGAGAAGCGTTATGCCCACGATAGTTCTTCGACTGCTCTGATTAAGTCCTCTTCGCCCGGTTGTGTATAGACAAGAGTTTGCTCTATGTTAGGAGTTCCGTCGTTTTTGATATGTCCTGCGAGTCTTGCTACAACGTCAAGAGGAACACGACGTTGAACGAGTTCGTGACAGAAAGTATGTCTTAAACTATGGCAAGTTAGCGTTGGGATCTCTGTCAATTTACTATACTTTTGAATCATATGTTGAACAGCTCTAGTTGTCATTTGCTCGCTTCTTTGCGAGTTAAACAAATACTCTCCGAAGTCCTTTCGTTCTTCGAGATAGCTCGTAAGCACCCGACGAACATCATTATTGAGAGGAACTTCTCTTCTTCTGTTATGTTTTCCTCGACGAACAACGAGCTTTCCTCGCCTTTCGCCAATTTCAATATCAGTCAATTTCAAGTCACACAATTCTTGAACGCGAAGTCCTGTATGGAGAAGAGTCGTAATTATCGCTAGTTCTCGAATATCTCCGAATCGACGAACAGCTCGAATAAGTGCGTTCTGTTCATTTCTGTTTAACCATTTCGGAGTGTTCCTCGCGACAGTTACGTTGTCTATGTGCTTAACAGGATTGTCAGGGATCGCGTTTTGACTTACGAGGAAATCGAAATATGCTCGTAAGTGTGAAAGTGTGATTCGTACAGTTGACGTGTTGTAATTGTTGACAGCGAATCTTTTGAAATTCCCTATGTCTATTTCAGTAGCTTGTGCCAGTGTGTGCGAGTACCCGTCGGGGGTGTGTAGGGGGTAGTTTTCTTGTTCGTTAAACCACTTCTCGAAACGATTCAAGCTCGATTTATATTGTTTGATAGTCAGCTCGCTCTTTCCTGTTCTGCGTAGCTCTTGAAAGAATTGTTCGTGCATATGTAATTCCCTCCTGTGAAATACGACAAGATTTTAAGCTGATAATCGAACGAATAATCAACGATTATCTAGGCTCATTATATTCAACTCGTCGTATTTCATCAAGGGAATATGACGAGATAATTACTCGTCTAATTCGCCAAGCAATCTCTTTAGCTCGTCGATTTCATTCTGAATAGCTTCATTCGAACGAGTATCTTCGACTCTTGCTTCGACTTTTGCAACGTCAGTAAGTTTACCACGATTCTTCAACACTAGCTCGATAGCTTTAAGTTTAGCGTTGTCGCTTCTTCCGCTTCGAACAATGGTACGAAGAACATTATAAGTCTCGGTCAAGAAGTCGTTCATGACGTGTTCTGCGATTTCGTTCTGATACTCAACGAAAGCAGGGTCTTTCTTCCAACGATAAATAGTTCTTTCGTTGACTCCAACTTCTTTCGCAATATCCTCCATTCTCATTTTGTGCAAGTCGTTAGTTGCGAGTATTTCGGCTGCTCGTCTTTGCTGTGCTGATAGCGAATTTTTGTACGACATTTTACGATTCCTCTCCTTTCTCTTTCAACGATTTTCTTCTATATATAGGCGAGAGAAAAACGTCTCTCTTGCGAGTGTCAGACGAGACTAAAATTGACACTCATTTTTTAACGGAAATCAACGTAAAAAAGCGATAATCCTTATCGTTGGACTATCGCATTTATATAGCTTTCTATTCATTTGTCATACAAGTATGTCATTACTAATCTCGATTGAAGCCACCTCTTCGTGCTTCTGCTAAGTCAGCCATATCAGCTTCCCAATCGAGTTGTGCGTCTCTGTATGCTTCATAAGCGTCATCTTCATATTGTGACCAATAATCTTCAACAGTCATTTCAACTCTTGCCTCTTCAAGCATATCTTCGAAATCTTCAACGTGCTCATTAAAATAATCAATCGTCTTTTCATATGCTTTTGAAATCATAAATCCAAGTTGTCCGACTTTATCTTCGCTTAATTCAATCTCATAGTGCATAAGTTTATTTCTGTAACCATTTAATGTAGTCAAAACTCTTTTTAATTCTGAAGGAATTTCGAGTTCACAAATTAGCTCTAGTCGTTCTATTGCTTCAAATAGATTAACAGTATCTAATCTAACCTTCGTATCCATCACATTATCTTTTTGTTCTGCTATCATTTGTTTTTTCGCTTTAATGTATGCTTCTAAATCACGATATATTAAATGCTCATTCTTGTCCTTTAAGAGATATTTGAAAAGAATCTCATTCGCATGATTTATCGAAAGGATTGCGTCTTTCATATGATGATACGGTGGTTCAACAAAATCATCACTTCCTAAAATATTAAGAGAATTAGCTGTCGCTTTTAACGAATCTATACCATTATCTAAAAGACTATAACGCAAATAAATCTTCTCCTTTTTCGTAACAAGAAAGAGTTATCTTCTTCGTTGGATATATTATATATAGTTATATTGGTTATGGTTATATGGTTATGGTTAGTGTGTAAATTTAGAGACAAGTGGTCTCCATTTTTGGACATAGGTGGTCTCCAATTTTACACATAGCTTGTCTCTATTTGTGGACATAGGAGATTGGGCGATTCGGGATCCCAATCGTTCATCAAAATTACAAAAGAGTGGCTAATATCGTAATTCCATCATTCAATAATACCATAATAATACATATCGTAATCGAAATTCATTCGTGACACTTCAACGAAAAAATTTATGAAAAAACTTCAACGAGTTCTTTCGTTTGATTCACAATAATAGCGTGACAAGACGTGAGCAATTCGAACTCTTCATAATCAAGTTCTCTCATATGACATATTTTATTTCGAATATCCGTTAAGCTCGTAATTTTATTTATTTCATCATTGGAAAATTTAGATTTCAATTGTGGGAATTTGCGAATGATTTGAACTAGCTGGTAATAACGTGCGGAGTGAAAGTCAAACGTGAGGAAGTGTCTCTTTCGATACCATAAGTAGCCATGCTCTTTTCTCATATTCTCGTCGATAAACGACCTCATACGAGTTTCAATTTCATACAAAAGACGATAGGAATAACACATTTCTTCGATATTCAGTTTTTCTTGCATTTTATAGAAAGTCTCCTTTCAAAATGTTTTCGCATAATAGATACGTCATTTCTTACGATATTCCTTCTTTTTTGTCGAAAAAAAATAAAAAAATTACGTCGAACAAGCCCCAGTTTTGCTCGACGCTTTTTCAGTTTTATACACTTTCTCTATCTAAGTAACTTCCGTTCTTTCTTCCGTTGAGCTTATGTTTTTTATCGTGAGAGAAATAAGAGAAGTCGTCTCTAACGATTTCACGCTTACTTCGAATAATCACTTGTCTATCGCTTAAAATCGGATATTCAGTATTGGCAACTTTGTCAGGGTGCTTATCTTTCAGCTCCTCATGCAGAATGTAATTCGCTAAACGCTGAAGCTGTAAAGAGTCAGGGATCTCTCCTGTCTGCTCGATATAAGCGTCAGTCAAGTCTTGGACTGCTTTGTTCTTCCATTGGACAGGCATATTGATTTCGATAAGCTCTGTAACTGCTTCTTCGAACGCTTTCTTATAGTCTGAATTAAGCTGAAACTTTTCCATGTACTGAATCATAGAACTCTTCCTCTCTTTCCATGTTGTATTGAGCAATTCTACGAATAGCGTTGTTCAAGTGTTCACTTACTGCTTGTTGTGATATTTGAAGGATTTCCGCGACTTCCTGTTGAGTTAAATCTTTTTCAAAAAACAAATAAATTGTTTGTTGCTGCCTTAACGTAAGATTCGTTTTATTCATGGAGTCCTCGAAATCCAACAGCAGAATAGAAGCGTCTAAGTCTCCTCTTGAGAATCGCATTTCTCGGATATGATGAATGTTCGATAATAGAGCGTAGATACCGAAATCTCTATCGAGAGGAAATTCATCTTCAAGACGCTTTTCTTTCGAAGATAAGTTGACTTTTATCATTCCCATTGAATCTACCTCCTTAAATATTTGTGAGCATTACGTCAACTTGAGAATAAAGCTCTTTAAGTGAATCATTGTTATACAGCTCGAAATCAACGTCAAAGGAACGAATATGAGATTCTGTTTCATGTTGCAAGTCCTCTAATTTGAAGGAATCACCACTTTCTTTCATTCGAAGGATTCTATATGCAGTTTTTGTATTAACTCGAACAATCGCAAAACCTGCTTTTAGGAGTGCGTTATATTCGTTCGGCTGTCTCAAGTCTGTAATAACGACGCTTAATCCTGCGTTGATTGTTCGTTCCATTTCTCGAAATAGATAGTTCACCCAAACGTCGGGATCGAATTGACGACAGAATTGACCGAACTCTTGATATAAAGCACGAGGCTTCTGTCCGTTTTTTGTCACCCCTGGGAAAATAGCTTCACAATAGAATTTGATTGCGTCTCCGAACGCGAATCGAGTAAAGTAATACTCTTTCTGAAGATAATCAGCGATTGTATCTTTACCGCTTCGCATTTCTCCTGTAAGAGCAATCTTCATTCCTCGAATATCACGTTTCATTAAAACAGACCTCCCATTCGACGTTGTTTACCAACCCGCTTATCAACTGAAGCCCAACGATTGAGGACTGCTTGACGATTCTTTAGAATTTGGAAATACTCGTATGTTTCCTCGTCAATCTCCTCTCCTTCAACGAAGTATTGTTGAACATCAAGAAGCTCCTCGTTCACTTCGTCTAACTTCGTGCGATAATCAATGACATTATTCATTGGAAAACTCCTTTCTGTGAACTTGTAAACTCACTTCTTTATGTCGAGAAGTGCTTTTGTTCGTGACACAAGTTTGAAAGGAGTTCTAAATCTTAATAAAGTGCTTTTTCCCATAAAAAAAAGAGTGATTTCTCACTCTTTCATTGATTAAGCGTATTCCTTTAAAGGAGCATTGATTGTCTCTTCATACCAGCGTTCAATAGGTGTATCTGTTGTATATGCTGATTTAAAGAATCGATAGATTGTTGAATATCGTATGTCCTTAGACAACATTGTTTTGATGTTTTCAGTATCTACTGGAATAATCATATTATCTTTAACTAATGTTCCAGTTGTTCTATCAAAATAAGGGACATCTTTTCTAGAACGGAAATCAATTACAACATTTATATCTAAGTGATTAGATACAAACACACCATAAATTTCAGTATCTGGATTTGCAGCCTTTAATGTACCTAAATGACGACTTACTGGCTCCATTTCAGCTCTTCGTTGGTTTGTGGCGTTAGTTAAAGTCGCTTCCAACATTAATTTGTGATTTGGATAATCCGTCGTTGCGTCAAAGTCTATTACTATATCAGACCCTCCACCAGCGGCATGGCGTTTAGGTAATAGGTTTGCGTCTAAACTCATATTCCATGAATCCATTAGATTTATAGTCTTACCACTAATGTGATACCAACTAACTCCTAATAGATATTCAAAGATTGTTGGAATATCTGCATTTTCTGTTACATAGCTTTGAACTGCTTTGTCATTAGTATCGTTTCTAGATTCAATTAAAGTAAACAGCTCAACAAGTTTTTCTTTACTGAATCTGTGATTAATTAACGCTTCTAGCTGACTATCCTTTTCTCTCTTGAAGTGCTCACGCATTGAAGGAATATCAAGGCGTTTTCCTGTTTTTTCACTTACTAAATCAACTACATCTTGTGTATCAATCTTGAGAGCAGGGGAAATTTGTTCAAAAGAAAGGCTTTGATTTAGTAATGATGTTTGAATTGGTTCTTCAATTAATTGGTCTACACATAAATGGAAGAAGTATTTTGCAAAAAGTGTTAATTCTACTTTTTCATCTTGGAAGATAAGAATATCAGCTAAAGAGAAATAGCGTTTATTTAAGTCTCCGTATTCTTCTAAATTAGCTTTCCATTTGTAAAGGTGCATAAAGGTGTAGAAAGAATTACGAAATGCTGTCTCTTTATCAATTTCAACATTCTTTTTTGAAGATAACGTGAATCCACCTCTAAATAATCTAGACATTTTATTTCTAAAGAATTCAAGTTGGTCTGCTTTCCTTTGACTTTTTCCTAGTAGAAGTAATCTCCACCATTTGCTTGGTTTCTTTAATTGTTTTATCGCACTTTTTACTTTATTTAATTCAACTTCGGTAATCTTTTCTGTATCTATATTTAATGATTCCCAGAGTGCCTGATATAAGTCAAAATAAGGAGCGTCATACATCTTCTCCCCTTCTCTAGACTTTCTATTCATTCCTACTGCACAAATCAGTTCAACTGTGACTTCTTTTTGCTCAATGAAATATTCACGAGCTTGTCTATAATTAGGCATTCTGTTCATGAAATGTAGGATTATTGAGTTTATTGAAGCACCCGCACCTTTGCCTTCTCTACGACCTTGAATTAACTTTACCATTGTTTTTACGTCTCTGTTGTTTTTACACAATGGTAATAGAAAAGTAAACTCTTCTTCAGTCAAATAGTCCAATTTGTCGAGCATATATAACAGTGCAACAAAGGGTCTAATCGAGAATTGACTATCTCTCACATATAATTTAAGCAATTGTTTAAGATAAATTAGTGCGTCAGCCTCAATCATAAACTCATTTTGCTCATCATTAATTTCTTCTTGTTCTAGTAGATTTAAAATTTCTGACCCTACTTCTGTTATCTTACGGTGTTCCGTTATTAACCCTAATTCCTTTAAACCTGAAGTTTTTTCTCTCGCGTCTTTTGCTTTATTTTTTGCATTTCCAACTAAGAGTCCTTTTTCATGTAATTTTTCATAGTATGTCACCTGAAGCTCGCGCCAGTTTTTTAAAGGGTTTTCTTCAAATAGCTCTTTTAACGCAATTAATTGTTGCTCTATTTTGTAGTTAATCTCTTTAACTCTAAAGCTAGTTGTACCAACAACCCAGCTGTATGATTTAAATTCAAACATAGTTTCTCTCCTCACTATATTTTCCGTTACAATTTCTAGTTCTATTATACCGTTAATTGGAAAATAAAAGAAGTAGCAATAATTGCTACTCCTTTAAGTCAATTGTATAGTTGACAACTAAAACTTCATGAGTCTTACCATCTTTTGCTTTAGATTGATAGTTAGAGTTATTGTAATCATAATTGAGGTCTATTATTTGATAATTGTTTTTCTTTGCCCAATCTATTAATAAATGATGAGTATTGTTTTTATGTTCTGTAACATTGGATAAAGCGAATCGAACTCCACGCTCATTTAGCTTATCGAGTGTTTTCAAAAGGTCGATTTCATTTTCTTCTGTCCAGCCACCATTCTCATTGTAACTTGCAGTTCCTAATAAATATGGAGGGTCAAGATAAACAAAATCATCTTTGCTGAACTCATATGTCAATATAGACTTGAAATCATCGTATTTGAACGTAATATCTTTCTTTTTAGTCATCAAGCTGAAGTTAGCGAGATTTTTTCGAATGTTTCCGTTATAATCACGTTTTCCAACAGGAAGATTATATTGTTCTTTCCCGTTAAACCTTATCTGATTATTAAATGCGTAAACAATTAGTACAAATAACAGAAGATTTTTCTCTTCTTTATCAGTTGTCTCATTATACTTCTTCCTTAAGGAAATATACTTTTCTTTATTGAAGCTTCCCAATCCTTTTTCGCTAGAACATTTGTAGAAATCGTACCCATTTATATAACTCTGACTTAAACCAAATGTATCAATTACTTTAAGGATTCTTTGATGTAATTCTTCAAAGTTTATGCTTTGTATGAAGCTAAACAAGTCAATTAATTTTTCGTTTTTATCGATACAAATGATTTTCTTTGCGTCTGCATTTATGCCGACATTTACTCCACCACAAAAAACATCATAGAAAGTGTTAATGTTTTTCGGAAAGTAAGGAGTTAACTGTGACAGTAATCGAAATTTTCCACCTGTATAGTTCAATGGAGATTTTACAAATTTATCTTTTGCTTTAACTTTTGCTTTGGTGATTGCTCTTGCTTTTCTTGGTAGCGTCTTTTTTATACTCTTTTCATCAGTTGTCCTTACCCTGCAAAAGAAGATTCGTTCCTTTAAGTCATCTTTTGTAGACTTTCCGGTAGTGAACTGTTGAAAATCTTTTTCATAAATCGTTACTTCGCCTTTCCTTTCCAATGCAGATAAAATCTCATGATCGGATATTCTAGCTTGTGAACGGTCACAACCGTTATTCCCCATATCGTTATAAGAAACAAGGATATACTTTGTATTTAAGTTCTCAATAAGCTCACTAAATGCCATAGCTGCCGTTTTTAGATTGTACTTACTCTTAATATGTGAACGGTCCATTTTCCGAGCTACTCCAAATACTTCAGGCTTATTCCAAGTAGCAACATTTTCTAATAGATGATATGCGTCAGAATATTGGCGTGAGTTATACGGTGGGTCAATATAGACCATGTCAGCACTTACTTCTTTTACAAGCTGATTAGCGTCAGAATTATATATTTGATTATTAGCATTATATTGATTAAATACGTCTAGTCGATTTAGAACGAGTTCTCTATCCAAATCATCAGTTTTTCTATATGCGTCATAGTGACCAACTGTATTCGCAATTCTATCCATAGCATATAAAAGTGAAGTTACTAGATATGCTTTCTCTCTAAATGTTATAATGCCTTGTACGTAATCATTTTCAATTTCGTCTCTTATTTCACCGATGATTTTACAATTGTCTTTGCTAAAATATGTATCGGCAAAATTAAGAGAGAAGTAGTTCTCTTCGATTTCTGACGGATTTAAAGTGTTAAATCTTTCAATTCTACTAAAGAGTTCGTTTTCGCGTAGTTCCTCGTTACTTAAAAAAGCATGATACACTAAATAATTGCAGTACAATAAATCATTTATTAAAATATCAGCTCTATCATTAAAATAACTGCCTACTACCCCAGTTCCTCCGAACACATCAAGTAGTGAGTTAAACTGAATATCTTCTTTTGTTATTATTTCGTCAATGTAGCTTAGAAGCTTTGTCTTGCTTCCAAGATAACGTCTTTGATGTATTTGCAACACACTAAAATACCTCCTAAAACATTTCCAAAATAGGCATCACGATTCTATTATTATAACATTAAAATCAAGGTTGAAAAGGTAGTTTCCAAGAATTTAATCGTTTTTTGTCTTTTTATGGTAGAAAAACTAAAGAGCGAGCTTTCGCTCACTCCTAAAATTTCGAGTTGATTTCATTCATTTTTTCTTCGAATTCCTTCGAAAGTCTTTCGAATTCTTCTTCTTGCGTACCGCTTGACTGTACCATTTCATAAGCGATTTGCTGCCACTCGTTGAACTCTTCAGTCATATTGACTTCTTCAATCTCTTTTTCGAAGTAGTTCACGTAATGAAGAACGCTATTCGCAAGCGTGAATTCTGCTGTACTATCATCTTGATAGCTACGATATTCTGAATCATCTGCCCAGTTCTTACTTATATCCTTAACAAACATTTCAAGCGAAGTATATTCCGACTTATCGACTTGATACGATTTAAGATTAGGCTCTTCACTTTCTTCTTGTATTGATTCTTCCTGTTTCACTTCTTGTTTATGTTCTTCAGTAGTAATCTTTTCGGAAGAATTCTCGTCCGATTCCGTTACTAAGGAACAACCCGCGACAATGACACTCGCAACAATAGCAACAACAAACAAATAGAATTTCTTCAAAATAGACCCTCCAGATATATATTTATTTCAACAATACAATAGCATAAAATATGAAAATAGGTAAATCAGAAAGAGCGAGCTTTCACTCACTCTTTTACATTTCAACTTCTGTGATATAGAAGTTTTCTACTACTCCTCCGCAGTCAACGTCGTCAACAAGTTTCAAAAACTCGTACATATTTTCTTGTTCAGAAACGTCTTTCAGTTCATATTCGTATTCATTTACGTTATATAATTCAACTAGATTGTTGATTACTTCTTGGTTATTGATTGTTTCCTCGATAGTTTCCATAGCAAACTCATTTTCAATTCCGATTTGTTTTAACGCGTTTTTCATGTTTTCAAATTGCATATCATATTCCTTCCTTTCGATTAAGCGATTTCTGCAAAGTGTGCGTCTAGTAACTCATTGACGATTGTTTCCTCGTCAACTCCGTTATACATATTGCGAACAGCTTTGATAGTTTGCTCCTCTGTGAAATCAAGTTCTTTCAACACGTCAACAACTTGATTAAGACGAGTTAATCCTTCCGCAAGAATCATAGAGAATAAAATCTTTTCCATACTAAAATTCCTCCTTTGAAAGTTTGAATGATTACCTACACTTATTCATGTCGTTATGAGCTTTTATTCGTGACACTCGATTTATAATTATTTTCAAGGAGAGAGATTTCGCTCTCTCCGTTGTTTTATGCGTTGATTTTTAACTCGCTGAACTTCGTCGGATTGAAGTATAAGTCTCGTTCGATTATCGGAACTCGATAAAGTCCATTTACACTTTCTAGTTCGCTTAGTGAGAAGTAACCCCATTCGCTGTTCCAATCTCCAACGTCGACAAATCCGAAAAAGAGAACGTCTCCATCTTGTTCCTCTGCTTCAACTACATACCACGTATGAGAGGAAGTAATTGAGAAGAACTTTGCAGTTACAATCTTCTCTTCAGCAGGGATCTGTTCAGTTTCGTAAAGTTTAGGAGTGCTTTCTGCAAGAGCAGTAGTCCAAAGTTTTAGCATTTAATATTCCTCCATTTCGTAATATCGTAATCAACTTACAAGATTATTATATTACGCCATTTCGTAATGGTGAAGGGTAAAATGGGAAAAAATATAAAAAAATCGAGGATTTTTCCCTCGATTCTTCACGTAAGTTCACGTATGTTTTTCGGCAGCATTTCGCTCGGAACATCAAAGAATAGCAATCTTCCTGAATACTCAATTGGTTTATTAAGTGGTCGAGCGTCTTTTAATATCATTCCGCTTAATCCTTGTTGGTACGATAATCCGCTTAAATGAAGCTCTCTCGTGTTTTCAAACTGTTTTTCATTCTCGAAAATGAATCTCTTATCATAGTAAGCGACTCCGATAAGTGCTTTTTTAGCTCTATGAAGTTCGTATTGTTTCACAAGATCCCATGCTTCTTTAGGAGCGTTCTTATCCTTGTTTCTTCCTGTATGTATAAGAATCCATTGAGAATCTATCGTTCTTTTTGTAGACCAATCTCGCAACTCTATTGTTTTATGTCCGTAGCAAATAAGCGTCGCCCATGCTTGTTTAATTGATAAAGCGAGCATTATTCAATCTCCTATTGTTTTTTTATAATTATAACAATAGGGAAAAAATACGTGAAGATACGTGGTGTTTATTACTTGATTTCGTAATTTCGGGATTTTATAATAAAGACAAGCAATACGTGATAATGAGGTGGTTTAATGAGATTAGTTATTCATTTGAAGGATATTTTGAAACAAAGAGGAATGACCCAAAAAGAACTTTCTGAAAAGTGTGGACTACGTGAAGCTGCCTTGAGTGAATTTGCCAACGGTACTAGAACAACAATTAACAAAGAGCATTTAATAAAAATCGCGAACGCTCTTAATATTAGAGACATTCGCGAGTTAATGAGTTTAGAAGATTAGTTCAAGACGTTATCGTTTTATGAAGCGATAGCGTCTTTTGTTGTTTTTACGAGTTCATCAAGACTAACAGGAAAATCTTCTTTCGCTAGTTCATAAACTGCTTTCGCATATTCTTGAATTTCCTTTTGTGCGTCGTCTGCTAGTCGCTGATTGATAAAGTGAGCAACGCTTTGTAAACTTCCAGTCCAATAGTAACGAACATATAACCCATAAGCTGGAAGGAACAATCGTGCCTGTTCAGCACATACTCCGTTTGCCATAGCTCTTTCATACATCATTGTTCCCATATCAATTAGCTTCATTAAGTCCTCTGTTAAGTGCAATCCTAAATGTTTATTGACAGGTTTTCCGCTTCCTTGCTTCGAATTCTCTGGGGCTGAACGCCATTCCGTAGGACTTGGAACATAAAATACTGCGTTTTCTGTGATATAACGACGAGAACTTTCATTCCATGCAGTAAAGGGATCCCTGTGGTCGCTTCCAACGATATACTTCCAATGCTGACGAGCTACCATTAAAGGAGCGTACATTTCAAATTGTAAAATCGAGTGTCTGAATGGAGAGCTATGGTCGTGCTTTGCTAAGAATCGAATCAGCTTCTCGTCTTTTTCGTCAATCTCGAATGATTCTTTATCGTAAGAGACGCGAGCACTATTAACAACGCTCAAGTCTCCTCCCATTACATCAACTAAACGAACATATCCTTTGTCTAGTACGTCAATTTTACGCATTAAATATTCCCCCTTTTGAGTTATTTGCTTGTTCCTGTGCTTCCGAATCCGCCTTCTCCTCGCTCCGTAACATTCAAGTCGTCAACTTCGTCGAGCTTGATATTATGGAAAACAGGAGCGAAAACAAGTTGAGCGATTCGTTCGCCTTTAGGAATCTTGATAAGTTCTTTTGATAGATTCATAACGATAACGCCAATATCTCCTGTATAATCAGCGTCAATCGTTCCTAGTGCTACATGAAGTCCTTTCTTGAGAGACAGTCCACTTCGCGGGCGAACTTGAGCTTCCAATCCTTCAGGCATTTGAACTGCGATTCCTGTTCGAATTAACGCTCTTTCTCCTGGCTTGAGGAAATACTCATAAAACTGAATGTCGTAAGGACTGTCTAAAAATCTTAGATTACAAGCGTCAAGTACGTATAAGTCGAAGCCACTCGCTAGTTCTGTTTGACGTTTAGGAATAATCGCGTCTCTGTGTAATTTTTTCACTTTAACATTCATTAGGCATATCTCCTTTTGATTGTCTTTTCGAAATAACACGCTCTACAAAGAGGCGTATATTTTTCTTTAGCTCCAAGAACTACTTGATTGCTACCATCAAATTCTCCATGAGAGATATAAGCGTCATTTCCGCAATCTCCGCATATCGCTTTGAACTTATGAACTTCATCAGCGATTGCCATTAGTTGTGGAACGATTCCAAACGGAACACCGAATCTATCCATATCAAGACCCGATACAATAACGTCAACTTCTCTGAAGTAGATAAATTCTGTAATGTACGGAATCAAAAGTTCATCAAAGAACTGAACTTCGTCAATCAGAAGGGCGTCAAGTTCTTTATATCTGAAGAGAATTTTGTCTCGAAGCTGATTAGCATTACGAACAGAAATAGAAGGGATCGCTTGTTTATCATGAGTTACAATTTCAGACTCGGAATATCGCTTGTCTCTACTCGGTTTTACAAAGAGAACTCTCTTCCCCATTAGTTCGTAACGTCTGCCTTGACGAAGAAGCTCTGAACTCTTACCGCTGAACATTGAGCCGACATTTACGACAAGTTTGCCAACTCTCTTCATTTATTCTTCCTCCTTGTTTTCTTCTTGGGTTTCTTCTCTTCGTTTCCTGTGAGAATTCGTAATCCAACGCGAGAGAATAGTTCCTCTATTGGAGTTCTTTTATTGTTGTGATGATAAAGAAGTCGAATCGCTGTAATCATGATTCCTTCGGGATAACCTCGAATGAAGTACCCACTTCCCGAACTATCGAAATCCTTGCATATTTCGTAGTAGGTAGCTTTTTCAGCTATGCTTCGATACTTTTCATGGAGTACGACTAATTCTTTGCACCACGCGTCAAAGGTTGCGTCTGGGATAATGCTCTCGTTCATCTTGTAGTACAAAAACGAGTGAACGAGTAACTGTCTATGTCTACGAGTGATAAGTTCTATAATTTCAGCGTCATTCATCGCTTCACCCCTTTCATCTATACTAATAATGTCGAATTTGTTCTCAATCTCGTGACACTTGGCTATAATTATGTTAGGTGAATTACGGTATTTAGGAGAGAAGGAGAGGGATCTTGTGGAGTTGAGTCTGGAAGGGATAAATGAACTTTATTGCGATAGATTTAAATCTGTTCTCGGTATTCCTACAAAAGTCACTAGAACACACATACAAAATATAGAGACTATTCTAGAGTTTGTTGAGAAACATCAACCAACAAATGATGAGTTTGTTCAATTTGTTATTGATGACTTTAGAATAAAAAAGAATACAGCTATTCATGTTCGTCCAACACTAGGTAGAGCTAACTTAATTCTTACAGTAAATAGAACCAATAAGTTAACAAATATATCTCGACTTTATTTAAACGAGCCTAACCCTCGATACCTAGCAAAAGGATTTTTAGAAAACTACTTTGGCTTCTTAGAATTAATACTGATTATAAATAACAATAATATAGAAAATAAAAAGGTAATGTTTGATAAGTGGAATAAACTAACCATTGAACAAATTGGAAACCGCCCGGAATCAACTCAACGTACACAATTCGGAAGAATATTTAAATACTTGGAGATTTTCAAGCTTCTACATAAGGAAAATGATACATGGAAAGTTAATAATACTTTATTGGAAGAAGCTCTTTCTCTTGATGTTTTTTAGCTTTTCGAACAAAAAAAACGACCTCATCTTAAAGGATAAGGTCGTTAATGTTTATGATTCGAGACATTCTCTATTTAATTCTCTAAATCTTTCCCCAAACTCTTCTCTAGTATATTTTTTATCATTTCCTTTTAACCCGTTCTCATCAGCTTCTGTTACCTCTATTACGAGGATTTTATCTTCATGTTTTGTTCCTTTTTTCGCATAGTTAACTAAATATAACTTTGCATTTAAATCTTGAGCCACTCTCCAAAGTGATAAGAATTTCCTTTTATTCTTATGCCAGTATCTATTAGGATGGCTTGTATGCGGATTAACTGATTGGGCTTCTTCACATAGTAAATATTCCATAATGATATACCCGTATTTTGGGTGTTTCTGTAAACGGTCAAAGTTAACAGCTGCCGTTACTTCACCTGCTAACATTTCTTGTGCAAATTCAAAACCACTTTGGTCTGAATTCATCAAAGGCTTACTCGCTGTACTCAAAACATCACCTCATTGTAAATTTTTTCAACTATAAACTGATTCTATGTATTAGGACTAAATACCTTCAAAAGATTTGTTTAAATATAGAAATCTTAGGAAATGATTGGTAAAATAGAAATCTATCAATCTTAGAAAGGGAGTTTATATGTTAAAAAGTATTTTGGTAAAGATTTTTTGGGCTCTTGGAGCTATCTTTTTCCTTTATTCTATAATAATGCTCGCATTTCCTGAAACGGAGAACAAATTTATTACTCTTGCTCTAGCATTAATTTTCCTCTTGTTATCATTGATTGATTTCGGTAGGACTCTGTTTCGTAATGATGATAATAAAAAAGCATGGGACATAGGAACTGTTGTTTTTTTATTTTTATCAGCTGCTCTTTGTGCGTTTTGTATATATGCTTATGCAGTAGGTATGGGGAAAGATTTGGATTGGGGAAATTATGCTGATTTTCTTGCATACTTTGGTGTTGGTATTTTTTATTATAATCTTATGGTTAAATTCAATGAGAATAAGATGTTTGATTAACAGAATAAAACGAGAGAGAACTGCATTTTGCTAGTCCTCCCTCGTTAGATCCCGAACTATTCTTTACAAGTCGCCAAAATCTAAGCCACTTGCTTTTGAGTAGTTCGTTACTTTTTGCTCGAAGAAATCCGTCTTAGTTGAATTCATATCGCTGAAGCTATCAACCCACTTCATAGGGTGAGTCGTAATTTCAGGGTACACAATATCTAATTCAAGACGCTTCAAGCGTTCATTTGCTACCCATTTGATATAACGCTCGATAAGCTGATTGTTCAATCCTAGAATTTCATTATTAGTTACGTATTGTCCCCATTCGATTTCATGTTCTACTGCTGTTCGAGTCATTTCTCGAAGCTCCTCGATTACCTCTTTTGTGAACAAGTGAGGATTCTCTTTTCGAAGCTCCCGAATCATATTTTGAAACAATGTAACGTGAGTTAATTCGTCTCGCTGAATGTATTTAATAATTGTCGCTGTTTGAGTCATTTTTCCTTGTCTTGCGAGTGTGTAGAAGAATGAGAATCCACTATAAAAGTACAAGGATTCAAGCAAGAAGTTCGCCATACACGTTTTAATAAAGTTGTTGTCGTTAGTATCGTCAACGAACTCTTGATACAAGTCAGCGATAAACTTGTTTCGCTTCAACAATCTTTCGTCATTTCTCCATGTATCATAAATGCTATCGCGAGTCTCTGGGCTACATACAGTATCAAGAATGTATGAATAGCTTTGAGCGTGAATTTCTTCTTGGAACGCTTGAATATTTAATAAGCTCGTTACTTCGGGAGCTGTTACATACTCGTTGATATTAGGCAAATTTTCGCATTGAATTGAGTCCAAGAAGTTCAAGAAGCTGATTGTCTTATCGAAAGCTCGACGTTCAGCAGGAGAAAGCTCGTTAAACTGCTTCGCGTCATTTGCGAGTGGTACTTCTTCGGGAATCCAGAAGTTGTTCAACATAGTTCGATAGAGCTTGTGTGCCCAGTCGTATTTGATTCGATTCCATTCACGAAGATTAGTCGTATTTCCGTTGATTAGTCTTTGAGTTCCGCGTTGTCCTTCCGCGTTAAAAATCTTCTTTCTTTGTAGTGTTTCCATACTCGATTCCTCCTCGTTGAATTGATTCATTTATCTATGTCGAGAAAGATTTTCTAATGTGACACTTACTCGTTATTAAGACGAGCAAGCGACACAATCTTCAACTTCAAGCGATTGATTTCGAACGTAGTACGTAGATTTTAAACCTTCTTCCCAAGCAAGCATGAACAGTTCTAAGAACTCTTTTGCAGTTGTTTCGGGAGTAATATATAGATTAAACGATTGAGCTTGGTCGATATGCTTTTGTCGTTTACCTGCTGCCTTAATCGAATAGCGTTGGTCGATTTTGTGAGCTTCTTTGTAAAACCAAAACGTCTTTTCGTTTAAGTTTGGAGCTGTTTGAGGAATTACTGCTCCTTTTTTCTCTTCAACGAAGAACTTAGAGAATACAGGGTCAATCGAAGCTGTGCTTCCTGCGATTAGACTTGTTGAGCCTGTTGGAGCGATTGCCATAGTCCAAGCGTTACGCATACCATAAGTCGCTACATCACCAGCGAGCTTTTTCCAACGTCCTGAAACATATCCACGACGAGCGAAATATTCTCCTGTGTGCCACTCGCTCCCTTCGAACATTGGATAAACTCCTTTTTCCTTTGCAATCTCCATAGACGCTTTAATTGCTTGATATGCAATTTCTTCGTAGAGCTTATCTGCTGTCTCTATATGATAATCAGACTCCCAAGGGATCCCGTTCTGTGCAAGATATTGATGATAGCCACTCGTTCCAAGTCCGACAGCTCTATATTTCATGTTGGTAAGTTTCGCTTGCTGAACAGGGTACATATTCAAGTCAATCACGTTATCGAGCATTCGCATTTCGACCTTGACGATTCTCTCAATGTCCTCGAAGCTCTTAACTCTTCCTAAGTTAAGCGAGCTTAGATTACATACAACAAAATCTCCTGGCTTTTGCTTCGTGACGATTATCGTATCTTCGTTCTCAAGTATCAGTTCATCAGAAATAAACTCGGTAGGAGTCATGTTCTGCATAATTTCAGTACATAAGTTAGAGCTATAAATCATGCCAGCGTGTTTGTTTGGATTCAATCTGTTGACTGTATCTCGGTAGAATAAGAATGGAGTTCCTGTTTCGAAAGCCGAGACCATAATCTTTTTCATGACTTCGATTGCAGGAAGTGTTCGCTTCAACTGAAGTCTTTCGTCTTTTTCACATAAGATATATTTGTCGTTAAAGTCGTCTCCGTAAGTATCTTCAAGAGAGAATCCCATTACTTGCTTGACTTCGTGTGGGTCAAACAAAGTCCATTCCCCACGCTCTTTTACTCGTTGCATAAAAATATCGGGAATACATACCCCTGGGAAAATATCGTGAGCTTTGAGTCTGTCGTCTCCGTTATTCGTCTTGACGTTTAAGAAATCGAGAATATCTAAATGCCAAGCGTCAAGATAAAGAGCGAAAGCTCCTGCTCTCGTTCCTAACTGGTCGACTGAAATCGCAATTTGATTGTAAAGACGAGACCAAGGGATAATTCCTCCGCTTGCTCCTTTATGTCCTCGTATATCTGCTCCGCGACTTCTTAACTTTCCTAAGTAGATACCCACTCCACCTCCGAACTTGGAGACGTTCGCTGTTGAGCGAGCTGTTCCGAAGATCCCTTCGAGTGAGTCTCCGACTGTATCAATAAAGCAAGAGGATAATTGATTCATTGGAGTTCCTGCGTTGGATAGCGTTGGAGTTGCAACAGTCATTTCTAAGTTGGAGAGAACGTCGTAAAACTCTTTCGCCCATTTCACTCGTTCTTCTTTCTTTTCGGGAATCGCTAAGTGCATAGCAATAATCATGAATCTTTCTTGAGGAAGCTCAAGAATTTCTTTGTTATATCCTCGAACAATGTATCTGTCTGCCATCATACGAAGTCCGATATAGTTGAACAAATTGTCTCGCTCTTCCTTGATATGACGAGCAAGTTCGTCAATCTGTTCTTTGTCGTAATTCTCAAGAAGATATTTTCCGTACAATTCTTCTTCCGTTAATCGAACGACTAAGTTATAGAAGTCTTTTGCGTTATATCCGAAGTGTCCATGATAAGCTCTGTTAATGGCAGCTTCTTTGTATAAGTCATAAGCTAAGAGTCTAGCAGCTACAAATTGCCATTCGGGAGTCTCAACAGAAGTCTTTTCAACTGCTGTCTGGATAACTGTTTGCTGAATCTCTTTTGTGGTCATTCCGTCTCTGAATTGAAGCTGTGAGTCCATTTCAAGCTCTGTCGCTTCGCATTTTTCGTAACCGCGACAAGCGAACTCAATCACTTTGCGAATCTTTGAAATAGATAAATCCTCGCGTTGACCATTTCGCTTAATGATTTGCATTAACAAATTCCTCCTTGAGTTGTATTCGAGCAACTGCTCGTTTCCTACAACTCTTCATGTCGAAATCATGATGAAGGTGTGTCAATGCAAATAAAAAAAGCACCCAGAATTTCGGGTGCAGTTTTGAGATTATAAATCGCTATATTTCTCACCTAGATAATCTAAAGTGTTTTTGTCTAAATCCGGCTGTGACTCAAGAATTGATATTATTTCACGTGCTTTTTCCTCTGTAATGCTGAAGAGTGTATCCCCAACTCTTGGTCTAATTTCAAGACCAACGTCTGCGAATTTCACACCTTGCTTAGGATTTATTACCCATTCTAAATCAACATAGAAGGGCCATCTACCTTCCATAACTTTCATATTTGAAACGATTTTAGTTAAACCAATAATTCGCTTTTCTGGACTTGTAGCATACATGAACATATATTGCCCAGGTGTTAATTGTTCTGCTACTTTCTTTCTGTTTTTAGGAAATGCTGCCTTGGGATCAATTCTGTTATGGGGTGCGAAAATACCAGGATAAACAATTTTAATCATAAAATCATCAACTGTGTTTGATTGAAACTCAACTTCCTCTTTAGCCAACCCTTTACTTTCCAATAATTTTTCCATATCGCTCACTCTCCCCTTTAGTTCTTCAAAAGCTTTTTCCAAGTAAACAACACGCTCGTTAATATCCACTCTAAGCTAACGCCTCCTTTTAGCTTTATGGATATATCTTACAACTAAGTGTTTCACTTGTCAAGTGATTCACTTAATAAGTGTTTCACTCGTTTTAGTGATTCACTTAAAAAGAAAAAATAAAAGCGAAGTGCTCTATTCGAGCCACTTCACTTCTTTAAGTTCGTTGTATAAGTTTTCTTGATTCAATTCGAGTTCACGAATCTTCTCGTTGAGTGCGTCTGCTTTATCTAGCAATAACAGAAGCGTTCCATAATCATTTTCTTTTATTCGAAGCTCCATTTTGAACTTTATCTCGTCGAGTTGGTCTTTAAGTCCTTTTATCGTGTTTTCAATTGTGTAATAAACTCCAACTCCGATATAACGATACAAGTCAGGCTGAACAACAGCGATAACGTCTAATATATTGTTGTATTCCTGTTCTTCAATGAAAATATGAGTCTTTTCGTTATCGTCGTTATTTCCGAATAAAAACTGATTTAAGTTAAAGTCGCTCATGACGCTACCTCCTCGACTGAATCTTGAGTTACTTTCCATTTTCGAAAACCTTGTCTGTCAATCCATACCCAAAACTCGAAGTCTATGTTCTCAAACTCATACTCTCGGATAATGCTTTGAATAGCGTTAATCTCTTCTCGATAGCTTGACATAGTAAACTTTTTCGTTCGTTTGGATTGAACAGCAACGATTCGGTCTTTTCGAATTCCTAGAACGTCAATCTTTGAGTGTGAGCCTGCGGAACGAAGAACGAGAAATCCTCGCTCCGTCAGCTCCTTAACTATCTTTCTTTCTATCTCATATCCTCGTTGATAATTCGTTCGAGCCATTAGACCACCTTGCCAATCAGTTCTTGAAGTTGTTCTTTAGATTGGAAGCCGATACTCTTGAACTTCATGTCTCCATTTAGGAAGAAAATAAGAGTAGGAACACTCATGACTTCGAATTGTCCTGCAAGCTCTGGGCCTTCTTCAACGTCGACTTTAAGAATCTTCACATTCTCTTCTTGTTCCAATTGCTCAAGCTGTAACATAAGCATTTTACAAGGGTTACACCATGTAGCGTAGAAATCAACAAGCGTAACTCCTTCAGTAAATTCTTTTTGAAGTTCTTCGAATGTCTTAATCTCTTTCATATGACGTTACCTCCTTGACTCTCAAGCAGTCCCCTGTTCTGCTCGAAAATGTTCATTACAAGTAGTTTTATAAGGACAGAAGAGACATTTCGACGTATCGGGTTGTGGTCGAACTTGAGCGTAATACATACCTGCCACTCTTGCGAACTTGTCGAGAAGTTGTTGTTTATCCTCTTCCGTAACTTTGACGTAGAAAGCTCTCATATCAGGCTTCGCTTCTGCTCCTTTAGTCCAGCCATCTTTTGCGAGAGATTCATAGACAATAAGGAACTCGTTAATTCCAAAGAGCAACGAATAAGCGATACATTGTTGTTTGTGTGAGTCTTGAGCGTCTTTCATCTTGTAACTTCCAACAGCTCCGATAGTCGTTGATTTCGTCTTGAACTCGAATCCAATCGTTGAGTAATCAACGAACTTTAGTAAGCCGTCCATCATTCCGTAGATTTGGAAAGAGATCCCGTTATGCTCGAACTGCTTCACGTTGCGAATGTTCTTCTCCCAAGCAGGAGTACCATCTTCCATTCGTACTACTTTGAAAGCAGGAGATTCGAGATACTTCTCGGCATACAATAAATCTCTTTGAGTCGCTGAATGAACTGCTGTACCGTTACGAGTCCAACGTCTTTGATAAGGAAAGAAAGGTTGCTCGTCTTTTACTTCGTTGACAGCTTTATAGAATAACTCGCGTTCACACTTAGAAGCAGAAGAAGGAGAGAACGTAATCAAATTATTATCGAAGTGTAGATTGCTTTTATCGTTTTCTAACGCTTTCAGCTCGTCGCGAATCAATAGCTTTTCAATCTCAAAGTCTAATGGTGTATCTTTTGAGTGAATAGCGTCAAAGTGAGAGAGAATCGCTTTACTTAAGTCGTCTCCTCGACTGTTTGCTTTTTGCTCTCGAATCTCTTCTCGAAGTTGTTTTGCTCCTGCACGAGAAATTAAGCTACTAATTGGAACCACTCCCCTTTCTTGTACCCTTCTCCCCATCTTGTCATGATTTCCGTATCTACTTTAAGAGGAACGTCAAGTTCTGCTGAACGAATCATACACGCTTCAATTTCTTCGATTTCTTTCAACGTAATTGAGCTATCAACGAGCATAAGAGCTTCGTCGTGAACTGTTCCGATTACTTCCCACCCTTTCGGTTTAACGTGAGCATGAATATTTAATAGTGCTCGCTTCATAATGTCGGCAGCAGTTCCTTGAATACGTGCGTTGACAGCCATTCGACGTACTCTTTCAACTTCTCCTTTAATCTTTTGAAAGCTCCGCTTCGTATCATATGGAAGTTCTTTGTATTCCCAAAAGTTGAGAGGAAGTTCATTCGTTCCAAGAATGGAACACATCTTACGAACAAGAGCGTCATACTCTCTCGCGTTTCTCGTATGAGTTGGGAATCGACGCTTTCGACCATACAATGTCTCAACGAACTCGTTGTCTTTTACGTATTGGTGAGTATCATTGATGAATTGATGAACGTCAGGGTACGTCTTGAAGAAGTCTTGAATGAACTTATGAGCTTCTTCGACTGTAATTCCTAACTGTTCCGCAAGAGTGAACATTGAAGTTCCATACATGACAGCTAACAATCCGACTTTCATCATTTTGCGATACTTCGAACCGTCGACACACTCTTCGAGAGGAACATTAAATACTTGACTAGCAAGTGTTGAATACAAGTCCTGCCCTTTAAGGTAAGGCTCTTGAAGCTTCTTATCGTTACTCATATGAGCAAGAACGCGTGGCTCAATCTGTGAGAAGTCGATTCCTAAAATCAGCTTTCCTTCGGGGGCGATTATCAATTTTCTCGCTTTAGGAGGCAAGTTCTGTAAGTTTGGATTATTACTTGAGAATCGACCAGTAACAGTTGAGACTTGATTGAATGAGCCATGAATTCTTCCGTCTTTCTTTATCTGTGAAGGAAGAGCTTCAATGTACGTTCCCAAGAGCTTCGTTAAGTCTCGATATTGAAGAAGGAAGTCGATCCCTTTATGATGATTTTTCAACTTCTTGAGAGTCGCTTTATCTGTTGAGCGATTCTTACTAATGTCTGGTAGCTCTAACACGTCATAAAGGACTTCTTGAAGCTGTGAAGGAGAGTTGAAGTTAATATCTCCGAAGAAGTGCTTCAATTTCTTTTCAATCTGAACGATTTCTTCTTGAAGTTCTGTTCCGTACTCCTTCGCAAATTCTAAATCAATAAGGAATCCGTTTTGCTCCATATCAATACAAACTTCAATTAAAGGATTTTCGAGCTTCTGATACAATTCAAGCAGTCTATCTCGCTTCTTCAAATGCTCTAACTGCCAAGAATAGAGCTTATATGTTAAGTGAGTATCTTTGGCAGCATAAACGAGAGCAACGTCGAGAGGAACATCAGCGAATTTCGCGTTCTTTCCGAATAACTCCTCGAACGTATAAGACTCGTCTTTGAATCCGAAATGCTTTCCGTATTTTGTAGCGAGATTCTTCAATGCGAAGGAAGTCTCATTCTCGTTTAGAATCGCCATAGCGATTTGTGTATCGTGAGCAAGTCCTCTCATTCTCAATCCATGACGGATAAACATATGAATATCGAATTTCGCATTGTGAAGAACTTTCCCTATAAAGGGAGACGTTAAAGTTGGCTCAAGAGCTTTCAGAACAACGTCTCTCTTGAGCTGTTTTCCTGTCGTATGAGCAACAGGGATATAGACGTGATAATCAGCGTTTGGAAGCGTGAGAGAGATTCCTACTATCTCGTCGTTATATACGTCTAGTCCTGTTGTCTCTGTATCAACAGCGATTATAGGCTCATTCTTTAAGTCTTGAACGAGTTTATTCAGTTGCTTTTCTGTCTGAACAAGAATGTAATTGTCGGGAGTTTCAGCAACGAGCTTTTCAAGTTTCTCGTCTCTTTCAATTTCCTGCAACTGTTGCCACATTCTCAACGCTTCAGCTTTCGAAAATCGCTTATCAGAATCTCTTCCGACTTTTCCTTCCTCGAAAGCTCGTTTGACTGCGTAAAGCTTTTGTAAGTCTGCTTCTGTGTTACCAGCAAGCGAGAGAACTCTTTCCCACGCTTGCTCGATTGTTTCCTTACTCGCTGTCTTTTTCTTAACTGCTTTCTTAACTCTCTCGACAGCTTGAGAGTCGTCGTCTTTTAGACTTAACTTGATTTCAAGCTCCATAATCATCACCTCGTTTTTTATGTCGAAGGCGATTCTTTGATGTGACTTATCCTAAAAATTTGGTGTAATTATCAGCGTGTAGAGCTTTCTTCTTTTTTACATGATAAAGATATGGGGATAATCGCAAACGAATAGCTTTCATACCTTCAACGTGTTCAACAGGAATATAATAATGTCTGTTCTCACGTTGGTCGAAAACAACTACAATGTCCGTATCTTCCTTCGTGTATGGCTTTTGACTGAATCCAACTACTTCTCTTCCTCCGTTGAAGTTCGTGCCAGACTTTACTTGAACTCGAACGTAGCGACCATTCTTTTCAGCTATGAAATCGCAACGCTCAAGCGTAAAAGGGGTATAAATGCTATATCCTCTCTTCGCGTACTCATTCATGACGCTAAGTTCACTCAATAGTCCTGTTTGCATATTTTCAGCAAGCATGAGAGCCACTTCCTTTCAAGCGATTTACTGTATTCATAACGTCGTCAGCGTAATCTGCAAACCAACCACGATAGTTATTAACGAGAGTATGATAAGCGACTTTCGTTCCTTTGAAATGCGCCATATAGATTTCAAAAGGAGTGAGTCCTGTGAATTTCTTCTGCTTCTTGTTATCGTTTTGACGAAGAGATCCCACCGTTACGATTTTGCAATCATCAGCACAACGAGTATAAATCGTTTGAAGCTCTTCTAAGTCAAAAGATTGAGCTTCGTCAATGATTACAAAAGCTCGTTTCCACGTAACCCCACGAGTGAATGACGTTGTAACAGCTATCAATCTTGGAGCTTGTTTCGTTAATGGATTGGGTTGCGACCATACTTCGTAAGTGCCTGGCTTAATTAAATCGAGCGTATCGACGATAGGTTGCATATAAGGTTTTTCCTTATCGTCTAAGTCGCCTGGTAAATGTCCTACTTCACGAATAGGAATCGCATTTCGAACATAAATCAATTTATCGTAAGTCTCTTTCTCCACTTCGTAAGCTCCTGCTAAAACAGCGAGAGAAGTCTTTCCTGTTCCTGCTTTAGCTTCACAAAATACTGCTTGTATATCGTCAACAGGAGCCCAAAGAGACTTCATATAATCAAGCTGATAGTCGTCTCCTTGAACATTGATTCCGCGTTCAGCTAACCATTTCCAACGAATGTCTTTGAATTTCTTTGACAACTTGGATTCCCCCGCTTCGTTATGGGTATAAGAAAAGGAGGAGAAGCTCTCTCCCCCTATCTGTTGGATTAGAATACTTTATCTGGGTTTTCCTCTTCGCTGATAGGCTCAACGTCATCGCTGTTATCTTCGCTATCGTCAGACACTTGAACGTCGAAATACTCTTCAACAGGAAAGCCTGCTTTCTTTAGTTCTTCGATTTGTTGTTCATAAGTGCGAGGTTGAAGTACAGTTTCGAAAAATTCATCTTCAACAACTTCTTCGTTGAACTTCTCGAATTTTTCTTTATCATCAGCTTTTAGTCTCAAGATTGGATTCAACGTATAAGTCGTATCAGTCTTGTTTCCTGTACGCTTAAACGTGAACGCAACGTCTTGTAAATCTTCAGCGTATTGTTCAATCGTATCGACGAGCTGTTCAGCTTGACCTTTCGTAGCGTCAAATACACGAATCATTCCTTCGTCAATATCAGCAAAAGCGAAGAGATAACGCTCTTTTGCATATAGTCCGTCGAACTCTTCAACTTTCGCGTCGTTAGCTTCACAAATAGCACAATTCTTGCCAGCAGGCTTTAAGCAAGGTTGAGTCCAAATTCCATGAACGTAAGAGCCATGAGACATATAGCGAACGTAATCGTAAGCTGAAAGAATTCGAACTCTTACGCTGTCTCCGTCTTTCAAGCGAACAAACACTTTCTTGAAGTCAATGTTCTGCTTTTTCTTTTTCATAGCTTCCTTTGCTTCTTTTCCGCGAGCTGTAACTACTCCCATAGATACATTCCTCCTTGAGAATTTGTAGAGTTATATTTGAGAGCATTACGGAAATGTAATGCTAAGTTTTTGCTTGGTAAAAGTTACCTGTTTACCCTTGAAATCGAAAGGTAAATTTGTATAATAGAATTGAAGTTGATTTTCAACGAGTCTAACCCCAGTTGACTTGTTGTTTTTACGAAGCAATTTGTTCTTCGTAGAATTTTTTGAAGTTGTTTTTTGCTCTTTGCACGATTTTTCGAGTTTTTGCGTCGTAAGAAGTTGAGCCTAACTCTTCTGCAATTTCTTCGTTCGTGCAATCTTTGCTTATCAACTGAATTACTTTTGCGTATCGCTCGTTGGTTTCCCCAAAACCTTCGAGCAATTTTTTTGTTGTCTCTTTTTCTATTACTTCAGTTTCAACGTCTACTTGAGACGGAATTAAATCAGCGAATGTATTTCCTTCTTCGTCAACTGCGTTATCCATGCTATATGATTTGTAAAGAGAACGCTTTGCGGATTTATGTTTTCTGTGTAAGTCCGTTGCTTCTCTATCGAAGAAGAACATTAATCGTTGAACGAAGTTTGAACTTCCGTTGTAGTCTAAGGCAGCTTCCCAAACTGCTTGAGAGAATACGCTTTCGAAATCTTCTCGTGCGATCCCTGTACGTTGTTCTCGTTTGTACGCTTCACGTTCAATTAGCTTCCTAACCCCTTCAAAAAGCTCGTTAAACGCTTCGACGTTTTCTCCATTAGAATTTGCATAAGCTAAAGCAAGAGAGTTAAGTTTCACATTGTCAAGTTTCATAGTTCATTTCTCCTTCCCAGTTTTTCTGTTTGTTTTTTTGAAGTTGAAAGTTGACTTTGCTATTTTTCTTTTTTGCTTTTGCAATTTTTAATGTCGAAAGAGTGCTTTTCGCGTGACCTTGTTTTGAGAGATTTTTTCTCTCAACTTGTTCTCTCTTTCTGATTTTTAATGTCGAGGTTGTCTCTTTGCTGTGACCTCCTTCCCAATTTTTTCTTTCTTTTTATTTGCAAACAAAAAAAACGCGATTGCTTTCCGTATGAAAACTCGAATCTAAATTCGAATTCTCGTTACGAAAAACAATCGCGTTGAATGAAATAAGCAATTGAATCGAAAGGAGTTGCTATCATTGAGTTTTTAGGGAAGCCTTGCCAGGCTTGACTTTAGCTTGTAGTGAATTATAGGACAGGAGGACAACCACCTTGAGCAACGAATCCTGGAATGACTCTATGAAACGTTAATCCGTTATAAAATCCTTCATTAGCAAGTTTTTCAAAATTAGCTACTGTACCTGGTGCCTCATTTGGAAACAGTTCAGCAACAATTTTTTCTCCGTTTTCAAACTCAATGCTAGCTTTTTTCATTTGAAACCTCCGCTCATATCTTTTCGTCAATATGTATTGAACAAATTAATTTTACTATACTTTTATCTAATAATCCAATCTCATAAGGGTCAATCTTCCTAAATCTTCAGTTACATGATATATTTTGAATAATTTATTGTATAATAGCATTGATTATACTTGGTTCTTACGAAAAGGAGGCAACAAACTTGAAATATAAAATACTACTCTTACTCGTTTTAACATTTTCATTCTTATTTCCATCACTTAGTTTTGCTGATGCTGCACCTGGAGATGTTATCATTACGCTTGGTGAGGACTTAACTGAAGAGGAAAAACAGGCAATCTTGGCTGAAATGAACGCACCAGAAAATCCACAAATTGTCATTGTAACAAATGAAGAAGAACATAAATACCTAGGTCAATATATACCAAAGGCAAGAATCGGAAACCAAGCTTTATCTTCTGCCTCAATTACAATCGGAGAAGCAGGTTCTGGACTTGATGTTACAATTACAGAGCAAATCACATTGATAACAGAAGAAATGTATGCAAATGCCTTAATTACAGCAGGTGTAAAGGATGCAAAAATTTACGTGACTGCTCCCGGTAATGTATCCGGAACTGCAGCACTTACTGGAATTATTAAAGCCTACGAACTATCTTCAGACCAAGCGATCCCTGAAGAAGTTAAACAAGTTGCCAATGAAGAAATGGTCGAAACAACCAAGCTAAGTGAAAAATTTGGTGCAGAAGACGCTTCAGCTCTAATGGCAAAAATTAAGGATGAGATTGCAAAAAATGCCCCCAAAAATGATGAGGAGCTACGTACCATAATTGAAAATGCTGCTAAAGAATTAGGAATTACTTTATCAGAAGCAGATATTCAGAGATTGATGGACCTTTTTAATAAGTTGATGGACTTAAATATTGATTGGAATCAAGTAGGGGAACAGCTAAATTTAGCTGCTGAAAAGCTAACAAATTTCCTTCAGTCTGAAGAAGGACAAGGTTTTTTAGAGAAGTTAAAAGAGTTCTTCATAAGCTTAATAGATGCAATTAAAGGTTTATTTAGTAAAGAGGCATAAACAGCGGATATTCAGTAGATTATTATATCCCTTGACTGTCTTGAAAACGCTTGTCAGACATAGAGCGCAGCCGAACGGGACGCGAATAGAAGTTACCTTCGAGCGGACGAGTGAGGTAAGCAACGCAGTATGCGAGCGTTTGTCAAAAGTTTGAGCCCACGGATATTTTCGTGGGCTTTATTTTTTTGAGTTGTTTCTAAAAACTACCCCATTTTGCAAAAAACAAAAGCGCAAGCGTCTTGGAAGAGGAACGTCAACTAAGAACCGCTACGTCCTGTGGCGAACGTTGACGTCAGCACGTCCTGTACAAGTCCGACAAGCAAATGTTCTGAGGCAAAAAAGTCGCTCTTTGACTTTTCTTGCCACAGTTCTTTGGCCTCGAGCTGGTTAAAGCGAAGCTTTGCGCAAGATAATCACAGAAGCCCATTCAGGGTGAAAACTGGCTAGGCGCTGGAGCTAAATGTGGATAGACCTAATGGAGAAATATCCAAAACAATAAAATGATATGGTTTCTTATTCCAAGATAAAAGTGTCCCAATAAAATTGGGACACCTACGTATTAATCAATTACCTTTGTTTTTAATGGAATATCTAATCGAACTAAATCCTCATAGCTTTCACGCTGAACAACTAATTGCTCTTCTCCATTTTCAACAAATACTACGGCTGGTCGAGGGATTCTATTATAATTATTAGCCATTGAATATCCATATGCACCCGTACAGAACACTGCTAACATATCATTTGAATTTGCTTTTGGTAATGGTAAGTCCCAAATAAGCATATCTCCTGATTCACAACACTTCCCAGCAACCGAAACAGTTTCTTCAACAGGATCAAGCACTCTGTTTGCGAGTACAGCTTCATATTTTGCTTGGTAAAGTGCAGGACGGATATTATCTGTCATTCCTCCATCAATAGCGAGATATTGACGGATATTTGGTACTTCCTTTCTTGAACCTATGGAATAAATAGTTGTACCTGCATCACCAACGATTGATCTTCCTGGTTCAATCCAGATTTCCGGTATATCGATTGATAACTTATCTGCATGCTTTCGAACTTCACCAATAATTGCTTCTACATACTTATCTACTGCAATTGGTGTGTCTTCTTCTGTATATCGAATTCCGAACCCACCACCCAGGTTAAGAACAGCAGGTATGAAACCAAAGTTTTCTTTCCACTCTTTTAATTTTGCAAACATTTTTCCAGCAGCCATTAAAAAGCCAGTAGTTTCAAAAATTTGCGATCCAATATGACTATGAATTCCCAATAAGGTTAGATAATTTGAACTTAGTACCTGCTCAACAGCCTTATCTGCTTGTCCATTTTCCAAGCCAAAGCCAAATTTTGAATCTTCTTGCCCAGTTAAAATATAATCGTGAGTGTGAGCTTCAATACCAGGAGTAACGCGTAAGAGAACTGGAATCGTTTCATTATTTTCCATGCAGACTTGTTCCAATAGTGAAATCTCAAAATAATTATCCACAACAATACAGCCAATTTTATTTTTTATAGCCATATCTAGCTCTTCATAGCTTTTGTTGTTTCCGTGGAAATGAATTCTTTCTGGTGGGAATCCTGCCTGTAATGCCGTAAAAAGTTCACCACCTGATACTACATCAAGTGAAAGACCTTCCTCCTCAACAAGCTGAATCATTGCCACTGTCGAAAAAGCCTTGCTTGCATAGGCTACTTGCGCATCTATATTTAGCCTTTTAAAAGTATCACGAAAACTCCTTGCCCGTTCACGAATAAGGGCAACATCATATACATATAAAGGAGTTCCATATTTATTTGCTAGTTCCACTGTATCTACCCCACCAATTTCAAGGTGGTTTTTGTCGTTTACCTTGCTTGTTCCATGTAAATACATACTATCCCTCATTCCATTTCTACGTATAAGAGGATGTTCAAAAAATCACCAAATGCTAAGCTTCGAATTTCGGTTACTCGTTCTCTCCGTCCTCACGTACTATTAGCATACATGTCCTTGAGGGAGTTGTTCCTTAATTTTATTACTTTGCAATTCATCGACTTTTTAAACAAACACTATAAGAAAAGCACAACCGCCTTGGTTAGACCAGATGAACGAATGTTCTGTGGTAAAAAATTTCGCTCATTGATTTTGCGGCGCGTTTTTGACCTCGAGCTGCTTAAATCATAGCTTTTCACAAGATAATCGTAAAAGCATATTCGGGGTGAAACTGGCTAGGCGCTGGAGCTAAACATTGAAACTATGTTCCATAATTTTCAACTTTAACCTATAAGAAAAAGCAGCTAATAACACATAGTCATCAGCTGCATTCTCTTCAAAAAACTTTAACGCTGTGCTATATTAAAAATACATTAACACAACAGTTAAACAGGTGCAACCCTTATTGTTTAAATGGATTTTGAGGGTGTACAATGCTTGGTCTTAGCTTAGCACCTGGAACGGATGTACGAATTACGATTTCCCAAAAGGCTCTTGGATTAAATGGTAAAAACGGCCAGAGGTACGGGGTATTTAGTGAGCGAATACTTGCTAAAAGTAAGAAATAAATCGTACAACCAATCACAAATCCTGGAATTTTAAAGATAGCTACAACTATTAATAAGAATAGCCTTGCAATTTTATTTGCAGCACTTAGTTCATAACTCGGTGTTGCAAAAGTACCGATTGCTGCAACAGCAACATACAATATTACCTCTGGAACAAATAATCCAACGTCAATTGCAATTTGTCCAATTAAAGCCGCAGCAATTAAGCCCATTGCAGTAGATAATGGAGTAGGTGTATGAATAGCTGCCATTCTTAAAAATTCGATTCCTGCATCAGCCAAGAATATTTGAACAACTATAGGGATATTTGATTCTTTATTTGGACCGATGTAATCAATTGCATTCGGTATAATAGACGGCTCGAGAACCATTAAGAACCAAAATGGTAAAAGAAATATAGATGCCAATATCCCTAAAAATCTTGTCCATCTTAATAATGTTCCTACTGCTGGTGCTTGCCTGTATTCTTCAGCATGCTGTACGTGATGAAACATTGTAATTGGAGTGATAATTACACTTGGAGAAGTATCAACCATTATGATTACATGACCCTCAAGTAAATGATTTGCAGCTACATCTGGACGTTCAGTGTACCGTACAAGTGGATAAGGATTGTATCCCTGTTTAACGATAAACTCCTCAATAGTTTTATCCGCCATTGTTAATCCATCAATTTTGATGGATTGAAGTTCTTTTCTTATTATCGCCACTAAATCGGGATCCGCGACATCCTTGATATAAGAAATGCAAATATCTGTTTTTGATCTCTCTCCTACTTTAATAATTTCGTGTCGAAGTCTCTCATCTCGAATTCTTCTTCTGGTTAACGCACAATTCACAATAATATTCTCAACATACCCATCTCTAGCCCCTCGAATTACCTTTTCTGTATCTGGTTCTTGAGGTTGCCTGCCAGGATAGCTTCTAACATCAACTGTTATACCGGAATCTTCGCCTTCTACCATGATAATGATTAACCCTGAAAGTAGTTTATCAACCGCCTCATCTAAGTCCTTAATTGGACTTACTTGTTGATGAACTAAGCGGTTTTCAATTACCTGCATAGCTTGATAAGAATTTTTTTCCTTGTCATTAATATTGACTATTTCCTTAAGTAATTGAATAATAAATTGGGTGTCACATAGTCCATTTAAATAATATAAATACACTTCTTTTTTTAGAACCTTAATTTTTCTTACACCTATATCAAAACTACCTGTTCCCATTCCTATATGTTGTTTGAAAAATTCGTTATTTTTAACAATATCAGGAGAGATTGGAGTCTTGTTCTTTTGGCTTTCCACGATTGTAACCACTCCTTTCAAGTATTAGTTCAACCGCTTTTGTTGTAATTGGGGCACCTCTTTGGATATCGTCCTTTCTTGCCATTTTTCCTATATCGCCTATTCCAACTATTATCGGTATATTTAATTCGTCTAAACAATAAACGGTATCTCCGTTTAACCGACCAATATCATGTTCGGCAATTCCGCTTTTATCAACACCAAATTCGGTCAAGTTTCCTTCTCGATCTATGTTAACGTCAACCTTTGTCCATTCCGTTTGGTGGGTTTTAGAAGCTACTGCGATAATTCCAAGCACGTCAATCTGTGCATGTGTAGCAACATATTTTAACGCTCTCTCCCCTGCCCCTTCTCCAAGATAACCACTATCATCAAACATCACAAACACTGGATCATAGGGTGTTTGAAGGATTAACTTCACAATCTCGCTTCCAGATAAAGTTGTTGGATTTCCTTGGGACTGTGATATACACCGACCTCCAAATTCTTTTGCTACATATTCAATTGTTTTTAGTGCGTATTCATCACCATCAGTTACTAGAATCACTTTTCTTCTAGTCTGGTCCATTATAATTATCCTCTCGGTCTAAATATCAGCGCCACTAAGAAAGAAAATAGTATTGCAGCAGAGATACCCGCAGATGTTAATTCGAAAATCCCCATCCCAATTCCAATAAAGCCATGGTCTTCCGCACTTTTCATTGCCCCATGGAGGAGAGAGTGACCAAAGCTTGTTATAGGAACAGTCGCTCCAGCACCCGCAAAATTAATTAAATTATCATATAAATCAAAGCCATCGAGGATTGCGCCAGATACGACAAATATGCTCATGACATGTGCAGGTGTTAATTTGGCAAAATCCAGTAATAATTGACCAATTACACAAATAGCACCACCAACTAAAAATGCAAATAAATATTCCATATCTTACTCACCACCTTGAACGCGTTCCAATACTACACCATGTGCAATTGTTGGGATGGATTCCTTTTGTTGAATCATCGTTGGACTTAATAATGCACCGGTAGCGATAACGAAGATTTTCTTTAAACTACCGCTTAGTAGTTCCTTATAAAGATGTCCATAAGTGACTACTGCTGAGCATGCACAACCACTGCCTCCTGCAAACACGTTTTGTTCTGAGCTATAAAGCATTAATCCGCAGTCATTGTACCTACTTCCTAAATCATAGCCCTCTTCCTTAACTAATTCTTTTAAAATGGGACTTCCCACTCCTGAAAGGTCACCAGTCACAATTAAGTCATATTCATCCGGTGTTATCTTAAGATCCTGAAAATGACGTGAGATTGTATCTGCAGCAGCAGGTGCCATGGCTGAGCCCATGTCAAACGGATTGGTGATACCTAAATCCGTTACCCTTCCTATTGTTGCTGCGGTAATTCTGATGGGTCCCTTTTCTTTAGTTACAAGTGCAGTTCCAGCTCCAGTCGCAGTAAAAGTTGCTGAATCCGGTTTTTGTCCACCGTATTCTGTAGGATAGCGGAACTGACGTTCAGCAGTTGCGTTATGACTACTTGTTGAAGCGAGTATTCGATTAGCAAATCCTCCATCAACTAATGCTGAACCAACAGCTAATGTTTCCATAGACGTTGAACAAGCACCAAACATACAAATTAAAGGTATCTTATGCTGTCTTCCTACATAATTGGAAGTTACATTTTGGTTTAATAGATCACCCGCCAGGAAAAAGTCAATATCTTCATTTGTAAGGTTTGCCTTTTTAAGACATGCTTCAATAGACTGTTCCATTAGTCTTCTTTCTGCAAATTCCCAACTATCCTCACCACAATGTAAATCGTTATGTTGAACATCAAATGCTTCACCCAGTGGCCCCTGTGCTTCTTTAGGTCCTACAGCAGTTCCGGTAGAGTTTAAATAAATTTCATTTTGATAGACCCATGTTTGTTTTCCGACTAGCCTCATCCTGTCACTACCTCCTATCAGGATAATGTAAGCTTAAATAAGTATCGTATAACCCCAACAATATAGGCAGAAACAGCCCCAAACACAATAACACTTCCTGCAAGCTTAAACATATTTGTAGCTATCCCTAATACTATACCTTCCGTTTTATATTCCATCGCTGCACTCGTCATTGAGTTTGCAAAACCTGTAACAGGAACTGCTGAACCTGCACCCGCAAATTGACCGAGTTTATCATAAATCCCAAAGCCAGTTAATATAGCAGCAATGAGAATAAGTGTAGCAACTGTTGGATTACCAGCATCTTGCTTCGAGAAATCAAATACAGTTATATAAAAATTTTGGATGCCTTGACCAATACAACATATAGCACCGCCTACAAGAAAGGCTTTAAGGCAATTAATCAAGTACGGTGGTTTGGGTTGGAATTTTTTAATATTATTTTTATAATCATCCTTTATCTTTTGCTTACTTGCCATTGGTATTTCTCTCCTCAATAGGAAATTTTATTTTACGAAGTAAATCCATTGAAATAGTGACCCAGCAATCTTTCCTAAAACAAAAGCCATCATCAAAATGACAATCTTTTTATCTATTCCAATCCTTTTGGCTAAAATTGGAAAAACATTTAAAACCTCTGTAAGTGCTGCCGCAAGCATCCCGACAAATATTCCACTTGCTAATCCTATAGGTAATAAAAGGTATTCCCATAAGTGAAAAACATGAAGATTTAGCGTAAACCAGCCCCCAGCAATTGCACCTAAAACTACACTCCATTCGTATAAATAAATATATTTCATAGTTTTCGTTAATTGTGTTAACCGCGGAATGATTCCTAATACCGTCAAAAAAGCAACGAACCCTGCACCCACAGCAAGTCCACTAGATAAACCAATAAAAATAATCAATAACACCTTAATTGTCATCGATATGTTTCATACTTTCCTTGTTTTCTGTCATGATGAGATAATTATCTAAATCCTGTTGATAATTAAACATTTCTACCTCAAGTGGACTTGGCTCCTCGTTAATTCGTTTACGAAAGAAATGGTTAAAAAATAAAATCATTCCTAGCCCTAACCCGATTGAGTAAGGAATTTGCAAAAGTAACGGTTTCGTTACTTCTTCTCCTGTAATCATCGTGTAGATTCGTTGATGAACATCTCGCATTGATACATCCTCATGGAAATTCATCATTGTCAAGGCTGCTCCAACAAATAACAATAACCAAACAGCCACAAATAATGCTGCTGAATACCTTCCTTTCTTAACAACAATTTCAATAATTGTTTGAGCAGGACCAATTGTTTGGATATCTGACTCTGGAAATTGCCTCCGAATCAATTCAATCACTTTCATTGCATCAATCACAACGATATTTTTATCGCTTTTACTTACTTGATGAACGACAAGTTTTTCTAACACAATTTTTACTGACTCATCTGAACTAATTAGAGCTAATTGTCCAATTCTCACAGTTGCATTGGGTTTAACCTGTACGCGATGGCGCATCCTAACATAAATTGTATTTCCCATCACTTTCACACCCTACACATTGTTTTCCTTATATATGTAGTATGTTATTTCTTGTTTTTCTAATGCGATAGCATATCAAACTCCAGTAATTACCACGACAGGAATAATAGTAATAGTTGGTAACTTTTGAAATCTGAAGATAATCTTTCCTTGCAAGGCAAGAATTCATGACATTTACTTTGCTGGGAGACTCAGAGTCATTTGAACTTTAATTTAGATTAATCAACAAAAGAAAAGCGCAGCGCTTCGGAAGAGGAACATCAACTATAATCCGCCAGGTCCTGTGGTAAACATTGACGTCAGTACGTCCTTGTGCAAGATAGACAAGCAAATGTTCTGTTGCAAAATAGTCATTCTTTGACTGTTAGATCCGTTCGTTTTTGAGCTGCTTAAAAGCACTAAGGAAGGGTTCTTAGGAGTGTAATCTCAGCAGGATCAAGCTACTGCTTGTTTGGTTGCTTTTCGCACGATACCTAGAATTATATTTGGGGTGAATACTAGCTAAGTGCTGGGGCTAGACATTGAAAACCAAGTCAAAATTTTTATTCTTTCTTTACTTTGAACAGAAGCGCAAGGCGTTATACATGGATATAACATATAGAAGGTTATCCTATTTTTTTGAACAGCAAAAAACCGAATGGATTATTCATCCATTCGGTCCTTCATTTGTTGTAAAATTTTCTTCTCTAATCGTGAGACTTGGACTTGGGAGATACCTAGTCTTGCCGCTACCTCAGATTGAGTTTGGTCCTTGTAATAGCGAAGAAATACAATCAGTCGCTCTCTTTCATCTAACTCTCTAATCGCTTCTTTCAATGCAATCTTATCAAACCATTTCGTTTCATTGTTATCAGCGATTTGGTCTAATAATGTAATAGGGTCCCCGTCATTTTCATAAACAGTCTCATGTATCGATGATGGAGCCCTACTTGCTTCTTGTGCAAGGACGACTTCCTCTGGAGATATCTCTAAAAACTCTGCAATTTCCAAAATGGTTGGAACTCTGCCCATTCGTTTCGATAATTCATCTTTTGCTTTCCGGATTTTATTGCCTGTTTCTTTTAAGGAGCGACTTACCTTTACCGTACCATCATCACGAATAAATCGTTGGATCTCCCCGATAATCATTGGTACAGCATATGTGGAAAATTTAACATCATACGATAAGTCAAATTTGTCAACAGACTTTAATAATCCAATGCATCCAATTTGAAACAGGTCATCTGGTTCATAGCCACGATTTAAAAATCGTTGTACTACAGACCAAACAAGCCTCATGTTCTTTTGAACAATTAAGTCCCGAGCATCCTGACGCCCTTCTTGACTTTGTTTGATTAGATTTTTAACTTCATTATCCTTTAGATACGTTTCACTTTTGTTGTTCTTGACCTCCACATCCATTGGCAAGTCTCCTTAATTGCATAACGCTTTACTCTTTGATAAATGCTTTGTTAACCTTAGTGTTGTACCTCTAGCTGAACCTGTTTCAATTTCAAACTCATCCATGAAGTTCTCCATAATCGTAAAACCCATACCTGATCTTTCAAGCTCAGGTTTTGTAGTAAACAAGGGTTGTCTTGCTTCATCAATATCCTTTATACCAATACCTTCATCTCTGATGGTTATATAGACTGTACTATCTTCAATTCTACAGGAAATATAAACAATGCCACTTGGGTCATTCTCATATCCGTGTATTATTGAGTTCGTAACTGCCTCTGAAACAACCGTTTTAATTTCAGTTATTTCATCTAAGGTTGGATCAAGTTGAGTAATAAAAGCGGCCACTGCAACACGAGCAAAAGACTCATTTTGACTCAATGCAGAAAATTGTAGGTGCATTTCATTTATCATGTTATGCCACCCCCAATGATTGAAGAGCAAAGTTTTCATCACTCTCTAAACGAATAATCTTAAATAATCCAGACATTTCAAATAAACGTTGAACTGGTGCAGAAATCGAACAAACTACCATTTCTCCACCAAGATTTTTAATTTGCTTATATCGTCCTAAAATAACACCTAATCCTGAGCTATCCATAAAAGCAAGCTTTTCAAGATTTAATAGGATGTGATTAATTTGATTACTTTCAATCATATCTGTAACCTTTAGTCGTAATTCTTCGGCTGTGTGATGATCAAGTTCACCTGTAAGCCGAATTAACAACACATTTTGTCTAACCTCTAGTTCAATACCAAGACTCACTATACTATGCCTCCTTAAAATCGTATAAGAGGATGTTCAAAAAGTCACCAAAAGATAAGCTTCGAATCTCTGCGTCACTCTGTCTCCAGTCCTCGCGTATTAAAAGCATACGTTCTGTTCTCGAGGCTATCGTTCCTTGATCTTCTTGCTTCTGATTCGTCGACTTTTTGAACAAACACTATAAAGAGTTTTTCGCTATTTTGGCTAGAGAATCCTTCCTAGTGACAAAACTAGTGTTGATTCGGCAAAAAAAGAGCAAATTAGTTCGTTTTTGGTTTACATTAAGGTGATTTTGTAAATGACCCTACTGTTCGTTTAAATAGCTTCCACCATCCTGCAGCATCAATATCCTCACCAGCCACAAGAGGACTTTCACTTAGTACCTTACCGTCTTTTTTGATGACTAATTTTCCTATTTCGTCACCTTTTTTGATTGGAGCGTTAATTTTTTCGGCTACTATAATTTCTTTCTTAACATCATCAATTTTTTCGCCTTTTTTCGTTAAGAGTGAAATCGGTTCCGAAGTAAATAATTTAACGGTTTTTTCACTACCTTTACTAACCTTCACATTTGAAACCTCTTGATTACGTTCATATAAAGGGTGCGTCTTATATTGACTAAATCCATAATCTAGCATTTTTGTCACCTGAGCATTACGATCCTTTGGTGTAGGTGCCCCAAAAATGACGGAAATTAACCGCATATCATCTTTTACAGCTGTTGCTGTTAAGCAATATTTTGCCTCTGTGGTAAATCCTGTTTTTAAACCATCAACTCCAGGATAAAATTTCACAAGTCGATTTGTATTTACTAGCCAAAATTTATTATCCGAATTTTGACGTAAATATTCTTCATACTTTCCAGTAAATTTAGTAATGTCCTCGTACTTAAGTAATTCTTTAGATATGATTGCCATATCATAAGCCGTGCTGTAATGATTTTCAGCAGGAAGACCAGTTGGGTTTTGGAATAATGTATTTTTTAACCCCAAATCCTCCGCCTTTTTATTCATCATCTCAACAAAAGCTTCTTCAGAACCAGCAACTTTTTCGGCCATTGCGACGGATGCATCATTACCTGATCCTATTGCAATTCCTTTTAACATTTCCTCAACGGTCATTTCTTCTCCTGGTTCAAGGAATATTTGTGAGCCCCCCATTGAAGCTGCATGCTCACTCGTACGAACCTTTTCAGAATAGGAGATGCTGCCATTATCAAGTGCTTCCATAATTAAGAGCAGAGTCATAATTTTAGTCATACTTGCAGGTGGTAGCTTTTCATTACTATTTTTCTCATAAAGAACTTTGCCAGTATCTCGCTCAATCAAAATTGCAGATTTTGCATTATTAGCTAAATCCACTGTTGCTACTTCAGCAGAAGCAAAAGGGCTACTTACAGAAAACAGGATTGTAAAAGTTAACAGACTAATAAAGATGCGTTTCATCTCCAAACCCTCCATTCTTTATACTTTCCCATTTTTACCAACAAAACAAAAATTATACAAAGAAATAAATTTAAACTCTCCGTACGTAAATTCTTTCACAACAAAAATTAGAAGCCGTCAAAACCGAGAATAATCCCCTTTGGAGTCCAATAAAAAAACCCACTTCACAGCCGTATGAAGTGAGGGGCATTTAGTTCTGCGCGTGTTTTGGGTTCAATTATTATATTTTTGACTATAAAAATAAACAGCAGGGAATACTCCTCCCTGCTGAAAAAATTTATTGTTATACAATTTTGTCTAAAATTAGTTTTGGTGGTGTTACCTGGACTTTTGAGATTTCTATGCTTTCTGATAGCTTCTTCTTAATTTCATCAATCTCTTCAAAATTACTATGAATGGTAACAAGACTTTCTCCCTTAGTAACCTTATCCCCTATCTTCTTACGTAATACAAGGCCGACTGCTAAATCAATTGATGATTCTTTGGTTGCTCTACCTGCACCTAAAAGCATAGCAGCCGTACCAATGGAATCCGCGATAATTTCTGATACATAACCCTCTGTGTCTGCCTCGAACTCAAATTGGTATTTTGCTCTAGGTAAGTTTTCAGGAGAGTCTACAACTGATGCATCCCCGCCTTGTGAAGCAAGGAAGGTTTTGAATGTTTCTAATGCTTTGCCATTTTTAATGGATTCCTCTAACATTTTTCTAGCATCTTCAAGAGTTTCAGCCTTTTGGGCAAGTACAACCATTTGACTACCCAGTACCAAACATAGCTCCTCCAAGTCAGCTGGTCCCTCTCCTCTCAACGTGTCAATTGCCTCTCTAACTTCATGTGCATTTCCAATCGCAAAGCCTAGTGGCTGACTCATATCAGAAATAATAGCCATCGTATTTCTTCCAACATTATTGCCAATGTCTACCATAGTTCTTGCAAGGTCTTTCGCTTCCTCTAGATCCTTCATAAAGGCTCCAGCTCCTGTTTTGACATCAAGAACAATTGCATCTGCACCAGCTGCAATTTTTTTACTCATAATCGAGCTTGCAATTAATGGAATACTGTTGACTGTCCCAGTTACATCACGAAGCGCATAAAGTTTCTTATCCGCGGGTGTTAAATTCCCACTTTGTCCAATGACAGCAACCTTATTTTGATTTACAAGTCGTATAAATTCTTCATTGCTTATCTCTACGTGGAAACCAGCTACTGACTCAAGTTTATCAATAGTACCTCCAGTGTGTCCGAGACCACGTCCAGACATTTTTGCTACAGGTACTCCAACAGATGCAACAAGCGGTGCAAGTACTAATGTAGTCGTGTCACCAACTCCGCCTGTACTATGTTTATCAACCTTAATACCTTCGATTTCTGATAAATCAATTGTATCTCCAGAATGAACCATTGCCATTGTAAAATCTGCCCGTTCCTGCTTAGTCATTCCATTAAAGAAAACTGCCATTGTAAATGCACTCATTTGATAGTCAGGAATATCTCCCTTAGTATAACCATTAATAATAAATGAGATTTCTTCACTTGTGAGAGCGATTCCATCACGTTTTTTCTGAATTAAATCAACCATTCTCATTTTTTTCACCTAACCGTTCTTTTTAAAGTCAACCTTTGACTTATACTTTTAGTTGCTTAACAATTTCTTTTACAAACGATAAAAAGTTATTTCTTACTTTTTCAGTAGTTTCAATTACCTCATCATGAGTAAGCGGCTGATCCAAGATACCCGCTGCCATATTTGAAATACAAGAAATACCTAACACCTTCATATTTGCATGTCGAGCAACAATTACCTCAGGAACTGTTGACATCCCGACTGCATCACCACCAAGAGTTCGAAGCATTCTTATTTCTGCTGGTGTTTCATAGGTTGGACCTGTATTACCTACATAAACTCCTTCTTTTATGTCGATCTGTAAAGCTGCAGCTACATCCTTAGCTAACTTGCGAAGCTCTTTCGAATACGCTTCCGACATATCAGGGAATCGTGCTCCTAAATTTGAATCATTTGGTCCGATAAGTGGATTTTGCCCCATATTATTGATATGATCCGAAATTATCATTAAGTCTCCAGGTTCAAATGATTCATTAATCCCGCCTGCAGCGTTCGTAACAACAAGAGTAGAAACGCCTAACTCCTTCATTACACAAACAGGAAATGTAACCTTATCAAGACTATACCCTTCATAGAAATGAAACCGCCCCTGCATAGCAACAACATACTTGCCTTGTAATGTTCCAAACACAAGCTGACCTGCATGACCCTCGACTGTTGAAACAGGAAACTCAGGAATTTGATCATATGGAACTTTAATCGGATTTTCTATCTCGTCTGCAAGTACCCCGAGTCCAGATCCTAGAATTAAACCTATTTGTGGTGTTTGTGTTATCTTCTCTTTTAAAAATTGTGCGGATTTTTCAATCAAAGCTTTATCCATTACATATTTCCTCCAATTATCTCTCATTCGGTAGTAATTCATCTATTATAATAAATGACCATAAATAATTACTGACTTTACTTTATTTCTCCTAAGAAGCTTTTTCCATGCTTAGGTAGGTTAACCTTAAAATTATCGGCGACTGTTGCTCCAATATCTGCAAACGTTGTTCGAAGTGGAAGCTCTCTTCCTCCGTTCATTTTTCGGTTATAAACTAACAATGGTACATATTCACGAGTATGATCAGTACCTGGGTGGGTCGGATCATTTCCATGGTCTGCAGTGATAATTAATAGATCATCATCTTTTAATTTCTCTAAAACCTCTGGTAAACGCTCGTCATATTCCTCCAACGCCTCCGCGTATCCTTTAGGATCTCTACGATGACCATATAATGCATCAAAATCAACGAGATTTAAAAAGCTTAAGCCAGTAAAGTCCATATCAAGAGTTTCAACGATTTTATCCATTCCATCCATATTTGACTTCGTACGTAATGTTTGAGTAACTCCCTCACCGTCGTATATATCTGAAATCTTCCCAATCGCAATAACATCATAGCCGCTGTCGCTTAACTCATTCATAACAGTTCTTTCAAATGGCTTCAACGCATAATCATGGCGATTTGCTGTACGTCTAAAGTTACCTAACTCCCCGACAAATGGGCGAGCAATAACGCGTCCCACCATATACTTATCATCAAGGGTCAATTCTCGGCAAATTTCACAGATTTTATATAATTCATCCAATGGGACAATTTCCTCATGCGCAGCGATTTGTAAAACAGAATCGGCAGATGTATAGATAATAAGCTTTCCTGTTTTCATATGCTCTTCGCCAAGCTCATCTATGATTTCTGTACCAGATGCTGGCTTGTTTCCTAATATACCTCGCCCTGTCCGTTTCTCGATTTCATCTAAAAGCTCTTTTGGAAATCCTTCTGGAAAGACTTGAAAAGGTGTTTCAATATGAAGGCCCATAATTTCCCAATGTCCAGTCATTGTATCTTTTCCATTAGAGGCCTCTTGCATTTTTGTGTAATACGCTAATGGTTTTTCTACTCGTTGAATTCCTTTTATTTCTTTTATGTTACTTAATCCTAGCTTTGCCATATTTGGCATATGTAGTCCATTTTGTGTTTCAGCAATATGTCCTAACGTATCTGAACCCTCGTCACCAAACTTCTTAGCATCAGGTGCTTCTCCAATACCTACGGAATCCATCACAATTAAAAAGATTCGTTTATAAGAGTAATCTGGCATTCTATTCCCTCCACATTCAATCTATGCTATATTTTCCCCTTCAAAATACAACTTACTCACACTTTTACAACTAAGGAACAAAAACTAATTGAGCAACGTCCTCGAAAAAGCCACGCTTTTTTCTTGGTGCGATGATTATGCTACCGTTGTTTTCCGGGTCCTGCTGCAACGTCTTCATTCGGACTTTCTACGCTTCATTCGTCAGAGGTCTGACATCTTGAGTATAAAGTGGTATGGTAGGTGATTGCAAGTAGAATACTAGTATTTCACCAATCTTTTCTTATTTTTGAAGCCTGGCCTACTTTAAATTAGAAAAACTAGACTTTGAGTCTAGCTTTCTAGTAAAATTATTAAGCTCTTGGATGATAGGTTTTATACACATCTTTTAAGCGCGCTTTTGTGACATGAGTATATATTTGTGTTGTTGAAATATCGGCATGGCCTAGCATTTCCTGAACAGCTCTTAAGTCTGCACCATTTTCCAACAAATGCGTAGCAAAGGAATGCCTAAGCGTATGTGGTGTTAATTCTTTTTCGATTCGTGCATGCTCCGCTATTTTCTTGAGATTTTTCCAAAATCCCTGTCTTGTGAGGCGATTACCATGGTGATTTACAAAAAAGGCATCCGTTTTATTTTTTTTAACTAACTGGCCACGGGCATTTTCCATATAATTATGTAACGCCTTGGTTGCAACACTTCCTAATGGTACGATCCGCTCTTTACTTCCTTTTCCTAAACATCTTATAAACCCCATGGACAGATGAATATCAGAAAGATTTAGGTTTACTAGCTCGCTTACACGTATTCCAGTGGCATAAAGAAGTTCGAGCATGGCTTTATCACGAATTCCAAGGGGCTTGTCTAGCTGTGGGGCGTCTAACAACGCTTCTACTTCAGCTATGTTTAAAACTTTTGGCAAGGCTCTTTCCGTTTGCGGAGATTCTATATGTACTGCTGGATCACTATTTGTCACTTTTTCTCTATATAAAAATTGATGAAAGGAACGAATCGAAGCAACATGACGTGCAAGAGTTTTTGATGAATTCCCTTGCTCTTTTAAATACTTAAGAAAATGGATAATATGAAGTCGATTCACCTCATTAAAGGATGCTACATTCTCAACTTTATTGAGATAAAGATAGTATTTTTTTAAATCTCTTTCATAAGATACAATCGTATTGTTAGCAAGTCTTCGCTCTACAACTAGGTAATGCAGATAATCTTTCAGTTGATCTTCCAATGACTCCTACTCCCCATTTCGATAAAAGAACAATAATCTTTCAAATAGGCTTTCCTCCTCATCAACCATAGTGGAAGCCTTTACTGAAGAACCCTCTGGTTCATCATACTTATGATAATTTTGATATTCTTCATTAATCCATATAATACCATAATAAAATAATACCGTGCAGCCAGTAAACAATACAAATACTTTTAGTGTATCATAGACAACTCGTAACCATTGTTTCATCTAGTAATCCTCCAATATAACACTTTATATTAGAAGATATGCCAAAATTATTTGATTTTATACATCTAATCTTATTTAAATTTAAATAGCTACGTTAATAAGATAGCTAAATTGCTTGATTCCTACGGGGAAGAATTATTCAATACTATTTCTCATTTAGAAGTAAACTAGTAAGAAATGCGCAAGTGCCTTAAAAGAGGAACGTCAACTAAATTCCACCATATCCTGTGGCGAACGTTAATGTCAGCACGTCCTTGAAAACGCAAAGCATTTTCTTCGTGCGATGATTATGCTGCCGGAACTTTCCTAGTCCTATATAAGCCCGAAAACAAATGTTCTGTTGCAAAAAGTCGTTCATTGACTTTTCTTGCAGCAGGTTATTTGACGTCGATGAGGTATCCGCTAGAGCTAGACATAGAAAACTATGTTCAAAATTTTATATTTTGCTATCCTTTTAAAAAAAGCCTTTTCCAAAGTGGAAAAGGCTTTTTTATTCAACATCATTAGCTTCTTTTTTAGATTCTTTGTCATGACAACGATGGCAAATTCCGTGAAAGGTAAGACGGTGATCCTTAATTATAAAATTCCAATCTCGCTCTACAATTTCCTCTACATCTTCTAATAAATCCTCTTGAATCTCATCTACAGCGCCACATTCAATACATACTAAGTGATGATGGAAATGCGCTGCACCCTCTTGGCGAAGATCGTATCTAGAAACTCCATCTCCAAAATTTATTTTATCAACAATTTTTAATTCAGTTAACAATTCAAGTGTTCGGTAAACAGTTGCTAAGCCGATTTCTGGCGACTTTTCTTTAACTAGGAGGTATACATCTTCGGCACTTAAATGATCCTCTTCATGTTCAAGAAGTACCCGAACTGTCGCCTCACGTTGGGGTGTAAGCTTGTAACTAGACGAATGCAACTGTTTCTTTATACGATCAATTCGATTTTCCATGTAAAACTTTCCCTCCCTCGCCATTACCTCATTATTATAACAGAAGAAGAGTAACTGTCCAAATAAAATAATTATAAATAACAAAAAATAATTTATATTATATAATAATTATTATTATTTGCTAACAGTATCGATTATTTCCTTCATTAGAACTGGTGATGCAAATGCCTCTACGGCAGACGCTGTTAATAACACAATACTTACGACAGCCATTAAGATTGAGTAACGAGTGAGTAAATGTAATACTGGTTCATTCATTCGTTTCATGAATTGCTGGCGGATCATTTTCAATGAGAATGAAACTGCAACAGTTCCTACTATTATAAAGGTAGGTATAATTATTAGATTTTGTGGTAGAACCGATACAAAAGAAAGTAAAAAACCACTCCAGTCCATTTGATTTACGAGAAAGCCTACCGTAAATCCAACTACTACTCCTTTTAAGAATAATAGAATTAAAATAATGGGAAGTCCAATTATTGATATACCTAATACCCACATTAACCCAACATATTTCAAGTTATGAAAGTAACTTTGTTTAAACATTTCAGTGGCGTTTGCATATTTCCCTTCAGAAACCTCTCCAAAGAACCTATTTAAATAATAGAAGAGATCTTCCTTTTGACTAAAGTTTAAACTATTCACGACAATTGCGCCAAATATGACACCCATTAAAAATAAAACAGAAATAAATAAATATATTGATGAATGTTCTCGCAAATGGTTGGCTATCGCTGCTTTTATTGGCGGTTGCTTTCTCATCTATCGTTCCTCCTATCAATCTCTTACTTGATTCTATGAGAAATTATAGATTTCTATGACAACTTGCGGATTGATTTCTAGTACTTATTTTATTCCATAGAAAAGAGACCCTTAAAACATAGGGTCTACTTTTCCATATTTACCACCTCCGCCTGCTTTAAATTGAAGCGTGCCCATACGAGCCTGCATTATTGCATCGACAATTTGCTTACTAACGATTCTTCTTAGTTCTTCCTCTGGTACCTCATGAAGAATAGCCATCTCTGTTCTGAAATTATCTCGTAGTTTTTGTAATGTTTTTGGTCCCAGACCTGGAATAAACTCCAATGGAACCTGATGAATATAAGGTGGTCGGTTTATATTTGGTTTGTCAGTATTTCGTAGTTCATTAAGTCGATCGAATACACCTTTCACAAATCGTTTACTTCCACAGCTAGGACAAGTCTCAACAACAACATCATCGATTAAAGTAAAGCATTTCTCACAGGTTGTTTTATGGTATTTACCAAGTAAAGGGTCTAACCCATAATTAGCAACAATCTCGCGACCATATTTTTGTTGTAGTGCTTTATGAAGTTCAGTAAATGTTGGTTCTTCCATTTTAATGATTTGATATTCCCGTGCAATCTTAGGTAGAGAATGAGCATCTGAATTTGAAACAAAGCTATATTTATGTAATTCTTGTATTTGATCTGCCATTTCCGTGTTTGAGCTAAGTCCAAGTTCAATTGCATCAATTAATGTTTCATCAAACACCTCGGTAAGTGATTGAGAAACGCCTTTTCCGTAAAGACTCTTATGTGGCGTAAAAACGTGAGCAGGAATGAATATTCCGGACAGTTCCTTTACTTTCCTCTGAAGTTCCCTTCCATCTTCGTATATTCGTTGTGAGCTTAAAGTAATGTTCTTCATTCTTCCAGACAACCATTGAGTAAAGTCTCTCATTTTTTCAATGTTTGGAAGAAAAGCAAGAACATGGAGAGGTCCTTTACAATTATCGTCATATATCTCTAATTCACTACCTAAAATGAGAGTAACATTCTTAAAGCGTAATCCCCCATCTTCATATGGATAAACCTCACCTAGGTTAATAAGGTCCTCAAGCTCTTGTAATACCTCTGGTACATGACAATCAATAACTCCAATCATGTCCATCCCTTTTACTTCAGTTGCTTCCCGTAATATATTTTCAATCGTTAAAGTCTTTGCTCCTGTTATTTTTACAGGCTTTCCTGAGTTGGTTCTACCAATATGAATATGTAAATCAACATAAAAATTTTTCATACAATCTTATTCTCCTAATGCCGCTTTTAATTGTAAGTATTGAACAGCATAAGCCGTTTTTGCATCATAGATTTTCTTTTCTTCCACTAATTTAACGGCTTCCTCCAAGGATACCTCCATAATATCTATAAATTCATCCTCATCTAAACCAGCAGGATTCTCTATCTTTTTTAAACCTTTTGCTATAAAAAGATGTACTAGCTCATCTGCAAAACCTGGTGAAGTATAAAAGGAAATGAACGGAGTGATTGTTTCGCATGCGTAGCCTGTTTCTTCCTCTAGTTCTCTTCGAGCTGTCTTCTCAGGCACTTCCCCTTTTTCAAGCTTTCCCGCTGGAATTTCAACAATAACTTTATCCAAGGCCTTTCGATATTGTTGCACCATAACTAATTTATTGTCATCCGTAAGTGCCAGTATTGCAACTGCCCCCGGATGCTTTATAAGCTCACGTGTACTTGTTTTTCCGTTTGGTAACTCTACTTCCTCTATGTGTAAATCAATTACCCTTCCCTCAAAAAGAACTTTTTTACGTAGCGTTTTTTCTAGTAAATGATCCATTTTCACAGCTCCTTGTTCTACTAAATCTTCCCACTTCATACATTTTAGCATAGTTATGAAATTTTACACTTCTACCATGGAGGGTCACTAATGAAAATTGTTATTCGTCCTAACAGTATTACAATGGTGGGTAAGGCATGGGAAATCCGAGCGAAGTTAAAGGAGTATAGTCGCTCCTTCGAAACGATACAACAGTGGATTGATAATGGTAAAGAGGAATAGTTTGATATACCTTATATCTATATTCTCTCCATAACATTTGTTATTCATTTTTGATAGCGATAAAATAGGGCTAGAGTTGAGATTGGAGGGGACGAAATGAAAAAAAGAAAAATCGGAAAGTCAGATTTATATGTAAGTCAAATTGGACTTGGTTGCATGTCAATTGGTACCGAAGAGAAGAATGCTTTACAAATAATTGAGACCGCTCTTGATTGGGGTATAAACTATTTAGACACAGCGGATTTATATGACCAAGGGTTAAATGAGGAATTCGTCGGTAAAGCGATTAAAAGCAAGAGACAGGATGTAATTCTAGCTACAAAGGTTGGCAATCGTTTTGAAAAAGGAAAAGAGGGTTGGAGCTGGGACCCTTCCAAGGCATACATAAAAAAAGCTGTGAAAGCTAGTTTACAAAGACTACAGACAGATTATATAGATTTATATCAGCTTCACGGTGGAACAATCGAGGATAATATCGATGAAACCATAGAGGCATTTGAAGAACTCAAACAAGAAGGTATTATCCGATACTATGGAATTTCCTCGATTCGCCCAAATGTCATTCGAGAATACGTTGCAAAATCATCTATCGTTAGCGTGATGATGCAGTATAGTATTTTAGATCGTCGCCCAGAAGAGCAGGTGCTATCACTTTTAAAAGACCATGAAATCAGTGTAGTTGCTCGTGGTCCAGTTGCAAAAGGAATTCTTACTGATAGACAACTGAATATGTCTAGTAACAGTTTAATACAAAATGGATACTTGGATTATTCCTTTTCTGAGATAGAACAAGTTGTTCATAAACTAAACGAACAGGTTGCAAAGGGACGGAGTCTTACTGAAATTGCACTTCAATATTGTTTATATGAAGATGTTGTTGCCTCTGTTGTCGCTGGAGCAAGTTCAGTTGACCAAGTGATAGGGAATTGTACAGCAGCTACTTCAGCGCCGCTGACTGCTAACGAAATAATCGGGATTAGGGAGATTACTAAGGCTTCTGTATATGAGCAACACCGTTGAGTGCTGTTTTTTGAACCTTTTTGCTTAAATTCGCCTCAAATTTTAAAAAAACTAATTGAAAAAGGACTTAATCTTGTGGAAAAAGAAGATTTTATGGGCTAGTTGAATACAATCTTAATCGCAAGCATTAAAGCCTTAATATAACTACTAGAAGCATCAGTTCCTGGCACATGTTTGGAAGTTTGTTTATTCCGCAATCTTTCTATAAGTGGAATGTTCAATCGATTGTGCGAAAAAAGTTTTCATTATTTATTGTCTTCATTAAGAACTGCTTTTGGGATCTCAATTTCTATAATTAACAGCTGAAGCTTTTCCTCAGCAAATGGATTGTAACAAATCTTTCATTGTTTTTGTTGCTGTTTGTATATAATATCACTCCTTACATTTTAATTACTTATAAAGATAAGGAAAATCCACCTTACAAAATCTGAAGTACAGAGTTGGAAGGTGGATTTAGTATATTTGAACATATATATAACACTCTAAAAGAAATAAATATAAACTTATTAAACAGCTCAGTAAAAACTAAATATCCCGTCATATATACTGAAAAATGGCTTTTAGTTTTACGTTAACTCAAAGCGTTTGCCCATTATCTATAGTAAAAACTTGTCCTGTGACAGATTCCTGAGTTAGTTGAAAAAGGATTGCTTCTGCAATATCATCTGGTGTAGAAATTCTTTTTAGTGGTATATTTCCCGCAAGTTGATACATTTTTTCTTCGTTACCAGACCACCATTTTGTATCAACTGCTCCTGGTGCTATACTATTCACTCTTATATAAGGTGCTAACGCGATTGCTAACGATTTTGTCATGGTATGTATTGCAGATTTAGTTGCTGCATATGGAATGGATGATCCTAATCCTGTTATTCCCGCTACGCTACCAATATTTACAATTGCTCCTGATTGTTGCTCCATCATATAGGGAACAACAGCTTTTACGCAATGAAACATTCCTTTTACATTTACTTGAAACAGTTCATCCCAAACTCCATCTGTTACAGCTTCTAAATCATCCATAGGTATTTGCGCTGTAACACTTGCATTATTTATTAAACCATCAACCTTCCCTAAAGATGTAACAATTTGGGATACTATAGCTTTAACTTCACTTTCTACCGCTACATTTGCCCTATATGCGTATGCTTTTCCTCCGAGATTAGTAATCTCATCTACAACATTGACAGCTTCTTTTTCAGAACGGTTATAATTAATTACAACTTTTGCACCTTTAGCAGCTAATTTAAATGCTGTTGCTCTTCCAATACCAGTTCCACCACCAGTTATTAGAAATACTTTATCTCTTACTTCCATATTTAAACATTCATCCCTCTCTATTTAAGTAATTTCATTATATAATCATCCGTTGTTAGAGTATAATTAGAAATTATGACATAGGTATCATTTTTAATAATACCGAAAGGAGAATATTAGCATTGGAAACTCATGATTTGATTATTTTTAAACAAGTTGCTGAACTACAATCTGTATCTCAAGCTGCTGAAAATTTAGGCTATGTACAATCAAATGTCAGTCAAAGAATAAAGAGCTTGGAAGACGAGCTTGGAGTTAAATTATTTACGCGTAATAATAGAGGGGTAACATTGACTGAAGAAGGAAACGTCTTTCTGGAGTATACCAATCAAATTATTCACTTAATCGACGAAGCTAAGACACTAGTAAATCCTGATAAATGGAAGAGAGCATTAGCAATTGGGGCAACTCAAACAATATCAGCAGTTAAGATACCTCGATTGATTACTTCATTTTTGAGTGAAAGTGAAAAAATAGATGTAAAAGTAAGAACGAATAATAAGAGAAAGTTACAACAAATGCTTTCTTATGGAGAACTTGATGGTATCTTCATTAGTGGTCCTTATAATTACTCACAATTTGAAGCCGTGTATAGTTATAATGAAAAACTTGTCCTAATTTCACCCAAAAATACGAAATTAGACAATAAAATGCATACTCTAATTGTGAATAGTGATAAAAATTGTATATATAGGAACAAATTATTACATTACTCAAAGGAAATTCTTAACCCTACAATCATTGAATTTGATTCCCTTGAATCTATACTTCAAGCTGTTCATGATGGCCTTGGACTAAGTGTAGTTCCATCAGATGTAGCAAATAGTCGGAAGGATATACTATCAATACAACAGAAGGAACTGCCGGACGGAATCAAGATAGATTTTATTATCAAAAAAAGAAAACAGCGACCTCAAAGTCTTACTAAATTTATTCATTTCTTACATAAATCAGAGTATTAGTCAGAAAGACTATACGTTCGAAGTTAAAACTATTAATGGGATGATGGGATATAGTAAACAAACTTCTTAACTACTCGAGGAAAAAAATAATGTACTGAACGGACGACTGTTTATTACCACATATAACTCAGATATTTATAAAAATCCTTCCAAAATATAATCAAATATGTAACTTGCCAGTTTGTGGGATACACTTCAACGGAAACGGAGAACATTATGGTTCTCCGTTTCTTCATTCATAAAAATATAAATGAAGTAAAGATATTATTTAAACATTTGAACAATAGGTAAGTTAATACATAATCAAATAATGAATTAATATAAAGGAATTATGTTTACTATAACCAAAAAAACTGCTATCTCAACACTTAAGGTTGCTGTTTATTTTTCACGCTAATTTCATCCGAACTTAGTAACCATTTTCACTAATTAGTTCCTTTAAGTCCAAAGAAGCTAGTGTGGAAGATGTTAATTTCTATTTATTATGAAATTAAAATCATTGAACCATTCCCTTAAAGGTTCTTCCCTTAAACTATATGTAAAATTGGTGCTACAATCCTCACCTATATGAGTCCTTATCAACCCATTCGATCTAAGTATCGTAATATGATGATGAATATTCCCTTTCCCCGAACCTATTTCTTTTACTATGTCACTGAACGTAAATTTACCTTTATTTAAAAGTTGTAAAATATTTATTCTTCTCTCATCCCCTATAGCTTTAGCACAATTTATTAACCTTGTTTTTGTATCTAGTTCAAGCGGAAATAATATGAAGGCTTTCCCATTTAGAATAGAGTAGGTGGTTAGTGGTCTAAAATGATGTGCTGGAATTAAGATAACTTCTTTAATAATACTTGAGTCAATAATTAGACCATTTGAAAATCTGTCTACTAATTCTCGAACATTAGTCGAGTCTTTTAATTCTAACAAATAATTAAACTTTTGCTTAAGGCGGTTAAAAATATTTGGATCCAGGTGAGAGAAATAATCCAAGTTCCATCCTTCAATAATATTTATATAAATATCTCTCTCTTTGCCCAAATCATGCGGAATACTCTTTGTCGGCATTATATATGGCATTATTCTTTCATATAATTGACCCGGGCTATATGATGCAACTCGTTGTAAATAGCTTTCAATACTTTCATCAGGATCAGACTCTTCCATAAGGAGAACAGATAAATCAAAAAATGAAAGATCCTCTAACTGATCAATTTGATTAGAAAGTTTGGTACTTAGCATTTTTTGGGTTCTTGATGTCCAATCTGCTCCTACCTCTAGATACTTTATACGTTCAGGTCTTTTGTACAATAAAAAGCTTAGTAGAAGTTCGTGTATAGGTGCGTAGTGAATTTTCAAGTTATAAGACATTTTATTTCCTCCTCATCAACATTGTATCACAAAAGAACAAAAATTATTTGAAAATGATAATTGACTAATATGTACCGTTCAATTATCATTGAACTAAATTAAAATTAAAGGGTGACTTATATGGGTGTTATAAAAGATTATAAAAAAGTCTTTCAAAATAGGAACTACCGACTTTTATTTTTTGCCAATTTCTCTTCACAACTAGGCACAGTTACTGGAATGGTAGCAATAATGTTCTATATCCTTGATAGATTTTCCAAACAGCCTATTTACGCAACTATTACAGAAATGATGTATGCTCTCCCAGTTCTTTTTGTATTTTTCCTTACTGGGGTTCTGGCAGATAGATATGATAGACAAAAAATTGCAGTGAATTGTGACTGGATTAACTTTTTATTAAGTTTGTTAATCTTATTCTCAATTATCATTGATTTTTTTCCACTAGTTTTTGCTTTACTTTTTGTAAGAAGCGCAGTATCCAAATTTTTCAACCCTGCTCAAAGTTCATTGATTCAGGGTGTTCTACCAAAAGAGGATTATCCTACTGGTATAGGACTAAACCAAATGTTTGGTAGTTTATTATTTTTAACTGGAAGCGGAATTGGCGCTTCCTTATATTGGGGGATAGGGATTAATGGTGCACTTTTAATTGATGCTGGCAGTTTTTTGATTTCAGGATATCTAATATCTAGATGTAAACTTCCAGAAGACATTAGACTTCCAAATGGGCCCTCAAGTATCAAAGATATATCGTTTAATATGATCAAGAACGACTTTCTATCAGGTACAAAATATGCATTTAACAATAAAATCGTATTGAATTTACTATTAGGAATTTTAATTCTAGGTATAACAAACGGTGCACAAAGTGTAATGCATATATTCATTATGAAATATAAATTGGCACCTGAAACTTATGAACAAGTTCAAGTGTTACTGGCAGTTGCACTTGGATCTGGAGTATTAATAGGAAGCTTAATTTCAACTAGATTGAGCAAAAAGATACCACTCTATAGTATGATTATTATGAGTTTTATGGGGACAGGGATAATATTATTCAGTCAAGCAAACACTCAACTTGTTTGGTTCTATTTGTGTCTTCAATTTTTCCAAGGCTTATGTGTACCTCTTTGTAACATAGCTTTCTTTGGTTGGCTAGGACAAATTGTTGATAAAAAAATGATTGGTAGGGTCCAAGGACTGATAACTCCTCTTATGATGCTAACTATCACAATCATGCAAGTATTTATTGCTCTGTTCTTTCCTAAACTTATCTCAGTGGAAGTTATATTCATAATTGCAGGAACCGCATCTTTTGTTTTAGGAATATTCTATCTAGTTACACTTCCTATCTTATCTAAAAGGGAAAACACAAGATTAAATATTGAAAAGGAACTATTAGGTGAAAATTTATCTTAAGTAAAAAAATATCAACCCTAATTCTTTAATAAATAGGCGTGATATTTAGCTTTTGCTACCCTAATAAAAACAAGAATTATTTCCACAATTGTAGTGCTAAAACGAGACTAGTGAGAAAAGAAAGTTTAAAACCAAATTTGGGAAGTTAGAGAAAGAATGGACATTATGAAGTAAGAGGCATCTGAATAGAAATCAATATGTATGCTATTGAAGAGCGGAGCCCCCTCCTTAAAGGCGAATTTAAGGGGGGGGCTATGGTGGATAAGGTTCAGAAGCTATTATTTTGTCATTGCTTTTATTTTTAAGGGAAGCTTTTCTAAAAACCAGGTAACAACTTCAGAATTGAATCCATCCACTTGGTTGGAAATGAATTCAATGGTAACCCAAATTTTTGCCTTATTTATTTCATGGACGAGTTCTTTTTCAGAGTATGGAAACAAATGAGTATCTAACTTTCTCCAACTGGCAAGGTACTTCGTAGCTATCTCAAGTTCAAGTTGATTATCAAGTGATCCAATCCCTGGAATGGAAATTGCTAAATCAATTGCTGGAGAACCATTACTAAATCGTTCCCAATCAAAAAGGACAATTTCATTATTCTCCCTTATTCCCCAGTTCGTAGGATTTGTATCACCATTAATATTACAATAAGGTAGAAATAATTCCGAGCTGTCCTGCATGAGCTTATTCAATTGTAACTCTAGATCCCTACTTTCATTGACATTATCCAACATACTTACTATTTTAGCGTTCATTTTTTCATGCCAAACCGGTTTATAAGACCCAGGTATCTCAAAGGTCCGTTGCCATGTAGCATTATGTAAATTTACTAATGTATTAATGATATCCTGATCAGCAAACCACCTATCTCTCGGTAAGGAGTATGGCACACACTCCATGATAGTCCAATAGTGATTAAGAGATTCCTCAAAACTAGTATGAATTAAATGGGGGATATTGACACCCTTTTCTCTTAGGTTTGGTGCAATTTCTCTATAAAAAATACTCTCCAAGCAAGAAGGATCACCCTTAACAATAAGAGATTCATTGTGAGATAAGGTTACACGAAAACATCCACCCATTTCTTTAATACCGGTTACCTTTTCATATTTTACAATCTCTCCTAGGTTCTCATTAATAAATGTATCCATCTCTTTACTAATCTTGTACACCATCTATGTAATCCTCCTAATAAGATATATAGACCATTACAACTGAAATTACTCAGTATCCTCTGTGTATTTCATATACAAGAGAGTTGTATAATTGTATGTTTCTTGTTAAAGTATATCTCGCTCAATGATAATTCGCCCCCCTTCCCAACGATTCCTTAAATATTTCAGTCCCAGATTAATGGTCGAGTTAGTTGTAACATTTTTAAGTATTGTAGTAACTGCCCATTCCTCAACTCCATAAGGATTAAAATCGATGATTCTTCCATTAACTAATTGCTGCTTTCCTATCTTTCAAGCCTCGACCTTTGGATTCTGAATATTAACCTAGATATAATTAAAGCTATAAACTTTAAAATTACAATATCTCCCTTGTCTTAATCTTGTTTATTTGATTAAAGTTTTTTTCTCTTTTTTTACAGAAAAACTAATAATCTTTTTTTTACCTCCCTTTTTGTTTTTGTACTGACATATGCGCCTAATTATTTTTAGATGGATAAAACTGATACTCTACTAAAGGTATTATTCATTACAATTAAATCACCTGTAGTATCAAGAATTTGGGCCATATCCCAGAAATGATTATGTTGTATTCAGTAACGATTTTCAAATGCACGCAGGTAAGGCATCAGCCCTTTGGTTTTCTACCCGCCGTCGGGTAGAAAACAAGCGCGCGCAATCAATAATTAATGATTCACGTTTCTTGTAGCCCCCCTACGATCCCGGACGG
>JBLKRX010000005.1:0-197818 GCA_047608075.1 Ferdinandcohnia humi
ATTTTTCTGCAATTCCTTTCAAAAATGATAAAAGACATCGAGAGGGAGTGCTCTCGATGCCTTTTGTCGACAATCTGAAGTAACTACATGGTAGTTACTCCATTTGTTTTTGTAGTTCTTCTATTTCTCTTACCCAAAAAATTCTCTTGCCTTTGCAATTGATCCTACCTCATCATCAGGGACTTCTTCCTCATGAAAAATGGCATCAACCGGACAAGCGGACACGCAAGCTCCACAATCAATACAAATATCCCCATTGATATAGTACTGGTCAGCACCTTGTTCAATACACTCAACAGGACAAACCTCTACACACTCAGCTGCCTTTTCATCTTGACAAGGTGAGGTAATTACATACGCCATTCTTTCACCCCATTCCTGTACTTTTTAGATAGACAAAGATTTTGCTTACTACAAACTATGTTACGTGCTCAGCAAATATGTCCTTTTAAAATAACAATTACAATTTAAGTTGGCTGTAACAAAGGTAAACTAGATAAAGAGGAAAAACGCTTACGAGTTACGAATTAAATAAGAAAAGCGCAAGCGCCTTGCTCACCCTGACAAGCAAATGTTCTGTGGCAAAAAAAGTCTCTCATTGACTTTTCATCGCAACACGTTTATGACCTTGAGGGGGTAGTCGCTGGAGCTGGACATTGAAAACTAAGTTCAAAATTTTATACTTTCTTTACTTTTAAGAAAGGAATATTTTTTGGATGAAAAGTGAGGAATACACATGTACAAAATGTATTGCAGGACATACCAAGGAGTTTTCAAGATAGCAGCAAGATTCCTTCCATGGAGAAAGCCGGAAGTTCTCCAAGGTGAGAAAAGCTTACTTCAACTCCCAAAGCTAATAAAAAGCAAGGGTATCCAAAGCGTTTTAATTGTAACTGACAAAGGCATCATCTCAATTGGATTGATGGATGAACTTTTACAAGGCTTGCAAAAGGAAGGTGTTGCTGCTGTTATATACGATAAGACCGTTCCAAATCCTACAATAGATAATATCGAAGAAGCACTAGAGTTATATAAATCCCGCCATTGCAAGGGGATCATTGCGTTCGGCGGAGGATCTCCTATGGATTGTGCAAAGGGGGTTTGTGCGCGGATTGCAAGACCTGATAAAACGTTGACTCAATTAAAAGGACAATTAAAGGTATGGAAGGAAATCCCTCCCCTCTTTGCTGTACCAACAACTGCTGGTACAGGAAGTGAAGCTACAGTTGCAGCTGTCATTTCGAATAGTGAGACACATGAAAAGTATGCAATCAACGATATGTCATTAATTCCGCACTATGCAGTGCTTGATCCTTTGCTTACTGTAAAACTACCGCCTCATATCACGTCAACAACAGGTATTGATGCATTAACCCATGCGGTTGAAGCGTATATAGGTAGAAGCAATACACCTGAAACTCTAAAATGTAGTATGGATGCAGTAAAGCTTATCTTTGAAAATATTTACGAAGCCTATTCCAATGGAACAAATCTCACAGCGCGTAAAAATATGCAGGAGGCTGCTTATTTAGCTGGGGTTGCTTTCACACGTGCATATGTAGGTTATGTACATGCAATTGCACATACGCTCGGAGGTTTTTATTCTGTGCCTCATGGACTAGCAAATGCGATTATCCTCCCTTATGTATTGGAGTATTATGGAGAGTCCGTGCATAAGCAGTTGGCTGAGCTTGCTGATTTAATAGGAGTAGGAAGAAAGTTTAACACTCAAGAGCAAAAAGCAAAAGCCTTCATAGAGGCTATAAAAGAGCTTACTCAAAAAATGGCTATCCCAAATAAGGTTAGTGGAATGCTCGAAAGTGATATTCCATTGATGGTCGAACGTGCATATAAAGAGGCAAATCCATTGTACCCGGTACCCAAAATTTTATCGAGAGAGGATTTAACTACTCTTTACTATCAAATTAAAGAATGAACTCATGAAAATTATTAAACTATCCTAAAAGAAAGTAGTTCCTTTTAGGATAGTTTAACAATTCACTTATTATAATCTCTTCGTAGGTAGGAAAGCATTACCAAATCGTCATATTTTCCGGAAGTACGTTCATATTCTTTAAGAATACCTTCCTCGTTGAAACCTACCTTTTTTAGTAATCGAAGTGAAGCTATGTTTTCTTGTTCTACTAAAGCCTGTATTCTATTAATCTCATAGGTAGTGAAGCCATAATGAATCACAGCTTCTAACGCTTCTCTCATTATCCCTTTATTCCAGTGTTCCTTTGCTAGCTCATAACCTACTTCTGCTCGATTATGCCTTTTCTCCCAATTCAGAAAACCACAGGAACCTATGATTATATCTGTCCCCTTAAGAGTGATTCCCCAGCGGATACCTACGTTGGATTCAAAGATAGAGCCGTACCATTCTATTTCTTCCAGGGCTTCATCTTCAGATTCAAACGGAGCCAGTCCATAATACTTCATAACTTCGGGGTCCGACAGATATGTAAATATATCGGAACTGTCTTCTTGTGTAATTTGTCGTAACACTAATCTTTCTGTATTCAAAATTGGAAAAAGCTCACTCATTATCTTGTTTCCTCTTCTTTTGATTGGTTTTTATTTACCAATTATACCATTAATTCACACAAAAGAGCCCTACAAAAGGTCATTTTGTAGGGCAGCTTATCAATTAATTTTCCTGAATTTCTTTACGGTTCTTTTTGAACATTTTAGATAATACCTCATATACGATTGGTACAATAAGTAGTGTTAACAATGTTGAACTTGCTAAACCACCGATAACGGTAATTCCAAGACCCTTGGAGATTAAACCGCCACCTCCCGCACCAAATACTAATGGAAGTAATGCACCAATTGTTGCAATGGCTGTCATTAAAATTGGTCGTAGACGAGTTGTACCCGCTTCTAAAATTGCTTCACGCATTGTCATTCCATCTCGTTCCATATGAATAATACGGTCAACTAAGACAATTGCGTTCGTTACAACGATACCAATTAACATTAATAGACCCATCATTACAGATACGGAGATTGTTTCATCTGCAATTAATAATCCAACAAATGAACCGATTACCGCAAACGGCAATGAGAATAAAATTGCGAACGGTGCAACCCCTTCACCAAAGGTTACTACAAGGATGAAATAAACGATCGCTACTGCGGCAAGCATCGCTAAACCGAGTTGTGTAAATGTTTCAGTCATATCTGCCTGAACACCAGCAACACCAACAGTAACACCCTTTGGAAGTTTTAATTCATCAATTTCCTTATCTAGTTCTGATGTAGTTTTTGAAATATCATCGCCTAGAATTGTACCTGAAACAGTAGCATAGTACTCACCTTTACTACGTGCAAGCGTGTTTAACGTAGTGCCTTCCTCAACAGTTACAAGCTCAGAAAGTGGCATGGTTGTGCCTAGTGCCGTTGGTACTGGTGTAGCTAAGATATCGTCAATGGATTTTGGTTGCTCAGTTTGTTCTTGTTGAACGATAACTTCTAAAGAGTTACCTTCTTTTTCAATTGTTGTTAATACTTCTTGAGTTCTGTTTGGATTTAACATCATGACAATCTGACCTGCTGTTAACCCATGTTGTAGTAAATCTTCTTGTTCTACCTTAAATGTATATTCTACATAAGGATCCTCTGCACTCGAAGATACATCTTCCAATCCGTCATTTTCCTTCATAACGTCTTCTACCATTTTCACTGCTTCGTTAAGCTTATCTAAATCTTCGCTGTAGAATGTATAGCTAACTTCATTTGTTGCCATCGACATCGATGAGAAGTTTTGGCTCTTCCATTCTCCTGATTGCCCAATATTGAATACATAGTCCTCAATATCTTCACGAACTTCTGGGAAGTTTTCCATGTCAGGATCAAAGATAAGGTACATTAAAGCTCCATCTCCGCCGCCGCCCATCATCGCAGCCATCGGGTCTCCTTCTTCCATGACAGATAACTGAAGAATATCTATATCATTACGTTTTAGAAGCTCTTCTTCAACAGCCTCAACGTTTGCTAATGTTTCCTCCATTAACTCACCAGTAGCTGGTGTGTAGGTGAGATACATTACTTTTTCTTCTTCACTGCCCATAAAACTAAAACCAATTAATGGAGTTAACGCTAAACTGCCGACTAATAACACAATCGAAATAATGGAGGTAATTACTTTATGATTAAGAGACCAATTCAGGATTCCCTTATACCAATTAGCCAACTTACCTGCCTCTTCATGCTTAACCTCTGTCTTTTCACTATATAGCTTCTTCTTAAATAGGAAGTGAGACAATGCAGGTACCACTGTAATCGCCACTAGTAAAGAAGCTCCAAGTGCAAATGTCATTGTTAAAGCAAACGGCACGAACAGTTCTCCAACCATACCACCAACAAAAATAAGCGGCGCAAATACTGCAACAGTTACTAATGTTGAAGATAAAATAGGCTTGAACATTTCGATTGTAGCTTCGCGAATTAGTGCTCTACCATTTAGTTTTTCTTCTTTTAGATGTAAACGTCGGTATATATTCTCAACAACTACGATAGAATCATCGATTACACGACCAATTGCAACCGTAACTGCTCCGAGTGTCATAAGGTTTAAAGTAATATCTAACCAGTGCAGTAACAGCAATGCCATAAAAATTGAAACTGGTATTGATACAATTGAAATAATCGTTGATTTAAAGTTACGTAAGAATAGAAGAATGATTAATACCGCAATTAATCCACCAAATAATGCCTTTTCAACCATTGTTGAAACTGATTTTTCAATTGGTGCACCTTGGTCTAGGGATACGTCGATAACTAGTCCTTCAATGTTCTTCTCTTCTTCTTCAATTAAATCCTTCACTTCGTTAACTACGTCAACTGTATTAGCCTGTTGACCTTTTACTATCTGAATTGCGATAGCATCCTTTCCATTTGTACGTGAAACAGATTGTACTCTACCAACTTCTTCAATTGTGGCAATGTCACTAAGCTTCACAAATGGAACCGGATTTTGTTCTGATGGTGTTACAGGAATAAGCATATTCTTTAACTCATCGGCTGTCATGAACTTGCCGTCAACAGAAACTGCTTGTTCTCCCTCTTCAAACTCGTATAAACCTAATGAAACAGCTAGATCACTCGCTTGGATCATTTGCTTTACCGAATCCTCAGTTAATCCAAGCTCCTTCATTTTGGCTTCATTATACGTTAACTGGATTTCCTCGATATGTTGACCGGTAATCGTAGCAGATGCTACACCATCAAGTTTATCGATTTTTGGAAGAATGATTTCTTCTACTGTTGAAGTTAATTCAACGATATTCTCAGTTGTGCTACTAATACTTAGAGCAACTACTGGCATCATGTTCATACTAATTGCAGTTATGACAGGTTCTTCCGCACCTTCAGGCAGATTCACCGCATCCAATGCTGAACGTAAAGCACGATTTGCCTCGTCCATATCTTCACCGTATTCATACTCAACCTGTAAGCTTGCCATGTTTGAGTATGAACTTGAATAAACAGCCTTAACTCCTTCTAGGCCTTCTATCGCCTTCTCTAAAGGCATCGAGACATCCTCCATTACTTTTTCAGGAGTTGCTCCAGGATAAACATCCATTACCATTAAGTAAGGAATAGAGATATTCGGAATTGTTTCTGTTTTCATTTGTGTACCTGAATAGATACCAGATACTGTAATAATAATGGTTAGTAACCATACTGCTAGTTTATTTCGTAAAACAAAATTGACTATACCTTTCACTGTTACACCTACCCTTAATTGACTTATAAGACTCAAGTAATTATAATAATGACTAATTGGTCATTTGTCAATTTAATTACTTTGACCAAAGGGGCGGTGAAAAATATGTTAAAAAGACAGTTAATCATGGAAAAAGCGTTAGAATTATTTGCAAAACAAGGATTCGAAGCAACCTCTGTTCAACAAATAACAGAGCAGTGCGGTATTTCAAAGGGCGCATTTTATTTATCATTCAAATCAAAGGATGAATTAATTCTAGCGTTGATTGATCACTTTATGGCTCAAATTATTTCCGATGTTGACCACTTAGTCAAAAATACCATAAAAAGTGAAAAGCTATTATATGAATTTTATTTCCTAACATTTTCATCCTTTCAAAAGCATACAGATTTTGCAAAGATACTTATCACAGAACAGTCACAATTTGTTAACAAAGAACTTCTCTTAAAGACTAAATACTATGATCATTTGATTGATAAAAACATATTATCATTGATTGACCGACTTTATGGAGAAGAAAGAATTTCAACCAAATATGATTTGCTATATAGTATAAAAGGCTTTATGCGTACTTATTCAGAACTATTTTTGTTCTATAAATTGCCAATCGATATGGACTTACTATGTAAATCTCTTGTTGAGAAAACAAACTTACTAGCTCGACAAACGACAATCCCTTTTATAAACCAAGAGTTAATTGACATTCTAAATTGTCCAATCCATGAGGAAGTATCAAAGGAACAATTACTTAAAACAATTGAACAAAAACTAGAAGAAATTGAGGAATCCATTGAAAAAGAATCCTTACAACTACTCAAGCAACACCTAACCAACCCTAGCCTAAGCCCCGCTATCGTAAAAGGCTTACTAGAAAACATCCGAAACCACCCCCACTGCAAATGGATAACCTACCAACTACGCAACTACTATCAACTTTGAACCAGGGGGACGGTTCTCTCGGTTCTTTTTTGGGGAGAACCACAGGAACCACAGGGACGGTTCTTCTGGTACATTTTTGCATGTAACTATTATCTTATTTTTATTCATTCGTTTGTCCCAAGAGGAATGTCCCTGTAGTTGACACTGGTTTAATAACCATTGTCACCTCCCTCATCAAATGAATGGTTGATATCAAATGATGTACTATCAAATGAGTCATCAAAATCAGTTGGATCATCCTCATATAATTCATACTCAAAGTCGCTTTGGATGGCATCCATTGGATCATCAACTATGTGGTGATAATCGATATCGACCTGAATGTCTGTTCCAGGGTGTTCATATGGATTACGAGGCTCCATGTCCTCAGCAGAATGAAGTTGTGTATGGTAATAATGAGTATTTTCTTCGAGTTCAGTATTAAGCTGTATAGTATCATTCAAGCGATTCATATCCTCGAGTATATCTAGCTGTTGATGATGATTACTATGTTCTTCAAATATTTGTTGCTGATAATTCAACATATCCTGATCCTCTAACAACATCTGCTGCAGTCTTTTATCTTCCTCTTGCAGATGTTGAATTTGCTTAAGAAGCTCCTGATCCTGTTCTTGTTGGAAAGTCTGTTGTTGGTAAAGAAACTCCTCAACTTGAGCGTCCGTTTCAAAGACTTGTTCCTCTTCATTGGTCACTCTTATCTCAGAATGATCGTCTTTTGAAAATGAACCCTCTTCCGTATTCCCCACACCTTGTATATTTGATTCTCCTTCTCGCTTTATTTGAGTAAAGTAATACCCACCAATGCCAAGCGTTAAAATAATGAATAGTATAAGTCCCATCTCATTTCCTCCTAACAATTTTTAGTCAATATGCTATATTAAAATCATAAAATAGGAATTACTCTTTTGATAGGACATTTGGAGTAAAGTTTAGGAGGATATATGTGCAGGAACAAACGAATATAAAGAAAAGACAGGAGATACTTCGCTCTTTTTTTGTCTACAATGGTGTTCATGATCTAAACTACTTGATGGAAATGCTTGGTGTTTCTGAATCTACCTATTATAAAACATTAAGAGAGATGATAGATTTGCTCTATAATGATGAAATCTCCGGGGCTAGTCAGTTGTCGAACAGACAAGCAATTCACAACCGAGTTAAATATGACCCTTATCATAGCATGCAGAATTTCCTAGGAAGATTATACCAAGCTGAAAAAATTGAAGATAAGGCTACTGTACGCTACGGCCTACTATTGAAATTACTAGATTATTATGGAGAATTATCTACCTCTGAACTGGAAAAGAGGTTAGGGTCACATTATCTAAAACGAAACGACTTCGATAAAGCTTTGTTAGACAAAAGAGGAATCCGACGTTATACAGACGTTCTATTAACAGAAGGAATGATTTCAAATACAAACAGGAAAGAGGGTAAAACTATTAAGAGCTTTTTTGAGCTCAACCACTTTTTTGACCATTTTAAAGAGGATGAATTACTAGACTTATATGCTTTCATAACCTATTGTACATATGCGGAAATCCCTGCAGCGCCAGGCTTTCTTTTGCTGGAAAAGCTGAAAAAGCATATGGTGGAGCGTACTTTTATAGACCCCGAAAAGCTTGATCATACGATTTACCAGTATCCTTATTGTGGAAGAGTGCTAGATGAATATATGTGCTATGAGCTCTTTCCAATGGTGGAAAAAGGTCGGAGTGTTACAATTCGCTATTCTCCAGTTAAGGAGCAGAAAAAAAAGGTAGTCCATACAGCCATGAGTTCAGAGAATGACAAGATTACGATGGTACCTCTTAAGATTATTTTTGATTACCATTTTGCACGTTGGTATGTTCTTGGAATGCCGCTGGATGCCAAGCCTGGCGAGGAGCTCCATCGATATCGAATCGATTATATTAGTCATATTTCTCCTGGAAAACCTGTTCCAGACGACAAGTTAGTCGAGCTACGCGAACAATGTGAGCATGAATTGGAGCATTCCTGGTGTATAACTTATACACCAAATCTGACTAAGGTAAAGGTGCTCTTTAAGTTTGATCAAATAGCAGACCAGGAAAATTTTATAAAAAAAAGAGTCAAAGAACAAGGCCAGTGGGGAAAAATCCTTGAGGAATACGAGGATGGAAGCTTTTTATGGGAAATCACTGTCCGTGGTTTTTCCGAGATTACCCCTTGGATAAGAAGCTTTGGAAGAGGCGCAGTAGTCCTTGAACCAAAGGAATTCAAAGAGAAAATGAAGGATGATTGGAAGGCGGTGCTGTCTCAGTATGAACCTTGTGAATAAACTGAATGACCCAGAATTTCTTGAGTATATAAGTTCTACTACATTACATAATCTGGAATTGGAAATTCCAGTGAAGGCAGGCCCCTTTTTACCAACGAACGTTGAGAGAGCTTGGCTTTATCATTTTCTTCAAACAGAGGAGGCCGATTCCTTCTTTGACTCCGATACAAAGCGGAAACTGGTGGAGCTTTTAACAGATCAACACACCCAACTTCATTTAAGCAATTTTATTATCGAAAAAGGAAAGCCTAATGTTCCGCATTCGGTCACTCCACTCGTAAAAAAACTGCGTTCGTTAATTAGTGATCAGAAAGGGATGACGATCTCTTACTCTACCAAAAATGGAGAATATTTTAAAGAAATCGGGATTCCTTATAGACTCATGTATAATATCGCGAAGAAAAACTGGTATCTTTGGTGGCTGCGCGGCTCCCATGAAGTACCAAGTACGCAAAGAAGAAGATTGACTCCACTCCTACAAATATCAGATGTAAGCAGGGCTGAGTTAAATATCAAGCCATATGAAGAGGAATTGGAACAGCTCCTACCTAAGTATGAGGATAAGAAAACCGTAACACTTTTATGGAAGCCTCTTTTCGAAAATATGGACGTACAGCGGTTGTTTCATGCATTTTCTTCATTTGAGAAAGAGATTGAGCAAGCAGAGGGTAGCTATCAATTGCATGTCCATTACTATCCAGAGGAAGAGAAATATTTACTTACGAAAATCAGACTTTTTGGACCACATGTGCTTATCCAAGCACCAGAATCCTTAAGAAATGAGTTTATTGCTGCCGCTAAAAGAGCGTTAGAGAATTATAAATAGAAAAGAGCAAGAACCGGGTAAGTGTTTACCAGTGTTCTTGCTCTTACCATTTACTAAAACAGGTCTTTACTAGCTAGAAACCGTCCTGAAAATTGAAAAAATGCTACAGCCTAATTCCTAAAAGATTTCAATAAATCCTTCATTAATTTATTAAAGTCCTCACGTACCTTTTCAACTTGACTTGCGGATAAATTGTTTTTATGGCTGCACTTGTTGCGGTGATTGTTTGTAAAATTCGCGCATTGCTTAGACAGATTAAAACGTTTATTCTGATATTTTGGATGTATCGGATCCTTCTCATCGACATATCCATCTAAATCCGATTTATAATTCCGAATGAAGTCATAATAACTGCCAAGTGTTAACTTATAATAGCGATCTGAAATTCCTATTTTGACCGGTTTGTCATAAGCGAATACTAGTTTTACTTTTTTTGTGTTACGATCGTATTGAATCATGTTTATCCCATTTGATAATTCTCCGATTTTTTTCGCCAACGTAATCTCTAACGTTTTAAAATATGAAACCACAATAAAGGTTGCATCTAATCCTTGAATGGTATGTTTTTTGAAGAAGTCCTTATAGTTACGGTAGAGCCATTCTCCAGTAGCCCACACATCTATGATTCTTGCCATATTTATAATATCTTCATCCTCGGCAAAATCCGATTTAATCTGTTGGTCCGATTTCAAATCGAATTGTTTGAAGCTTTCAAAAACTTCAGGTGAAAGCAGTTCCCTTAGTAATTCATGGCGTTTTTCCCAATCGGAAAAATGTTTGGTGGCCACTTCGGTTAAAAGAGAATACTGTGTGAATCGTGTGTCAACATAGCTCTTCCACCCATCAATAGATTGATTTATCTTTTCCACCTTTTCATCCATGTTTCGCATAAATTCCTCAAGGGTTACCTCTACATTACCCATTCTAACTTTGAGATCGTTTACACTGTTTCCGAGGTTGTCCACTCGCTTCGAGATATCCTTGCTTTTTGCTTTCAATCTATTCAATTCCTCACGCAGCTCATTATTAGCTTGGAAAATTGCTTTATTTTCTTCTTCTAATCTAGCGATTCGTTTGATAATCTCTTTTTCTAATCTAATATTTTCCTCACGTTCCCCTAGTTTCAGCCTAAGGTCTGCAAGTTGAGGGTGAATATAACCAAAGGCAGTGGCTCTTTCAACCATAAGGTGTGCTTTATCATCATTTTTTAGATGATAATAGCAATATGCTTTTGTTTTATAAAAGGTTGAAAACAAACGCTGGAAGAACTGAATCGTCTTCTCTCGATGCACTTTCTTTTTCTTTTCATCCAAGTCAGCTGTTATTTCAATTAGTAGTTTTCCGCTTGTCACCGAAGCTCGTATATCTTTTTCGGATTCAAAAGAAAATTGGGAGATATACGTATTAATGACATCGATTGCCTGCTGATAGTCCTGAGCTAAAAAATATAGATTTGCTAAGTCTGAAACATAGAAATCCTTTTCGTTAAACAGATAATACTTATTATTTATGTTTATTTCCTTTTTTCTGCCTTCCCATGTCCTATCAACAAGCTTTTTATAGTAAAGTATCGTATCCTGAAGTAACACTATATGATTACATTCATTAGGATTAACCATTTTGTAGTAACTAGTCGCAATCGCTTCAACGATTTCCCCGTTGTTAGGGTCCAATTTATTTGCCTTTTCATAGTTAGCGATTGCTTTTTCAGTGTTATTAAGCTCTTGATAACAATGTCCTAACACAAGATACGTTTCAGCATACATACCTTTTGCTTTTTCTAGTTGGGAAATGGCAATTTCATAGTTTTTGGCAAAATAAAAAACTTTCCCTAGTTTTCTAGATAATTGTGCCGTAGGTTTAAGGAGTTCAGCCTTTTCATAGTAGTCTATGGCCATTACGTAGCTTTGATATTCCGTAAATTTATCGCCTATCGCTTCAAAAATAAAAGCATCCTCAAATCCCATTTGTGAAAGCATTATCTTCATTTTCGCAGCTAACGTCTCGAGTTTATGTGAATAGACAAAAAAACCATTATATTCATACCACAGAAAAGCTGTGTGAAGAGGTAAGGATGTACGAATCGAAAAAATCTCTTTTACTGGCCGAACAAGGCTTTCACATTGGAGGCAGGGAAGCTCGTCATATGTAAATTCATCTGGATTTTGTAAACTTAGCTGTCCTCCCGTTTGAAAAGTAATACAACTCTTTTCCGAAACAAGTTGATTTTTTACTAGGCAGTGATAATTCTGTAGCTGTTTCTTTGTTTTTTTAGTATTTGACTTCGACTTCATATGTGTACCCCCTATGAATTTGGTACTATATTACCATACTTTTCTATTATACTTCTCCCTCTATCAATAAAAAAGCGGCTATATCCATAGACAAAACCAAGGACAATCCATGACCCAAGCATAAGCCAAAGTAATAAATTTTCGCGGAAAGAAAGAGTTGGAAGGGTAATCTCAGTGACTATATACATATAAATGGCAAGGGTAATGAGTGCAAAGATTATGACCCTACTGATACGAGCCTTTGCCTCTTTTACAGTAAAGAGAGTTTCTAATTGTATTTTTCCTCGGACAATTTTCTTAACACATCTACTCATTGTCCATGCGCTATATACCTGAAACAAAACTAAAAATGCTAGCAAACCTGCAATACTATTGATAATTATAAGTGTTACGGTACTCGGCTCATAATAGATGGTAAGAAATATTCCAAATAAATAAAGAAGGTAAGGAAAAAACGCTCGAATATAAAAAGAAATAGCAATTTCAAACAGACGTCGAATATCCCAGGCAGATAACGAAAAACCAGCTGACATTTTTATGCCCCTTTCACTTATAGATGTACCAGGGGGACGGTTCTTCCGGTCCTTTTTTACGGATAACAAATAACTATTAATAAAACCCCCGCAACATACAGATTCATGAGAACCAAGAGAACCGTCCCCGTGGCCTCCCCGTGGCCCCCGGACCACTAATTGGAATTAAAAAGGTCAATTTCTCTTAGCTGCAGAATAGGAAGGTGGACCTTTGCGCTTCCGATAAAGTTGTTATCATCCGAAAGAATGACCAGCTCTTTTCCACTCTGCTGCTCATATAGGTAATCAGCGATAATTTCATCATCTGCAACACCTATTTGAAGATTGTTTTTTTGTAGGAACTTCCCATCCCACTTACTAACAACAAATCGATAGTTTTCGAGGCTGATTAAACGTCGGATTGCTTCACGTGCACGGAATGCCTTCTGTTGGTCAGCGCTCGTTTTGTTTTTGTCCCATTCCTGCTGTACTCGTTTACTAATCAAGATCCCACGCTCCTGAAGTGCCTGAACAAGATACTGGTCACATTTCATTAAAACATTCGTATCGATTGCAATTTCCACTTCAAGCGGTACTTGATAAATTTGATTTAAGTTATATTCCACAACCTTTAACCTGCGAGCAAGATACTGCTCATGTTCCTTGATGCGGACCTTTCTCTTTTGGATTGCATGGAGAATAAGCTTTGCTTTTTGCTGCTGTTCCTGTTTTTTCTTTATAAGTAGCTGAAGCGCTTGAATTGATTCCTGTTGTTTGTAATATAGCTCGAATACCTCATTCTTCAATTGTTTGACTTCACCGTTCAAGTTGTCTCTCTCCTTGAAAAAACGTAACAACCTCCCCATTCTATATACAGCCCAGACACGGCTCGTGATCAAGAACAGTGCGAGTGTCGCTAGGATTAACAAAAACAAAGCGTCCCAATAAATTGGAACTTCAATAAAATAAAGAAGATTACATGTAAAATAAAAGTGAACAAGAATAAGTGGAATGTGTAGGCTCCCTTTCACTTGATGTTCTCCTATATGGCCATGAAGTGCACGGATAAATGCTACTTCAGTAATAAAGAGTGCATCTGCTATCTTCGAAACCGGATGATACCCCTGTGGATTTGGGTCTGTAGCTACCTTTTCCTGGTATTGGATAGTCCTTGTAAAGTACAAGTGAGCTAAAATAAGTACGACTATTATACTACTGAAAACTACAAACATATCTAGTAATACCTGCATATTTTTCACTCCTTTAGGTGCCTAAATTCCTTCTCTCAAAACATCATTTATGTATTGTTATGATGTTTGTTTAAGTTCATATTGATAAAATTCAACTGCCTCTTGTTCGGTCACAGTAATATCAAGGATTTCTTGTTCTTCTTTCTCCATGCCTTCCAGCTGTACTTCTAAAGCTAGTTGTTTTTCGGTAAGTTCTACAATTTGCTCTTCTAGTTGATGGTACAATTACTGTTTTTGAATGAGCTCTGTCTTACTAGTTGTGACCTCTTTTTCAAGCTTCGCGATTAATTGCCTTTTTGATTCAAGAGTTTCTTTCAAATAGAGATCATCCTCCGTGTTTGGTTTTCTCAATAGATAAATATAAATTACATAAACTACAACCGTTATTATAAGAACAATGAATGAGCTCATAGTTCCACTCCTTTTCTTAATAGATAGGCGTGCCACTTTGTTGGGGTGTTGGTTAAATTGTCTTTCCAAGCCTTTATCAGCTTTAGACTTGAATTTGATAAAGAGCTCATAAGCTTATCAACTTCTGAAAATGGGCACATAATAAGAAAATGTCCATTCGGTTGTAAGATATAGGCTATTATTTCTAAGAGGCGTGCCCAATTGTACTGCTTATCTGTTGGTGGATAATGTGTGACAACCAGAGCATAGTAATCCTTGAGCAGCAACTCCTGCTCAATCTGATAGTTAATAGAGATACCTTGTATCCCGGTTAGGATTCGTAACAGCCATAGCTGTTGTGACAGCCGATAATCTGCTTCAACTGCGACAAGCCTTGTTACTTGTTGTTGCAAAGAAGCGTGTGCGAGAAACGCTCCATATCCTGCCGATAGATCCAATACGTTTCCCGTCAGAATGTTTGATTTCGAAAGCTCATTTATAATGTCCTCTAAGGCATAGCCAGGGAACATGGTTAGCTGTAAATCTTGATTAATTCTTTCCGCTGTTAGCTTTAGGTAAGAGACAGCCAATGTTGGCGACTTAGCAGGAAGTGCGGAGAGATGGTGAACAATCGTTGCAACCACTTCATCATCAAGTTTATGACATACTTCTTTGTCAACAAGCATTGCACGATTACAAAGCTCGATGAACCTTTCCTTTGTGTTGGCCATTGCCCAATTATTCTTTTCATGACATTCAAACGCATACGAATGAGCTAATAGGCTTAAGTCTAAAATTCCTTTTAGCTGTTGCGGCGTAAACCTATATTTCACCAGGTCTGAAAATAAAGTTAATAACACCATATTGATAGTAGCCTCTGTTTGAAAGGTCATTTGATGTGTTTTGAATTGTGGTATCTCAGTGGCTGTGAGATCGTTCCCTTGCAACCAAATCCATTCACCCGATGCAATTGCAATTGCCACATATTTTGGTTTCAGTTGTTTTACTATAGCTCGAAGCACATGTAAGTTATTACTTTCAGTGACCACAACTTCGATTACAGAATCGCCTTTACTGCTTGAACTGTACCCTACGTAATAGGGAAATTCCGTTCCACCCCAATGACTAACAGCCTTCCTTGTCCAAATACAACCCATTTCTATTAATCTTGTTTCAATCAAACCCATATAATCTTCCCCCTCGTTGTTTCGTTACTTTCACTATAAGCCACAAAGCATTTTCTACCTATGACATTCCATGTACAGTTTTGAAAAACAGGAAGACCAGGGGGACGGTTCTCTCGGTTCTTTTTTGGGGCGGGCGAACCAAGGGACGGTTCTTCTGGTACATTTTTCGCGAACCACACGGGTATTCCATCCATTTTTCATGTTACTTTACTCTCTTCTTCATTAATGAGTAGCTTTTCTATTTCAAGCGGCTATTCTTTTTATAATGTATAATTTAGGGAAGAATGGTAAGAGAAGTTCTAGATTAAGTTAAATTGGAAAGGTGTACAGAATGAAAAATTTCAAATTAACGATTCAATATGATGGTGGCCGTTACAAGGGATGGCAACGGCAAAGTGGAAATAATGACACTACCGTTCAAGGAAAAATTGAAAATGTATTAACTGAAATGGTAGGTAAAAATGTCGAAATCATTGGCTGTAGTAGGACAGATGCAGGGGTACATGCACTATGCCAAATTGCTAATTTTAAAACAACTAAGGATTTTACAGAAACAGAGGTCATGACCTATCTTAATAGGTATCTACCCCAGGACATTAGTATTATAGACGTAACAATTGTTCCAGAGCGCTTCCACGCACGATATAACGCAAAGGATAAAACATATCTCTATAAAATTTGGAACAAGGAATATACGAATCCTTTCATGAGGAAATATAGCATGCATGTAGAGAAGAAATTGCTTCTTGATAAGATGCGGAATGCTAGTCAATATTTTATTGGTAGCCATGATTTTACTTCCTATTCAAATGCTAAATCGAAGAAAAAATCTATGGTACGTGAAATATACTCAATTACCATCGATGAAAATGAAGGGTTTATAGAAATTAGAATTCGTGGCAATGGGTTTCTTTATAATATGGTAAGAAAGATTGTAGGAACATTAATCGAGGTCGGTTTAGGTGAGAAGGAAGCCGAAACCATACCTAGCATTATAGAATCGAAAGAGAGAGTTCAGACTGGGAGAATGGCCGAGGCTGAAGGATTATATCTTGAAAAAATCGAATTTTAAAGGAGTTACTATAGGGTAAGAGGTTCCTCTTGCTTCTCCTTCCCCATAATCTTTTCATGAAAACATCCTACCATAGTTTACAATCTTTACTGTTTAAAGCCTAATGAATATCTACATAAAGTCCATATAAAACAAGCCTTCCGATAAATTCAACAATTTACCGAAAGGCCTCTCTCAAAGAATCACTTACCAAAAGTATAAACGAAAATATCAAAATAAAGGGAATAAACAACAGTTACACCCTTTAATTAGTACTACCCATTTAATAACTTTATAGAATATAAATTGGGTAAAGACACTCGAACCTTATTCTTATTTTTAAATTTAGTACCCTCTCACTAATTTTGCACGAAGCTTATTTGATACTAGTTCTATAAGTAATATCAAAACAATTAAACCAAGTAATATAGACCCAACCTGATCCCATTTATATCCACGCATTGCGAAAATAAGGGGTGCACCAATGCCTCCTGCACCAACTAGACCTAAGACAGATGCATCACGTAAATTCATATCAAATCGATAAATCATGACTGATAAAAATATAGATAATAATTGGGGTACGATACCGAATCTAATTTTTTCATATGTAGAACAGCCGATAGATGTCAAAGATTCGAGCACCTTAACATCTAACTCTTCTATAGCATCAACATATAGCTTTGACAGCATCCCAATAGACGTTAAACCAATTGTTAGGACACCCGCAAATGGACCAGGACCTGTTACACGGATAAACATGAGACCATAAACTAGTGCAGGTATCGTCCGAATGAAAATTAGTAAAAGTCTTGTAAGCCAGGAAACTGGTCTAGGCACTATATTAGATGCAGCTAAAAAAGCTAATGGAACTGCCAATATTGAACCCACTAATGTTCCTAAGAATGCAATTGCTAATGTTTCAACTAGCAAGTATAAAACACTTTGTTTTGAAAAATTAAATAACAGATTTAAATCTGGATGTGTTAACCCGTTTATTATATTTGTTGCAACCTTCATCCCGCTTTCATCAACTGAGTTTAAACTGACAGTTGTCATCGACCATCCAAAGAGGACAAGAACAGTAACTGTAATTGTTAGGACGTAGCGATAATTGCGTGGTGCAGCATGAAGCTGGCTTTCTACTGTTGTCATAGTAGGTTCTACTCCTTTAAATTAACTTTTTCCTAAAATGCTCACTTACAGTTTCAATTAAATAAACCGTAATAACCAGCGTTAAGATAATCATCCCTACACTTTGATAATCTCGCCATCCTAGGCCTTCATTAATAATAAGTCCAATTCCGCCCGCCCCTACATAACCGAGAATGGCAGCATAACGAACATTTCCTTCAAAACAGAATAGTGAAGTTGATAAATAACCTGGAAGTATTTGTGGAATAATTGCATACCGAAAAGCTTGAATTCGGGTCATTCCAACGGATTCCATAGCTTCAAAAGCTCCCATGTCCACGTTTTCAATTGCCTCATATAACAATTTACCAACATATGAAATAGTAAAAAGAAAGATTGCTACCGTACCTGCCATTGGTCCTAGTCCAAAGATAAAAGTTGCGATTAAGGCAGTCACAAGTGAAGGTAGAGTCCTAAGTAGACTCAGTATTACTTTAAAAATAATTACGATTGGTTTACTCTTGATAATATTAGAAGATGATAGAAGAGCTACCGGCAGTGCAACTAATGCTCCTAGTATCGATCCGAGTAAAGACATCTTGATTGTATCCTTCAAGGGTCCCCATATTTCCTTCGCATAACTCCAATTCGGAGGAAACATATCACTAATAATAGAGAAGAAATAACTAATTCGTGTTAAAAGAACCTCGAAATTAAAACCTGTAAATTTAATAGAAACGATAATTGCTATAATTACAACGAGTGTAATGATTGGTGTTCTGGATCTTTTTTCAAGCACTTCTATCCCATTTGATAACGACAGTTTCTTAGGAGGGAATATTTTATCATACATATACCAAACTCTCCTCTATAGAGGATTTAACTTCATCTAATTTCCCGTTATAGATACTATCTAATATTTCTTGGGTGACTTCATCTGATTTTCCATCAAAGACAACTTCACCTTTACTAATTCCAATGATACGATCAGCATATTCAAGGGCAACTTCAACATGGTGGATATTCATAATGACAGAAATATTCATGTCATTATTGATCTTTCTAAAGTCTTCCATGACTATTTTCGAAGTTACAGGGTCTAAAGAGGCAATTGGCTCATCTGCTAGAATAATGTCAGGATTCTGAGCAAGCGTACGCGCCAATGCAACTCGCTGCTGCTGTCCACCTGATAATTGATCAACACGAATGAAAGCCTTATCTAATATACCAACTTTATCTAAAGCTTCTAGCGCCTTAATTTTTTGACTCTTCGTATAAATACCTGTCACTTTTCTCCAAAACGGAAGATCCGGGACAAAGGATACAAGTACATTATTTAAGACTGTCGTTCTTGTAACTAAATTAAATGATTGGAATATCATCCCTATTCTTCTACGGAAGCGGCGAATATCTTTGCCTTTTAACTTACTAACATCCACATTATCAACAATCAACTTTCCATTGGTAATGTCATGCATTCGGTTAATACATCGTATTAACGTTGATTTCCCCGCACCTGATAGACCTATTACAGCTACAAACTCCCCTTGTTCAATTTTCAAATTTATGTTTTGTAATGCTTTCGTACCATTTGTATATGTTTTTTCTACATTGATAAACTCGATCATTGCAATACTCCTTTTATATCACTTTACAATTCAAAGGGATTATACGTTCTATTATCATAATGGGAACTGGTTAAAAAATGAGAACACCAATAAAATGATGTCCTCACCAAATCTATAAACAAAACTACTATTTAGATTTTTTTAGAAAGTCTTGTGCCTTTCTTTCATTATCGTAATCAGAGGATTTTGCTTTTTGGTAACCTTCATGACTATAAATAGATATAACTTTTTTACCTTCTTCTGTGTTTGCAATGTCAATAAATGCTTCTTGAAGAGCAGCAATTAACTTATCATCCATAATTTCAGAGTTTTTGCTAACACTTACCGTATCATTGTAGATAGGATTAGTAACACCGATTACGTTCGTTTCATCCCAAATAGAAGCTGTACGAGCAAAATCTGAAGTCCAAGCCTCTTCATTATCTCTTCTTGCATCTGCAAACATAACGATAATATCTGCTTGACCAGAAGCTAAACGCGCAAATGAGCTGCCATATGAATCCGATTGTGTAACATGTGCTAGATCAGATAGACCTTTACCGTATTTTTCTTGTAAATATAAAGTAGGATAGATATAACCCGCTGACGAGGACGAAGACATTACTGCCCAATTAGCACTGTTAAGATCCTCCCAAGTTAATTCTTCACCGTTGTTCACTTTATTTGCTAATTCTTGTCCTTTTTCGGAAGGGCCAGCAAGGAGTAAAGACCGGTAGTATGTAGCTTGTTGATCTTCTAGCCCTGTTGTAGGTTTGTTGTCGTTCCAATCCTTTGCATTTTCCGAATCATTTGATAAGGCTGCACGTGTAGCGGTTAAAATTACTTCTGCACCGTCATCATATAACACATAAGTCCCACCTGGAATTAAACCTACATCTGTTGTACCAGCCGCAAGAGCTTCACCTACTGCTTCGTATGTAGTACCAACATCAATTGACACTTCACCTACGTCATACCCTTTCTTTGTAAGTTCATCCTTCAAAAGGTTTTTTAATGGTTCTGTGGTAGTAATAATTTCCTCCGGATCTTTTGATGGAACAAAGCTTACCTTTAACTCCTCAATCTTTGTATTTCCCGAATTTCCAGAATCCCCCGAATCACCTGAGGTGTCATCTGCTCCAGAATCAGCAGATGCACATCCCGCCATTAACCCGATAATCAAAACAAGTCCAAGAAGGAGCTTTAATTTGTTTTTCATCTCCATTTTCCTCCTACATTCTATTAAGTTAGTAAGTTCGAAAATTGTTTTTTGCAAATGTCGAACAAGTAATAGTATAATCCCTGTATTTGTATTTTCTGTAAATCATCTGTAATAGTTTGTAATTTTTTGTAACCCTTTTGTAAATATCCCATGATTTATATCCTTCAGTTCCAGTGAGATGTGACCATCCTCTTGATATCCATTAGAAGAAGAAAAGCGCAAGCGCCTTGGTCAGCCCCGACAAGCAAATGTTCTGTGGCTAAAAAGTCGTTCTTTGACTTTTATTGCCACAGGTTATTTGACCTCGAGCTGCTTAAAAGCGAGGCTTTTGCGCAAGATAATCATTGAAGCTGAGTCAGGGTGAAAACTGGCTAGGTGCTGGGGCTGAACGTGGAATGGCCTTATTGAGAGTTATCAACCTCAGTAAATTTATATAGTTTCCAAAAGCATAAAAAAGGCACGAGTAATTTTATTTTTACTCGTGCCTCTTCTAGATTTTATAGAAACAATTATCAAAAAAATGTATGATTTAAAGCTGTAAACTTACTTAATTTTACTGTAAACTCTTGGAAAGCGTTATAGAATTAACTCAATTCCTTTTTTGCCAATGATAGAGCTGCCGCAATTACTTGGTGCATATCATAATATTGATACATCCCTAGACGCCCCCCAAAAATGACATTTGGTTGCTCCTCGGCTAGTTTTCGATACTTTCTAAATTTCTCACTATTATTATCATCATTTACTGGGTAGTAAGGTTCATCACCTTTCTTCCACGTTTTCGGAAACTCCTTCGTTATAAGAGTCTTTGGCTGGTTACCAAACTCGAAATGTTTGTGCTCAATAATACGCGTAAAAGGTGTTTCAGCATCGGTATAATTAACAACTGCATTGCCTTGGTAGTTTTCTTGATCTAGTAATGATGATTCAAACTGTAAACTCCGATACTCCAATTCACCATACTTATAATCAAAAAATTGATCAATCATTCCTGTATAAACAATTCTTGGGTAACTCTCTATGTATTCTTCCCTATTGGAGAAAAAGTCTCGATTTAACTCTACATCAATCAATTCACTTGAAAGCATTTTTTCAATAATCTGGGTATAGCCACCAATTGGTATCCCTTGGTAGCGATCATTAAAATAGTTATTATCGTATGTAAACCGAACAGGTAGGCGTTTAATAATAAAGGAAGGCAATTCTGTAGCTTTTCGTCCCCACTGTTTCTCCGTATAGCCTTTTATTAATTTTTCATATATATCAGTGCCCACTAGTGATATAGCTTGCTCCTCTAGGTTCTTTGGTTTCTCAATATTTATCGCCTTTCTTTGTGCCTCTATTTTGTTTTTTGCTTCTTCGGGTGTAATGACTCCCCATAACTTATTAAATGTATTCATGTTAAAGGGTAGATTATAAATTTGACCTTTGTAATTAGCTACTGGGCTATTCGTATAGCGATTGAATTCAGCAAACTGATTTACGTAATCCCAAATTTCCTTGTTATTTGTATGAAAAATATGTGCTCCATATTTATGTACATTTATACCTTCAATGTTTTCTGTATAAATATTCCCTCCTATATGGTCCCGCTTATCAATAACTTTTACTCTTTTTCCCCGTTTGGCTGCTTCATAAGCAAACGTACTACCAAACAATCCCGATCCTACAACTAAATAATCGTAGCTCACTCGTTTTACCTCCTTAAAGCGATAACTCTAATTCATTTTATTGTCATTTTCAATTATAAGCGATATTCTATTCTATCCCATTTCATATACACTTACTAGAAAGATTCAAGTTATTAGAAACATAAAAAATAGCTTTCTATGATTTTATTCTTCATAGAAAGCTATTTAGCTAGATTCATATACGGACAATTAATTAAAGCCCACTAGCCGTTGTGAAATTTTGTATGCACCTACTGAAATACTTCGTCCAGGACGACCTGGTAGATTCATTAACTGCCCCATAATCCCATATCGAATATCATGGTATAAATCTATGTCCTTTTCCTTAATATACCTCCACAATTCTTTTTTCTTTCGGAGGTTTTCTTGCGTCCCTGAACGTATTAATAAAATTGCTGATACGACGGTTACAATTTCCAGATGGTGAAGCAGATACTGACGAAGATTAGGATTCTTTACATGGTAGAGTTTTACGAGATCTATCATTAGTTTATTTACTTTTATTTGTTGATCGATCCTCTTAATCATGACACTCTCTTGTACTGATTGATCTTCTCGGCCAATAAAGTATCTGTAAAATTCCACATTGATATAATACATTGTCTTTACATGCTCAAGTGGAACATAAACAAACAGGTTATCTACATAAAAAGTGTGCTTTGGAAGCTGAAGTCCACAATCCTTCAGCAATTGTGTTCTGTAAATCAGTGAATGCATCAAAAGATACTGACCCTTACGGAACTTGTTAATGTCGTTCCAAGTAAAGATTTCTCCTATTGGAAGTACATTTTCATATTTCATTACTTTCTTGTACTTCGCGCCTTCTTTTTCATATACAAAATTGCTGATAACCATATCAACTAATTTCTTTTCTAAAACAAAATCGTTTAGCTTTGATAATATTTTGAGATATGCTCTTGTATCTACCCAGTCATCACTGTCTACCACCTTTAGATACAAACCTGCTGCATTGCGGATACCTGCATTTACAGCTTCTCCATGGCCTCCATTTTCCTGATGGATCGCTTTTACAATCGTAGGATATCTTGTAGCATATTCATCTGCAATTTCAGCTGTTTTATCAACGGAGCCATCATTTACTATCAGCAGCTCAACATTTTCCCCACCTGGCAAAAGGGATTCTATGCAATATCTCATATATTCTTCTGAATTATAGCAAGGAATTACTACTGATAATAATTTCATACTCACTCTACCTTTTCTAAGCCTGTTTTTCTGGCTCTTGTTTAAAAATAATTTTAAATATTGGGAAGAATACCCAGAATGAAATTGCGCTATTAATAATCATCGTAATAACATCTGCAGTTGTTTCACCAACAGATCCCATGCCCCACGTATTCATTAATAAATTATAAATCGGAGCCTTGTAAAATCCTTGAGCTGCAGCAGCACCAATTGTTATTACAATGTATGCTACTACATACCAAAAAGCAGCCGTCCAAATATTGCTGTTTGATTTGAATGTAATGCTTCGTTGTGCAAAAAAGTTAATAATCTGAGCAATTCCAATTGTTATTTGAACTGCAAGGAAATAGGCAAGCCCACCTCCTCCCCCAGATGCAAGGGAGCCAGCCGCATAATCAAAAACATAATACGGACTACCGTCAAAATTATGACCAAATTGTAAAACTTGAAAACTAGTAGTTACTAATGCTGTCTTTGCAAATATACTTTTAAAAACAGGCATTAATACGAGCTGTAATACAGTTATACCATTACTTAACATAAAGAATACTAGAAATTGTGCAATATTAGGATGCTTTTCCTTGTAATTATTCCAGAGACTAGCCGTTCCTGCAAATATTTTATTATTTTTGATATTCAAGTTGCTCATACTATTTTACATCTCCTTTGTCGCACCTACTATGGTTTTTTCTACCTTTGCGACTTTTACCATCTTGCTTCTTTCTTTTAACACATGTTTTAAGCCCTTAAAGAAATGACCATTTACAATCATTAATATCCCATCTAACATTGGCATATTTATGATACCGCCAGTCATTCTAGCAACTCCTCTAAATGGCATATGATAAACCGACATCATAATTAGATTTGCAGTGCTTCTTTTTCCGATTTTCCGTAAGAACCAATGTGCAAAAGTAATGGAATGAAATGCAAATCGTGCAAATCCACCCTTAGCATATTGACATTGGGCAATTGTATCGTTGTAGCCAAGTGGTTTTGTGCGATCCCATTTTGCAACTGGTACCTTATGTCCAAGCAGTTTTTCAAACTCTTCTACACAGACATTGTTAGCTTTTCCTGAATAATAGCTTGGTAGATTAGACTTGTCATATGGAAGTGGAGCTCCTGTACCTTCTACAAAAAGAGTATCTGCTAATCGAATATCTGCACTTGATGTACCAATCATAATCTCATAATCCGCTTCTTCTATTTCCCATTTATTTGTTTTCACATTAAAATAACGGAAGGTCTTATCATCAAACGGAATGGTAACTCTTTTTGATTCACCTGGATGTAAAAATACCTTAGTAAATCCTTTTAGTTCCTTTTTAGGTCTAAAAATTTCCTTTGATTTACTTCCAACGTATAGCTGTGCAACTTCCATACCATCAAGGCTTCCAGTATTTGATATGGTGAATGTTACTCCATCCTTTTCTACTTGAATATCTGAGTACTCAAATGTTGTATAACTCAAACCATATCCAAATGGAAAGAGAACATTTACATTTGCTGTATCATAATAACGGTAACCAATATATATTCCTTCTTTGTATTCTACACTTACCTCTTTACCAGGAAAATTGTGATAGGAAGGTGTGTCCTCATAACGAAGTGGATATGTTTCCGCTAATTTACCTGATGGGTTCACATCACCTGATAGAACTCTAAGAATTGCACGTGCCCCTGCCTGTCCTGCTAAATATCCATGTACTAAACCTTTCACTTTGTTAATCCATGGCATCTCAATCGCTGCCCCGCAAGAGAGAACTGCAACAATATTTGAGTTTACCTTATACAAGGCATCTAATAACTCAATTTGGTTTTCAGGAATCTTCATGTTCTGTCTATCCAATCCCTCGGCCTCAGTCGCTTCATCCAAACCAATATATAAAAGAATGACATCTGCATCTTTTGCAAGTGCACATGCACGATCTATTTTTTTCTGACTTCTTTTTCCATAACGCTCAAAACCAGGTTCAAAACCGATACTTTTAATCCCCACTTCTTCTAGACATTCTAAAGTGTGTTCCAAAATGGTTGGATTTACGATAGATGAACCTGCACCCTGATAACGTGCATTTTGAGCAAAGTCGCCTATGACAGCAACCTTTTTTCCCTTTTTCAATGGTAAGATATTGTCTTCGTTTTTCAATAGAACAATAGATTCTTCCGCAGCCTTTTGTGCAACTTTATGGTGCTCTTCCCTATTAAAATCTTTTTGGGGATTTTTATAAACTTCCTCTGTTGTAAAAATTAAATCAAGTAATCGGTCGACACACTCATCCAATACTTCTTCTTTTATTCTTCCACTCTTAATTGCTTGGATAATTTCTTCATTCGTTTCACCTGCAGTTGTCGGCATCTCTAACTCATTACCAGCGATTAAACCTGCTACACGATCATTGCTTCCGCCCCAATCCGTGACCACTACGCCATCGTAATTCCACTCATTACGTAGGATATCCCGCATTAGATGTATATTTTCGTTTGTATAGGCGCCATTTAGCATATTATAAGCTGACATGACTGTCTTAGTTTTGCCTTCTTTAATGGCAATTTCAAAGGCAGTTAAATAAATTTCTCTAAGAGTTCGTTCATCAACGACTGTATCAATAGACATACGTCTTTCTTCCTGATTATTTACCGCAAAGTGCTTTACACAAGCCGATATTCCATGAGATTGTATACCTCTAATCATGCCGGCAGCCATTTTTCCAGCAAGATATGGATCTTCACTGAAATACTCGAAGTTTCTTCCAGCTAGAGGATTTCTTTTCATATTAATACCTGGTCCAAGAAGAACGTTTACTTTTTGTGCAACAGCTTCTATCCCAAGATAATCTCCAATTTTTTCTCCTAGTTCTTCATTCCAACTATTTGCTACTGTTGCAGCAGTTGGAAAACAAGTTGCTGGGATACTAGCATTCAGACCAAGGTGGTCCGCAGCTTCTGCTTGCTTTCTTATTCCATGAGGTCCATCGGCAAGAAACATACTATTGATACCAAGGCGTTCTATGTCCATGGTTTGCCAGAAGTCTTTTCCTGACATTAAGGATGCTTTTTCTTCCAATGTCATTTTTCTAATCAAGTCTTTGTATTTCATGTTCGATTCCTCTTTTTTGTAGCATTAGGCGGTACCCATAAGAAGTACCGCCTAACACTTATTTTTAGTAATGTGCTCTCCTGCTGTAATATTGAAGTTCTATATTAAGCAGATTGTAAATTATCTACTTCTTCGTCTCTTCTCTTACTATTACGGAAAACAAAGAAGAATGCAGTTGCAATACCTAAAACAAGAAGAACATCTACAATTATTGTAATAACAACCCATTGAGGCGTATCAGTAGATAATCCACCTTCAATTGCATCGCTGTTAGCTACAGTGTATAAAATATTTTGAGCTGAATCTCTTAGAGCCCACAATGTATCATTGCTGCTAGTATTTACTTCTGGCACACCCATAGGTGCTGCACCAGTAAGCATTAAGTCGTTGCCGTTACGAACAGCAAGCTCAACATTCATGTAAGGATATGCGTTTAAGCCGCCACCATTCATATAGAAGTCTGTAATAACATGACCAGCAAAGCCCCATTCATTACGAAGAACTTCTTTAAGAAGGCCATCGTCTGCACCAGCCCATTTATTCCCGATACTGTTAAATGAAGACATTACAGCCTTAGCGCCACCTTCTTTAACAGCGATTTCAAATGGCTTTAAGTACACTTCACGAATTGCTTGTTCATTACTCCAAGTTAACACACCTAGAGTACGGTTTTGTTCCTGATCATTCAATGCAAAGTGTTTGATATATACGTATCCACCATGGCTTTGGAATCCTTTTGTTACAGCCGCTGCCATCTTACCAGAAAGAAGCCCATCTTCTGAATAATATTCGAAGTTTCTTCCAGCGAATGCTGTACGGTGTACGTTCATCGCAGGAGCATACCAACCAGTAACACCATATGCCTTAGCTTCTGCTCCAATATGTTCTCCCATAGCTTCCGCAAGTTCAAGGTTCCATGTTGATGCAATCATTATTTCTGAAGGGAAGGCAGTACCTGATTGTCCGTTTGCAGCCATATTCATATTATTGATTGCTGCAGGCCCATCATAATCTAATGTTGCAGGCTTACCTACTGACTTTATTTCTACAGTTCTATACCCGCCTAGTGTTGATAAGCTTACTAAATCATCAACTGTAAGCTGGTCAAGTAATTCGTTCCAAGACTCATCATTGATGTCAACACCAACATAATCTTCTAGCTGTTTGCCATTATCAGCTCCTGTTGTAGGCGCTGCATCGTGTGTATCAGCAGGTACATCGTAGCGAATGCTGTTAATTAAATTAACAAATTCAGAGTCTACTACTTTACCTTTTACTTCTTTCGTTGCTCCATCAGCAGTAGTTACTGTATATGTTTCGTTTTTATTGATTTCTGTTAAATTTTCAAATCCATTAGCTCTTGATAAATATGTGGAAATACTTCCTTCACCAGTTACTTCATCGTCAAACTGATTTACAGCTACTTGCTTATCAGTTGAACGTCCTTCGTCATAAACAACTTCAGAGAGTTCCTTAGATCCAATATCAGCAATCTTATCATGTGAGTTGCTCATAAGCATAAGCTTATATTCGCCTGCTTCAAGAACGTATGAACCAGTGTCACTGTACTCTTTATTAGCATCGTAAGAAGCCATGTCCTCAACTTTAAATGTAAGGGTTACAGTTTCAGAATCTCCTGGCTTAATGATATCTGTTTTTTCAAATGCAACTAAATCAATTGAAGATTTTTCAATTTTTCCAGTGTAAGGTGCCGAGAAGTATAATTGTACAACTTCTTTTCCTTCTACTGAACCAGTGTTTGTTACGTTAACATCTACAGTTACTTCTGTATCAGTCCAATTTAAGCTGTCTTCTACAACTTCTTGTTCAAAGCTGGTATAGCTTAAGCCATAACCAAACGGAAATTGAACTTTTTCGTCATAATTAATTGCGCCTAACGCTGCAGCAGTTTCATAGAAACGGTAACCAACGTAAATACCTTCTGTATAATCAACATATTTTAATAGAACATTACTTGAGTCTACTGCTTGTGAATATGTTCCATCTTCATTTTCGATTACATAATCGAAGTCACCGAAGTTTGCCATTGCAGGAGGATCAAGAAGATCTTTTGTATAAAGATCGACTGTTTTACCAGATGGGTTAACTTCACCAGAAAGAACTCTTCCTAATGCATTAAATCCATTTTGTCCTGGTCCTGCCACATTCAAGATACTTTTAATTTGGTCGTACTCTTCAACCCATCCTAGTTCAAATGTGTTCGCACTGTTAACAACAAGGATAACGTTATCAAAGTTTTCTGTAACTGCATCAATCATGCCCTGTTCTCTATTGCTAAGTTCTAAGTAATGTTTACTTGCGTCTAAGTCATCTTCATTACCAAACTTTTGACCTGTCGGACCAAATGGACCACCTTCAGGGTCAAATGTGTCTGGACCATCCATACTACGTGGAAGGTCTGCACCCTCTCCACCTGAACGTGCTAGGAAAATAATTGCAACATCTGAAAAATCTTTCGCTTGTTGCATTAATTCGTCTGTGTAGAATTCAGATGGTTTTGGTTCCGGAATCGTCCAATCTTGTCCATCCATTCCTACAATTGGTCTTTTGATTCCTGTGTCAACATAAGCATTGTATAATTCCTCATTGATTTCCAAACCAGCTGCTTCAAGACCAGCTTTTGGTGTAACAGCCTTCGATGCATCTGATGCACCTGAACCAGTACCACCGTAAATAGGATTTGTAAAACTCCATCCAAAAACGTTTACTTTAGTGTTTTCAGATAAAGGCAAAGCGTTTTCATTGTTTTGCAAAAGGACGATACCTTCGTCTGCAATCTGCTCAACAACTACCTCAGAAGCTTCACGTGCTTTTACTGCTTCAGCACTCTCTAAATCTATTGTAGAAAAATAAGATGTGATAACGTCGGAAAAATAATATAGTGCAACGTTAGCACCTAAAACAATAACAAGTAGCAACGACAATACGGAATTCCATACAATTCGAAACTTCTTCTTACTCATTTTCTTTTTTGCCATATCATTTATGCCCCCTATCTTCTATAAAACTAAATTCTATTTCTCACAAACTAACTAATGTAATTGCCCACCTAATTTATTTGTGAGTATTTGTGAAGGCTTTCATTTTTAAAATCTTCTCCCCTCACACCAATAAATCTATCAAAAAAAAAGGAGTAAGGGATATCAACCAAAAGTTAAGGGGCGTAAACAAATAGTTTACACCCCTTAAAAAAGGCTATTACAATAGGTTTTTTAAAATAACTCAAAACGAAAACTCTTAGTTTATTCATATTTTCTACATCATTATTTACTCAACACTTTTTATCTAGGTTCCCATTTGTTTTTTTTCTTTGATACCCTTATTCTTTTTACTTCTTTCTTTTAAAACATGATACAAGCCTTTAAAGAAATGTCCATTAACAATCATCAAAATCCCATCTAACATAGGCATGTTCACTACTCCACCAGTCATTCTCGCTATTCCCCTAAACGGCATATGGTAAATGGACATCATAATAAGGTTCGCAGTGCTTCTTTTACCTATTTTTCTTAAGAACCAATGTGCAAATACAATTAGATGATACGCTAATCTAGCCGTACTACCCTTCGCATATTGACACTGTTCAATCGTATCGTTATACCCAAGTGGTATTGAACGATCCCATTTCGAAACAGGTACTTTGTATCCAAGTAAATTCTCAAACTCTTCAACACTAACATTATTAGCTCTACCAGAATAGTACGTTGGGAGTTTATTTTTATCATAAGGAGGTGGTGCTCCTGTACCTTCTACAAAAATAGTATCCTCCAATCGGATATCTACACTTGATGCGCCAATCATTATTTCATATTCTGCTTCTTCTATTTCCCATTGATTTGTCTTCACATTAAAATATCGAAAAGTCTTATCGTCAAAAGGTATTGTGATCTTCTTTGTTTCTCCTGCATTAATGAATACCTTTGTAAACCCTTTTAATTCCTTCTTGGGTCTAAAAATATCCTTCGATTTACAGCCAACATAAAGTTGTGCAACCTCCATTCCGGCAACGGTCCCTGCATTTGTTAACTTAAATGTTACACCCGTTTTCGAAACGTCGATATCAGAGTATTCAAAAGAAGTATAGCTCAGTCCATAACCAAAAGGGAAAAGAACATCTATATTCGAAGTATCATAATAACGATACCCAATAAAGATACTTTCTCGATATTCAACACTGACTTCCTCCCCCGGAAAGTTATGATAGGAAGGTGTATCCTCATATCTTAGTGGGTAGGTTTCTGCTAATTTTCCTGAAGGGTTTACATCCCCCGACAAAACTCTAAGGATTGCTCTTGCCCCCGCCTGTCCACCTAAATAACCATGCACTAATCCTTTAACCTTATTAATCCATGGCATTTCAACTGCGGATCCACAAGAGAGAATAGCTACAATATTCTGGTTCACTTCATATAAAGCATCCAATAACTCAATTTGGTTATCAGGTATCTTCATGCTATGTCTGTCTAGTCCATCTGCTTCCGTTACCTCATCTAGTCCAATATATAAAAGAACAACATCTGCTTTTCTCGCAAGTGTACATGCTTTCTCGATTTTGTCTTTGTTTCTCTTTCCATAACGTTCGAACCCAGATTCAAACCCAATACTTAAAATACCGGATTCCTCAAAACAATCTAATGTATGATCCAAAATCGTCGGGTTAACTATGGAAGACCCTGCCCCTTGGTATCTTGCGTCTTTTGCAAAGTCACCAATTACAGCAACCTTTTTTCCGAACGGAAGTGGTAGAATATTTCCATCATTTTTAAGAAGAACTATAGACTCTTCAGCAACCTTTTGTGACACCCTGTGATGCCTTTCGATATTAAACTCCATATTTGGTTTCTTGTAAGCTTCCTCAGTCGTAAAAATGAGGTCAAGCAATCTGTTTACACATTCATCTAGAACTTCCTCTTTAAGACCACCACTTTTAATGGCCTGAACAATTTCTTCATCTGTTTCCCCAGCAGTTGTAGGCATTTCTAATTCATTTCCAGCAAGTAATCCCGCAATTCGATCATTACTTCCGCCCCAGTCAGTAACTACAACGCCATTGTAGTTCCATTCACCACGGAGGATATCCCGCATTAAATGCATATTTTCGTTGGTATATGTTCCATTTAATTTATTATAAGAAGTCATTATTGCCTTCGTTTTTCCTTCTTTTACGGCAATCTCAAATGCAGTTAAATAGATTTCCCTAAGGGTTCGCTCGTCAACAATTGCGTCTATGGACATACGTCTCTCTTCCTGATTGTTTGCTGCAAAGTGTTTAACACAGGCTGATACTCCATGTGACTGAATGCCTCTAATATAAGCAGCAGCCATTTTTCCAGCAAGATATGGGTCCTCACTGAAGTATTCAAAATTTCTTCCACATAAAGGATTTCTCTTCATATTGACACCAGGTCCTAGCAGGACATTCACTTTCTGGGCAATCGCCTCTTCCCCCAGATATTCTCCTACCTTTTCACCTAGTTCGGCATTCCAACTGTTAGCTACCGTCGCTGCTGTTGGATAACAGGTTGCAGGTATACCCTCATTAAGACCAAGTTTATCCGCTGCTACCGCTTGTTTCCTAATCCCATGTGGTCCATCCGCAAGAAACATACTATTAATACCAAGACGTTCTATGTCCTGAGTTTGCCAGAAGTCTTTACCTGACATTAGGGATGCTTTTTCCTCTAACGTCATCTGTTCGATTAGTTTTTTATACTTCATCTTCTATTCCTCATTTTGTCATATCCGGCATTGACGTAAAAAAGCCGAAACACGTGATTTTAGTAATGTGTTTTTATTTACTTAGATTTATAATGATCCTGGTATACTCTCAGATTTGAGATGCCATTAGTTTTCTTTACTATACGATTTTACATAACTTTGGAATAAAGATACTGCTTTGGATTGAAGAACTCTTTTTCTAGTAATCATATATATATTTTGAGGAATTTTTTCCTTTAACCTAATAATCTTTAGATTTTCATCCTTAATAGCATTTTCAACATAATCGATTGAAACCGCTATGTCTCCTCTTGTTTTACATAGCGTATGGGCAGTTAATATACTTCCAAAATTATGTTTCACATGGGGGGTAAATCCATAATCCAAACATTTATCTATTAAACTATGTTCTTTTCCCTCTTCTACACATTTTAACACCAATGATTGGTTTTCCAAATCTGGTATAGAAATTTCATCTTTGGCTGCAAGTGGATGTGTTTTTGAAACAACTAATACAACTTCACCCGAAGCAATGAGCTCAAATTCACAATTATCGATCCCTTCATTTCCAATGACTAAGCCTACATCGAATTCCTCTTGAAAAAGTTTTCCAACTGGGTATTCGTCTGGAAATTCTCTTAGTTTCATTTGTATATCCGGATAGGTGTCGGAAAATGCAAACAAAAAGTTTGGTGGAACCGCTAAGGTTGATGAGTAAGTGACAACAACACTTAAAACACCTTTTCTACCGTTTATTATGTCGATTTCCTTTTTAATGTCTTTCATTAGATAACAAATATGTTTGGCCCTAGCATATAATAGCTCACCACTTTCAGTAGCTTCCATACCACGGGGTCCCCTAAAAAATAATTCTGTATCCAAATCTAGTTCCAGCTGTTTGATCGTCTTACTTAATCCCTGAGGTGTTATATATAAATCTTTTGCAGCAGCTGTAACACTTTTCGATTCATAAACTTTGATGTAGTATTCTAATACTTCTAAATTCATATTTTTTTCCTTTTATTGATTTATTTGTATTATACTAACCGTAATGCAGACTCTTGTAGAATAAAGTCATATTATACTAGATTCTATAAAGGAACAAGCTTGTTTCCAATTTTATTCGCACCTTACAAAGGTACAGGTTTTGTAGTTAACCAAATACGTATGAGTGCACTTATATACTTTGTTATTTGACTATAGCAAATCCCTCTTGGTGTTACCCCATTGTTTGATTCTTTGGTAAAACCCCTTAGTTCCACTAGAAACCTTGTAGTTTTACTAGAATGATAGAACCGATTCTCCATGTAAAAAAACAAACACAAATCCGTTTAAAACAACTTACTTTACATTTTCGCTACAGTTTGACCGCTATATCCTGTATCACACAAAATTTTACATCTACTAAAATATCTAAATCTCCGGCAAGGGTAATTTATTGGGAGCTATATAAAATAAATCAGTCATTTATATTGACAAAATTTTTCATTTATGCTATAATTTACAAATAAAATAATTGTATATATAATAAGATTCTCCTGGCCAGGGGAATCTTATTTTTTGTTTACGGAGGATTATTTTATGAAGAAAAATGAATCTAGTTTAACTTCCTTAATTTCAGCTTTTGGTCGAGCATACCATAGTAAATATGACACACCCAAAATATTTGATGATTTTATGGCAAAAGATTTAATTAGCCTACAAGAGTTTTCAGATATTCGTGAGAACATGATAGATGGAATTCATTTCTTTAATCAAGAAATTGCAAATAAGTTTCAAGATCATCCAGATGAAATTTTAAAATGGATTACACAAGTCCAACTTTCTCCAACCCCTTTAGCACGTGCTGCCTATTGCGAAAATGTATTAATTCATGAACTGTCGCTAGGCGTGGAGCAGTATGTAATTCTTGGAGCTGGATTAGATACCTTTTGTTTTCGACACCCAGAATTAAATAACCGCATAGAAATATTTGAGGTTGATTTCCCAGCCACACAAGACTTTAAAAAGAAAAGATTAGCAAATGCTAATTATGAATTTCCGAATAATCTTCATTTTATTCCAATGGATTTCACCAAAGAATTTTCAATTCATAATCTTGTCGAAGAAGGTTTTATGCCTAATAAAAAAACTTTCTTTAGTCTTTTAGGCGTTTCTTATTATTTGACAAAAGAGGAAAATGCCAACTTAGTAAGTAAATTATTATCCAACGTCCCATCAGGAAGCTCTATCGTTTTTGATTATGCAGACGACAAGCTTTTTGAAGAAAAAGGAATATCTAATCGAGTTCAAAATATGGTTCAAATGGCTTCAGCCAGTGGTGAACCAATGAAATCATGTTTTACTTATGATGAAATAGAGAAAATGTTAGAAAGCTCAGGTTTACTTATTTATGAACATTTATCACCTGATACAATTAATAACCAATTTTTCAATAAACGTACAGACTATTTATCTGCATTCGAAACGATTCATTACATCCATGCAGTAAAAAAATAATATTTCAGTAAATAACGTAACGTTAATGGCAGTAAAAAACACAAGGACGATAATATACTCCCCGTATGGAAGACAGAAAAAAATCTGTCAACTAAGTGGGGAGTATTTTTGTGTCCATCATTAAAATCATCATATTTAAACTTCATTAACAACTACAATTTCTTTCAAAATACTACTATATTTTACATTTTCTTCTATTAACAATTTGAACTTTCTGATAATATTATTACTATCTTGATAGTGGAAAAGGTGAAAAGAATGAGAACACAAAAAAATAGGCTAATGAACCTTGTTAACTTAGGGTTACTATTTATTACCATTGTGATACATTTGCTTGGAAGAAAATATCTTCTATTTGATTACACCCATGGACAAATGCATATGCTCTCGATGTCTACTATTGAGAATACTTTTGGTCTCAGTTTAAACATACTCCTCGTTTTACCTATACTCTTATATATTATTAATATATTGTTATATTGGAAAAACCCTGAACATAACCTACTACCCATTTTGCATGCAATAATTTTAACTATTGGAAGTATATCAATTATTGCCGGTGGTGGAGGCAGAGTTGAATTTCATTTTTCTATTTTTATGGTTGTAGCGATATTAGGTTATTACAAGAGTGTTAAATTAATGCTTCTAATGACAGTATTATTTGCTATGCAGCATATTTTGGGATTCTTTTTCTTTCCTGAGATTGTGTTTGGTGCTAGTGAGTACACAATCTTAATGCTAGTTATACATGCATTATTTTTAATCCTTACTTCGACTGCCGTAAGTTTTCAAATTTTATCAAACAAAAAGATTGAACTTGCATTAAAAACACAAAATGAAGAAACAAAGGCAAAGTTAGCAAACGAAGTTATTGAGAGTTTATCAGATTCGTCTAAAGAATTAGTAGATAAAGCTAATTTGCTATTAGGAAGTGCAACAGAAACATTAGCTGGACAAACATTAATTCGAGAGTCTGTTAAAGAAGTAGTTGATGTTGCCATAAATCAGCAAGAACATTCAAATGTTGGAGAACAATCCATTCTTGCAATTTCAAGTCAAATTCAGCAGATATCTTCGTCTGCTAATGAAGTTTCAGATCGTTCAAGTGAAGCTACTAATTTTGCTTTAAAAGGAAGAAACGTTGTCGATAAACTAGTAAGCCAAGTCTCTACATTGAAGGTGTCTATGATAAAAACAACAGAAGTTGTTGAACAATTAAATCTTCAAAGCAAGCAAATTGAAACAATCGTCGGAACCATTGAATCGATTGCAGATCAAACAAATCTTCTTTCCCTTAATGCTAGTATTGAGGCCGCTCGCGCAGGCGAATCTGGTAAGGGATTTGATGTAGTGGCTAATGAAGTTAGAAAATTAGCTGAACAATCAGGACAATATGTAAAAGAAATTAATCAAATTGTTTCAAATATATCAACCGGAACTTTTAATACTGTTGAATCCATTAATTTAGTTAATAAAGAGATTGAAGCGAGTCTTGTTTCTGCAAAGGAAACAGAAATGATGTTTCAAAATATCGCATCTTCCTCTGAAGACATTTCGAAGCAAATTGAAGAAATATATATGTCCGTTGAACAAATAGCAACTGGCAGTGAATCGGTAGTTAATTCCGTTTCTACAATAAATGAATCTTCAGAACTTGTACAACAAAGTACCAGAAATATACAACATATCTCTGAACAACAACATGGAAACATCCTTGAAATTGAAAAAATTTCTCTTGAGCTTCATGAACTTACAAACGAACTACACATTATTATGGAAAAAATCCGTTCAAGCTTTTGAAACTACTTCTGAATCATCCCACAACTACATGTTGTGGGATGTTTATTATATTAAAATACTTATTACGTTACATATCTTACTTCGGCGCTTACGCCGTTCAATCCCTTTCCCCCTCTGTCTCACGCCTTCTCACCATCTTTTGGAATATAAAAATATTCAGCCCACATTTTTACCTACTTTTGCCCAAATTTGTACCATGTTTTCAAAGTCGTAAAATGAAAAACTTGTCCAAAATCGAAGAGAAATGTACGAATTAAGTTATACGAGTGTTTTGGTCATGATGTAGTCGGTTTGTTCTTCATCACCCATATAGAAAGAGTGGGCTCCAGTTTGAACAAACCCCATTTTCTTATAAAAATCAATCGCATTTTCATTTTTTTCCCATACACCTAGCCAGATTTTCTTTTTATTACGTTCCATCGCAATCTCCAAAGCTTTATTTACCAGATATTTACCAATCCCGTGTTTTTGATATTTTCTCTTTATATATATCCTCTCAATTTCAAGTGATGCATCACCCATTTTTTCAGACTGGGCATCATTGGTATTGACCTTTAAATATCCAGCGACTTCATTATTAAAGTAAACAAAATAGAATTGCGAAGAAAGATTGGATAATTCTTTTTCTAATTGTTTTAAGTTAAATGCCCTTTCCAAATAAGCATTCATATTTTCGGGTGAATTCTGATCCTTAAATGTCTCATTAAATGTTTCATAACTAATTTCTTGAAGTATGAGTAGATCTTCAAGGTTACACTGTTTTATATCTATATTCATTTAAATATGCCGCTCCTTTATATAATCAATAGTTTCTCTTGTTTCCCTTTTTTACAAATTCCCAGTCTTTTTCTATATTTTTTCTTACTCTTTTAAGAAGATTGAAGATGGTTTCTACTTCTGTTTCCGAAAATCCAGCTAATGCAACAATATTGGAATGATCATTTTCTCGTTTTATAAAAGGATAAACCTTTTTCCCTTTCTCCGTTGGAAAGAGCATTTTTATTTTTTTGTTATGTTTATCGGCTTTCTTTTCAATAAAACCATTCATTTCAAGTTTTTTTATAGCACGTGCTGCTGTTGTTCGGTCTACTTTTATCATCTCAGCTACTTTTTCTTGAATGATTCCTGGGTTTTCGCATATTCGCACAAGGTACAAATACTGCCCTTTTGTAAGGTCATATTCTTTGAATTCTATATTACTTATAGAATCTAATGCCCTTGCTATCATTCCAATTTCACGAAGAATTTCCTTCATAATTAACTCCTTAGTACATATTTTTTTGCAAATCAATAATAATGCCATATATTAAATTTAACCTTAATTTTGTTGTATTTGCAACAAAAATAATGCTGAAGAGGTCGAGTAAAGATGAAATATGTTTTTTATGTATTAGGAATTTTAATAGTAACCCTTGGTATTTCTATTACAATACAATCAGAACATTGTATCACTTCTTTGACGTTCTTTTATAGGACTGTCCATAAATGTGAGGCTTACTGAGGAAAATTGGGAAATCATTATAGCTTTCATATTGATATGTTGTAGTTCACTTTTAGAAAGAAAAAGACCAGAAGTTTAGGGTTGGTAACATCATTTATAACGTGTTATTGGAATCGTATAGTAAAGTTGTTTGTTTTGGAATCTGCTTAGTTGGGATAGGATTAGGAACTGCAACATATTTACACAAAATTTTCGCACCGATTCCAGTTGACCGATTAACATTAATCATAAAAGAATTAGCGAGAACAAATATTTTTTTCGAAAATATTAATTTACCTAGTATTCTTGATTATTGCAATGATTTCAAATGGAATATTTGGTGGAGCCTTATTAATCGTCTGCTTATTAGGCGAGCTTATACTTAATTACCTTATTCCAATTACTGAAAAAGCATTATACCTCTTTTGTCATACCTACAGGGTATTCATTTAATCTTGATGGATCAACACTCTATCTATCAATTGCAGCGAATATCATTGCACAGATGTATAGGATAGATATGAGTATTGGCCAACAAATTACATTAATGCTTGTAATAATGGTAACATCCAAAGGAATTGCCGGTGTTCCATGCGTGTCATTTGTTGTTCTTCTTGCAACACTTGGAAATGTAGTGATACCACTTTATTGTAGGTATAGACCGAATCCTTGTATGGTTAGAACTGCTGTTAAAATATTTATTTTGTTTGATAAAGTTTGATTCTTTCTTATTAATCAACGCACCCTTTTGTTGAGTAACATTAAACATATCGGTTAACTTATTAACAATGCATAGAACTAATATTAAGATAGACTTCATTTAAGCATTTCGGTTCATCCTCAACCAATTATCTCTTGTTAATACCATATTTAAGGAATCGATCCATTCTCCTTCGAACTCTAAGTCGTTTTTATCTACACTATCTAAAACAAATCCAACCTTCTCATATACTTTTTTGGCTCTGGGATTAAAATCAAAAACACTCAAAGTAAGTTGACTCAGATTAGTATTATGGAAAACATAATTAATTATTAGTTGAGTTGCCTCGGTTCCCAATCCACGATTTCTCCCCCTTGGACCAATAAGTATCCTAAAATTCATACTTTGATTTTCTTCATGATATAAATTTACTACTGCCTCTCCCACCAATATGTTTAAGGATTTGTCAACAATTGCAAGATCCAAACGGTCTTCTTGATCATTTCTTGTATTGTACCAATGGATGACTGATTCTCTGTCGAAATCAGATGTACTTCCTGTAAGTTTTATAACCTCAGGATCCTTTAAACACTCTTCAATGTAAGGAAGGTCCTCAAACTTAAAGGGTCTAAGTATAACCTTTTCTCCCAAAATAATTGGTTTTTTACTCAAATCTACCATTGTTTTCACTCCATCACTATGATTTATAACTTAATTGTTTATTACTTGAATTGGTAGTCTCAATACATTTTTTTCTTACACATAGCAAAACACCCCAGGATTATAAGTCCACTATAAATTTTTAAAAGTAGGAATTTATATAGAAAAAATAATTAATAAATAAACTTTCCCATAACCAAAAACACGGATTTTTGTTAAAATCAACTGTATTCCTTACTGACTAAGCTGCTCCATTAGCTTACTAACTTCAACAAAAATAAGAGATAATCCTTCTTGGACTATTGCACCTGTTACATTAAATAAATTTCAAAGTATGAAACTTATCAATATTTTGTTTGGAAACAAATGACAAAGGATTACAATATATTTAAAAGGACCGAAACCATGCGAAAACAAAAAGCAAACAAAAACAAAAAAATTTTCCTTTAGGCGATAAATAGAGTAATGAGGAGGTGAGAACGATGTCGGGAAAAAAAACGAAAAGAACATCGAAAATTTTTCGGATTTTTTTTACAACCATTTTGGGATTATTGGTTTTCTTTTTAACTTACACAATTTCTCAATCGATGGAGGAGAAAAAAAACGAAGAAATCGTAAAGGAACAGGCGAAACAAGTTGAAAAAGAAAAGAAAACAAAACAAGATGTCCAAATGTTGCTCACAAAGATGAAAGAAGAAAACGAAAAATATGATGTTTATGCTAGAGCTTATGCAGAAAAGTGGATAGAAAAGGATATAAAAGGAGTTCATGAAGAAGCTTCTAAAGCGTATGAACAAGCAAAAAAACTTGAAAATTACTATTCAACGTACAAAGTACCTGCTGAAGTTCCTGAACATGTTTTAACTCTTTTTGAAGGATTGGGAAGTGACTTATCGGTTGCCTTTGCTGTAAGAGCTGAAGCGTTTGAACTGGTTCTAAAACATTTAGACTCAAAAGATCCATCCAATTTGAAACATGCAGAAGAAAAATTCACAGAATCCAACAGCTATTTCTTATCTGGGAGTGAAAACATCGACATGATCCAAACGCAAATGGGAATTACGTTGGAAAAACAAAAATAAAGACGCGACTGTGCGTCTTTTTTTGTAGGTGAAAATATTTTTTAACGAAGATTTACCGTGAGGAAATCTTCTATATCATCGTAGGTTCATTTTCATGATAGGGGTTCAGCTTTTCCCTATCAGTTGTCGAAAAAACGTTTCGCTATGATTTATTTCAAAACTTTCCTCAACTCAAGCAAAAGAACCTATTATACGCTTTCAAATGCAACCTGATCCTAGCCTAGTTATTTCTTTCTGTTTTTTCGATTTCGTTTTTTGTTTTATTCACCTCAAGTCATGCGGTAGGTTCGACAGCAGAAGAAAAAACGCCACCACTAATCAAAGAAGAAATAAACAAAGGAATGAGAGGACGTTTGACCCGTTGAGACATGGGAGGGAAAGCCTCCAGGGGCGGCGTAGAGATGTATATCATATGGTAAAAGTATGGAGTGTTAGCTATCTCCTTTATTTAACTATGCCTTCACGAAGCCAAATAGATCTGAACTTACTTCTTTACCTTTAGAACCATTTTAAAGGGGTAAGAAATCCTGCGAATTAGTGAGCATTCGAGAGATATTCGTATCAAACTGAAGGAGTTGAACAATGATGTTAGTTGCACGTTTGAAGCAAATAAGGACAAAAAAAGAAAAACCCGTTCAGTTGTCTGAACGGAGAAAGCTGAATTAGGAGTGCTGATAAATGAAATTTAAATTCCTGTTTTAACACCAAAACCTACTAAAATTAAGCCAGTTGATTTTTGGAATACTTTCTGGAATTTGGAGTTATTCAACCACTTTTTTGCATAATCAATTACATAAACAAGGGTTAGAAACCACAATACAGCGAATAAAGTGAGGATTGATGCTAACACAATCAATTGCTGATTTACATTTCCATTCAAATCGATAAATTGAGGCATGACAGTTATATAAACCAAAACAGTCTTTGGATTAAGAACATTACTAAGTAATGCTTGCATAAATGACTCTTTATAATGCCGACTTGAAGAATTGGTAGGTGCATTCGCTTGTGCTTGAATTTCCTCTAAAGAAAACACACTTTTAGCAAAAAAACTTTTTATACCCAAATAAATTAAGTAAGCAGCTCCCAAATATTTGATTGTACTAAAAAGAATTACAGACTTTGCAATGACAACAGATAATCCAAGAATTGCAATAAGCGTCCAAAAAGAAAGTCCCGTTGCCATTCCGAGAACCGTATAACGTCCAGCTCTTGGTCCATAGCTGAGAGTGTTTTTCACCAGTAGCATAGTATCTGCTCCTGGTATAACAACCATCATTGCAGCAATTGAAATGTATGTTAGTAAGCTATCCATGTTGTTTCTCCCTTCCTTTTCTTATAGTAGCTACCGAAGTAACTACTTATACGAGTATATCAGATGCATTTGGAAATAATCAACAGATTTTGATAAAATATTAGTTACTAAGGTAGCGACTAATATTGTGTTGGAGGGTTTATGAAAGAAACTATTTTCGAAACATTAAAGAAACTAAATTTTACTGAATATGAAGCTAAAGCGTATGTTACCTTATTGGAGGAATCTCCATTAACTGGATATGCCGTAGCGAAAAATTCTGGTGTACCACGTTCAAGAGTATATGAAGTTCTAGATAGTCTCGCCATACGAGGAGATATTCTGGTTAGTCCGGGAAACACGCCACAGTATACTCCTGTTCCTGCAAAGGAACTAATTAAAAATCGCCGAAGGGAAGCAGAAGAGAATTTTGAACTGGCAGAAAAATCATTAGCGGAGTTCGAACGTTCTGCATATGACCGTGAAAACATCTGGAATATCACGGGACGCAATGAAATACTCGATAAGGTAAAAGATTGTATATTATCTACAAAAAAAAGAATTCTCTTAGAGGTTTGGAAAGAGGAATTCGAAGAATTGGAGTCTGAACTAAGACAGGCAGCAAAAAGAGGGGTCAACGTAACAATTATTGCTTATGGGGAAATCGCCTCTGAAATTGCTAATGTTTACCTTCATTATATGGGTCATGAAATTACAGAAGAGTATGGTGGACGATGGCTTGTTATTAGTACAGATGATTCAGAAGTAGTAGCAGGTATTGTCTCGTTGGGAAAAGATAGCCGTGCAGCGTGGACAAGGCATGTAGGTTTAGTAATGCCAATTACAGAAGTCATGATTCATGATTTGTATCTCATGGAAATTATGGAGAAACATAGAGAACTTTTAGAGGAAAGTTTTGGGGAAAACCTCGTGAATTTACGCCGTAAATTTTCTATTCACCCAGATTTTAAAAAACATTATGTAAAATAAATTTGCACTATTGTCTGTTTTATGCAAAATAATAAGAACAGCTTTTCTCACTCTCACTGACCTGACCGTTAGCCATCCATGAAGCGTAAAATGATCGTTTCACGGTTGGCTAACAGGTGCTTTTGTTGTAGCGTTATAATAAAGATTGATTAAAATCTCCTTTCAACCATTATAACAACAGCAAAAAAACCGTTATTTTGAAAAAAAGTTTGTTCAAAATTACGGTATTCCTTTTGAGTAAATATCATTTTTTTATAATAAAGTTTTATCATTTCTTATTCAACTAGTGCACCCGTGGGAATCAATCCTGTTAGCTATACTGTTCACCCCCTTCTAGTATAAACATGTTTCGGGCTGGTTGGGACAAAGAGATCCCGTTTAACAAGTGAACCTATGACATTACAAGAAGCTTTAGGGGTTACCAAAAAATGAAGTATTTCTAGGTGGAGATATTGTATGAATCCAGTCGTTAGTCTGAATGTATCAAAAGGTAAAATTCAGGTTCAAGCATTTTTAGATAAAGGCAGACCTCATTGTAAGAGCTTTAGTATCAAACACATTACTAAAAAATTAGGTTCTCTTCTCCATTGACCTCCGCCTTTTAAGAAAATCTAACTCAACATAAAAATTTTACAGAGCCTAATTAATAAAAAAATATCAAATTGGAAGCATTATTAAGACAATAACTACACTTTGGATAAAAGTAAGTAACATGTCTTTTTCCGTAAATTACCATTAGGATAACGATTGTTAACTCTTTGGAACACAAGAAATACTACCCCAAAAACTAATATAGTATAAATTGTAGATATAACACTATCGTACAAATCGGTTCCCCTAGGATTTTAGACATCTCTCTGAAATAGATGCATCAGTCAGGGGATTGCTTGATCATCGCTATTAGATTGAGTACTTAAATCAATCTGTTTCCGAACGAACCGAAAAACCGTCACATTCAAGGGGAAGACAAGGATGTAAACGATAAGCGAGTAATATAGATGCCATTTCTTATACGTAAACACCTGATTATTCAGTGCGATCCATTCGAGTCCTACACTTACCCCTGCCCAGAGGAATGTCATACCCATAATTTTAAACATTGAATACCCCCACTTTTGCTGAACATGTAAACCAAGTAGGGCAGCAGGCGGATAAAGCAAAAAATAAAGCACCACATCAAACCATTCATAATCCGGATGATCATTTAAGGAGTAAAAATCATAAGGCTTAGCAGCAATGAGAAAATCTGCCGTTTCTGCAAGAAAAACGTTAAACATCCAAATCATGATTATAGTGGTGGTTCCAAAACGCGGACGTACCCATAGTAGGATGATCCATATTGCAACAACGGAAAAAATAATAAACCATTCGTTCTGATCAAACTGCTTCGGAGGGTATAAAATCATGTCAACTCACCTCCCTATATGGAAGCGAAGAGCGGAACCATCGCATAAAAGAGTAGGAAATAATAATACCAGCCAAAAAACGAAAGAGAGAAAACCACAAATTCCATTTCTTAAACTGAATAAAATGAAAGAATTGAAATAGTCCATCCGCTCCAAGTATTATTCCTATCCCCATCAAAAGAATAATCATTGTTCGTTTCCAGGATAAAGATTGAATAAGCACGATAACCAACCAGGATAAAATTACGCTGTAAAATAATATATCGGTTATACGAAACGACCAAAATGCGGTTTGCTTATCAAGAGTTTCGATCATCTTCAGATTAATTTGCGTAATGATAATAAGTTGCTGGTATATAATGGTCGAGATCAGGTAGAATGCCAGTTTTTCAATTGGTGGTACATGAACCCGGAAGATGTATAGTCCGCTGACGATGAGACTAACGATAATCGAAATAATGAGAACCCACACAACGATACCTTCCTTTCCGGTTTGGATTAGTTGTATTATTTCCCCACTGTTGGAAGCCTATTATATGATGATAATATTGCAAGCGTAAATGAGATGTTATATCCTTTACTATTTCATGGCATTAAAAGGAGGATGTCCCAAAAGTATAACTTTTGTGCCCTCTTTTTTATGCAAAAAAAATAAGAGATCGTTCTTTTTGGTATAAATAAGTCACCACAACAAAAATAATCCCAAAGGAACGACTCTCTTATGTACATAAATTACAGCTCTTCTGGAAATGCTTATCTTTAGTTGAGTATGAAAGAAGACGCTTATTAACAATAGCGCATGATTTAAAACAAACTATTGCATAAATTATTTACTACACTTAATTGGTTATACAGTTCACCGCACTCTCAGTTCGCACTATTAGCATAATAATCTTATCTGTGTAGTTTTTAAGCTAATGTTTAAGAAAAAGTTATCGAAAATGACGAAAGAACTTTCGCAAATCCTCCGTAAGAATATCCGGTACTTCCATAGCTGCAAAGTGCCCACCCCTATCATATTCAGACCAATGAACGATATTGGTATTATCCCGCTCAGAAAAGTGCCGAATAGATTGAAAATCGTTAGCGAATACCGCAATACCAGTCCGCGCATTACTTACTTGATTCTGCTCATTAGCATGAGCATCCTCATAATACTGTCTTGCTGATGAACCTGCTGTCCCAGTCAGCCAATACATCATAACATTTGTTAGGATTTGATCTCTGGTCAGCATATTTTCTTCTCCCATCCCCATGAGCAACTCATTCCATGCAAGCTGACCTGCTGGAGAATCTGTTAAGGCATAAGCCAATGTTTGAGGTCTTGTTGATTGTATTGCGGAAAACCCTGACTTTTCACTAAAGTTGGATAAGATTTGAAGCCGACGCTTATCCTCCTCACTAAGATCCGACATCTCTGATGGATCACCCGTTGGAAAAGAGAATAACTGTAAAACATGTACACCTATAACATGTTCAGAATCAACCATACCCAGCTCACGAGTAATCAGTGAACCTCCATCACCACCATGAGCAGCATAACGTTCATAACCTAAGCGATTCATGAGCGATGCCCATGCTCTTGCGATTCGACGAGAATTCCAACCGGTATCACGGGTTGGACCCGAGAACGTATATCCTGGAACAGACGGAATGACTACATGAAACGCATCATTTGGGTCACCACCATTGGAACGAGGATCCGTTAAAAGATCAATCATATCTATAAACTCGGCAAATGAACCTGGCCAGCCATGTGAAAGGATAAGTGGCATCGCATTTGGCTCCTCAGAACGCACATGAAAAAAATGGACGTTCGCTCCATCGATTTCCGTTATGAATTGCGGATAACTATTAAACCTCGCTTCGTACTCACGCCAGTTGTAGCCGTTACGCCAATAATCTACCATTTCCTTGACAACATGCATAGGTGTACCATAACTCCACCCTAAACCCGGTAGCTCATCCGGCCAACGTGTACGATCAAGACGATCATTTAAATCATCGATTTCAGTCTGTGGGATTTCAATACGGAAAGGATGAATCGTGCTTTCTTCCTTACCCATGATTATTTTTTCTTGTACACTTACCTTGTATTTCTCCATGTCTTTCCTACCTCCTGATTATTGTTTATTATATGGATTTCTTTCGTTCTGAACTAAGAATACAAAAGAAAGTATGACAGCAGTCTGTCATACTTTCGTATAAATTTTTAATATTTTTTCTAAATTTTCCTTTAGCTCCTGCCTCAACTGAATTGGTTCCACAACTTCCACTTCATCTCCAAAGCTTAGTATGATGGAAAGGAGCCTTTTTGCCCATACGTCATTATCTAATTTTAGCTTGATAATCAATGAACCATCGTGTTGGTAGCTTCTTTCTACATCATTAAATAAATCCAATGCTCTAGCTAATGCTTCTTTTGAGAAGTGAAGGGAAACATCAACCTGATCGGTCCATCGATAATTCTCATAGGACATCCGATTTTGCGTGGAATGATGGACGCGATAATACTGCTCCCGTGTAGCAATCAAATGTGCCATTCTTGATATTTTAAATTCTCGATAATCATTTCGTGTTCTGCAATAGCCGTATAAATACCATGCGTTATATTGATAGTGTAAACTCGCCGGTTCAACTAAGCGAGTCACCCTTTCATTTTTACCATTGGTATATTCGAATTGTATAATATGCTTGTCCAAAATGGCAGATCTAATGATTCGAAGAAATTCATGATTTACATTTAGACTTCCTATATCCAAAGACATGCTCGGAGGAGAATCATCTTTTTGAATCGTTTGTAATTTTCGGACGGTATCCATGGCTCTTTCGTCATCAAAGACTGTTGACATGCTGTGAAGAACTGTGATGAGTGACCCGACATCATAAGATCCAAGTAAGCTTCTATCCATTTTATATGTATCGATGATCCCATAGCCACCATTTACTCCATGATACGATACGACAGGAATTCCAGCTGCACAAATCGTGTCTATGTCCCGGTAGATCGTTCTCTGAGATACCCCATATTTTTCTGCAAGCTCTGAAGCAGAAATCACTTCATTATGTAGTAACATATAGATCATGGATATTAGACGTTCTAATTTCATTCTTTTCACACCCCTCGAAAATTCAGATATTTTCATATTATCATAATATGAAAAAATGGCTAAAATCACCATTAAACACCGACATACTGCTGTCATACTTTTCTTCGTATCATATGACTTAACGGTACGAATTAATATGTAGGGGGATATTCGGTGATGAACAATAAAATTCTTATTTGTACAGGGAAGATGTGTGTCAAACAAAACGGTGAAAATGCTATTGAGGAACTTGCTGTATCCATGCGAAAAGAAATTGTACAGTTAGGCATTGAGGAACTTGTAAAGGTCGAGCTTGGAAAATGTATGAGATTATGCAGAAAAGGATGTGTAGTCACGATCCAATCAGATATGAGCAAATACTTTAAAGTTACCCCCGAAAGTGGGCGAGAGATTGTGAATACCGTTGCCGTTGCCCAGATTTAGATTACGAATATGCTGAGTTGGAAAAAGAACCACCCCTGATTTAATTTGGGATTGGTTGCCCTTTTCTTCGTTAGTCAGTTAGAACCTCAACATAAAAGAGCATCAATCCTTCGTGAATCAACAAACTCTTTGAAGTTGACGACATAATATTAGTTTTGTTTAATAGGAAGCATATTACCAGCCGCAACGACTACATAACGAATTAATATGTGCAAGATGATGTCGACCATGCCAAGCGTATATGCCTATATTATTACTACTGAAACTTCGCCTGTTTCTGCATGCATTAATGTCTTGTCCATATCAACAGGAGTTCCTCGTTTGTACAAGTAATAGAAAAAACATCACACTTAGTTGCTCAAGAAGGTATTGAATCTGTTGGGGGGAATTTATAAATGAGTACCTGATAAAAGCAAAAACTCCTTTAATAATCACTCGCCCCTGAAGAAGGAAAAAAAATACGAAATTGAGTCCCCTCGTTTTTATTACTTGTAACATCTAGCCTTCCACTCATTAGTTTAATAATTTTTATTACTGCCATCATACCCAGTCCTGTACCTTCTCTGCCCTTAGTAGTAAAAAATGGCTCGCCTAACCTTTTTAGTTGTTCGCTTGTCATTCCTTCTCCATTATCTCTAATTTCAACCTCTATACTTCCATTGATTTCTTGAGTACTTATGAAAAGAATTCCACCATTAGGCATCGCCTCAATACAATTTTTAGTTATGTTTAAGAAACATTGTTGTAAGAGCTGTGGGTCTCCTTTAATATAACAAGGGACAATATTTGTTTGGATATCAACACAGTTCATGTTTGCCATTGGTGTAATAATATTTATAGATCGATTTATCTCTTGTTCAAGGTCTACTGTGATATGTTCTTGTTGAACTGTTTTTGCGAAAGTTAAATAGTTACCAATAATATCATTTGCTCGATTTATTTCTTGGAGAGCTATTTCAATAAACTGTGTTCTCTTGTCATCATTCCATTCATCTATTTTTAACATTTGTAAAATCCCTTTAATAACAGTAAGAGGGTTTCTTACCTCGTGGGAAATACTTGATGCAAGATGACTAACTACCTCTAATTTCTCAGCTTTAATAACTTGCATATTAATGTAAACACTTTCTCGTATCATTTCATAAAAATAAACAATGAAAAATGTACTAATAAAATGAATCAAGAAAAAAGATATAATTACCATAAAATCAGATATAATTAAATGGTCAAATAAGATTGATCGAACAATTAAAACTAGAGTACTAATAAACAACGAAAAGCTACATGCAATAATAATTTTCTTTTGTTTCATCGCTTTATCGAAAGTGTTCTTGATAAGAAGTAAAACAAATAAAATTACCAAACTAGCAATAACCGATGCATAAAAGCCACTTCCTAATTCTCCAATATAAAGACGAATCAATATAAAAATCGCAACTAATATCAAACTAGCTTTTCTGCCAAGATACAAACCACCTACCATTATTGCTACAGTCCTCAAATCCATTTTTATTTCGTCACCAATTGGAAAAGGAAAGAACATACAACTGATCATTGCGATTATTACAGAAACTAATTTCAGCAACTTTTTTTTCTTACCAGATAAATTCTTGAAATTAGTTTCTATCAAATGAGGAATAAATAATAGAAAGACGACCAAAGATAGCATATTCAATAATAATGTTTCTAAATAAGTAAACACTACACTCTATTCCCCCATTTAAGATTTCCGGTATTACTTTTATAAAGCTATACCAATTTTTGTCAGAATACATAGAAATTTGACAAAAAACACGAAATTCCTGCAAGTTCAACTATAATCAAAGAAGTATTTTTTCTGTTTAATAAATAAAAAACGACCAGTTAAAATTTATCAGGACCTAAATTTAAAAAAGATAAATAAATTAAAGGACATAACATATTTTATATGACTAATATGTTATGTCCTTTCTTCTTAAACTCTAGCACCCGTTAATGCAATAATTATTTTTTATCTTTTATAAAAGTTGCTATTCCAATGCTAAATACTAAGATACCGATTAACATCAATGAATGTATAAAACCATTAAGAATTGGTACATATTCTCCACTTAAGTTCTTGTTTCGATACACGATATTAACCAAGTTGTACCCTAAAGGTGTACTTATCAGTATAATGATAATCCCTAAAGAAACATATGTTACTGCTTGTTTGTTCATAAATCATTCCCCCTAATACAATTTTACTTCTTTAACTCTTCTGCTTCGTTAGTGGAACAAGAAAAGCAAAACTTCATTAAAGAAAGTGCGATACCTTATTACTGAAGTATCGCACTCTGTTAGCATAAAATGTAATTAACAGGCTTAAATCCTCTACCTTATATATTTTTTGTATAAAAATACAAATATGACCATAATGAGTGTGCTAATGATTGAGAATTTTAATATCATAAAGAAAAACTCTGGATATGAAGTTACTACAGATGAAACCATTCCTTCTACATCTGTTGTACTTCTAACTCTTTGTATCGAGACTAACAACAATGAGAAAGAAATAATAAATAAGTATATTGCAGTTTTTACCAAAACCCTCTTTACACTAATCACCCTTATATCTTTTTTGTTTATTTTACCACAAAATACCAAATATTTATTAAACTATCCTGCTTCTTTAGCTCAATAGAGAAAGGCTGCTTTTTGTGAAGCCAAATCTTTAAGGAAAGCACCCGTTAGATATCCACCGTTCATCAATTGAAGTGAAATCAATACATAAATATATATTCAGAGAAATCGAAATTGTTTATAATTATTGTAATGTAACACTAGAAGAGAATAAAATATGGCTTATATAATGCGAAATTTAGCTCTTCTTTATACTTGATTAATACAAGCTACTCAAAGGTGGATAGGTAGAATGAATGGTTTATTAAATAATAGAAAATTTATCTTACTATGGTTAGCCCAAGCAGCATCTGGGTTAGGAAGTACATTTGCAACTTTCGCTCTATCGTGGCTCGTTTTTAAAATGACAGGATCTAAAGTGGCAATGGGTAGTGTTTGGGTAGCATTTATGCTCCCCAATATTATTATTCAGATGTTCGCTGGGCCTTACTTAGACCGATGGGAACGAAAAAAAGTGATGATTTTTTCTGAATGGTTTAGAGCTTCTGCTTTCCTAATTCCTATTATTTTATACCCAATGGGTGAACTGGAAACTTGGCATTTATATCTCGTCTCGGTAGCAACTGGAATTGCTCAACCACTCTTTGCACCTTCAAGTATGGCCTATGTCGCTGATATTCTGCCAAAGGATAAATTAATGAAAGGCAATTCTATTCTCGAAGGAACTGGACAGATAATGATGCTATTAGGGCCATCACTAGGAGGTCTATTAATAACCGCCTTTGGAATTGAGTATGTTTTGTTCTTCCTTGTAATTTCACTGGGGGTATCTGGTCTTTTACTAATGTTGAACCCAAGCTCTAAGAATAGTAAAATCCTGAAAAGAGAAAGTTGGTTTGTTCAATTTAAAGAGGGTTTGCAATTTTACCGTGTTTACCCAGTCTTGTTTTGGGTTGGTATAATGATGATGTTCATTAATACAAGTTCTGGCGCTGCACAACCCATGTTTTTACCTTATGTTTTGGAGGATTTAGGAGGAACCGCCTTTCAATACGGTTTATTTACTTCTGCTTTTTCTTTCGGTATGCTTGCAGGTTCGTTACTAACTGGAGTTCAAGAGCAACCTAAAAACAGAAAACGAGTGATGCTTGGGTCATTATTTATAAATGGATTTTTATTTTTGGGGTTGGCTTGGACTCAATTTTACTGGATAGCTCTCATTCTTTCTTTTGGTCAAGGACTATTTGCTATCATTTTTAATATTAATAACACAACTCTTTACCAACAAAGAGTACCTGATCATTTACGCGGCAGGGTTTTCTCAGTTAGAATTTTATTAGCACAGGCAGGAATTCCCATCGGCGCAGCTTTAGGGAGTATTATTGCTGAAACCTTCTCCATTTCTATCTTATTCTCAGTATTGGGTTGTCTCATTTGCCTTACAACAATCATTTGTGCTTTAAATCCAATGTTTAATAACCTGAACGATAATAATGTCGCCAAATGGAATGTTTCTGAAGTTGAAAAAAGCGTTTAAAATAAATAAACCCTACTCTCAGTGAGTAGGGTTAACTAGTTATAAATTAGATGTAATCTTGTTGAACTATACTGCTCCGTTCGAATAAGAAAAAGGACCGCCATAATGATATGATCCCTTTCTTTCACTTTTGCCCCCGAAAGTTCAACAAGAAACTTAAAACGATGGTGGAGTCACCGAAAATAGAATAGCGCCATTTTTATTGAAATTATTTTCCCATTTATGCTTCATTTAAGCTGGAATTTTGACACTATCACCAGATTCTACTATATATTCTTCATCATTTAAAAACACTTTAATTTTCCTCTGTAATACAAAAGCGACCTCTTCCCCTTTATGTTCCAAAAGCTTTTCAGATGAGGATGTATTGGGTGGAACATTCATAATCGCAGTTGTCAGTGTTCCTGTAAAATCAGGTGACAATAACTCATACGAAAGGTTTTCAACAACCATTTTTTTACGATCATTTGATCTAACAATTAAATCTTCGGTATTAGATTCTTCTAGTAAAAAACTAAAGGTGGGAACATCAAGGGCTTTAGCTAAAACCTTTAGAGTCTGAATTGAGGGATTAGCCAACCCCCGTTCAATCTGACTTAACATTGAAGGTGTTAGCCTTTTATGGCGCTAACGCACCCGATAGCCAGCCATGAAGCACAAAAATCAGTGCTTCCGTAGCAAGGATGTTTTCAATGGAAGTAATCATTGAACTTGCATGTGGTATGGATGTCCATAAAGACAACATTACTGCTTTTATTATCACATCAGAAGGAAAGGAGATTCAAACGTTTTCTACTAAAACTGTATTTCTACTACAATTAGTTGACTGGATTAAACAACATAAGTGAACCCATGTTGGAATGGAGAGCACAAGTGTATACTGGAAGCCAATGATGAATTTACTTGAAACTGAGAATATCGAATTTCTAGTAGTAAACGCTCAACATATGAAGGCTGTTCCAGGACATAAAACAGATGTTAAAGATGCTGAATGGATTGCCAAACTTCTTCGCCACGGACTACTCAAAGCAAGCTATATTCCTAACCGAAATCAACTTGAACTACCCGAACTTGTTCGATATTGTCGAAGCATTATTGATGAACGTGCTAGACAACACAATCGAATTCAAAAGGTTCTAAATGAAGCGAATATTAAGTTAGGATCAGTTGTTTCAGATGTTATGGGTGTCTCAGCTAGGGATATGTTAAACGCTATTGCCTAAGGTGAAGATATTCCCGAAATTCTAGCTAAGTTCGCACGCCGCACAATGAAAAAGAAGAAAGAAAACTGGAACTAGCTCTAAAAGGCTATATTAATTCTCATCAACGTTTAATGCTAAAAACTATCTAAAAACACATGATCTTATTGTCTAAATTCTTTAAAAAGGCTTTCTTTATCATGTATATTCACTAATGTTATGACTACTCTTTTGTATGTTTTAATTTTTGTCTATAAGTTTTATTTTTTGCTCTATTTCCGCAAGCACTCATTATGCACCATTTTCCAGTGCCAGGCCTCGAATAATCAACAAATACCCACTGACAATCTTCTGCTGAGCATACCCTTAATCGATGCCATAATGCTTTCCTCTTAAGATCGAAAATTAACAGAATCAATCTTGCTATTCCTCTTCTTCCCCCTCCGTCATTGGGGAGTAGCTTTTCAGATTTAGGTAAAAATTCAATTGAAAATGTAAATTGAGTTATTACCTTATTTAAAGCATCTAAACTATTATCATCAGTTTTGTTGAATTGATTATTGACAATCATTTTTCGTGCTTCAGTTCTTAGCTTAATAACTAGATTTAAGTCCTCTTCCGTTACAAGGTCTTCTTCAAGAATAAAATGATGCCTTAATAACCAAGAATAAAGAGCCTTCGAAGTAGTGAGATGTTCAACACCTTCGTCACCTTCAAATCGAGTACGTTTATCATGAGTATTAAAAAAGTCTGCGATGATTTCAAGATCACTATAATCCGTTCCCATAAATACACTCCTATTGACTATTTTTCCCATAACCATTAATATAGTTTTAGTGGTCACGTGACTGTTAAATGAAATTTAAAGGTCATTATTAAGAGGGAGATACATGAATAAAAAAAATCATTTTAGAATAAAAACCCTACTACTTGAAAAAAAGTATTGGCAATGGTCAGTTGCTTTACAGTTTATTCGAGCGCCTATGCTTATGAATTCTATTACATTTATGCTGATTAGTATCAACCATACAGAGGATCATTCCATTGGTGGTCTCATGATTACAGCGTATGTATTAGGTTTGACCGTCTTAACCATTCCTTGTGGAAGATTACTAGATAGGCTTGGAATACACAATGGCCTTCCTATCTTACTATTCATTTCTTCAGTCTCACTAGTTGGAATAATTATAACATCTATTTTTCATTTTCACTTATACTGGTTAGTTGTCTTTGCTGCTCTCAGTGGAGGCAGCATTTCAGGTGTTCCAGGGGCCATGCGAACCTTACTCGGCTGTACAATTACTAAAGATAAGTTACCAACAGCAATTGCTTTAGATTCTACTATAATTGAAATTGTTGTTGTAATATCTCCTCTAATTGCTACTATAACATCCTTGTGGTGGGAACATGGAGCCATTATTTCTATGATTTTTTTTAATCTATTGGCTGGTTTTCTTGCTAGAAAATTAACTAAGAATTTTATGGCTACATCAGATTTTATACATAAAAAGGAAGAAGTCAAGAATAAATACTGGTATTTAAATCGAAAATTTGTGTTTTGGATTATTGTAAGCATTTCTTTTGGTACTATTCTAGGTTCTACTGAAGTTGCAGCATTGCCACTGGCTCAACAACTAAATCTGTCAGCGCAGTCAGGATCATTACTAATATCTGTATTAGCAATTTGTAGTGCTTTAAGTGGTATAGCTTATGCTCTAATAAACCATAGAATAAATGCCCCTTATTCTTTGCAAGCTTGTTTCCTTTTATTTTTAATGAGTATTAGCATTTATTTTTTTGCTAGTTCCTCTAGTTTCTTGTTTGCTATTTTAACTATTAGTTTTATAGGCCTAACCGTTGCACCACTTATGACAGCTCGGTCTATGGCTGTTGAGGAATTAATTCCGATAGAATCTAAGACGGTGGGATTTAGTATGATTAACACAGCCCATACAGTAGGCTTTGCCCTTAGTGGAATATTAATTGCTATTCTACCATTATTTTGGATGCTTTTAGTTAGCGCTATAAGTGGGATTTTAGTCGTAGTCTTAACTCCATTTCTATTAAAACCGTTAAAAACGGTCAAAAAATTAGCTTAATAAATATATTTAAATTCAATTATTTGTACTTATTGATAATAAGGAGATTGGGAGGAATCAATTTATGAATATAAAACCATTTTATTTGAATATCGATCCTGAAGAAATCTTTAAATTGAAAAAACGATTAGACTATATAAGATGGCCTGATGAAATACCTGAATCAAACTGGGAATACGGGATTCCTATAGGTTTCATGAAAGATATTATTGACTATTGGAAAAATGAGTTTGATTGGAAGAAAGTACAGAATAAAATTAATTCATTTTCAAATTATAAAGTAAGGATTGATGACTTAGATATACACTTTATTCACGAGCGTGGAAATGGTTCTAACTCCATACCGATTATCATTCCTCATGGTTATCCAGGGTCGTTTTATGAAATGCTAGACATCATTCCCTACTTGACAAACCCAGAAAAATACGGCGGGGACCCTGAAGATTCGTTTGATGTAATTATTCCTTCTATTCCTGGCCATGGGTTCTCAGAGTCTCCTTTACAATCAGGTTTTGAAGATCGGCAAGTTGCTAATATTTTGGTGAAATTAATGAATCTGCTAGGATATGAGAGGTTTGCAGCTCATGGATATGATCTTGGTGCTAGTATTCTAGGATTATTATGCTTAGACCATCCAGAAAAAGTAATCGGTTATCACACTACTTCACCAGGGAATCCAAGTCCTTTTGTTCAAGAAAATGCTATTTTAACAGAGGCTGAAGAAAATTATCTTAAGCTATGTAAGGAATGGTATAACGAGGAAGGTGCTTACGCCCATATGCTTGGTACAAAACCTCAAACGATTGGCTATTCACTTATGGACTCTCCTGTAGGTCTTGCAGCATTTATTTTAGAAAAATGGTACTTATGGACAAATCCACCAAGTGGTGATTTGTATAAGCACTTCACTAAAGAAGAACTGATCGCAAACGTTACAATTTATTGGCTAACCCAAACAATCAATTCAGCGAACCGGTTATACTTCGAAGGTAAACATACAAAATGGCCTGGACCAGAAGATATTTCAAAAGTCCCAATTGGAGTATCTTTGACAGCCACTCAACAAAATGAGCGTCCTCCAATGGAATATGTGAAAAGAATGTTCCCTAATATTGTGAGTTGGGAAGAATTAGGCAAGGGTGGACACTTTGTTGCCACAGAGGATCCTATGTTGATTGCAGGTAGGATACAATCATTTTTTAAAAGTCTAAGGTAAAATCACGCGTTTTATCGAAATTATCCTTAATAACATAAGTTAACACTTCTCTTAGGAAGGTTTATGTAAATAGTAGTATTTCAATGCTAAATAACCGATTTCGAATGAGGTCGGTTCTATTCTTATTTAACTTGGAGTATTATTTTTATTGCTTTCCAAATTTAAACAATGGGGCTCCCCTTGAAGTGAACTGCACCCCCATTGTTAGACGCCATTCTAACAATTGGAGGTGCATTTTTTATGCAACATTTACGAACGAACTAAAATTAAGTGCTATTTACCGCTATGGTATCATGAAGTCAGAGTTCCTTTATTTAAAAAGAATTTGAAAGTGTGGAGCACTTCAAGAATGAACTAACAAAATATATTCAATATTATAATCACAAACGAATCATGACAAAATTAAAATGCATGAGTCCAATGTAATACCGGATTCATGCCTACCAAGCTGCATAATGATAACCTGAGTCTAACATTTAGGGGTCACTTTATCTTGGACTATCGCACCCTTTAGTTTTAAAAGAACATATTATTAATCTGACAAATTATTAATAGTTTGAGGTATGTCCACCAACCAATTATTATTCTCGTTTGCTTCAATTAACTCATTTATATCATATGTAGCATAATAACCCTCTTTGACAAATGGGTCACTTTCAACAAGATTTATTGCCTCATCAATGCTATCACAAATTAATATTTGCATAGCCTTATTATTATCCTTAAAGGGGCCGCAAATAAAGAGTTTTGAGTCTTTGGTTAAGTTTTGCAGATGTTTTACGTGTTTGTTTAATAAATCCTTTGTTAGTTCACCTTTCTTTTTATCTTTAAAAATTGCAACAAATTTCCGCATAGGATATCCCCTCAATTTTATTGGACAAGAACATTTGTTCCTACTTATAAATATACCTTTTTTAAAATTTTTCTTCAACTATCCTGCTCCGTAAGTACAATAGCTTCAACAAAAAATAAGCGATAATCCTTCATAAAACCACGCACCTATTAGTATGTACATTCTTTCAAACTTTGTAAAATACACTAGGGCAATGGAAATTTTAATTAAACCTTACCTTTGTTAAGAATTATTTAATTTAGAGAGTTTTCTAAAAGATTGTTGATTTTAAATAATGTTAATTATCAATTGACAGAAGATTCATTCGTGCTATCATCAAAGTAATTAGATATGGTTGTTAATCAAAAAAGGAGGTAAACAGTTGGAGAAAATAATTTACAGAGTAGATGGACGGTTTGGAACTCTTTCTTATTTATACTTGCTTGGATTGAGAATTCTCTCCTTTTTAACTTTTAGGAAAGTAATACCTATTGAGAAAAAGAGAAATCAGTTAGAAAAAAGATATGATGAGAAAACTAAAATCTTATAAAGAATTGCTCAATAATTGAGCCTCTATATGCTCTTCTTATACTCATGTGTTCTGATCAATAATAATAGTGAATTTTTTATTCAACTATCCTTATCGGTTAGTTAAATAAGAAAAAAGCTGCTTCTTAGCAGCTCAAATCTTAAACTCTAGCACCCGTTAGTTGAATATCACTGAATGTATCACTGGTCCATAAAAAGGGTTTTTTTCCATATCTGTTATAAAATCAATTGTTTTCGCTTGATACATTTTATCACGATATTCATAAGTAATGATAATATCTCCAATAAAACTCGCAGGGGATATTTGTCCACTTACTCTGACCATAAGATTATTGTTAATTACTTCATAATCAATAAAGCTCCCAAAACCTATATTATCAGATAAGTTTTCAGGTTTGATTTTAAGAGGGGTTATATCGACTTTAAACTCCTTATCTCCTACACTGATTTCTGCTTCTTCATTTGACAACTTTGTTTTTACGTTCTTATAAATGATTGCTAAAGGATTATCAACAATCACTTCGTTTACGTTTAGTCGATTATCCAGCGTGTCAAATACATGAACTTCTTCCAACTTTACACCTGTACCATGCCCAGTTGTCAGGGTAATGATTAGTTCTTCCTTTTGGTCTTTGTTGATGTCTGTATAGAAAATTTGTGGAGCGTAGGTAGGACTTGTTTCGCTATTCCAAAAAGATCTGGTGTAAATTCTCCCTTTGAAATCAATTTTAAATCCCCTATATAAACGATTCATTTTCTTTCCGTAAAGGGTTATATTCTCTTTATTGTTCCGACTCACAATTTCATATCCTTCAATCTCTGCACCTGTAATAGTAGGGTTAATCATAAGAAGGAACCCTATTATTAAACTGATATAAGTTTTCATAGGAAACACCTCATTTTAGTGTTCCCTAATATATATTCTTATGCCACTAAACTGCACCATTTGTTCAACAATGAAAGACGATCTACTTCATAGTTTCCTCGTATGAGCATCAGAGTAATTACTCTAAAATGTAATTAAAAATCCCTTCTTTAGGCTTCTTAACTATCTGGTTCTCAATCAGTTCCTCTGTTACATGTGAATACAAAATATGGTAGTACCAAATAAAAAACTCTTCAAAAGACGTTTCCTCTTTATAATGATTGTTACAATACTCATTTAATAAGTAGCTTCTGTTAGATTCAAGAATATCAATTAACCCATCTTTAATTACATCAGCTATATTATATAATGCATGGTAGTCTACTTGATCTAATATAGGAATCTTTAACACACCATTATGCATAATATTAAGTTTTTCAAGGCCAAATTGAATGTTTTTATCTAACATTATTTTGCCCTTGTTAAAACTAATAATTTTCTCCAATAAAGCACTTTTGAAGTTTTTTATTCCAATATATTTATCTCCAAAGAATTCTCTCCCTTGGAGATCTGTTAATGTAATAAAGTTAGGGATAGAGTACCTCTCATTCCCATACATACCAAAAGATAAATCACCTATATTTTCAAAATGGTTACCATATATACCAAAAGCTTCTTTGGGTGAATTTTTTGCTTTTTCCATAATTGAAAAGTAGTAGTTTTTGTTATTTCTAGAGGGTCTGTTTGCCTTTATAAAGAGATTTTCTACATTATCAATTTGGATAAAATCAAGAATTACATCACTTAAAATAAATAAAGATAGTTCATCAAAAGTAAAGCTATTAAATGCTTTAATGTTTACTGTTTCATCTATAATACGCTCCATACTATAAAGTATTATCTTAAAAATCTCATCTCCAATATTCAAACTTATTTTTTTTAACCATGCTCCTTCCTCTTCAGAGAGAATCATGAATGTAGGAAGATATGCACCTTTTTCCTTCTTTATTAATCCTTCGTTTAATAAGATTTCCAAACTAGTATCTAATGTTTCTTCTGACATAGAAAGGACTTCTTGAATATCATTTAATCGAGTTTTTTTATGTAACAAGACACATATTAAATCCAGGCTTCCCTTTTGCATATTAATTGTAGGAAAGTTGTTACCTCTTGATATTAATTTACTTTCATAACTCACTTTAAAAATATTATTTTTAATATCGATACCCATGTGTTTTCTACTCCATTATTATTTTATTATGTAATTAATTTCACATTACCACGCTTAAACAATATAACCTTTCTATAAAGGAAATTTTTAGTTTATTGCGCATATAAGTTTACTTCTACATAAATGCATAGTTCTTCTTATTCAACTATACTGTTTCATTAGTTTAATAACTTCAACAAAAAAGTGCATTAATCCTTCTGGATCAACGCACCCGATAGAAGATGAGATATATGTTTCCATTCCTTAGGGAAATGTTACAGCTGAATATTTACAATATATTCACCCAGTTCACCTATTCTAGTTGGTTTTAAAGTTGATTTGATTTTTTTATTTGCGGGAATAGTGATTTTTATAGAATTGTTTTTAGATTATCTCTATTAAAAACTCGCACTGCCATTTTGTATTGCTTTACACTATAAAATTTTTCTGTAAGTTTGTGGTAAAAGTCGTGCTATTACATATGCAGCATTAATTGCAAATATGAGAACAGTTCAAACATAGAAAAAAACATTTATTAAGAGAATTGATTTCTTGATAGAAATAAGAACAATGATTACGTAATAACTAGTGTAGGGAGCCACTTGCGAGGAGGAAATAGATGAGAATAAACGATATTAACGTTGTACAACAGTTAACAAAAAAAAATGAAAAAGCTCTATACTATATCATCGATTGTTATGGAGGTTTGATAAAAAAAGTCATCCAAAAATACTTGTACAATTTAGAATCTATTCAAGAGGAATGTTTGGATGATGTACTACTTCTTATCTGGGATAATATTCATTCATATGACGAAAGTAGAAATTCACTTAAAAATTGGATTGCAGCCATCGCAAAATACAAGGCAATTGATTATCAAAGAAAATACCAAAGATATTTAGAGCAAAAAGATATCGATGATGAGATGGTAAAAAGTCCATTTGACGTAGAAGCACATGTAACAAGGTATATGTTAAGTAGTACTACTGAGAAAATGCTCAGTCACTTAAAGAAAGAAGATCAAACATTATTCATCAAACATTATGCTGAAGAGAAAAATATCGATGAATTAGCAAATGAAACGGGTTTGGAAAGGTCCGTTCTTTATAATCGTTTGTCCCGTGGGCGAAAAAAGCTTCGGTCATTATTTGAAGGTAATTCAGCAAGTGGAAAATAGAATGAGGTGAATAGATGAAAAACTTATTTGAGAGTTTAAATGATGAAAAAATTAAACTATTAGAATTTGAAGAGGGTCAATTAACGGATATAGAAAAGAAAGCTACAAAAAAAAGAATAAAGGCAAAGTTAAAGAGTAGGTCTGGTTATAAAAAAAGGATAGTTGCTTTAGCAGCTTCGCTGGCAGTCATAACAATTTTAGGGACGAATACAAAATATACTTTAGCCGATATACCAATAATCGGAATCGCACTAGAGGAATTTGTGTATTCGCAAGAAGGTTCATTAAGCGATTATAAAACAGTCATTGGAGAATCGGTAGAAGACAATGGAATGAAGGTGACATTGAATGAAATCATTTTAGATGAAGGTCAACTCCTTATTAGTAGTACATTCCATACAGATTTATCGGATGAGGACTTAGCTTATAACTGGTTTTCAAATATAGAAGTTTATATGAATGGAAAGAAATTAGATCTCGGGGGAGGTGGCCGCACCGAAAGCATAACCAATTCAGCAGTAAATTATTTTTGGTCTTCCGCTATTAAACCTATTAAACCGAAAGATAATCAACAAATTAAAATAGTTTTTAATAATTTAGAACGAAGTGATTCAAGGAAATTTATAAAGGGAAAGTGGAGTTTTGAATTTACTGCATCTGGTGAAAAACTCATAGCAGATAAGAAATCAATACCAATCAATAAGTATTTCACACTAGAAGATGGTCAGAAAGTGATGGTAGAAGAGTTGATATTAACTCCTGTTTCAACAATGATTACTTACAAAATGGAGGATATTTCTAATGAGCTTTACTTTAGGCTTGAAGATCAAAATGGGATGAAGTTGCAAGAAATCTCTGGCCAGCTCTCAGGTGACATTAACTTAAATAGATTTATCGCATTAGAAAACAACATAACCAAACTTAGGGTCATTCCTTATATCTATTCTAATGATTCAGGGGTGGATAAAAAGGAGGTAATTCTCTATGATGAAATTTTTGAAATAGATGTAAAATAAAGGTTAAGATTATTAAGTAGTAAGAATGTATTTTTTAAAATTAAACATAAACAGTAAAACTCAAGTTAATAACTTATCAAGGAAAAATCACGTTTATAAAGTACTAAAATAGCCCCGATTTTGCAATTTTAATGTTGTGAAATTGGGGTTATTTATTAAATTTTCCTTAAAGTTGTAAATCCGCATTTCCCTTAATCTACCCCAATATTATAAATAATTGGACTTTGTTTTAAATGGCCAAACCTTATTAAAAAACAACTATAGCAACCATTTAATCCGAATACCCATAATTCCTGGTTGAGCTAATACTTTGGAGTAAACTGAAGCAGAAATCAAAGTAGAACCAAAGATTATTGCACTTAATAATAATAGTGTTAACCCCTTATCTTTAACCTTAGGATTGTACGTATCTTCCGTATTATCCTTTTGTCTTTGATTAACTAATAGCCATTCAATATCAACTGTAAAATTATTAAATATCGATATAATTTTATCAAGTGATGGTTTATATTTATCTTTCTCAAGTTCACTTAATGTCCCCTGTGATACATCAATAATTTTAGCAAACTCTACTTGATTGAGTTGATTTATTTTCCTAATATACTTTATCCGTTCACCAAATATTGACACCGTTTTTAGTCCCCTCCAAATAAATATAAAGTCTACAATGACTTTTATAAGTCTAAAAATTGCTTCATGATTCGAAAATGTTACTTAGACAAATTGCAATCACATTATTGATCAACGTTTACACCATTGTTTTGAAAAATAACTACATATTATGACAAAGTTAATTATAATTTTAGTACCATAATATAATTACCTTTGTCATAATACGTTTCAATATAATATGTTGCTAAAAATTCGCATCATTTTTATGTCCCTATCGAATAATTACATTCCCACGCCCCTTTCAATACCCATTCCAATTTCTGTTATAGAATAATTACGTTCCCGCCATTTTGCCGATTTTCACTCTAAATTGTACCGATTTTGCAATGATTTTGATAAAAAAATACGTTCCTTTTTTGGTACAGAACCGAACTGAAAACCGAAGGTCTTACCGAACTATTTTTGGCCCGAAATGGTCAGAAAAAACACTGAAAAGACACCGAAAATCTTCCGATTCTATAAAGTGAGAAAACCAACTGGAAAGGGTCTGAACACCGCCAGAACCCTTACTAGAAAAGGGATTGGAGGAATATGAAATGGACAAAATCCATTGAATTTGAACCGAAAAAGAGATTAAACATTTACCGAATCAACATTGGATTTCTGCTTGGTTTCCACCCGCTTTTTCGCATAAAAAAAACCGAAGGTCTGCCGGGAAAAGTACCGGAAAAAACCCTCGGATTGGGAACATTAATTTTATTTAAGGAACGCTTATTTTATATAAGGAACCTTATTTTTTTATAGAGACATTTTAAAGAGTCCCCGCAGGCAACTGTTACCACACGAGGACTATGATTTTAAATGACAAAATTTAATTATATTTGCCGACAAAATTAATTATTTTAACCGACATGATTAATTACTTACCACAAAATGTTCACGGACATTATTGTTAGTAACCTAAGAATCCTTTAAAATCAAGGATTTGCTCAATGTTAGGTTAATTTTATAATTACATTAATGTTGGTAATCAGATTTACTACAAGTTTTCGGTAAGACATTAATGTTGGTAACAATAAATAAACATTAGAAAAACAGACCGCATATAGTGTAACGGGTTCGTTAACTTACACAAAACTCGAATTTGTACAACAAAACGCAGTGCTTCCTGTATATAAAAATGGTCCAGTTTTATGAACTGGATCATTACATGTATTTATTTTCAATCGCTTATTCAACTAAAGCTACCCGTTAGTTGAACAAGAAAGGGGTTAACCACCACTGTTTATGCCCTCAAACACTGCCCAACAATGATGTTCGTGAACAAGCATACCTTGAACACTATCAATATCAATCCACTTAATAAAGTGGTCGTCTTCGATAGGTTCTTGTATTTTATCTAACAGTTCTGCCAAGTAAAAATATCCTTCGTTTATTAAAGGTTCATTTTTAGTAGATTGAAAATATTTCTTTGCATCACCTATAAAAGAACCTATGGATACTTTATATCCCGTTTCTTCTAGCATTTCTCTTTCTAGGCATTCTTGATAACTTTCATCCTTTTCAATTCCACCACCAGGTAAAAAATAATGTCCTCTGGAATTCTGGACAGTTAAAACCTTATCCCTCGTAACGTTAAAAATAACAGCATAAACACCGTATCTTATTTGATAATCAAGACCATCAATTTTTTCTCCAAAAACCTTATCCATCTTCCCCACCCCAGCTAATATCTTACCATTTTTTCTTCAACTAACCTGCCACGTTACTACAATAAGCAATGTTTAACAATTATGTATAAATATAAGCGACCATACAAATTTACCTTGAGTAATAATTCAATAAGGTTAATAAACATACTGCCAAAACCTACATCATTTAAAACAGTCAATCATAATTGCTTCATTATACTACGTTAGGGAAGATGAAAGTAACGAGGACCTCTGTCTTATCCAGTAAAGCACTCATAAAAGTTGATTTTATATATCAAGTAATTGTTTCTTTTTATCGTTGAATTCTTCATCTGTTAAAATCCCACTGTCACGTAAATCCGCTAATTTCTTTATTTGGTCTGCTATGTCTATAGAAGTATTGCTTGAAGCTGTTTGAATAGGATTTGAATGTAATAATGAGTCAATTAAACTTTTTAGTTCCTGTGCTATATGGATGATTGAATTACTCCAAATAAAAAAGCGCCTCACAGAGAGACGCTTGACTGATCAACATCTTGAAAAAGATTAAAATTATAGTAATTTCCGGTATCAATAAGGTCAAATTTCATCAATAAATTAACTGAAGATTGAAAGCTTTCAAGTAAAGATTCTTTGCTTTTGGACTCTAAATTTTCTATAAAATCAATGTTGAAGAAAACATTCTCAGTATACTCAATGATGAGGAAATTCATATATTCAGTCAATTCATCATTATCTAGTTGTTCTAGCTGCGTGAAATAAGTTTTATAAAATCTTTCATCATTTTCGTGATATGAAATAATAATATTTGTTCCATTTTCTATTGGATAAACATTTAAATATACTGATGGCATATCTTCCTCATCAGTACTGTAGATATCATTTATTATGTTGCCATTCAAATCTTTATTTACTGCAAATGATGTACAGGTTGCAAATGGCACTTCGTAATCCAATTTTCTATGAATTGTTTTTATTTTAGAATAATCGCCATTTAGGTAATCAATCTTAAACATTTCATGATTTTTAGCACAATCCTCTACATCTAGTTTAGCCACTTTATATACATATACCCCACTTTCATCCAACATCATGCTGGGGTTCAATTTAAATACTTCCTTTTGCATTTCTAACTTTCTTAGCTTTAAATGATATTCTAAAGAATGACTTCTAAACGCAAAAAGAAAGTTTTGTAATTCAGTATTATCATAATCATGTAGCTCTATAGGTTTGAAGAGTTCTGTATCATGATAATCGCAAAATCCAAAAAAAGCACTTGCTTTATTTTTACTTATTTTTTGGAAATATCCTACTGGTCCAGTCTTATTAACTTTAAAGGAAAATTTATATAAATGATTATTAACACTGATTCTATTTAGGATACGATTATTCTGTAAAGAATGGGCATTTTTTATGTCCCCATTACAATTTTCTTTTTCGAAGCCTAAGCATACTTTAAAATCTGTGTCTTCCCACGTTTTGTGAACCATGTGATTTATTCTGCTATCCGAATAATCGGGAGTTTTATAACCATTGTGTTTTACTTTTCTCGCTTCTTGATAACAACAAAATTTAAATTTTTTTCCTGAATCACAAGGACACTCCTCATAAGGATCAATTTTTAGGTTTTTACTATTCCCTGTATAAATCATATTCCACCCTCCTGAACATAATATGACAATATTTTACAAAATATTATAATTTATGTCTACTGGTAGTATATAGACTTATAGTTTATGCCATGGACGTTTTGGTTTACTGGGCATAATTAGTTTCTCCTAACATACAATTTAATAATTGAATATAAGGTGGTGAAGCTACTTATGTATAAAGTGGAGCTAACGTTCGAACAGCTTCTGCTTATTATCGTCTTAGTAAAAGTCATTCTGTAGAAGAATTTGACGGCAACACTGTATCTTGGTGTTGTCTCTAAGAAATATTAAGTAAATTATACTTAAGTAGCTTTTTTTATTTCCTTCATCGCCCCACCTTTATCTCGTTTGTAGGTATCTCGGTTCATTCCCTTGATATCTACCCAAATCAATCCGTTCTTCTTTATTAGGTTTAGATTTATGTTGTTTCTAATGTCTGTTACTCTTAGACAACGAATCCTTAATGTTGTTGGGCCGCTTCTTTTGCTTGTTGCTAAGATGATAAGATAATTTCATATCATCACCTACATTTCGACATAATAAAAACGCCACTCATCTTGGATTATCGCTTATCAGTAAATTTTAAAGAGCTTTATCAGTTCGTATTTGTTATGGGATATTCTCTTTTATATTCCCCAGTAACGTCCAAGCAGTTGCTCTTTTTAATCATTTTGAACAAGGAGGTGGAAAATAAAAAATTCAATTCCTTCAAGGAAATCGGCTTTTTTAGATTCTCCCTTATCAGGTGAAAAATCAGAGTATCCTATCATAGTTAAAATAGCTATTATCCCTGGAAAAGTAAAACCACTAGGGACAGATACTTTAACTTTTGGAATTTTTGTTAATAGTCATCCTGACTCTCCCCACACTTGGTCGAAATAGTAACCTTCGCTTCCCTCTAATCCTATCATTAAATCAATAGGGGGATCGCTATGAAATAATATTCCAAACCAAAAGTCCTGAAGAAGTTAAAAGAGTTCCTAAAATTACACTATCCACCTGGAAAACAAACTAAAAATGCTTGTTTTTTTATTTTCATGGTTACATTTATCCTTCAAAAAAGTTTCCAAAGAAATGCAAAATACTCACTCCTAGGAGTGAGCTTGCCCCTATATTCAATTCGAGAATGGACCGATTGTAAATGCTAATAATAAACCTAAGATTGCTCCAACCGTATATCCTTCTTTACTTTTAAAAATCATTGTTGTGATTATACCAGGTAATACAACCCATATTAACAAAGGCTTAAAAGCATCAAATACAGGTAATAATCCTTGAAGTAAAGCATCAATGATTATTTGAGAATCAATCAGAAAAATCACCTCATTCTATACACTACAAGGGAGCATACTGGCTCCCCTAAGTTAATCATACAAACCCAAAAACATTGTATCTAATCACACTGTTTGATAAAATATTCTTTAGTTTACATTTATATATTGTTAGTTTCTGCGAAAAACTAACGACTTCAGTAGGGCTTAATTAGCTCTACTTTTCTTTTCTTACGCCCTTAAAAGGCTTTGAACTGCTAGTTTTTTGATCCATAAATCGTCCGGTCTCTGTATCCCTTTTTACCCAGTTTCCGTTCGAACCTTTAAATTGTGACCTTTCCTTTACTGCTCCAATACGTCCTTTACCTGGTTGTCCATTTTTAGCCATGGTATAACACCCCTTATTGATAGATATAGCGAATTGTAAAATCAGGATCTATTTGGTATCCGAAGTTTACCGCAAATCGATTGCTGTTTTGCAAGTGCGCAACTTGTTCAGCAATTTCTCTGCCTTGCTCATCAATACCTTTAGTTTCGTTTTGGTCAATTTGCGCTCCGATAGGCGTTAGAACTGATACTTGAACTCGTCCACCGCTAGTGTTTAACTGTAGCCCGTCAAAAGGAAGTGTGATTTTGTAATCAAATGCTTTCGGGTTGCCTTTTACCGGATACAATTTGTGTTCATAAGATAAGTGATATGTGTTAGGTGCATCTGGAATCGGTGTAAGAGTTGACTTTTTTAATACTGTGCGCAGCAATAGCTTCGCTGCATCTATTTTCACTTCTTCTAAATTTCCTTCTTCAGCTTGCTGTTGAACATCTTCTGTCCCTTTTAGAACATTTTCTGCTAAAGTCGGTAACATTGTAATACCGGTTGCTTCAAATAATGCTAATACTTCTGGTGGAACTGAAACCCCAGCTGGAACATACCAAGACCATTCTGTTGGAAGAGGTTCAGTTGTAACAAGCAGTGTTTCAACTCTAGCAATATCGTATTTACCTCCATTGTAACGAGAAGTTCCTGTGATTGATACGGTCAGATCTTGTAATTGAATTTTCATTAAAATTCCTCCAAATAATTTATAATCATACGACTTATCCGACGAGCAACATTATTTATGTATTTTTACGTTTTCATCATCAACTCATTTCATAAATTACGCTGTGTACGTAATTTTTAATCTAAAACAAATATATAATGCGGAAAAATATAAGTCAATACTTTTTTACGTCTTGAACGTAAAAAATAAAGTATGTTACACTGAGAGCGTAGGAGGAATCACTTATGAAACTTGGAGAACGTCTAAAATCACTTAGAAAATTAGCCGGATTTACACTTGCACAATTAAAAGAAGTAACAGGATTATCTGTATCTTATTTATCAGATCTCGAACGTGGAAGAACTAATCCTTCGGTAAAAACGCTTAACATATTGGCACACATTTATAAAATCTCTGTTTCCACTTTAACAGAAGGTGTCGAAGGTTATGGAGTTAATAATGATGAAGAATTAATTCCCGAAAGTTTACTTGCGCTTAAAAACGATCCGGATATTGGAAAATACATTACGGATGAAGATCTTTTTTCCCTTAACAGAATTTCATTAAGAGGTAAACAGCCACAAACAGCATTGGAATGGAAGGAGATCTATTTGTATTTAAAAAGAATGCTGCCAGGAGATGAATAAATGGAAATACCTCAAAATTTGAGAGAACGCATGGAACAACTGGTACAGAATACAATCAAAGATTTCAACCTAACAGAAGCTACTTCACCAGAAAATGCAGCAAAAAGATTAGGTTTGACAATTCACAACGGAAAACTTCAAAAGGTAGACGGAGCGTTTGATGAAAAAACAAAAGTTATCTTAATAAATGAGAATATAACTCTTGGTCAAAGGAAACGTTTCACCTTATTTCATGAAATCTGTCATTACTTACTTCGTAATGATGATGAATTCTTTTCTGATTTAAACGATATATATGAAGATGATGAAGAATTCAGAAAGGTAGAAGAACGACTTTGTGATATGGGTGCAATTGAGTTTGCTGCTCCAAAAGAACAGGTTAAGGCATTGATTAATGAGTGCGGCTTCTCTATTACTTTATTGTTAGATCTTGAAAAGAAATTCCACTTATCCAAACAAAGTGCAATGTGGCGGTTAGCAGAATGTGCTCCTCATCCTTGTATTCTTGCTATCTGTCGTGCGGAATTTGATATTTACCCACTATTAACATTAGTACCAAAAGAAATCAAGGTTGAAAATGCCTGGAATTCTAAATGGACACCATATAAATTGAGGAAAGAAACGCCTATCCCTAAAGACCACCCTATTTGGTTAACAACTGATTCTTTCGATGATTATTTTTCATTTGACGACACTTATATTCAATTTTTTTCTGGCCATCAGATGGAAGCTGATATAGAAGGTATTTGGATAAATGGCCGAGTGTATATCCTTTTTAGTCTTTAAAATAAATACAAGCGAATTTGCAGATTATAAATCTCCAAATTCGCTTGTTTTTTATCCAAAGTGGAACAGTTTCCGGCCAAGCATAACCAAACACTGGTAATCTTACCCTTTCAATAAAGCCACTTTTATATCTTTAAAATATTTTAGGATTTAATCAAACAAATTAAGGAATTTTCCAAACCCATACAAATAAACAGAACGATTCCCGCCGATTTAATTACATATCATTTGAATGTTCTTTATTGACTCTACCTTGTTAGAAAACAATATGAGATCAAATTTATTAAATATAAGATTAATTTAAGTAAATAAAAGTCCAGTTATATCTCGTTTTGAATTATAGACTTAAGCTTTTCAGCAGCCCTTTTATTTAACCCAGCTTTTCTTATTACTTCCCAGTCCTTTACTATTGAATTAGTTTTTTTCATTTCACTTATTACTTTTTTTATCCTTCTTATTTGGAATTGTTCAATAGATTCTAATACATTATTTATTTCTTTTTTAGTTTCAGGCATTTTTTCGAGGTTTTTATATAGCCAAGATAACCTACCAAATCTCCTACCTATTTCATTTTTAGTAATCCTTATTAGCTTAGTATCTTCTTGTAATATTTCTTTAGCAATGGCTTTAACCTTCTTTGCTATTTCCTTGTCACGTTGCTCCCAGTCAATTCTTTTGTATATTACTTTCGATTTGTTTTTTGTATTAACTGGATAATTTTTATTAAGCCACTCTCTATCATTTCTATAAAGCCATATATATATATTAGGAGCCATAGCTCGGATTTCAGATATAGATTCCCCAATATTAGTTTGAAGTAAGGACGTCCATTGATTTCTTATATCATCTTTTCCTTGGTTACAAACTATTTCTATTTTTCTTTCCTTTACTAAATTAAGTCTGTTTTTTACTGTTTTAGGATCTACTCCAAGTAATTCTGCCTTCTTTCTTAACGACAGTTTCATCTTAGATACTTCAATCAATTTAAGTTCCCAAACTGAACCAAATTCTTTAATCAGGCCAATTTTAAATCTATCTTCTTTGTCTGTATCAGGACCCTTTCGAGAATAAATAAAGCCGCAAAAACAGGAAAATGTTCCAACTGGTTTTTTCGTTTTATAATCTCTTGTTACAATACACGATTTTACAACAAGTTTATGAAAATGGTCAGCTGCTTTATTCAAACATGGCCAAGGTCTATTACCAAAAGGCAAATATCCTATTACTTTAATTTCATTTACTAATGATTGAATTGTTTCCCCTAAAAAACCTAGTAATAAGATATGCCTTAACGGGTGACAAGTAACTCTTGGTTTTCTTAACAACTTGTGTAACCATGTATGCTCTTTTTCAGCATTTATATAGCATTCCAATTCTAATAATAGTTTGGAACCAAAGTATTTATTGAATTTTTCCGTTAAATTAATCCATCGAATTCTTCCAGATACCGTAGCCAGATTTAATTCTTGTAGTTTGGCTATGTAAAATTTCCGAATTTCCTCTTGCCCTAGTGGAGCAATTTCATTTTGCAGCAAATAATATGTTTGTTCAGCTATAAATCTAAGGTGAGATAGTTCTTTATTATGCCAATCAAGTTTAGAGGTCAATCCGTTTGTACTAGCCTCCTTGGTAAGACGGTGAAACTTATGTTTATTTTTCCTTTGGGAATATGGAATATTTGAATTAACTAATATCGTGTCATGCTTATGACAAATTATAACCCCTTCAACCTGATGAGCCCTATGCCAGTAGATTTCACCATATTTAGCATCATCTTCTTTTATACACTCAATACAGTACCTTAAGCAGTTTGGACTCTTTATTGTTGTTGCAGGCATGCCTAATTTCATATATAAATTGGAGCCTTTATAATTTGTCATTACATCTCTAATCTCCATATATCTTTCTTCTGGTATAAATGGAGAAAAGTACGGGAGGAGAGTACAATCTTTAATTAATTGGTTAGGAGTATAGAAATCCGGTGTTGGCAAATTTGCACAAAGCTGTTTCAATTTTGAAGGGAGGGTAAGGGATGCACAAATGAAAGACGAATTAAACACCTCGTCCATTGTTTTTTTACTGTTCTCGCTACCTGAATAGCAATAATAACGAGCCAAAACACTATATAATAGTTCATCCATAAAAGGTGTTGGGAAAAATATCAATACTATCACTCCAAACTTTATGATATTAATAATGTTTTTCCCATGATTCTGTACGATTAATCAGATAAAGTTAAGCCTACAATTAACCTTTCTATTTCTTTTCTTGTTTCTTCATTACATTGTTTATAAGACGAATAATTACTTGCAATTCTCTCAAAAGTAATGTTTCTATAACCTATCTTTTTAATAACTTTAATAACTCTTGGAAGACCCCGTATAAGATATCTTTGTTCATTTTCTATCGAATTTTTCAATGTACATATGCTTAGAGGCAGACGGTCAGGCATTGAATTAATTCTACTGACTTCTGTAGGGCTTAACTGTCTTAAAATAGTAGATTTAAAGATTCTATAAGGATAGCTCTCATATAACTCAAAAGCTATATCTTCAATCTTTTGTGAGAGTTGTTTATCAAAAGAAGTTAAATCTAAAGATTTTATCTTTCTTCTGTTAAACATTTTTGGAATATTAGATTCAAGCCACTCATTGTCATTCCTTTTTAACCAGTGATATTCTCTTGATGCTAAATTTATTATTTCAATTCTGCTTTCTATATTGTGTTTTCTGATTAAACTGTTAATAAAATTTCTATAGTCTTGTATCTGCTGGTTTAGGGTATCATTAGTACTAGCCGCTTCCGAATAACTTTTTATAAATATTCTAACGGCTTCTCTATCTTCTTCGTTCTTTAATTGTTTGTTAATACCTAAAATTTTCATTAAATTATTTCTTACAGCAAATTCAGAGCATTTAAGTTCCACCGCAATTTCATTACAAGAATAACCCTGTGAGTATAATTTTAATACCTTTTGAATCCATAAATGCCCCATTGATTTTATCATGACCTTCTCTTTATATTCCTTATCTTTATGCCATCTCTTCACGTAAGTATATCCGCAAATTGGACAGGAAAATTCACTTGATACACACATCCCACCCGAAGATTTGGAGCCCCGATTACACTTTTTAATAACAGGCATCTTATAACTACTACACATTGGATTGAGGCAATCCCAAGGTCCTATTCCAGAGGGTATTATATTAGCAATTGGCTCTTCGTATTCAATAAAAAAATCTATATCTTTAAATAAATATAATAGTAATGTACTATAAAATAGAATATCCCCCTCTAAATTCTCTGTTAAACATCTACTTATAAAAGATTTACTATTTACATATTTTCGAGGTAAGTTTATTGCTTCTATTAATTCAATAGAATAATGGTCAATCATTGATGATACTATCTCTTGTTTTAAAAATCTTCCTTTATAGTGAATAAATCCATTATTCCACAGTCTCATTAGCATCTTATGGTACACTTTACTAGCATCTAGTAATTCACTTTTATCCCTCATGTAGCAAATTACTTTATAAATATCCATTTTAAATTGTATAGTTGAACTTTTATTATCTACAAATTGGATTTGATCACAAATAGAATGTTCATTTATACAATGCATATTTCTTACTAATTCTGACCCATAATTATTACCAAGTTCTGTAGTACACTTCAGGCATGAATCTAATAGTTTTACGAAATGGCACGGACAAAAGTCTAAAAAATCAAGTTGATGGCTTCTATGTACATAACATTCACCGTATTTTTCAATATCTTCTTTGACACATTTTGGGCAATATCTAACTTTAGAAGAGAAAAGCCTATGAAATTTATTATATAACCAAAAACTATTTGTTGTACCGTATTTAAAGATTTCCATATATTCTTTATGTTTTTTCTTATCGATAAAGCATTTATATAAGCCGTACCATGTGTGATTGTAAATAATTTTTTCCAAATCATATTCGTGGCCGAATGGTAGGTTCCTTAAAAACTTTTCTAAACGGGTGGGGAATATTGGATTTTTTATAGACGATCTACCAAACAACTCTTTGTTTGTTGTTATAAGAGTTTCATTTGGAGTTCGAATGTGATATCGAAAAACAATACTCCTAAAATCTTCATCAGGATAAATCGGCGGAAACATTATCGCGTTTTTCAAGGTAACCTCTCCCTTTTGCCTATGCACAGTTTTATAATTCATTAATATATCTGATATGATTCTCCTGTTCTAAACCCTCTTCTGTTGTCAGACTTTTAGTAATACCGTCGTTTTTTTTATTCGTTTCTTGCTGCCCTTTTTTATCAATATATAAGAAATCCATTTAGTATCCTTTCACTACTATTTTGAAATATCTTCTACATCTATTGACTATATTGAATCTTAATAACTAATTACAAAATCCAAGCAACTCATTACATTCTCTAATGAACCCGGCTTCCTCTAGTGCCTCTTCTGTAGATAATCCTTTTTTATGACCATGTTGTACAATAAATCGAAGATCATTCTCTTCAAGCAACGGTTTTGTTTTTTTTGTCTTTTGCTGCTTTGGTAATGAATCCTCATTTGCATTTTGATTTACATTTACTTGCCCATTAGCTTCCAATGCCAATTGAGCAAGATGTGCAAACATTCCTTGCTTGTCCCCCATTCCACCACTTGCTTCATAAACTTGATTCGCCATGGATTCTGCTAATTCTGGATTTGAGACTAAATTCAAGGCGAACCTTACTAGTTCCTCGAGAATGATATCTTTATCCCTTTTTTGCAATGACCGTGAATGGTCTTGTGTAAGTTTTCCATACACATTTACTCGATGATTAGCTTCCTTTATATATTCATTAAAAGAGACCCAATCTGGTTTTATGTCATCCAATTCACCCAATTCTGATGTTTGTCCATTTCTAATTTTTTCAAATTTATCCTGAAGAAGTCTTAAACTCTTTGAAGCGACCTCGTTAATTAGATTTGTTGTTATCTGTTCATTCCCCCCATTGATGATTGCTTTAGATTGAACATGCATAAATAATTTCACTGCTATGTCAGGTATACCTAACGATTGGTAGTACATTAAATGCTTCAACTCATCTGTCAGTGGAGTATATTTTACTGTATATTGTAAGTCCCAGAGATTCTCTATTAGTTCATTCCATTCCCAACTTTCTTCTGGTAACAGCCCCATAATATTTTCACTGTAACCATCTGGAATACCTCGTCTAGAGTTAGCCAAAGAATTCTTGAAAAGGTACAAAGCTTTAAAAGTTCCAATAATAATAACAGGTACACCGATGGTATTAACTATTTCAGTAATAAAATTAATCATTCGCTCATCCCCTCCAGAATGAGCCTTATGTACATTTTGTATTTCATCAATTACTAATACACCTAAGTTAATCTGAGCTGCAACTTTAACCATACGTTTTGCTAGGTTATCGGTATTACCTGCCTTTTCTCCATATTTTTGATAGAAATTACTTCCCAATAATTCATCTACCTTTTCGTAAAAATTTTTACATAGTGCACCAACAGATTTTCCGCTAGGGCATTCAATATGGAGCCAAAGCACTTGTGTCATAAGCAGTTTTTTGTCTTTATATTCACTATGGTGGATGACCTGGGGAAAGAGTCTTTTTAAAATTCTTTCATAAATTTTACTTTTTCCAATCCCGCTTATCCCTATTTCCACTAGACTCTGTGCAGTCTGTATGTTTCCTGCAATGTTTGCCCCATTTTCATCTAGTCCACTCTCTAAAATTTTATCCCATCCTATAGCAAATTGACGGTTATAAATAGCCCTCATTGGATTTCTTGATTGATAACCTATTTTTATCATTGTGTATAATCCTCTATACTTGTCATAGTGACTTGGAAACGGTGACCAAAAACTAGGCTTGATTTGCCGAGTCAATTCTAGACGATCCTCTATTCCGAACTTCAAAAAACTAGAATCAAATTTTGGTAATGAATGAAGAGCGTCAAAAAATTGATCCATATCTAATCTTTCAGGAATTGCTTCAATAAAAGGGTTTCCTCTATTTTCTGGAACTATTTGTTCTTTATATTCTGCTATACAATGTATACCATCTAATCTTTCAAACCCTTCATTCCATAGATTCATGGTTTCTTCTCCTATTTTTATTTTTTTCACTAAATCGTTTTTGAATTTCACTTTGAGTCTCTTTTACGCTATTGGATTGACCTCTTGAAGGGAATTCAACGATTTCAGCTTTATGATTATTTGTTTCACCTGATTTAGATGGTGTAACAGCTGTCCAAGCATCCTTACTTCCTCTTTCCCTAGCCTCTGCTTTTCTATTCTCCCTTTTATCTTTTTGCCTTTGGTTATAACTCATTCCAGTAGTTGCAGCTTGTGTTTCCCTCTTTGCATTTTCAGCAAGTTTTCTTGAAAAAGCATTTAATACTGCATTATGTTGCTTTTCTTCTTTTTCCTTTTGGTTTAGTTGATCTTTCTTATATTTCAAGATGGCCTTTACATCCTCTAAATGTAACCCGTCATATTCTTTAAATTTATCTGTGAGAACACATTGATCTAAGCTTCCATCTTTTAACCTTATAAAAATGCTGCTTATATTCCTTGGATCATAAGAAATTTTAATTTGTTTCTCACCATCAATACTTTCTTCTACAAACCAACCTTCTTTAATTCCACGAGGACTGGCGTAACACATCCCCTTCCACTTAATACCATATCTTGTTACTGTTGCATCTTCCTTAGGCAGTAAGTTATAACGCAATAAATCACGAGGTTCCACATGTAAAAGTTTCTTTCCTCTATTCCAATTCCATATCCCCAATGGAGTAAGCTCAACTTTATCCTCAAACATCTCCTGTGTAACAATATACTCTTTAGGTAAAGCACTTTTATTGTAAGTAAGAATTAGCATAATCATGAATTGTGTAAACTCATAAATAGTCATAACTGCATTTTTCGCTGGATCTTTATCTCCACGTTCTATAAGTTTTGGAGGTTTTGCACCATATTGAGAAAAAAGTGCTCTTATTTTCTTATTGGTTAAACTAAAATGTTGTTCTATAAAGGGTTTTAAGTCACCTCTAAATGATGGAGCATTAGCAATTTCAACATTAATATTTACCAGATTTTCTGACATCTTTGCTTTTAGCTCACCTCGGTCACCGGCAATCATACGGGGTAGATGTGCACACGGCCAATCACTTTCTTCAATTTCAATCCCATATCTTCTGCAAAACTCTACTTTATTTGTTGCAGTATTTTCTATTGCAACCATTTGCTCTACTGAAGAAGCATGGGACAATGTAGCATTAAATCCTCCTATAAAACGACTATATACGTCCTTTACCATGTATAAAGTCGGTGAACCTAGTATTGTCTTTCTATCTTCTGCGACTAGAATAATATCAGCTGGAGTTGAATCAATTTCAAATAATGCTCCTACACTGGTTGCACGTTCTTCAGCATTTCCTAATAAAGCCCTTACTTCCATTTCAGCTTTTCTTTTCCCTCTTCTTTTTGCCTCCCTATCATACTTCGAATAACTTTTTGTATACCATGTCCTGAATTGTTTAAGTGTAGGTGATTTTTCAGGTTTTACAATTGATACTAATACACCTTGCTCACGAACTAATCCCGAACTATACCACTTTTCACACATGTGTTGATGTGTTTCAGTGATATCCATACCCCCTTCTTCATGGTATAATTTAATCGCTTTTTTAAATATCTCTTTATCTTTTTCCGTTACAATAAAATCATTTCCATCTGCTGAACGCGGTCCTGTTTTTTTAGTTATATTTCTTGGTTTCCCCGGTGAACCACAATTAAAATAATCATTTAAAAGACCGTTAATTGATTTTCCGTAAAACCAGTATTTTTTTAGGTAGTCATAAATTAACCTTCGATTCTTACCTGTAATTTCTTCAACCATTGAAACTAGAGGCCCTCTTTTTTCTGATATATAAATATCAGGTTCTTGAACGACAATATCCTTTATTACCTCCCATTTTACATCTCTTTTAGCCCTATATTTATTTAGGTATTCTTCATCGGGAGAAATCAGTCTTAAATCAGGATCAATTTCAAGCTTTCTAAGTTGTCCTTCTTTTGCCTCATTTACAATTTCTTCATACTTACGAAAAAATGGATACTTCATATTTTTCCTATCAGTAATATCTACAAGTACAACATAATCTTGGTCTGATGAAACCCAAAGTACACGTTGTAAAGATTCTTGATTTTGTTCCATATCAAGTAGCAGCAAAATCATATTTTCAACAATCAACAAACTTATCGACCCCTATCCTATCTCTTTACTTCTAGTTTGATCTTCTAAATTGAAGATTTGTAATGGTCTTGATTCTTTAATAAGTACATTCATATCAGTACTCCATTTTTTGTTTGCAAGCATATATTGGAGAATAAACATACATGACCCTGATTCTAATCCAAATTCTTTATCACTTCGAAGACATACTTTACTTATAGGTGTTTTACCTCCATCATTAGATATACTCATAAAAAGAGGTTGATTAATTAAATTCACAAGTTCTCCATCTATTCCTGGTACAGTGTCTAAATATCTCGCTTCGCACATCCAGTCCACATTTTTTATCAGAGTTTTAGGAAGTTTTCTTTTTGTAATAATTTCCCAATTTATGCCTTGTTCGGTAAAAAACCGTCTTTCAATTTCAAATAACTCCAGTGTTCTATTATCAAGTTTATTACCGGGTTTAACTGTTCGCACAACGTCAACTAAACCATTAGGAGTCTTTATAGTAATTAAAAAATCTGTTGTCATTACTACCGGGACATTATCTACATGTGCATGTTTTATCCCTAGTAGGTCAGCAATTTCTTCAGTTCTACTTAGTGGGAGTAGTGGAAATTGTTCCCTTATATCAACTACCTCGTCCAGCCATTCTAAATAATAAAGATAATCTCTTTCATGATTTGATAATGTATGGTGAATTCTTTTCGTTTTCCAACCTTTGTGGCGAGTTAGCCACCCTTCCGAAGCCACTTTATTGTCATGAGCTTGAATAAAAGGTTTATAATTAACCCCTATACCTTGCCCACGACCATTTTTTATTTGATTTTGTTGTAACTTCCTTATTTTTTCTCCGCGACTCGTTTTCGCCATGTCTTATAATACCCCCATTAAATAAAAGCTTGTCCTAATAGAGTCTCAATATAGAGTCTAAGTATAGACTCTATATTGAGACTCTATAGAAAGAAAATAAAAAGACCCTGCGGTAGCAGGGTCTTAAAAAATTTTATATTAATTTTTTTATCTAAAGTTAATAGTTTTTTCACTTGTTTCACCAATTTTTCTTAAGGCTATTTATTTTAAATTACCACAGATGCATAACAGCTATTCAAAATTAGTCTTAAATGCAATAACAATCTCTTAGTTACCATCATTAATATCTAGTTACCAACATAAATGTTTAGTTACCAACAATTATGTCATCGAACAAAAAAGTTGTAGTCGCAAAATTAAACTGTATTCTCCCCCCTTTTCCCAAACCCTTGTCATTCCTGCCTTTCTCCGATTTCCCAATTTCTGTAGGCGAATTAGTTCTTCCCTAATATCCTCCCTTTTTCTCCTATTTTTTGTAGGAATCCTGTTTTTTTAGGAAAATAAGTTGTTCCGTAGGAACAGTAATAAATGGGGTTAGGAACGAGGTTTTTTCCTGCATTTTCTCCTGCCTTTTTTCTTTCTTTTCCTCTGGCTTTCTTTTGTGAAATCGTTGATATATCGGGCATTGTCACGCTTTCCCTCTGAGATTTATTCTTGCCTTTCTCATGCTTTTTTCTGGCTTTTTCTCCGCTTTTGGACATAAAAAAACGAGGAAAAATGGAGAAAAGACTCCGATTTTCACTCGTTTTAGGGAACGATTCATTTAACCAAGGGAACGATTAATTTGACTTGGGTAGCATTTCATTTTGCTATAACATAGAAGCAGAAAAAAGGGGGTAGGGTTCAGGGAAAAGCCACCTACTTTGTGACTGCGATTTTCCTCCTATCCAACACGACACTCACTTTTTAAATAATCAATCTAATTGTTTTCTATACTGTTTTTTATAAAAAAAACTTCTATCCTGCACAACAAGATAATTTTGAAACGTCTTTATCAAACGTAAGAGAAGCCAACTTTAACCCTTCTGCCATTGTTAAATATGGTGCAAGGCTTTCCTTTAAGTCTTCTATAGTTAAACCAAATTTTACTGCTAATGTCCCTGCGTAAATTACATCTCCTGCATTTTCAGATACAACATGAACTCCTAATATCTTTAATGTTTTCGCATCTGCCACTATTTTGAATACACCTGTGGTTTCACGATTCACAATTGCTCTTGGAACAGCATCTAAAGGTAATACAGATGTTTTGACATCGTATCCTTGTTCTTTTGCCTGTTCTTCTGTTAAACCAACGGTTGCAATCGAAGGATTTGTAAACGTAACACCTGGTACAACCGATAAATCTAATTTTTTATTTAACCCACCAATTGCATTATCAGCGACAATTCCACCTTCATAGGCCGCTACATACACAAATTGTGGTCCAAGCGTTACATCTCCTGCCGAATAAATCTTTTCATTACTTGTTTGAGCGTAGTCATTTATTTTTATTTCTTTGCGGTTTCCCACTTCAACCCCTGCTACACTTAAATTTAGAGAATCTGTATTTGGTTTTCTGCCTGTTGCAACAAGGAGTTGTTCTGATTCAATCACTTTTTGTTTACCATCTACCGTAACATAAACCTTTTTTATTACACCTTCTTGTTCCACACGCTCAAAAGTTGCCCCTTTTACAAGGCTTATTCCTTGTTCAATTAAAGCTCTTTCTACCGCTTCAGAAATTTCAGGGTCATATTCTTTTAATAAACGCTCACTTCTTTGCATAAGAGTAACTTCTGAACCTAAATGATGAAAAAGTTGCCCAAGTTCCATTCCAATATACCCTGAACCAATTACCGTTAAGCGTTTTGGAACTTTTTTTAATTCGAGTAGCGTTGTACTTGTTAAATAATCTACTTCTTCAAGTCCTGGAATCGGTGGTAATAATGGAGAAGCACCTGTTGCGATTAAAAAGCGTTTTGCTGAAAGTTTTTTCCCATTTACTTCAACTGTATTTTCATCAACAAATTTAGCTTCACCCTCAATTAAATCAAATCCATATTCATCAATTAAATTTACATATTTTTGATTGCGAAGTTCACTAACTAACTCATTCTTTTGTTTTATTAACGGTGCTAATTCTACTTCTCCAGCAGATGTTTGCAACCCAATAAATGGATTTACTTTTGCCAAATGATTGATTTCTCCAGCTCTAAGAAGGGTTTTAGAAGGAACACAACCAATATTTACGCATGTCCCTCCAACCGTTCCACGCTCAATCATCCCAACTTTTGCCCCATATTCTATTGCTTTAATGGCGGCCGAAAAGGCAGAACCACCAGAACCAATTATAAGTAGGTCATAATCACCTTCATTACCTAAAACCACATCTTCCTTTGATAACACCTCTTCTATTTCACCAGGTTGATATTTTGCTTCATTGATAGCTCTTTTGGCAGTTTCAATCTCTTTATTATCAGGTAATTCAAATACCGCTTCACCACGACTAAAATTAACCTTTATGTTTTTAGCTCCTATATTTTCAAGTGCAACAGCTACATGCTCTTCACACCCTGTACAAGTCATTCCCTCAATCTTTATCCGATATTTTTTCATGTGTTTTATCCTCCTTTATTTTACACCGTAACCTAAATCCAAAACGGACTCTTGAATGATTTTAATATTTGTTTTTACATCATCATAAGAAACCGTTACAGTTCCCTCTGTTCCTTTTGTTTCAATAATTACATTATTTACCCCATCCACTTTATTTATCGCACTTTCTACGACAAATGGACAACTTGCACAATACATATCTGTTACCGTAAACGATACGGAGTTACTATTATTACTTGTAATAGTTTGTACCTCTTTTTCATTGCTACACGCAGAAAGAATAAGTAGAAACAACAATAAAATGATGGCTAAAACCTGTTGAACCCGCACAATAAATACCCCTTTCCTACAAGTACCCTTTGGAAATTAGCGTATAAACAAACATCCCTAATACCAAAACCGTTGTAATCCATAATCCAATAATAGAGCTTTTCTTTTTACACTTTCGCCCATAAATCAAATAAAATGAGTAAGCTAATAAAACCAACGTAACCGTTATTAACATCGTTTGATATTTCGTTGCATAAATTGCTAATCCTCCAGCAAAACCTGTTAAACCAAGAGGAATCAAAATTAGAGGTCCTAAACAACAACCTGCCATCACAAATCCAGAAAATAGTGTTGCTACTTGTGAAACTTTCTCTTTCATCACTATCACCACCTATATCTTAAGAGCAACAAGAATCATTCTTAGAACTCGATTTATTTAACTTGTTATAAGAGTAGAAAGTTAAGGCAAGAAAAATTGCTAAAACTGGAATCAGAATATAATCTAAATAGCCAGTTATCGCCCCTAATCCAATAGCACTTAATAAAATAACTAATATAGGTGTTGCACAACATAGTAGAACAACAAATATACCTACTATTCCTGCAATAAAGCTCTTTCTATGTTTCATAAAAAATCTCCCTTCTTATTAGTCCTCAATCAACGCTTCAATAATGGGGCAATCATGTAATTCCTTTTCATTGGGACATCTTTTCTTTAAATCTTTCAACATACGTTCAATACGCTTTAAATCTTCTATCTGTTTTTTAACTGCTTCTTCTTTTTTTGATACAAATTGAAACATGTCCTGGCATCGAATTTCATCTTTATCTACAACCCCAAGTAATTTATAAATTTCATTCAGAGAGAAACCAAGCTCTTGCATTCGTTTAATAAACCCTACACGCTTAATATCATCCTCAGAATATATCCGATAACCTGAATTTGTTCGAGAAGGTTCTTGTAATAAATTCTGTCGTTCATAGTATCTAATGGTTTCTTTATTAACCCCACATTTGTCTGCAAATTCACTAATACGATAACTCAACTTATTCACCCCATATAAAGTATAAACCGTGTACTATAGTACACGGTCAAGGATAGTGTTATACATTTTTTAAACCAAAAACGATACTTTTTATTGACGTGGTACAAATAACATCACTGAAACTCCAATTAATCAAATTATTTCTACAATCTAATCAAATATTTCAGATGATTTTTTATCAACTCCTCATCACATGATAGATAATAAATCAATCCACATAGGTCGCATACTCTCTGCAAGTAAAATAAGGCTTTAGATAAGCTATATCAAAATTTCAATTTATAAAGCCCTTATTTAGAATGTATGCTAAATGTATCAAAGAGCATCCTTTATTCAGTAGTAAGATAACGAATTTTACCGTTTTCACTATCACCCTTATACAAAAGTAAAAAGCGTATAGGCAGTAACACAAAAAATGAACCTTACATACAATGCTTTTAGGAAATTGTTTGGAGGTATGAGCATGGAGAACTATGTAAATCAAATAATATCCCATTGGAGTGGCAAACCATTAGAAGGTGCTAAAACAATGATTCGGAAATATGGCTATCCTCCAGAAGCAACAATGAGTAGGTTAATTTGGTATAATAACGGTCCTTGGAAACGAACGATTGTGTATAGAGAAACCGTACCACATAACTTCCCTACCCCCCATAAAGATTTTTTAGAGCAAACCATTGATTACTATGTTCCATTACATTTATATGATGAAGTGGCAATGTTTGATGGAAGTGTATATTTAGACCGTACCAGAGGAGAAGCATCTGCAAAATGTCATAAAGAAGCAATGAATTTTTTATCTTTAAATTTATTAAATGATATTGCAACAGGTCAACGTGATGTTCAAAATGCAAAGCTATTTTACGCACAGACAGCAGAATTATTTACCAAACAAAACGTTAAATCTCCTTATACAGAAGGCTTACTTTTCCCAAAACAGTATAATACAGCAGACCCTGGAATTGTTTATTTTAGAAAGGAAACCTGATATCAGGTTTCTCAGGCTGTCGAGACTTTCTCGACAGTTTTTTTATAAATTCATCCTACAACATATAGTGGTTTAGGTAATATTTTAATACCCTTATGTTGTGGTCAAAAGACAAATAAAACATCAAATCCCCCCTTTTTCAAAATCATATTTTAAAATAGGGTTTTTCTACAAGCTGGGAAACCTGAATATATCAGGTTTCTTTTTTATTGAACTTGACCTATTAGTCGCTCCATATCTTATACCAGCAAACTTAACAAGTTCTCTATCATTTTAAGGGTTTTTATCCCCTCGTTTTATTAAAGAAGGACTGCCAAGCCATCTCTTTATCTTTATTAGAAAGTGAGCTTCTTACAAGAAGAATATCAATAATTTTTTCTGAAAAACCAATTAAATCAAAATTAGAGTTTATGCCTTCAATAGTGATGTAAACATAGCGACTAAATCTTGGATTAAAAATAGCCAACTTATCTATTTTAGGGAAGGAAGGTGTAAGGAGAGATAATATATAGTATCCGATAAGTTGTCTCATATGGTCTGCTTTATATCCAAACTGTGACTCAGTTCTTATTTCAATCAAAGTGTTATCAATTAAAACATCTGCATCTGCTCCTCCTACTAATAAAGATGCTTTTTCAAATGTTGGATTACAAATAAGAGTATGGTTCATTTTGAAAAAGGAAGAATACTTTTGAGTCTCTTTTGTTAAATTTAACAAGTCTATAGTATCTTTATCTGACACATAAAAAACACCTTGTTCATGAGTATAATTAGAACGATATACAGCATCCAAATTCCCCAGAACCATACAATCTTGCATTAATTATTATCATCAACTAATTCTCCTGAAATGTAAGAGTTTCTTCTTTCAATTATTTTATTGTAAATAATTTCTTCTTCAGAGAAATGGTTCGTTATTGTAAAATCACTAAAAAACTTCAGCTCCATACTTTCAAGGATTTCATCTGTGTATTTTTCATGTATGTAATCAAGGACTGTTTCAAACCATTCATCAGATGTTTTATTCTCTTCTTTCATTTTTAAATAGGTATCATAATAATAATTACCGAATTCATTTTCTTCTTCTTTTATGAATGGCAAATAATATTTATAATCATCTTTATCGTAGAACTTTTTCTCTGAAAAAAACATGGATAAACCTTGATAAGCTACTAAATTGCCTTCATGCAATTGGTTATTTATTCGTTGTACAAATGCCCTTAGCCAGTAATCATATGCTTGTCCTACAACGGGGTTTGCTCTTCCATCAGCTTTCACAATAATTGGTGCTTTCACAGGAAAGGTAGTACCCTCATTAAGAGTCTGAAAGGACATTTTCATATTAGGTATAGATTTAAACAGTTCTTTTATCTCCTTATTATGGTTAAGTAATCCCGTTAGTGACATTTAATTACTCCTTACGTATATAAATTCTTTATTAAAGACTAACGAAGAAAACAGTTGCCTGAGCAACTTAGCTCACTATGGTAAAATAAACACTTTTCTTTGGCTTGATAATTTTTATAAGCAATCTGCTCATTTAATATTATCCTTTAAGAGACCAACAAGAAAAAAACCACCCTGTCCAGTTAGGTGGTCTTCTCGGTGAACCGATTGGAAATTCTCATTCTCGTAATTTACATTATACCATTTTCTGTTAGACTATAGATAGTTTTGTCGTAAAACTCTAATTTTTATCCCGATTCATTTTTGCTAACAAGTCTTTCAGTTCCTTTACCGATTCAGGAGGTAGAATTTCTACCAAAAACTCCAAACCGAAACTTGTAATATAAACTAATAGCATTGCCTTCTTTTCCTCTTCTGTAAACAGAAATTTCCCACTATATAATTCTGTTGGTTTCTCTGGCAGTGGCTCGATATCGGAAAAGGTTATTTTTTGACCTTTTGGCCTTGGAACTAAGTTTGACATAATCTCACCTCGTTATGAAGAATATTGCAATTAAACTATAGCCTAAATATTAAGTATCCTAAGGTCATAGTTCCCTCCCCCATGTTTTGGAACAATACGGACATTTCCATGCAAAGATAGAATCCCAATTGGATATGCCAACTTTTTCATTTACATACTGAATATTATATTTTCCCTGTTCTTTTTCTAAAAGAATTCTTATCAAATTCTTGCCACAATACGGACAATATTCTTTTGGTATTTCTTGCTCATTCTTCATTTTGTTCTTTTCCCCACTCAACTTGTTTACAAATATTTTTCCTTACCAGTAGATGGGCATCTAAACACGCACTGGAAAAATCAGATTGGCTATATACCTCTTGTGACCAGAAGTTCTCATCATCTCTATCTTTATTATTGGAAACAACATGCAAATTCTCTAACATTTGATAGTAATTCACTCTCCCCCCTCCTCTTTAACGTCTAAATCTTCTTCCTGCAACATCTCTCGTAGCATTTCTTTTGTATCATCGGAGATAACTTCTAAAAACCGTTTCAATCCTGTGGCATGTAAACCGAGCAAAAGCATATTTTCTGCCCCATCCAATTTTCCTTTTTTTAGATACATGTCTTTCAATAAGCACTTAGAAATCACATCATCCTCAAGTAAAGCTGGTTCTTCTGTTATCTCTAATTGTTTTGCGAACTGCAACTTTTTATTTTCTTCTCTGAATTGTTCAACCTTATAAATCGGTACTCCAAACCTTTCAGATATTCGTTCATCATCATAATCAGTTGTTTCTAAATAAATTCTTGCCATTTCCTCTGCTATCTCTTGCTTTGCCTCTTTTTTTATATCCTCCAGAAGTTCTGCTCTAAACTTTTCCTTCCAATCTTGTTCCACTAAGCCTTCTCCCCCCCTTTATTAATGACTTTTATATCATCACCTCTCCATCAGATATTCTGATATTTCATTAAGGATTGCAAAATACTCTCCTTCGCTGTCAGGTTCGCCAAATCCGTAATCTTTCAACTGAACAGGCGGGGTTTGTAGCCATTCTCGAATATCATTATCAAGTTCCATATCATCAAATGATAATACTTCCACCAATTCTATAATGTCCGTATCCTTTTCCTGCTCAAATACATTGCTCATTCTTATATCCTCCTTGTTCCTATTCATCATCGTTCTTTAAGTAGTTATCCGACCTGTTTATAACATCCAAAACACCTATTTCTTCTTCCGTAAATTAGTCTCCTCCTTTTGATTACAGTCTTTAATAAAGCTAACTACATAAGAAAGAAAACCTTCACATAGTAGCCAATGACTAAAGAAACAACAATAGTAAGTGCGTCTCCAATTAATTCAATAGAAAGATTTTGTAAAGACCCTTTCAACTTTTCCAGCAACATTCTCTCTCCTCCTTTCGATACAGTTTGGAAACAAACACAATTAAAAACGCCCAGTCCTATGACTGAGCGTTAATTTATGCAATATGGACTTTTGCGATTAATATAAAAGGTCGCCATTTTGTTTCCTCATTTCAAATAATTATTATTTTCTATAAATTTATGATACCTACAGCTCTTCCCGATATCAAGCCAAACTTTGCTAAACTAATTGAATGAATTAATACTACTAATCCTTTCAAACTCCACTTCTAATTCCTCTGTCCATTCATCCCGAATACCAGCTACCCTCACTACTCTCCACCACTGCACATCATATCCTTCTCGCTCACATTCTTTAATCGCCCATTTGATTCTACGTATTTGGAAATCTCTTACCGAATCAGTGTTTTGCAGTAAGTATTCGTTGGTTCGGGGCAATTTGGATAGATGCTTTTCCAACAAAGATAATTTGCCAATCTTTTTACCCACCCTGCTTATTGTTATTCGTTCAGGTTTATCATTGGAATTAAGTATTTCTTCTACAATTGCCTTTACTAATTCAAGAATTTCCGCATCTCTTTTATCCCAATCTACTCGATTATTTACCGTAATATTTTGCTTCTTCTTTGGAGAGCTGGAATTAAACCATTTCCTATCGTTGCGATATAGCCAAGTATAAAGACGACTATTAATCTTTCGCAGTTCCGTTTTACCCTTTTCGGGATATTTCTTTTGCAAATCCAGCCACTCTTGGCGAAAACTTCCTCCGTTAATTATATTTTCCTTTCCTTTATGGTTGAGTTCCGATTCACATTCGTTTAACCTCTGACCATATTTCTTTATCGTATTTACATCTGCCTTTAATCTCCTTGCAATTTCTCTCAAACTTAAATCCATTTGAAGAAGTTCTTTCAGCTTTGCTTCCCATATTTGACCGAACTCCTTTACTCTCCCAACCTTGTACCTATCTTCTTCACTACTGTTGGGACCACTTCTTGCGTAAACAAAACCGCAGGAACAGTGAAATGTTCCAACTGGCCGCTTGATTTTACTATCATAACGAATAGTCATATCAGTGACTATGGGCTTTAAATAGTGGTCTGCACCTGCATTTAAACATGGAAAAGGGCTTTCGCCAAAAGGAAGATAATCCACTTCCTCATTCAATAACTCTTCCAACGTAATTCCTAAAAATTGAATCATGAGTAGATGTCGAATTGGATGAACAGTTTTACGTGGTTTTCTAACCATCGTACTAAGCCAAGAACTATCACTATCATTAATAGAAGATTGCACTGTTTCTAAAAGCGATTCTCCATAAAAATTCAGAAATTGTTCTCTAAGTTCCTTTTGTTTTACTACTCCATTTATATTTGCTAATCCCATCAACTTTAACCTCTCTATGTATTGAGAGAAGAACCATTCAGGTGGTTTATTGGGATAACGATTGTTTAATAATTTATCCACATTATCCACAATTTTAATATACTTGGGGATAAATTCAGATTCTATAACTTCTCCTATATTCGTTAGATTTGTATATTCATCGGATATATTGCAATTATCCACACTTGCTGGAACAAACTCATGTTTGTTAAAGTGATGTATTAATACTTTACTGTCGTACAGTAAGGTCTTATGCTTTGAGCAAATAATAACCCCTGGAATTTGATGATTTCTCACCCAAAACAATTCGCCATAATTCTTCAATGACTCTATCGAACACTCTTTGCACACTCTGATATATCTGTTTTCTTTAATTGTACTTGCCATAACTCCTGTTCGACTATGGATGCTTCCACCGCTGTTTCCTTTCATGGATTGCAAAACTATTGTGGCACGTTCTGGAGGAAGAAAGGCACTATAAAAAGGGTATAACGTATTTTCCATAATCAAATTTTCCGAAGTTTGATTATTACCTATTGGCAGATTACCTACCAAGCTATCTATATTTGATGATAAATCCACAACCGCAGTAACAGAGCGAGAGCCAAATAACTCTTCAATTGTTGACTTGGGGCTAATGTTCCCACTTCTTATATGGAAACGTGCTAATGTACTATATAGTAACTCATTCGGATACGGTGTTGGAAAAAAGCCAACCATTATTCTCACCCCACACCAAAGAAATCATCTTCTACCACTTTAATAATTCCTTTCTCTTTAAGAGCTTCATGGGCAAATAGACCATTTGCTTTTCCTTCTGAAACAATCAATCTTAAATCTTGCTTGTTTTGCAACTCCATTTTCTTTGACCTTTTAGTTAGTTTAGAGCTACCCTCTTCTATATTAAAAGACAGCTTAAACGCCTCTTTGATAATCCCCTTTATATCCAACTCTTTCCCTTGCTGTTCCATCACAGAATCAACACACTTTTTTGCTTTAGCTGGTTCAACATCCAGCTCAATTAATTTTACAATAGCCTGTTCCCTTACGTTCTCTTTCCAATCTTTCTCTTGCTTTTTCTTCGCCTTTTGAATTTCCTTTATTTTATCGTTCATAGAAACAGTTGCAAATTCCTGATTAATAAACCCTTCTACATCTATAAGTGTAATATCTTCGTATCTCGAAATAGCTTTAATGTCGCCACTTCTTATAGCATTAATCATCGGCTGAATTAGTTGCAAATTCTCTCTTGCTACTTTTCTAATTAGTGAGGGTGTTATTTCTTCTTTGCCACTGGAGATTGCTTTTACTTGAGCCATGACAAAAAGTTTAATCGCAATATCTGTTATTCCGCCAGATTCATCATATAAAATATCTTTAAACTCTTGTGTAATAGCAGTTGGCTTTCTCACCCACTGATAATCCCACATTCCTTCTAAGATTAAGTCCCAATTTGAATCCTGTTTTAATCTTTCAAGAACCATGTCCCCCTGACCACTACCACGTCTTGCTTGGCGAAAGTCTCCTCTAAGTGATGGTAAGGCTTTGGGTGTACCTATTAAAAGGAGAGGAATCCCCATATTAGATAGGTAATGGAAGAAATTCATCATTTTTTCAGCCCCTCCCGATTTCGCTACACTTAACGACTGCACCTCGTCTATAATGATTAACCCGATAGAATGTACTCTCGAAATTTGTAAAATTGCTGGTTGAAGAGATGCAATTGGTTGCCTTCCAGAACCAAATTTACGATGGTAAGAGCTTCCAATGAGAGAATCGATGATACGGAAGAAGTCGATACATAGTCCTTTCACTGTACCGTCAAAACTACAATCCATCTTAATCCAGGATAGCTGATACATATTAAAGTCAGTTTTCTTATAACGAGAATGTATGATAATCTGCGGTATCGTTTTCAATATTCTGGAAATATTTGTGCTCTTTCCGAGACCAGAAGGACCAATTATTGTCATAGTTGATGATGTGGTCTTGAAATTGTCGTTGTATATTTCTATATTTCCATTTAGAATATTTTTATAGCCATTTTGTAACTCTTTTGCGTATTCTGGCTTTAAAGGATTCCTGTGTACATAACCCCTACGAATCATTCTTGATATTCTTGACTCCAGGTCTAATACCTGTGACAGAGGTTGGTAATAATATTCAAAGATACGCTGAACAAGATGAAGCCTTATGTGAGCATCAAGATTCCTTTCATTTATCTCAAAAGGAGGATACGAAGCTAACTTATCAATTGCTTCTTCTTTAGAAAAAATCAGAGGCAGAGCTTCTATAAGGGGATTATCTCGGTATTCCATCACTTTTTGTTCTTTATACTCCGCCATTACCGCTTCCCCACCGTTTGGAATTATCACTTTATTCTGTTTTCCCATACGTTCTCTCCTTCTGCTTCCTTCTTAATAAAGCAATTTCATTTTCAAATTCATCTTGTTCCTCTTCGGGTTCTTGCCTACTTATTTTATTAAAGGAAACAACCTGTCCCTTTTCCTTCGCATCCATTTTATCCAATTCAAATGCTTCACTTTCTCTGTTAATTATTTTCTCTATTTGTCTATTTTTACGGATTCCCTTTAATTTTTGCGTCTTGCTTTCCGCTCCATCCTGCTGTTCTTTTGTCATTTTTTCCGCTTCTTGGACAATGTTTTCAATCTCTGAAATTAAATCTATTTTGGATTGCAACTGTTCGTCTTCTTTTTGCTTTTTTTGCAATTTTTCATACTCCTGCAAATATTCAAGCTCCTCGAAACTCTTGTATTTATGAGCTTCTTGATAATCAAGGAGATGGCATTTCTCAAAACCTTTTCCGTCTTCTTTTTTAATATATACGTAGTTTAAATTTCGTGGGTCATAGGATATCTGAATCTTCTCTCCACTTCCTGTTATACGAACTCGTTCAAAACTACCTTCTTTAAGAAGGCTTGAGGAGCTGTAAAATAACCCCTTGAACTTAATTCCTTTTCCAGTTATATAAGCATTTGCAGTTGGCATTAAATTTAACTTTACAATATCTTCTGAAACTGAACGCAACAATCCTGCTTTATTTTTTAAACCCCAGTTCCACAACCTAATTGGAATCGGTTCTACTTCGTCTTCTATCATAATTTCCTCCCGATTATAATTAGATAGCCAACTTTGATTATGATGCAGACAAGATTTAATCATGATTTGGGTAAATTGAAAAAGGTCAAGTACTCCATCTAAACGGTAATTCCTGTCCCCTCTACCAGCAGTAGGATTAACCGCACCTGGAAGTAATGGTTTTACCACCTTATCGTTAATTGCCCTGAAATTTCTCTCAATTATTCCTTTTGCATCAGCTCTGTATGAACCTGAGTTCTGCACCTTAATGTGCAAAAAACTAATAATTGATTCCGCTAAATTGCCTTCTAATTCCCCTCGGTCTACCATAAGAGTGTCACACAAATGATGAACTGGCCATTGCTCCTCAGTAATTGCAATACCATATGATTTACAAAACTCTACTTTATCCGCTACTGTATTTGCAAGAGCATTCATTGCCCCGTTCCAAGATGGCCCTTCTAATCCAACGTATAAGCCTGTAATCATCCTGGAGAATCTATCTATACAAAAGTAAACAACAGGGCGACCTATTATCCAATTTCTGTTATATCTTGAAACCAGATAAACATCTGCAATTGTAGCATCGATTTCATAATAGCCTGGACCATAAGCCTCTACGGTAGAACTACCCAATATTGGTCTATGATTTTGTAGATATTCCTTTGACCCCTTCCTTGAATATATTTCCTTCTTCAAGTTTCGCTCCTTATAAAAGAAGTATTTAAACTGCCCAAAAGTTGGAACTTCACTGGATGGTTTTAGTATTCGCTTCTCAATGCCCCCATCTACCCTATGCCCATCCGCATAAAATTCCTTCCTCATTAACTGATATGCAGTATTCAATGAGTTCTCAGCTTTTGTGTAATAAAATTTATTAAGTGCTACCCTAAATATCTGCTTCGTTTCTTCATCAACATTTACACCTTCACCCACAATATCCTTATATTTTTTTGGTCTCCCCCTTTTTTTACCTGTTGCTTGTCTTTCCTGTACCTTTCTATTCTTATAATCTGGTAAAAGAGCATTCATATGTTTTCCTCTTTGCCAATATCGCCTTAAATACTTGTAGACTGTTTTATTACTTACTCCAAATTTTTCACTTGCCTTTTTAACAAGCTCTGCACGTTTCTTTGCATTAAAAACTTCTGATTCATTTTCTTTATCAGCAATGGCTTTTATTATCCCCCATGCTTTATTCCGAATTTCCTTCTCTTTCTCACTAATCTGATTTTCATTTTTAAAAACTTGAAAGGGGTCATCTTTAATAATGATTGCACTATTAATCTCAATTTCATTAACAATGTCCTCTACATTTTTATATATTGGGGTGCTCTTATTAGCGTAAATATCAATAAGAACTACAACTGTATAATCAGTGCTAATCCACAAAATTCTTTCAACGGTATCCTTTAATGAATCTATCGTATAACCAATTAACGTATTAACGGTCAATAGCAACTTTTAAACCCTCCTCCCTATCTTGCAAAACAATCTCTAAGACCTCTGCCGACTGATTTAAGTCAATCTTCTTATCCATATCTATCTTTATCTGTTTTGTTGCTAATAAGTGTTTAAATAGCAACAACCCTGAACCAGCTTCAAGGTTCAATTGAACATCAAAAGAACTTGTAATCTCACGAATTGCTTTTGTATTTTTATAAAATGACTCCATTAGAATTTGTGTCAGATACGAAATATCATCTTTACTAAAATCCGTTGTTCCCTCTAAAAATCTTGCAGGATGTATCCACTCAATATTCTTTGCTTTTACTAAGGGAATTTCTTTTTGAGTTACCAAGCCCCAATTAACTTCCCTTTTTTCAAAATAGCGTCTTATCAACTCGAACCGTTCAATCACTGCCTTTTTTTCAAGTTCGTGCGATGCTTTGACACTTCTTGCTACATCAAAGGTGTTTCCGTCTTTACCTTTAACAGTAATTAAAAAGGTCGTGGTTAAAATGTAAGGAAATCCAGATTGTTTATCCTTAAATTTTCTTATATCAATATCTTCTTGCTCCCCAACTACTTCCTCGAAATCGTACAAAGGCATATGCTCTTTCACTTGTAAAATAGAGTCGTTATATTCGGTTAGGTAAAAAAATCTTGATTCTATATCTGAAAGTAGATGAACTACCCTATTACACTTCCATGTCCTTATACGACTACTTCTGCCGAGGGACCCGAAATCGTGAATTCGTATAAATGGTTTATAGGATTCAAATTCTCCCTGCCCTCTTCCCTCCTTTATATACCGTTGTAATTTCTCCGCATCCCATTCATTTCTCATTTCCAACACCAGCTTTTCTATTTCTCTTTAACAAGGCTTGAACCTTTCCGAAAACAATTTTATTTACCAAAGGAGTATGATTGCCTTCAATAATTAAATCGGAATGCCTCAACACCCCCTTGTAAAAATCATTTCTCAATATCTCTACCAAAGACTGTTTACTAAACTTATTACCTCTGCTGGTTTTAAATCCTGAAACGTCTAAATATCTTTTCAATTTTCCAAGACTGCCCAGTTCCAAATACTTTTTGAAAATCAATTCAATAATGGCCACTGATTCGTCATCGACAGAAATCTTCGCTTTATCATTCCACTTATAACCTAAAGGAGCATTGCCACATGCTTTATCGCCACTCTTAATTTTTGTTCTCCTTCCTTTACTAAGTTTCATTGCGATTGACATTCTTTCATATTGGTCAAGCAATTCCATCATTCCATTAATTAGGAAGTCATTAGGGTCCTTGGTGTAAATGCTATAGTTCGGTTGCTCGATACTGATAACATCAGCAGAGTGCCTTTGAAACTCCCTGTGAACTAAAACCTTGACTGTATCACTCCTCCATAAACGTGATGTATTTAGTACAACTACTTTTTTTACTTCTCCAAAAGAACTAATTAAATCATTTAATCCGTCTCTGTTAGCAACCGCTCCTGATAATCCTTCGTCTCGAAATATTTCAATTAGGTTATATCCATTCTTTTGGCAAAAATCTATGATTGCTGATTCTTGGGTTCTTAGCCCATATCCATCCATTTGGGTTTTGGTGCTAACCCTTATATATCCAAAAACATCCAAACTGTTATCCCCCCTGTACATAGATAGTCAAGTATTATTCATAATGTCTGACTTAAAAACTGAAAAAATATAGGACTATCAATGTCCAGTTGCTTTTAAAGTCGATTAATAATGAATTGGTCATCTAATTAGATGTAGAAATTCCTGTTCGGCATCACCCCCTTTAACATAATCAACGTAAATCTTGACTATAAAATATGCAGACAAAAAAATAGCATATAGTACTTCCAAAGAGTTTTTTTCTTTTGGAAATACCACATGCTATTTTGATTTGCTTTAATATTAGGTTAAAAGGATAAATCTTACTGCCATCAAATTGACTTTTTATATGTCATCATCTTATCTCAAGAACCAGCGAAACTCAAGTACAAAATAATTGGAACTCTCACTTTATCAAGTTAAAAAACTAAAGACGGTACTGTATTTTCATTCAAGCTCATTTAGGTTGGTAAGATAAACAGCATTACTACTATCGTTTATATCTACGATTGAATCTCTGGTAAAGATATATTTGCTACTATCTAATTTTGCCCTAATGCTGAGGAAGTACGCCTCCGCCTGTTTCTTGCTATAAAATATCTCGGTTACTCCGATATTCCCCCAACACTCTACTGCCCAATTCTTTTCCATATATTTTTCACCCTTTTCCGAGTTTCTTCTATTTATATATGATATATTTTTTAAATCCCTTTATCAAAATGAAAGATTATATAGATAAGCAAGTGTCAATCTGAGAGTAAAAGAGATTTGAAAAGAAGTAGAATTAAATTACTCCTCAATCCAATCTCCTTTATTTCTCGTTTTTATCCTTTTACTTCTTTTTCAAAAATTATTCAATAAAACATCTAAATGCTCCAGCAATTGTCCATTTTTCACTCGATTGTCTTACATTATTTTCAATAAATTTTAATAAGGAATTATATCCTTCCATAAATATCTTTCCCTCTACAAAAAACACGAACATTGATATATCAATTTCCAACCAACCCCAAGCTGATACCTTAATTTCATCGGTAATTCTATTGGATTGAAAGCAAGGAAAATTCCTCTCTTCTGCTACTTGTACTATTTCTTGAAATGTCGATAATCCACCGATTATTTCCACAGCCGATTTAAAACAATCAGTATATGGCTGTTCTTGGGGATACATCGAATATTGATATTGTATATATTCCTGCAATTGTTCTAAGACTACGGATTCTTTAATTTCAAAAATAATTTTGTCATGGGTTTCGTTAAAATCATATAAGGACATATCAAAGTGTTTATTTAACTCAATTTCTAATTTTTCAATAGTAACTCCTACCTTGTCCAATCTCTTCTTATCAATTTCCATCCTATAACCAATTCCCATTTGAAGATATTGTCCCATCCTTATTCACCTCTCTCACTTTTCTTCTTTCCCTGTTCCTTGATAAAATCATTCATCATCCTAAGCATGTATATTGACCTCGCTTCATTTTTTCATTTACTAAAATATGGTTAATATTTACACTTTCCGAAAATAAATGTTCAGGTTCAAAATCTACCCCGTTTTCCCAAACGACTGTACCTGCTACAGTATCAAGCACTGCTGTTTGAAACATATCAATATTATCTCTAACTTCGGCTAACTTGCCTTTATCATCACGCAAGAATTGCTTGATGTCTAAGAGCCGATATTCCCCATTATCAAATTCAAGGATTAGTTCAAATTTAACTGTAAATAACGATGTTACTTTCATAACTTTTTATCTACCTTCCTTCTAAAAAATCTAAACTTCCTTTTATCTATTTCGTCTAATAAAGCCAGAGCCTTTTTATTTTCCTTTAGAATAGGGTGGCTCATATCAGCAACGGACATCTCTTTCCCAAAGTTTGGATTACTGCTCTTTTTATTTCTCTCGAATGCCATTAGTCTCTCTCCCTTTTTCAATAGATTATTCTGCCTTTCAGCCACTTTAAAAATTCAAGAAACTCCTTTATATCTTGTTCCCTCCTAATTGAATCAGGGCTTTTAATTGGCATCGTAATATAACACCGAGACCTCCGATGAAACTTCTTATATTCATTTGTCACTTTTCATTCCCACCTTTCACTTAAGTCAATTACAATGGGAGGTATTATACTTTTTACTTTGCATGTACTGCTTTTAGGGACTGCTACCTATCTCCTTTTCTTTAAAATAACTTTTATTGATAACACTGCTAAAACCGCAATAATTGCTACAGCAAATAGACTTACAACAATTAGAGAACTCATTTTTTCCATCCTTATTTGGTATATAGTCTTTGAATCCAAAAAGGGAAGCCAATAGTCAATTTTTTGAATTTTTTTAAATCGACTTTGGCTTCCCTATTAAAATTGATATTTTTTTACAAATTGATGTTATTATTTATAGAATATACTCGGAATAAGACAATTGCAACTACTACTACTTTTTGCGGGTTTTACTTTAAGCCTCTTGTTATCAACGTCTAATCGGTACAACATTATTATATGAATTCTTCCCTCTCTCTTTTTCATAATCTTGAATACATTGTAGCGAAATACAAGTATTTAACCATCTTCTTAGAAATTATGCTTGTTCTGTTACATCACAGTCAATTAAATCCTCCAATGAATACGTGTGATTGAAACAAACATCTTCGACTTCATCTTCAAGATAAATTGTAAACTCCTCTAATTCCCCATCAATTTCCCAATCACATTCAATTCCAAATTTAAACTTAATAATGGAGCAAATGTGGTCGAGCTTTTCGACTGCTAATATTTCTTGTAATTCATTTATATTTAACTCTTCATTATTTATATCAATAGTCCCCATAGTTACTTCTCCTTTTAATTTTAAATTGGTTAAATCTCCAGCAAATTTTATGTAAAGTGTCCCACATAAAAGTAGTTCTTCAACATATTATCTTTACTGAAACATATAAGAGTATTTGCAAAAATCACAAATAATGTTTTAGAAATGCCAGTAGTATTATCAAGCACAAACCTACTTACACTTTCTCGAAATAATCTCTCTATTTTTTCTTTTAATACTCTTTCATTCCGTAGTTGGAGATATTCAAGTTCCTTGTATTTATATTTATCTCCATACAATTTTTTCAACATCAGTTTCATAACCATTCCCGCCCAAAAATATAAGTAATTCTTTATCTGAACAGAACGACCATAAGAAGTAACGTGCAGAGTCTGTAATACTCCTACACGTTACTATCAAACTAATTCATTATTTTGTATCTCATTCAGTAAAATACATCTCGATTAAATCCTCAGCCTCAGTTTCAGCAACTAATGCAACTGCTTCCTCAATTGAATAGATTTCTAACAAATGGTATCCCCCACAATTATCACAATCCTGAAATAACGAGTATTCTCCTTCATTTAATCCAATCACAATATCTATTCCAGAACTTAGCTCCAATATTGTTCTAATATGTCCCAGCTTTTCCATAGCCAATTCCATTTGAAGTTTTATATTAGTTTGTTGGGTATTCTCCCCACTCTGATTAATTTGCATAATTATTTCCTCCTCATTTTTAAAAAGTTCTTCATATTCATTCTCTGATAGTGATTCAAAATGCTCCGTTAAGAAGTCTCCAAAATCAATCCCTTTTTCCTCTGCCATTTCCCAATAAAACGGATTATCAATAAACACAATATCTACAATATTTTTAATCCCTAATTCTTTTTGCAGTCTGTTCTTATCTCTTTGTTGGCTTCTCTCTCCACCAGCCACTACAACTAATTCACCTTCGTTAAATGGCGAAACTTGTTTCTTAACCCTATCTACGCAAACAATATGAACAAGGTCGCTATCCTTTTCACCTTTCTCATATCTTCTCAATTCTTGTACCAAAGTTTTTTCATCCTTGAATTTAATAAATGATTCTTGATAACCCATTTTTTCTTCCTCCTCCATCTCTTATTTACAAATATTATTCTTCCAATATATTAAATTTCAATTTCATACCACTTTTCATTTAGGTCCGACCCGACAGAAGCTCTGAAATATCTATCAATATCCGCACTACTAAAACGTAAAGACTTACCATCGCTTTTATGACGTAATTCCACTGCCATTACCTTTAGTCCCATTAGTTGAGAAGATGTAAGAGATTCCGCCTTTTTCGATATTTGCTCGATAGTTTCTATCGGAATCACTTTATAAAATCCCCTAAGAAAACCACTCTTTTGGTAAATTAAAAGCATTAGTTCTCTTCCTGGTTTCCCCAAATCCAAGCATATATCTTCATTTACTAAACAGACAAAAAGTAATAATGCTTCTTCCGAAGAAAACAATCCCTCGACTTCTCTTTTAGCCATTTCTATAAAATCATTAGCATACCGCAATATCGTATAAAGTTTTTCCTCTACACCAAATTTCAGGTCGGATTCGTTATTGAAATCCAAATAGGTTTGTTGATTAAAACATTTAAAGTCTTTAATTTGTTCAATCAATGGTTTTTCCAAATAAACAGATATACCTTTTCCTTCATCTAAGTTACACATCACAATTCCCTCCAATTTTTCTATAATTTGATATGTGGTAATAAAAGTGCATCACCAACTCCGTATCACTCGGTAAGTGACAATACAAACGTGTTTTCGCTATCAAATTTTCAAGGAACGACAAAAAGACCGTATTTATTTTTTGTAAGAACACATAGGTAGACACAACCATAGGGAAAAATCCTTTTGGATATAGTCAAAAAACCTATATGAAATTACAAGAAATAAATACGGCCTCTTACCGTTGTCAGATAATAATACATTTAATAATAAATGTATGAATTAGTTTCAAAAAATCTTCTTTAGGCAACAAATCAATTGACGTTGCCTGTATTCATACTTTACACCCCTATTTATTATATGTCAATAACTTTTTTATCGACTATTGTCTTACTAAATATATCTTGATGGATATTTTTTGAGGAAAAAGGATTCTTTATATTAAGCAATCTCTCTCTTAACCTTCTTAATTAAGGCAAAAAGCATCTTTATTATTTCGCAAATTTCCTTTTCCAACTGCTGGTAGGTCTCTAAATTCACATATCCCACCCGATAAATTAGCTCAATCTGGCTTCTGGTCTCGAAAGCAGAGCCACATGCAATTGCGTAGAAGTGATACACCTGATTGGGAAATATACCTGCAAACCCTTGACCTTCAGCGAGATTCGAGGAAATCGACACCGATGCTCTTTCAAGCTGAGACCTTAAACCATATAGTTCATGTTTTGGAAATTCCTTAGTAAGTTCATAAATCTTTTCTGTTAATGACACCGCCTTTTTCCAAACCTCTAATTGTTTGAAGTCCTTTGCGAAAATGTCCTGTCCGTTCATATCCTTTTTCATTTTTTTCTCCCCTCCTTCTTTTCTATTAAGCAGTTCTGTATAGACTTTCAAGTTTTCTAACATACGCTGTTGTATCTTCTTTCAGCTCCTCTTTTAACCTAATTTCAATATTTGTGGATGTTTCCAATAACTGAAATCGAATATGCTCCAGTTCCTCTATTTCCAAATCCTTATACGATAGCCATAAAAAAGATTCTATCAATTTTTCAACTTTCACCTTCTGTATCTTTAATTCTTCTACATCGAGTCCGTATAATGAATCAAAAAACATGAGATTTTCAACCTGATTCAAGCTCCATTTAATTTGGTCTATGGTCATTCAATTAGCTCCTTTCATTGCTTGTTTCCTTATAATTCAATTTTAGCAACTGAAAAGGATTTTTTGGGGTAAAAGTGGTCGGATGCTGTTCGAGCACATTCAACCCTGTGAGCTACTTTTCTTTCCCTTCTATCCACTGCAACAACTTTATAAAATATGTTTCAAACGCTATTTATTTGTTAAAAATTTATATATTTGCACTTTATTAGACTAAATCACTAAAATGTTGTTTTGCACGTTCGCTTGATGAAAACCTTGAGTTGAATTATGTCGAAATACTTTCAGAAAAGTTGTATTAGTCCTTTTCTTGTATAATGGAGTTTTTTTATTTTTATACAACTTTTAGAGGACTTCCACATAATGAATGGAACAACATCCTATAGAATCACTTTACAATGTGCCAATAGCACAAATTAGATTCTATTCTTCCAAAAAATCTAAGGTCTTCAATAAAACAGAAAACTTTTACATAAAGCCTTCGCTTATCTATTGAAATGTCGCAAAAACTCTTTTGTTGCAACAGAACTGCATCAAATCTAAACCATCTAATGCAATTGTCAAATACCTTCATAGAAAAAACTCAAATGTAATAAAAAGCTGATACAATAAAACATTCAAGATGATTTGGAACTAAACTAAACAGAATAGCTAATACAATTCACAGTAATACCTAAAAGCGGATATCTGAAAAGCTATAGTACATTGTAAATGCCACTGGGGCTTAACAAATATCTTGGCAACTGCATCTATAAAAAAGTCATTCTTCAACTGAAAAAGGCTCTTTTGTTACCAAAAGAACCAAGACCATCAAAGGAAATGCCCATAATACAAATAATACAACCGTAAACAATCACCTATAACCAAAAAATGCAATGGCTATTTGTGTAATATCAATGCCATATGCCTTTATAAAAAAGCTGTATAATACAAAGCAAATGGATAATAGCACCACTGATTTTTCATTTAAATGTTGTTTTTTCTATTTCCATTTTGCTTATGTAAAAGTCAGGGTTTCATTTTAAACCATCCAGTGTTTTACAAGAAATATCTATAGGCGTATTTGTTATCCTCTGTTTTCTTGAATTGAGACAACTACAGTTCAACTGATACCGATGACACTTTCTCTTTCCTCTGTAACTGAACGAACATGCAATACAACTGTTGCCAATTTAACAGAAAAAGGATGTCTGAAAAGTAGACACCCTTTAAGCAATTCGGTATTAGTTAAAAATGAACTTTTGACCTTTAATACTAATTTGATTGATTTGTAGAAATGGCTTCAAATCATCAAACAACTTTGTGAAATTGGCACTACTCTTAATTCCAATTTGAATACGGACTTCTTTTTTTGTAATATCAGATTTCCCTGATTGCTTAAGATTTGCAAGAATGGTTTTAACCTCCTCAATTCTTTTATCAGTTAGGCTCGGCTTCTTTTCTTTTTCTTTTGCTCCAGCCCCTTTCCCTGCCTTATTCACTTCAATTTGGCATTTATGATATTGGATACCTGGCATTTGCTCCAGCACCATATCTATCACTTCTTGATTACTATTGAATACATGTATCTTGGCATCCCCAGGATTATCACGTGCTATTCTTCTGATTGCCTGATATATCTCCCCTGCAATCGTTGATAACCTAATTTTTTCAACATCATCATCTTGGAAAATAGCAATATTGTCAGTTAAAAGGTTTTCATGATATTTGTAGAAGAAGTTGGTGAGGGCGTATGTCCCATAGTCAAAGTTCGGGGTTTTCTGTACAATGACCGTATTAAGATTGCGGTAATTATTTTTTCCAATTAAGTTACCGAAGTAATCTACAGTTACTGGCATTCCTATTGTTTCTTGTATCCCATCAAATGAATCATTGAAATACGCTTCGATTCCTTTCTCAACTTGCTCCTTTAGCCCTTGTTCCGTAATGAACAGCATACCGCTACTATCTTTCAAATCTATTTGCTCTAATGCCCTTTCTGTAAGATTTATATAGTTCTTTAATGCCTTTTTGCTGGTATTTAAATTGTAATGGTAGAATTCTGCTTGTGAATAATCGTATATTTTAGGTTGATTAATGACATTGAATATGGCCGAGAGCGAATATTTATAGTCCAACTCTGCATTCGCATCCAAAATGATATTACAATCTAACATTACAAATTTAGGTGTCGAATCAAAAGTGTGAAATGCCCCTTCATAGAAATAATAACCGTTATTCAAAATCTGCTGGAACTTGAATAACAACTCTTTATGGTCGGTTCTTTTGGCTTGTTCAGCCTTTTTTAATAACTGTCCAATGACCTCTTTGTATTTATCATATTGCTCTGATTGAAAATTCACGAATACCATTTCCCTATTTTTTAGAATCGTAGAATCATTAGAATATTTATTCGCCATATCTCTTAATAGACTGGCAAGGTCATCTGTTTCAGCAAAGCCATATTGAAATATATCAGTCCATAACTGCCCTATCTCCTTGTTTGTTACGGTTATTTGCTCCAACAAGTCGGGATATTCATCTATCACCAAAATGCTTCTATTCACTATCAAATCCTGATGGTCTCCTCTGCAAATATTAGAATACATCTTATGGGTAATACAAAGGGTTCTTGCCTCAATTGCCTTTTTCCTTGCTCTTTTCTTTCTTGTATCTTCTCCTGTAAATGCCACTGCGACTTCTTTTCCAGCCAGTAAATTAATACGCTCAGCAGTAGCATCCAGTTCCCCATCCTTTGAAAATCTTTGCACGTATAATGCCCTATCTTCTATTTCCGCTAAATACTGCTGTGCCCTCCTGCTCTTTCCAGCCCCCGCCTCGTATCCATAAACTGAAAACACCTTGTTATCCCATTTGTTTCTATCGAAAATTTGACTTTTTAAATCATCAAATACGCTTGTTGATACTACATTTTCCAATTTATACTTCCTCCTTTGTTGACTAAAGTTACTTGTTGAAAAAAGTATAATTCGGAGAATAAATTAAAAATATGGCTTTTGTGTCGAATGATGCTTTACCTAATATTTTACAGATAACAGCTATCCATTTCTTCTTTAAGAAACGTTCAGTTTTATATTGATTTTTTTGTTATTTTAGGGTTTTCAGTTTCAACTAATTTCAAAAAATAAGTTTTTTACGTAATAGAGTAAATAGATTCTCTTTTGAAATCTTCTCAGTTTCAATAGACCATAGATATTTATGAGTTAATCGCATACTGGCGATTCAAATGTAAAAGTTATCCTTTGCATTGTAGTGACGACAATTTCAATAGATGTTATGTTTCCAAAAGGCTTTTGACTTTTTGTTAGATGGATGACTTTTTCTATCGTTTACTTTTTAAACTACGATAGATTGTTCTAAAGATTTCCCTTTACAGCTTGGCTGATGATAAAAGTTTTTGTTTTGACAATTAGACCTTAGATTCTTCAAAATAAGGAGAGGTTTTGGAAAAAGTCTTTTGACATTTCGTAACAACCCTTTTCATCATTGTTCTATGGATTTTAGATTTTTTTGGGGAGTATTATAGGTTTATGTATTCCGAAAGTTAGGAAGCCTTTTTAGCCTTACAGCCACAAGGGAAGGAGACGTTTTAAAGCAGAAAAATCCCACAATTTTTATTCTTTCTTTCCTCCCTTCCTTTTCTCAAATGAAGTTGCGATTTAAACTCTTTTTAATTAGCTTCCAGTCCAATATAAGACGGTATCAAACATTGAAAACGTAGTATCGGTGAATAGGACTTGGTACAATAAGTATTGTTAAGGAGGTCAGCAAAAGGCTTAGGAGGGGTACTGATAATCGAATTGGAAATGATGGCTTCCTATCATGCCAGGAAGAATAAGGTGACTAAAGTGGTGGAAATCGAAGAAGACGTTTTTTATTCAGAGGGAGATAAAGAGATAATAGTTGATTTTATTGGATGGGAAACGAAAAATGGTGGGGTCATAATACTCAATCCATTGAAGGAGAATAAACTGGTTCAGGGAGGGGCTTAGGGCTTCATCCGTCTCCTTTCAAAATTGAAATAGACAATTAAAGCCCCAATCCTATCACTTTTGATTATTGAGCTTCCGAATCAGGCTGTTCAACGTCATCAAAATTTATATCAAGTGTTTCTACATAATGAACGATAGTCTCAACGCTTTTGTAAATATTTGTTTCACGCAAAGGGGTGTCGCTCATTGCCCAAGCAAGAAATAGTTGACCAAGAACCGTCAGAACTGGTAATAGAACCTTTTTCCAAGTGCTTACTTCTTCTTCATTTAAATTTCCACTTTGAGCTTCGGCATCTGTGACATTTACAATAATATTGATTTTAAGAGCCATATCGAAAAAGTGTGGCCGCTTAATTTTTACTTGAATATCTTCCTCATGTAGTTCCTCTATTTCTTTTACGTCATCCTCTGTATCATGAATATATTCACTTAGATTTTCCACAAAGGAACTGTTGATTGCAGAAGATATTTGATTAAAAAAGGGAGCAAATTGGGAAGCACTTGAGAAAGCTAAACCTTGGTTGCTCAAACCTGCTACAGCACTTGCCATTTGAGAAAAGTCATGACGTGGAATATTAGCCATTGTGTGCATAGGATTATTTATTAAATGAGCAACCACACCACTGTTCATCAATTCTAAGATATTGGACTGCTTATAAATAGCAAATGCATCACTATTCATTAGTGCACTTGACATTGTATTTGCTTTTTCAAACACACTTGCATGTTCCATATAACTTGCAACAACACTACTATTCGCCATTTTATTGGCTAACTCACTGGCTCTGGTCATACGATTTATCATTTCTTGATTCCTATTTATTTGATTCATCATCTTTTGCCATTTTCGTAAATGCTTAAATGAATCATCCATTACTGTTCACCACTTTCAAATATCCTTATTTGAAATCATTTCTTAATCCATACTGTTTTTGCTCAATTAACAGTCTTTTTAAATTACTTAATACAATAGAGCTAAAGTTTTTTATCTGGAGCTTTTCTTCAAACTCCTCGTAGATTACAGGTAAGTTATATGATTTTCCTTTTATATCAGATTTTCCAAAAGGAGCATCAGTTTCAATAAGCAACTTATCCAAAGGTACAGCTTTTATGATGTTTAGACCCTTTATTGAGGTAAGCATTGAATAGTTTACGGATAAGTAATACCCATTTCTAATGATTTCTTCTAAAAGGCTTTTACTGCCAGAATACCAGTGAAATACTGCAAACTTAACCCTATTATCTATTAAAATTTCTAAGGTGTCTTTCTCAGCCATTCTGGAATGTATCGACATTATCTTGTTTGTCTCTCCTGCTCTTTTACAAATGTATTGAAATGCTCTTTGTTGTTCTGTTTTAGTTGCTATAAATTCTTTAGAATAATCTAAACCAACCTCACCAATATATTTAGTATGAGGAAGCCATTTATCAAACAGCCTCATGTTGAATTGATGCGTCTTTGCTAATTGTGGGTTGTAACCCAAACCTATCTTCACATACTTATTATCAGGAAATTCCCTCTTACACTTCTCAAATATTTCAGGTAAATTCGTAACAAAAAGAGCATACGTTTTGTTATGATAAAAGTAATCATACATTTCTCTATAATTTTTGTAATAATCTATATGAATATGAAAATCAACTAAGCTGGGCATCTTCTATTAAATCCTTTAGCCCCAAATATTCTATTAAACCGCCTCCACTTTGTGCATCTTCAAACTTCAACATTTCTAATAATTCATTCATAGATTTATGATACAACCGCTCGTAGGAAGTAATTTCATCCATAGATAATGGACCTTGCCGAACCAAAAGCGTTCTAATGTATTCCTTATCATCTTTATGTTTGAAATATCTCCTTAAGCTAAAAAGCACAGCCTTTAAATCACTTGCCCTGCCTTGCAATTTGCTATATTGGGTTAAAAACTCGCTATTTAATTTATATACCGAATTATAAACAGTGTTATCCTTACCGATTGCTAAGAATGAGGCTCTTCTAATAAGACAAGGGTAACAATATCCACAATTACAAGGAATCTCAATACTTTTATCGTATTTTCTATCGTATCTTGATAAACAAGGGTGGGAACATGAAAGAGTTCTATGTGCATTATTTTGAAAAACAAGTTTCTCAGTATGCTCTGCTACAATTTCTCCTTTAGATTTATCCCAATAAAAATTCTTGATTGTATGATTTAACCCGACCAATTGCAGGATTTGATTCAGTGTTTTCAAAAAGATAGGGTGGGTCGTTCTCGTACTACAACTTCCACTTCTGCTATCAGTTAAAGGAACATTAATGCCAATAAATCCGTTCTCTGGAATAAACACGGGCGTTCCTTCTCCTATTATCGATGCAATCGCAACTGCTCCAGCTAAAAATAAAAATGACCTGCTTCTACTTGAACTCTCAGCACCCAATCTACCCTTTTCTCCATTCCATTGAATCGGAGCTAAGGGATTCGCATTAAATAAAATTAGCTCTTTGTTTATCGCAGGATATGCCTTATCAATCTCATTAAAAAGTTCGTGCTGTCTGCTTGTCAAAAGATTGTATTCCCTGAACCCCACAAAACATGTGTTTTTTTGTTTTTCAGATAAGGTTAAAGCTCCGCAGAATGAGTCCAAACCACCAGAAAATAGACTTACTGAATCATATTTTTGTTTGTCGATAAGTTTATACTTTGTATTTTTCTTATTAGACCTAAACTTGCTTGTTGATTGTCTGAATTCAAATGTCCAGTTATCGCCACTTAAAAATCTAAGAGTTTTTTCCAGTTCATTTTTTACTACAGTCCATTTTTCTACTTCAAGAACAGGCAAGTGGAGTTTAATACGTCTTGTCCAATTATCAGTTGATTTTTTTCGAGGTATTCTTTTATCTGCACAAAAAACACTTATGGCTATTACCAACAAGTCCTCACTAATATCCGATAGAGATTGACATCCAAATCTTCTCCATAGTTGTTCTGCATCAGTCTTAACATTTGATTTGTTGTTCTTATCGAAAAGATTAAACACTAAAAGATTTTCAGTTTGGTTTCCGCTATTTGCTAAATCATCATCTTGCTTGTTAATCCATATGTTAAACAAGTGTCTCACTCCAAACAGATAATATTTCAAATGCCTTGTTACATTTCTCTGTAATAATTTGATTGCCTTGCTGTCCATTCCAGTCAACTTTTTGAATGTCAACTATTGTAAACTCAGACTCTAAGGATGTACGAATATACGTCTTTACACTTTTTTCTGCAATATCATATTTATCCAATTTGTCAAACATTGTAAGTATTTTCTCCGCAAAATTAGCAAAGAAACAGTTTTGGATAAATTTTACAATGAATTCCCTAATGAATTCACCAGTGTTAATCGAACCAATTATATTATTATAATCATCTTCATCTTCAGCACTTTTTAATAGTTCACGCATAAGCTCACTCATACTTTGCTGAGCAACGCTACCGTAAAAATCACTTCCGCTATCATTAAAATATTCTAAGAGACCTGAACGAAGGCCTTCTGAAGATTGACCTCGCAAATGCGATAGCCCAACCTTCTCTAAAGCATCGAAAAATCCATAACTCTTAACAGCTTCAATAAAATTAACTGCCTTTGTTCCTATTTTAGCAACTGAACCTGAATAAGATTTTCCTCCATCACCCATTGCCTTTGAAAAACTTGAAACTGCTTTACCTATTGAAGATGGGGTAAATCCATTTTTCACCATACCCGTTACATCTCTTTTAGCTTCTGGCCATAAATATCCTGTTGGCGGTAAATATCCTTTAGATGTTCCCATTCCTTTATCACCCTATCTCCCATAGCTTTTTAGACGAGTTTTTTTCGTTAATATAATAATCTTTAAGTTTATCGAATGTTTCTTTATCCATTTGCTTAAATAACAATATTTCATTTGGAGTGATTGAGCCTCTCTTATACTTTTTTAACTCTTCAAGTATTTTTGGCTGATACTGCTGGAACATCTTATAGAGTTCAATCAACACCCATAAATGATTCTTGTCCTGATTATATTTACTAATAATTCCTTTTATAATTTCGCTTCGAGTAACCTCATCCATCACTTTTAGTTCTTCTATCTTTTTCTTTCTAATAATTTCAGAGACAGTTAGATTACATATTTGATTTATTATTTTTCTTTCTTCCTGATTTAAGTTTATAGAGAATAGTTTTTTATCTGAAACGGAATCACGAGCTAAATAGAAATATTGCGACAAATCAACTTCAGATAAATTAGTTGGTTCAACACCAATCCATCTTTTTATTTTGTCTCCAAACCAAGCACCATTTTTCTGTTCTTGACTTGTTTTAGGCTTTTCCTCATCATTTAATCCTTCGTTTAATACTTGATTTTCAATATCTGATAACGGTTTTGGAATTCCATCATTTTCAAACTGCCACTGATACAATTCTCTAAATAAATCCCTATCGGTGTATTCAAGAACCATCAACTTTGCTAAAACTGATAAATTCAGTTCTATTCTTTGTATCTCAGCAAGACGTTTTCTCATATAGAATGTATTTAAAAATCGTTTGGTTTGTCTTGGATTCCCTTTAAGAGTGGCCGCAATTACACTTCCAATACTATTGAATATTTGAATTTGTTCTTCAAAATCCGATTGGCTGTAGCCCTGTTTATACTTGTTTCCATTCGCACTTGTTACACCATTGATTATTTCTACTATCTCTTTCCCGCTTATAATTTCCCCTTTAACAAAAATACCCTTATCCCTTAGCTTATTGATTAATTGGTTTAATACATCTTCACTTAAATACATTTCGCTTATCAAAAGAAGCATATAATTTTTTATATCGGTCTCAGCTAACTCAGCTATTCTGATAGGAAGCTGAACTATTTTTTCAATGTAATCAGTCGATACATCTATATCTACATCATCCAATTGAGGATATTTTCTCTTGATTGAATAGGTGATAATGTTCTCATCCATAGCAATAACAAAAGTAGTCTTTTCGACAGCAAGAAACAGTTTAATAGCTTCAAGTGTTTCGATTATTCTGTCAGGATTACATCTATCTAAATCATCTATCATTATGATTAAATTATCTATCTTAGATGTACGAATTATGTTTACGAAATCCTCTCTGAATTTTCGTACATTTTCAATGATATTTTCTTGTTGCGGGGCGTTGATGTAGTCTTTTTTCATTTGAGATGCCTTGTCCAAATGCTGTCCAATCTCTTCTTCTGAATCAAAATTTTCAGAATTGAAACCTCCGAGAAGCATTGGCAAAGGATTTCCTGCTAATAAACTCATAGATAAAGGAATGCCTTTTTTTAAGGCTGTACTACCTACCCTTATCCAATCAACCCGTTTAATTAAGTTTTTAATCTTATCAGTTGATTCCTTAAAAAATGTTTGATTTTCTTGGAGACTTTGTAGAATTGCCTCCATTAATGCTGTCTTTGCATCATCATACCCCTCAAACATCCAAGCATTTACTGTAACAACTGCAATTCTTTTTTCTGTTTGATTCATGGTATTCTGTTCAATCAGATGAAGCAAAGTCGACTTTCCACTTCCCCAGTTGCCAAATAATCCAATTGTCAGGGGATTCATTCGTTCGCTTGTCGCAATTTCACAAATAAGATTTGCGTAAGGTTCGTATGCCAACATATCTATCTTTGAAGCATCATCAGCCCACATATATAACACTCCATTCATTTTAAATGAGGTTTACCAAGAATAAAACATATGTTCTCTAATATTTTAACTTACAATAGATTTACATTTCAAACACTATTGTCTAATCTTATTGTAGCTTATTTACTTTGTTGTGTTGGATATAAATAATAGAAGGAATAATGAAAGGAGAATATTATGCCTGATAACATGTCCAAAGAAAATAGAAGCAAAACAATGAAAGCTATTCGCTCACAATCTGACCTTGAAAACCGCATATCAAAAGAGCTATGGAGAAGAGGGTATAGATTTAGAAAAAATACAAAATCCTTGTTCGGCAAACCTGACATTTCAATACAAAAGTATAAAATAGCCATATTTATCGATTCTTGCTTTTGGCATGTCTGTCCCTTACACAGCAATCAACCTAAAAGCAATCAAGAATATTGGGAAAAGAAACTTCTACGCAATCAGCAACGTGATAATGAGGTAAATGATTATTACATAAGTAATGGTTGGAATGTAAAAAGAATATGGGAACACGAAATTAAAAAGGATTTATATGGAGTGGTAGAAGATATTGCGGATTTCATAGAAAATGTAAAAAAATCAAATTAAAAGAGCCTTGGCAGTCAAATTGCTGACCCAAGGCTGATTAAACACTATATCGTAAATTCGACCTGCTCTTCTTTTGGAGCTACGTCATTATTTTTCTCTTTATTTTCCTCTTTGTTTTTCTGCTTTGTTGCTGAACCTTTTCTATTTTTCTTCGTTTTACCTGTTGATAGCATTTCACTTAGCTCTTCTTCCCATTTAGAAGACTCTGTTTCATACTCTATTCCTGCAAAGGATTTTAAAATAGCCTCAATGATTACTTTTGCTCCATCTGGAGGAACAGCCATCCCCACTTGCTTTCTAACTGCCTCTTTGCCCCCAATAAATTCAAACCAATCTGGGAAAGTCTGTAGCCTTGCTCGTTCACGACTGGTTAAAGCCCTTGGTTCATTGTAATGATACATATGAGTACCACCGCCACCACTTCCAGTTACAGTATAGGCTGGTGCATTAGGGTCCAATCTCTTATAGATATTAGACATCCTTGCCCCTTTCACATTCAACCTTAAATGTTCGGGAATACCTTCATACCAAGCATTTTCCCCTGGTGGTATGTACTCCAACATTTCTATTACTTTACTTTGGTGTTTTGTAAATTCATGATTAAAAGCATCTTCTGGAATCGGTGGTTCTTCCAATGCTTGGCGAGAAGTTTGCCAAGACGAAGAATCTTTGAACGGTGCTTTTGGCACTTTAAAAGTCCATCCAAAGTCTTTGTGAATACCTACAATAATTATACGATGGCGTGATTGTGGTACTCCATATTCTTGGAATTTGTATAAGTGAGGTGTAATATTGTATCCTGCCTCTTCCATCTCTTGTAGGATTTTAATAAACGCCTGTCCCTCATTTGCACTTTCCAATCCACCAACATTTTCTGCAATAAACCATTTTGGTTTATGATGTTTTAAGACTTTTATTCCATACGTATATAAAGGACCATACTCTCCTTCTAAGCCTTTTGATTCTCCAATAATTGAATAGTCATTACATGGAAAACCGAAAGCAAAGGCATCAATTTCAGGAAGGTTGGTAATATCTAATTTGCGTACATCGCCACAAATAACTGTTTCGGGGTTGTCTGGACAAATATTATGACGGAAGGTCTCGCAAGTTGCTTCATCATAGTCATTTGCCCAAGCATGTTCAACTTTAAATAGTTCCCCATCCTTTTCAACTTTAGCCATTTTTGCACCAAGCGTTAAACCGCCAGGGCCACAAAATAGCTCTCCTTTTTTAAAAATCATTTACGACAACTCCAAATGTTCGTTCTGTGTTCGATACATCAAATTATACACTATACAAGTATTATTGAAAATAATCAAGACTTACTAAAAAAGACTCCATATAAAGGAGTCTATAATGAATCTATTTCTGACATCGTGATTACAGAGTTATTTGCAAACAATATTCTAAGTGAATTATGGTCAATTGGAGTAGCTTGGTAACGCTGAAGCAGTCTAATAACATTTCTTGCAGTAATAACACTGCCATTTACATTTGTTCGGTCAGCAATATTCTGAACTTGTGAAGCGATGTTGCTACCGAAACCGTCAGCAACATACATAAAAAACTCCACATTGCCATATTGATTTTGATAAGTTGGTATATAGTTGTTTACCATTCTATTTCTATGGTCATTATTAATCGTATAGGAACGGTATGCTTTTGTGTCTATTATTCCAGAGTAATTTTGTGGCGACTCTACAAATATGTCTGGATGCAAAGCGTGATTGCCGACATGTTGTGCATGGAATCCTAACTGTTCAAAAATACCACGAGTCGCAATTTCAAATTCTGTTGCCAGTTCCGTTCCGCTTATTGCCATATTAAGATAACTTGCCTCAAATTGGCTAAAGGTATCTGGTCTGAACCCATCCAACGCATCTTCTACTTCACGAATTGAATACCCAGTAGTATCAGCAATTTCTCTAACTAACGAAACTGTGAAGTTTGTGATAGGTCTCGTACCAGCAATATGAAGCAAATCACTGCGAATTCTCCTCTCCCTATATAGATTATCTGTAACTGTCTGACCACCAAAATTGCGATTATCTCTGTTTTGTCCTGGAGCTAAACCAAAACCTCTTTGAAAGTTTTCGATGCCATATGGATGGTTCGTGTCAAGCTGTCTTAAATTAGTGCCATCATTTAAAATTGCATCTACATCACTAACTCTATCCAACGGTATGTAAATACCATTTGAATTTCTTTCGATAAGCTGAGTGTACTCCAAATAATTTATGAATGTATTCGCAATATCTTCCAAATACGACAATGTTTTTTCTCTTGAACGTAAACCTGTTGTACTGCTTAGATATTGCTCTTCAAAATCAGAAGGCAAAATTGCATCCCCATTTGAACGGTAGCTGGTTATCCTTTGTACAACATGTTCAAAACAATTGTGTGATTCATTTTCCCCTTCTGTGATTACAAAGCGACCGATTTCCTCTTTAGACAAAGACTGGACTCGGCTATCAGCAAGTAGTCTTAGTAAGAATCGAAACGGTCTTACTTGGAAGCGATAATGTATATTTACTCTGCCTCTAACCGAATATGGAGACGGATACTGCAACTTCATCAATTGATTCGTAACAATAGGTACAGGGGGTTGTCCAGCTAACAGTGATTCTCCTGCTAATGTTGTTCGGACAATATCTGTATTTGTTTCCTTAAAAATAAGACCTAAATTGTATAGCCATGATTCATAAGTTCTTGCTCCACCCGCTCGTCTATCTCTTCTTTGCCCTGCTCTTTTTAATCCATACCGTTCTAATTCTGCTTCAAAATCCAGTTGGCGATTTAAATTGCTTCTCCAACTATCTCCTAATGTTTGTAATGTAAAAAGCGAAAGAACATCAACCACTGGGTACAATTTCCGCTTGTTTCGTGGAACTTGCCAATTATTAATCATAGTTGCAACTCCAATACATAAGTTTTCTTATATGTAAAATGCCTAACTCACACTAAAACACCTTATACATACTATAGTCAAAATTATAGCAAACATTAAAAAAACTGTAATCACAGTTTTTTTAAGAAGTATTTGATAAACTGAATATAAAGAAAATAAGACTGGGTTGAGTACAAATGGAAAGATATTCATTAAACGAGGCAACTTTGGGATTTGTTTTAGAATTTGAAAAGAACGTACCGAGTGGTGCTATTTTCACGAATACTAATTTAGTAGAAATGTTCAAGCAATCTACTTTTCATCATAAGGAATTTGAAGCGTATATCCCTACAGCTATTAGTAAAGCTGTATGGTTTGCAATTAAACGGAGTGATAATTGGGATATGAACAGAGGAGTTTATCAAAAACGAGAGGATTCATCACCTAACAAAGAAACCACTGTTCCAGCGTTTGAGGCTAAAAATAACATTCTTGTTCGCAATGAAGAAACTTCTTCCTCTACCTTTAATAGAGAAGAATATATTCGTCATCTAAGTAAGAACTTGTTTGAAGTATTATTGTTAAAAAAGGAAATTCCCGATGACTTTTTGCGAAAATTTCATCTTAGTTCAAAAGGGATTGGGGATGACCTTTATTTTCTAACGGAAAGCTATTTTAGGCAAAAGGGATTATTTAAGGGAAAACATAGCATGTCCGATTATATTACCCCTAACGCTAAGAAAGTCATTGAATCAGGCAATATTTCAAAGAACCTGATTTATGAGCATATGATACCAAAAAACCTTTACATAAAGCAGATTTCAGAAATTACTTTAGCTGGACAATTAACAGAGGAATTTATCCATGACCTTTTGATTAAATATTACTTTGTTTGCACTGTTACAAAAGAGGAAGACGACAATTTGCCATCAATTCAAATGGATTATGATTGGGATGGAACAAATCCGTTTTACAGATATGAAAAGGCTGGGATTCATTTTATTACTAATAGAATTGCAAAGTAGGAGTGAACAACATGCGTTCAAGGATTGTACCGAAAGAATCTGTCCCCACTTTAGAATCAGATGGATGCGTTACTTATGAAGAAGAGTTGCCATATCCTATTGTTCATTATCCTTCGAGATTTGGTTCATTTTTCGGCTTTCAAGAGAATGAAAACTCACCTGTATGCTATTGCACATGCCAACAAAAAGGTTTGGAAATATACCTTTTGAACGAAGAATTTAATCGGTTTGGAGATATTCCTAAATCATTGCGTTTCAATTTGGGAGAGGCATTTATAAATAAACTCCAATTCAAAGACAATTTATGCCACGTTTGCAATAAGGTTTGCCCAAAATACGGATATGGAAAAACACTAAAAGGGACAAAATTCCACTCAATTTATGGGCATTACATAAATGGATTATCCTTTGCATATGGTATTGATTCACGAGGGAGAATTTATTCACCAGAACTTATTCCCTCTGATATAGTTCCTTTACTTATTACCCATTCATTTGATGATAAAAGACTCGATGAACAATCCACAATTGATTTCTTGCGTTATTGTGAAGATGTCATACGAGTTCAAATGGGCTATTTCTCCATAGGAAAGAAGTGGTCAACGGAGGTTAAACTTCTTGATATCATAAAAAAACTTTATCCCAATTATACTGTTATTCATCAATACCCTATCGACCATTTAAGGGCTGATATTTTTATTGAGGAATTAAACCTTGTAATTGAATATCAAGGGGAACAGCACTTTAAACCAATTGCTTTTATGGGCGGAGACGAAGCATTAGAAAATACTAAAGCAAGAGATAAGGAAAAAGTTGAATTATGTGATTACTATAATCTTGGTATAGTTTATTTTGACTACAAAGATGACTTAAATGAAAAGATGGTTAAAGAGAGAATTTCATTGTATTTAAAGGGAAGGAGACAATGATTCTTTTCAATAACTATGACGCTCCTTAAAGCAATAACACTATTCATAAATACATTTTTAAATGACAAAAACGCTTGATTTTTCAAGCGTTTCTTCCTTAATATTCAGGATGATTGTGACGAATACAGCCAAAGAGATAACACGCTGTCTGGATAGATGTATCGAATTCCATAGCAGGAACATAGCCAGACGAGACTTTTTCAAACATTTGCTCATATCCTTTCTTTTCATTGAGCAATTCTTTAATATGGGCTTGTTTATCACTCTCTGTCCAATCTTCATCGCATTCTTCCTCATGTGCATCTTTAATTTCTTCTATTTTTACGTTAATTGCTTCATTCAACAGTTCTTGAGACCGAGTAGGATTGTTTATTTTTAGCAATGAATAGATATATCGAGCAATCCAATTTGGTTGTTTCCAGTAACTATTCCAACCTTTTTCAAACCATTTTATCGCTTCTTCATAACAGCTTAACTCAACATATAAATCTGCCACATCCACTTCTCCGACAAATTCATCATCATTCTCGGAAAAAGTATCAAGTTTACGTTTTGCTTCACCGCTATTTCCTAATTCAATCAAACACTTTACATGGCTATAGAAGGCGAAATCAGACGGTTCTGAAGCTAAAAGGAAATACTTTGAAGCATCCTCTATATTCCCCAAATGATAATTAGCAACCGCTAAGTTGTTATAAGCAGTTTTTGAAGACTGGACAGAGATTGCCTTTTCCAATATATCTTTTGCAGATTCCCACTTTTCTTGTCTACAATAAATCTCTCCAGCCAAATTATACGGAAAATGAGAGTTAGGATTCGTATTAATAGCTTCATCTAATAAAGGAAGAGCCTTTGTGTCATCATATTCCTCGTAACAATAAATCCAAGCAAGGTTATTTAGAGATTGGACATCTCTTGTTATTTCTACAGCTTCTTTAAATAACTTTAACGATTCATCATATTGATTTTCTTCCAGCAATTCAATTGCTTTACGATTGATGTTCAACAGATTTCCCCCTTACGTAGATGGCTAAACTGCTACCCTCTACAAGATATTAAACTCCAACCACTCATTAGTTTCCTTGAAACCAAACTTCTTATATACAGGTTTACCCAATTTTGAAGCCCCAAGCCATATGTTTGAGATACCTCCAGCTTTTGCTTCATCAACTAATTTAGTCATCAAAGTGGTGGCAATGCCTTTTCCTCGGTAATTTTCATTGGTGTACATATTTGTAATATAGCCCTTCTTACCGCTTTTATTGGTATATGTAGGTGGAAATTCATAATAAATAATTGCACCACAAGCAATCATTTCTTCATTATCTTCTACTACCCATTGAATTAAAGAACCATCACTTAGTTTATTTTTAAAGAAATTACTCAGTTCGTTATCAATATCTATAGTTGGTTCTTTCCCTCGTCAATCAATTGCTTTTTCCTCAAATGAATTAATTTATCGATGTCATCAATGTTTGCTTTACGATATTTCAACTTTCAACCACTCCTATTTATAAAAAACCATCGCACATTATGCCCGTCACTTGAATAAAGGTAACTTACATTTCTTATTCGCTAACTCACTTAACATCAGAATAATTTGATGGCAAATTGCTTTTCCGTTTTATAACTTACTATTTTATCTTAAGGAAGCCTTTTATATGATTCAAGTATGACTCGAAAAAACTGTGAAATCCATTTAACAAATTTTCTGTCAGTGTCCTTACATCAATGTTGATTGTTTTCAAAATCTATTGGCAGGTAATAGATTTCCCTACCCTATTCTATAATCTATTAGGCTAATAAACAGGGGTAATCATTTACAACAGGAAAGGTGGCAGAGCATGAAAAAGGTGGAGATAATTCTTACAAAAGAGTTAGAAAAGGAAATAGGTGAAATTGTACAACTCAAGTCTTATGGTAATTATGTAGCAAAGGAAGAAGATGTTATTTTGAAGGTATTAGAACTGTACACAAGCCGATACAAAAGCATGGTGAAAGGCTCAATAAATGCCATTGATAAAGCAACAAAAAGAAAATAGAAGCTCCTTCACAGGGGCTTCTGATACTATCCTATTTCTCTTTCATTTACAAACTCAATTTCACCCCCATATTTCTCTTTTACCTTGCTCAAATCGCCTGTAAATGGCTTTAGCGTAAGCCATACTTGGGTTTGATAGCATTTAAATTCTGTCAGCCTGTATAGTTTTTCATTCAGCTTAATGACCCTTTCTTTTCTATACCAGCCCATAAATACTGGCTTATCATCTACTTCCCTTTTAAGGATAGTCCATAAATTATGGTAAAACACGTCTTCATATTTTCTTTCAATTTCAATTATTTTCCTCACCTTCATTCCTCCGTTTCTTTAAATTACGATTGAATTTAATATTTTAGTAGATTACATAAATCATATTGATAGCGAGTTCGCTTTAATTTTTGCGGAATCAGAATCCCCTTGTCTCTTGCCCATTCTAATGAAAAACTCTTGCGTTCTCCCATATGGTAAAAATGATAAACAGTTACCGCATCTACAAAATACGTTTCATTGTTATCACGATAATTGAATACAAATCCAGCTATTATCCCCTTTATTTTGTTGTGTCGGTACAATGATTCAATTTGATTGGGTTGTATAGCTCCGAATGGAATGGATTTACCTTTGTGGCTCTTCAGTTCTAAAAGGTAGATGTTAGGGTTTTTATATAGGATAAAGTCGCAAGGATTCTTCACATTAGCAAATCCTAAACTGTCGTCTTTTAACCGATAAGAAAATACAGCTTCATCCGCTGGAACAGAATCATAAAACTCCTTCTCAAAAACCTTCCCTGGATTCCTACTGCTCCTATTCTTTTTGTCTTTCGTTGCAATTACTATGGTTGTCCCTCCCTTCATGTCCAATTTGTATATGATAGCAATTGAACATGAAATACATAACAGTTACCCTGTTCAACCCTTGATTACTGAATTTTGAGCCACTGCGATTATATATCATGAGCCATATTGCTTTTACACTGAAAAGCCAATAAATGAGTTTTGTTATTATCTACAATCATCCTATTTTTAGTATTTTGCTTACTGTGATTTTTCAAAAGAAATGTAGACTTAATGAGGTATTAGTAATTGGTTTTAATTATATGGCATTTTTTAGAGACCTGAGATATTTGGAAAGAGGCTTTTATCAAAAAACAGCTTGGCTGTGATTAAAAGTTCCCAATGTTGTTACTGAGGAATGACGACTTTTTTAATAGACAGAGGTCTTTTGGAAGAGGTTTTAGACATTTAAAAAAGAACCTTATATCGCATTTTGCAAATCAATTTCAGATGTTTTTTTGTACTATATAGGTTTATGTTTTCCAAATGTTACGGAGCAATTCTAACCCTTGATACGACTCGATTCATAGGCAATTTCAACCCCAAAATATCAATCTCATTTTACAGGAGGTTTGCATCGGTCAATTGTTGAATAGGAGTCTATTTCCTGTACAAATGTAGATATGTTTCAAACAACTTTTAACCTCCTACCTTTACTTTTAGCACCGTTCTCCCATACGAATCACTGCTTAAAATAGCTCCGACAGAGTGCAGTTATAAAGGTGAAATAAGTCTACTATAATACTAAAAAACTAATAGAAAGGGGCAAGAGGTATGAACAAAGATAGATTTTTTACAATGGATGTTGACAAACGAGTAGAAGAAATCAACAAAATGCTGGTAAATAGCGATTTAAAGGGGGTTGCAGAGGCTTTAGGGATAGCCTATTCCAGCTTCACAAAATCTATGCAGTCTGGCGACTATACGTATATAGCCAGAGAGAACCAATACTTCAAGTTTATTCGGGATAAAGAATTATTAGGAACTATAAAACCCTCTACTAAAGCAACAACTGGCTTTCAAGAGGAACTAACTTTTATAAAAGAGAATATTGAAACCTTAAAAAGACTGATTAGCACCATTGATGAAAGCCCTACACTTGTTTTAGATAAAGAAATATACAATTCTAAAGCCAGATACGTGAATAAAAACCTGAAGCTAAATGAAGCCATTTATGAAAAGTTCTCAAAGTTGTGCGAGAACCAGTTCCCCCACCTTAAGGTTCAAGACTTAATTGCCCAAGCCTTGTTATCTTTTACAAATGACTTTCAGACAAATGAATAGAATGTATTTATATTAGGCACAGTTAAAAGCTACTGTGCCTTTTTTTCAATTCTAAACCAGAAATCCTTCCATAATGACTTGCATTACCGCAGTTTCTATTAATAAAGACATGAATATTTTCATACTTTCTATGTAATTGCTCCGAACAATTACGAAAATAACAAGAATTATTATGAATCTATTTCGGAATTCTTTCTCAATTGTTACGATATATTTATGGAACAAACACTATTTAAACAAAGCTACTTAACTTATGTAAGTAGAATATGAGAAACGAAAAAAAGGATTATATGTGAGGTGGCATTATGTACAGGCAGTTTTCTAAAGAAGTGATTAATAAGCTAAAGTATTATGTTTATATTTACTCTGACCCCGAAACCGAGGAAATATTTTATGTGGGGAAAGGCATCGGCAATCGGGTATTTTCCCATTTAACCGACTCTGAGGATTCGGAAAAGACCCTTTATATTAAACGCATAATGGATAGAGGACAAGAGCCCAAAATTGAAATTCTCACTCATGGCTTAGAAGACGAGCACACAGCGTTAAAAGTTGAGGCCGCTATTATTGATTTAATTGGGAAGGATAGATTAACAAATAGAGTTCGGGGATGGCAAAGTGGAGTCTTTGGAAGAGTGGAAGTTAATCAATTGATTTCACATTATGAAAGAGAGCAAGTCGATATAGATGTACCAGTGATTTTAATTCGTTTAAATCGTTTGTTTCGCTATGATATGACCGATATTGAACTATATGATGCAACAAGAGGGGTTTGGCGAATAGGATTAGACAGAGAAAAGGTTGAATATGCCTTTGCAGTATTTGATGGAATTGTTCATGAAGTCTACAAGGTGATAGCATGGTTTCAAGCTGGAAGTACATTCAATACAAGGGGTTCATTAGAAGATGAACCAAATCGCTGGGAGTTTGTCGGTCAAAGAGCCGAGGAAACTCTAAGGTCTAAGTATATTGGGAAATCAGTTGAGCATTACCTGCCAAGAAATGCACAAAACCCTATTAAATACGTTAATATCAAGGAAGATTAAAATGATATTAGATAAGGCACTGGGATAACCCAATGCCTTGTTCCTGCTTAACTATAGACTATATTCAAATTCTTCCCACATATCAAGTCTCTCCTCCTCACCATAAAGAACATCATTACTGAATGCCAAGATAAATTTCTCAGCAACATCTACTAACCTATCAACTGTTTCTCTTACACTCCTTCCTCTTGATTTAAAGGAGTAAGTTATGGTGTGTTTATCATCCAAAAATTTTAGCTCCTCCCCAATTAATTCTTTTGCCTTCTCTTCTCTCTCCTTTATTTTGTAATAGATTGGTGGACTAAACTCTCTAAATCTTAACTCTACGAACGCACGATAACGCATATCCTCTACTGTTAGCATAAGCGACACACCAGATTTTCCGAATCCACATGGGATAATCCTCAAATTATCAAGATTGGATTTCTGCCTTTGGAATGATAAAAAATATGGAATCCTTTCTCTTAATTGCAGTAAGAGATAGTTGTTTACATCCTCTCTATTAGTAAAATCCCAATCAATCTTTTCCGTATATTTCTTGTTCCCCTTAATTGGTCGAATAATGCTCATTTCCTTTTGTAATTGGATGGGATTAGAGACATCATTGAGGATATGAAGGTTTTCATAGACTTTCAACTTATGTGTTCCACTATTCAATAAGTCAATTCCCTTAAATAATTCAGGATTAATTGTTACAAAGTAAAGGTTGACTTTTTTGCTCGAATTCAATATTTTATCTCTCAACTGCTTTACGTATTTATCCTTAAACCCTACCGCTTGATAAATAATAATCCCTTTATCAATAGCCTCTATCAGCTTAAGCAGTCGGTATTGGTGGGAATAATCCGATTTCAACAACACATTCTCTACAAAGACCTCTACTCCTAAATCCTGTTCTATCCCATACATATCAATTTTCAACCCTGCAAATTTTGTTTCTAATTCTAATCCTGCTAATTTCAAGTTCAATTCCTTTTCTAAAATTTGAGGATTTTCAAATTGCGAAAGTGTAAATATGAATTCACGCTCACTTGAATTTTTAGACATTTTTCTCTAACCTCCAAAAAATATAGAAAAAGAGAACCAGTAAAAAATACATAGTTCTCTTTCCTCGCCTGTTTGATGATTATTTTAAAGACCTTAAAAATGTATCAACTCTGTTTAAAATCTCCACAGAATCCAAATGTTTACTATGTTCTTCCCATTCACAATCAAGTAATGCCTCTATTAATCCTAATAAATCCTCCCTTGTTTCCATAGTCGGAAGTTTCCCTTTTATAAGATATTCTTGATTAACCATAACTTCTTGAATACTTTTTAAAGGAAGCTCACCCTCGCTTGGTTCAATATCAATCAAATCAGTAATATCTACTTTTAGTGCCTTTGCCAAATTTTTGATTATGGGATAGGTAGGCGCTTTTTTCTTCCCACGCTCTAAAGAATTTACGTAGCCTGGGTCAATTTTCGCCATCATTCCTAATTCTTTACAGGTATAACCTCTGAGACCTCTATAATATTTTAATTGTTGAGCAAATGTTCTTGGCATCTCTCGTACTTCTCTACTACTCATAAAAACTCATTCCTCCTGGTTTATCTGTCTAATCCGAATTGATAGATTAGAACATCCTGTTTTTATAGGTTTCTTAATAGAACCCTTGTTTGTATTAACCTTATATTATAGATAGGAAAGTTTGATTTATAACTGATAGAAAAGGAGTCGCACATAGTTCGGCATGTTGACACAAAAAGACACCTTACCACTGCGAGGCAAAGTGTCTATCTCTACTTAATATTGTCTATTCTTAAAAATGCTTTTCACTCGTTGATTCGGTATTCTTCCAAATACTCATTTTCAGTATAAATTCTCAAAATATCAGAAACTCGTACATAAGCATCATTTTTCAAATAAGAATAACAATCGTCTATACTATTGTAAAAAAGGTCATTGTTTATTCTTCTTAATGATTGATTTATAAGCCATTTTATTTTCCTTATATTAATTTCACTTTCATCCAAATAATTGATTTCATTCTTATCAATATCAAAATTCCAATCAGCGAATTGTGAGAGTGTTGCCTTATATTTTATGACATAACAAGATATATCATTCATCCAGTCATATTCTATATTTGGCACTCTTAAAAATTCAGCCAAATTATATAGAAACTCAGGTCTCCTTCTAATCCCTCCGCCATATTTAAGCACATTGTCAGAATAAAAGAATGAATTTAGTTGGAAGTCCTTATACAATTTGTAGATAATCCAATCAATCGGTTCACTTATGCCATTATAATCTTTGCTTATATCAAAGAGCTTATCTTGATATTGAATTTGTTTCTTTTCAATTTCAATGCGAACTCCGTAATTCCTTAAATAAGCCCTTAAGGGCGTATCCTTTATGATGGCTTGTTGCAAATTTAAAAGTCCATACTTCTTTAAGGATGAACAATTATCCTTATCCGTAGTTACGTGCAATGAAGTTATATAAATCTCAAAATCCAACAGAGAATGTTCACTTAATCCTAACAAACTTAAAAAACCCTCTGCATCATAATCATCCTTATGACTTGCACAGTATTTCGTAATTTGTCGTTCATCCACACCCAATAATTTGCTCATTGAGCCAATTGTATCTTGAAGTGTAGTCATGTCATAAATAATTTGCTCCCCCATAAAACCTCTCCAAATTAAGATTTTATAATTAGCATAGCACAGAACTATAGAATATCATCAAAATTCCAATCTTTTTCTATTTCCTCCCTTAACCCTCTTTTCCTACTTAGTTCAGAATCACGTTAGATTCCATATCAAAAAATCCCTGCCTTCTATGTAGTCGCAAAATTAAACTGTATTCTCCCCCCTTTTCCCAAACCCTTGTCATTCCTGCCTTTCTCCGATTTCCCAATTTCTGTAGGCGAATTAGTTCTTCCCTAATATCCTCCCTTTTTCTCCTATTTTTTGTAGGAATCCTGTTTTTTTAGGAAAATAAGTTGTTCCGTAGGAACAGTAATAAATGGGGTTAGGAACGAGGTTTTTTCCTGCATTTTCTCCTGCCTTTTTTCTTTCTTTTCCTCTGGCTTTCTTTTGTGAAATCGTTGATATATCGGGCATTGTCACGCTTTCCCTCTGAGATTTATTCTTGCCTTTCTCATGCTTTTTTCTGGCTTTTTCTCCGCTTTTGGACATAAAAAAACGAGGAAAAATGGAGAAAAGACTCCGATTTTCACTCGTTTTAGGGAACGATTCATTTAACCAAGGGAACGATTAATTTGACTTGGGTAGCATTTCATTTTGCTATAACAAAAGTTGTTAAATTATAATAAAGTTTGCCGAAACTAGTAAACACGTCCATCCCTTGCTATATCTGACCTCAAGGGCATTATCCAACTTATTTCATGAGAATAAAGTATGCTCAAAGATTTGACCGTTTTCACCCGTAAATGAACTCAATATATAAAAAAGATAAGAATAAAGTTTGCTTAAACATAGAGGAGAGATCACCAAACAAAGGGAGTCACCTAAACCTCATGAAGGCACCTTACGGTGACCCCTGTACCACAACCGATTCTAGCCTTCTGATTGTTCTATGGTAATGCAGTTCTTTACTACCTTTGGGATACGGTATAATTACCATGTCAATTAATTTATCAAGGGTGGGCTTAAATGTTTTACGCAATTGTATTGTTTATATTTGCTGGATTTGCAGAGATTGGTGGAGGTTATCTTATTTGGCTATGGTTAAGAGAAGGTAAGCCATTTTATTGGGGTGTTTTCGGAGGAATAGCCTTGGCGTTATATGGTGTTATTGCCACATTTCAAACATTCCCATCATTCGGCAGAGTATATGCTGCCTATGGAGGAGTATTTATCGTTCTTTCTGTATTGTGGGGATGGGGTATTGATAAAAAACCACCCGATTTATACGATTGGATAGGCGCTGGTATATGTTTAGTGGGTGTTTCAATAATGTTATTTGCACCTCGCCAATAGAGTAAAAAGATAAGAATACATTGAAGGGGAATCAACGAACGAAGGGGGTGTCCTGAACCGTATAGGTGTGAGTTTGAAAGAAAGCCATACAATGACGACTATCCCCCTAAATTCTTCATTTTCCTTTTACTCTTTTTCTTCTTTTCAAAATAGAACTAAGACTTATAAGGTGAATTAAGGATTGAGGAGAAAGGGTTTTCTGTATTTCACCTTTATCCAAATAAAATACCGAAAAAAGGTATCGGAGATACGTTTCCTATTCGATAGTCTAATCCATCAGCCTCATACATAGTACCTTACGGTTTCTCCTATATCACCGTCATTCCCCTACTTACCACGTTACCAATCACCTAATTATTTATTTGTATTTATTTTTATATGGGCGAGTGCTTCTGTCTGATGCCTGTTATACGTTGATGGACGTGGACTTCCCTTGAAAGATGAAGCACACTACTATACCTTACTGTTTCACCTATACCACCATCATTCCCATGATTACCAAGTAACCTATTCCTAATTATTTATATATTTATTCTTTTATGGGCTAGTACCTCTTTCTAAAGCGTATTACACATTACTGGACGTGGATTTCCTTTAAATGGGTTGGTTCTAATGCTCCCTTCAGTGAGACATGGAAACATCCCTTGTCTTGTACTTATGTTGGAATTACCACCCAGTCCTTCTCAAAATAAAAAACTGAGGGGAGATAGCGTAGATACGTTCCCGATTCGATTGTCTAATCCATCAGCCTCATACATAGTCTGGCTCCCTCCTCCTCTACTTTGTACAGTTACTAAGAGAGAGTTGTAAACTGCGGTAACAGGAAACACTTCTATATCTTACGGTTTCTCCTGTTCCACCACCATCCCCCTACTTACCACGTGACCTATGACTAATTATTTATTTTTTTATTTATTTACATCTTTATGGGCGTGTGCTTCTGTCTAAAGCGTATAACACGTTGCTGGACGTGGCCTTCCCTTAATTGGATTGGTTCTAGTGCTCCTCATTCAGCGGGATACAGGAACATCCCTTATGCTGTACTTATGTGGGAATTACCCACCCCGTCCCTCCAAATAAAAAAACCAAGGAGGGATATCAAAGATACGTTCCCGATTCGATTGTCTAACCCATCAGCCTCATACATAGTCTGGTTCCCTCCTCCCCTACTTTATACAGTTACTAAATATAAAAGAGAGTTGTAAACTGCGGTAACAGGACGCACTACTATACCTTACGGTTTCTCCTATACCACCGTCATTCCCATACTTAACACGTTACCTTTTCTAATTAGTTATTTTTATTTATTTTTTATGAGCGAGTTTCTGTCTGAAGCATGTTATAGTTCTGGATGTGTGCTTCCCTTGATCCAGTCGGTGCTATGCTCCCTTTAGTGAAACATAGAAACGTCCCTTGTGCTGTACTTATGCAGGAAGCGTCCACCCCCCTTCCTTCTCTAAAAAAAAAGCCGAGAAGAGGTATCGTAGATACGTTTCCCGATTCTTAGACTAATCTATTAGCCTCATGTTATACTTTGCCTCCACTTTAGACTACAGGAAGTTATAGGACATCTTACGATTTCTATACTTCCTACATGACCTATGATTAATTATTCATAAAAACATCAGATACTTGTTTTCGGTTCATTTCTTTGAAAATGTACAAATATATTGGTTATCCATTTAGATACCAACATAATGACTAAGTAACCCAAAAATAAATGAAAGTAATTAAACCCCTTCAATAAAATAAACAAGCCTGACCACACCAAGATTGGTTTAAATATAAATGCAAGAAATGCACTTGTTATCGTTAAATATAAATAATAATTTTTCTTATGGTTTAAAGTCCATTGATAAACCAACATATACACAACTGGTATTAATGATACATCTAAGGCAAAACTAACGGGAAATAGCGGAATCGCCTTATATGGATATCCCCAACTTCCATAATTAACACCAATACTGTCTATGTATGTGAACCAAACGTGCACATTAAAACCGTAGAATCCCAATAATAATGCCCTCTTTTTATCAATTAAAAACCATATTAAAATTAAAGGCAGAATGAGGATTACAACATTAACCCAAAACTGCCACGTATCTATGGATGAAAATTCAAGCCAATAATCAATACCTTCTTGCATTAGGTTTTCATAGTCTTCAATTATTTTCTCAAAAAAACTTCTCTGTTCTTCACTCATTTAAGTAACTCCTTTATTCCTTGAACCTAGAGGGTAATGCTATCTTATTCTGATTAAAAGTTTCCTTTTTTATTCATGCTTAATTATTAACTTGCATGTGGGAGGGAGTGATTACTTATAAGGGGAATAACAATTTTACTCATTGGCCAAATGGCATTTTATTTAAAGCCATATTTAATAACTTGGTTAATTGTAATATTTTTCTAAGGGTATTTTGGTAGGCTAATTGATATTTCTTACATTAAACTGTGCGTATAAGAAAGTGAACGCATAAGGCACCTTACGGTGACACCTGTTACTACATTTTTCACTTGGTTCTATTGTTCCCTTTATAAAAAGATGTCTTAGGCAGGGATTACTTCTCTATATGAGAAACCTTGAATCCTACAGGCAATCGGGAAACCTCTGCAGGAGTTGGTTGTCATACAGTGATATCCACACTTTAAACAAACAGGAACCCGATATCTGGTGGATTCCTCTTACACGACCTATCCCAAAATATTTATATATTTATTTATTTATCTTCCTATAGGATTTAAACCACATGGAGCGTTTTAAACGTTACAGAGTGTGCCACTCGTTGATTGGATTGGTTGCCCGTCTGTATCCCTTCAGAGAGGAACGCCCCCTCTGCTTATACCTATTCAAGGGTTAATTATCCCGTAAGGGAAACCTTAAGCCTTGAAGGACACCTCTATACTACCACTTTTCTACATTAAAAAACCCCGTGAATATATCCAATATACTGGACACATTCATGAGGCTTCGTGCAAACTTTTTTCTTCTTAAGCAGACTTTCTTCTCATTCTGCAAACATTATTTTGATTTGACATAGATACAAATAATAACATGTTAACAATTCTCAAATAAAATACAAGTTTTTAGTCCCCTTACTTCGAATTATAGCATTTTATTAGCAGGTGAAAGTTATTAATACCTAAGTATCTGTTACTCTAGAAGGAAAGGAGAGGTAACCTGCCTTTTCCAAACCCTAGAATAAAATATCTACCCAAATTTTAATTGAAGTACCCAAGATTAGTAGGGCCAATATCCATTGGAGAACTTTGGTGTTTACTTTTTGACCCAATTTTGCACCCAATGGAGAAGCGACTAGACTTGCAACAACCATAATCAGAGAAGGAAACAAATTTACTTGTCCAGTTGATACTTTACCTACGGTAACACCAATAGAAGAAATGAAAGTAATGGCCAGCGACGAAGCAATTGTCATACGGGTTGGAATTTTAAGAATAACGAGCATAATTGGCACTAGTAAAAATGCCCCTCCAGCACCTACGATTCCTGCAGCGGTACCAACTATTAGCGAGGCTATCCCAGCCAACCATTTATTGAATGAAACCTGTTCTGGAGGTATGTCTTCTTTGCCCTTTTTAGGTAGAAACATCATAAAGGCTGCTAGCAAGGCTAATATCCCATATACAAGAGTAATGGTTTCCTCTGTCAGCATTTTTGACCCATAACTTCCTATGAAACTACCTAATAATATGCTTATCCCCATATACGTGATTAATGTTCGATTCAAATATCCACTTTTCCTATAAGCCCATACTCCACCAATGGTAGCAAAAAACACTTGCACTCCAGTTATCCCTGCTACTTCGTGAGCACTTAATACACCTGCACCTACTAGCGGAGGTATATATAATAACATTGGATAATTGATAATCGCTCCCCCAATACCAGCCATTCCCGATATAAATGATCCTAAAAATCCAAGGAGAAAAATAGTCATTATAAATATGAAGTCCATTCTTACACCTCCTGTAGTAGAAAAGGGGACCATCTTAGTCCCCTTCCAAATTTGTATTAACCTTTTTTAATCCAGAACTTTAGCACGCCATCAACTTCTGAATCCTTCAACAATTCATGGCCACCTGATTTCGCCCAAGCAGCAAGATCACTTTTTGCTCCTTTATCTGTAGCATGAATTTCTAAAATATCTCCTACTTCTAATTCATTGATTGCTTTTTTAGTTTTTACAATTGGCATAGGGCACGCTAAACCTTTTGCGTCTAATACTTTTGCTACATTCATGTTAAAACTCCTAATAGATTCATATTTTTATCGAACCGCACAACGGTTTGGTCCGATTTCCATTTCACGTTGTTTTTCATCATCTGGACTGATTATACCCATGTTTGTTTCACGGATTTCTTGATATGCATTTGGTTGTGGTGGTAGATTTTCAGTCACTAATTTTCTAAATTCATTTTCATCTTCAATATTTAAACCATGATTTTGTTCAAAGAGAGTACCTAATTTTTTTGAAACACTGCCATCTTCGTTTAATTCGTCAATGATCATAAAATGAGCGGGAAGAACAATAAGTTCCTCTGATAATTCCCTATAACGTTTGTAAAGACTTTCTCTCAAATCGGCTACCCAATCTTCTGCCTTACCGGCTAAATCGGGTCTACCAATAGAATCAATGAATAAAATGTCTCCTGAAAGTAAGAACTTTTCATCCACAACAAAAGACGTTGATCCAATCGTATGACCGGGAGAATATAAAGCGTGAATATTGATTGTTGTATTACCGATAGTTACATCTGTGCCAGCCTCTAACGATTGATACTCATATGTGACTTCTGTTGCATCCTTTGGAGGTAGCCAGTACGTAGCGTTCGTTTTTTCAGCAATTGTTCTACCGCCTGAAATATGATCCGCATGTAGATGTGTATCAAATACATGTGTAATTGTTACACCAATATTTTCAGCAAACTTAGTATAGATATCTGTCATTCTTGTTGCATCTATAATTGCAGCCTCATCATTTGAAACGACCATGTATGATAGACAACCTTTTCCAATACGAACAAATTGATAAATCTCTCCGCCATCTTTTAAGTTCCCTACTTTTATAGGTTCTAAGTGTTCGCTCCATGCTTTCATACCACCTTTTAAGTAGGACACTTCTAACCCTTCCTCAGAAAGCATCTCAGCAATCATGATAGATGAACCTTCTTTTGCACAAACAACTAATATGTCTTTATCTGATGGTAGTTTATTTAAAATACCTTCTACACCATCTAATAACTCAAAATATGGTTTATTTAAATAATTAAAGTTTAAACCTTCAATTTTCCAATCATTAAAGTCACTTTGATTACGGACATCTAAGATAAATAACTCCTCTTTATTGATCACTTTTTGTGTCACTTCTCTTGAAGTCATTTCTTTTACAGCCATCATAAATACCCCCAATGGTATAATTTTCGTTAAAAAAAATTTAAGTTAAAATATAAATTAATTTTATTATTAGTTAAAACGTCAATGTTACATCAGCATCTTTTGCAAATTCTAAGAACGTTACGGCTCCACCTACTTCAATTCCATCAATGAAAGCATCTTTCTCTAATCCCATAACATCCATTGTCATCTGACACCCAATGAACGTAACACCCATCTCTTTTGCCACGTCCACTAATTCTGGGATGGAAGGAACATTTGCTTTAGAAAATCCTTCTGCAAAATGTTCTTTCCCCTCCGGCATTGGAAGGCTTTTGTATCCTTCCTTATGAATAAGATTTAATCCTTCAAAGGTAAAGAATATTGCCACTTCTTGATCTGTTGCCGCAGCCGCAGTCGCAATGTTAAATACCTTATACGCATCAAACAATCCACCATTACTTGCAATAATTGCTACTTTTTTTGACATCTATTATTCCTCCTGATTCTTTTGAATTATTTTAATAAACTCATGATAGTACTTGGATCGAAGACTAGCACCCACTAATTTAGTGCATTTTCAGTTTGACTTTCCCAACCACTCATACCCGGTACTACATTTACTACTTGTTTAAATCCTTTATCAGTAAGTTTTTGTGCTGCTAAATCACTACGATTTCCAGTTCGACAAACGACATAAATTGGAGTTTCGGGATTTAATTCATCTAATCGGTTTTCTAACTCACCAAGTGGGATTGATTTTGCCTTTGGAATGTGACGAAAGACGTATTCTGCATGTTCCCTCACATCTAGTACGATCAATTCCTCATTGGAAGAAAGTTTTTGCTCTAATTCATCGTTAGTAATAACATGAGGATGGTTCTTTTCTAACTTTTCTTCTCCATTTGCTTTACGAAGATAATGCTTTAACACATCACTCTCTTCTACTGTTCCTAAATATTGATGACCTGAACTTTCTGACCATGCTTTAATGTCTGCTTTTGAACCTCTATCTGTTGCCTGAACTTCTAGTACCTGACCGGCCTCTAGGTTATTCATTGCTTTTTTAGTTTTTACAATCGGCATCGGACATGCTAATCCCTTTGCATCTAAAACAAAATCAGTTTTTATCATTTCCATGTTAAAACAACCTCCTAATTTAAATTACCCATTAGGGTATTGGTTTTTCTAAAAAAATTTATTCGATTGGACCTTCCCATGTTAGCATTCCACCAGACATGTTGATCACATTAAAACCATGACTTTCTAGAAACTTTGTTGCTTGGGCACTTCGAGCACCCGAACGACACACAATAATATATTGTTTGGACTTTTCTAATTCATTCATACGGAATTCCAATAATCCAAGCGGAATGTTTACTGCTTCGGGAATTTTCCCTTGTGCAACTTCATGGACTTCACGAACATCAATTAGATTTAAACCTTCATCAAGTAATTCCTGAACCTGTGTTGTAGAATATTCTTTCATTAATAAAACCTCCTTATCCTCTCCAAGTACTTACTCCACCTTTTACATTTATTACTTTCTTAAACCCCATCTGCTTTAATTCCTTACTAGCCTTTTTACTTCTCATTCCACTTTGGCAAATGACAACAACTTCATTGTCCTTTTTCAACATATTTTCTTTCTTTGAGAGTTGATGTAACGGAATATTTTTAAATCCTTGAATATGGTAACGGCCAAATTCTCCTTGTGTCCGTACATCAATAAATTGAAGACCTTTATCTTTCAATAACTCTTTTAATTCATTTGTATTGATTTGCTTCACGCCTTTAACTGGGATAAAACGTAGGATGATAAAAATAACAACAATTGATATAATCATCGTGTCCACACTAAAGAAATTCATCTCACAACCTCCAAATCTTATTGTTACTAGATAAACAGATTTATATTGCCTTCTTCAGCATCACCGATGTAGGCAGCAACTCCTGCGTAATCGAGTCCATCAATTAACTCTTTCTCTTGTAATCCAAGAAGATCCATTGTCATTGTACATGCAATTAACTTCACATCTTGCTCCTGTGCCATTTCAATTAATTGTGGAAGTGGCATAGCATTGTGCTTTTTCATGACATGTTTTATCATTTTTGGACCCATTCCCGCAAAGTTCATTTTAGAAAGTCCCATGTTATCAGCACCACGTGGCATCATTTTACCAAACATTTTTTCTAAAAATCCTTTTTTCACAGGTACTTGTTGATCTTTTCTAAGTGTGTTTAGTCCCCAGAATGTATGGAAAATTGTTACCTCATGGTCATAAGCGGCTGCTCCATTAGCGATAATATAGGCTGCCATCGCTTTATCATAATCTCCACTAAATAGAACAATCGTTGTTTTCTTTTTATCTGACATTGTGATTCCTCCTCGTTTATACTCAAAATACCCAAATGTGTATATTTTGTTTTAAAAGAATTTAGCCTTTCTTAATCAAGAAGATAAGTACATCATTCTCTTCTTTATAATCAAGTAATTCGTGTCCAGTAGATTTTGCCCAAGCCGTTAAGTCACTTTTAGCACCTTTATCTGTTGTATGAACTTCTAATATTTGGCCTGATTCAATTTCATTTATTGCCTTCTTTGTTTTAACAATAGGCATCGGACACGCTAACCCCTTTGCGTCTAATACTTTTTCTACTTTCATTATATTTTCCTCCTTAAAGGTTTTATTTTCATGATACCCACATGGGTATAGTTAATTGTAAATAAAAAAGTATGTCAACATTTATTATCTGCTTTTTACAAGCATGCTGACAGCCTCTTTTACTAAATCATCACTATTTTCTCCATTTTCTTCTGCTCTTCTTACACACTCAATCAAATTGGTACTCACTAAAACTCCGATTGTACGGTCAATTGCTGTTCTACTAGCAGACAACTGAGTAATGATATCCTTGCAGTCTTTTCGTTCTTCCATCATCCGTAAGATACCTCTTATTTGACCTTCAATTCTTTTTAAACGATTCTTCGTCTGAACATCATATTCCATAGTGGCACCTCCATTTCTTTGTAATATAAGCAAAATCCTTTTATTCATATGTTTCTAGCCATTGTAGAAACTAGGTTTGTGATTCGATAGACCTATCATATACCCCACTAGGTATATTGTCAACAAGGCAATGTTTATTTTTCTACCTAACATCTAAACCTTAACAAAACTGCTCTATGTTATTACGATTGTAACTCTTATCACATATCTCTTCGAATAACGAATAACTGACTACTTTAAATCCTTTTTTGCGTAATATACGAGTTCCAACATTTTTCTCCAGAGCATTTGACGATATTAGGTGAATCGTTTGATAAGGAATGTCCTCATAATATCTATTTAAATAACCAACTGGAATGTTAATTGCTCCCTTTATTGGTTGTTTATAGGTAACGTTATAATCCCTAATATCAATTATTATCCTGCTACTATCCTTACTAATATCACTTATTTCAAGATATGACATACGCAGAACAGGAATGTATCTATTATATAAACCTATCAAGATAGGTATACCTAATAATATAAAAACAAAATTCATCAAGATACTCACACTCTCCCTTATTTGACAAGGAGCAATTAACAAGTCACATTTTATACCCCCTATAGTATATTGTCAATTAAAAAGGAGATATAAACTGGTTTTACATCTCCTTCATTTCTTATTTATTTCATACGATACTCTTATCAATGCACCCAATTAAACGGTGCTCGATATCCTTGGCAAGTTCCTTTATCTTATCGTCATTCACCATACTCACTAATGCTGTAGGCCTCGGCATACCAATTTTTGTTTTACCCTGATCAGAATAAACAACAATTTTACAAGGTAGAAAGTACCCAACCATCTGATTTTCACTAAGTATTCGTTGGGCTTCATGTGGATTACATACTTCTAAGACTTTATAATCCTGTTTAAATTCTAATCCCTTTTCTTGTAACTTGCCTTTAATATCAAATTCCCATAGCACACCAAATTTCTCTTCCTTTAAAGTTTCCTCCAATGAGGTTATGGCTGTTTGGATATCATTCTTAGTTTCAACAGTGTAGTCAAATTGCATGGCATTACCTCCTTATATTGTCTCTCTAAAAACTGCTACACTAAAAACATTGACGAGAAAGAAAGGCATAATAAAGGTTTTTATTCCCCGGATCTCCCACCGATATAAAACCGGCTTATATGAGGCCGATTCTTTTATATTTGGCTAAAAATCGGTCTAAAATACACATTAGAATTGATTTAAGATATTTACTAATGGTGAGTTACAAAGAAGATTGTTATTCAAAGAAAAAAGGGCATTTTCTAAGGATAAGAAGTAGGTGATTTTATATACAAACTTTACAATCCCAATTTGGAAATTGTGTATCTTTATTGATTCTAATACTTATATCTGATAGTTCATTTAAATTCTCTTAATGATGTCAGATACCCTTCTATAAACTAATTGTAGTTCACAACATAAAAGATTAAATAACTAACATTCTTTTAAGAAAGATATGAGGTTTTTTATTTCATATTTTTGACATTCATTGCTAAGTTCATTAATATTTATCTTTGAGGTGAGTAATAGTGAAAAGAAAAAATATAATGTTTATTGCTGTTTCTTTGATTATTGCGTTTTCTCTATCTGCATGTGGTGGTAACACTGAAAAGGAAAAGGCAAATGAAGGGACAACTTCAGATGAAAGTACTCAAATGGATCATGCAAATATGGATCACTCTAGTTCAGGTGAAGTTCCTAATGGACTAAAAACAGCAGAAAACCCAACATATAAGATAGGAAGTAAAGTGATTATTAAAGAAGGGCATATGGAAGGCATGAAGGGTGCAGAGGCAACAGTTGTCGGTGCCTATGATACCGTTGCATACTCAGTTTCATACAATCCCACAACTGGCGGAGAAAGAGTAACAAATCACAAATGGGTTATCCATGAAGAAACTCCAGAGACAGGTGCAAAACCATTACAACCCGGCACAGAAGTTACGCTAGAGGCTTCACATATGTCAGGAATGGATGGTGCAACTGCTGAAATTGATTCAGCCGAAAAGACAACTGTTTATATGATTGACTATACTCCAACTACTGGTGGAGAAAAAGTGACCAATCATAAATGGGTAACAGAAAGCGAACTATCACCACTTGAAAACGAGTAATGTTTTAATAAATGCAATAGAAAGAGCATATTCCAAATGGAACTGCTCTTTTTTTATAATCACACTTTAAATCTCAGGGTTTTCTACCAATTCATGTTCACATATAATGATTTGTTTCCCTTAGAGATACTAAATAAACTTATCATGAATTAGCCTTAATGGTTTTCCTTAACAGGTACAACAAAAGGTATATGGAAATCCCAGTTAATATGATTTTCCCCTGCCATGTAAATTCAGTAATTTGCAAGACTGAGTATCCCTCAATAATTAATGCAGGTATTTTCCCAAGTGAACTAGCAAGTGAGAATAGTATTAAAGATACTTTTCCCATAGCCGAAAATAAATTAATTACCCCCGATGGGATAAACGGGAGCAACCTCAAGGAAAGAATAAGAAGAAAGGCTTTTTTTCCTTCTGCCTCTAATAATCTTTTGACCTTTGGAATCCCCGCCATAGAAATTGCCTTCGGTAATTTCTTAAAACCCTGCCGATACACATAAAAAGAAACAATTGCACCTAATGCCTCTCCCACAAATGAAATAGCCAGACCGTACCAAAAACCGAAAAAAATAATATTTGCAGCGGTTAAAAACACACTTGGGATAACACCAGCAAGGCTAATAAAAATATTAATTAACAAACTTATTATAATTGCAAAACTAGCATACTTCTCAAAGTAAAAAAGTACTTGCTCTTCCATTTTGACCCCCATACTTGTTTAACTTCTTTGTTTTTATATTATCATTTTAAAGTAAATTTATAATGAATTTCTTCATTTTTAAAAAAAGACACGGGCCAATATTTATTAATGATAGTAACCTTTTAGAGAATTAACAGTTAACCATTCCACACGGTTTTAAAATAACGTTTGATTTATAATATTTCCCGTCTCAACTATTGGCCAACCCTTAGTTTACTCACTGTTGGATATTTGAAAGTTTGGAAATATTCAATTGACCTTTTTTGTATAATCACTTAAACTTTTTTATATAAAATATCCCCCCTAGGGGGTTAAAAGGAGGAAGAAATGTCTGATCATCATAAACATAGAAAAAGTATTGTGAACCGTCTTGCAAGAATTGAGGGACATGTTCGTTCTGTAAAGGAAATGGCCAAGGATGACCGTGATTGTAGCGATTTGCTTATACAAATAGCGGCTATACGTTCGGCTCTAGATAATTGCGGAAAACTGATATTAAAAGATCACTTAGAAGGATGTGTCACCGAAGCCATAATTAAGGGGGATAAAGAGGTATTAAAGGATTTAAATGATGCAATAGACAAATTTATTAGATAGGGAGAAACTTAATGGTTGAGAATATTAAATACTCACAAAAAGATATTTTAAAAATGATTATGGTTCTCGCTATACCTGCAATAATCGAAAACTTCTTTCAAACTATTTTAGGTTTTGTTGACACATTTTTTGTTGCCCAAATTGGGATTAATGAAGTTACTGCACTAGGAGTGACAAATGCCATACTTGCAATTTATTTAGCAATATTTATGTCAATTGGAGTGTCTACTAATGTTTATATTGCAAAATATCTAGGTTCAAATCAAATTGAGAAAGCAGGTAAGATAGCCCAACAATCAATCTTATTAAGTGTGATTATAGGACTATTATTTGGAATCATCACCTTCTTCTTTGCTGCACCACTTTTGAAACTTATGGGAATAGAAAACTCTGTATTAAACCAAGGTGTTATGTATTTTAAAATCGTTGCTATACCCTCTGTACTAATTTCATTAATGTTTGGTTTAAGTAGTATATTAAGAGGGACTAAAGATACCAAAACACCAATGAAAGTAACTATATTTATCAATATTGTTAACATTATTTTGGACTACGTCTTTATCTTTGGCTTTTGGTTGATTCCTTCCTTTGGTCTTGCTGGAGCCGCGTGGGCAACAGTTATCGCTAGACTAATAGGAGTAATACTACTTTTATTCCATCTAAAAAGATCAAAAGTCGGGAGTGTAATAAATTTATCAAAATGGTCTTGGGATAAAGAACAACAAAAAGAACTTATTAAACTGGGGACACCAGCCATGGCTGAACGTCTAGCAATGAGAATTGGGCAGGTCTTGTACTTTGGATTTATAGTCCAACTTGGGACTAATACTTTTGCGGCTCACCAAATTGCAGGTAATATAGAGGTTTTTTCCTATATGATAGGTTATGGGTTTGCAACAGCAGCAACCACTTTAATTGGTGAAGTGTTAGGCTCTAGGCAATATGAATTAGCAAAAAAAATAGCCTATTATTCTACTTTACTAGGTGTAGGTGTCATGTCAATTTTCGGATTGTTTTTATTTGTATTTGGGGAGTGGACTGCTTCATTTTTTACCAATGATGTCTTTGTAATTCAACAAATTACAATCGCATTAAAGATTGACGCATTTATTCAACCAATTCTAGCCATTGTTCTTATCCTAACAGGGGCATTCCAAGGAGCGGAAAATTCTAAATATCCCTTCTATCTCACAACAATTGGCATTTGGCTTCTTCGGACAGTTGGTGTTTATGTATTAGGTATATGGCTTGGAATGGGTATCGCTGGAATATGGATCGCAATAGGTTTAGACAACCTATTCAGGGCAATTCTGCTTTTCCTTAAAATTCACAATAATAAATGGGTTAGATCTACAGAACTAAATGTTTAAATAAATGACCATTGGAGACAGGGGGAACTATGTCCCATATAGAACAAGGTAAAGGAAGTATTTTTTATAGGTACAAACAAAATGTACAGTTCCTTTAATTTTAAAACAAATAGGGCTTTCCCATAAGTCATAACAAATAACTTGTAGGGAAGCCCCCTCTTATCATATTTCCCATTACTTAACTATAGAAGATTAATAATGATTATTAAAACCCTTAGCACTTTAAAACTTTATCAATAAGAAGTAGATTATAACCATAATTATTAATGTAATCATTAGAGTAGAGACCATCGTTATTTGAGTATTCGAAGGATTGAACCTTTCTTCTAAAATCTGGCGTTTCTTTTTAGTGTAATTTTTTGTTGCTAAAAGAATGACTGCAATTCCAAGAATACATGCAAATATCCCTAAAATTATACTGATCATATCTATAGTTGGATTCCTTCTAACACCAATCGTAAAATGCAAACTTGTTGTTAGAAACCCTACGCCAACAATTGAAACTACGGTTCTTATCCATGCCAAATATGTTCTTTCATTCGCTAAATGCTGTTGGGCATACTTTAATTGATTATTTTCATTTATTAAGTACTTTTGTTCTTGCTTATCTTTTTGCTTTATACTCATATCATTACCCTGAAGTACGTATCTTGAGTCTTCGATACACAAATACGATTACACCAATTCCAATTAACACCAAAGAGACCACTTGGGCAATACGTAGTTGTGATGTCAGCATTAAACTATCAGTTCGTAAACCTTCAACGTAAAATCTTCCGATGGAATACCAAACAAGATAACTTAAGAATAACTCACCATTCTTCAACTTTAACTTTCTAAGTACAAAGAACAAAATAACAAATCCTAAAAGGTCCCATGAAGATTCATAAAGAAAGGTCGGTACATAATAAGTTCCATCAATAAACATTTGATTAATAATAAATTTGGGTAGATGGAGGCTTTCCAAAAATGCTCTTGTTGTTTCCCCGCCGTGCGCCTCTTGGTTCATAAAATTTCCCCATCGACCAATTGCTTGTCCAAGAATCAAACTTGGTGCAACAATATCAGCAAGTTTCCAAAAAGAAATATTTTTCTTTCTTGTATAAATGATTGCAGTTAAAACGGCACCAATCAACGCACCGTGTATAGCAATTCCACCTTGCCATATGGCAATAATTTGAGACGGATATTGTGAATAATGCTCCCACTCAAATGCTACATAATAAATTCGTGCACAAATGATTGCAACTGGTGCGGCAATCATAATGAAGTCAATTATAATATCTTTATCCCATCCTAAACGATTAGCCTCCCGTGTCGCTATCCATAACCCTAGTATAATTCCACAAGCAATGATAATACCGTACCAATGAACGGATATTGGTCCGAGTTCAATTGCTATAGGGTTTAATGCTTGTACATTATTAGACATACATACCTCCCAAAAAAGTATTTTTTTCAATTGTAATTGTAACATAGAAAATTTGTAGTTTTGAAATAAACATTCTAAACTAGAACCACCCTGTATTATGAAATTTTGAAGTTTGGTTTATATAGGTATAAAAACCTAACAACATATTTCAATTTCATACTAACTGTTTTTCCTAAAGGAAAAAATCTTTCAATAGACACACTCGATTTCCAAATGTTAACCTTGTAAGAGTAATTTTTAATTGAAAGGAGTAACACCATACATGGGGGAAACTGAAAATTTAAAATTAGGGGAACGTGGTGCTTGGCTGAGTATTATAGCCTATATAATCCTTTCCAGTTTAAAATTAATAATTGGTTATTTTGCTGGCTCAGAAGCACTAACGGCTGATGGTTTGAATAACTCTACTGACATTATTGCCTCAATTGCTGTTTTAATTGGGCTTAAAATATCAAGAAGACCACCTGATCATAATCACCAATATGGTCACTTCCGCGCAGAAACAGTTGCTGCCCTATTAGCATCCTTTATCATGATGGCCGTGGGCTTGCATGTCCTTTATGATGCGTTCATATCTGCTATTAGTCCAAAGGATCAATCACCTGATATTATTGCTGCTTGGACTGCTTTATTTAGTTCCTTTGTAATGTTTGGTGTATATAAATATAATTTTAAATTAGCAAAAAATATTAAAAGTCATGCCATGATGGCAGCAGCACAAGATAATAAGTCAGATGCCTTGGTAAGTATCGGTGCATTTATAGGTATAATAGGCTCTCAAGTTGGTTTTGCGTGGATTGACACTATTACTGCATTTATTGTTGGAATTTTGATATGTAAAACTGCATGGGAAATTTTCAAAGATTCCTCACTTTCACTTACAGACAGTTTTGAAGGGGCGGACCTAAAAGATATAGAAGATTTAATAACTGAAACACCCGGAGTAGTCTCATTAAAAGATATTAAAGGAAGGTATCATGGAAGTAGTCCTTTAATTGACGTCATTATTGAAGTAAATCCACACATTTCAATTTTAGATGGACACAAAATTGCAGATTTGATTGAAGATAAGTTAAAGAAGGAAAAGGATATTAATTATGTCCATATTCACGTTGAACCCGATGAAAAGGAATTAAATAAACAATATACCAGTTAAATAGACCTCCCCTTTTATTTTAATTCTTCAAGAAAAGTAGAATAAATAAGTAAGACAAAATAAAACAGTAGCATAATGCTTCTGTTTTTACTTTGTCTATAGGGGTGCTTATATAATTAGATTTCCAGAAAAGTCTATAATAATCAATGGACTTACTACCTTCGTTTCATAACATTGTAATTTCGAAATAGATGCTTTGCTCATTTTATTTTCCAGACACAACATAGAAACAAAAATTTCATTTCTTATCAATCTAATGGAAAGGTAATCTGAACCTTCGTCCATTTCCCATACACACTATCAATTTCTAAAGTTCCTCGATAAATATCCAGTATCCTTTTTGCAATCGATAGTCCTAGCCCATTCCCACCATGTTTTCTACTCCTTGCTTTATCCACACGATAAAAGCGATTAAGCACAAAAGGCAATTCCTCTTTTGGGATACCCACTCCATAATCTTTTACCTCAATCATCAATTGCCTGTCTGAATGTCTTACATTAATCTGTATGACTTTTTCATCTGTTGAATATTTAGTGGCATTGTCTAATAAAATGATCATAATTTGTTCAAGGTGGCTCTTCAGTATTTTTATAGTAAAATCCGTTTCAATATCTATAGTGGAGGATATTTTAAAATCATTATTTATTGTTTGGAAGTTTTCAACAATATCCTCCATAATCTCCTTCATTTTGACTTCTTCCAATGAGTTTGTATTTGTAGTGGATTCTTCCGCTCTTGATAGAGTCAATAATTCCGAAACAAGGTGAATAAGTCTGTCGGTTTCATGTAAACTTAAATGAATGGAGCGTTCCAATACTTTTGGGTCATCCTTTCCCCAACGATTGATAAGCGATAAGTGCCCATGTATGATGGACAACGGTGTTTTTAATTCATGGGAGGCATCTTCCACAAATTGTTGTTGCTGCTGAAATGACTTTTCTAAGTTATCCATTAATTCATTAAACATAATCCCTAACTCTGTCATTTCATCTCGTTGCTTGTTAATATGAACCCTTTCTTTTAGACCATTTTCTTTTATTCCTTTCATTGTTCTTATCATTGAATTAATTGGCTTTAGTAGTTGAAAAGAAATAAGTCTGCCGCCGATTAAACTAAGGAGAATAGCAACCAGTCCTGCTACGATAACCAACATAAATATTTGATTAATCAAACTATCAAAGTTTTCTAAGTTACGAACTATTTCTACTGTTCCTTTAAAACCATTTACTTCGATTGGCTTCCTAAATATCAACAAACGATCTCCTTTTGGAGAAAATTCCACCAGTTCCTCTTTTGTTACGTTTTTCGGAGATACCCAACCTTGTGGTACCTCGTCTGATATCGTAAATAGTGGAGAATTGTTTTCCTTCACAATCCTTATCAGTTGATATTTTTCGTTCAGAACGTCTAAATAGTGTTCACTTTCCGAAACATTCCCCTTAAAATTTGAATCTTGAATGTACGCGGTTACTTCGTCCATCTTTTTTTGAATGGTTTGTTTTTCTTGATTAACTACCCAGTTCTGAATGACAAAATACTGCAAAATATTATAAGAAAAAAATAAAAATAGCATTAAAAGGGCAGCCCATAAGGTTAATTTCCATTTAATGTTAATGCTTTTTGGAATTAAATCTTTTACGTTTCTCATTCTCTCATCACATACCCCATCCCTCTCATCGTTTGAATATAACTTTCCTTATCTACAGAATCTAGTTTATTTCTAAGATGTCTTACATAAACATCAACGACGTTTGTTTCAATTTCTGCATCATAACCCCAAATATTCTCTAGGAGAACCTCCCTTGTTAGGACACGATTAATATTTTTCATAAACATAAACAATAAGTCATATTCCTTTTTCGTTAATTCTATCAATTGTTCGCCTTTTTTTAATAACCTTGATTCAATATTTAATTCTAAATCTTTAAATGATAAAAGCAGGGTAGGCAAATCATTTCGTTTTTCTTCTCTTCTCATAATGACTCTAATTCTCGCTAGTAATTCTTCAATCGCAAATGGTTTTGGGATATAATCATCAGCGCCACTATCCAGCCCTAATACCCGGTCCATTACGCTATCTCTTGCCGTTATCATAATAATCGGAATATCCTTTACTGCCTTTAATCTTCGGCAAACTTCGATACCGTTTAACTTTGGCAGCATTAGATCTAAAAGGATCACATCCCAATTACTTTCTAATGCAAGTTCAAGCCCCTCTCTACCGTCATAAGCAGCCGTTACATTGTATCCTTCATGCGTTAACTCAAGAACGATAAATTCTGATAGTGCTTCTTCATCTTCAATCACTAAAATATCCAAATTCATGACCTCCAAATGTTTCTTTGTCTATTTTGCGTTACTTTCAAGATTTGATTAAAATGACACTATTATCTTAAACCAAAAAGTAAGGTTATGATACAAAATGCATTTTAATTGAAATTAGTGGTTCATATAAAATCAATAAGTCCTACTTGCTACAAGCAAGTAGGACTTATTTCAATTTACTTTTTTACTCTTGTTCGCTGTCACTTTCGGAATCATTTTCATCATCCAAATCAACTTTTAAGACCTTACCTGTTTTGGCGTCTACTTTTACATCATGTTTCTTTCCTTGGTCGTCTGTTATTTCAACTCCATAAACAACAGTTCCATCTTCATCTTCAAGTTCAGTATCCGTTACTTGGCCTTTTACTTCTTTTAAAGCAATGGTTGTACTTTCTTCAGCCGAAATTGTCGCTTCCTTTTCTAATTGTTGCTGCTCTTGTTTATCGGAAACTTCACTATCCTTATCTTCTTTTTCTTCCTTATCAGCCTTTTCATTTTCGTCATCTGCCTCTACTTTTAAAACCTTGCCTGTTTTGGCGTCTACTTTTACATCTTGGTTCTTTCCTTGATCGTCAGTAACTTCAACACCATAAACAACGGTTCCATCTTCGTCTTCAAGTTCTGTCTTTGCTGCTTTTCCAGCAACCTCTTTTAATGCGGCTGAAATCGCTTCTTCCTTAGTGATGGTTGCTTCTTTCGCCAATTGCTGCTGCTCCTGTTCATCTGTTACCTCTACTTTACTATTACTAGTGTCTGCACTTGCTGCAAATACCGAGGTATTTATAGCAGTCCCTGCTATTCCTCCTCCAATAATTGCTGCTGCCAATGCTGGTACTATAAACTTTTTCTTCATTTGTCTTCCTCCTCATATTGTTAAACTGTGGTACATCCTTATCTTAAGCCCCTACCATGAAGTAAGTCTGAATTGAATTTAAAATTTAATTAACCTTTACGTGAAAAAATTTTCATTTTCTTATAAGTAATTATGTGAGTGCTTTTTCCTTCATTACTTGATTGATCATAATGTCCAATTCTTGACTTATATATAGGGCCTCTTTACTTCTTAACCCATATTTCAACACTACATTATTTAACTCTTGTTGCTTTTCTACCATCATTTTTTCAATATCCTGTTTTAGTAAAATTGAGTCTTTTTCCAGAACCATATATTATTCCTTAAGCAACTCTCTTCCTTCTATTTTTTGTAAAATTCAATACCACAAAGACCAAAATAATAAGTGGGGTTCCTATTGATACAACTTGTATAATCGTCGGATTAATCTTTGTATTACCCATAATTTCGATAGGAATTCCATTACTTGAATTAATATCTAAACTATCAGCACTAGCAGCCGTTACGTATAGATAATAATTGCTGGTATACACAAAGCGTATGGGCAGTGAAATTTCCTTAGTTTCCCCCGGCTTTAATTCTTTCACTTGTTCCGGTTTATCTGCACTATAGTCTTCTAAATTAACCGTCCATTTTTTACCCATATCAGCCATAGTGATATAAACGACTAAATCCTTTATAGATTGGTTGGTATGATTCGTTATCTGCGCTTTAACCGTTGTCTCTTTCCCCGGATAATCTTTTACTTGGTTAGGCGAGATTACTTTCACCTCAACGTTTGGTTGTTCCATAGCAAAAGCATTTTGCCCGGTTACTACAAATACTAGAAGTAGCGCTAAAACGATTCCTGCTTTTTTTAGCAAATTACTCCCCTCCTAAAAAGTCCATTTTTTTACTTGCATAGAATAAGCAAATGATGGATATAGCCAAGAAACATAACACAGGCAAACTATCCATAAAGATAGAGGAAACACTTAATTTATTTACTAACCAATCCTTTAAAGTCAGCATACTAGCGGAAACAGGGCTCAACAGATCAACTAAATGAGCAAATCCAGATTTTTTCATTGTTGTTGAAAGAAACATTGGTATGGCCGTCACCAAAAATAGGACAATCGACAAAAGGGTTGCATTTTTACTTGATGCTATCCATGAAGAAAAGGCTAATGACAGTAATGAAAAACTAATTACCAACGGTAATCCAATTAGATATAAATAACCTAAAATCGTAGGCAACATATTCGTTCCATATGTCAATGCATAGAAGTAGGGGATAGAAATCATTGAGATGATCAGCCAGAAAACTAAAATTCCTACTACCTTCGAAAGGATTATTTTCACTTTTGATAGGGGGGTTAATAAAAGACTTTCTAAAGTTCCTTGCTCCCTTTCACCGGAAACCATAGTTGACCCTAATATGATGGATACTAAAATACTGATACCAATTAATGCTTTCATAAAAGTCATATTTACTTCGACCTGAGCAAGTAAACTCAGTTCCTTCACTGATATAAAACTATAGGTTAAACCACTGAACAAAATGGAAATGGCAAGGAAAATCCAAACTCCTTTTCGGGAAAAGACATGTTCCCTAATCTCCTTTTTTATCAAACTAGTCATTAGATGCTCCCCCCAACTTCATCGGATGTTAGACTAAAGAATATATCCTCTAATGTAGGATTCTCATTCTTTAAGACTAAACGATACCCTGTTATTAATTCGTCTAAGTACCCTTCTTCAAGCAGTTTCCCTTGTTTTACAATGGCCACACGATTACAGATTTCCGATATTTCCTTTAATAAATGTGATGTGATAAAAACAGTAACATTCTGTTCTTGATTTAATCTCGTGATAATCGATTGTATATCCTTTTGCCCTTGTGGGTCCAAACCTAACGTAGGTTCATCAAGAAAGATAATAGAGGGCTCATGTACAATGGTTTTCGCAATACCGATCCGCTGCCTCATCCCCCGTGAATATTGTCCAATTGGAATATCTGCCTTCCCGGCCATGCCTACCCACTCAAGAACCTCTTCAACCCTTGACTTAACCCTTTTCTTATCAACACCATAAAGTTCGGCAAATAATTTTAAATACTCTCTCCCAGTCATCCAATTATAATAACCATGCGATTCTGGCAATACCCCAATTAATCTGCTCACCGATGCGTTCTCTTTCTTAACTTCCTTGTCTTCAATGGTTACGGACCCGTCACTAGGTTCAATTAATCCATTTAACATTCGGATAGTCGTCGTTTTCCCTGCACCATTTGGTCCTAAGAATCCGTATATATCGCCTTTATTTACCTGAAGATTCAAAGAATCAACAGCCACAAAACCATTGTCGTATTGTTTTGTTAAGTTTGTTGCCTTAATCATTCTAAACCCTCCCTTAATACCCAACTTTTTAAGTACATCCTTAACATAAAGGAAGACTATGAACGGCTTCCGAAGGATTAAAAAACACAACATAAAATTTTGATGAAAATATTTTCATAATCAACAAAATAAAATACTCCACCATTTAAGTGGAGTAGAAATACAAGAATTTATTTACCCTAAAATAATGACTGCAATTCCAACTACAAAACAGTAGATTGAAAAATAACCAAGTTTTCCTTTTTTCATAATATTAATGAACCACTTTAACGAAAAATAGGAAGCAACTAAAGAAGCAATAAATGCTAGTGTATATGGAAGGAAAAGTTGTCCCATATTTGGATCGTGAATTAAATCGGTAAACGATAATATCATCGCACCTAAACTAACAGGAATATAGAGAAAAAAGGAAAACTTAAGTGCAGTCTCGCGTTTTGTTCCTAGGGCCATAGAAGATACAATGGTTGCACCTGAACGACTGATCCCCGGTATTAATGCCACTGCCTGAGATAACCCAATTATAATAGAATCCTTGAGAGTTAATTCACCATCGCCTTTACTACCCTTTAAATTTCGGATTAGCCAAAGAGCAATCCCCGTTAGTATTAGAGTAAAGCCAATAACCCTTACTCCTTTAAAGATGGCTGCTATCTGGTCTTGAAATAGGACTCCTATAATTCCAGCAGGGATGGTACCGATAATCAGATAAAGGACAAAATAAAAGTCTTTCTTCATACTTTCGGTTTTATCTGAAACGACTAAATAGGATACACTATTTTTTGTTAATTGTATTAAATCTGTCCGGTAAATGAATAATACGGCTAGTAAAGAACCAAAGTTGACCAGAACCTCAAAACTTAATCCCGAAATTTCTAAGCCAAAAAAATGTTCAAATAATACTAGATGCCCACTCGATGAAATAGGGATTGGTTCCGTAATCCCCTGAACAAGTCCTAAAAATAAATATTTTAATAGTTCAATCACATTCCCTGAATCCATGCGCAATCATACCTCCTTAGCCCCTGCTCTTTTTCCGTTTATTTTTTACATAGATTCCTAATAAAATAATGAAAATGAAGGCTAAGATGATATAAGCAATTTTAGAATAAACATCCATAAAATTGACTATATCATGCCACGAAGAACCAACCGCTGCACCAACTTTAATTAAGACTATATTCCAAATCATTGTTCCAACTGTCGTTAAAAGGAAAAACAACCAAAAGTTCATACGTGCCATACCTGCTGGAATCGATATTAAACTTCTGATTAAGGGGATAAATCTACAAAAGAAAACAGTCCAAACACCATACTTATCAAACCAAGACTGTGCCTTATGAATATCTTTTTTAGTAAGACGCAATATGTGACCCCATTTATCAACAATTCTTTCTAAACGGTTTACATTAAGAAGGGTCCCAATCGCATAAAGAACAACTGCACCTGCTACTGAGCCGGCAGTCGAGGCTATCACAACACCTGTAACACTCATATTTGTGGTTGTTGTCATAAATCCTCCAAAGGTTAGTATGACCTCAGATGGAATAGGGGGAAAAATATTTTCCAACATAATTAGGAGGAAAATCCCCATGTAACCAAAACTATTCATTATTTCCGTAATCCAATTTTCCATTAAAAACACTCCTTGTTTATTGGTAAATCCCCTATGTTCGTCCTGCTAAGGAAAATTAAATTAGTAAATTCCTTTGTTCTTATATAGGTTAGTTCTTGTATATTCTTTCTCTTTATACCTTTGGAAGAACCAAATAGAAACTGTTAACCAGACGCTGCTTGCAAAATATCCTCCGATAATATCGCTTGGATAGTGTACCCCTAGATAAATACGGCTAGTACCAATTATGAGGATAAGTAAACTGCTAAATATCACAATTGTTGTTCGCCCAAAACGATTGAGAATATGCCGCCAAAATATAAATGCCAAAATACCATAAACGGCGAAGGCACTCATTGCATGTCCACTTGGAAAACTATACCCACCCACGTCAATTAACAAATGGAAATCAGGACGGGCCCGGTGAAAAATTACTTTTAAAGTCTGATTTATTACTTGCGTTCCTATAATGACCGTTCCTAACAAAAAAACTTCGGCCCGGCATCTTAGTACACTATATAAAATAAATGACACTATCAAAAATAAAACCAGCACCACAGGAAATGACCCTATAAATGTAAAAAACTTCATGATTGTGGTCAATGCTTGTGATTCATAACCCCGAATAAAAGAAATCAACGTTTGATCAAACCGTTCAATTTTCTGAGCACTAATTAGAATCGCCATACAACTAAAACCAATTAGTGAAACAAGGCCTATGAGAAAAGCACTTAATAAATGCCCTTTTAATTTCATTTCGATAACTCCTACTTTCATTTATCAATAAAATAGTGTTCTGGATACCTAATGAGAGTAACAAGTAAAAATGAAAATTTAAGTATGGAAGGATTAAAAAAATTTAATGTTGTATTTTTATGTAACATAAATAAAAAAGGAGTTTTACCCCTTTAATTGTTATTAGTTAAACAAATTGGAAATTGTTTTTTCCTTTCATTTTGGCGATATACATGGCTTTGTCGGCATTTTTTAATATCACCTGATAACTTTCACCATTTTCAGGGTAAAAACTAATTCCGATACTAGGGGAAATATTCGATTCCTTTCCTTCCAATATGAATGAATCGGACATTACGTTAATTATTCTCTCCGCCACATTTATACATTCCTCCCTAGTTATATCCTCCAAAACTATAACGAACTCATCTCCTGCTAATCGAAAAACGACATCATTTTTTCGCACACTTCTTTGAAGTCTTTCAGCAACTTGAATTAATAAAGAATCGCCAGTAGCGTGTCCCAAAGTGTCATTGATTTCCTTAAATCGATCTAGGTCCAAGAACATTACAGAAAATTTCTTGTTGTATTTTTTACTATTCTTTATTTCCTGATTAATGTAGTCCTGCAACATTAATCGATTGGGTAGGCCGGTCAGGTGATCCATATGGGCCAACTTTGCTAATTTATCATTTAATATTTGTAATTCTTTCTTTTGTCGATTTATCTTCATCAAATAGACAGTGGTAAGTACAGTAACGGAAACTTTAACCAAATTAACTATAGTAATCATTTCAAATTCTTCTTTGGATAATAACTTTCCCGTTCCAAAAAACTCAAACACTTCCCAAAAAACGTGTATAACCGAAGATATACATAGTATTGTAATACCTGATTTGGGACCAAACCTAAATAAAACAATGAAAATCGAAGGGAAACTTAAGAACCAATAACTGCTAAAGAAGTGTATCGGTAAAAAACTTTCTAAAATAATGGGTAAAATCAAAAAGAAAACAACTAGAATCCAAAACGCGGAGTTTTTATATATTAAAATCTTCATTTTTCCAACCCCAATAAGAATATTAAATCCACTAAAATATATCATCAAATAATGAAATAAATACTATGCCATGATTAAAAAAATTTTATAATTGGGTATTTCCCTGACATTTACTTTACTAGAAAGTAGTTTATAGTGATCTTTCTTAGTATGTGCTCCCGCCTGTACTTTCTTCTTATGTGTTTTCCATAATTCTCGTTTTTTCCTTAAAATTATCTGAAATCGTGTTTTTTATATAGTTTAATTTGCGACATCCCTTTTGGCTAGGGCAGTACTTAGCGATCAAGGGATTGTCATCCAAGAATCTTTTTAATTAGATATTTTACATACAAAAAGACCAGTCAGCCTTTATGAACTGAATGGTCTTTTCCTTTTGTCACGAGAACCAAAGGATTGTCTTCATAAAATAATAATGCAACTTATATTCTAAAGGATATACATTTCAGTTTAAGTGAATATAGTAATCATTCTTAACAAGTTCATATTCTTCAAAAGTAAGAACAGTTGCATCATCTTCATAACCCAATTTGTCGTACAATGTAATAATAACGCAATCATTCTGGATTAATTCCCTAATACTTGCTGCAGATTTATACATTTTGTTTACCTCAATCAAATTCTGTATACTCATTTCTTCCATAGTATCCCACCCCCTTTATAACTCGAACTATCATTGATGACTTACTGTCATTGGAGGGGAAGTTATATGAATCACAGTTAAACATTTAAGGTCTAATTCCTTCAACATTTTTAAAATATGATAGTTAATAAGTAGGGTTTCACACTTAAATTACACCAAATCGAAATAAATATTTTTCAAATGAAACCAGCCTACCCCACATTAAGTCATCTTTTTTAAATTCTAAATAAAAATCCTCATTATTCATGATATTAAACATCATTTCTTCAACTTGAACGGGATCTGCAATACCTAATTGGATTTGTTTGTATAGGTGCATAAATGCAAGTCTTACTGCTGCAATAGTGGGAACGTTATGTTTTAAATATACATCTATAATCATAGTAATATTTCCTCCCTGATAATTAATTTATACAGATATGATAACGTAGGTTAGGGTTATTTAGAGCCCCAGATAAGTAAAAAAACAGGGAATTATATCCCCTGTCCATCGTAATAATTTGGATTTAATTTTTTTGCTAAATTCATGCACTTTATGAGTTCATGACTGTCTACTAAATATTCCCCTAATATAAAATATAGATTTTCCATAAATTCCTCATAAGAGTGAAAAATTTTGTTATAAACGGAAATTCCAAGATTGTCCTTTTTCCCTTTTGTTGGTTCTCTTTTGAAAATATATACAAAGTACATCCATTGGTCCTTGTTCTTATCCGTTTTTAATACCCTCTCAAAGCGGGTTAAAATTATATTATGATCCGCACTATAAAACTCTACAAATGCTGGTTCAAACTCATCTTTCTTTACGAAACTAAATAATTCTTTGGCTTTCATGAGTATTCTCCCCTTATCCTAAAAATTAATATTACACTGGTACACTTAAAGATAGAGGAGGTAAAACCTGTATTTGTTTTTACCGTTATATTTTTCCATGCTTTAATGGTCTTTTTATGTACGGTAAAATTATATTATGAACGATATAAACGCGCTGATTTTTAAAGGAAGAGGTGAAGAAATGGTAAAGGGTACTTCTACTCCATCTTTTTCAAAGGTAGATTTTGAGAAAGAAAAGGAGTATGTTCGTTCTGAAATTGCAAGATTAGCAGCCAATGCAGCCAGAATTGAAGAGCAGAAAATACTATCAAAAAATAAAATTTTTGACTAAAAACAAGGAATCGAACCCCAAAAGATTAATAGGATAAGTGGGTTCACTGAAGTATACAAATATATTAATTTCATTTTATCTTATTTTCTTTAAAGGAGCGGTTTTCTGCTCCTTTAAATTTAAAATTTTATCTAGAAATTATCAAGATAAAAAAGGGACAAGCAAACTAACAATGCAATGAAGAAGAAATGGAGAGTGATTTATATGATTAAGTTGAAAGATATTACACAATTAAAACGTATTTTAAGAGGTGAGGACTATGACAAGATTATTGTTTGGAAAAGTGGAGAGTGGGATTTAGTAACAAGTAGTTATATTGGTGAACAAGACGGGGAAACTCCTGTAAGAATAATTAATCGTATTTTTAATCATAACCTTACGTATAAGCAAATTGACAATCTTGTTGCAGATGTTCAGGCAGAACTTAATTAATGCATATGGGGAAGTGTTTAATTAGAATAAAGTTTGCTTATATTAGTAAGTAGGTAGGATCACCAAACAAAATCCTCCAATAGCCCTAGAAATATCCACCATTTAACATTAGCATAAATAAGCAGCCAACCTCTATAAAATTATGGTAAGAAGTCTTTATTATAAATAGCAAACAAAAACACTCAGAAAATTTAAAATCTGTGTGTTAATAACTTTTCTCCATCTTAACCTATCGTAACGATAGACATTCGTGAGAAATGTTAGTCCACCTTTGCCCATCCCCACCTTTAAATGCTTGTGTTGTTTCAATACAACAAAAAGGTAAGGAGTTTATCTCCCTACCTCTTATCTATTCAAATTCCACGTATTTCCTTAATACTTTCATAGCACGTTCTGCATCTTCGTCAGTTCTAATATTTATATTAGATAATTCATTTGTAATTTTCTTTATGATGTCAATTACCCTTCCATCAACTAACTGCAATTCACAACATAACTCTGAAACACGATGAAAATTAACACTAAACTCCACACGCTTGTCTTCCATTGAAACCAATTTTAAATACAATTTACTCATCATAATTCTCCTCCCCATCAAGTTGGGCTCTAAGAGAATAATAGGCATCCATATTTTCAATTGTTACATACTCATTGACCAAATCCAGAACTTCCTCATAACTTTTCAAACCATCATGTTGAAACCGATAGTTAAGTTCCTCACTCTTATCAAATTCCTCTAAATATTCAAGCATCGCTTCCGCCTTCCACATTACATGGTAGACATTTCCCTCTGGACCTGACCAATCGATTTTTATAATTGGTCTACTATATTTTGTTTTCATATTGCCACCCCCTCATTAGTTGCTATACTAATTGGGAAGTAACAAAGATTCGGGATTTTATTTCTTTTCCTTAACTTCACATACTCTTTCGCTGTCATCTCTTTCATTATCATTGACTTATTTTCGCCATAGAAAGCAAATATGAAGTCAATATTTTTCATAGACATTCTTTCAAGTGTCTGTAAACTAAACACATTTAAGAAAATTGGGCTGAATATAAGTATAGTTTCATTAAACCTTAAAGATGTAACATATTCCGTCATATCCTGCGGCTTATAGTAATAGATGAGTTCTTGCAGTGGTTTAGAGAAAATATCAAACTTGCTGATGGCAAGTCCCTTCTCTTCCGAAAATTTAATCAGTTCATGCTTATGTTCACTATACTCCTCTTGAACTTCATGTTCAGTATTGTTCTTTCTAATCAATACAGATAGTGCTCTGATTTCCTTCATATTAACACGCTCCTAATAATTTTTTTGAAGTTCGACATAGTTAAAAAATAATGCTTTCATCGATTCTAATTCAGATTCGGAATACCCTATACCTTCTATAATCTTTCCTTTTAAAATAATTCTTTACTTCCTTTTCAAGATCACTAAAATGGTATTTAAGACTTGCATAATTTGGAATTCCAACAAGTAATCCTAAAATAGTGATAAGCGCTTTGTCATCAATATTCATTAGAATATTAACCACAAGTATCATGGTTAAACACGACAAGAATATAATCCATCTGGTCTTTTTTATATTTACCTCTCCATGTAGTATTAACTTCCCTGACAGAACTCCCGCAGCCGTGCCCCCGATGTATAAAAGCCAACTTTCTTGTGTCATTTGAAACTCGCCTAAAAAAAGTACGAGTGGGTAAGTTAGAACGGTTGTGAACATCATTGTAACGATTTTTCCAATTAGCAAGACGAACTTTGCAGTTTTTTCACTCTTGAACCGTGGTTTTATCATTTTCTTACCTCCCGTTTTTCATTTGCTTTTGTCCAGCGTTCCGCACTTGTGTTTAGTGAGGATACGATTAAAAGTATAAGAAACGTAATAGCAAGGCCGGGTTTCTTATCCACTATGTAGTTTGATGCTAATCCTAATATTGCTCCCATTATGAGTGAATATAATGCTATTCCTTTATAATTCATTTCGATTATTGTTTTTCGAAGCCAGTTCATACATTTTCCTCCATGACTTAACAATATTTTAGAAATAAAGATAAGAATTATTAACTCTATTCCAGATTTCTCTAGGAACAATGGAATCATGGTGAAAGGGAAAATACTTTTCAAATGTTATTTTTCCTCCGTGCGAATACTCCCTGTAGATATAGTCACCCGTATATACAATATCCCGAAGAATCTGTTTCACTTCATATGGACTGAATCGTACTTTTAAATCAAACCAACTCAATGAAGTTTTATTTATTTCCTTGCTCACCTTTTGGTACGAGCACCATTTTAGATACAATCTGTAAATCTCCCTAACTATCATCGCCTCATCTTCATGAACCTGAAGAATTTTATTTTCATCAAACCTATAACCAAACGGAACCGCATGATTAAGGCAGCCATTTAAACCTTTACATACATAATTTTCTAGACTCTTGTACAATGAAATTACCTCCCATTAGATCATTTGAATTCCTATTATTAAAAATCCTAATGCTAATTGATTTCAGATGATGCTCCGGCAAACGAGCACCTGCAATACTAATCTTCTACAAAATGTGGAAATCTTGGTATAATACCACGGCTTTTAATATTGATGTAGTCAGAATTTATTCTCTGAACCACTTTACTGTCAGGTTTCATAATGACATACCACAATATAAAATCAGAATCTTCCTCGTCAAAAACTTCTGCGAGGACATAAACTAAAGTACCCTGATTATGCCAAACATCTATCCCTGCAATATTCACACCAAAACTTGCAGTTATTTCTCCAACATGGAATTTGTTCTCCTCATTGCTTATCACAAAAATCCCTCCTTATTGAAGGGGAATTACATGATCTGGCCCTGATTTTCCCCCTTTGAAATATCAATCAAATTCCCTTAAAGGATTACATACTGCCCTTCTCGTATCTGATTTGCAATTTCTAATCTGAAATTTTATAGCCCTTGTTTCTTAGAATTTCAATAAGACCATATGCCATCTCAACATGGTGTTCATGCCCTTCTCCGTGCAAATCAAAGTCAAATTCGTCCTCTTTGCCTTCAAAGTAGTCATATTCATTAGCCCATTCCACATTCCTTATAAACTTCTTAATGTAATTCTTGCTTATTTCCCCTTTAGTGTCACAAACTTTCCTTAAACTAATTTCACCTTGCCCCCAGTAAATGGACTCGTCTGACAGCATGAAGAGTTGATTATCATATTCAAAGAAGTAGTTGAAGATATCACCTGTTTCCTTACGGTAGATAATTTCTTCATTCTTAAAATCGTTCTTACCCCAAAGAGAATAAATGTACCACCCCATTACTTTGAATTCCTCATCTGTTAGTACATCATCGTTATTAGGAAACATCTTTCTTAATTCACTCGTTTCATCTAATGTGAACATCTAATTCTCCCCCTGACATTTCATCATCCTCATGATCACTTGCAAAGTTTCTTAAATAATCACTTAACCAACTAGCGCCACCCCAATTGATTCTCCAAATTGCTAATTTCGATACATTGAATGTTTCTTTAAAGTCTTTATTAAACATAAAGATTAAATCAATCCTTTGATCTTTAGTAATGGTCTTATAGATATTTCCCCAAAGGATTCTGGGATCGTTTGTATTTGTTACTCCAGCACTATGAAGTTCTTCAGACACACCATCAACCCAATCGTTCAAGTCTCCTCCACAACCTAACATCACTAAACCCTCAGCAGTATCTCCATCACCATTTGTGACTAGTTCAATCAAATTCAAAAATCCTATTTCCCTGACTTTCTTATCCATTATGATTCCCCCCGGATTTATTTTTTAGTCAATTTGTGATTATCCATTCACATTTTGTGACTAACAACTTGTGATCATGATATCACACAAAAAATTGCATGTAAAGCCAAAATGTGATTTGGTTTGCACAATTTGGCTCAGTGAACTAGAATGTACATATAAGAAAATTAACTGTGAGGGTGATTTTGTTTTGAGTAATGAATCAAAAATAATGATTGGAAAGCAATTGAAGAAACTATTGGAGGATAATGGATTCAATGTTGCCAAAGATACCCTAGTGGAGGAATTCGGTTTTAATCGTTCTACTTTGCAAAAATACTTAAATGACATTAGAAGACCTACATTGGAGGATATTGTAAAAATAGCAAATCACTTTTTTACATCGGTAGATTATTTAATTGGCAATTCGAAATACGCACTGGACATTTTTGATCATAAATTTTTAGAAGAGTTCTTTGAATATTCTTCTGATAAGATTGAGGATCACTTTAAGGAAAGATACACTATTGATATTTCTGAAGAAACCATACATTCTAAATCGCTATTTGGAATTCTCGAAGCAATATTTCAAGAAGAGTTCAATAAATCTTTGGAGGATCTTTCAATTAACGAAAGGGAGGAAAGAAGGAAAATATATGAATTGCTAATCACAATATTTTTTAGTGCGATTACTCTCGCAAAAAATGAAGAAAACAATAATAGGGATGAATTGCAGGCACTATCAAAAAGGTTAACTGAATCCGTTCATGGGGAGTATAGTTTTAGAGATACAATAACTCTTGAAGAATTAGAAGAACATAGCAGCAAAACACGTAAGGAGAAAATAAAATTATTAAAAAGTTATATAGGGATAAACGTTGCTAATGGACAGAAAGCACTAAGAATGTTAGAGGAACTTTCCGAAGACGATTAACTGTTAAAAATGGTTATTTACTGTTCATTTCTTAATAGAGTCCTTCACTTTATATGAAAAGACCAAACATCTTAAACTGTTTGGTCTTTTCGACATCCTAGAAAGGATCAACATAAGATATTTAGAGGTACAACTAAGAGTCTAAGGGGAAACTTTTAATAAAACAGAATTTTAAGTGTTTATATAAGAACACTTATTCAATTAAGGTTAAGTACAGATACCCCAACAGTAATGACAAAGCAATACCTGAGAATAATAACCTCCCTAGCCAAGGATTATAATATTCTTCGTTTTCACCCTTTTCTTTGTTATTTTTAGCATGTATGTAACCTCGAAGAGTACAAAACCAGACAAATCCTCCACTCATAAGAAAAATCATCAAATATAAATAAGGTATTATATCACCAGTTAAAGAAGCCATAATAACAAATAGCAACATATATGCAATCAACTTACCACCAAATACTTTTATTACAAAACCTCTAGGAATGCCATTATCTAAATCTCTCTTTGCCGCATGATATTTGGTGGATAACACGATATTAAAAAGTACTCCTCCTAAAAGCATTATGACAAATGAGTTGAGATAGTAGTCAATGGTTGGAATCCTATAATGTATCCACATTGCTGGCAAGAATATAGTTGTAAAAATTAAAGAAAAATAAATCGTTATTGCTATTAAGGTTATTTTATGCCATTGCTTCTCTACTACGATCCCCAATATGTTCATTCCCTTTTTCTTCGTTTATTTCTACTTTACGGTGTTCATATCGTTAAATTTGCGACATCCTTCTGAGGAAGTATGAATCCTAACGATCAGATAGGCGTCATCTTTAAGAATTCAGTTGTTGAACCGAAATCCGAATTAGTGTAAAAGCCTGATAATCAGTTAGGTCATTAATTTTTCGCGAAATTATTTTTTGATAACATCCCATTTAGTGCTCAATACTTCCTTATGTTTAGAATCCACAATTTTATATAGCAATAGGTTTCTAAATGACAAACCAATTGGATTCTCACTGCCACACCAAATATCTTTTACAAATAATATTTCATTATCATTAAAAATGGAGCATATTTCTTTCTCAGTTCTTGCAGCAACTCTAGCAATTGCACCAAGTTTTTTGTTTTTTCCACTCGTTCTTTTGTATACTCTGATTGATTTTCCATTTTATGATCAACACCTTGTCTTTTGTCCTAGTATTGTCTTTTGTCTTCTTTTAGATAATGCTTGTAAGGTAATAAATGGGGACTTCAATGTCACTGTGGAGATTAATGTTTTTTAATGATGCTATATTCCAAGTCATAATTCCCCCATAAATTGGAAAACCATTTGAACTTTTCCTCTGGATACCTCTCTCCATTGAATGTTAAACCAAAGTACATTCCCACAAGATCACCTTCCAATTTAGTTTGATGATAACTATAGCGCGAATCTAATCATCCGCAAGTTTTTTGCTAGAATTTTTAAAATAAAGAGGAATAGTGATAAAAGATTGTTCAATTACACATGAATTTTATGATTTACATCTATTAAAATGGAGAGGCACCAAAAGTAATTATGAAAATAGGATTTTCATGCCACTTAAATTATGTCATTTCTAAATTCCCCAGAATCTCTTATCTTCAACGATTTTAGGCCCTGTCGGGTGATTTAGATTAAATGTCGTTCTAAATCTAATTAATTCTATTTTCTCCATTTTTCCTGTAGCAACTATTTATTTCTTACTACTATGTATGGATTTTTTTCATTTGAAGAAATTTATTTTTTTCACCTGAATATTTTCCAAAAATTATTGATGATTCAAATCAAACTTTCATAATGCTTTGTGTAGAATGGCTAGGTTAGTTAATAACAAAACTGAATGATTAATAACAGTTATAAATAACATTAACAGTTCCTAGTGGTTATAATAGTTATAATGATAATAATGATTTATAATGGAAATAACAGTAATAATTATTAATAATCATTGATAATCAATACTCGAAAGCATATAAATCGTAACCTGCTGAAAAATAAAAAGGAGAAAGACTCTTGAATCCTTTCCCCCTTGTAATTCTTCCTAATAAATTCACCCGTTAATAATTCCTGCAAAGATATTTCAATTTATCAAAAGGTCTATTAATGCTTTGATATCGTTTTCGGCTTCTTTTAATGTTTTAAATTGTCCCCCGTGAATCAGTTCAAAATCATCTTCTTCAAAAATTTCCGCAAAAGCCGTATAATACCACAAAACACCATTCTCCTGCTTGTCGAAAATAGCAAATCGATATTTTTGCCCATGTAACTCAATATCTTTTAACAATATATAATCACCCAAAACAAATCCCCTCCTCTCTATAGTTAAGTTATAGAAAAGAGGGGATTTTACTTTATATATATCTATAATTTCATTGAATATTTGTATTGCATTTGTTTTACCAATCATTCTGTCTAATTCTTTCATCCATTAAAATGGCATAAAGATATGAAGGTGCTTGTAAATTCTGAAGAGGAACTGTATTTTTAATAGGCACATATTTGAGCGCTTCATTAATTGTACTTTTAGATACTAAACGGTTAGTCCTACTTAAATGAATAGCATTTCCTTTAATGGTGTATGTAAATTCCCCACCTTTTATCTGTCTAAAAGTATTCCCCTCACAATCTAATATTCTATCCCATACTTTTTCAATCATAAATATCCTTCTTTCCTATTTATTCAAAACTCTGTTCTTTTCAGAGCATTTTGCAATTCCTGAATTGAAGGTGTTACATAAACTCTTGTAGTCTCAATACTGCTATGGCCAGCAAGTTCGGCAATAGATTGGATATCTACGCCATGCTGTGCCAACTGTTTACAGTATGTATGCCGTAATGAGTGAGGAGTTATCTCAATCCCTAGTTGATTACTATATTTCTTAAATATATGCTGAATTGCTCTTGTAGTAATATGGTTACTTTTGCTGCTCACTAGTAAAAAATCAGATTCTTGATCCCTTTCCTCTAACCAGTTAAGAATTGCCTCTTTAGTATTTTCGGTCAAAGGGATCACCCTATATTTATCACCCTTGCCATTTATTCTAAGAATTTCCCTTTTTATATCTACGTCCAAAAGTCTGACGTTACAAATCTCCTGTACACGAAGACCTAAATTTACAGCCAAATACACTATCATTTGATGAAGCATGCCTTTTTTGTAATTTTGTTGCTTAGTCAATTCAATTGCATGTAGTAATTTCCCTACTTCTTTTCTTGTAAGCCAACGTATGTTATTCTGTTTTTGAATTCTTTTGATTTTAATATTATTGGAAAGATTAACACTGGTTGATCCAACAGTTAGTAAAAACTCCGACCATTTCATTAATGCAACCAATCTTCTATTTACAGTAGTTGGAGCAATTGAATCATCTGATTTAAGTTGTCGTTCATAATCTTTCAAATCTGTAGAAGTAAGCATTGAAATTAAATGGGGTTGCTCATATCTTTGATGGAGCCATTTTAAGAAGTGGTTTAAATCTTGAGAGTAACTTTTAATGGTGTTTAAACTTTTATCATTCTCAAGAAGATACGTTTTGAAACTTTCAACTGATTGTGAAATAGTTGCTGGAGCCGTGTTCATTATAACAATCCTCCCTGCTATGTTATACGACGAAAAAGGTATTTCTTTTACAGGTGTTATGCGACGAGAAAATATATGAAAATGAAGTAATCATGTCGCATAAACCATATTATCTGACAAAACTTATTTGGTCGTATTATAGCGCGTTTGAAACCCTTTGCCAGCACTTTTACCTCATTTATTTAGTAACATTAATTTCCGTATACCCTACTCATGTCTTCCACAATACAAAGAGAAAGAACTCATCAGAAATCCCTTTATTCGGCTTCGATCAATTCCTTTACACAATACAATATAAATATGTTTAATATAATTGAAAAAAATTACATACAAGTACTTAATTATTATTATTTACTATTCTTTAAATAGGTTTTATATAAGAATATCATGTGTAATTATGATTTTCATATTTTCTTAACTTTTCACTACAATAATCTCGCAACATGCTCACCTCGTCTTTTTCTTTTTATGCTATAACAAATATAAGCCAATTAATTTGGCATGTGAAAGGAGAGGATGATTAATGAAAGACAATATAAATCAAGTTGTTGAAAAAGTGAATCAATTGTTTATTACTACTAGATACAAATATATTAAACTTAATGAAGATGGTAATTACTACACATTTAATAAATATAATAACGAGAATCACGATTCTCTTCACAATGGGTTTATAACATCACATATACTACGAAAAAGCACTTACGGTATTTTTTGCAGAAAAACTCACACTAAATTTGTCACTTTTGATGTAGACGTTCCAGATATACCTGAGGCTAAAAAAGTAGTATTGGCTCTCCATGAGTCTTTAAACACTATCGGAATACCTTCGGATAAAATTTTCACTAGTTGGAGCGGTACAAAGGGATATCACGTTGATGTTTATTTCTCAGAGGAAATCCCTTACAACTTAATGAGGGTACTTTTTAATGCAGCAGTTTCAGAAGCATATAACTTACTAGATGGAAAAATAAATGGGAAAATTGAACTCCGTCCAACACCCACACAGGGGTTGAAACTTCCACTCAGTATTAATTACAAAAATAAAGATAAGAGTAATAACATCTGCTGGTATGTTGACGTGCAAAATAATTTTACTAATATTCAATCCTTTGATTACTTTTTAGGCATTGAACCCATGAATGCTGATATTGTGAAGAGTTTAATATTGGATTTACAGGAAGATGACGAGAACCTACCAGATACAGACAGTGAAGGTAGAAAATTAGAGAATTCTGCTTTTGGAAATATAGATTTGTCGGAGGATACACTAGATTCCCTAGAGGATTTATACAAAAATGGCTTAAGGAAGCCGGGCACTAGAAATGCTGTTACTTGTAAACTGGCAGTTTATTTTAATACCTTAAATGAAAACAAATATGAATGTGAACAAAAATTAAGGGACTGGATGAGACGACAGAATAAGGTCTTTTTTAAGACCCCAATTGAAGAATGCTTTGAAGAAATTACTAGAATCGTTAATTTAGTTTATAAAAAAAATGTTGTGCTCTCCAAAGGATTATCAGAAATTATTATATCTAGAAGTGAATTGTTAACACTGTGTCAGTATCCAAAAAAATTTCAAAAAACTCTTACTGCTTTATTTATTCATTCAAAACGGTTTGCAGATAGAAATAATGAGTTTTTTATGACTTACGAACAAATCGCGTTGGCTGCTAATTGCTCCATCAAAACAGCCATAAACCATATTAAGTTACTTGAGCAAGAAAGCATTATTAGGGTTACAAGATCACCTATATATGTAAGAGGAAACAAACTTGAAAGCCATCCAAATATTTATGAACTAAATCTTAATTGGCTAAATGTAGATAAGGAAGTTTCTATTAGTGTCATGGCGGATAATGTAAAGTCCTATCGTAATATGCGAATTCAACTCATCTTGAAGTTATTCCCTAATAATGAATGGTGGAATATTAGTGAGTTATTGAATATAGCGCTGGAAAAACAATCTAAAGAATAATAATTAAGTACTTGTATGTAAATTAATTCAGTCATATTTAATCATGTCAATAATCACTTTCCTTTTAGCCCACATTTCAAAGAGTAGAAATTATTTGCCTACCCTATGAAATGTGGCTATTTAATTTTTCATTGTTTTTTCACAAGTTTACAAATATATCTTTATTAATCCTTTGAATTATTTTGGTTAAATCCGGGAATATCATCTTGAAGTATTAATAGGAAGTAACTTGGAATAATGGAGCATCGTTTCCCTCAATAAAATAGCCATTAAGTTCCGTTACTTTACCCACGGCCCACTTCAAGTCTTTTTGAGTTAACCATGTATATTCTTTATCGGGGTTAATAACCTCATGTATAAACGCTAGATAATACAGGCAATTTTTATAGTTAAGGTTTTTAATGTAGTTTTGTACTTTCACAATATCCTGCTTGAAAGGATCATCATTAGTATCGTACTTATATTTCATTTCAACCACTGCTAAAATATCAACCACATCATTCCTTAAATGCCCATTTAAACCGGGTTCTTCACATAACTGTGCTATGACTAGATCTGCTCGTAATCCATCATGATAGTATTCAGTATATATTTTCAGCATATTTTCTTCTAAGAACTTATCAGTCAACTTGTTTCTTAGATGGAAATAAAATGAATTCTTTAGTGTGTCCTCCTTGAGTAAACTAAAATTTTCATAGTCATATTTTATATTATTGCACCAGATTTCTTTTATAGCATTATCTATTGTCTTTATCGTATCGATATTCATTACTCACCCTCATTGCATACATTAAAATTGTTGCTGATGTCTGTTACTAACTGCTCATAAAAGGATTTACCCCATAGGTATCTGTCTTTGTCCCTTAAAGAATATTTTTCAGGAGCGGTAACTGAAACGGCATTTATATAAGCCGTGTAATCATCCCATAATCCTTCTGAAAACTTTCGGTCCGTTAAACTATGAAAATGGTACCCCATTTCTTGAAGAACATCACACACCCTAATATCGTAGACAGTAAATGATTCGGGAAATAACACAGTTAAAATAGCACTTGCCATCGGTAGCCTGAGTTCGCAATTTGCCATTAGAAATTTTAATCTTTGTTTTGAATCATTCAATTTATTAACTTCAGCCGTTATCGACTTTACAGCCTCCTGTATGCTAGAATAACCCATCTCTAATAAGCGTTTGGCAATTTTCGATTTTGAACGGTTTGATTTCCAAATGACAATCAAGAAAAAATCAGGAGCACTTAAATGGCCTTGATCTTTAAATCTTTCATGTACGGTATCGAATAGGTATTTCTCAATATTATAGAATGCTTTAAAATCTAGTTCTGCTAACTCTATTTCTTTTATTGGTAGTTCAGGCTTTTCATGCTCCATGTACTCATTTAATTCTTTTACGATCTTTTTTGGTGTATAAGGCTTAAGTTGCCAATTGCCTTGTTCTCCTACGGAACTTGGAGAACCTATAAAATTTTGTTTCTTACCTACCAAATGGAATCACCTCAAAATAATATTAACACGAGCAATTTTATTCTTATTTTATCATAAAACCTTTCTAGTATTTTACAACTAGGATGCAATTAGGATGCTATAAATCAACATAAAAATAAAGGTACTAGATTTATACTGTATAATGTTAATTGGCTTTTCTTTATTTAAGAGGGAGATGATTTTTAGTGGATAAAAGAAGAGAAGTTATTATTAATACATTAGCCAGCAAATATTATTATTTTTTAAATACACTGCCATTTGATGATACGCTCTTTATGAAGGGAATTCATGAAGGAAAAGGTAAGTTTCTTGCTAACCTCCATATCTATTTAGCCACAAAGGACTTGCCAAAGAAGTGGAATGACAAGCGCTATTCAACTGACTTTGCAACTCCTACTGCATTAGAAGTATTAAAGACTAACACGGTAACTGGGTTAGAATACGAACATCTTATACCTAAGAAAAAATACATACAAGATATTTGTGAACAAAAAGCAAAAGACGGAACTTTAACAGAGGAATTTATTAGGAGTTTATTAGATCGATATTTATGGACAGCGACAGTAACTTCACAAGAACACAAATCATTATCTAGAAGGGTGATGCCCTTGAATTGGGATCAAAAAAACATAAATGCTAGATACGAAGTAGCGGACATTGTCCTAGTTCCTCATAAGAAAGACTATATATCTTAGGATAGGTATTCTAAGCAATTACCCAGTATTTAGGAATATTTAAGGCTCTAGTGAAAACGTAACTTACTAGAGCCTACTTCTGGCATCAATTTAAATTAGTAAACAGTCCCACTCTTTGTCTATGTTTTTAGCCCTGCTGAAATATCAAGTTTGTCCTTTTCCAGTTCTTCAACTTTATTTCCATGTTCCTCTACACTTTCGGTATTATCTTTAATAACATTCACATCAGTTTCTCTATCACCTGTGTTAATGATAATAGTTCCAGAATCGGTATTTTCAATGTTAATTGTATTATTATCCCCATTAACGTTTATTATCTGAACTTTTTCCTCTTGCGTATTCGGTTCATCCACAGGTACGAGAGGCAATAGAATTGTCATTAATACTGATATTTTAGTTAGAATATCCCAAATATATTTTGTATCGACCACATGGAAGACTGTAACAATATGCATACAATACGAAATAATCCCTTGAATAACTTCTTTGATTTCCTTGTCATTTATATTCTCTTCTTCAGAAACTGATGAACTACTGTCTATTTCGTCATATACCTCTTGTAATTCTTCAACCATTTCTGAAAAAGTACTTGAGTTAATACCTAAATCTGAAATCTTGTTAAAAAGTTCACTCCATCTATCTTGGTGCTTTTGTAATATCTCAAAAGTGGAATTATTCATGACTTGAGTTATGCTATTTTGATAATTATCTAAACCAAGATTACTTATTACACTAGTGATCCCCTGATACTTCTCTAATCCAGTAAATGCTGAGTTACCTACTAGCCTACTCCAAGTATCTTGGTGCTTTTGTATTGCTTCAAATGCTGAGGATTTAAAAATCCCATTTATAGTACTTTGATGTTTAACTAAATTATCAAATGCTGGACTATGCATTACACTTGCAACACTCTGGTACTTTTTCAATCCAATTGCAGCAGAATTCCCAATTAGTCTATTCCAAGTATCTTGTTGATTTTGTAATTCCCTAAATGCCGGGTTGTTCATAATGGAGGCAATCCCCTGATATCGATCAAATCCCACTGTCGCTGAATTACCTATTAATCTATTTATATTATCCTGTTGTCTTTGCATTGCTTCAATTGCTGGATTTCTTAGAGCCTTATTTAGCATGTCTTGCTTTTTTTGAAACATCTTAAAAGCAGAAAGAAACTCATTATCCATTAAGTGCTCTCCTCCAAAATAAATTTAACAAATTTGTTGTTCTGTTAAGAACAAAATCAGAGCAAGCGGTAAGTACCACCTCCCCTGATTTTGAAATAACTATCTATGCATCAATTGGCCAATCTTTATATTGTTGTTCAGCCTGTTCCATAAATCGGTTAGTTAGAAACTGCAATTGCTGGCCATTAACTTTTTCTTTTATTAGAACCATTTTCACAGCAAGTTTAACCTTAGAATATACATCTTGACGGTGCGGGCTAGTCCAATCAACGTCTAATTTCTTTTTTAGTTCCTTAACAACTTTATGAATTATGTTGGCAAGGAACTCGTTTGAAAAGGCACCTTCTTCTAATGAAGAAATGGCTTTGTAAAATTCAACCTCTTCTTCTGAAAGCCCTAAATCCTGACGTCGACGAATTTCCTCTTCCATTTCTTTTCGCATTTTAATCATCATTCTAACGACATCTGCTGCTTGAATAACACGATTATGGTAATCTGTCAGCGTTTTCTCCAATAACTCTTGCATTGTTTTAGATTGAGAACTACCTTGCTTAAATGTAACTTTAATTTTATCCTCAAGCAGTTTTCTTAGAAGTTTTAATCGTAAATCCTCGTGCTCTTTCTTTGTTAAATCTGCTAAGAACTTTTCATCAAGGATACTAATATCTTGTCTTTCAATTCCTGCCACTTTAAAGACATCCACAGTTTCTTTCGCAAGGAGATTTTGGTCTAGTAATACCGATAATTGCTCCTCTAAAGTTTTATTTCCTCCTGCAGTTTCACCCGGAGGACGTAGATGTTTTCTTAACTGTGCTTTTAACATTAAGTAAAGAGTTACATCATCTGCTAGTACCATTACTTCTGGCTGGCTTTTAACAAGTTGATATGATTTTTCTAGTTTTGTTGCATATTGTATATAATCCTCTGTATCTGTGTTTAATAAAACATTTACAATATCTGCTATAAAGTCTTCTCTATCAATCTGTCCTTTTTGTCTCCAACCGTCTATTTTTATATTGGAAGGTATATAATTTCTAACTGATTCTAAATTCTCATTAAAAATCCGAATTGCTTCAGCAATATCATAAGCGGGATTACCTGTGCCTCCACCATTAGTATATTTATGTGTTGCCTCTTTAAGTGAAGTAGCAATCCCTATATAATCTACAACCACTCCACCTTCTTTACCGGGGAACACGCGGTTAACCCTAGCAATAGCCTGCATTAGATTATGCCCCTTCATAGGCTTATCAACATACAGATAAGACAGTGGCTGAGCATCCATACCAGTCAACCACATATCAACAACAATAACAAACTTAAGCGGGTCTTCTGGATTACGTAGTTTAGCCTTAACATCTTCTTGTTCTTTCTTAGACTTAATATGGGAATACTCGCTTCCTTCTTGGATTTCTCTCCATTCCCGTGGGTCTTTCGAGACATCACCTGTCATGATAACTTCCATTCTAGGACATCCTTCTACTTCTTTTAAACAATCATATAAGTCAGCAGCAATTTGGCGGCTCATACATACGATCATTGCCTTTTGAAAAGGATTGGCCAATGAATTAAAATGTGATACGATATCGTTTGCAAGGCGTTTGAGCCGTTTTGGAGTTCCCACGACTTTTTCTAAAGCGGCCCATTTTCTTTTATAGCCTTCTGCGTCATCATTTTCACCATTATCAACAAATATGTCTTCTAACTGACCATCGATATCCTCAGCAGTCAAATCTAACGGAATTAATCGACTTTCATAATATATTGGTAATGTTGCCTTATCAGCAACAGCCTGAGCCATGTCGTAACGGTGAATGGTGTGACCAAATATTTCTTCTGTATTATTCCCAACAAAATCAACTGGTGTTCCCGTAAACCCGATATGAGAGGCATTAGGAAGTGCAAAACGTAATTGTGCTGCATAACCACCCTCAAACCCTGCTTGTGTACGGTGTGCTTCATCTGCTATCACTACAATGTTTCTTCGTTCTGAGAGCACAGGGTGTTTTGTCTCTTCACCTTTCAAACGGAACTTTTCTATAGTAGAAAACACAACAGGTGTTGCTTCCCCTCTAAGGATTGTCCTTAATTTCTCGGTACTGCTTGCCCTTTCAACCTTGCCAATCAATGATTCTCCCTCAACAAAGGTATCGTACAATTGTTCGTCCAAATCATTTCTATCCACTTGGATAACAATGGAAGGATTTTTTAGTTCAGGGTGTCTGCTTAATATTCCGGCAAAGAAAAGCATACTAAGTGATTTACCAGATCCAGTAGTATGATACATTACTCCAATTTTACGGTCTCCTTCAGGTCTTGTAGCACGAACGGTTTCCTTAACTGCAAAATTAACCCCGAAAAATTGGTGGTATTTTGCCCCGATTTTCTTAGTTTTATCGCCTGCCTTAAGGAAGACTATAAAATTCCGAATATAGTTGAGTAAACGGTCTTTAGGAAAAAGGCCCTCAATTAATGTGCGCATTGTATTAGCGCGATTATTATCTACATTACGTCCGTCAATTGATTTCCATGAAGCAAAGAAATCATAATCAGCAAACGGCATTCCATGCTTAGTCTCTACATTATCCGATACAACCGTAAAAGTATTAAAATTGAATAATTGCGAAATATCATATGTGTAGTTTTGAATTTGTGTATAAGCGTCTTTGACCGTTGCCTGTTCACTATTAGGGTTTTTTAATTCAAAAACAATAAGCGGAAGACCGTTTATATAAATTACTATATCTGGTCTACGCGACATTCTTCCTTCAATTGAAAGTTGATTAACTACTAGAAAATCATTGTTCTCAGGGTTTCCCCAATCAATAGGGAAAATGTGATAAGTAACTCTCTCTCCATTCAATTCATAACTAAACTCTATTCCCTTTACTAACATTTGATGGAATTCTTGATTACGCTGAATTAGATTCACTCCATCTGGGGAAGTAAATATGCCTGTCAATCGTCTTATTTCTTGTTCTGGTATAGTAGGATAAGCCTTCCTTAAGAAGGCTTCAAACCTATTAAATAAAATTACTTCCTGCAGTTGTTCACGTTCGCCACGCTGGAACAATTCTTGTGCATAAAGATATTCATAGCCAATCCTTTTCAATCTTTCTATTGTAGTTTCTTCAAATGCTGATTCACCTAGAGGTCTGGACATGATGATATACACCTCCTTAGTAATAAAAACAAAATTATTAACTTTAAACTCAAATCTTTTATATCATTAAAAATTTATCTCACCAGAAAATAATCGAGGTATTAAAAGGTTTTTAAGATTTAGTAAATAAATATTTTCATTCTTATTTTTTTGAATCTGTAATTGTATATTTTTGAATACCGTATTCATTTTTATCAGCAAATCATCGGTTGGAACTGCAAACTGAATGGAGTATACATAATCTTTATCCGTATGTGGAATTGCTGACCCAGTTAAATTTGATCTAATATTGCTTTCATGATATTTAATAACAAAATATAATAGGTAAGGAGATATACTATTATCCTTAATTTTCAATTTAGATAAAGTAGAACCCACAATACCTTTATAGGCTGAGTATATAGTACCAGAACTATTACCATCCATTACCATAAGGAGATCACTATGATCAGCAAAAACTAGTCTTTCACCTTTGGCAAACTGCTGTGGAATTCCACTATTTAATGCCTCAATATTTAGATATGGTAAATTAGATTCACCTTTTTCTGTATTTAATTCCTTGGGTTTCTTGCCTTTTTCAAATTGAAATATATCCCTAAGATTAATTACTTTCCATCCATTAGGTATTAATCCTAACTCTGAATTTTTGAAATTTGAATTTTGGTTTAACTTATAATCAATAAAATACCCTTGAAAATATGTTTGTCCTAATTTTTCTAGAATCTCATTGGTTTTTAAATTAATTCGAATCTTCTCATCAATATTTCCAAGAATATCACCAATTCGTTTTTGAATCGAATATGTTGGTACAGATATATTAAAGTCTTTAAAATTACTTAAGGGAATTCGATCAACTGTAGAACCCATCAAAAGATTTTTTTCAATGGTTTCTCTCCAGTCTTGACTAAAAAAGTAATAAAATAAGAACTTTGGATATATTTTTGATTTATCAGGGCGAATTAATGCTACTCTTCTTCCTAGGCAACACTCTAAGTCTTTAGGAATCATTGCATACCTATTTAATGTTGCTTCATAAGTAAACACAATATCTCCACCCTTTGGAGTAACTCGTTTCGTCCATTTGGGGAATTCTTCATAAGAGATATGCCTAACATCAGTTAGATCGATTCTTCCTTCTTCTGTAATGTTTTTAATACCTAAAAATACAGGTCCTGTTTCTGAAGGTTTAGGAGTTGCATGAGGACCATCGAATAAGTCTAGAATTACATCTCTTATTTCCATTCTAATCCAATTGTTACTCATTAAGTAAATCCTCCAAATCCCTTTTAACCAACTGTTGCAGGCGATTAGACTCCTCAAAATGTTCTAAGAGTTGTTGATTTAATTCTACAAATTTCTCTTCGAAAGGAACATCATCATTTTCTTCAATTTCCGTTCCTACATAAATACCCGGAGTTAGTTTATACTTCTTCATTTTTACTTCTTCTAATTCTGCTACTCTACAAAAACCAGAAATATCTTCATAACCATTTGATTTTTTATTCTTAAAAGAATGATATATAGAGGCAATCTTATTTATTTCTTCATTTGCTAGGGCTTTTTGTTTACGACTAACCTGAGAACCAAGTTTTCTGGCATCAATAAATAAAATTTCATTTTTACGATTCCTGAAATCACTTTTACCATCACGGTTTTTACTTAAAAAGAATAAACAACATGGAATCCCAGTTGTAAAAAATAGTTTCTCAGGTAACTGAACAATACAGTCAATATACCCATCGTCAATTAAACGTTCCCTGACCTCCCTTTCTTCTTTAACACTTGTAGTCATTGCCCCATTTGCCATTACATATCCGGCAGTACCATTATCATTAAGATGATGTAAAAAGTGTTGCATCCACATATAGTTAGCATTGCTATTTGTAACTGGACCAATTAAACGTGGATCGTTCTTTGCGACACGCTCTGCTCCCCAGTCCTTTTGGTTAAATGGGGGGTTAGCAATAACAAAATCGGCTTTTAAATCTGGAAATTGATCGTTTAGCAAAGAATCACCCAAGCGAATCTCTGCATTTATTCCATGCAGTAGTACGTTCATTTTTCCTAATCGAACAGTTGTTGTCACATTCTCCTGCCCATAGAAAGAGAGAGCGTTTTTACGTGGGGAATACTCTTCACTCTGTATAAACATTCCACCACTACCACAAGCGGGATCAAAGACTTTTCCACTTATTGGTTCAAGCATTGCTACGAGTAGTTTTACTATGCTTGATGGAGTAAAGAACTCTCCACCACGATTACCTTCTGAAGAGGCGAAAGAGCCTATAAAGTATTCATAAGTACGACCTAATACATCCACACTTTCACTTGCTCTAGCACTAAAAATTTCTCGAGAAAATATTTCTATTAGCCCTGTAATGTTTTCAGCAGGAAGATTAGAGCCATGAAAAGTTCTTGGTAGCATTCCTTCTAATTCGGGATTTTCCTCTTCAATTCGTTTCATTGCATTATCCAATATTTCTTTAATATTGGGCTGTTTTGCATTTGACATTATATAAGACCATTGTGCTTCCTCTGGAACAACGAATACATTCTCAGCCTTATATTGATCATGGTCTTCAATAATTATCATCTGTATATCATTGTCTTCCGTGTACCAATCACTATCGGGATCTTTAACCATTTGTTCTAATTGGCTACGTCGTTGCTCGTATTTATTCGATAAATACCTTAAAAAAATTAAAGGTAAAACATAATGTTTATAATCAGAAGGAGCCACACTCCCTCTCATTTTATTTGCTGCATCAAATAAGTCTTTCTGGAACTCTATATCTGCTTTAACAGTCAATTTTGAAACCTCCGACCTAAACTTCTTTATATTTCCATATACCTACTATTTTATCATAACTTTAAACCAGTTCTTTGCAAAATAGAAATACCTTTATTTCAATGTATATTGCTGAAAAACAAAAAGAACAGAATAATTTTTCTGTCCTTTTAGAGGCTGAAATATATAAATTTTATAGTTCTTCATACCCGTGTTTTCCAAATAAAAGATTAAGTTTCTTTATTAAATATTCTTTTGCGATTTCTGTTATTTGTAAATGTGATTTTTGATGGTGTCTTTTCTTTATGTTTTCAATTCGTATATTTGGTTGATTAACTGTAGCGGGATAGACCTTATGGTTTAATTCCCTATATAACTCGTTCAATGAAATACCATACATAATTCTATCATTTAGAAACTTTCCGTTTGTATATTCAATATAATAGGGAAATCTTTTATTCCATTTTAGATATCTACTGTCGGTATCATCTATTTTATTGTTTTCGGTAAAACCTCTGGCTTCCGCATAGCCAATAATAATCGGGACTTCATTATCATCTTTATCTTTGCTAACAACAGTTAAAAAGATAGTGTCTCCAGTCTTAATACCAGTTGGCTTCTTTGGAAAAAATGTTCTGTTTACATATTCATTTATTCTTCTTTTTCTATTAAGATAAATTTCATCATTACGTATTCTATCTTGACTAGTTCCTTCAAACTTGAGCCATATCCCTGTTTTTCCATTACTAATCGAAATATCGCTAATAGCATCTTCTAGGATATCATTTTCTTTGCTATCAGTTGGTGTTGGCTGTGGTACATCATTTAACACTGCTCCCCATTTAGCAATATTATACTCATTCATACCCTTTTTGCCTTTAAGATTTTTTACACTTATATTCACATAGTGTCTTTCTTTTAAAATTCTATCCAGTGAAATTTGCCAATCTCCATTTGATGTCAGTTTATTAAGTAGGCCATCAAAATAATCTTGGCATTGTTTAGTAAAATCTCTTTCATTTTCCATATATAGACCAAATTCATGATTTTTATAAAACCCATTAAAAGTAAAATTTGCTGATCCCATTATTACAGATTGATCATCGAAAATATATAACTTTGTATGTAAATCCTGTAATGCATAAAGTTTAGCGCCTGCTCTCACAAGATGCTCTAATCCCTCAATACTACTTGCACCTCTTATAAATTCCTCCCTATTGAATCTAGTAATTATACAACACTTAATATCGTCTAAACCCTCTATCCACTCAGCCAAACCAAACGCTGTTTTAAGCCCTATAAAAGGTGAAATAATATTAATTTTCTTTTCAGTTGAATCTAGCAAACTATAAAACTTTTCCCCAAAATCCTTACTAATAAGATTGATTGACATTTCGCCACCCCCGAATGGTTTAACAAGAACTTATTATTTATATTATATTCAATCTGGTGGGATTTTCCTAAAGAATTAGAAGGCTAATATACATATTTAGAAGGGGTTAAACAATCATTAATCATTTGGACATACAAACACACTAAGGCTTGTAAAAAACACATTCTAGAGGCCATTTTGGGGCTATTTCCCCCTTATTTAGGTCTATTCTTAGGTTGTGAGGTATAGTGAAATTCAATTATTTCTTTTTAAGATAAATAAACTATAAGCCATTTTTTGATTTTATCTAGCAATTTAAGCAATCAAAAAGACAAGGATTTCACTCCTCGTCTTTGTCCAAATAAATGGGGTTCAATTTTTCAACTACATTTAAACACTCTAAGATCGCATCCTCATCTAGAATATACTCGCTCAAAATAGCATCTATATTTTGCGTAAGGTTTTCAAAGGTTTCAAAAACATTGTCTCTAATCTCAGTATTGAAAACTTCGGTTAAAGAGTCCTCCTTATTAACCTTTGCTAACCTTTTGTCGAATACAAATAAAAAATACTGATATTGAGCGAACCCCTTGTATTGTTTCCAGTTGATTTTTCTAAAGCGTGTAATAATAAATTGGTAATCTTCATGATGGAATTCAACAATTTCATTTTCCATTACTTTTCTTGAGTGATTTGTTTGTTGCATGTTCATCTCCTCCATTATCTTTTGAAAATTTATACATGCGACTCTTCAAGATAATGAAGGAAAAACCTTGCTTTTATTGGTAGACGTACAGTGAAAAAATGTTTCAAATGGTTAGTATTACCTTGATCCCTAAAATTGATTTAAGAGGCTATTTACCACTGACTTTTGGTAATTTAAATACTATTGAAAAACCATTCTTATAGATGTATGAAAAAGCCGTTAATAAGCAAGTGTATGGGAACTTGTTAATTAACGGCTTTTATATATCCTGTTGATTTCCACGAAAATGTATTAATAAAATAATTGAATTGTTTTACCTAATCATTTTTATCATAATACAATCTTAGACAACATCTAAAAATTCATCCATAGTCATTTGCTCATAGTTTTCAAAAATATGCTGCCCAGTTTCAAGGAATCTTTCTGAAAGAAGGTATCTCCTTACACTATTTACCTTTTTCTCTTCAACAGATCCAAACGTATAATTCTGTTCATGAATTGTAATATTTATCCCCATTTGAACAATTTGTTCGATAATTTCTTTTATATAATTATGGACCCATCGCTTCATTTTCTGCTTAAACGGAGCGGGTAATTGTCCCCAAACGGGGTTTATTTTTTCACAAATGTTTGTGCTATTAAAAGAAAAAGGATTTGATCCAATATTTTTTCCAATAACACTCCTTAAAGAATTTCGTACCTGTGTTTGTAAAATATCTTCATTCTCTTTCTCTAACTGGCCATTAATATCAACTGGGACAATATAAATTAAACCATTGTTTAACAAAGTTTTTTCATTGATTACCTTGTAACTCTCTACTCTTTCCCCTTTTCTTACAGTAAGATATAGACCATCAGACTTAATTTCAATCCCAAAAATTTCATGGTCCATAGCATGTCCTAACTTATCCTTAACTGTTTCGCTTATAGATTGCAATGTATGAGACATTTTTTGTTGTTTCTGCTGAGTAACACCGTAAACAATTTTGGCATTTATTTTTGACTTACTTTCTAATCCAAAAAAGTCCTTTAAATGATTGGGTGTAAGACTTAAATATCCAGCAGCCTGTCTTGTTCCATGATGACTCCAATCAACATCAAAGGTACGAACTTTACATTCAATTAATAGGTACTCTTTATCAATATCTTTATATAAAATTACCTCAGGTGTCACTGCCTTTTTTTGTCCAAAAACTTCTCTAAGTTTTTTTATACTTACCGGTTCAAGAGGAATTGGCCTTTCAATATGTTTTAAAGTATAACCTTGTCTATTAAAATACGGATAAAAATTAGACCCGTTAGGATAGGGCAAACTTAAATGTATTAATAAATTCAATTGAAATAATGGAGATAATTCCGTTTTCATTAATCTTTACCTCCTATTACTTGGTTTAGTATGCTTTCATAGGGAACGTCACCAATAAATACATCAATTTGTGGGTCTAAGAACTTCTGAATATTTGTTACTAAACGATGTATTGTATTCCCGCATGTACCCTTTGGTAGAAATAAAATAAATTCTACGAGACTTAAATCCAGAACAACGTTTTGCCAAAGGTGAAGGTCTACCCCGTAAATATGAACCCGTTCTTCATTAATTCTTTTTACTTCTCCATAAATTTTAAATGGTTCTCTACCTTTGGGAAAGGTAAATTCTACAAAATTATTAAATACGTTTGTACTTAACGGTTTACTAAATCTAATTGTAACAGGACTAGCCTTAAATGAATTATTGATTGGACTATCTTTGCTCTTTACTTTTTCTACTTCTACCCATGTTTTCTTTTCCAAGCGCTCAGTCATATTTTGATAGATTGAAACAATTTGTTTCAATTGCATACGATGGTCAGAAAAACTATCAGAGCGATTTGTAAACTTTCCATTTTGATATACATCATGACCACCTTTTCCAACATGACTTGGAAATCTTAAACTTCCTACTGAATGGAAAGAAGAAAAATATTGTCTAACTCCTTGTAGTTTATCAACAATTCCACCTAACTCTTCTACCAATGATACTGACGAGACTTTATGTTCAATGATTTCATCTTTATTCAGGTGATTCTTCTCAAACATAGCATTAAACTCAAATTTCATTTTTGTGAAGCGTTCAGGATGATGGTATGATGTAATTTCCTCCAAAAAGTTGTCATACATTTTTCCAGAGATCCATAATGAATCCAAAATTGTGGACTTTTTAACATATGACCGTGCAAGATGATCTGAATACTTAGAGGATTCTGTTGTAAATAATGTACAAAAACGCGAATTTATTTGTTCAATAAACCCAATTAATTTATCACTTTCGTATAAGGAAAATAGTTCCTCATCTATTTGCTGAATTGAGTGATTGCTATCTGCAAATAAATTTTTTAAGTCCAATAACCCTTTTGTAACAACCTCAGAACCAAAAAGACTCTCATCAAATGTTTCAAAGACATATGATTTTAAGAGTGTATTTTTCATTTTATAATTATCAATTTGTTCTTTTGTACTTTGGGAGTATTCTTCGAGGTAATTAAATACATCTTCTCTAGACTTCCATTGAACTTCCACTTTAATGTTCCCCCTAATAATACACTTCTATGTACGTAAAAACCCTCCTCATACGATGATGAAGAGGGTTCCATGGGAACGGTGCGCTCAGTTGCGCGGAGTGCTAGGACTCAATGTTCCCAAACATTGAATGCGTTCGATTACGCGGTGCGCTAAGGCACAACATACTATATTATACACCAATAGTGTACTACATATTCCAATTAATTGCAATACTTTATTCTTCTTTTGTAGCAGCCGTTGTTTGATAAGCGTTTTGTTTTAATTGTTCCTTCAATATTTCAATTTCTTCAATTAACGCTTTATTTTTCTGTTGCTCCTCGACTAACTTACCTTTTGTTTCAGAGTATATATGAAACATATTTGGCATAAAATGCTCCATGATTACTAAATCAATCTTATCGAGCACTTCTGGTCTAACCTTTGCCTTTTTACCGTCTTTTTCATGTTGATATAAAATCCTATTTTTATCTACTCCGCGAATAGCCTCTAAGCAAATACCACTTCCATGCTTCAATCCATCGGCAGAATCAACATCTATATGAAGGGGATCGTTATCTCCATGTTTTCCTGAGGAAATCGGTGCAACAAGAAGTTGCCCTTTATTATTATCATAAAGAACCACTGCTGGATGTAAAAATGTTAGTTCTCTATTAAAATGCCCAAACAATTCTACTTCAACTATATGGCCCCTCGACAGGTTTTTTCTAAAGACGTGAGATATACGCTTAGATTGGTCCTTTACGTATCTCTCTAGCCCCATTAACCAACGAATACCATAGTATTGATTTTTCTTCACTATCTCATTAAATAATTCCGATAGGAGTTCGTTAGTATCTTTTATTAATTCTATATCTTCATGCATCTTAGGTATATTTTCATTTGAAATTCCCCTAAAACCTTTCAGTTTTGTTCTGTATTTATTTGTACGCAAACCGACCTCTCCCACTTCAAATATATATTTCTCCTTTCTATTATACTCTTAAATACTATGTTCCTTAAAGTAAAATTCCAGATATGTAGAGCCTAGTTACAATAAATGGGATTTCTGAATATGAAAATGCGAAAAACAATAATCTCGGTCGGGGATTACGCCATTGTAAGATACCTAATATGCTTCTCCCTTAAAAATGCAATCTAAGCACAGGGCATAATACTCTCTTAGACCGTAAGTACCAAATGACCTTTATTTGTAGCAGAAAATGCCATTTAAACGGGATTTATTTCAAGCCCATACCATTACATAGCAAAGCCCATAACTTCGATTACAAAGGCATTTTTTCCGTCATTTTTAAGGGATTTATATAAGTTAGGAGAACATTGCAATAAGATGCTTACAGGGAAAAAAGGAATAAAAAAAAGCAGGATAGAGAATTACTTTACTTCCATCCTGCTCTTTATCATTGTGCTAATTTACTGTTTACAGAATTATCACGATAAGATATGTGTCAATCTATAATTACATATCGTTTTGTCCAATAACTAATTTTATGGCTTCTTCCATAAGTTCTTTCTGAAAGTTTTCCCTGATCCCAGCCTTCCTGAAGATTCTCCATAAAGATAAGTCCTTTCCATCATCCTGTAACTCCTTTACTGCCCATTGTAACCTTCTAATTTGAAAATCTTTAATACTCTCGGTTTTCCCCTCCAAATACCATTTTGTTTTTGGCAATTTATCGAGGTGTTTTTCCAATAATGGTCTAATTCCTATTCTGCTTCCTATTGAACTTATCGTAATACGTATAGGCTTCCCGACAGATAACATATCATTGACTGCGACTAATGCATTATTGTAAATTTCCTCATCCCGACGCTCCCAGTCAACCCTATAATTATCATTGGCTATTGATTTTAATTTAGGAGAATTCCTATTCAACCAGTCTCTATCATTTCGGTACAGCCATGTAAAGACCCTATTATTAAGTTGTCGTAATTCTGTTTTACTTTTGCTAGGATACTGTTTTTTTAGATTAAGCCATTCTCCTCTATATCCATCTCTCTTCTCAACAGTAGAATCCTGCTTAATGGGACTTTTACCTTTTTCCACTTTCTCACTTCTTTTTATCCAATACGTTTTTAAATCTAATTTCTTAGCATATTTTTTGACTGTGACTGGATCTGCTCCCAATTGCCTTGCTGTTTCCCTTAAACTTAACCTTTGTTCAGTAAGTTGTTTTAATTTGGCTTCCCATACCGGTCCATATTCCCTAACCTTTGTTTTTTTGTATCTGTCTTCATCATTGTGATCAGGGCCTGTTCTGAGATAAACAAAGCCACAATTGCACCTAAATATCCCTATGGGACTTTTACTATCCACGCCATACTTTAATTCCATGTCGGTAATGACAGGCTTTAAATAATGACTAGCAGCAGGGTTCAAACATGGCCATGGTTTCTCTCTAAACGGTTTATATTCGACTTTTTTATTGAAAAGATCAGAAATAGATATTCCAAGGAACTGAATAAGTAATAGGTGTCTTATAGGATGGCTTGTCCTATTGTTTCTACGGAGCATGTCATTTAACCAATTGTTGTTATAATTATCAATACTCGATTGCATTATCTCCAGTAATCTATGGCCATAAAAATCTAGGAAAGACCTTAATAACTCCTTTTGTTTTATCCTACCATTTACAGTTGCAAAACCCAGTTCTTTTAACCTAGTTAAATACTGCTCTTTAAACCAATTCAATGACTTATTTGCCACACTATTATTTAACAGAAATTCAATATCTTCTGTAAAATTGATTACCTTGTCCGTGATTTTATCAGCGTAATTCATTTCAGGTGTATTTATTTTGCAAGTCTCAGGAGTGGCTAATCTATATTCATGTTTGTTATAACCCCTAACAGGTACTTGGCTATCATACAATGGGATATTATGCTCTGGACAAACAAGAACTCCCGGTATTTGATGAATTCTATGCCAATACAATTCACCAAGATTATACATCTCCTCATTGGCACATTTGGGGCAAAATTTAAAGTATTGATTAAACTTAACTGAACTTGCCATTAAACCAATCCTATTGTAAATACTGCCCCCAGTGTCCCCAATCATAGACTCTTTAACCTTAGCGGCATGTCCAACAGGAAGGAATGCAGCATAGAATGGATACAGTGTATGGTTTGTAATTAAGTATTCGGAAGTATAGCGGTGTCCAACAGGAAGGTTTTCCATAATACGAAATATATGAGAAGGTAAGTCCATTATTGCTGTAATACTGTCTATTCCGTATATATCCTTTTGTGTTGCTTTGATGCTGACGTTTCCACTACGAACGTGGTATCTCGCCAAAACACTGTATAAAAGTTCATCTTTATACGGCACAGGAAAGAATGTCATCATTTCACATCACCCTGTCTTGCCAAAATCACATTCATAACTCTTGATAAAACCACCATTACCAAGAACTTCATAGGCTGTTTTGTTTTCCTTTCGACCTTCCACAACTAAGATTCTTATATCATTCTCTACAAAAGATTCTTCTTTCTTTCGCTTTTTATTTCGTTTAGTTGAAGCGGATATACCCTGTATGGTTTTAACAACCAGTTCGTTGATATCCAAATTCGCCTCCTTTTCAGTAACTTCTTCTACAACCTTTTGAACCTCGGTAGGTTCAAAATCCAATTCTATAAGTTTCAAAATTGCCTTTTCTTTTATTGAAATACTCATTTCTTGTTCTTTTTTCTTTTGCGTTCTTTTTATTGCCTCCATCCTCATTTGCAAATCAATAGAAGCCCTTTCTCTATCCATAAATCCTAAAAAATCTACATCCACTGTACTGATATCCTCAAACTTTGCAATCTTACTAATGTCGCCCGACTTCAAGGCCTGAATCATTGGCTTAACAAGTTGTAAATGCTTACTAGCCACCTGACTAATTGATTCCGGTGTTATTCCTTCCTTTCCAGTCATAATGGCCTCAATTTGAGACATGGCATAGAGTTTTACCGCGATATCAATAATACCTTGACTTTCCTCATACAGGATATTTTTAAAATCATCTGTTAAAGGAATCTGCTTCCTTGTCCATTGATAACCCCAAAGTGCATTAATCAATAACTCCCAGTTTTGATTGTTTTTCAACCTATCCCAAATCATATCTCCTTGACCACTTCCCCGTCTTGCCTGTCTAAATTCACTTTGCAAAATAGACAATCCAGCGGGTGTTCCTACTAATACAACTGGAACTCCAATTGTATTAACTAGTGTTACAAAAAAGTTCAGCATCTTTTGATCTCCACCACTTTTGGCTTTGCTTAAATGCTGAATCTCGTCTATAACTAATACACCAAGCCCTGTGTTTCTTGCTATTTGAGACATAATCACCAGCATATCATTTATTGTTTTTCTACCTAGACCAAATTTTTTGTGATACTCTGTTCCCAACAAATCGTCTACCTTACGGAAAAATTCCAATGCTAATCCTCTCAAGGAAGAATCAAAAGGACAATCGAGTTTAAGCCATGCAAGTTGATACATACTGAAATTTGTTCCGTTATAGTCTTTGTGGACAATAACTTGAGGGTATAAGGATAAAATTCTATTTATAGCAGTTGTTTTTCCCATGCCACTCACACCGATTATAGTAAAACCTGCTGCGGTTGTTCTAAAAACACTGTTATTGCTTAATTCACTTTGCAAGCCCTTGATATTTCGATGTCCTTCCTGCAAGCCCTGCGCATACCCGGGCCGAAAAGGATTTCTTGCCAAATATCCCTGTCGAATTACCCTAGAGATTCTACTTTCCAAATCCAAGTGTATCCATAACGGCTGAAAGCATTGGAATAATCTTTGAACCAAATGAATTCGATAATGTTTATCTAGCATTCTTTCTTTTGGATTGTATTCAGCATATATAGCCATTTTTTCAATCGCTTCTTCTGTAGAGAGGATTGAAGGAAGTGCTTCAATGAAAGGATTCCCACTATATTCCTTGATAACCTGTTCCCCGTATCTAGCAACAACAGCATCACAACCGTTTGGAATGATAACTTTATTCATTTTTTTTATTTAAGGCCTCCTTCTGCTTTCTCAACAACAAATCAAACCCTGTATCCCCCATAAATTCGTTACTATCAGATTGATTAAAAGGAACAACCTTAGTGTTTTCTATATTAACTTTATTTAATTCAAAGGCCTCTTCTTCACGCTGAATCATTTTTTCAACAGCACGGTTTTCCCGAATGCTGCCTATTCTGCTCCTTTTACTGCTTACATCCGTTTGTTTTTGAGATGTTTCCATTTTGGCCTGTTTTACAATCTCTTCGATTTCAGTATTCAAATCAACTTTTGACTGTATTGTTTTCTCCTTGTGTTGCCTTTCCTTTTGTTTCTCGTATTCTAGTAAATAATTTATTTCTTCAACTACCTTGCCCTTATAACGTTGTTGATGTTCCAATAAAAAACATTTATCAAAACCCAAACCATTTTCATCCCGTAAGTATATATAATCCATATTTCTTGGATCATAACTTATTTCAATTTTCCAAGTGCCCCGGTTCCGTGCTTTTTCAAACCATCTTTCCTTTAATGACTGTTTTGAACCATAGAGTAACCCTTTATACGCAATTCCCTTTGCAGTCACAGTAGCCTTGCCTGTTGGCATGAGATTGAGTTTTACAACATCTTCCGAAGCATGACGTAACTTTCCTGATTTGTTGTTTATCCCCCATTCCCAGAGTTGTATTGGAATTGACTCTATTTCGTCCTCCACCATCATTTCTTCTCGCTGATAGTTTGTAAGATAATGTTGATTATTATGATATAAAACACATTTAATAATCACTTGAGTAAACTGGTAAATATCCAATTGTGCTTCCAAACGATAGTCACGATCCCCACGTTCTTTAATTGGCTTTACAGCACCCGGTAGAAAGGCCTTCGTTCTTGTATTGGTTACCCGAAATTGTTGCTCAATTATTCCTTTTAAATCAGCCCTGTAAGAAGGTGTATTCAGAATTTTTATTCCGAAGTTATTAATTAAGGGCTCAACTTTACTTCCCTCTAATTCCCCCCGATCAGCCAAAATAGATTCTGGAAGGTGTTCGGCAGGCCACTCATGTTTTTCAATCTCAATTCCGAAGTCCCGACAAAAACTAACTTTATCAGAAGCAGCATTAGCCAAAGCCATCATTGCACCCGCCCAAGATGGACCTTCCAATCCAATATATAGACCAACAATCATTCTGCTATAAACATCCATTACAGAATAAATTACAGGTCGTCCAATTATCCAATCACGATTAAATCTTGATAACAGGTACAAGTCGCCAATTGTTGCGTCAATCTGATAAACTGCACCGGGACCTAGTGCTTCTGTTGTTGACTCACCTATAATTGCTCTATGATTCTGATCATAATTTTTCCGACCTTTTCTTTGGCTAATTTCTTTTTTGATATCTCTTTCCTTTTCAAACCAATACCTGAATTGATATAGTGATGGTAAATCTCCAAAGGATTTTATAATGGGTATTTCAACTTTCCCTTTCACCTTACTATCCATACTAAAATACTCTTTTAACATTAATTCATAAGTAAGGGTTATGGACTTTTCTGCAGAAGAGTAATAATGTTTGTTTATAGCCGTTCTAAATATTTTCTTGATATTTTCATCAATATTTATTCCTTCGCCAGTTACTTGTCCATGTTTTCTAGGTCTCCCTCTTTTTACTTCACTAGCCTTCTTTTCCTTACCCTTACCTCCACACAAATAATAGTCAGGTAAAAGGGAGTTTTTTGTTTTACCACGTTGCCAATACTTTTTTAAATAGCGTATAACAGTACTCTCGTGGACATTGTGTGCTTCACATTTTTTTAGTATTAATTTTCTTCTTTCAGTTGAGTGGAAAACAAATGGCTCCAATTTCACAATGTCCTTTATGATTTCCCAAGCACAGTCACGTAAGGACAGATGCTTTTCAGGAATATCATTTTCATTTATCAGCCGTCTGAAAGGGTCCTTTTCAACAATAACTATGCTCCCCTTGTTTAGCCCGTCTTCTACGTCAGAAATATTCCTTTCATAGGGTTGAGAGGTGGAATAAATATTGAAAAAGTACCCATAATCATGTGCTTTATTAAGCCATAATATCCTTTCAACTACTTTCTCGTTTCCTGACGTAGTAAAGGAAATAAGTTTATTTACTACAAGCATTTTCTTACAGCCTCCTCATGCGTAATTCGTGGATTTACTTCAATAATTGGATTTGATAGATTTACGTCAATTTGATTAGTCATATCTATTCCAATCTGTTTTGAAGCAATTAAGAACTTGAACACAAATAATCCTGTACCTGAATCGTAATTAAACTCCTTGTCAAATTCGGAAGTTATCTTTCTAATTGAATGCTTGGCATCTATTAATCTTTCTACTAAGGCGTTACCTAAATAAATCAGTTCATCCTTTGTAAAGCCTCTTTCAGCATATGAATATAAGCAGGAATGCACCCATTCAATATTTTTTGCAAGCACATTAGAAATTTCCTTTTGAGTAATAACTCCCCAGTCTATTCCTTTTTCCGTCCAATATCGGCGTTCAATCTCTAACCTTTCCAATGTCGTTTTCTTTTCAAGTTCCGAAGCCATCTTTATGCTTCTTGCTAAATACAAATTACCATCGGCTCTGTTTATCGTTATTAGGAAATTAGTGCTTAGTGTATATGGGTATCCACTTTCCTTATCCGTAAATAGTTTGAATTTCAAATCTGATTTCTGTTGTATTGTATCTTCAAGATCCAGTAGGGGAAAATGTTCTCGTATGTCTACAACTGTATCTTGCCACTCCAACATATAAAAATAGCGAGCCTGCAAATCTGAAAATAAATGATGTACTCTACCACTCTTCCACCCTAATATTCGAGATACCCTTCCCATAGAAGGGAAATCCTGAATGGTCAACCACGGTTTATATTCTTTACCTGCTCCTTGTCCCCTTCCTTCTTTAACAAACCGATTATATTTATTCTCACTCCAAGATTGATTACGTTTAGTCATATTCCACATCCTCTACTGCGATAAGTATCTAGTACTCTAGTGAATTTTTAGTAACTCGATTCTAACGGGCCGGCTAGACACATTCAATATCCTCAGCAATCTTTTTTATGAGTTTAAGAGAACTTTATTCTCAATCTTGTTACCCTAAATAAAATAGGTTTTTGACTTTGTAAAAAAGTACACAAAAAAACCTCCATGAATGCATTTCTAACAAAAATACAACCATGAGGTTCTCTGTTTATTCTTTATAAGGGTAAAAGGCATAGAACCGTTTAAATAATTAAACCTATCGTTGCTGAAATACCACCTAAAAATACTGATGTTGTTACATAAATTATTGCTATTTTAATTTTTCCTGATCCGATTAAAGTTATAGTTTCATATCCAAAGGTAGAAAAAGTCGTATATGCACCACAGAAGCCAACTCCCAAAAGAAACCATAACGAATCATGAATTTGGTGTGTCAGATGGAGGTTCGCAATGAATCCAAGCAAAAATGAACCTGTAATGTTAATAACCCAAGTACCCGTTGGAAATAGGGAAAACCTTTGTACCTTTTTATTTATAAATTTACCTAATAAAAATCTAGTGGCTGCACCCAATGAACCACCTACACCTATTAACCAAATCACTCTACATCACCTACTTCAACGTGGAACAATGCCATTCGGTAGCCCAAATAGACCATAATTAAACCAAATATTGTTGATGTTAAGACATAAAATAATGCAATAACTACAAAGCCCTCTTGCAAAAGTTGAATGGTCTCTACTGAAAATGTTGAGAAGGTTGTAAAGGAGCCTATAAATCCTGTCCCAACAATTAAAGTGAATTGTTCACTGTTTTTGCCCTTTTTGCTCATAAATGTTAGGAACCAACCCAGAAACAGACACCCAATAAGATTTATCAATAAGGTGCCTAAAGGAAGGCCATTATCTACATGGACCCATTCTCCCAATCCATATCTACATATAGCACCGAAAAAGCCACCAACTATTACTAATAACAACCGCAATTAAATCACCTTCCTTAATAAAAAAAACCTGCCAAAGGCATAGGGGTACCTATATCTTCGACAGGAGTCATTAGCCTTAATACGACGATTTGTGGTGAACTCCATCACCTTTTCAATTAGTGCTAATAATTTCATTATTAGCAATCTATTGGGTACTGTCAACTAAGTAAACTTTTTTATGATTTTAAGCAAACATTATTTTCATTTTTTTAGATTTGACATATATTCCTGAATTTTAGTTTCTGTAACTATGTTAAATTATAATAAAGTTTGCCGAAACTAGTAAACACGTCCATCCCTTGCTATATCTGACCTCAAGGGCATTATCCAACTTATTTCATGAGAATAAAGTATGCTCAAAGATTTGACCGTTTTCACCCGTAAATGAACTCAATATATAAAAAAGATAAGAATAAAGTTTGCTTAAACATAGAGGAGAGATCACCAAACAAAGGGAGTCACCTAAACCTCATGAAGGCACCTTACGGTGACCCCTGTACCACAACCGATTCTAGCCTTCTGATTGTTCTATGGTAATGCAGTTCTTTACTACCTTTGGGATACGGTATAATTACCATGTCAATTAATTTATCAAGGGTGGGCTTAAATGTTTTACGCAATTGTATTGTTTATATTTGCTGGATTTGCAGAGATTGGTGGAGGTTATCTTATTTGGCTATGGTTAAGAGAAGGTAAGCCATTTTATTGGGGTGTTTTCGGAGGAATAGCCTTGGCGTTATATGGTGTTATTGCCACATTTCAAACATTCCCATCATTCGGCAGAGTATATGCTGCCTATGGAGGAGTATTTATCGTTCTTTCTGTATTGTGGGGATGGGGTATTGATAAAAAACCACCCGATTTATACGATTGGATAGGCGCTGGTATATGTTTAGTGGGTGTTTCAATAATGTTATTTGCACCTCGCCAATAGAGTAAAAAGATAAGAATACATTGAAGGGGAATCAACGAACGAAGGGGGTGTCCTGAACCGTATAGGTGTGAGTTTGAAAGAAAGCCATACAATGACGACTATCCCCCTAAATTCTTCATTTTCCTTTTACTCTTTTTCTTCTTTTCAAAATAGAACTAAGACTTATAAGGTGAATTAAGGATTGAGGAGAAAGGGTTTTCTGTATTTCACCTTTATCCAAATAAAATACCGAAAAAAGGTATCGGAGATACGTTTCCTATTCGATAGTCTAATCCATCAGCCTCATACATAGTACCTTACGGTTTCTCCTATATCACCGTCATTCCCCTACTTACCACGTTACCAATCACCTAATTATTTATTTGTATTTATTTTTATATGGGCGAGTGCTTCTGTCTGATGCCTGTTATACGTTGATGGACGTGGACTTCCCTTGAAAGATGAAGCACACTACTATACCTTACTGTTTCACCTATACCACCATCATTCCCATGATTACCAAGTAACCTATTCCTAATTATTTATATATTTATTCTTTTATGGGCTAGTACCTCTTTCTAAAGCGTATTACACATTACTGGACGTGGATTTCCTTTAAATGGGTTGGTTCTAATGCTCCCTTCAGTGAGACATGGAAACATCCCTTGTCTTGTACTTATGTTGGAATTACCACCCAGTCCTTCTCAAAATAAAAAACTGAGGGGAGATAGCGTAGATACGTTCCCGATTCGATTGTCTAATCCATCAGCCTCATACATAGTCTGGCTCCCTCCTCCTCTACTTTGTACAGTTACTAAGAGAGAGTTGTAAACTGCGGTAACAGGAAACACTTCTATATCTTACGGTTTCTCCTGTTCCACCACCATCCCCCTACTTACCACGTGACCTATGACTAATTATTTATTTTTTTATTTATTTACATCTTTATGGGCGTGTGCTTCTGTCTAAAGCGTATAACACGTTGCTGGACGTGGCCTTCCCTTAATTGGATTGGTTCTAGTGCTCCTCATTCAGCGGGATACAGGAACATCCCTTATGCTGTACTTATGTGGGAATTACCCACCCCGTCCCTCCAAATAAAAAAACCAAGGAGGGATATCAAAGATACGTTCCCGATTCGATTGTCTAACCCATCAGCCTCATACATAGTCTGGTTCCCTCCTCCCCTACTTTATACAGTTACTAAATATAAAAGAGAGTTGTAAACTGCGGTAACAGGACGCACTACTATACCTTACGGTTTCTCCTATACCACCGTCATTCCCATACTTAACACGTTACCTTTTCTAATTAGTTATTTTTATTTATTTTTTATGAGCGAGTTTCTGTCTGAAGCATGTTATAGTTCTGGATGTGTGCTTCCCTTGATCCAGTCGGTGCTATGCTCCCTTTAGTGAAACATAGAAACGTCCCTTGTGCTGTACTTATGCAGGAAGCGTCCACCCCCCTTCCTTCTCTAAAAAAAAAGCCGAGAAGAGGTATCGTAGATACGTTTCCCGATTCTTAGACTAATCTATTAGCCTCATGTTATACTTTGCCTCCACTTTAGACTACAGGAAGTTATAGGACATCTTACGATTTCTATACTTCCTACATGACCTATGATTAATTATTCATAAAAACATCAGATACTTGTTTTCGGTTCATTTCTTTGAAAATGTACAAATATATTGGTTATCCATTTAGATACCAACATAATGACTAAGTAACCCAAAAATAAATGAAAGTAATTAAACCCCTTCAATAAAATAAACAAGCCTGACCACACCAAGATTGGTTTAAATATAAATGCAAGAAATGCACTTGTTATCGTTAAATATAAATAATAATTTTTCTTATGGTTTAAAGTCCATTGATAAACCAACATATACACAACTGGTATTAATGATACATCTAAGGCAAAACTAACGGGAAATAGCGGAATCGCCTTATATGGATATCCCCAACTTCCATAATTAACACCAATACTGTCTATGTATGTGAACCAAACGTGCACATTAAAACCGTAGAATCCCAATAATAATGCCCTCTTTTTATCAATTAAAAACCATATTAAAATTAAAGGCAGAATGAGGATTACAACATTAACCCAAAACTGCCACGTATCTATGGATGAAAATTCAAGCCAATAATCAATACCTTCTTGCATTAGGTTTTCATAGTCTTCAATTATTTTCTCAAAAAAACTTCTCTGTTCTTCACTCATTTAAGTAACTCCTTTATTCCTTGAACCTAGAGGGTAATGCTATCTTATTCTGATTAAAAGTTTCCTTTTTTATTCATGCTTAATTATTAACTTGCATGTGGGAGGGAGTGATTACTTATAAGGGGAATAACAATTTTACTCATTGGCCAAATGGCATTTTATTTAAAGCCATATTTAATAACTTGGTTAATTGTAATATTTTTCTAAGGGTATTTTGGTAGGCTAATTGATATTTCTTACATTAAACTGTGCGTATAAGAAAGTGAACGCATAAGGCACCTTACGGTGACACCTGTTACTACATTTTTCACTTGGTTCTATTGTTCCCTTTATAAAAAGATGTCTTAGGCAGGGATTACTTCTCTATATGAGAAACCTTGAATCCTACAGGCAATCGGGAAACCTCTGCAGGAGTTGGTTGTCATACAGTGATATCCACACTTTAAACAAACAGGAACCCGATATCTGGTGGATTCCTCTTACACGACCTATCCCAAAATATTTATATATTTATTTATTTATCTTCCTATAGGATTTAAACCACATGGAGCGTTTTAAACGTTACAGAGTGTGCCACTCGTTGATTGGATTGGTTGCCCGTCTGTATCCCTTCAGAGAGGAACGCCCCCTCTGCTTATACCTATTCAAGGGTTAATTATCCCGTAAGGGAAACCTTAAGCCTTGAAGGACACCTCTATACTACCACTTTTCTACATTAAAAAACCCCGTGAATATATCCAATATACTGGACACATTCATGAGGCTTCGTGCAAACTTTTTTCTTCTTAAGCAGACTTTCTTCTCATTCTGCAAACATTATTTTGATTTGACAAAAGTTTAATTTAATCTAATCCCTCTTACTCAACAGTTACACTCTTCGCTAAGTTTCGTGGCTTATCTACGTCACAGTCACGGTGTAGTGCTGCATAGTATGAGATAAGCTGTAAAGGAATAACGGAAATAAGTGGCGTTAACATATCATTAACGACTGGTAGGACGTAACGGTCCTCGTTTGTTTCTAAACCTTTCATTGAAATGATACAAGGGTTTGCTCCACGAGCTACTACCTCTTTCACATTTCCACGGATACTTAAGTTTACGTGCTCTTGTGTAGCAAGAGCGATTATTGGAGTTCCGTCTTCAATTAGGGCAATTGTACCGTGCTTAAGTTCTCCACCAGCAAAGCCTTCTGCTTGGATATAGGAGATTTCTTTAAGTTTTAGTGCGCCTTCTAAGCCAACATAGAAATCTAGTGCGCGACCGATGAAGAAGCAATTTCGAGTTGTAGATAGGTATTCACGTGCAATAGCTTCCATTTCTTCTTTATCATCACAAAGAACTTCCATGCTATTTGCAATGATTCCAAGTTCTTTTACTAAATCCATACCAACCATTAAACCTTTTGATTGAGCTGTTACATACGCAAGAATTGATAATACTGCCATCTGAGCTGTATATGCTTTCGTTGAAGCAACCGCAATTTCAGGTCCTGCATGTAATAACAGCGTATAATCAGCTTCACGAGAAAGTGTTGAGCCAGGTACGTTCGTAATAGTTAACGCCTTATAGCCTAAATCTTTAACATGAACTAATACTCCACGGCTGTCAGCTGTTTCACCACTTTGTGAAATAAATACGAATAAAGGGTTTTTGGATAATAACGGCATGTTGTAAGAGAATTCACTTGATACATGAACCTCAACTGGAATGTGAGCCATCTTTTCAATAAATTGCTTTCCTACTAGGCCAGCATGGTAGCTAGTTCCTGCCGCAATGATGTAAATACGGTCTGCTTCATTCATCGCGTCTAAGATAGCAGAATCGATTGTTAACTCACCTTGTTCATTCTGATATTGCTGAACTATTTTCCTCATCACTAAAGGCTGTTCATCAATTTCCTTGAGCATATAGTGTGGGTATGTTCCCTTTTCGATATCACTTGCATCTAGCTCAGCAGTGTATGGGTCACGGTTAATTGTTTCTCCTGCTAGATTCTTAATTGTGACAGACTCTTTTGTTACAATCACAATTTCTTTATCCATTAATTCAATATATTGGTCAGTTACCTGAAGCATCGCCATAGCATCACTAGCAACAACATTGAAGTTATCACCTAGACCTACAAGCAATGGACTTTTATTTTTAGCAACAAAAATAGTCTCTTTGTTTTGCTCATCAAGTAATGCAATCGCGTAAGATCCTTTTAACACGCTCAATGTTTTACGGAATGCTGCTTCAACTTCTAATCCTTGATTTACAAACTGCTCAAGAACTTGAACAACTATTTCTGTATCAGTATCACTTTTTAGTTCAACATGTTGCAAATACTCTTCCTTTAATTGCGCATAGTTTTCGATAACGCCATTATGCACAATCGTGAAACGACCTGTATTTGCTTGATGTGGATGTGCATTCACCTTACTAGGAACACCATGTGTCGCCCAACGAGTGTGTCCAATTCCTACAGATGCTTCAACAGTAGGATCTACCTCTTCACGTAGAGTAGCAATGCGTCCTTTTTCTTTAAATACATGAACACCGTTCTCATTCATTACAGCTATTCCCGCTGAATCGTATCCACGATACTCCAGCTTTTCTAGCCCTTTTAGTAAAATTTCCTTAGAATCTTTTTGTCCAATATAACCTACAATTCCGCACATAATTATTGTCCTCCTTAAAAAAGGGAACAAGAAAGCACGGGGCTTCTTGCCCCTTTTTTAGTATTCGTTTTTTTTTCAATCATATCCTTTCGTTTGTCCAAAGAGTTACCCCTCTGTTTTACATAAAAGGAATTACGGTCGTGATTGCTGCAACCGGGAGGTATCCGCCGAAATTTCGATAAACCTCCTCCTCGTCAACTAAATCGTAACAATAGTTTCCCTATTGCCTATGCTCCGTACATCGATTTAGTTCAGGCGCTTTTAATAAAGTAAAACGTTCCTACTATCCTCCTCTCCTATTAGAAATACAAAAACAATCATACACTAGGTGTCCTATTACGTCAATCCTAAAACATGGAAGATGTTTTCCATGTATAATAAAAAATATGCATAAGTAGGCTTTTGTGTGCCACTTATGCATATAATTGATTCATATATCCTGTTATTCTGCACCCATTTCCGTTTTCACTACAGCAACAATTCGATCAACATATTCTCTACATTGTTCTTCTGTTGGTGCCTCTGCCATTACACGAACGAGTGGCTCAGTTCCTGAAGGTCGCACTAGAATACGACCATTGCCATTCATTTCACTTTCTACCTGTTCGATTATTTCTTTTATAACTGGGTTTTCTGCAACCTTATACTTATCCGTTACTCTAACATTTATTAACAGCTGTGGATACTTTTTCATTTCATTCGCTAGCTGTGATAATGGTTTCTTCGTTACTTGCATAATATTCACAAGCTGAAGGCCTGTTAAAAGTCCATCCCCAGTCGTATTATAGTCTAAGAATATGATATGTCCTGATTGTTCTCCACCAAGATTAAATCCCGATTTCTTCATTTCCTCAACTACATAACGATCCCCTACAGCCGTTTGGACACTCTGAATTCCATTTTCCTCAAGAGCTTTATAAAAACCTAAATTACTCATGACTGTTGAGACAACTGTTTGATGTTTTAAACGACCTTGCTCCTTCATATACTTCGCACAAATATACATGATTTGGTCACCATCAACGATATTTCCATTTTCGTCAATTGCAATAAGTCGATCTCCATCGCCATCGAAAGCTAGTCCAACATCTGCACCCTTTTCCTTTAAGAAAGCTGCAAGTGCTTCAGGATGTGTGGAACCTACACCTTCGTTAATGTTTAACCCATTTGGTGCTGTTCCCAACGTTGAAATATCTGCATCTAAATCTGCAAAAAGATGCGTAGCTAGAGATGATGTAGCACCATGCGCACAATCTAGTGCAACATGAATTCCTGTAAATTCTTCCTCAACAGTTTGTTTTAAGAATTGAAGATATTTTTGACCACCCTCAAAATAATCATTAACCTGACCTAAATCTGCACCGACTGGTCGAGGAAGTGTGTCTTCACTCATATCTAATAAATCTTCAATTTCTTTTTCTTGATCGTCAGATAATTTAAAGCCATCTGGACCAAAGAATTTGATTCCGTTATCTTGGACTGGATTATGTGATGCAGATATCATAACACCAGCTTCAGCACCTAGTGCCTTTGTTAGATAAGCAACTCCAGGTGTTGAAATAACACCTAGCCGCATTACTTCAGCACCGATTGATAAGAGACCTGCTACTAAAGCTCCTTCTAGCATATGGCCTGAAATACGAGTGTCACGTCCAATTAATACTTTCGGTCTTTCTTTATCCTTAGTTAAAACGTAACCACCATAACGGCCTACCTTAAATGCAAGCTCTGGCGTTAGTTCGCTGTTTGCAACACCACGTACCCCATCTGTTCCAAAATATTTTCCCATTCGTTTAATCGCTCCTTTGTAGATTGCTTCCTAATTATCTGTTCGATCTGTAATTCGTACTTTTGCTTTATCATTAGGTAATGTCCAAAATACATTTTGTGGACCATCTACTTTAATCTCTACCTCGTGCTCACCAATACCTAAATTAGTCACATCAATATATACATCCATATTTGTAGGACTTGTCCCCTCAATTACACTAGGTGCCCCTCTAATTTCTAAATCAATGGTTCCTGCTTGGGGGTTTATAAACGTAAGCTCATATTGTTGACCTAAACCTACGCTTCTTATTGATAAATTAGTAAATACTTCTGAAACTTCTCTTTCAATATCTACTTTCACATCTACAGTTTCAGGAGTAATTTTTATGACTCCTTTTGGTACTGGCACCTTTACTTCAATTGTTGTGTCTTCCTCTATTTTACCAAGGTCAATTTCTCCTTCAATAAAATCAATGTTTTCAATTACTTCCTTTGGTCCAAAAACAGTTACCTCAGTAGGAATAGAGGCTACCTCTAAAATACTTAGTCCTTCAGCAAGATCTCCAGTTTGTTTGATACGGAAAGGAACTGTTTTATTTGGACTTGTTATCGGAACAGTAATTTCTACTACTGATGGCTCAACAGTTACAGATAAAACATTTTGATTTTTATCATAAACTGCAACCCTAGATTCCTGCTTAAAAGTCTCTTTCGCACCCTTTAAATCTACCACTGCTTTAACTAGTGCGATTCTGTCGATTTCTTCAATTGCTCCTGTTATTTTAACAACACTTGGCTCTACAATCGGTTCTTCGACAGTGTAGCCTTCCTCTATTTGATCCCGATTTACAAAGTCTACTTCAACCGGGAATTCTCTTGTTACCTTTTCCTGTATAACAACAGTAATTTCAGCTGGATCTATTTTAACATTTATCTTCTCTGATATATTTCGATACTCTAACTTCACTTTATGAGTGCCAACTGTTAAGTCTGATAAATCAGCATACACTTCTATTTCTTTTTGCAAGCCTTCTTTCTTTGTAACTCCTGAAGGACCATCAATTGTAACATTCACATATTGCGGAACACCTGATACAACTAGGTTTTCTTCGTCATAATAGGTATTCACTGGAATCTCTGTTAATGTTTCCTTATAGTTTGAGAATATTGGTAATCCTGATGGACTCTGCGATGCTGGTTGATTTTCGAAGCTTACAGAGGCAAATAATAGCAATGCAAGCATCAAGGCAACGATTCGTGTTACCCAACGGTTATCCATAAATCTATCCATTTTTCTTCCCCCTCCATTGCCAACGTGCTTGAGAGGTATTGCGCTCTGCTGTTATTAGCTCTTGATTTAGTAATTCTTTGAATGTCTCTGGTTTTAAATCACGGTGCAACTCCCCATTTTTAGTAAGAGAGACGCTACCGGTTTCTTCAGAAACAACAATCGTAATACTGTCCGTAACTTCACTTATTCCAAGAGCCGCTCTATGTCGTGTACCTAACTCCTTAGAGATAAAGGGACTTTCTGACAAAGGCAAATAACAAGCTGCTGCTGCAACTTCATTTTTCTGAATGATAACTGCTCCATCATGCAATGGAGTGTTTGGTATAAATATATTTATTAGAAGTTCAGAGGAGATTGAAGCATGCAATGGTATTCCCGTTTCGATATAATCGCCCATTCCTGTTTCACGTTCAATCGAAATAAGGGCCCCAATCCGACGTTTTGCCATATAATCCGTAGCCTTCGTAATTGCTTCAATGAGTTTCGTCTGCTGGTCTTCCTCGTCATTACTACTTCTGGAGAATAGTTTTCCTCGACCAAGCTGTTCAAGCGCCCTCCTCAGTTCAGGCTGAAATATAACGATTATGGCTAGGAATCCCCAATTCATTACTTGATCTACTAACCAAAACAGCGTGTGTAGTTCTAACAGACTACTCAACATACGGACAAAAATAATCACAATGATGCCCTTTAAAAGCTGAACAGCCTTCGTACCACGAATAACGGTTATTAATTTATATATTACATACCAGACAAGGAGAACATCTAAAAAATTGCCGAGGTAATTCAATAATGGGAGTTCATCAAATGACATTCACACACTTCCTCTATGAAAGAATCCAAAGTTTACACATTTCTAACTATAATATTATATCATATATCTTTCCTGTACCGATTACAAATCAACTCATGGAATTGAATCATTTTTATCCAAGGTATGTGCATGGCTGTAACAAGGCAATTTCTGTTCAACGTTACTTCTCTTTCTAAAAAAAGACCATCGATTTATACGATGGCCTTACTCTTCTTTATCAAAAATGTGAATGGTATCGATACCTACCTTTTTTATGTGATACCAGAGCCATTCAAACATTTGATTGACTTCCTTAATGTCCCCTGTGACATTCCCAGCGGAAGCCATGTAATTTTCTCCATTGATAACTGTTACATTTCCATTTACTTTTCCTTCAATGATGAGCTTACCGTTCTTTACAACGACATCTCCTTCAACAGTCTCTCCCGCTGGAACAATGACTGTATTATTCTCAATTACCAAATTTGGCTGTTTAGATACTGAGAATTGGTCATTTTCGTTCCAAACTGAAAAGATACTTCCTGCCATTAGAATGATAAATAAGGCTGCTGCTGTTAACATCGGATGTCCTCTAAACCAACGCTTAAAGCTCACCGATTTTTTCTCCTTAGGAAGGTTTTGCATGACCTTCATAGTGAAATCACTAGGGGCAGAAATATGAGAAGTACTTTGTACAAGAGCAATTGTTTTCTTTAGCTCATGGAAATGTCGGTTACAGGAATCGCAAGCCTGTAAATGCTCCCGTAGCATTTTCTCTTCCTCTTCAGAAATCTCTTCATCTAGATAATTATGAATAAGTTGGATCATGCTGTCTTCTGAACAGTTCATCTTTTCTCACCTCTATACATGTCGAAGTTGATGTCTTAAGGCTTCACGGCCTCTGTGGATTCTAGTTTTCACCGTTCCTACTGGTAAATCGAGAATCTCACCGATTTCCTTTAATGAAAACTCCTCGATGTATTTTAATACAATAACAGAACGATACTTCTCTGGAAGTTTAAGTATTTCTGCTTGAATTAATTCTTGAAGTTCCATACTCTCTAGCTCGTCCTCGGGTAACGCAACATCTGCAGCCACTTGGGAATACATCGTTAACCCCTCGGACCCAGCAATTTCAGCATCAAGATAATAATCTGGTTTTTTCTTTCTAATTCGGTCGATTGAAAGATTAGTGGCAATCCGATAAAGCCAAGTTGAAAATTTCTTATTCATATCATAGCTATGAATATTTACATAAGCTCTAATAAATGCCTCTTGCGCAATATCCTCTGCCTCATGCCTATTCCCAAGCATACGATAGCATAATTGAAAAACTTTGTCCTTGTAAAATTCTACTATCTCCGCAAAGGCGTTTTGATCCCCATTTTTTATCTGCTTTATTCTGTTTTTAATGATAGTCTCCATTTTTATACCTCCGCTCATTGCGGGTATAGATATTTTACGAACCAGTTTTAAAAAGGTTTCATTCTTTCCATTATTTTTATTTTAACAAATATTGGCTTCTATTGTTAATGAAAAATAAACTTCTTGAGAAGTTGTAAATGATTACCTATTGGATTTATATGATAGATAACGGTATTATTAACTTCCTATAATAGTTTAGATGTTTCTAAAAAAACAGTATCCTCACGAAGGAGGATACGTAGATTATATTATAAAAGTTTTTCTCCAAATAAAGAACCCATTAATGCTACAGCTACTGATGCGGTTTTATTTTTATCATCCAGTATAGGATTTACCTCAACAAATTCTGCTGACGTAATTATTTTTGCCTCTTCTAACATCTCCATTGCGAGATGGCTCTCACGATAGCTTATCCCACCTAGTACTGGAGTTCCTACTCCTGGAGCATCATGTGGATCAAGACCATCCAAATCTAAGGATAAGTGCACACCATCAGTTCGTTCTTTTAAATAGGCTATTGTTTCTTCCATAACAGTAGCCATTCCAAGACGGTCTATTTCATGCATCGTATACACTTTGATACCAATCTCTTTAATTAATTCCTTTTCACCATCATCAAGTGCCCTAGCACCGATTATAACGATATTTTCTGGTTTTATCTTTGGACTATACCCAGCGATATGTGTTAACGCTTTATGACCAATGCCTAGGCTAGCAGCTAGAGGCATTCCATGGATATTTCCTGAAGGTGATGTTTCTGCTGTATTCAAGTCCCCGTGAGCGTCATACCAGATGACGCCTAGGTTTTGATAATGCTTTGCAATCCCAGCAAGTGAACCTAGCGCAATGCTATGGTCTCCGCCAAGAACAAGTGGAAATCGTCCATTTTTAATTACCTCATCTACCTTTGCAGCAAGTTTTTCACTGGCTTCAGATACATCTCTGAGGTTTTTCAAATTTTCTTCACCAACGATGGCCCCTCTTTTCGGCCTTGTTATTTCAATATCTCCTAAATCATCTATATCATAATGAAGACGTTCTAGTCTTTCTACTACTCCGGCGTAACGGATGGCACTTGGCCCCATATCTACCCCTCTACGCATTTGACCTAAATCCATTGGTACACCTATGATAGATATATTCTTTTTCATATCAATAGAACCTCCTTCTCCCACATACCTCTATTTTACCTACTTTTAATAGAATGACTCAACTCGACAAATTCATGTATATATATACCGAAGGAATACGAGATAAAAGAAGAATTAGTATTTTTATACACAAAAAAACTATAAACCAATCTGATTTATAGTTGCCAGTTTATTATTTTATTGGTGGAGCCTAGCGGGATCGAACCGCTGACCTCCTGCGTGCAAGGCAGGCGCTCTCCCAGCTGAGCTAAGGCCCCATATAGTAAGAAGTAGAAAGTGGAGCGGAAGACGGGATTCGAACCCGCGACCCCCACCTTGGCAAGGTGGTGTTCTACCACTGAACTACTTCCGCAAAAAGATGAGCCATGAAGGACTCGAACCTTCGACCCTCTGATTAAAAGTCAGATGCTCTACCGACTGAGCTAATGGCTCGTGTTACTATCTTCTGTACGAAAAATTATGTATTATATACACACTCGTAACTCTTAAATAAAAATGGCTGGGCTAGCTGGATTCGAACCAACGAATGACGGAGTCAAAGTCCGTTGCCTTACCACTTGGCTATAGCCCAACGATTACGTAATAACAATCTTTTATAGATTGTGCAATTCATTGATTTTTATTACAAAACTTTTTTGTTTTGTATGCATTACATAAAAACAGCCTACTCTATCCTTATCAAGTTGACCAAAGAAAGAATAAAGCTACTATGTAAATGGTGGAGGGGGACGGATTCGAACCGCCGAACCCTGAGGGAGCGGATTTACAGTCCGCCGCGTTTAGCCACTTCGC
>JBLKRX010000006.1:0-186987 GCA_047608075.1 Ferdinandcohnia humi
AAAAGGTCACTGAGAAGAGCTATCGATGCCCAAAAGAAGATAGAGCAGCGAGAAAAGGTCACTGAGAGAAGCTATCGATGCCCAAAAGAGGATGGAGCATCAAGAAAAGGTCACTGAGAAGAGCTGTCGATGCCCAAAAGAGGATGGAACATCAAGAAAAAGTCACTGACAAATGCTGTCGATGCCCAAAAGAGGACGGAGCATCAAAAAAGGTCACTGAGAAGAGCTATCGATGCCCAAAAGAAGATAGAGCAGCGAGAAAAGGTCACTGAGAGAAGCTATCGATGCCCAAAAGAGGACGGAGCATCAAGAAAAAGTCACTGACAAATGCTGTCGATGCCCAAAAGAGGATGGAGCATCAAGAAAAGGTCACTGAGAAGAGCTGTCGATGCCCAAAAGAGTATAGAGCATCAAGAAAAGGTCACTGACAAATGCTGTCGATGCCCAAAAGAGGAAGGTGCACTAAGAAAAGGTCACTGAGAAGAGCTGTCGATGCCCAAAAGAGGATAGAGCATCAAGGAAAGGTCACTGAGAGAAACTATCGATGCCCAAAAGAGGACGGAGCATCAAGAAAAGGTCACTGAGAGAAGCTATCGATGCCCAAAAGAGGAAGGTGCACTAAGAAAAGGTCACTGAGAGAAGCTATCGATGCCCAAAAGAGGAAGGTGCACTAAGAAAAGGTCACTGAGAAGAGCTGTCGATGCCCAAAAGAGGACGGAGCATCAAAAAAGGTCACTGTGAAGTGCTATCGATACCCAAACCGAGAATAGAACCCGAGAAAAGGTCACTGAGGGCGTATTCTTTATAGTAAGGCTTCAGTAAAATTCCTCCATATCTACTTATCTATCCCTTAAACTATATATATCATAATCTTTTATCGCATGATCAATACCTGTTCGTATTGACTTTTTTACGTTCTAACACTTTCGGTACAAGCATATATTTAGACGAGCCTGTTTTTCAACGGATTTATAGTTGTCAATGAGGTCTTTACGTTTTTATGGGAGGTTCTACTATATGCGAGTCTCAAATGTGACGGTTAGAAAGAGATTATCAATTGTATTATTTATAGGTTTTTTACTATTTCTTATTATTGATGTGAGATTAGGGTATGTACAGTTTTTTGTAGGGGAGAAGCTAACCGATCTTGCGAAAGATTCGTGGAGCAGGGATATTCCCTTTGAACCGGAACGAGGAAAGATACTTGATCGTAATGATGTAGAGCTTGCAACGAATCAAAGTGCCCCGACAGTTTTGGTTGTACCTCGACAAATCGAAGATCCTGCTAATGCAGCAGAGAAATTAGCTGCTGTTCTAAACGCGCCAAAAGAAAAGATATATAAGAAAATTACACAGAGTGAGTCAAAAGTATATCTCAATCCTGAAGGTAGGAAGATATCTCACGAGAAAGCAAATGAGGTTCGTGCTCTAGGATTGAAGGGTGTCTATATTGCAGAGGATTCAAAAAGACACTATCCTTTTGGTAGCTATCTATCTCATGTTCTGGGTTTTGCTGGAATTGATAATCAAGGTCTAACGGGGATTGAACTTATCTATGATGAAAAATTAAAGGGGGAAAGGGGAAGTGTTCAGTTTTATTCAGATGCAAAGGGCAGAAGAATGCCTGATATTGCAGATGACTATACACCACCAAAGGACGGATTGGATTTACGTCTAACAATAGACTCACGAATCCAAACCATTATGGAAAGTAAGCTCGATATTGCTGAAGCACAATACAACCCAGATGGTATTATTGCGATAGCTATGAATCCAAATACAGGTGAAATACTAGGAATGTCTTCAAGGCCAGATTTTGATCCAGCAAATTTTAGAAATGTACCTCAAGAAGTGTACAATCGAAATTTGCCAGTATGGAGCACGTATGAACCAGGATCTACCTTCAAGATTATTACTTTGGCGGCATCATTGGAAGAAGGAAAGGTAGATTTAGATAAAGATCATTTTTCAGATCCAGGGTTTGTAAAAGTAGGCGGTGCTACTCTTAAATGCTGGAAAAGAGGTGGTCATGGACAGCAGACCTTCCTTGAAGTTGTACAAAACTCTTGTAACCCAGGCTTTGTTGAGTTGGGAAGCAGATTAGGAGAAGATACTTTATTTAAATATATTAAGGATTTCGGTTTTGGACAAAAAACTGGTATTGACCTTCAGGGGGAAGGGACAGGTATCCTTTTTAAACCAGAACAGGTTGGTCCGGTTGAATTAGCAACAACTGCATTCGGCCAAGGGGTAGCTGTTACTCCAATACAGCAGGTTGCAGCGGTTGCTGCAGCGGTAAACGGAGGAACACTGTATACTCCATTTGTTGCTAAAGAGTGGGTGGAGCCGACGACAGGTGAAGTTGTTAGTAAAAATACACCTGAAGCAAAACGTAGAGTTATTTCAGAAGAAACCTCTGAGAAAATTCGATATGCACTTGAAAGTGTAGTTGCACAAGGATCAGGTGGAGGAGCTTTTGTTGATGGATATCGTGTAGGTGGTAAGACTGGGACTGCTCAAAAATCAAAAAAAGGTGGCGGGTATCTACAAAATAACCATATTGTTTCATTTATTGGCTTTGCGCCAGCAGATGATCCACAAATTGTAGTCTATGTTGCTGTAGATAATCCAAAAGGAACAGTTCAATTTGGTGGAGTAGTTGCTGCACCGATTGTGGGTGATATTATGCGGGAAGCTTTACCAATGTTAGGGGTAGAAAAAAGAGAAAATCAGATGGAAAAGAAAATGAAGTTATGGACAGATAAAAAAATCATTGACGTTCCAAATGTAGTAGGGTTGACAAAACAGGAATTACAAAAGCAACTTATAAATATTAAATTAGATATAAGTGGAGAAGGGAACGTTGTAGTTGATCAAGCTCCGAATGCTGGTGAGAGGGTCGAGGAAGGAACTACACTTAGGATTTATTTAGGGGAAGGCAATGATAAAGAAGAAACGAAAAAAAATGGTGAGTAGCCGAAAGGTTTTCCTTTAGGCTTCTTTTTTCTATAATTCGGAATACCCTTTATATAGAGGAATAAAATTTCTGAGTATCTTCTATATGGAACGCATTTAAAATATTATCTTTTAGGGACTTTGAATATATGTAATATGGTACTAGACAATATTAGGAGTCTATCGTAATATGATATTTCGAGTGCAAATCCTGAGGAAATTTTTCGAGAGGGATTGGTAAAAATCATGATGCGATTACAAGAGTTATTAGCACATTTACATGATTTTACATCGAAAGGTAATGCTAACCCATTTATCACTTCTCTTGAAATGGACTCGAGGGAGGTCAAGAAGGGGAGTCTCTTCTTTTGTGTGAAGGGAAGCACATTTGACGGGCATTCATTTGCAAAACAGGCAGAAGAAAAAGGTGCTGTCACCATCATAGCGCAAGAGGATGTAGACGTTTCTATTCCGGTAATAAAGGTGAGGGACACGAAAAGAGTAATGGCTGTACTAGCGGATGCTTTTTACAATCATCCAACACAAAAGTTACAACTAATTGGAGTTACCGGTACAAATGGTAAGACATCGATTACTCATATTGTTGAACAGATTTGTCAGGCTGCTGGTCGTAAAACAGGGTTAATTGGAACGATGTATACCAAAATTGGAACTACTAAAATTGAAATGAAAAATACAACACCTGAATCACTTTTTCTACAGAAGTCTTTTCAGCGCATGGTTGCTGAAAAAGTTGAAACAGCTATAATGGAGGTTTCTTCACATGCCCTTGATATAGGGAGAGTGCATGGATGTGACTTTGATATTGCGGTCTTTTCAAACCTGACCCAGGATCATTTAGATTATCATGGGACTATGCATGAGTATAGACGGGTAAAGGGCTTGTTATTTACAGGCTTAGGATATCGCTTTGACCCGAATCGCCCTAAATTTGCGGTTCTTAATGCTGATGATCCTGCGACATTGGAGTATATACGTTCTACATCCGCAACAATTATTACATATGGAATCAATCAGTCTAGTGATATTATGGCTAAAAACATATCTATGACTGCTTCTGGTACGACATTTGAGTTAATTACTCCTGTTGGATCTTATAATATAAATATGAGATTGATAGGAATGTTTAGTGTATATAATGTACTTGCAGCCATTGCGACATGCATGGTATCTCGTATTCCACTCTCAACGATAATCGGTGCTGTAGAAACAGTAACTGGAGTGCCTGGTCGTTTCGAAATTGTTGATAAGGGGCAAGATTTCACTGTCATTGTAGATTACGCCCATACACCTGATAGCTTAAGGAGTGTCTTAAACACTGTTAAACAATTTTCGTATGGGAAAGTAATTGTCGTTATAGGATGTGGCGGTGACCGAGATCGATCCAAACGTCCGATTATGGCACAAATTGCTGTTTCGAATGCAGATGTATCTATATTTACATCTGATAATCCAAGATCAGAGGATCCTATACAAATACTAAAAGATATGGAAGCTGGGGTAAAGGGAGAAACATATATTACAATTCCAGATAGAGAAAAAGCTATCTTTTATGCTGTATCAAACGCAGGTGAAGGTGATATAATTATCATTGCTGGCAAGGGACATGAAACCTATCAAATTATTGGGGAGAATACCTATGATTTTGATGACCGCCTTGTTGCCGCTCGTGCAATTAAGGAGCTGATCTAGTTGTTATACTATAACGATGTTAAACAGATTACGAATGATATACGTGGAGTAAGAGACGAGGGTATTGTTTTTGAACATATGTACGTCGATCCGTCGATTGTTACTAAGAAAGGTTTATATGTTTCAAAAAATGATGAAAATAGGGAAGAGTCTTTGAAAACAGCCCTATACAATGGTGCGATTGCAACCATATGGCCTAGGGATCAATTGCTTCCACGGTTTCTTCCGAATCACTTTCCTGTATTCTTAGTAGAAGATCCAGTAATAGCCTTTACACAAATTATTGAACTATATGTAAAAAAAATCGAAGAAAATAGGTACGATACAATGACGAAAATTACATTTTTTTCAAATGAAACTAAAAATATTATAGTAAATCATTCAACAAAAGACGAAATAAATCATCTTAAAAACATTATATCTATGATTACTGAAGGGAGGGGATAAGAATGATTGAAGAAGTTATTTTGTACTCAATCGTCATTGGTTTTGTAATAAGTGTCGTTCTTTCCCCAATCTTTATCCCTTTCTTACGCAGATTGAAATTTGGACAAAGTATCAGGGAGGAAGGACCTAAATCTCACCAAAAAAAATCTGGTACACCTACAATGGGTGGACTTATCATATTATTATCTATTTTAGTAACCACCATAATAGTATCAGAGAGACTTGGTCAACTAACGGTTTCTACATATTTGCTACTTTTTGTCACTATTGGATTTGGAATCTTAGGATTTTTAGATGACTTTATTAAAGTAGTATTAAAAAGGAATCTTGGATTAACCTCGAAGCAAAAGTTATTTGGTCAAGTCGTAATTGCTATTATCTTTTATTTTATTTTTAATCAAAATAACTTTTCAACCGCAATATCAATACCAGGTACTGAATTTGCGATTGATTTAAAGATTTTCTATGTAGTATTTCTTATCTTCTGGTTAGTTGGCTTTTCCAACGCAGTTAACCTAACAGATGGATTAGACGGGTTAGTTTCAGGAACTGCCGCAATCGCTTTTGGTGCATTTGCTGTATTAGCTTGGAATCAAGCACAGTACGATGTTGCTATTTTCTCCGTTGCTGTTGTAGGTGCAGTTCTTGGTTTTCTTGTATTCAATGCAAACCCTGCAAAAGTATTCATGGGTGACACTGGTTCATTAGCTCTTGGTGGGGCAATTGCAACTGTGGCAATCATGCTAAAGCTTGAAATATTACTTCTGCTTATTGGTGGAGTTTTCGTTATTGAAACATTATCTGTTATTATTCAAGTAATTTCTTTTAAAACAACAGGAAGACGTGTATTTAGGATGAGTCCTTTGCATCATCATTATGAGCTTGTTGGATGGTCAGAATGGAGAGTAGTTGTCACTTTTTGGACAGTTGGCTTATTATGTGCGATTCTTGGAATTTATATCGAGGTGTGGATCTAATTGAAGAATACTGAAAAGTTCTCAAATAAACATATTTTAATAGTTGGACTAGCAAAAAGTGGTTTTGCAGCAGCAAAGGTATTAAAGGAATTAGGAGCGTTTATTACTGTAAACGACAAAAAACCTTTTGATGTAAATGAGGAAGCAAAAGCATTAGCCGAAATGGGGATAAAAGTAGTTTGTGGAGGTCATCCAATGGAACTTTTGGATGATCATTTTGACTTTGTTATAAAAAACCCTGGGATTCCTTATAATAATCCATTGTTAATAAAAGCAATGGAGAAGGGAATACCGATTCTTACAGAAATTGAACTTGCATATCATATTTCAAAGGCAGATTTTATTGGGATCACTGGTTCTAACGGAAAAACGACAACCACAACCCTCATTTTTGAAATGCTTAAAAAGGGTCAAAAAAATCCTCTTATTGCTGGTAATATCGGCACTGTTGCATGTGAGGTAGCGAAAACTGCTGAAAAGGAAAACATAATTGTAACTGAACTTTCATCTTTTCAGTTAATGGGTATTGAGGATTTTGCTCCAAAAATAGCCGTTCTTTTAAATATATTTGATGCACATCTCGATTATCATGGAACAAAACAGGAATACATCAATGCCAAGGCTAGGATATTCGAGAATCAAACGGAAGAGGATTACTGTGTTATCAATATTGATGACAGTGATGTATTACGCGCTGTTGAGAAAAGTGTAGCCAAAAAAGTACCTTTTTCCACGACTACACCAGTAGATGATGGGTTATGTATTAAGAATCAAGCGATATACTACTTTAATGAGAAAATTATTGAAATAAAGGATATTGTACTTCCAGGTCTTCATAATTTAGAAAATATATTGGCAGCTATTGCTGTTGCTAAACTAGTTAATGTTTCGAATACAGCAATTATCGATGTGTTAACAGAGTTTACTGGTGTAAAGCATCGGCTCCAATATATAAAAACAATTCATGGACGCAGATTTTATAATGACTCAAAGGCCACAAATATACTTGCAACACAAAAAGCAATTTCAGCCTTCGACCAGCCGGTCATTTTGCTTGCCGGTGGACTTGATCGTGGAAATGAATTTGACGAACTTGTTGATGAACTTAAACGTGTCAAGGCTATGGTTGTTTATGGTCAAACAGCTAATAAGCTTGAACGGGCAGGTAAACTTGCTGGAATAGAAGTAATTAAACATGTCAATAATGTTGAAGCAGCAGTTACAGAAGCTTATGATCTTTCAAATGATGGTGATATTATTTTATTATCACCAGCTTGTGCGAGCTGGGATCAACATAAAACATTTGAAGAAAGAGGAGACATTTTTATAAACGCCGTGCATAAGCTTAAGTAAGGGCTTGGACAATCTAGAAAAGAGGTATGTGGTGGGATATGTGGAAGGTATCCCTTGCCCGATTGTCCACCATACGCTCTGAATCTAGAATGTAGAGGTGTTTTCATTGTGAGCCAAAAAACGACTCCTGATATCATTTTAATTATTACTACACTTACTCTTTTAGCAGTTGGATTAATTATGGTGTATAGTGCTAGTGCAGTCTGGGCTACATATAAATTTGAAGATTCCTTCTTTTTTGCTAAAAGACAGCTTTTGTTTGCTAGTGTAGGTATACTAGCTATGTTCTTCATTATGAATATTGATTACTGGACATGGAGAACTTGGGCAAAAGTGCTAGTGATAGTTTGTTTTGTACTATTAGTACTAGTGTTAATTCCCGGAATTGGTATGGAGCGTAATGGTTCCCAAAGTTGGATTGGTGTTGGTGCCTTTTCTATTCAGCCATCTGAATTTATGAAATTAGCGATGATTGCATTCTTAGCAAAATATTTATCTGAGAATCAAAAGAAGATTACCTCCTTTAAAAAAGGTTTAGTTCCTTCACTTTCTCTGGTCTTCCTAGCGTTCGGAATGATAATGCTTCAACCAGATTTAGGGACAGGAACAGTAATGGTTGGTACATGTATCGTTATGATCTATGTAGCAGGAGCTCGAATTTCACATTTTGTTGGTTTAGGACTTGTTGGAGTTGCTGGCTTCGCTGCACTTATTTTATCTGCACCGTACCGAATCAAGCGTATAACCTCCTTTTTAAACCCTTGGGAAGATCCATTGGGTACTGGCTTTCAAATTATTCAATCTTTATATGCAATTGGGCCGGGAGGATTATTTGGATTAGGGTTAGGGCAAAGTAGACAAAAGTTTTTTTACCTACCCGAGCCTCAAACTGATTTTATTTTTGCTATTTTAGCAGAAGAGCTGGGTTTTATTGGGGGCTCCTTTGTCTTAATTTTATTTAGTATTTTACTATGGAGAGGCGTAAGGATTGCTCTTGGTGCACCTGATTTGTATGGTAGCTTCTTAGGGATTGGGATTATTGGTATGATTGCAATCCAAGTCATAATAAATATCGGAGTAGTTACAGGACTAATGCCTGTTACTGGAATAACACTTCCATTTTTAAGTTATGGTGGTTCTTCTTTAACCTTAATGCTGATGGCAGTCGGTGTATTATTAAATATAAGCAGATACGCTAGGTATTAACCCTATTTAATACGAATATATGTTATAATGTATTTACGTGTAAACCCTGTTGAATAACAGGGTTTATACCATTTATTTAAAGTAAAAGTCAATGTCTTGCGCAAGCCAATCGTGGAAAAAATGCATGGCAATAAAAAGTCAAAGAACTACTTTTTTGCCTAGAACATTTGCTTGTCGGGGCTGAGCAGGCGCTTGGGCTTTTCTTATATAGGTTACATAGGTATTTATGACTTAGTATTGTAATACCTGAGTCAAGAATTAACCTCAGAGGAATTGGAGGAGTGAGCTTGAAGATTGTAATTAGCGGTGGGGGTACTGGTGGACATATATATCCTGCACTAGCATTGATAAAAGAAATAAAAAAAATGGATCCAACATCTGAATTTTTATATATCGGGACTGAAAAGGGTTTAGAAAGTGGTATCGTAACAAGGGAAAATATCCCCTTTAAAACAATTGAAATTACAGGATTTAAACGTAAGTTATCCTTTGATAATATCAGAACCATTACTAGATTTTTAAAGGGTGTAAAGGATAGTAAATCATATATTAAAGAATTTCAACCTGATGTTGTAATTGGGACTGGTGGCTATGTGTGCGGTCCAGTTGTGTATGCTGCAACCCGCCTAAATATCCCAACCATTATACATGAGCAGAATAGCGTCCCTGGTCTTACGAATAAGTTCTTAAGTCGGTATGTAGATAAGGTTGCTGTTTGTTTTGAAGAGGCAAAGGAATTTTTCCCTCTTCAAAAAGTTGTTCTTACTGGTAATCCTCGTGCTTCCGAAGTGCTTGGAAAGGACGGGGAAAAGGGACGACTCCACGTTGGTCTTAACAGCTTTCAAAAATCTGTATTACTTGTTGGTGGAAGCAGAGGTGCTAGACCGATAAATGATGCTTTCATTGAAGCTCTAGACATAGTTAAAGATAATAATTATCAATTTCTGTACGTGACTGGTGAAGTGCATTATGAGGATGTTTTGAAGAAGGTGAAATCTGTTGGAAATCCGAACAATGTGATAATAAAACCCTTCCTTTATAACATGCCTGAGGTATTAGCGGGTGTGGACCTGGTTGTTGCTCGTGCAGGTGCCACCACTTTAGCTGAAATTACCGCACTAGGACTTCCAAGCATTTTAATACCAAGTCCTTATGTAACAAACAATCATCAAGAAAAAAATGCTAGGTCATTGAGTGAAAAAGGCGCAGCTATTTTACGCTTAGAAAAAGACTTAACCGGACGTCAATTAATTGAAGATATTGACTCAATACTACTTAATCTAGATAAGCTTGAAGAAATGAAGAAAGCTTCTCGACAAATAGGCATTCCAGATGCGGCTAACCGCTTGTACAAATTAATGAATGAACTAGTATAGGCAAATGTACCTTAGAGTAGGTAACCGCATAGAATATAGAAGATATTATTTAGAGTGTTTTCCAAATACAGAACTAGGTGCGGAAGAAGCGTATACACATATATATTCTTGATCTAGTCACTGTGAGGCAGGAACTTATAGCTATTCACTAACAATGAAGTAGGTCCTACAGGCCGTTAATGTAGCATAAGAAATAAAGAAGTACATTTACCATTGTTGGTATAGGAGGTTATTATGGATACGATTGTTAAGGAACTTCAGGATGCCAAGGTAGGGAAGGTAATCATAAACGAGCCTTTAGCCAAGCATACTACCATTAAGATTGGCGGACCTGCTGATTTATTTATTGAACCGAATGATATTGAATCTCTAAAAAAAACAATCCAAATTATTAAGAAGCACGGAATAAAATGGAGGGCAATTGGTAGAGGCTCAAATTTACTTGTCTCTGATAAAGGAATAGAAGGGGCAGTTATTAAATTAGGTAATGGAATAAATCATCTTGAAATTGAGAATACAAAGATAACTGTTGGAGCAGGTTATTCAGTGGTTAGTCTAGCAATTTTAATTGGTAAAAAAGGATTATCCGGATTAGAATTTGCTAGTGGTATTCCTGGATCAATTGGTGGAGCGGTATATATGAATGCGGGAGCGCACGGCTCTGATATATCAAAAATATTACTAAAGGCTCATGTCTTATTTGAAGATGGTACATTTGAATGGCTTACTAATGAAGAGATGGAATTTTCCTATCGGACCTCAGTCCTTCAACAGAAAAAACCAGGGATTGTTGTTGAAGCGACATTTCAACTTAAGGAAGGTAATAAAGACGAAATCGTTGCTGTAATGAAGAAAAATAAGGATTATCGTAGAGAAACCCAACCTTGGGATTTGCCGTGTGCAGGAAGTATTTTTAGAAACCCACTTCCAAACTATGCCGGTCATTTAGTTGAACAATCAGGTTTAAAAGGCTATTCAATTGGTGGTGCAAAAATATCTGAGTTACATGGAAACTTTATTGTAAACGCAGGAAATGCCAAGGCAAATGATGTGTTAGCGCTAATTGATTTTGTTAAAGATAAAATCTACTCTTTGCACGGGGTTAAAATGCAAACTGAGGTTGAAATAATAGGTCGAATGTAGCATAGTTTCTTCACCAAATTCTTAGGGATATATGATATAATACAATAACATGTTTGTGTTAGTGTATTTTGTTGAAAACGGCATGTTTCTATGCCGTTTGTTCGTTAGTTGTTGAAAAATTATTTTACTTATATTGGTGAAACTACGGCTTTGCAAATATGGAGCAAAGACATAAAACTAATTTTTTTGTTTTCGTTGTCTTTGGTGGCGTTTTATGTGCTTCATAAGCTCGGCAAATGCCGAGTTTTCTTTAAAAGTATAAAATTTTAAATATAGTTTTCAATATCCAACTCCAGCGTCTACCCCCTCGAGGTCAAAAAACGTGTGTCAATGAAAGTCAAAGAGTGATTTTTCTGTCACAGAACATTTGCTTTTTCGGGGGTGGTCAAGGCGCTTGCGCATTTCTTATGTATTTCTAGGAATATCCCAAGGGTGGGGTGAACGTTTTGGCAAAACAAAAGGTTGTTACGATTGAGGATCGAATTCCTAAGTTGAAGCAAAGAAGAAAACAAAAAGCTAACAGAAGGTTAATCCTGTATATAACACTCTTTTTTCTGTTGCTATCTGGTGTTGTTTATTTTCAATCACCATTAAGTCGAATCGGTACTATTACAATAAAAGGAAATCGAAATATCTCTAATGAACAAATTAGCGAACTTAGTGAATTGCAAATTGGGACAAGCTTTTGGAAGGTAAATAATGAAAAGAATAGTAAGCTTATAAGCAAACATCCGGAAATTAAGGAAGTACATATTGATAAAAAACTCCCTAATAAAATTATTATTACGGTTTCTGAACATAGAAGAGTGGGGTATATTGCTTCTAATAATGATTTTCTCCCACTGCTTGAAAATGGGAAAATCGTTACCACATCGAATACAAAGGCGGACAATTTACCAGTTGATGCCCCAATACTTATGGGATGGGATGAAGAGCATTTAAAGCCCCTCGCAAAAGAACTGGCCAAGATTGAGCCAACTATGACCAATCTTATTTCCGAAATTCACTATACTCCTACAGAGTACGATCCCCTTCATATGACCCTTTATATGAATGATGGTTATGAAGTTAGAGCAACGGTACGAAATTTTGCAAATCATATTACAGCATACCCTTCGATTGTAAATGAATTAGCCCCTAGCTTGAAAGGGTATATTGAATTAGACGTGGTGCCAACCTTTATACCATACGAACAGGAAATCATCAATGAGGAAGAGGAGATGGTCACTGATGAAACTGAAGGGTAGACATGTAATCCTATCATTAGTAACTTTAGTACTTGGTTTTATGATTTCTTTCTCTTATCAGTTTACAAGGGAACAGATGGAAAACCATCATGTCTCTGATCAACAATGGAATGAAGAAAATAGAATTAGAACTCAGTTAAATGAACAGAACGAGAAGAATCGTAAACTTCAGAAGGAACTGTTAGAAAAACAGGATCAGATCCAAAAGATTGAAGAGGATCTCGCTAACGAAGAACAAGAGCAAATTTATTATAATATGGTAGAAGAAGTTGAAAAATATCGTATGGTGGTTGGAGAAATCGGAGTAAAAGGCCCAGGTGTTGTCGTAACACTAGAGGACGCTTCCTATGTCCCTTCTGGACAAGATGTTAACAATTATCTTGTCCATGAAAGCCACTTATTTAAAGTAATTAATGAGTTATATGTTTCTGGTGCTCAAGCAGTTTCAGTTAACGGAAAAAGACTTAATCATAACTCCTATATATACTGTAACGGACCGGTAGTTGTTGTTGATGGGGATCCATTTCCTGCACCATTTGTAATATCTGCTATCGGTGATGTAGATGTACTAACCCCTGCATTAAATATGAATGGTGGTATAACAGATCAACTTATTCAAGATAACATCGTAGTGAAAATTGAAAGTAAAACTGAAATTGCTATGGATCCGTTACTTCGTACAAATGAATAACGTTAGTGCCTAAAGAAAGCAAGGTGGTTGTATTGGACAAAAAAACAGTAAGTAGTTTTACAGTTATAGCGGGTATTATAGGTTTCATGGTTGCTGTCCAATTCCAAACCTTTAAAGAACCAGAAATTCGTGATACCCGTGATTTATGGGAATTACGTGAAGATTTAAAGCAGTCACAAGAAATGTATACAGACCTCTTATCTAAGATTTACACGTATGAAGCTAAATTAGAGCAATATGAAAATGAACGAGATGATAGTAGGGTACTTATCTTGCAAGAAACCCTACAAGAATTAAAAAAACAAGCGGGTTTAACTGAACTAACTGGTCCAGGAATAACGATTACAATTGAACAATCCTTTAATGAAGCTGGGAGACCTGCGGGTAGTATTCCTCCCAACTTACTTAGGTGGCTTGTGAATGAGTTAAACTCTTATCAAGCAATAGGGATATCAATTGATGGTCATCGTGTTATTACAACTACTGTTATTCGTGAAATACAAGGAAGACCCAAAATTGATTCTTATACTATTCAATCACTTCCAATCGAAATAAATGTTATCGCCGATGATGCCGAAAGATTATACAATAAGCTAAAAGCATCCGAAGCAGAACGTCAATTTTTTATTGATAATTTACGATTAAAAATCTCAAATCCAAGTAAATCAGTAACCATCCCTGCTTATGATGACCCAATAAGGATTACGCATATGGAACCTGATAAAAGCGAAAAAGGTGGAAAGTAGTCATGTGGCTTCCAATAATAGCTCTATTAGTCGGATTAGTTCTCGGACTGTTATCAGAATTCAAAATTCCAGCTGAGTATTCAAACTATCTATCAATAGCCGTATTAGCTGCACTAGATACATTATTTGGAGGAATACGAGCTCACTTGCAAAATATATACGATCAAGCTGTATTTGTATCAGGTTTCTTTTTTAATATTCTTTTAGCTGCAAGTTTAGCTTTTCTAGGTGTTCATCTTGGTGTAGACTTGTATTTAGTTGCTGTTTTTGCTTTTGGAGTTAGACTTTTCCAAAATATAGCGGTAATTAGACGGATAATTATATCCAAATGGAGCCTTTCTCGTGATAAAATAGAAAAAAATTAATATTTTATAAAGGGAAATCTTAACTATATGTTGAATATTTTTCTTATGTAAAATAATATTTTGAAAAATAATAATTGTTGTTCGACAAAAATCTTATATTTAGAATTGTGTTTTTTAGTTAAAGGAGGTGCCAAAGAATGAACAGCAATGAAATATATGTGAGTCTTGACATCGGTACATCCAGTGTTAAGGTAATCATTGGTGAAATGGTAGATGATTCTCTTAACATAATAGGTGTGGGTAATGTTAAATCAGAAGGTTTAAAAAAAGGTACAATTGTTGATATAGATGAAACCGTTCATTCTATTAAAAAGGCAGTTGAACAAGCAGAAAGAATGGTTGGCATTTCTATAAATCAAGTTGTTGTAAGTGTACCAGCCAACAATGTTCAATTACAATCAGCTCATGGAGTTGTAGCTGTTTCAAGTGAATCCCGTCAAAACAGAGAAATTAGTAATGATGATGTGATTCGGGTAATTGATGCTGCTCAGTTTATTTCTCTACCACCTGAGAGAGAAATTATCGATATGATACCAAAGCAATTTATTGTAGATGGATATGATGAAATTAGTGATCCACGTGGTATGTTAGGTGTTAGGTTAGAAGTCGAAGGTACCATCATTACGACTTCTCGAACAATCTTACATAATTTATTACGTTGTGTGGAAAGGGCTGGATTAGACATTGCAGCCATAAGTTTGCAGCCTTTAGCTGCAGGTTCCATTTCTTTATCCGAAGATGAGAAGAATCTGGGTGTGGCACTTGTTGATATTGGTGGTGGCTCAACCACAATAGCTGTTTTTAATGATGGATACTTGCAATCTACTAGTGTACTTCCAGTAGGTGGAGACCATATTACTAAGGATTTAGCAATAGGTTTGCGAACATCAACTGAGGATGCGGAAAAAATAAAAATTAAGCATGGACATGCCTTCTATGATCATGCATCTGAAGAGGAAGTTTTTAACGTACCTATTATTGGCAGTGATCAACATGAACAGTTTACTCAATTGCAAATCTCTGAAATTATCGAAGCAAGACTTGAAGAGATCTTACAATTGATTCAAAAAGAATTGAAGAAAATGGGAGTCGTGGATCTTCCTGGCGGATTTGTACTAACTGGTGGTGTTGTTAATATGCCTGGTGTACTTGAGCTGTCACAGTTTGTTTTGAGAAGTAATATACGAATTGCAAAGCCTGACTATATTGGAGTTAGAGAGCCTCAGTATTCGACTGGTGTAGGTTTACTACAATTTGCGTACGAGCATGCTAGCATTCAAGGAAGAAAAATAAATTCAACTGTGACTATCGACACTTCTGAGAAGAGACCTGCTCGCCAACCTCAAGCTAAGAGTCATCCAAAAAACAATAATAATGATCAAAACATCGGGAAAAAGGTAAAGAGATTCTTTGGTCTCTTCTTTGAATAGCCTTACTTTAATTCAGCAGTGGCTGAATTAAAGTTAAAGCCTCCGGCGGATGCCTCAGATTTTTAAAGGTGGTTTTGCGAGCAAGATTGAAAAATCTGGGCGCAAATACGCCAAGACGTATTTGATTAATAGAGAAGTATACTTGCAAATTAGGAGGATCTTATAATGTTAGAGTTTGATACAAATGTTGATCAATTAGCTACTATAAAAGTAATAGGTGTAGGTGGCGGTGGTAATAACGCTGTAAACCGAATGATTGAACATGGAGTTCAAGGTGTTGAGTTTATAGCTGTAAATACAGATGCTCAAGCATTAAATTTATCTAAAGCTGAAATTAAAATGCAAATTGGAGGCAAGCTTACTCGTGGTTTAGGTGCAGGAGCAAACCCTGAAGTAGGTAAAAAAGCTGCTGAAGAGAGCAGAGAGCAAATTGAAGAAGCATTAAAGGGAGCAGACATGGTGTTTGTTACCGCTGGAATGGGTGGAGGCACAGGTACCGGTGCTGCGCCTGTAATTGCTCAAATAGCAAGAGATTTAGGTGCTTTGACAGTTGGGGTAGTAACAAGACCATTTACTTTCGAAGGTAGAAAACGTGCTACTCAAGCAGCGGGCGGTATTTCTGCTATGAAAGAATCAGTGGATACATTAATCGTAATTCCGAACGATCGCTTACTTGAAATTGTTGATAAAAATACTCCAATGTTAGAAGCGTTCCGTGAAGCTGATAATGTTCTTCGACAAGGTGTACAAGGTATTTCTGACTTAATTGCTGTACCAGGATTAATTAACCTTGACTTTGCCGATGTTAAAACAATTATGTCTAATAAAGGCTCAGCTCTTATGGGTATTGGTGTTGCTACAGGTGAAAATCGTGCTGCAGAAGCTGCTAAAAAGGCTATTTCAAGTCCTTTACTTGAAACATCTATTGATGGAGCTCAAGGTGTCTTAATGAATATCACAGGTGGAACAAACTTAAGCTTATATGAAGTACAAGAGGCTGCTGATATTGTAGCGTCTGCTTCTGACCAAGAAGTAAACATGATCTTTGGATCTGTAATTAATGAAAACCTGAAAGAAGAGATTGTTGTAACTGTAATTGCGACAGGTTTCGTGGAAGCAGAGGTTGATCCTGCTCGTCCAACACGTCCATCGTTTAATACAAAACCACAAGTGGCTCCAAAAAGAGAAGTAAGACGTGAAGAACCAGTTCAAGAGGTTAGTCCACGTGGATCTGTTCAAGCAGAAGATGCATTAGATATCCCAACCTTCTTACGAAACCGTAATCGAAGAGGGTAATTAATAAAAGAAAAAAGGCATTTGACAATTACAATTGTTGAATGCCTTTTTTCTTTTTAGAAGAAACTTTTTAAATTTACTGTTGTGGATAACTTTTCATTAGGTCTAACTACGTTCAGCTCCAGCGCCTAGCCAGTTTTCACCTTGAATGGGCTTCTGCGATTATCTTGCGCAAAGCTTTGCTTTAAGCAGCTCGAGGTCAAATAACTTGTAGCAAGAAAACTCAAAGCGCGGCTTTTTTTGCCACAGAACATTTGCTTGACGACTTGCACAGGACTTCCAAAGGTCAACGTTCGCCACAGGACGTTGCGGATGTTAGTTGACGTTCCTCTTTCAAGGCGCTTGCACTTTTGTTCTTTATCCAACGATAGTAATTTGTAACCCAATTATGCCTTTTGTGTAGTACTTTCCTACTTAATTCTTCTAGTATCTCACCGACTGACAAAATAAGAAGTAATATTTCAAAATTTCTCATTTATAATCGGCATGAAGTGACAGACTTCCATATAAGATGTACTATATACTATTTTTTAATACAAGGCGTAATTTTTCAAAAGTAAATAAAGTATTAAAATTTTTAACATAGATTTCAATGTCTACCTCTAGCGCGTAGTAAGTTTTTACCTTGAAAAGTCTTCTACGATTATCTTGCGCAAAGCTGAGCTATAAGCAGATCAAACGAGCTTTGCAATGAAAAGTCAAAGAGCGACTCTTTTGCCACATAAACGTTTGCTTGTTGGAGCAAAGTAAGCCGCTTGCAGTTTTCTAATGAAAACTGATAATTCACCGGCAACGCTAGATGGGGGATTGTAATCACTTGTGCAGTGCAGTGAAAAATGGTGAAAGGAGAAATCGTTTGTATATCTATTTGGATGTCATTTGGTTGTTGAACTTTTTCTTTGACGCCTTATTATTGCTGCTAACAGCTTTCATATTAAAACGTAAGATTGTGAAGTGGAGGATAATGGTCGGGGCATTTATCGGTTCTTTACTTGTACTTTTAGTTGTATCTCCATTTGCAGATTATGGCTCTCACCCTGTAACGAAACTTCTTTTTTCAATAACCATAGTAGGAGTTGCTTTCGGCTATAAGCGATTACGTTATTTTCTACAAGGTCTTTTAACTTTTTATTTCACAACGTTTATGATTGGAGGCGGAATGATAGGTGTACATTACTTCTTAGAATTCGAGGTAGCTGTATTCGATGGGGTACTACTAACAAAATCTAATGAATTTGGTAATCCAATTAGCTGGGGATTTGTCTTACTTGGGTTTCCCGTTGTTTGGTATTTTTCGAAGAATAGAATAGCTGACATTGAAACGAAAAAAATTTTTTATGATCAAATTGTAGAAGTAACAGTCCAAATAGATGATGTTACATTACAAGCAAAGGGATTAATAGATAGTGGAAATCAGCTATTCGATCCAATTACGAAGAGCCCTGTCATGATTTTAGATGTAAAAAAATTTGAAAGTTTTTTTCCAGAGGGTCTCATCGAACAGTCTAAAAACATGAAATTCTTAACAAGTGATTATACTAGCAAGCCTCATATTTGGGAAAGTCGTGTTCGGATTATTCCATATAGAGGGGTTGGACAAGAACATCAATTTTTACTTGCTATTAAACCAGACCGAATAGTTATTTCTCAAAACAAGGAAGATCATCTCGTCAAGAAGGGATTACTAGCATTAAATCATACAACTCTGTCTTCAGATGGTGAATACGATTGTATAGTTCACCCTAAGATGCTTGTTTCATCTTCAATACCTTCAGCTTCATAATTAAGATCGGACGACAAATGCTTTCCTAACAGCTCTTATAAATATCATACTCATGATTTAACAAAATAGAAGGGAGAACTTACGGTGGCTAAAATAAAACTCAAATTTACATATTTATGGTATAAACTTTTGATTAGGCTAGGCTTAAAAACAGATGAAATTTATTATATAGGTGGAAGTGAAGCCCTTCCACCTCCTCTTTCAAAGGACGAAGAGGAACTCCTCTTAGAAAAGTTACCTAGTGGTGATCAAGCTGCTAGATCAATTTTAATAGAGAGGAATCTCCGTTTAGTTGTGTACATTGCGAGGAAGTTTGAGAATACAGGCATAAACATTGAAGACCTGATCAGTATAGGTACCATTGGTTTGATTAAGGCGGTAAACACCTTTAATCCTGAGAAGAAAATTAAACTTGCTACGTATGCTTCTAGATGTATTGAGAATGAAATATTAATGTATTTACGTAGAAATAATAAGATACGTTCTGAAGTCTCGTTTGATGAACCTCTCAATATTGATTGGGATGGGAATGAACTTTTACTTTCGGATGTACTTGGAACTGAAGAAGATATTATTACAAAGGATTTAGAGGCAAATGTTGATAGAAAGCTTTTAGTAAAAGCACTTCACCAATTAAATGACAGAGAGAAGCAAATTATGGAGCTGCGATTTGGTTTAATCGGGGGTGAAGAGAAAACACAAAAGGATGTAGCAGATATGTTGGGGATATCACAATCTTATATTTCGAGATTAGAAAAACGGATTATCAAACGTTTGCGAAAAGAATTTAATAAAATGGTTTAACTATTTTTAAGAAGTATTTTTTGCTTGGTACAGGTGGATTTGAACGCTTAATAGGATGATTATTTGGAAATAGTTGTCGATAGGAAATGCATATTTTTCCCTCTTACGGAGATACTTAACTTTGTACAGCAACTCCTGTTAGGAGGGAAAGAATTGACTCGAAATAAAGTAGAAATTTGTGGTGTAGATACTTCAAAACTTCCAGTACTTAAGAATGAAGAAATGCGGGAACTGTTTAGGCAAATGCAAAATGGTGACATATCGGCCCGCGATAAGCTTGTGAATGGAAATTTACGGCTTGTACTTAGTGTTATTCAACGTTTTAACAACAGAGGCGAATTTGTTGATGATTTATTTCAGGTTGGCTGTATAGGACTAATGAAGTCAATTGACAACTTTGATTTAGGCCAAAATGTAAAATTCTCAACATATGCTGTACCGATGATTATCGGGGAGATTAGACGTTATTTGCGTGACAATAACCCAATACGGGTATCTCGTTCATTACGAGACATTGCGTACAAAGCATTGCAAGTACGTGAGCGCTTAATGAGTGAAACCTCACGGGAACCCACTGCTGAAGAAATCTCAAAGGTATTAGAGGTTCCTCATGAAGAAATTGTATTTGCACTTGATGCAATACAAGACCCGGTTTCTTTATTTGAGCCGATTTATAATGATGGCGGAGATCCTATTTATGTTATGGATCAATTAAGCGATGAACGTAATCGTGATTCGCAGTGGATTGAAGAGATTGCCCTAAAAGAGGGTATGCGACGATTAAATGAGCGAGAAAAACTAATCCTTCGAAAACGATTTTTCCAAGGCAAAACACAAATGGAAGTTGCGGAGGAAATCGGGATCTCCCAAGCTCAAGTTTCTCGACTTGAAAAAGCTGCCATTAAACAAATGAATAAAAATATTCAAAACTAAAATAAGATTATAAAGTAGCTTGTCATTTTATGATATATAGAAGACATGACAGAAAGGACAAGCTAAATTTAGAAATAGAATGACTAGGCATTCGTACATTACTATACGAATGTCTTTTTTTATTCTTTTTCATGTTATCAATCTTAGGTTGTTGTTTTTTGATAAGCTTATGATCTTACCGATTTGTCTCATAAAAACTTGTCATTGATACATATATTTAGAGTAGGAGGTTTTTAGGGAGGGTAGGGAGCATGGTGAAAATATCTGATTTTCAAATGAAGGACGTTGTAAGTGTCGTTGATGGAAAAAGGCTAGGAAACATTGGTGATATTGATATAAATCTCACTACAGGCAAAATTGAGTCAATTGTAATAACGGGACCAGGTAGAGTTTTGGGTATCTTTGGTTGTGAAGAAGAAACTGTTATACCTTGGAGAAACATAATTAAGGTAGGTAAGGATGTAATTTTAGTCAGAACACAAAATAACGATTGAATAATCGGGCTAAAATTTGACATTTTTCCTAACATATTCTCCTTTCTTTTGCTATACTATGATAAAATAAGCAAAAGAAGGGTTTTATTTTTCAACTATTGTCGATTCCTATTTCAGCAAGTAGACACTTTGTATAAAATACAAAAAGGAATGTTATTATGAATTTAGAACCTTTTATTAAAGGACAAGAACAGGTTTTAGAGTTAACAGCATGGCGACATCTGTCAGATCAGATTGCAGCAGGATTTACAACGAGGAATGGTGGGGAAAGTCAACACCCCTTTGATTCTTTTAATCTTGGATTGCATGTTACCGATGATGCTAAAAAGGTTAATAAAAACAGAGAAACATTATCAGAAATTTTAGGATTCCCTACATCAAATTGGGTATGTTCGGAACAAACACATGATAATAAAATTGTAAAGGTTACAAGGGAACATCTTGGTGCTGGTGTATATGAGTATGAACAAAGTATCAAGGATACGGATGGCCTATATACCGATGAAAAGAACATTTTACTAACTCTCTGTTATGCAGATTGTGTTCCACTCTTTTTCTATTCGCCAGAAAAAGAGAGAATCGGAATAGCTCATGCAGGCTGGAAGGGTTCAGTAAAGGATGTTGGTGGTAAAATGGTTCGTACATGGTGTAAGGATGGTATAGAGCCTAATGAAATCTATGCCGTAATTGGTCCTGCGATAGGGAAATGTTGTTATGTAGTAGACGACTATGTAAAAAACTTTGTAGATAATTTGCTAAAGGAAGACTTTCTTCATCCTTATGACCAAGTGTCTGAAAATCAATACAGTTTAGATTTAAAACAATTAAATTATGTTTTATTGTTAAAAGCAGGTCTTTCAAAAGAAAATATTAAAGTCTCCTCGTATTGTACGAGTTGTGAAGAGAATCTTTTCTTTTCTCATCGCCGTGATAAGGGAAAAACAGGTAGAATGATGAATTTTATCGGTCTAAAGGAGGTTTGATAAACAGTGAATGTGAAGACAAATCTTGAACAAATTGAAGCAACAATCACAGAAGCATGTACTCGATCAAACCGTGAAAAGCACTCTGTCTCTATTATCGCAGTTACTAAATACGTAAGTGTAGCCACCACAATGGAAGCAATTGAGGCAGGGATTATACATATTGGAGAGAACCGCGACGAAGGACTCATTGCCAAAAAGAAAGAAGTAGGCTCGAAAGCCACTTGGCACTTTATTGGGTCTCTTCAAACAAGAAAGGTAAAAAACATTGTTAATGAAGTTGATTATATTCACTCACTTGATCGATTGTCATTAGCAGAAGAGATTCAAAAACGAGCAAACAAAAAAATGAAATGCTTTGTTCAAGTAAATACATCGGGTGAAGAATCGAAGCATGGGATGGAACCTAGTCAGCTTCTCAATTTTATTAAATCGCTCTCAGATTATCCTTTAATAGAAGTGGTAGGTTTAATGACAATGGCGCCTTATACTGAAGATGAGAATGTGATAAGAGAGTGCTTTCGTAGTTTGCGAAAGCTAAGACAAGATGTACAAGCGTTAAATCTTTCATTTGCGCCTTGTAAAGAACTTTCAATGGGAATGTCAAATGATTATGAGATTGCGATTGAAGAAGGTGCAACTTTTATTCGACTAGGAACATCATTAGTAGGGAAAGAATTTTAAAGAGGTGTTAATAATGAGTATTAAATCCAAATTTAAAAGTTTTTTTGCTCTAGAAGATGAATATGAATATGATGAAGAAGAATATTTTGAAGAGGAAGTGGAGCCTACTAGACCTATAAAGCCATCTACAAAACAAAATGTGGTAAGTCTACAAAGTGTCCAAAAATCCTCAAAGGTAGTGTTATTTGAACCACGAGTATATGCAGAAGCACAGGAGATTGCTGACCATTTAAAGAATCGTAGAGCAGTAGTTGTAAACCTTCAACGTATACAGCATGATCAAGCTAAAAGAATCGTGGACTTTTTAAGTGGTACAGTCTATGCAATCGGAGGAGATATCCAACGGATTGGAGCAAATATTTTTTTATGTACACCAGACAATGTCGATGTTTCTGGAAACATTTCAGAAATTGTCTCCAACGATGAATACTCAGATAAGGGGTGGTAACTAGATGGATATAGTTTTTTATTTATTAGGACAAGTGCTAGGGATTTACTCATATGCTCTAATTATCTACATTTTGATGTCCTGGTTTCCTAACGCTCGTGAGTCTTCAATCGGGCAGTTTTTTGCGAGAATATGTGAACCGTACCTGGAACCATTTCGAAGATTTATACCACCAATTGGCATGATCGATATTTCACCAATTGTAGCAATTTTGGTTTTGAATTTTGCTAGTAGAGGTGTATCAGCCCTTCAATTTATGTTTTAAAATATAGCAATCTAATAGGGAGCTATATTAGGTTAGTTCCCTTTTACACTCTTAATAAGTCAACAATTGCTTATGTTCGTAAGAGTTACAACGGCTTAGTTCTCACCAATTGCTCGGTAGTCACCGAGTTTTCTTTGTATTTCTAACAGCATGGAGAATGAATATGAATCTATATCAACATTTTCGAAAAGAAGAACACGCGTTTATTGATCAAGTTCTTGAATGGAAGGATAGTGTTGAAGCTCAATATAGTCCTAAGCTCACTGATTTTCTTGATCCTCGTGAACAGGAAATAGTTAGACTTGTAGTAGGTACGAATGGGGATACACTTGTTCATTTTTCAGGAGGAAAGTCTGCGTTTGAACGAAAAAGGGCTCTTTTGTACCCAGCCTATTTTGAACCAGATGAAGATGACTATTTACTTTCTTTTTTCGAAATAAAATATCCTGTAAAATTCGTAACAATTGATCATCGTAAAGTATTGGGTTCGCTTATGTCCTTAGGTCTAAAAAGGTCTAAGTTTGGAGACATTGTCACAAATGGTGAATCTATTCAGATTGTTGTTGCAAAAGAAATTGCAGAATATGTAAGAATGAATTTTTCTTCAGTAGGGAAAGCAACGATTTCATTACAAGAAATTACCCGAGATGAATTACTTGATCTTAAAGAGAATTGGACGGAGCAGAGTGTTACGGTCACTTCCTTAAGATTGGATGTAATCTTAGCTGCAATTCTTCATATATCTAGACAAAAGGCCCAAGTTCTAATTGAAAATGGTCTGGTAAAAGTAAATTGGAAAATAACTGAACAAACCTCTTTTGAATGTAAAGAAAATGATGTTCTTTCTGTACGTGGTTATGGTAGAAGTAAGCTCCGGACAATTGAGGGAAGAACAAAAAAAGATAAGTGGAAACTGCTCGTAAGTAGACAAAATTAAATAAAAAGATTGCAGGATTTTATTCTTTTCTGTCGAATATTAAAGTATTCATTTCATTTAGGAATGTTCTAACTTTTATTCAGCAGAAGTTCCCACTTCTGAAAGCGGTGAGTTGAAAACAATATATGGATTCTTATCCTAGCTGAATAAAGTTATGCCTTCGGTAGATACCTCAGATTTTTTTAAAGCAAGCTCGGAAAAAAATCTAATGCAATACGTGAGGCGCATTTGATTACATAATATTAATTTTTTTGGAGGTGGCACTCGTGCCTTTAACGCCATTAGATATTCATAATAAGGAATTTAATAAAGGGTTTCGTGGTTATGATGAAGATGAAGTAAATGAGTTTCTTGATCAGGTTATTAAAGATTATGAAATGGTTATTCGTGAGAAAAAAGAACTTGAGTCCAAGCTTGCAGAGCTTTCTGAAAAACTCGGACATTTTACAAATATTGAAGAAACGTTAAATAAATCAATTCTAATCGCGCAGGAAACTGCTGAAGAAGTGAAGCGAAATGCTACGAAGGAAGCTAAGCTGATTATTAAAGAAGCAGAGAAAAATGCTGACCGTATTATTAATGAGTCTTTAGCTAAGTCGAGAAAAATCACAATCGAAATTGAAGAACTGAAAAAGCAATCAAAGGTTTTTAGAAACCGATTCAAAATGTTGATTGAAGCACAGCTAGACATGTTAAGCAATGATGATTGGGATCATCTAATGGAATATAATGTGGAGCCAGTTTTCTCTGAATCAGATGAAAATTAGTTTCTTTGCTTGACTGAAAGCAGTAATACGCATATAATTTTACAACAAAGCCATTTATTTAAAACGATATATTCTAGCAGCTATGAAAGGGACAGTAGTCCTACCAAGTTTATTCAAAAGAAAGCGAGTCGAGGGTGGTGGAAGCTCGATATAAGCGGTAGGTATGAAAATCACCCTGGAGTTCTATGCTGAAACGATAGGTAAGCATGTGCGGGTACATTCACGTTACGAATGAGTAAGTGGATTAATGGTTTTGCATTAGTCTATAAGGGTGGTACCGCGGGAGACCTTCTCGTCCCTTCTTGGGATGAGAAGGTCTTTTTGTATGTTCATAATAAACAGTTTCCAAATTCCGACTATTATCTCGAAACATATGTTCCTAAAGTAATAAATAAAATATTTTAGGAAACCTAAGAAGAATATATGCGTGGATCGTGTTGGAAGTGGGGCTGTTAGGATAAAAAACAAACATGCTACAAAATCAACTAAGCTGGTGATGAACCTGTAAGCTTAGGGCTTTATAAATGAGTAGGAGGAAAAATTGATGGATTACAAAGATACGTTATTAATGCCAAAGACTGAATTTCCAATGCGTGGAAATCTTCCAAATCGCGAACCAGAGATTCAAGAACTCTGGGAGCAAATGAATATCTATCAAAAGGTACAAGAACGTACAAAGGGTAGACCATTGTTCGTACTACATGATGGTCCTCCATATGCTAATGGAGACATCCATATGGGGCATGCTCTTAATAAAATCCTTAAGGATATGATTGTCCGTTTTAAATCTATGAATGGATATTGTGCACCGTATGTTCCAGGTTGGGATACTCACGGGCTTCCGATTGAGACAGCGCTAACGAAAAACAAAAAGGTTAATCGTAAAGAGCTGAGTGTAGCAGAATTCCGTAAGCTATGTGAGGAATATGCATACGAGCAGATTAATAATCAAAGAGAACAGTTTAAACGTCTAGGTGTTCGTGGGGATTGGGAAAACCCGTACATTACGCTTAAACCAGAATATGAAGCGCAACAAATCCAGGTTTTCGGAGAAATGGCTAAAAAAGGGTATATCTATAAAGGACTTAAGCCAGTTTACTGGTCCCCTTCAAGTGAATCGGCTCTTGCAGAAGCAGAAATTGAATATCAAGATAAGCGTTCCGCTTCCATTTACGTTGCTTTTCCTGTTAGAGATGGAAAAGGCGTATTAGAAGGTGACGAAAGAATTGTAATCTGGACTACTACGCCATGGACTATTCCTGCTAACCTTGGTATAAGCGTACACCCAGATCTTGAATATAGTGTTGTAATTGCTGATAACAATAAATTTATTGTAGCTTCTGCATTGGTTAAGTCTGTAACAAAAGAAATTGGCTGGGAGTCAGTATCGATTGTAAAAACGTTTAAGGGAAGCCAATTGGAAAATGTAATAGCTGTACATCCATTGTACGGACGTGACTCTCTTGTTATGCTTGGCGAGCATGTTACGACGGATGCCGGAACTGGCTGTGTACATACAGCTCCAGGTCACGGGGAAGATGACTTCATTGTTGGTCAAAAATATGGAATTGGCGTTCTCTGTCCTGTTGATGAAAAAGGCTATATGACAAGTGAGGCAGAGGGTTTTGAAGGTCTGTTTTATGATGAGGCAAACAAACCAATTACTGAAAAGCTATCAGAAGTTGGGGCGTTACTAAAGCTTTCATTCATTACTCACTCTTATCCTCATGATTGGAGAACAAAGAAGCCTACCATTTTTAGAGCCACTGCTCAATGGTTCGCATCAATAAAAGATTTTAGAAATGAATTAATGGAAGCAGTTAAGGAAACGAAGTGGGTTCCTGCATGGGGAGAAACGCGTTTATTTAACATGGTGCGTGACCGTGGAGATTGGTGTATTTCACGTCAACGTGCTTGGGGTGTACCAATCCCAGTATTTTACGGCGAAAATGGTGAACCAATCATCACGGATGAGACAATCAATCATGTGTCTAAGTTGTTTAGAGAGCATGGTTCAAATGTCTGGTTTGAACGTGAAGCAAAAGATTTATTGCCTGAAGACTTTACTCATGAATCAAGTCCAAATGGTGTTTTTACAAAAGAAACAGATATTATGGATGTATGGTTTGACTCTGGTTCTTCTCACCAAGCGGTTCTACTTGAAAGAGATGACTTACAGAGACCTGCTGACCTTTATTTAGAAGGTTCTGACCAATATCGTGGTTGGTTTAATTCATCTTTATCAACAGCTGTTGCGGTGACAGGAAAAGCACCTTACAAGGGTGTATTAAGCCATGGATTTGCACTTGACGGTGAAGGGCGCAAAATGAGTAAATCCCTAGGAAATGTTGTTGTACCAGCTAAGGTAATGAATCAGCTAGGTGCAGATATTTTACGACTATGGGTTGCCTCTGTTGACTATCAATCAGATGTTAGAGTTTCAGATAACATTTTGAAACAAGTGGCTGAAGTGTATCGTAAAATTAGAAACACGTTCAGGTTCTTATTAGGAAATCTTTCTGATTTCAATCCTGAAACTGATTCAATACCAGTTGATGAGTTGCGTGAAGTTGATCGCTACATCTTGGTTAAATTGAATAAATTAATTGATAAGGTAAAAACATCTTATGACAATTATGAGTTTGCAGCAGTTTATCATTCTGTTCATAACTTCTGTACGATTGAATTAAGTTCTTTCTATCTTGATTTTGCAAAAGACATTTTGTATATTGAAGCACCAGATCATAAGGATCGACGTTCAATCCAAACTGTATTATTTGAAACATTACTTAGCTTAACGAAGCTTGTTACACCAATTCTTCCACATACGGCTGATGAAGTGTGGTCACATATTGAATCCGTAACTGAAGAAAGTGTTCAATTAGTTGATATGCCTACTTCCGTTGCAATTCCAAATGCTGATCAGGTAGAAAAGAAATGGGATTCTTTCATGGAGCTTCGTGACGACGTATTAAAAGCACTAGAAACAGCTAGGAATGAAAAGGTAATTGGTAAATCATTAGCAGCAAGTATTACTCTTTATCCAAATGCTAAAACACAGGAGCTACTATCTTCTGTAGAAGAAAATATGCACCAATTATTCATTGTGTCTGGGTTTGAAATTGGTGGTTCTTACGATGATGCACCAGTTTCTGCACAAAGCTTTGATAATGTGAAGATTGGTGTGAAGGTTGCAGAAGGTGAGACATGTGATCGTTGTTGGGTTGTTTCCACAACAATTGGTGAGGATTCTGATCATCCAACGCTTTGCTTACGTTGTGCATCTGTTGTAAAAACTCACTATACAAAGTAAAAAGATTAATTTTTTTGAAACCATGGGTCTCGAACTCATGGTTTTTTTAAGTATAAGAATCTATATAATTTTGAACATGGTTTTCCATGTATAGTTCCACGCCTAACCAGTTTTCACCTCGAATAAGCTCTGTGATTATCTTGTGCAAAAGCTCAGTTTAAGAAGCTCCAGGTCAAATAAACTGGTGCAAGAAAAGTTAGGGAACGTCTTTTTTTCACCAGAACATTTGATTGTCAGGGCTAAGCAAGGCGCTTGCGCTTTTCTAATTAGTAGAAGGGTGAAATTATCAAATGTGATATTAGTACTTATGTACCAGAGAGATTTACTGAATAAATATTATGCATGTCTGCGGTCAAAAAAATATAGATATTCCGTATCATCTAAGTAGAATACAAAAACACATAGTGAAAAGGAAAAACTTGTTGGCTTTAATGAAAACTCGATTAGGTAACACTATCTTTACTACCTTATAGAGAGGTTCTTCAAGCGTTTAATCAAAAGCATGACAAGGAGGCGTTCCGATGAACGATCAATATGCAGAGATTAAAGCGGAGTTAGAGTTAACGAAAAAAGAGCTATTATCTAGGTTGGCCGAGTCAACAATATATGAGGTTAGTCAAGAATTTTTATTCCAAGATGAAAAAACTGAAAAAGAAAAAATAATTATTAATCATATAAAAGAAGATCTTCGTGATGTTGAACGAGCACTAAATAAAATGAAAGAAGGAACATATGGGATTTGCGAAGAAACTGGAGAAGTAATCCCGTATGAGAAGCTTCGAATCTTACCAACTGCACGTACCATTTTTGAATTTTCTTTCACAGATTTATATGACTATAAAGTCATACCTCTCCAACGTGAAAATCATCTATACCTTGTTGAACAGAAGTAGTTAATTTGCTTCTGTTTTCTTCTTTTTCTAGTTTACATTGTACAGTAAATCATTCATATGCTAAAATTCAAAAGGTAAAGAAAGTTGAGATGGGGGTGTTTTGGTGTATTATTATTTACTTGCATTATTTATTATCTTATTAGACCAAGCAACAAAATGGATAATTGTATCGTATATGAATATTGGAGATCGAATTACAGTAATAGAGAATTTTTTATACATAACGTCTCATCGAAATCGAGGAGCAGCATGGGGGATTCTTCAAGGACAAATGTGGTTTTTCTATATTGTGACGGTTATTGTAGTTGTTATGCTTGTCATATATATCCAACGCCTGCAAAGTAATCAGAGATTATTCGGTTTAGCGCTCTCGCTAATGCTTGGAGGAGCAATTGGTAATTTTATAGACCGTATCTTTCGCAAGGAAGTTGTCGATTTTATAGATACATACATTTTTACATACGATTTTCCGATTTTTAATATAGCAGATTCTGCCCTAGTAGTTGGGGTTGGAATAATCCTAATATTAACCCTGTTTGAAGGGAAATTAGATAAGGAGAAGAAAGATGAATCAATTCGAACTAACAATTGAAGAGCATCAGAAAAATGACCGAATTGATAAAGTATTATCTTCGTTCAACCCAGAATGGTCAAGAACCCAGGTACAAGTATGGATAAAGGATGGAAATGTGACTGTTAATGGGAATCAGGTAAAATCAAATTATAAATGTTCGACTGGTGATGTAATTCAGGTTACAATTCCTGAACCAGAATTATTAGATGTTGTACCAGAAGAAATGAATTTGGATATATATTATGAAGATGCAGATGTACTTGTAGTGAATAAACCAAAAGGAATGGTTGTTCATCCAGCACCAGGGCATCTGAGTGGAACATTAGTTAATGGTTTAATGGCTCATTGTAAAGATTTGTCAGGAATCAATGGTGTTTTACGTCCTGGCATCGTTCATAGAATTGATAAAGATACGTCTGGATTATTAATGGTTGCTAAGAATGATTTTGCACATGAATCACTGGTAAACCAACTTGTTGCAAAAACAGTAACAAGGAAATATAAGGCAATTGTACATGGGGTAATTCCTCATGATCATGGAACGATAGATGCGCCAATTGGAAGAGATAAACGAGATCGTCAAAGTATGGCAGTGACTGATGAGAATAGTAAAGAGGCAATTACACATTTTAATGTGCTTGAACGATTTAAAGATTATTCATTCATTGAGTGCCAGCTTGAAACTGGTAGAACACATCAAATTCGTGTTCATATGAAATATATAGGCTATCCGCTTGTTGGAGATCCCAAATATGGCCCAAAGAAGACGTTAGAGATTGGCGGACAGGCTTTACATGCTGGTTTACTTGGATTTGTTCACCCTAGAACCTCTGAATACATTGAATTTGAAGCACCGCTACCAACGGATTTTGAGGACTTACTGGATAAGCTAAAGCGTTAAAAAGGATATGCACAATTATTTATGCTACGATATTATCCTAAAATAATCATTGACAAAATTCGATAAGCGAAGTATGATTAGAGTGATTAAATGAGCCCTTTAAATCAGTCCCGTGAGGCTGAGAAGGAAACGGATGACAATGGGATAGTTATATCCTTTTGTGTAGTATGTCTAAGTCCTCTCACAAGCGGTGAGAGGACTTTTTTTATACATTCGTTACAAGGGAGATAAATCATAAGTGAGGTGAAAAATGGTGACTGAGAAAGCGGTTGTTCTTGATGACCAAGCAATCCGAAGAGCTTTAACAAGAATTGCACATGAAATTATTGAAAAAAACAAAGGGGTAGAGGATTGTGTAATTGTTGGAATAAAGACACGTGGTATTTATCTAGCCCAACGAATTGCTAATAGAATCGAGCAGATTGAAGGAAAGAAGATTGCTGTAGGAGAGTTAGATATTACCCTATACAGAGACGATCTAACAACAAAAACGGCTGATCGTGAGCCGATTGTAAATGGCTCAGATATCCCAACTGATATCACTAATAAAAAAGTCATATTGGTAGATGATGTATTGTTTACCGGAAGAACAGTAAGAGCTGCACTAGATGCGCTAATCGATATTGGGCGTCCTGCTCATATTCAGCTTGCGGTATTGATTGATAGAGGTCATCGTGAATTTCCAATTCGAGCCGATTATGTAGGAAAAAACATTCCAACTGCAAGTTCAGAAAAGATTGTGGTTGAATTAGAAGATATTGATAAAAATGATCAAGTTACGATTCATAAAAATTAGTAAACAAAAATAGCTTTGATTTATTAGCTAAAATAACAAATAAATTAAAAACCCTTTAATTGTAGTCCAGAGAGGCTAGCAAAGGGGTAACATTCCTTCTCGAATTTGAAAGGATTCGTCTACCTCTTTGTGTAATAAGCACAAAGATTTTTTATTTTAGGGCATTTTAGTAATGAGGAGGAATTATCGTGAGTAAGGATAATCAAAAGGTTGTATTAGATATACATGAAAAACCGTCAATTGGAATGTTCGGAGTATTAAGCATACAGCATTTATTTGCAATGTTTGGTGCGACAATCCTTGTACCGATCCTAGTGGGAATTAGTCCAGCGGTAGCCCTTATTTCAAGTGGATTTGGTACTCTTGCATTTCTATTAATAACAAAGGGGCAGGTACCAGCATATTTAGGATCATCCTTTGCATTTATTATTCCTTTACAAACAGCAATCGCTTCAGATGGACCAGGCGCAGCAATGGTGGGCGCTTTCTTATCCGGTTTAGTGTATGGAATTGTGGCATTGCTTATTAAAGCAACTGGTCACAAATGGTTAGTAAGAGTCTTACCGCCAGTAGTTGTTGGACCAGTAATCATTGTTATTGGATTAAGCCTAGCAGGAACAGCAGTCGGAATGGCAATGAATGATGCAAGCGGGAACTATAGCTTATTACACTTCTCAGTGGCATTGGTTACCTTAGCAATTGTAATTATTGCTACAATCTTCTTTAAAGGTTTCTTCAATCTTATCCCAGTGCTAATTGGTATAATTGGCGGGTATTTATATGCACTAGCAGTAGGATTGGTTGATCTTACAGGTGTTAAAGAAGCAGATTTAATCGAAATGCCTGACTTTATTATCCCATTTGTTTCTTATACACCTAGCTTTTCATGGGATATTGTGTTATTAATGGTGCCAGTTGCGGTTGTAACATTATCAGAACATATTGGTCATCAAATGGTATTAAGTAAAGTAGTTCATAAAGATTTAATTAAGAAACCAGGTTTACACCGTTCAATCATGGGTGATGGCGTTGCAACGATGATCGCAGCATTATTAGGTGGACCACCAAATACAACGTATGGTGAAAATATTGGTGTATTAGCAATCACTCGTGTATTTAGCGTATTTGTAATCGGTGGTGCTGCAGTAGTTGCAATTCTGTTCGGTTTTATAGGTAAAATTAATGCATTAATCAGTTCAATTCCAACACCAGTAATGGGTGGCGTATCAATTTTACTATTTGGTATTATTGCTTCATCCGGTTTACGTATGTTGGTTGATAGTAAGGTTAATCTTGGTATAAACAGAAACTTAATTATATCATCAGTTATCCTTGTAATTGGAATTGGTGGAGCTATAGTCAGATTTACTGAAAACTTTGAAATACATGGAATGGCGCTTGCTGCTATCGTTGGTGTTTTGTTAAATTTAATTCTTCCTGGTGGAGAAGTTCCAGAAAACGTAGATATATATGAAGCTAATCTAGAGGATGATAACTCTGTTGCATAAGCATCACCTTTTAAGGTAGTCCAGAGAGGCTAATAAGGGTGTGAGCGTTATTGGCAATCAAGAGGTGTGTTCTTTCATACACCCTTTTATTCTAATAACTCTTTAAGCACCCTTGCCAAATAGGCAAAGGGTGCTTTTTTTAGGACCATAAGTACCACTGGTAAGTACCACAGGGACGGTTCTTTTGGATTTAAATGAACCAGAAGAACCGTCCCCCTGGTTACCGATTTTGTCTTTAGAAAACATGTCTATTGGAGGAGAAGAGATGAACCATTTACTAACAATGACAGAGTTAACGATTGAGGATATTGAGGGAATTCTTTACGATGCTAGACAATTTGCTGATGGCAAAGCATGGAGATTAGGGAAGCAGGTATTTGTAGCAAACTTGTTCTTTGAACCAAGTACACGTACAAGGTTTAGCTTTGAAGTTGCTGAGCGTAAATTAGGGATAGATGTTCTTCATTTGGAAGAAACCAATTCAAGTGTGCAAAAGGGCGAAAGTCTTTATGACACAGTAAGAACGCTACAAGCTATAGGCGCTAATGCAGTTGTCATACGTCATCCAAGAGATGAGTATTTTAATGAACTGAAAAATGGAATTTCGATACCAATCATAAATGCTGGAGATGGTTGTGGCAATCATCCAACACAATCTTTATTAGATCTATTAACAATAAAACAAGAGTTTGGTAGTTTCAAAGGATTGAGGGTATTGATTGTAGGAGATATCCGTCACAGTAGGGTAGCTCGTTCGAATGCTGAGGTTTTAACAAGACTTGGAGCAATTGTAAGTTTTTCAGCTCCTTCGGAATGGCAGGATGAAACGAACCCTTATGGTACATATATAGACCTTGATGTTGGATTGAAAGAAGCTGATGTTGTTATGCTACTTCGGATTCAGCATGAAAGACATGACTCTTCAATGACATTATCTAAAGAAGAGTATCATCACAAATATGGACTTACTATTCAACGAGGAAACAACATGAAAACTGGAAGCATCATCATGCATCCAGCTCCTATCAATCGTGATGTTGAAATTGCAGGTGAGCTAGTTGAGGCAAAGAATTCTAGAATATTTAAGCAGATGGAAAATGGAGTATACATTCGTATGGCAGTTCTTAAAAGAGTCTTACAGTATGCAGAAGGAGGAGTATTGGTATGAAAATTGCATTAGTCAACGGGAAAATCCTTAATGATCAAGGACAGCTTGAGACATCCGGGGTTCGCATTGAACATGGGAAGATTGTTGAAGTGGGTGCAAATATTAACCTAGCTGACTGTGAGATTGTAGATGTACAAGGAAACTTTATTTCACCGGGATTTGTTGATGTACATGTTCACCTTAGAGAACCTGGAGGGGAGCATAAAGAAACAATAGAAACTGGTACACTATCTGCAGCTAAAGGTGGCTTTACAACAATTGCAGCGATGCCTAATACGAGACCAGTTCCTGATTCAGTTGAACAAATGAGCTGGTTACAGACAAGAATTAAAGAAACAGGACATGTTCGTGTACTTCCTTATGCATCAATTACCGTTCGGGAGTTGGGTCAGGAACTTACAGATATGAAAGGCTTGAAGGAAGCGGGAGCATTTGCTTTTACTGATGATGGTGTAGGTGTTCAATCCGCCGCAACGATGCTTGCTGCCATGAAAGAGGCTGCAAAGCTCCAAATGCCAATCGTTGCTCATTGTGAGGAGAATACCTTAATAAACAAAGGTTCAGTACATGAAGGTGAGTTTTCAAAAAGAAATGGGATAAATGGAATCCCATCAGTATGTGAATCTGTACACATCGCAAGAGATGTATTATTAGCCGAAGCAGCAGGCTGTCATTACCATGTTTGCCATGTTAGCACGAAAGAATCGGTAAGAGTAATAAGAGATGCAAAACGTGCAGGCATCCATGTGACAGCGGAGGTTACACCACATCATTTACTACTCTGTGAAGAAGATATCCCAGGTCTTGATACAAATTATAAGATGAATCCACCATTGCGCGGTGCTGATGACCGTAATGCCTTGATTGAAGGGCTTCTTGATGGAACACTTGATTTCATTGCGACAGATCATGCTCCACATACAGAACAAGAAAAAGCAGAGGGAATGCAATTGGCTCCATTTGGAATCGTTGGTTTAGAAACTGCATTTCCACTTCTTTATACGAATTTTGTATTAAAGAATAAGCTTTCCCTTCAGGAATTGGTAAGCTTTTTAACAAAAAAACCTGCTGAAACATTCCGTTTAGGATTAGGAACCTTGAAGTCAGGTTCCCACGCTGATATTACAATTATTGATCTAGAGCATGAAGAAGAAATTAATCCAGAATTATTTGTTTCTAAAGGGAAAAATACACCGTTTACAGGCTGGAATTGTAAAGGCTGGCCAGTTATGACCCTTGTAAATGGAAATATTGTTTGGCAGAAAGGAAGTGTCCTTGTTTGAAACGTCAATTGATTTTAGAAGATGGAACAGTATTTATTGGAAATGGGTTTGGTAGTGAAACAGATAAAATTGGTGAAGTTGTTTTTAATACTGGTATGACAGGTTATCAGGAAATATTGTCTGATCCATCATATTGTGGACAAATTGTAACCTTAACGTATCCATTAATTGGGAATTACGGGATTAACAGAGACGATTTCGAATCTATCTATCCAGCTATAAGTGGATTTATCGTAAAAGAGGTTTGTGACCACCCTTCCAATTTTAGAAGCGAATTTAGCCTTGATGAATATTTTAAAACTAAAAGCATTCCTGGGATTTCGGGTATAGATACTAGAAAGTTAACTAGAATCATTCGTACTTTTGGAACCTTACGAGGAGCCATATGCAGCATGGAGGTTAATGTTACTGATATGATCAATCAGCTTAAAGGTCTTACTTTACCTACCGATCAAGTAAAACAAGTTTCAACGAAAAGCTCTTATCCAAGTCCAGGAAGAGGTCAACGTGTAGTTCTAGTAGATTACGGAATGAAGCATGGGATATTGCGAGAGTTAAATAATCGTGACTGTGATGTAATTGTTGTTCCATATAACGTAACAGCAGAAGAGGTTCTTCAACTACGTCCAGATGGAATTATGTTAAGTAATGGACCTGGAGACCCAAAAGATGTCCCAGAAGCGATTGATATGATTAAAGGAATTCTTGGAAAGGTACCTCTTTTCGGAATATGCTTAGGTCACCAATTGTTTGCCCTTGCTTGTGGTGCGAATACAGAAAAAATGAAATTCGGACATCGAGGCTCAAACCACCCTGTTAAGCATCTTGTAACAGGAAAAATCGCAATTACCTCCCAGAATCATGGGTATACGGTAAATGAGGCTTCTCTAGTTAAAACTGGGCTTGAAGTGACACATATTGCATTAAACGACGGGTCTGTTGAAGGATTACGTCATAAGGAATACCCAGCTTTTACCGTTCAATATCATCCGGAGGCTTCACCAGGCCCAGAGGATGCAAATAACTTATTCAATGAATTTATAGAGATGATTGATAGCTTCAAGAAGGAGGGCGAAAAGGTATGCCAAAACGCGTAGATATCAACAGTATTTTAGTTATCGGGTCAGGTCCAATTGTTATCGGTCAGGCTGCAGAATTTGATTATGCAGGAACTCAAGCCTGCTTAGCTCTAAAAGAAGAGGGATATAAGGTTATTCTTGTAAACTCAAATCCAGCAACTATTATGACGGATGTAGAGATTGCCGATAAGGTATATATTGAGCCACTCACATTAGAATTTGTAAGTAAAATTATTCGAAAGGAAAGACCTGATGCTATCCTACCAACATTAGGTGGTCAGACTGGATTAAACCTTGCTGTAGAACTATCAAAATCTGGGGTTTTGAAAGAATGTGATGTTGAAATTCTTGGCACTACGTTGTCAGCTATTCAAAAGGCTGAAGACCGAGATTTATTCCGCAATTTGATGCATGAACTACAAGAGCCAGTCCCTGAAAGCGAAATTATTCATAATCTTGAAGAAGCTTTTATATTCGTAAATCAAGTTGGATACCCAGTTATCGTTCGTCCTGCATATACATTAGGAGGAACTGGTGGTGGGATATGTAGTGATGAAGAAGAACTTGTTGAAATTGTAACAAGTGGTTTGAAAAACAGCCCAGTATCGCAGTGCTTACTTGAAAAAAGTATCGCTGGATTCAAAGAAATAGAATATGAAGTAATGCGTGATTCTGCAGATAATGCAATCGTCGTTTGTAATATGGAAAATGTGGATCCGGTTGGAATCCATACAGGGGATTCAATTGTTGTAGCTCCAAGCCAAACCTTGAGTGATAGAGAATATCAGCTATTACGTAATACTTCCTTAAAAATAATAAGAGCCTTAGGTATTGAAGGTGGATGCAATGTTCAACTCGCATTAGATCCTGAAAGCTTTCAATATTACATTATTGAAGTTAATCCAAGGGTAAGCCGTTCCTCTGCTCTTGCTTCAAAGGCTACGGGGTACCCAATCGCAAAGCTTGCAGCTAAAATTGCTGTAGGTTTAACCCTTGACGAAATGATTAATCCGGTAACTGGTAAGACATATGCTTGCTTTGAACCGGCTTTAGATTATGTAGTAACAAAAATCCCCCGTTGGCCATTTGATAAATTTGAATCTGCCAACCGCCGATTAGGTACACAAATGAAAGCTACGGGTGAAGTTATGGCTATCGGCAGAAGCTTTGAAGAATCTATTTTAAAAGCGGTAAGGTCACTTGAAGCAGGAGTAACCCATCTTTATCTACCAGAGGCAGCAGAATCTGATTTTGCCACAATAGAAAAACGTATTACAAAGGCTGGAGATGAGCGTATCTTCTATGTAGCTGAAGCTATTAGAAAAGGTATATCAATTGAGCAAATTCACGATTGGAGTAAAATTGACTTTTTTTTCCTTCAAAAGTGTAAGAATATCATTTCACTTGAGGAACAATTGCTTAGCCATATTGGCGATCATGAAGTGTTAAAACTTGCAAAAGAAAAGGGGTTCTCGGATTCGGCAATTGCAAAGCTTTGGGATTGCAGTGAAATCGAAATCTATCATACTCGTAAATCAGTAGGTATTATACCAGTTTATAAAATGGTAGACACATGTGCAGCTGAATTTGAATCTGAAACACCTTATTATTACGGAACTTATGAAGAAGAGAATGAATCAATTGTTTCAGACCGAAAAAGTGTAATTGTGCTTGGCTCAGGACCGATACGAATTGGCCAAGGAATTGAGTTTGATTATGCAACGGTGCATTCTGTATGGGCAATTAAAGAAGCAGGCTATGAAGCAATCATTATAAATAATAATCCAGAAACGGTTTCAACTGATTTTAGTATATCTGATAAGTTATATTTTGAACCGTTAACGATTGAAGATGTTATGCATATTGTTGAGCTTGAAAATCCAATTGGAGTGATTGTTCAATTTGGTGGCCAAACGGCGATTAACCTAGCTAGTGCACTTTCTGAACGTGGCGTTAGCATCTTAGGTACGACTCTAGAGGATTTAGACCGTGCAGAGGATAGAGATAAATTTGAACAAACACTCTCTGAATTAGGAATTCCTCAACCAAAAGGGAAAACAGCCACTTCTGTTGAGGAAGCAATTGGCATCGCAGAAGAGATAGGTTACCCTGTCTTAGTTCGACCTTCATATGTACTTGGAGGAAGAGCAATGCAGATTGTTTATCAAACGGAAGAGCTTTTACACTACATGGAGCATGCTGTAAGGATTAATCCTCAACACCCTGTTCTTATTGACCGTTATTTAATTGGAAAAGAGATCGAAGTTGATGCTATTTCTGATGGAGAGACTGTATATATCCCTGGAATTATGGAGCATATCGAACGTGCTGGAGTACACTCAGGTGATTCGATTGCGGTTTATCCTCCACAGAGTTTATCAGCAGAAATTAAACAACAAATTATCAACCATACAATTGGACTTGCAAAAGGCTTGAGAATAGTTGGTCTCTTAAATATTCAATTTGTTATTTACCAAAATGATGTATTTGTCTTAGAGGTGAACCCTCGTTCAAGTCGTACTGTACCATTTTTAAGTAAAATTACAGGAGTGCCTATGGCGAATATCGCAACAAAGGTAATCCTTGGTGAAACATTACGAGATCTAGGGTATGAAACAGGACTTCATCCAGAAAGTCCAGGTGTATATGTTAAGGTACCAGTCTTCTCATTCGCGAAGTTACGTAATGTGGACATCTCACTTGGGCCGGAAATGAAATCGACTGGTGAGGTCATGGGCAAAGACATAACTTTAGAAAAAGCATTATATAAAGGTTTAGTTGCTTCTGGTATTCATATTCCGAATTATGGTTCAGTATTGTTAACCGTTGCTGATAAAGATAAGGAAGAGGCCTTGGAAATTGCAAAACGTTTTCATGCAGCCGGGTATCAGCTGTTAGCCACTAGTGGAACTGCTAGTTATTTACAAAAAGCATCCATCCCAGTTACCGTTGTAAATAAAATTGGCTCAGAAAAACCGAATCTAATAGATACGATTCGACAAGGTAATGCTCAATTTGTAATCAACACATTAACAAAAGGGAAACAACCTGCAAGAGATGGCTTCCGTATTAGAAGGGAGACAGTAGAGAACGGAGTAGCTTGCTTAACTTCATTAGATACAGCGAAGGCAATTTTAAGAGTACTAGAATCTATGACTTTTTCAAGTGAGGCTATGCACTCCCATGTGATGGAGCGCGAGGTGGTACTCCAATGATTAAAAAAGAGATGATGAGGATCGTTAGTCAAGAAGGTATCGCTGATGATATTTTTGAGATTACTTTGGAAGGTTCATTAGTCAAAGAAATGCATCAACCTGGACAATTTGTACATTTAAAAATAACTGAAGGTCCTGAGGCATTTTTACGACGCCCTATTAGTATTGCGAAGATTAACAAAGAAATGAATCAATTCACTATGATTTATCGAAAAGATGGATTGGGAACACGACTTTTATCTGAAAAAATTGTTGATCAAAAAGTGGATGTTCTAGGTCCATTGGGCAATGGTTTCCCTGTCGAAGAGGCGCAGTCAGGCGAGACTGCCTTACTAGTTGGCGGGGGGATCGGTGTCCCTCCACTTTATGAATTATCAAAGCGCTTGGTTAAAAAGGGTGTTCATGTCATACATGTACTTGGCTTTCAAACTAATTCAGCTGTATTTTATGAAGAAAAATTTCGAGAGTTAGGTAGTACTTATGTTGCGACAGTTGATGGCTCTCGTGGTTCAAAGGGGTTTGTTACAGATGTAATTAAAACTGAAGGCTTAGTATTTGACACCCTATATGCATGCGGCCCTACTCCAATGCTTAAAGCCCTTGAAGAAAACTATCGGGGGTATAATGCTTATCTTTCGTTAGAAGAACGAATGGGCTGTGGCATTGGTGCCTGCTTCGCTTGTGTATGTCATGTTCAGAACGATTCTCTAGGACATGCATATAAAAAGGTGTGTAGTGATGGTCCGGTATTTAAGGTTGGAGAGGTGGTATTATGAACCGATTACATGTTGAATTACCAGGATTATCATTAAAAAATCCTATAATGCCTGCATCTGGTTGCTTTGGTTTTGGAAAAGAGTATGCTCAATTCTATGACTTAAATAAATTAGGTGCCATTATGATTAAAGCAACAACTGTAGAGCCGCGATTTGGTAATCCGACTCCTCGAGTTGCGGAAACTAGTTCGGGAATGTTAAACGCTATTGGTCTCCAAAATCCTGGTCTCCAAAAAGTAATGACCGAGGAGTTACCGTGGTTAGACCAATATGACGTTCCAATTATAGCAAATGTGGCAGGCTCACAAATCGAGGATTATGTAGAGGTAGCAAGAGAAATTTCAAAAGCACCTAATGTGCATGCCATCGAATTGAATATTTCCTGTCCGAACGTAAAAACCGGTGGAATTGCATTTGGTACTGTACCTGAGATTGCTGCTGAGCTAACAAAACTGGTGAAACAAGCATCTAGTGTACCTGTATATGTTAAACTTTCTCCTAACGTTACAAATATCGTTGAAATGGCGAAAGCTATTGAACGCGCGGGTGCAGATGGATTAACTATGATTAATACACTAATAGGTATGCGTATTGATTTAAAAACAGGAAATCCTATCCTCTCAAACAAAACGGGTGGTCTTTCAGGTCCTGCTATTAAACCTATAGCAATTCGTATGATTTATGAAGTTAGCCAGGCTGTCTCCATTCCTGTCATTGGAATGGGTGGTGTTCAGTCAGCTGAGGATGTTCTAGAATTTTTTTATGCAGGGGCGAGTGCAGTTGCAGTTGGGACGGCGAACTTTATTGACCCATTTGTTTGCCAGACAATAATTGAAGAACTTCCAAGAATATTAGACAAACATGGGTTTGATCATATTTCGGAGTGTCAGGGAAGGAGCTGGAAGAACTATGCAACGACCACTTATCGTGGCTCTTGATTTTCCGAGCCTGGAAGATACAAAGATTTTTCTAGATAAGTTTCAGGGTAAATCATTATTTTTAAAGGTTGGTATGGAATTGTTTTATCAAGAGGGACCTTCCGTAATTGGGTATCTAAAGGAACAAGGACACTCGATATTCCTTGATCTTAAATTACATGATATCCCAAACACTGTTTATTCAAGTATGAAAAGACTTGCAGGACTAGGGGTTGATATTGTAAATGTTCATGTAGCTGGCGGGAGCAAGATGATGGAAGCTGCATTAGAGGGTCTTGAAGCCGGAACAGAAACTGGAAAAACTCGTCCGCAATGTATAGCTGTAACACAGCTTACAAGTACGACGGAAGAGATGATGAGAAGGGAAATACTGATTGAAAAGAACCTAACAGAAGTGGTTGTACAATACGCTTCTCTTGCAAAAAAAAGTGGTCTTGATGGTGTTGTTTGTTCTTCATTAGAGGTTCCAATTATTAATACTACGGTGGGTCCTAACTTCCTTACTGTAACACCTGGTATACGCTTAGCAAGTGATGATAGGGGTGACCAGGCACGAATTGTTACGCCAGAAAAGGCAAGGGAATTAGGCTCCACAGCAATTGTTGTAGGAAGATCCATTACTAACGCAAAACATCCACTACAAGCATATTCACAAATTAAATCAGCATGGGAAGGGGTACTAGTATGAAAAAACAAGTAGCAGCACATTTATTAGATATCGGAGCTGTGTCATTACAGCCGAATAACCCATTTACATGGTCATCAGGATTAAAATCACCAATTTATTGTGATAATCGTTTAACTCTTTCCTTCCCTTACGTCCGAAAGGATATAGCGAAGGGATTAGCTGAATTAATTACAGCTACATATCCTGATGTGGAGGTGATAGCTGGAACTGCAACGGCTGGTATCCCACACGCAGCTTGGGTTAGTGATGTTCTAAATCTACCGATGTGCTATGTCCGTAGTAAGGCAAAAGCACATGGGAAAGGAAAGCAAATCGAGGGTAAAGTTACTGCAGGTCAGAAGGTAGTTGTGGTAGAAGACCTTATATCCACAGGCGGAAGTGCAATCACAGCTGTAGAGGCACTTCGAGAATCAGGTTGTGAAGTAGTAGGAATTGTTGCCATCTTTTCTTATAATCTGCAAGCTGCAACTGATCGTTTAGAAGCAGCTGGTGTAGCTGCATGTACACTGTCAGATTTTCCAACACTCGTAGATGTTGCTTTAGAGAAGGGTGTCATCTCAGAAATGGATATTGATAACTTACGAAGCTGGAGAGAAAATCCTATTGAATGGTATACAAGTAAACTATAAATAGAAGGATTTTCTACACCTACGGATTTTAAATTCCGTGGGTTTTTAGTTCAAGGATAGGAAAGTATAAAATTTTGAACATAGTTTTCTATGTCTAGCGCAATCGGCCAACACCCTCGAGGTCAAATAACCTGTTACAAGAAAAGTCAAAGAACGACTTTTTTACAACAGAACATTGCTTGTCGGGGCTGTGCAAGGCGCTTGCGCATTTCTTAACCCTTAAGCTGGATATACTTCAGCTTGTAAATACATATTTGGGTCTTGGTATTATCTTTATAGTTAACGATTATATTATTAAAAAAGGGGCAGTCCGAAAGTCATTGAAAAATGATTTTTTGAGGGTAGTCCTCAATTTTTGTTAATTTTAATTCCGTTAAAATAAAGTCGTTGATTTCCGCTGCAGGCACTCGCTTTCCGCGGGCGGTCCGGGAGCCTCCTCGGCGCTAACGCTTCTGCGGGGTCTCCCCTGGACGCGCTTTTCCCGCAGGAGTCTCGTACCTTCGACTCCAATCAACTAACTTAAAAATCAATTGCAGCTTTTTTACCAGTTATTTTCATAATTAAGCACAAAAAAATCGTCTTTTCTAGTTAAATTGTTAGTGACCAAACCAACAATAACCTAAAGGACGATTTTTTACGAGCATTCAAAAGATTACTGATACAAATTATAGCATGGTACAAGAAAGCCTTCCACTAGATATTCCAGAGGAAACTCTCGTTCCCTCGCAGAAAACCTTCCTCCTACTTTTATTCCTTATAACAATAAACAAGGTATAGCTATTTTAGATCTCCAAGATTCTATTTCACCCAATCATGTGGCTCCAAAAATTATGACAAAGATTGTATTGTACGGATACTCTAAGAAAATTTATTCGTGTAGAGATATTGCTACCTTACTCGTTGAAAATATTCCAGCTATGTGGTTGGCTGCACTCCAGAAACCAGATTACCGCACGATTAATGATTTCCGTGGGAAACACATGGGGAAGTTTATTCAACCATTATTTGAACAAATGATTCATCAGCTTATTGAACAAAAATACATATCAATGGAAATTACTTTTTGGATGGTACAAAAATCGAAGCCAATTCCAATAAGTATTCTTTTGTTTGGAAAAAGGCTACCGAGTTTTTTCAAGAAAAGCTCCAAGAGAAAATTCATGAAACCTATCAACACATTTTAAAGACTGCAGAAGAAGATGCAATTTCGATTGTTCGTGAGGAACAACATAAATCTATTACGGTACAGGAAAATACATATGCCCTTACAATCGCAAAGTATGTATTAAAAATTACTATACCGGGACAGAAAAATATGGCTTTTCACGAGATTTTAAAATCTATGAATGCAAAGATTGTAGTGACTGTCCACTAAAGTCGAAATGTACGACTGCAAAGGGGAACCGCCAGGTTCACTACAATCCGGTATACGAAGAACTAAAAGCAAAAGCAAATACGAGCCTTTGATCTGAACCAAATGCACAAATCTATTCTCGAAGAAAAATCGAGGTAGAAAGTACGTTCGGTCATATCAAGGGCGAACGGTCATTCCGCCGACTCACTTCGTGGGATATTTAAAGTGGGGACGGAATTCGGGATTGTGGCGATGGCCCTCAATCTGCTGAAAGTAGCTGGAATCCTTCAGTTACTTTCAGCAAAAATGTCGAAACTGGAAAAAAGAGGCAGCGATAAACAAATTGTTTTTCACTGCCTCTTTCTAGTATAGGGACTTTTTAGACAGCCCCTATAAATATGTTGTATCTAGTTCACTTTCGAAGCTTTACTATTAAATCCTCTACAGGTGTTACATATACAGTTTGTTGATTATCGTATATAACAAAACCAGGCTTTGAGCCACTTGGTTTCTTAACATGGCGTACCGTTGTATAGTCAACTGGAACTGAAGATGAATTTTTAGCCTTACTAAAGTAAGCTGCTATTGTTGCTGCTTCTATTATTGTTTCTCTAGATGGTTGTTTACTTCTAATAATCACATGAGAACCAGGGATATCTTTGGTGTGAAGCCATATTTCATCCCGAGCCGCTATCTTATTTGTGAGGTAGTCATTTTGTTTATTGTTCTTTCCTACTAAAATTTCCGTTCCATCGCTAGATTCGTATCTTTCAAAAGATAGTTTTGAAGGTTTGTTCTTTTTGTTACCTTTTTGTTGTTTGATTTTAAGATAGCCTTCTTCCATTAGCTCTTCTCTAATTTCCTGCAAATCCTTTGGAGCTGCAGATTCAATTTGCTGTAGTAACGAATCAAAATAAACTATCTCTTCTCTTGCTTTACGAATTTCATTTTCCACAAAAGCAACTGAATTCTTTGCTTTATGATATTTTAGAAAATAGCTCTGAGCATTTTCTGAAGGTGTCTTTTGGGGATTTAGAATTATCTTTATTAGTTCATTATCAGGGGAATAATAATTTTGTACCTCAATTTCTTTATCCCCACGTTTCATTGCATACATATTAGCAGTGATAAGCTCTCCATAAAGCTTATATTTTTCTGCCTTTTCAGACTCAGTTAACGTCGCCTCAAGCTTTTTAATTTTCTTCTCGTTTTTTGTCTTCTCATTAAAAATAAAACGTTCTAAATCATTCCCCTGTTGTTTAACACGGTCTCGCTCTGCCTTTCCAAAATAAAAACGATCTAGCATGCCACTAATGGTCAGGAATTCTTTACTTTCTCCACCTAAATGAGTTAGAGGCAAAATATAAAAATGTTCCTTATTCCCTTTCGAAAAAAGTAAGGGAGTTATTTTTCCTTGTTTAACAATATCCATTAAAGCTAAGAATGCTCCTGGAAGTGTTTTTCTGTTGGCAATTCCTGCTCGGAAAACAGCCTCCTTTGCAAAAAGAGGCGAGATACCTGCAAATTTATTTACGATTTGCTGATCTAATCGGCCTGCATTAAAATCGATTTTCTTAGTAAATGTTTCCTCATCCACAGTAAAGGGATCTGTTTTGTCCTGTGCTGGGGGTAAAACGTATGAATGTCCTGGCAGAATCGTCCTGTGACGATTAACAGCAGGAGAAATATGCTTGATACTATCAATTATGATCTGCTTTTCGGTATCTACCAGAATAATGTTACTGTGTCTTCCCATGATTTCGATAATTAACTGCTTATAGGATACATCTCCAAGCTCGTTTCGTCCCTTTATATCAAATATGATTATTCGGTCTACATCTACTTGGCTAATGTTTTCAATAATACTACCATCAAGATGCTTACGAAGCAGCATACAAAACATAGGTGGTTCATTTGGATTATCAAGTAATTCGTTCGTCAAGTGGACTCTCGCATAGCTAGGATGTGCTGATAGCAATAGCTTATGATTTTTACCATTTGCACGAATTTGAATAAGCAATTCATTTTTATAAGGTTGATAAATCTTTGATATTCTTCCATTTTTAAGTGTGTTTTGTAATTCATGTACGATTGAGTGTGTAAATATTCCATCGAATGCCATTTCCTAGTGTCCTCTTTTCTATATAACATTGGAAGGGGATGCCTCTCAATGAGGTTGTTTAAACAGCTGTATTAAGCTTTTTGCCATAATCCATTTCTATCATACAAATCCATTTTGAATGGCATAGATATCAGTATCTGTAGCTATATATTTTCTACACCCTTTTTGGGGATTCCTGCTTTTGCTTTCTTTGAACATGCTTCTTAGAAAAAGTATAGCATTTTTTAGGACGAGACTGAATAAGCTTTCATAGAGATAAAAAGATTTAGTCGCGAGGGGTGTGGAAAATAGGAATGAACTGGTATGAGCTTAGGTCAGAAGAGGTCGAGAAAAAAGTTAATACAAGCCTATCTAATGGTCTAACAGAACAAGAAGTAAAACAGAGACAAAAGCAGTTTGGATATAATGAATTGAAGGAAGCAGAGCGTCCTTCAGCCCTATTGCTATTTTTAGCCCAGTTTAAGGATTTTATGGTTATTGTGTTGCTAGCTGCTACCCTTATCTCTGGGTTATTAGGCGAATATATTGACGCAATTGCCATCATGGCAATTGTGTTGATAAACGGATTTTTAGGTTTTTTCCAAGAAAGGAAGGCAGAGAAATCTCTACAAGCGTTAAAGGAACTCTCAGCCCCACAGGTACATGCTCTTCGAAATAATGAATGGACAAGAATTCCTTCGAAGGAACTCGTAGTAGGAGATATTATTAAATTTTCGAGTGGTGACCGTATCGGTGCAGATGTTCGTTTAATTGATGTGAAGAGCTTGGAGATTGAAGAGTCTGCTCTGACAGGAGAATCTGTACCTGTTGCGAAGCATGTTTCCCCAATTGATCAAGGAGAAATCTCTCTTGGTGATCAAGAAAACATGGCATTTATGGGGACAATGGTAACACGCGGCAGTGGAGTTGGGGTAGTTGTTGGTACAGGTATGAACACAGCGATGGGACAAATTGCTGAATTACTCCAATCTGCAGAATCTATGATGACACCGTTGCAAAGAAGACTTGAACAATTAGGGAAGATTTTAATCTCAGTAGCTTTAGTATTAACTCTCTTAGTAGTTGTTGTGGGAGTAATAAACGGACATGATTTATATAATATGTTTTTAGCTGGTGTATCATTGGCCGTTGCGGCAATCCCTGAAGGTCTACCTGCAATTGTTACTGTTGCGCTATCTCTTGGTGTTCAACGGATGATTAAGAAAAATGCGATTGTAAGACGGTTACCAGCCGTTGAGACATTAGGCTGTGCATCTGTTATCTGCTCTGATAAGACAGGAACTATGACACAGAACAAAATGACGGTTACACACCTTTGGTCAGGTGGCAAGACGTGGACGGTGTCAGGAACAGGCTATGACCTAAAAGGAAGCTTTTTTGCTGGGGAGAAAGAAATACAGCCTACAGATGATAAATCACTACAACAATTATTAACATTTGGAGTCTTATGTAATAATGCTGTTTTAAAACGTAATGATGACGAAATTGTTGTCGACGGCGATCCAACAGAGGGTGCTCTTGTTGTGTCAGGTATAAAGGCCGGTATTACAAAAGATTTTCTAACAAACCAGTTCGAAATCATTGAGGAATTTCCTTTTGATTCCGGCAGAAAAATGATGAGTGTTATTGTAAAGGATAAGACAGGTAACCAGTTTGTAATTACAAAGGGTGCCCCAGACGTTTTATTAGGGGTTAGTGAATCTGTGTTATGGAACAACAAACAACAACCGTTAAGTGAAGAATATAAAAATAAGATAAAGGATGCTATCGAAGACCTAGCATCAAACGCTTTGAGAACGATTGCGGTTAGCTTTAAACCAATTCGTCAAAATCAAAGGATTAGCAATGAACGAGATGCTGAATGTGATTTAACATTCATTGGAATTCAAGGTATGATTGATCCTCCACGACCTGAGGTAAAAGCAGCTGTTAAAGAATGTAAGGATGCAGGTATAAAAACCATAATGATCACGGGAGACCATTTAATTACTGCAAAGGCAATTGCTACACAGCTCGGAATTCTTCCTCCAGGAGGAAAAGTGTTAGATGGAAATACACTTTCAAAAATGGAAGTAGATGAATTAGAGGAAATTGTCGATGACGTGTATGTATATGCTCGAGTATCTCCTGAACATAAGCTAAAAATCGTAAAAGCATTACAGAGTAAAGGGCATATTGTTGCAATGACCGGTGATGGAGTAAATGATGCTCCTGCAATTAAAGCTTCTGATATTGGAATTGCAATGGGGATAACAGGAACGGACGTTGCCAAAGAAGCTTCGTCATTAGTATTGCTAGATGATAATTTTGCAACGATTAAGTCAGCAATAAAAGAAGGCAGAAATATCTATGAAAATATTAGAAAGTTTATCAGATATTTATTAGCTTCCAATGTAGGAGAAATCCTTGTGATGCTATTTGCAATGATTTTAAGCCTACCACTTCCACTCGTTCCAATTCAGATTTTATGGGTAAACCTTGTAACGGATGGTCTTCCAGCAATGGCATTAGGATTAGATCAGGCTGAAGGAAATGTTATGAGGAGGAGTCCAAGACATCCAAAGGAAGGTGTGTTTGCTAGAGGTCTTGGTTGGAAGATAGTTAGTCGCGGCTTCTTAATAGGTATTGTCACACTAGCGGCCTTCATGATCGTGTACGGAAGAGATCCTAATAATCTTGGATATGCACAAACCGTTGCATTTGCGACACTTGTAATGGCACAACTTATTCATGTATTTGATTGCCGTAGTGAGCGATCAGTCTTTCATCGAAATCCGTTCCAGAACATGTATCTAGTTTGGGCTGTTTTATCGTCAGTTGCGTTAATGCTTGTGGTAATCTATTACCCACCATTACAACCAATCTTCCATACGTACCCAATAGATCCTAGAGATTGGCTATTAATAATTGGAATGTCAGCAATCCCAACATTCTTATTAGCAGGTGCTTTATTAACGCGTTCCCGTTCACCGAAAGCAGCATAAAAAAGTTCAATATTGGAACTTGGCAATTTGAAACAAAACTATGCTATAATTCGAAAGGTAATAGAGTATACTCTGTTACCTTTTTACATGCTTAAAGCATCTTCATGTGGATTAATAACTACTCTTAATATGAAATTAATGGTAAAATAAGTATTGTTTTTATTTTTCCATTTGGAGTGTGTAATTCTTAGAAAATCAACTCAGCTAATCATTGATTTATTATGTTGGTTTGTCAGTGGGTGAACAAAAAAATAAATTACCTGTTATGTTAGATTGGACGTGATAAAGTGATAGTTAGTATGACAGGTTTTGGACGTGCAAAAAGAGAATCTGGTACGATTTCAGTCACTGCAGAAATAAAATCGGTTAATCATCGTTTTTGCGAAATTAATATAAGAATGCCTAGACAATTTATGATCCTTGAGGATAAAATGAAAAAGGCAATCATGGAGCACGTAAGAAGAGGGCGTATTGAAGTTTTCCTATTAGTTGAAGGTGAAGGATTGGTTAAGAGAACACTAACAATTGATTGGGGATTACTTGATAGCCTTGTTGATTCGATAAATAGAGTACAAGAAACCTATCAACTTACAGATAAGATCACTACGCAGCAACTATTGTCATATGATCATATTCTTTCAATTGAAGAAAAGGAAAAAGAGAATCAGGATCTTGAGTTACTAGTTTTAGAAGTAGTACAATCTGCAGTGATACAATTGAAGCAGATGAGAGAAGTTGAAGGACAAAAATTAGTTAAGGATATTTTTACATTTTTAGATCATATAGAAGAGAATGTACATACTATTCAAAATCACGCACCCCATGTTGTAAATCAATACCGTGAAAGAATCATAAAAAAGGTGAATGAATATGTGGGGCACGAATTTGATGAAAATCGAATACTTACTGAGATAGCATTATTTGCGGAGAAAGCAGACATCAGCGAAGAGCTTACTCGTCTTCAAAGTCATATTAGTCAATTTAGGGAAACAGTGCATACAAACGAACCCGTAGGCAGAAAACTCGATTTTATAGTTCAAGAAATGAACCGTGAAATAAATACAATTGGGTCTAAAGCGAACGATAGTGTTCTCGCTAAGCATGTGGTGAATATGAAAAGTTTGCTAGAAAAAATTAAAGAGCAAGTACAAAACATTGAATAGACGTGATTACAAAGCTATTATCACGGCAAAAATAGAGGGGTACATATAGGGGGAGATTATGTGCAAATTAAATTAATTAATATTGGTTTTGGGAATATTGTCTCAGCTAACAGAATTATTTCCATTGTTAGTCCTGAATCTGCTCCTATTAAAAGAATTATACAAGATGCTCGTGATCGAGGAATGCTAATTGATGCTACATATGGTAGGCGGACGCGTGCTGTAATGATAATGGATAGTGACCATATTATACTCTCAGCAGTACAGCCTGAGACCGTTGCACAAAGGCTAACAAAAGAGGATGAGCTTACAGATGAAGGGTAGGGTTTAGAAGTAATGGATGAAAGAGGTTTACTAATCGTTCTATCAGGTCCATCGGGTGTAGGAAAAGGGACTGTTAGAAAGGCTATTTTTTCGGAGCCTGACACAAAATTTCAATACTCAATCTCGATGACTACAAGAAAACCTCGTGAAGGAGAGGTAGATGGAGTTGATTATTTCTTTAAAACACGAGAAGAGTTTGAGGATTTAATTAAGAACAATAAGCTTCTAGAGTGGGCAGAGTACGTTGGGAACTATTATGGTACCCCAATTGATTATGTTGAATCCACTTTACAAGCAGGAAAGGATGTCTTCTTAGAAATCGAAGTTCAAGGCGCACTTCAGGTTCGAGATGCCTTTCCGGAAGGATTATTTATATTCCTAGCACCCCCAAGCTTAAAAGAATTAAAAAATAGAATCATTACCAGAGGTACCGAATCTGAGGATTTGATTCTTAACAGGATGAGGGTTGCCAAAGAAGAAATTGAAATGATGGATGCGTATGATTATGTAGTTGAAAATGATCATGTAGAGCATGCATGCAAACGAATCAATGCAATTGTTACTGCTGAACACTGTAAGCGTGAGCGCGTTGCAAAACGTTATAAAAAGATGCTGGAGGTTGATTTTTAATGTTATACCCGTCAATAGATTCGCTTATGAATAAATTAGATTCAAAATACACTCTTGTTACAGTAGCTGCAAAAAGAGCAAGAGTTATGCAGGAAAAAAATGATGCGAAAATTCAAAAGCCAAAGTCCCATAAATCTGTAGGGAAAGCATTAGAAGAAATTGATGCAGGCATACTACATTATTCAACTAATAAAAATGTAGAAGTGGATACGACTCCAACAACTGCAGAGTAATCTTAGTTTGGTATCTTTTTGCAGTCTAGAAAGTATTTTGTACTTCCCATAAGTTGAAATAACAACCTCAAAAGTAGGTTGTTATTTTTTTAAGAGTAAAGAAAGTATAAAGTTTTGGACATAGATTTCAATGTCTAGCACAAGCGGCATACCAGTTTTCATCCTATTCTGAGATTATCTTGCGCAAAAGCTCGCTTTTATGTAACTGGAGGTCAAAAACACGCGGCAATGAAAAGTCAAAGAGCAACTTTTTTGCCACCGAACATTTGCTTGTCGGACTTGCACAAGAGGCGGCAGATTTTAGTTGACGTTCCTCCTCTAAGGCACTTGCGCTTTTCTTACAATATGAGGCTGAATTACATTTACGAAATATATCTTTTCATTAATCTTGCTTTTAAGGGGGAGAAGTAAAATGATTAATAAAAAAATCCTGCTTTGTGTAAGCGGTGGTATAGCTGTATACAAAGCGGTTGCATTAACAAGTAAGCTTACACAGTCAGGCGCAGAAGTAAAGGTTTTGATGAGTGAATCTGCAATGAAATTTGTAACTCCTTTATCCTTCCAAGCACTCTCTAAAAATGAAGTTTACTATGATACATTTGATGAAAAGGATCCATCTGTCATCGCTCATATAGACCTCGCAGATTGGGCAGATTTAATTATCGTTGCACCCGCAACGGCAAACATGATAGGAAAACTAGCTAATGGGATTGCTGATAATATGATAACTACCACACTCTTAGCTGCTACAGTGCCTGTTTGGATAGCACCTGCGATGAATGTTCATATGTATGACCACCCAGCTGTTAGGCGCAATATTGCAGTTCTAGCAGGGGACGGCTATAAATTTATTGAGCCTTCTGAAGGATATTTAGCTTGTGGATATGTAGGTAAAGGTAGACTTGAAGAGCCTGAACAAATTGTTGAATTAGTTAAGAATCATTTTTCAGAGGTACCATATTTAAAGCAGAAAAAGATACTAATAACCGCTGGACCGACCAGGGAGAAAATAGATCCAGTACGTTTTTTTACAAATCGATCAACTGGAAAAATGGGCTATGCTCTTGCTGAAGCAGCAAGTCTTGCAGGTGCTGATGTAACACTTGTATCTGGTCCTACCAACTTACCTACACCAGCTAATGTGAAGATGTTTCGAGTAGAGTCCGCGGAAGAAATGTACCAACACGTCATGGATCATTTTAAATATTGCGATGTAGTAATCAAATCAGCTGCAGTTGCAGACTATCGCCCGAAACATGTATATAACGAGAAAATGAAAAAACAAACTGGTGATCTTATCCTAGAGTTAGAAAGAACAACAGACATTTTAAAAACGTTAGGAGAACAAAAAGAGCATCAATTGTTAGTAGGGTTTGCCGCTGAAACAAACAACATAGCTGAATATGCGAAAAAGAAGCTTGTTTCTAAAAACCTAGATATTGTAGTTGCTAATAATGTCACCGAAGCAGGTGCTGGTTTTGGAACGGATACTAATATTGTTACTTTGTACAAACGAGATGGAAGTCAGTTGGAGTTACCTCTCATGTCAAAACTCGATGCAGCTAAAGCTATATTACGTGAAGTAAAGCACCTAATGGATGAGGAAAAAGCATGAAAATTGCAAGTATTATTGTGGACGTGCCAGCAATGCAAACAGATAAAACGTATGATTATATCATTCCTGCTAAATGGAGTGATGTTATTGTACCTGGAATGAGAGTGGTCGTTCCCTTTGGTCCTCGGAAGGTACAAGGTTTTGTTATGAGTCTATCAGATGAGGCAGAGGTTGAAAGACTAAAGGAAATCCACTCAATACTTGATTTAACACCTGTGTTAAACAATGAACTTCTTCATATTAGCTCATGGCTAACAGAGAAAACTTTATGTTTTACTATTTCAGCTTTACAAGCGATGCTACCATCGGCCATGCGAGCAAAATATGAAAAGGAAATAAGACTACTTGACACGACAAGGCAAGCTGAACTAGATTCCGCAGTTCAAAAAGCAATGAATAATAGAAGTTCTGTATCTTGGGAAGAGGTAGAGAAAAACGATTTATTGCATCTTTTTCAAAAGGATATAAAAAAAGGTTTACTTGAAGTCGTCTATAATGTCAAAAATCGTACCAATAAAAAAACTGTAAAGCAGGTTGAGTCGACTCGTACCACAAGAGAATTAGAAAAAGAATTACAAGCTTTACCAGCTACTGCATCGAAACAAAAGGAAGTTCTACGTTACTTTTTGCAAAACAATAACCCAGTTCTTCTTAAAGATTTACTACAAGAGACGAATACAACTGAAAACACAATTAAAGCACTCATAAAAAAAGAACTTCTATCAGAAAAGCTTGTAGAGGTCTACCGAGACCCGTTTGCGGATAAGGAATTTCAAAAGACGCAACCACTAGCTCTCACTTATGAACAGCAAAAAGCAATTGCCCCAATACTCACATCTATTGAAGAGCAATATCATAAAGTATTTTTAATGTATGGTGTGACAGGTAGCGGGAAAACAGAAGTGTATTTGCAATCAATTGATGCGGTACTTAGACAAGGAAAAGAGGCAATTGTTCTTGTACCTGAGATTTCACTAACACCACAGATGGTAAACCGATTTAAAGGAAGATTTGGCTCAGAGGTTGCTGTGTTTCATAGTGGACTTGGAGCGGGTGAGAAGTATGATGAATGGAGAAAAATTCATCGTAAAGAAGTGCGAGTTGTTGTTGGTGCGAGGTCTGCTATTTTTGCTCCCTTTGAAAATCTCGGTATTATTATCATTGATGAAGAACACGAATCAAGCTACAAACAAGAAGATAATCCACGATATCATGCTCGAGATGTCGCGATATTTCGTGGGCAGCTACATAAATGTCCAGTGGTATTAGGAAGTGCAACTCCAACACTTGAGTCTTTTGCACGTGCTTCCAAACAGGTATACGAGCTCATTACTTTAAAGGAAAGAGTGAATAATAGACCATTACCAACTGTAGAAATTATTGATATGAGAGAAGAGTTACGAAATGGTAATCGTTCTATGTTCTCTACTGCTTTGTTCGAGAAACTAACTGAAAGACTACAAAGAAAGGAACAGTCTGTTCTGTTCTTGAATCGACGTGGCCATTCTTCGTTTGTTATGTGTAGGGATTGTGGATATGTTGCAAATTGCCCTAATTGTGACATTTCTCTAACCTATCACCGAACAAATCACCTTTTAAAGTGTCATTATTGTGCCTATGAGACTCAGATGCCGACAACTTGCCACGAATGTGGAAGTGAGCATATACGTTTCTTTGGAACCGGAACCCAGAAGGTAGAAGAAGAGTTAGCGAAAATTCTACCGCAGGCAAGGGTTATTCGAATGGATGTTGATACGACAAGTCGTAAAGGGGCACATGAAAAATTATTAAAGGAATTTGGTGACGGGAAAGCAGATATTTTATTAGGCACACAAATGATTGCAAAAGGACTTGATTTTCCAAATGTAACATTAGTAGGGGTGTTGACTGCAGATACAATGCTACATTTACCTGATTTTCGGTCATCAGAGAAAACATTTCAGCTACTCACTCAGGTCAGTGGAAGGGCTGGTCGCCATGAGCTCTTGGGTGAGGTTATCATTCAAAGCTATACACCCGAACACTACAGTATCCAGCTCGCAAGCCATCACGATTATGACGGGTTCTATGAAAATGAAATGAGGATTCGAAAAGCCCATTCATACCCGCCTTTTTATTATCTAGCCTTAATAACGGTGTCACATCCTGAGGTTACAAAAACAGTAGATGTCTCTGACAAGATTGCAACGTATTTAAGAAAGTCGTTAACAAATCAATCGATTATTTTAGGTCCCGTTACTTCACCCATAGCAAGGATTAATAATAGATATAGGTATCAATGCATGATAAAATACAAAAATGAGCCTAATTTATACATGATATTAAAAGGAATTGTTGACAGGTACCAAAAAGAAATTGCTCAAAACTCACTTACCTTGTCAATTGATTTAAACCCTCATATCATGATGTAGGAAGAACCTTGTCTTTATAAGTTTAAACTAGCTATTGTAAGTAGATGCTAGTAAAAATAGTAAATATGCTGGAGGAACTGTAGGTTGTCATTATTACAAATTGTCAAATACCCAAACGAAATTCTTGAGGTTGAATGTGAAACAGTTACAACCTTTGATCGGAAGTTAGCGAAATTATTAAACGATATGTATGATACGATGCTTGAAGAGGATGGAGTTGGTTTAGCTGCTCCACAGGTTGGTATTGCTAAGCAGGTCGCAATCGTTGATATTGGAGACGATACTGGACTAATAGAGCTTGTTAATCCTATTATCCTTGAGCAGCGTGGTGAACAAATAGGTCCTGAAGGCTGCCTTAGTTTTCCGGGCCTTTTTGGTGAAGTAATACGATATGATTATATAAAAGTCCGTGCACAAAACAGAAAAGGAAAGACATACATAATAGAGGCTAGAGGTTTCTTAGCTCGAGCAATTCAGCATGAAATTGATCACCTACACGGGGTGTTATTTACTTCAAAGGTTAACCGATATTATGAAGAAGGAGAAATAGAAGGGTAGGTATATATTATGGAAAAAATAGTATTTATGGGAACTCCTGATTTTTCAGTGCCAGTCCTACGACAAGTCATTGAAGATGGATATGATGTAGTCGCGGTTGTTACTCAGCCAGATCGACCGGTTGGTAGGAAGAGAGTTCTAACACCACCTCCTGTAAAAGTAGAGGCATTAAAGCACAATATTCCAGTATTACAACCTAATAAAATAAGAGAAAAAGAAGAAATTGAAAAAGTATTAGCTTATAAGCCTGACTTAATTATTACAGCAGCTTTTGGTCAAATACTACCAAAGGAAATTTTGGAAACTCCAAAGTACGGTTGTATAAATGTTCATGCTTCTTTATTACCGGAGCTGCGAGGAGGAGCACCAATCCATTATTCAATCCTTCAAGGAAAAGAAAAGACTGGCGTAAGTATTATGTATATGGTAGAAAAGCTTGATGCTGGTGATATTTTAACACAGGTAGAAATTCCAATTCACGAAAGTGACCATGTTGGTTCTTTGCATGATAAATTGAGTGTTGCTGGGTCAAAATTATTATCAGAAACAATCCCTTTGTTACTTAGAGGTAAAATTACACCAATTAAGCAGGACGATTCTAAGGCTACATTTGCGTCAAATATTAAACGTGAGCAAGAGAAAATTGATTGGATGAAAACTGGAGAAGCTATATACAATCATATCCGTGGGTTACATCCATGGCCTGTTGCGTATACAACAATAAATGGAGAGATTATGAAAATTTGGTGGGGTGAAAAAGTCCAATCAACTAACTCGATAACACAACCAGGTACTGTGGTTTCCATTGAAAAGGATGGTTTTATCGTTTCAACTGGTAATACTACTAGTATAAAGATTACCCAATTACAACCAGCTGGAAAGAAACGAATGAGTGCAGAACAATTCTTACTTGGTACTGATCTTGAAGTAGGTGTTCGACTAGGAGAGAACTATGACAACAAGTAATGTTCGAAACGTGGCACTAGAGATATTATTACAAATTGAAAAGAACCAAGCTTATAGTAATCTACTCTTAAATAAAATGATTAAGAAGTATGAGGTAAAAGGAAAAGATATCGGTTTATTAACCGAGATTGTATACGGTACGATTCAACGTCGTGATACGTTAGATTATTTTCTTGCTCCTTTTCTAAACAAAAGCAAAAAGCTCGATTTATGGGTTCGCATCTTATTAAGACTCTCTCTTTATCAAATGGTTTATCTAGACCGAGTACCTGAAAGAGCAATCTTTTTTGAGGCAGTAGAAATTGCGAAGAAGAGGGGACATAGGGGAACTGCTTCTTTAGTGAATGGAGTTCTTCGTTCTATTCAGCGTGAAGGAGTGCCGTCTTTAGAAGCTATTCATGATCAGGTGGAACGACTAGCTGTTGAAACCAGTCATCCTTTATGGCTGGTTAAGCGTTGGGTAGAGCAAATAGGCATTGACGAAACAAGGAAAATGTGTGAGATAAATAGTACCCCTCCAGAGCAAACGGCTCGCGTAAATACACTTATGGCTAATCGAGAAGAAGCAATTCAAAAACTTCAAGAAGAAGGTATCGAGTCAACTATTGGAGCAGTAAGTGAGGATGCAATTAAGGCTGTAAAAGGGAACCTTGCAAATTCAAAGGCTTTTGAAGAAGGATTCTTTACTATCCAGGATGAAAGCTCGATGCTGGTTGCAAGAGCCTTAGGAGTAATAAAGGGTGATCGAATTCTTGACAGCTGTGCAGCCCCTGGAGGAAAGACAACGCATATAGCTGAGTTGTTACAAAACTCGGGTGAGGTTCATTCTCTTGATTTACACGAACACAAAATCAAATTAATCAACGAGCAGGTTGCAAGGTTAAAGTTAAGCAATGTAGTTACAAAGGCACTTGATAGTCGAAATGCTAGTAAATACTTCGAACCTGAGTCATTTGATAAAATATTAGTTGATGCTCCTTGTTCTGGATTTGGCGTTATGAGAAGAAAACCTGATATCAAGTACTCCAAACAACAAATTGATAGTAGTAGACTAGCTTCGATACAGCTTGAAATTTTAACTGAAGTATCATCCTTATTAAAAAAAGGTGGTATACTCGTTTATAGCACATGTACGATAGACAGTGAAGAAAACGAAGGAGTAATTCAATCCTTCTTACAAAATAATAAAAACTTTGTCCTTGATAATGAGTTAATAAATACATTACCGAAAGCTGTTCATCCATACGTTAAGAATGGACAGGTTCAGCTGTTCCCTCATTATTTTGGAACGGACGGATTTTTTATTGCAAGATTAAGAAAGCAGGTGTAATGTAATTGGAAGAAGTACAAACAACACGAAAGAAAAAAACAGACACAACAAATACAAAACGATCAATCTACTCTTTACAATTGGAAGAGCTGGAGAATTGGCTAGTTGAAATAGGCGAAAAGAAGTTTCGAGCAAATCAAATTTTTGAATGGCTTTATACAAAACGAGTTACAACATTTGATGAAATGACAAACTTATCGAATGCACTCCGTAAGAAGCTAGCTGATCATTATACAATTACAACTCTTAACACAATTATTCAACAAACTTCAAGCGATGGAACAATGAAGTTCTTGTTTGAATTACATGATGGGTATTCAATTGAAACGGTATTAATGAGACATAGCTATGGAAATTCAATTTGTGTCACGACTCAGGTTGGTTGTCGTATTGGATGTACCTTCTGTGCATCTACATTAGGTGGATTAAAACGAAATTTAGAAGCTGGGGAAATTGTTGCACAGGTGGTAAAGGTTCAAAAAGCGCTTGATGAACAAAATGAACGAGTAAGTCATGTTGTAATTATGGGAATTGGTGAACCTTTTGATAACTATGATGAAATGTTATCTTTCCTAAAAATTATTAACCATGATAAAGCATTAAATATTGGTGCTCGTCATATTACTGTTTCGACAAGTGGAATCATTCCAAAAATCTATAAATTTGCAGATGAAAAATTACAAATTAATTTTGCAATCTCTCTACATGCACCAAACACGGAAATCAGGAGCAAATTAATGCCGATTAATAGAGCTTATAAATTACCTGATTTGATGGAAGCAGTTCGTTATTATATTGATAAAACAGGTAGAAGGATAAGCTTTGAATATGGATTGTTCGGTGGTGTGAATGACCAAGTTGAGCATGCTGAGGAACTAGCTCAACTTTTAAAAGGGATAAAATGTCATGTTAATTTAATTCCCGTCAATTATGTTCCTGAACGAGATTATGTCAGAACACCTAGAGAGCAAATTTTTGAATTTGAAAAGACACTAAAAAAACATGGTGTTAATGTGACGATTCGTCGTGAACAGGGTCATGATATTGATGCTGCCTGTGGTCAATTACGTGCGAAGGAGCGTAAAGAGGAGACGAGGTGAAACAAATGAATTCGTTTTTTTTAACTAATCGGGGAAGAGTAAGACAAATTAACGAAGATAGTTGTGGTGTTTTCTTTAACAAAAGCGGACAAATGTTAGCTGTTGTTGCAGATGGGATGGGTGGTCATTTAGCTGGTGATGTAGCTAGTAGTATGACAACCTCCCAGCTACAAAAATATTGGGAAGAAAATGACAAAGTAGAAACCTCTGATAGTGCTGAGAAGTGGTTAAAGGAACATATCTCAAAGGTAAATACAAACATATATAGTCATTCCAAAGATAATTCCGAATGTAAAGGGATGGGGACTACGATTGTTGCAGCAATCTGCACATCCCTTTTCTCCACTATTGCACATATTGGAGATAGTCGTTGTTATGTTTTAAATGGCAATGGCTTTCAACAGATAACGGAGGATCATTCACTCGTTAATGAGCTTGTTAGATCTGGACATATTACAAAGGAGGATGCTGAACACCATCCTCGTAGAAATGTTGTCCTACGGGCCTTAGGAACAGAATCTCATGTAGAAATGGATACGAAGACATTAATTTTAGAAGATGGGGACAAATTACTGATATGTTCGGATGGGCTATCAAATAAGGTGTCTGAGGGCGAATTAAAGGAAATTCTCGAAAATAAAGAAAGCATTGAGCAAAAGGCTGAGAGGCTCATCCAACTTGCAAATAATTATGGTGGCGAGGACAATATCACCTTAATAATTGTCGACTATACGTCTGAAAGTGAGGGAGAATAATGCTCATAGGAAGACGATTAAGTGGACGATATAAAATCTTGGAAGTTATTGGTGGAGGCGGAATGGCCAACGTTTACCTTGCTAGAGATATGATTCTCGAAAGGGATGTTGCTATAAAGATCCTACGCTTGGATTTCTCGAATGATGAAGAATTTATTAAAAGGTTCCGTAGGGAAGCGCATGCAGCGACTAGCCTAGTTCATCCGAATATTGTAAGTATTTATGATGTCGGTGAAGAAGAAGATATATACTATATTGTTATGGAATATGTTCCAGGACAAACATTGAAACAATACATACAGCGACATGCTCCACTACATCCTAGAGAAGTATTGAATATTATGCAGCAATTAACATCTGCAATTTCACATGCCCACCAAAATCAAATTGTTCACCGTGATATAAAACCGCAAAATATTCTTATTGATCATGATGGGACAGTAAAGGTAACTGATTTCGGAATTGCAGTAGCATTAAGCTCAACAACAATAACACAAACCAATTCCGTGCTTGGCTCTGTTCATTACTTGTCACCCGAACAAGCTCGGGGAGGAATGGCCACTAGAAAATCGGACATTTATTCACTTGGAATCGTTATGTTTGAGCTCTTAACCGGTCGTGTTCCGTTTGAAGGAGAATCTGCTGTATCCATAGCTTTAAAGCATCTACAATCTGACACTCCTTCACCTAAAAGATGGAACTCTGCAATTCCACAAAGTGTTGAAAATATTATTTTAAAAGCAACAGCGAAGGATCCATTTCATAGATATGAAACAGTGGATGCTATGGGGGAAGACCTAGAAACAGCTTTATTTCCGAATCGGTTAAATGAAAAAAGATTTGTTATTCCATCTACCGACGATGAAATTACAAAGGCAATTCCGATTATTAAAGACGAAAATATTCAACTTTCTAAAGAGACAATTGTAAGGGAACCTCAGAAAAATAGTACCACCGATGACCAAATGAAACAGAAGCCAAAGAAGAAAAATAAACTTTTACTAACCCTTGGAATCATTTTTTTCCTAATTGTTGCTGCAGCAATTTCCGCAGTAACGATTATTCCAGAAATTTTTTCACCGAAGGATGTTACCGTTCCAGATGTAACTAACTACACATATGAAGAAGCGGTTGACAAACTAGAAGAGGCTGGCTTTAAAGTGGGAGATTCTAAAAAGGTTGAGGACGAGGAGATATCAGAAGGCCACATCATTCGTACTAATCCAAGTGCTGGAAGTACAACAGTAGAAGGTGCAACTATTACCATTTATGAAAGTACAGGTAAGAAAAAAGTTAAATTTGGAGATTATGTGGGAAGAGATATTGAAGAAGTAAAAGAAAGATTAGATGAAGAAGGATATGCAAAAGTTAAGACTGATAACATCTTTGACGATAGTCCAGTAGGTACAATCTTAAGTCAGTCGATTGAAGAGGATGAATTAGTTGTACCAGAAGAAACGGAAGTTACTTTTGAAGTAAGTAAGGGACCTGAAACTATTACTCTTAAAGACTTACGGGGATATACGACAACAGCTATTGACGATTATGTAAAAGAGACAGGAATTAATATTGATTATTCTGAAGAAGATTATTCTGATACAGTTCCTGCAGGCCAAGTTATTTCCCAATCACCAGTCCCAAATACGAAGCTAACAAAGAACGACAAAGTCAAAGTAATCATGTCTAAAGGGAAAGAGCCTAAAGAACCAAAAACAGTAAAACATAAAATTACAATTCCTTATACTGCTACTGAAGCTGGTATTCCACAAATAGTTCAGATAAAGATTCAGGATGCGAATAATTCGATTACTGATGTATATGATGAGTTAAGTATTACTGAAACAAGGGTTTATGAAATTATTTTTGAAATTAATCCTGACTCTGTAGCTCAATATATGATTGTTATTGATGGTAGACTTTATGATGAAAAAGTTATCCAATATCCTGAAGGGTAGGTTTTTTAGAAGACCATGAGTGGAACTTTTCTACTCATGGTTTACGAATGAGTAAAATTGAACAAGGAGTGAAACTATGCCTGAAGGCAAAATCATTAAGGCGTTAAGTGGCTTTTATTATGTCCGAAATGAAACGGGTGAATTAATCCAATGTCGTGGAAGAGGAGTCTTTCGCAAGAATAAGGTGACCCCCTTAGTAGGCGATAATGTAGTATACCAGGCTGAGAACGAAACAGATGGTTATATTTTGGAGGTTTTTGAACGTAAAAATGAGTTGGTACGTCCTCCAATCGCAAATGTTGACCAGGCTATATTAGTCTTCTCAGCGGTAGAACCTGAATTCAGTCCATTGTTGTTAGATCGCTTTCTTGTTTTAGTTGAATCAAACGATATTAAGCCTATCATTTGTATTAGTAAAACAGACCTTACTTCTAGCAAAGTTTTACAAGAAATAGAGAAATTTGCTAAAATCTATAGGGAGATTGGGTATCAAGTTCTTTTAACATCTACAAAAGAAACAGATGGGTTAGAGGAATTATTGCCGCTATTCGCAGATCAAATTTCAGTTTTTGCTGGACAATCAGGTGTAGGTAAATCTTCTCTACTTAATGTGTTAAGACCAGACTTAGGTTTAAAGACTAACGATATATCAACCTCATTAGGAAGAGGAAAGCATACAACGAGACATGTTGAGTTAATTGAGGTTGGGAATGGGTTAGTTGCCGATACACCTGGTTTTAGTTCATTAGAGTTTATAACTTTGGAAACAGATGAACTGTCATATTGCTTTCCTGAAATATATGATTATGGTGCAAACTGCAAATTCAGGGGCTGTACTCATATTTCGGAGCCAAAATGTGCAGTCTTGGAGGCATTAGGGGAAGGTAAGATTGAGCAATTCAGGTATGACCATTATGTAAGCTTTTATGAAGAAATTAAAGAAAGAAAGCCGAGGTACTAATGATATGATTAAGATAGCACCATCTATTCTATCAGCGGATTTTGCAAAACTTGGTGAGGAAATTAAGGATGTTGAAAAGGGCGGAGCAGACTACATACATGTTGATGTAATGGATGGACACTTTGTTCCGAATATTACAATTGGACCTCTAATTGTTGAGGCAATCCGCCCCATTACTCAGTTACCTTTAGATGTTCATTTAATGATCCAAAATCCGGATTCATATATACCAGCGTTTGCAAAAGCTGGAGCAGATATTATTACAGTACACGTCGAGACATGCCCTCATCTTCATCGTACCATTCAATTAATCAAATCGTTTGGTGTTAAGGCAGGAGTCGTATTAAATCCAGCAACCCCTGTTGATTCTATTAAGCATATTATTGCAGATATTGACATGGTTTTATTAATGACCGTTAATCCAGGCTTTGGGGGACAAGCATTCATTCATTCCGTTTTACCTAAAATAAGAGAGGTTGCACTTATGGTTAAAGAGCAAAATCTTTCGGTTGAAATTGAAGTAGATGGTGGTGTTAATGAAGATACTGCAAAGCTCTGTATTGAAGCTGGAGCTAATGTATTGGTAGCGGGTTCAGCTATATATAACAAAAAAGACCGAAAAGAGGCCATCTTGCAAATAAGAGAGTCATATTAGTTAGGGACAGAAAAAAATTTTTTCTGTTCTTTTTTTTATTGATTTTGGAATATTATATAGGCCTTTTCACTATGTATTAGTAATGAACTTATATTTTTGTATAGTACTTTTTTAAATCTGTATAGCATATGAATAATGGTAAGAAATATAGGGTGTTTTACTATTATTTTTATATGCTAGGTACTCTTTAGTTTCATTTGAATATAATTAAAATGAAGATGCTCGAAGAAAAATGGAATGATACGTGGATATTGCATTGAGGAGGGAAAGTATGAAATTTTATACGATTAAGTTACCAAAGTTCTTGGGCGGTATTGTCCGTGCAATGTTAGGTTCTTTTAAAAAGGGATAATGAAAAAGCACCGCTGAGTAGGTGCTTTTTTTTCATGCTTTTGATAAGATATCAGATAAAATGACATTCTTAAAGTAGAAAAAGGGGAAATGAATTCAATTCCCCTTTTCTTGAAGTTTCACTTTATTACACGCGCTCTACTTTACCAGATTTTAAAGCTCTTGCAGAAACATAGACGCGTTTTGGTTTACCGTCAACTAAAATACGAACCTTTTGAAGGTTAGCTCCCCATGTACGCTTAGATGCGTTCATTGCGTGTGAACGAGCATTACCAGTAGTTGTTTTCTTTCCTGTGATTACACATTTACGTGCCATTCTATTTCCCTCCTAACTTGCACAAGCAACAATCATTAATGTAGCTATCTCATAGAAATACTTTTATAATTTATCATACCTAATGGGATATTGCAATAGTTGATGTGAATGGTTTTATAAGCTTGTTTAAAAAATCACAAGAAGATAGACTTTCTAATCTCGGCATCACTTTGTCTCTTTTTTTAAAGTATAAAAAAGCATACGTTCCTCTCAGAAGCTGTCGTTCCTTGATCTTCTTCTTTACTTTTTGGCAACTTTTTTTAGGTACTTTTTTTAGTTTGCTTTATATAAATTTTGTTTTTCTTACAGATTATCAAGGAAGTAGGTTAAAGCTTATTACTGAGTTGCCCAAAACTATAGATTATTATAAAAATTCGTTTGAACAGCGCCAAGAAATATCACTTGACATAGTTTTTTTAAAAAGTTGTATAATAAAAGGTAATGACTATACTAGCTATTCTCATGAATTGCTTTTAAAAATAGCTATATTATAGTAAAATGACTGTAGCCAAGGTGAACAATTATAAAGGGGGAACTAACATGTCCATCGAATTAAAAACGAAATACGGACAAATAGATATTTCTAACGAGGTAATCGCAACCGTTGCTGGAGGAGCTGCAATCGATTGTTATGGTATCGTTGGAATGGCTTCAAAAAAGCAATTAAAAGATGGAATATCTGAACTTTTACGTAAAGAAAATTTTGCCCGTGGTATTGTTGTTCGTCAGGAAAATGATGAAGTACATATTGATATGTATATAATTGTAAGTTACGGCACGAAAATTTCTGAGGTTGCCCATAATGTTCAATCGAAGGTGAAATATACACTAGACCAAACAGTCGGACTGGCCGTTGACTCGGTTAATATTTACGTGCAGGGAGTTCGTGTTACGAACCCATAAAGAGGAGGAAAAATTAAGTGTCAATTACTACATTAGATGGAAAACGTTTTGCAAAAATGGTGATATTAGGTGCGAACCATTTATCAAATAACGCCAAAATGGTCGATGCGCTTAACGTTTTCCCTGTTCCGGATGGAGATACAGGTACAAACATGAACCTCTCTATGACATCTGGTGCAAAAGAAGTAAAGAATAACGTTTCTATCCATATTGGTAAGGTTGGAGCATCTTTAGCAAGAGGATTACTGATGGGTGCGAGAGGGAATTCTGGAGTTATTTTGTCACAACTTTTTAGAGGCTTTTCAAGGGCGATTGAACAAAAAGAAACAATCAACGCAGCTGAGTTTGCGAATGCATTAGAAATGGGAGTTCAAACAGCTTATAAAGCTGTTATGAAGCCTGTTGAAGGAACAATCTTAACGGTTGCTAAGGATGCAGCAAAACGTGCGGTAGCAGTGGCTAAAACTGAAAAAGATATCATTGTATTAATGGGAGAAGTTGTAAAGGAAGCCCAAGCATCACTAAATCGAACACCTGATTTACTTCCAGTATTAAAGGAGGTTGGGGTTGTCGACAGTGGTGGTCAAGGTTTATTACTTGTGTATGAAGGTTTCTTAGCCGAATTAAAGGGTGAAACAATTTCTGAAATGGCGGTTTCTGCTCCTTCAATGAATGAGTTGGTCAACGCAGAGCATCATAAAAGTGTTCAGAGTCATATGAGTACTGAAGACATAGAATTCGGGTATTGTACTGAATTTATGGTGAAATTTGAAGAGGAAAAAACAAAGAGCAATCCTTTCTCAGAGGAAAAATTCAGAAATGATCTTAGCCAATATGGAGACTCTTTATTGGTAATTTCTGATAATGATATCGTTAAAGTACATATTCATGCTGAACACCCAGGGGAAGTATTATCATATGGGCAGCGCTATGGAAGCTTAATCAACATGAAGATTGAAAATATGCGTGAACAGCATACTGCAATACTTAATGAAGATGAATCACATCAACCTGCTGCAAAAACTCCTTACAAGGAAAAAGAGAAGTATGGTATAATTACAGTTGCGATGGGCTCGGGTATTACTGATTTATTTAAGAGTATAGGAGCCCATGCTGTAATAGAGGGTGGACAAACAATGAACCCAAGTACAGAGGATTTTGTTAAGGCAATTGAGTCGGTATATGCTGAAAACTTTATCCTTCTGCCTAACAACAAAAATATAATCATGGCGGCTGAACAAGCAGCATCAGTTGTGGGTGGAAATGTAATTGTTGTTCCATCTAAAACCGTTCCTCAAGGAATGACCGCATTATTGGCATTTAACCCTACTGGTGAATTGCAGGATAACGAAGAAGCAATGAAGGAAGCTTTAGGAAATGTTAAAACTGGTCAAATAACTTATGCAGTACGCGATACAAATATTGATGGTATCGATATTTCTAAAGATGATTTTATGGGTATTGCTGATGGGAAGATCATAGTAACAGCTAAGGAGAAAATTCAAGCTGCAAAAGAACTTTTAGAGGATATTATATCTGCCAATGATGAAATCGTAACAATTATTTACGGTCAAGATGCTACAGAAGAGGAAGTAAATAATCTCGTTGAACATCTAGAGGCTAAATTTGAGGATATTGAGGTTGAGGTTCATAACGGAAACCAACCGCTTTATTCATTTATTTTCTCAGTTGAATAATTGGTGAAAATTAGAAGGGTAGTACTTTTAATTTGTGAGTGTAGACAAAGTCAAATGACTTTGTCTACACTAATTTCAAAGAGAATATACTAGACTGTCTTTGAGTAATGCTTGTCAAACAAGGTTCGAAGCATAGTAAAGACGCAAATATCGGCGGACAAACATGGCAAGAAACATATGCTGAGGGTTTTTATAATAGTCTGATTAGAAGGGGTAATCCCTTCTATTTCAATGTATTCGAAAATAAAATCTCCTGTTTCAGAGTAGCTACTAGATTAAAAAAAGAAATAACGACCGCTCTGCAGTAGTTATTTGTTGGATATATAAATATTGTTAAAAAAGCAGTAACCAAGTTTGATCTTATTCCATAGAACAGTATTATGTAGGGGGGAGAATTATGAAATATAGAAGCGTGTTTGATATCATTGGTCCAATTATGATTGGCCCTTCGAGTTCACATACAGCAGGTGCAGCTCGTATAGGCAGAGTGGCTAGAAGTCTTTTTGGACGACAACCGAATTGGGCAATTATTTCTTTTTATGGATCATTTGCCGAAACGTACAAAGGCCATGGAACAGACGTTGCAATAGTCGGAGGTCTATTAGACTTTGATACTTTTGATGAGAGAATAAAAACATCTCTATCAATAGCTGAAGAAGCTGGAATGGAGATCACTTTTATTGAAGAAGATGCGGTAACTGATCACCCAAATACCGCTAGAATTCGCATTGGAGATAACGAAGGAGATTTAGAGCTCGTCGGAATCTCAATTGGTGGCGGTAAAATTGAAATAACGGAACTAAATGGTTTTCAGCTACGATTATCAGGAAACCATCCAGCCATTCTTGTTGTTCACAATGACCGTTATGGTGCTATTGCTGGTGTTGCGAATGTATTAGCTAAATATGCAATAAATATTGGTCATATGGAAGTTGCAAGGAAAGAAAAGGGAATGCAAGCATTAATGACGATTGAAGTAGACCAAAATATAGATCAATTTGTTCTAGATGAATTATCTACTCTACCAAATATTTTAAAAGTTGCTAAGATTGTTGATTAACCTAAAAAGGTAGTTTGAATGAATGCTCCTTTTTATCGAGCTAGTTAGGAAAAACATAAATGAAAATGAGCAAGACAAAAAGATTAATTGTTTTTTTAAAACGTTTTCATCGTTTTAATGGCAAGGAGGAAAATCATGTTTCGAAATGTCGCAGAATTAGTAGAACTTGCTACTTCAAATAATATGAAAATTTCAGAAGTGATGATCTCTCAAGAGGTTGAAGTAACTGGGAAGACTCGTGAAGAAATTATTCAACAAATGGAACGAAATTTGGAAGTAATGGAACAAGCAGTTGAGAGGGGTCTTTCAGGCGTGCGCTCACACTCTGGATTAACTGGCGGGGATGCTGTTCTCTTACAAGAATATATGAAAAAAGGTACCTTTTTATCAGGGAGAACGGTATTAGATGCTGTTAGTAAGGCAGTAGCGACAAACGAAGTAAACGCAGCGATGGGAACAATATGCGCTACACCAACCGCTGGCTCAGCTGGTGTAGTACCAGGAACCTTATTTGCTGTAAAAGAAAAATTACATCCAACTAGAGAACAAATGGTTCAATTCCTATTTACTGCAGGTGCATTTGGATTTGTGGTTGCAAATAATGCATCTATTTCGGGTGCTGCTGGGGGATGCCAAGCAGAAGTTGGTTCTGCTGCAGGAATGGCAGCAGCTGCTATTGTCGAGATGGCAGGAGGAACTCCTCAGCAATCTGCTGAGGCGATGGCGATTACACTTAAAAATATGCTAGGTCTTGTTTGTGACCCTGTTGCAGGTCTTGTTGAAGTGCCATGTGTCAAACGAAATGCAATGGGAGCTGCAAATGCGATGGTCGCTGCCGATATGGCACTTGCTGGTATTACAAGTAGAATTCCGTGTGATGAAGTAATTGAAGCGATGTATAAAATAGGCCAAACAATGCCGACAGCTCTTAAAGAGACTGCACAAGGGGGATTGGCGGCAACTCCAACTGGTCGAGCTCTTGAAGCTAAGATCTTTGGGATTTCGCTAAACAAAGGTGAATAATAATCTTACGCTTTCAATTGATCATCTTAAAGGAATTGGTGAAGAAACAGCACTTCAATTGAATGACATGAATATATTCACAATTGAAGACCTACTATTGTATTTTCCTTATCGTTTTGAGGATTACAGCTTACGTGATCTAGCTGAAGTAAAGCATGATGAAAAGGTAACTGTTGAAGGTAAGGTCCATAGTGAACCAGTATTAACATACTATGGACGTAAACGTTCACGTCTAACCTTCCGTGTTCTTGTAGGACGGTATTTAATTACAGCAACCTGTTTTAATCGGCCATATTTCAAAAACAAACTTACTCTACATGATACCATTACTCTTTCTGGAAAATGGGACCAGCATCGTCAAACGATAACTGTGAGTGATCTTGTTTTCGCCCCTATGACAAAAGACAATCGAATTGAACCGATCTACTCAACAAAAGGCAATATAACAATAAAAGGAATAAAACGTTTTATCTCAATTGCATTACAGCAGTATGGTGATTACATTGAAGAAACGATTCCTCTCCCTTTATTGAAAAAATATAAACTATTACCAAAGAAAGATGCGATTCGAATAATGCATCATCCAGTAAGTCACCAAGATTTAAAACAAGCGCGTAGACGGTTTGTCTATGAAGAGTTTTTGCTCTTTCAACTAAAAATGCAAGCATTACGGAAATTTGATAGAGAACAGTCTGCGGGTACTGCACTTGTTTTTTCAGAGGATGAACTAACTACATTCACCAAAAGTCTACCCTTTCCATTAACCTCAGCACAGGAGAGGGTTGTTTCTGAAATCGTAAGTGATTTGCGTTCTCCGTATCGTATGAATCGGCTATTACAAGGTGATGTTGGCTCCGGGAAGACGGTAGTCGCAGCTATTGCTTTATATGCTACGATCCTTGCAGGTTATCAAGGGGCACTAATGGTTCCGACTGAGATATTGGCAGAACAACACGTAAATTCATTAAAAGGATTATTTAATCGTTTCGAACTAAATGTACAGTTACTTACAAGCTCTGTTAAAGGAAAAAAACGTAGAGAAATTTTAGTACAACTGGAAAATGGTGAAGTCGATGTCGTGGTTGGAACACATGCGCTGATTCAGAATGAGGTTAATTTTAAAAAGCTTGGACTTGTTATTACAGATGAACAGCATCGTTTTGGGGTCGAACAGCGTCGTGTTTTGCGAGAAAAAGGGGAGCAACCTGATGTTTTGTTTATGACTGCAACACCGATTCCGAGAACATTAGCTATAACCGTCTTTGGAGAAATGGATGTTTCAATTATTGATGAAATGCCTGCTGGACGAAAGGTTATTGAAACGTACTGGGTTAAGCATGAAATGTTGGAACGAATTCTCGCTTTCGTAGAAAAGGAACTTTCGAAAGGTAGACAAGCATATGTTATTTGCCCACTAATTGAAGAGTCTGACAAGCTTGATGTTCAAAATGCAATTGACGTTCACACGATGTTAACCGTCCATTTTCAAAACAAATGCAAGGTAGGCTTAATGCACGGGAGACTTTCTCCGGACGAAAAAGACGAGGTTATGAAGGCATTTAGCAAAAATGAAGTTCAAATCTTGGTTTCTACAACAGTAGTTGAAGTAGGGGTTAATGTTCCCAATGCTACCCTTATGATTATCTATGATGCGGAACGCTTCGGTTTATCCCAGCTTCACCAGCTTAGAGGAAGAGTAGGTCGGGGAAGTGAACAATCTTATTGTATCTTGTTAGCTGATCCAAAATCCGAGGTTGGGAAAGAGCGGATGAGAATTATGACTGAAACAAATGATGGATTTGTACTCTCTGAAAAAGACCTAGAACTAAGAGGTCCTGGTGACTTTTTTGGAAGAAAGCAAAGTGGTGTGCCGGAGTTTAAGGTAGCGGACATGGTTCATGATTATAGAGCACTTGAGGTTGCTAGAGATGATGCTAGTAAACTGATAAACTCACAGGTGTTTTGGGAGGATCCTTCATATAAACTGCTTAGGGAGCACTTAATGCAATCTGGAATTATTGAAGGTGAAAAGCTTGATTAGAAAGTAGATTGTTGGAAGAATGATTTCTTCTTGCAATCTGCTTTTTTTAATTATATACTACTATTAGTACCTAGTCTTAAGAGTGCGGACGGTGTGTTTTTTATGAAACGAAATAAAAAAGAACGGCAAAAGTTACTATTACAAACAATTGAGCTTAATCCGTTTATTACCGATGAAGACTTAGCAGAAAAATTTTCAGTTAGTGTACAAACGATACGTTTGGATAGACTGGAATTATCAATACCTGAACTTCGGGAACGAATTAAGCATGTGGCTGAAAAAAATTTAGAAAACGAAGTAAAGTCTTTACCAATTGATGAAGTTATTGGTGAAATTATTGACTTAGAATTAGACCAAAGTGCTATTTCTATATTTGAAGTGACACATGAACATGTATTCAAACGAAACCGAATCGCAAGGGGCCACCACCTTTTTGCTCAAGCAAATTCACTGGCAGTTGCAGTAATTAATGATGAGCTTGCACTAACTGCAAAAGCGAATATTCAGTTTACTAGGCAAGTAAAAGAAGGTGAACGAATTATTGCAAAAGCAAAAGTTAAGAGTGTAAGTCAAGAAAAAGGGCGAACTTTTGTAGATGTAAACAGTTATGTTGGAAGTGAACTTGTTTTTTCTGGTGAATTTACGATGTACCGTTCAAATAAACTATTTAAAACTGAGATAGAATAAATTTAGTATATAATTGATAGTCAACTTATACTTACATATAAGCAAATAAAGGGAATGATTATAGATGAGGATAGCAATTGATGCTATGGGTGGAGATAATGCACCAGAACAAATTGTAAAGGGTGTAATGGATGCAGTAAACCACTTTAAGGATTTACATATTACATTAATTGGTGACGAAGCAAAGGTTCGTAACTTTTTAACAAACGATGAGAGAATTGACATAATACATACAGAATCTGTAATTGAAGCAACCGACGAACCGGTTCGTGCAGTTCGACGGAAAAAGGATGCTTCCATGGTTTTAATGGCAAAAGAAGTTAGTGAAGGCAGAGCAGACGCATGTATTTCAGCAGGGAATACCGGTGCATTAATGACTGCTGGACTATTTATTGTTGGAAGGATTGAAGGGATTGACCGTCCTGCACTAGCACCAACTCTTCCGACATTGAATAAAAAAGGTTTTTTAATGTTGGATGTGGGAGCAAATGTGGATGCTAAACCTGAACATCTTCTACAATATGCAATCATGGGTTCCATATATTCAGAAAAAGTGCGTGGAATTAAAAATCCACGGATTGGATTATTAAATGTTGGAACAGAGGATAAAAAGGGCAATGAGTTAACCAAGCAAGCATTTGAATTAATAAAGACAACTAATCTTAATTTTGTGGGTAATGTGGAAGCAAGAGATTTGTTAGATGGTGTTGCAGATGTTGTTGTAACAGATGGTTTTACAGGGAATGTAGCACTTAAAACAATTGAAGGAACAGCCCTATCAATGTTTTCAATGCTTAAGACTGCATTTACAAGTAATTTGAAAAGTAAAATTGCTGCTGTACTACTAATGCCGCAGCTAAAGGTAATAAAGAAAACAATGGATTATTCCGAATATGGTGGAGCAGGATTATTTGGTCTTAAAGCACCAGTTATAAAAGCCCACGGATCGTCGGATGCAAATGGTTTATTAAGTGCGGTACGCCAAACATATGAAATGGTAGAAAAAGATGTTGCGGGTACAATTCTTTCTACCTTGGAGGAACTAAATAAAGAAACGAAGGAGTAGGGGGAAATAGGAATGGGCAAGATTGCGTTTGTTTTTCCTGGCCAAGGTTCTCAAGTAGTTGGCATGGGAAGAGAGTTAGCAGATTCATCTGATATTGTACAAGGAATATTTTCAAGAGCTGATCAAAAGCTAGGAGAAGAGTTGTCCTCATTAATTTTTTTAGGTCCACAGGAAAAACTGACCTTAACAGTTAATGCACAGCCTGCCCTCTTAACTACAAGTATTGCGATTTTAGAGAAATTTAAGGAAGCTGATATAAAGGCGGACTACGTTGCAGGGCATAGTCTAGGAGAGTATACAGCTTTAGTTGCTGCAGGTGCAGTGCGGTTTGAAGATGCATTGTATGCTGTTCGAAAAAGAGGAGAGTTCATGGAAGAAGCTGTTCCTGCAGGTCAAGGGACAATGGCTGCTATTCTCGGAATGGACAGTGGGGACTTGCATACTATCACGGAAGAAATATCGGCAAAGGGAAATAAAGTACAACTCGCAAATATAAATTGTCCAGGTCAGATTGTTATTTCTGGATCAACTGAAGGAGTTAAACAAGCTTGTGAAGAAGCAAAAGCAAGAGGTGCAAAACGTGCGATTCCTTTAGAGGTAAGTGGACCTTTCCATTCCTCACTAATGCAACCAGCTGCAGAAAAATTAACAGAAGTATTAAATAGTATCGATATAAAGGATGCAGAGATCCCTGTCATTGCAAATGTAAATGCTGAAGAAATGACAACAGCCAATCAAATTAAAGAAAATCTAATTAAGCAGTTGTATTCTCCTGTATTATGGGAAGCATCTGTTCAAAACATGCTAGATAAAGGTGTTGATACTTTTATCGAAATTGGTCCAGGAAAGGTACTTTCAGGTCTCATAAAAAAAATTAATCGTCAAGCAACAATATTCGCAATAAGTGATGAAGAATCACTCCAGGCAACAATTCGTTCATTAAAGGAGGGAAACTAAAATGTTAGACGGTAAAGTTGCATTAGTAACTGGTGCATCTCGTGGTATAGGAAGAACAATTGCTATTGAGTTGGCAAAAGCAGGAGCTAAGGTCGCTGTTAACTTCTCAGGTAGTGAGGAACGTGCAAACCAAGTAGTAGATGAAATCAAGGGGCTAGGAAAAGAGGCGTTTGCTATTCAAGCGAATGTGTCAGATTCAGAATCTGTTTCCAATATGATTAAAGAGGTTATTTCAACTTTTGGTAGTCTGGATATACTAGTGAATAATGCAGGTATAACGAGAGATAATCTACTAATGAGAATGAAGGAAGAAGAATGGGACGATGTCATTAATACAAATCTAAAGGGAGTATTCCTGTGCACAAAGGCTGTAACGAGACAAATGATGAAGCAGCGTTCCGGAAAAATTATTAATATAGCTTCAATAGTGGGTGTAAGTGGAAATCCGGGTCAAGCTAACTATGTGGCTGCTAAGGCAGGTGTTATCGGCTTAACAAAAACAGCTGCTAAAGAGCTTTCGAGCCGTAACATCACAGTTAATGCTGTTGCACCTGGCTTTATAACAACTGATATGACTGATAAGCTTCCTGAGGATGTGAAGACTGAAATGTTAAAGCAAATTCCTTTAGGTAGATTTGGAGAAACAACTGACATTTCTGGAGTTGTCTTGTTTCTAGCGAGTGATAATAGCAATTATATGACTGGCCAAACATTACATGTCGATGGTGGAATGGTAATGTAATTAAAATGCGTAAGGACCTTGAAAGAGAGACGTCAACTATGTTCCGACACGTTCTTTTAGCGAATGTTGACGTTAGCACGCATGGTAGGTTAGTTGACTCTGAAGGCTTCAACCTAGAATTACATACAAACTTTCTACAAAACAAAACTAGTTTTTCATGCATATCTCAAATATAATATTGAGGGGAGGTGAATGAAATGGCAGATGTATTAGAAAGAATTACAAAGATTGTTGTTGACCGTTTAGGTGTTGAAGAATCAGCAGTTACTCTTGAGGCTTCTTTTAAAGATGATCTAGGAGCAGACTCACTAGATGTAGTAGAATTAGTCATGGAGCTTGAAGACGAGTTTGACATGGAAATTTCAGACGATGAGGCTGAAAAGATTTCTACAGTTGGTGACGCTGTGAATTACATAAAAAGCCAGCTATAATCTTCTTTTAGTATGAAGGGTCCCGTTTTATACGGGGCTTTCTCCTTGGAGGTACGTAATGTGAAACGAATGACACATAAAGATAAAAGTAGTAAGGTTATTCCGAAATTCAGAGCTCTTCAGGAACGAATTGGGATACATTTTCACAATGAAAACTTATTAATCCAGGCATTTACACATTCATCCTATGTGAATGAGCATCGAAAAAAGCCGCATGAAGATAATGAGCGGCTAGAGTTTTTAGGAGACGCAGTTTTAGAACTGACAATTTCTCAATATCTTTTTAAAAAATTTCCAATTATGAGTGAAGGTGAATTAACGAAAATGCGAGCTGCGATTGTTTGTGAACCATCGCTTGTTACGTTTGCGAACGAGCTACACTTCGGGGAAATTGTTTTACTAGGTAAAGGAGAAGAAATGACCGGAGGAAGAGAACGACCGGCATTACTAGCTGACGTTTTTGAAGCGTTTGTAGGAGCGTTATACCTCGATCAAGGTCTTGAGATTGTTGTCCAGTTTTTAGATAAAACAGTTATCCCGAAAATCAATGCGGGTGCTTTTTCTCATGTGATGGATTATAAAAGTCAACTACAAGAGCTAGTTCAGCGAGATGGAAGCGGTGTAATTGAATATAAGGTTCTCCAGGAAAAAGGGCCAGCACATAGTCGCGAATTTGTATCAAGAGTTTCCTTGAATGGAGAAGAGCTAGGAATAGGTTCAGGCAAGTCAAAAAAAGAAGCAGAACAGCACGCAGCCGAAATCGCGATAAAAAAGTTGAAAGGTAAGTAAAAGCTTATACAGAAGGATTTATTCAACTACCACGGTCAATACGACTGTGGTAGTTTGTTTATGGATAAGAAAGTATAAAATTTTGAACATAGTTCTCCGTGTCTAGCGCAAGCGGCCTACCCCTTCAAGGTCGAAACCGCGTTGCAATGAAAAATCAAAAAACGACTTTTTTGCAACGAACATTTGGTTGTTGGAGGTGTGCAAGGCGCTTTCGCATTTTTTATATGAGTCTAACCCTTTCTGAAACAGGGTTACTACTAGCTAAAGTTACAAAAATTCATCCTACAATAAACTAGTTTATGATAAAATATGTAGGACTTACGTTGTATATAAACATTAATTTCATATGAGGGGGAAGTATATGTTCCTCAAACGTTTAGATATAGTAGGATTTAAATCGTTTGCAGAAAGAATTGCAGTAGACTTTGTACCAGGGGTTACTGCGGTCGTAGGACCAAATGGAAGTGGTAAAAGTAATATAACGGATGGGATTCGTTGGGTACTAGGTGAGCAATCAGCAAAATCTCTACGCGGGGCAAAGATGGAGGATATAATATTTGCTGGAAGTGACAGTCGTAAGGCACTAAATATTGCTGAAGTCACATTAACCTTAGATAATGAGGATCATTTTTTACCGATAGATTATCATGAAGTAAGTGTTACGAGACGTGTATATCGTTCAGGTGAAAGTGAGTTTTTTATTAATAAACAGGCTTGCCGTCTTAAAGATATTGTGGATTTATTTATGGATTCCGGACTCGGTAGAGAAGCTTTCTCGATTATTAGTCAAGGTAAGGTAGAAGAAATATTAAGTAGCAAGGCAGAAGAGCGTAGGAGTATTTTTGAGGAAGCTGCAGGAGTATTAAAGTATAAAACTCGAAAAAAGAAAGCTGAATATAAGCTTGCTGAAACACAAGAGAACTTAAATCGTGTAAATGATATTATTCACGAGCTTGAGTCTCAAATTGAGCCACTGCAAATACAGTCTTCAATCGCAAAGGATTATTTAGACAAGAAAGAAGAGCTGGAAAGTATTGAAGTCGGTCTCACTGTCTATGAAATTGAGGAACTCCATGAAAAGTGGGAAAAGCTCTCAAAACTAATAGAAGAACATAGTAAACAAGACCTTGCTTTAAGCACTGCACTTCAAAAGAAAGAAGCAAAAATTGAAGAGCTGAGAAGTAATATTGAAGCAACAGATGCATCTATACATGAACTACAGCAAGTTCTTCTTCTAACTAGTGAAGAGCTTGAGAAACTTGAAGGTAGAAAGGAAGTTCTGAAGGAACGCAAAAAGAATGCTTCACAAAATAAAAGTCAGTTGGAAAGTTCCATTGTTGAACTTTCTACTAAGCTAGAATTCCTAACTGAAACAAGACAGGTTGAACAAGAAGAGTTGCAGAAGCTTGTTGCAGAAGTCAAGCAGCTAGAGGGACAACTTAAAGAAAAACAACAATTACTCTCTTCGTATAATCAAAATATTGAAGAGAAAATTGAAAATCTGAAAAGTGATTATTTTGAACTATTAAATAAACAAGCCTCATCTCGTAATGAAGTGGGTTATATTAAAGATCAACTACAACAACAAGAGAATAAGGTAACTAGATTAGATGAAGCAAATGTAAAATATATTAATGAACGAAATGAAATACTTGAGACTAAGGTACGTCTCCAAACTAAGCTCTCTATTATTGAAGAAGAAATTAATAAACAAATAGTTTCTTATAGAGAGTTGCAAACAAAACTTGAGAATAGTAAGAATAGCTACCAGAAGAAAGAGAGTATGCTTTATCAGGCATACCAGTACTTGCAACAGACAAAGTCTAGAAAAGAAATGCTTGAAGAAATGCAAGATGATTACTCTGGCTTCTTCCAAGGCGTAAAGGAAGTATTGAAGGCTAGAGATGAAACGCTATCCGGGATTGAGGGAGCAATTGCAGAACTACTTACTGTCCCAAAGGAATACGAGACGGCGATTGAAATCGCACTTGGAGCTGCTACACAGCATATAGTTGTGGATAATGAACAGAATGCGAGAGCTGCAATAGAATTTTTAAAGAAAAATTCATTTGGTAGAGCTACTTTTTTACCGATGAATGTTATTAAGGAGCGTTCTATTCCACCTACACAGCTTACCTCAGTCAAAGGGCATCCTGCATTTCTTGGGGTTGCGTCAGAGCTTGTTTCCTTTGAACCAAAATACCAATCAATTATGGCAAATCTCTTAGGAACAGTAATAATAACGAATGACTTAAAAGGTGCAAATGAGTTAGCAAAGTTGCTGCAACATCGTTATCGACTTGTTACTCTTGAAGGGGATGTTGTTAACCCTGGAGGTTCAATGACAGGTGGTGCCGTAAAGCAAAAATCGAACTCTCTTTTAAGTAGAGGACGTGAGCTTGAGACCATTACAGAAAAGTTAGCTGAAATGGAAGAAAAAACATCTGAACTAGAAAAGAGTGTAAAAGTAAAGAAAAAAGAAATTGCTGAACAGGAAGCGATATTGGAAAAATTAAGAGAAGCTGGAGAAACACTACGGTTAAGGGAACAGACCGTTAAAGGTGAATATCGAGAAGTAGCTTTAAAAGAGAAAAACGTGAATGAACACTTGGAGCTGTATGACGATGAAAAGTCACAGTTTAAAGTGGATAAAAGGAGAATGATAGAGCGTTTAACTCAATTGGAAGCAGAATTAAGTAAGCTGGAGGGTGAACTGCACTTACTAGATGAGACTATCACCCAATTAAATTCACAAAAAAATGATCAGCAATCCTCTAAAGAAACTGTGCAGGCAGAAATTACTGACCATAAAGTAGTATTAGCGAGAAAGAAACAAGCAGTTGAACATCAACAAGAAAAAGTAAATCGATTAGAGGAAGAATTCCAAGAAGTCCAAGCAAAGCTGAATGAATTAAAAGAAGACTTAGCTTACTTAAATAATGAGATGACTTCCAGCAATTCTGGTGAAATTGAATTAGAGGAAGCAGCAAGGAAAAAATCAAATGATAAGAATGAAACAATTCAACTAATTAGCAATAAGAGAGATAACCGCTTGAAACTCCAAACTACATTAGAAGACCTGGAGCGGGAAATAAAAGAAGATAAAAGACAGTACAAGCAATTAGTTGATGTATTAAAGGATGAAGAGGTGAGAGTCAACAGATTGGATGTTGAACTTGAAAATTGCCTTACACACCTACGAGAAGAATACTTATTGTCCTATGAAGCAGCAAAGGAAAGATTTCCTCTCCAAATTGAAGTTTCTGAAGCAAGAAAAAAGGTAAAACTGATAAAGCTTGCGATAGAAGAACTTGGTACAGTTAATTTAGGAGCAATTGATGAATTTGAAAGGGTTTCTGAGAGATATAGTTTCTTAACGGAGCAGAAAGATGATCTTCAAGAAGCGAAGGATACCTTATACCAGGTAATTGATGAGATGGATGAAGAGATGAAAAAGAGATTTGAATCTACTTTTACAAGTATTCGTTCTCATTTCGAAACAGTATTTCAGGCTTTATTTGGTGGCGGTCGTGCAGATCTTCGTCTAACTGATCCGAATGATTTATTAAACACAGGTGTGGAAATTGTTGCTCAACCTCCAGGTAAGAAACTACAAAATCTAGGGTTATTATCAGGTGGGGAGAGGGCTCTGACAGCAATTGCTCTATTATTCTCAATTCTAAAGGTTCGCCCTGTTCCCTTTTGTGTACTGGACGAGGTCGAAGCTGCTCTTGATGAAGCGAATGTATTCCGTTTTGCCCAATATTTAAAGAAGTTTAGCAAGGAAACGCAATTTATTGTCATTACACATCGTAAAGGTACAATGGAGGAAGCAGATGTGCTTTATGGTGTCACCATGCAGGAATCAGGGGTTTCTAAGCTAGTATCTGTTCGCCTTGAGGAATCAAAGGATTTTGTTTCGTAAGTAGATAAATGAAAAGGGGATTTCAATGAGTTTTTTTAAAAAGTTAAAAGAAAAGATATCAAATCAAGCTGATGCTGTAACAGAAAAATTTAAAGAAGGTCTTACAAAGACGCGTAATTCTTTTTCAGAACGGGTAAATGATCTTGTCGCAAGATATCGTAAAGTTGATGAAGACTTCTTTGAAGAGTTAGAGGAAATACTAATTGCTGCTGATGTTGGTGTATCAACTGTAATGGAATTAATAGATGAATTAAAATCAGAAGTTAAGAAACGAAATATCCAAGATACGAAGGAAGTCCAAAGTGTAATTTCAGAAAAACTTGTTGAAATCTATCAAGGTGGAGAGGTGCAATCATCTAGCCTTAATATTCAAGAAAGTGGACTAACTGTTATTTTGGTAGTCGGTGTTAATGGTGTTGGAAAAACAACATCGATTGGTAAGATCGCTAACCGTTTAAAACAGGAAGGGAAATCTGTTTTACTTGCTGCTGGAGATACATTCCGTGCCGGAGCAATTCAACAGCTTGAGGTGTGGGGAGAACGTGTAGGCGTCGATGTTATAAAACAATCAGAGGGTTCTGATCCAGCAGCTGTCATGTATGATGCTGTACAAGCAGCGAAATCTCGAAATGTCGATGTGTTAATTTGTGATACGGCTGGAAGACTTCAAAATAAAGTAAACCTTATGAAAGAGCTCGAAAAAGTCAAGCGTGTCATAGAACGTGAGCTACCTGGTGCTCCTCATGAAGTGCTACTTGTTCTAGATGCAACGACTGGTCAAAATGCATTAACTCAAGCAAAGACATTCTCCGCTGCTACAGATGTAACTGGAATTGTTTTAACAAAGCTTGATGGAACAGCAAAAGGCGGAATCGTTTTAGCGATACGTAATGAGCTTAATATTCCAGTAAAATTGGTTGGACTTGGTGAAAAAGTTGATGATCTACAAGAGTTTGACGCTGAACAATACGTTTACGGATTGTTTGCGGACCTTGTTGAATCTACAGACGAATAGGAACGAAAGCGCAAGTACCCTTGAAAGTCACATGTTCCTAAACATAAAAGCCTTTTTTATCTGGCTTTAAAAGAGAAGCCAAAGTCAAATCCGACCTTGGCTTCGTTTATTTCAAGGTGAATATTAGTTTACAACTATCCCTACAACTAGCACATCTGAGCCTATTTCGTTCTGTAAAGAAAAAAACTTGACAACATTTGGACCAAACAGTAAACTAGTATCTTGTAAAGGTATTTCACTTAACAAGGGGGAGATACGTATGCTTGAAAAGACAACGAGAATGAACTATCTATTTGATTTTTATCAATCGTTGTTAACGCCTAAGCAGAGAAGCTACATGTCTTTATATTATTTAGATGACTTTTCCCTTGGTGAAATAGCAGAGGAGTATCAGGTTAGTCGTCAAGCTGTTTATGATAATATCAAGCGGACAGAAACAATGCTTGAGGAGTATGAAGAAAAACTGTTACTATTTCAAAAATTTCAAGAGCGTCAAAAACTGATTGCAGAGCTTAAAGATCTCTCGCAAAAGTCTGATGATAGCAAAGAGCTTCAACATGTGATACAGTTGCTTGAGAAATTAGAATAGGGGGCGGCAGAAATGGCATTTGAAGGATTAGCCGACCGACTGCAGGGAACATTACAAAAAATTCGCGGTAAAGGAAAAGTAACAGAAGCAGATGTAAAAGAAATGATGCGCGAAGTTCGTCTTGCTTTATTAGAGGCAGATGTTAACTTCAAGGTTGTCAAAGACTTTGTTAAGCGTGTGAGTGAACGTGCTGTCGGGCAAGAGGTTATGAAAAGCTTAACACCAGGACAACAGGTAATTAAGGTTGTTCAGGAGGAACTAACTGCATTAATGGGTGGCGAACAAAGCAAAATTGCCGTTGCCAAGAGACCTCCAACCGTTATTATGATGGTTGGATTACAAGGTGCAGGTAAAACAACAACTACCGGAAAGCTTGCTAACCTATTACGAAAGAAACATAACCGGAAGCCAATGCTAGTTGCAGCAGACATTTATCGCCCAGCTGCTATTGATCAATTACAAACATTGGGTAAGCAATTAAATATGCCTGTATTCTCTTTAGGAGATCAGGTAAGCCCAGTGGAAATTGCAAAACAAGCAATTGAAAAAGCAAAAGAAGAACATCATGATTATGTATTAATCGATACAGCAGGTCGTTTGCACATCGATGAGGTACTAATGGATGAACTAAAGCAAGTAAAAGAAGTTGCTAATCCAGATGAAATCTTCTTAGTAGTTGATGCAATGACAGGTCAGGACGCAGTAAATGTAGCTGAAAGCTTTAATGATTTACTTGGCTTAACAGGCGTTGTCTTAACAAAGCTTGATGGTGACACTCGTGGTGGTGCAGCATTATCTGTAAAAGCTGTTACAAATACACCGATTAAATTTGTCGGTCTCGGTGAAAAGCTTGATGCACTTGAACCATTCCATCCAGAAAGAATGGCATCTCGTATTCTAGGAATGGGCGATGTGCTTTCATTAATTGAAAAAGCTCAAAGCTCTGTTGATGAAGAAAAAGCAAAAGAGCTTGAGAAAAAATTCAAATCAATGTCCTTTACATTCGATGATTTTCTTGATCAGTTAGCACAGGTACGTAAAATGGGCCCTCTTGATGAGATTCTTGGAATGTTACCAGGTGCAAACAAAATGAAGGGCTTAAAGAATGTTCAGGTTGATGACAAACAAATAGGTCATGTAGAGGCAATCATTAGATCGATGACGAAAGCCGAAAGAGAGCAACCAGAAATCATCAATGCAAGTCGTAAAAAGCGTATTGCTAAAGGAAGCGGTCGAACTGTACAGGAAGTAAACCGACTTTTAAAGCAATTTGAAGACATGAAAAAGATGATGAAACAAATGACAAACATGACAAAAGGTAAGAAAAAAGGGTTTAAATTTCCATTTATGTAGTGGAATAATCGTTATTTTTAGTTGAAATATACACATATTCAAACTTCTAAAAGTAGAAATTATCTCCTTTTGATCATATGTAAAGAAAAAACACTTTACAAACATAAATGGAACAGTTAATATTATATCTTGTTGAAATATTTTCGGAGGTGCTATATAAAATGGCAGTAAAAATTCGTTTAAAACGCATGGGAGCAAAAAAATCTCCTTTCTATCGTATTGTAGTAGCTGATTCACGTTCACCACGTGATGGACGTTTCATTGAGACTGTTGGTACTTACAATCCTGTAAACCAACCAGCAGAGGTTAAAATTGATGAAGAATTAGCTTTAAAATGGTTACAAAATGGTGCGAAACCATCTGACACAGTACGTAACTTGTTCTCAAAACAAGGTATTATGGAGAAATTCCATAACGCTAAATACAGCAAGTAATGGGACAAACTCAGATGAAAGAGTTAATTAAAACAATCGTACAGCCACTTGTTGATTATCCTGAGGAAGTTGTAGTTTCTGAAACATCAGATGACCGCAATGTAACGTATCTTCTAACTGTTAATAAGGAAGATATGGGGAAGGTAATTGGAAAACAAGGTCGTGTGATCAAAGCCATTAGAACTGTTGTCTATGCAGCAGGAACTGGACATAATAAACGAATTCATCTAGAAATTAACGAGTAGAAAAGAAAAGCGAAAGCGACTTGCTAAGAAACGTTATGGTTTCTAATCACTGTCGCTACACATTAGAAAGAGAAGGATAGCATTCGTTGCAAGTCCTTTAGTGAAAAAGGGTGAGGGTAACCTCCCCTTTTTCGCTTATATATAAATAGTAATCCTGTACTGCAGCAAGGTAAGTTGAAAGTTTTACTGTATACAACTACGATCTTTTCATATTAGTTTATTTTTCGTTACCTTATTCTAAGTAAGGTGGGTGGTATTATGAAAATTATTCAAACTGTTGCGGTTAAACAAGTCTTAACGGAAAATAGCAAAGAGGCACTTATTGAATCTTTTTTACATAATAAGGAACAACTACTAAAGGAATGTGAACAGTTACGTTTTGAGTTAAAGAAAATGGAAAAGTTGAAAAAATATGAGCCGGTCCGAATCAAGTCTCATTTTACAAATGAAATTGACCATAGGCATGAAAAAATAAAACAATTAGATATTCAACTCGAACAAATACATAAGCTACCAATAGGTAGTGAAATAAAGGAAAAGGAAGTTCAATCCATTATTGAGATTAAAGTTGGGGATAATTGGGATGATGTAACAAAGGCACGGACCATAGTTATAAAAGATGGTATTGTAGAAGATATTCGCTAGAGGTGATAAGAGTATGGACAAGTGGTATAACGTCGGAAAAATAGTAAACACTCATGGTATTAGGGGAGAAGTTAGGATTATTTCAAGAACTGATTTTCCTGAGGAGCGTTATAAGGTTGGAAACAAGCTTTCGATTTTTTTAGAGGATAAAAATCCTATTGAGGTAATTGTGACGACACATAGAACTCATAAAAATTTTGATTTGGTAACCTTTGAAGGATACGACAATGTAAATCAAGTTGAGGCCTTTAAGGGTGGAATCGTAAAGGTTCACGAGAGTCAATTGGGTAATCTTGGTGAAGGTGAATATTATTTTCATGAAATTATTGGCTGTACTGTGGAAACAGAAACTGGTGAGGAACTAGGTATTATTAAAGAGATTCTTACACCAGGTGCAAATGATGTATGGGTAGTTAAAGGGGCAAAAGGAAAAGAAATTCTAATACCTTATATTGATCAAATTGTAAAAGACATTAATATTGAAGAAAAGATAATTAAAATTCATCTTATGGAAGGATTAGTGTAGGATGAGAATCGACATTTTAACTCTTTTTCCAAATATGTTTTCAGGCGTATTAGGTGAATCTATTTTAAAGAAAGCACAGGAAAAGGAAAAGGTATCGTTTCAGGTTATTAACTTTAGGGATTACGCAGATAATAAACATCAAAATGTAGACGACTATCCATATGGTGGCGGTGCAGGAATGGTTTTAAAGCCACAACCTATTTTTGATGCTGTGGAAGATTTAACTAAGAACTCGACAGCAAAACCTAGGGTCATTCTTCTTTGTCCACAAGGTTCTAAATATACGCAGAAAAAAGCAGAAGAGCTCGCCAAAGAAGAACATTTAATTTTTATTTGTGGTCATTACGAAGGGTATGATGAAAGAATTAGGGAACATCTTGTAACCGAAGAAATATCGATTGGAGATTTTGTATTAACTGGTGGTGAGCTTGGGGCTATGGTTATCGTAGATAGTGTTGTTAGGCTATTGCCGGGTGTATTAGGTAATGAGGATTCTCCAATACTCGACTCACACAGTAGTGGATTATTGGAACATCCGCATTATACAAGACCAGCGAATTTTAGAGGGTTGGAAGTTCCTGAAGTGTTGTTATCAGGTAATCATCAGCTTATCGAACAGTGGCGTGAAAAGGAATCCTTTCGTCGAACTTATTTAAGACGGCCTGATTTATTAGAAAAATACAAACTCACTGAACAACAACAAAAATGGTTGAAAGAATTTGAAACAAATGAATAGTAACTATTGCAACAATACAAGTAATATGGTAATATACTCTTTGTGACTTGGGCATTATTGCCCTGTCTTATTAAGATGTTCCGCTGCAATTTGATATTGGTAAGAGCATCTGTTGGAAGGAGTTGAAGAGACGATGCAACATTTAATTGAAGAAATCACAAAAGAACAATTAAGAACTGACCTTCCTGAGTTCCGTCCTGGAGATACTGTACGTGTACACGTTAAAGTTATCGAGGGTAACCGTGAGCGTGTTCAGGTTTATGAAGGTGTTGTGATTAAGCGTCGTGGTGGAGGAATTAGCGAAACATTTACAGTACGTAAGGTATCTTACGGTGTAGGTGTTGAACGTACGTTCCCTGTGCATACACCTAAAATTGCGAAGCTTGAAGTAGTACGTCGCGGTAAAGTACGCCGTGCGAAATTATACTACCTACGCGAACTTCGTGGTAAAAAAGCACGTATTAAAGAGATTCGATAATAAAAAAGAGAGGAGCTTGTATAATATTAACAAGCTCCTTTTACATTCTCAAAAAAAATATATAATATAGAGATAGTACATACTATAACCTTTGGTAAAAGGGAATAAAAACTAGTGGAAAAGACTCTGTTTCATTTACTGATCTTTATTAATTTTGTGTTGTATATGAATTCGTGGTACACCCTACCAAAAAGAAAGGTGGCTAGCCCTATAGCCACTTTTGAGTGAGCAGTATCTGAAGTCATTGAATCACTAAAAGATCAACAAATGTAGTTATGGAGGCCTAAAAAAATGTCAGGTGGAGGAGCAAAGATGGCCAAACAAAAAAATGAGCTTTGGGAATGGGTAAAAGCGTTAGCTATAGCTGTTATTTTAGCAGCTGTTATTCGTTATTTTTTCTTTGCGCCGATTGTGGTTGATGGAGAGTCAATGATGCCCACTCTACGTCATCAAGATCGTATGATTGTAAATAAAATTGGTTATAAAATTGGAGATCCTAAACGATTTGATATTGTTGTATTTCATGCTACAGTGGAAAAGGATTATATAAAACGAATCATTGGTCTGCCAGGTGACCGAGTTGAATATAAAAATGATGTTTTATATATAAATGGTAAACCCTATGAGGAGCCATATCTCGAAGAGTATAAGAAAAACTTAATTGACGGTCCATTAACAGATCCGTTTGTAATCGAAAAGGTACCAGCAGGGCATTTGTTTGTAATGGGAGACAATCGACGTTATAGTAAAGATTCTCGTCATATAGGTCCTGTTCCAGTAGACGAGGTGTTAGGAGAGACAAGTCTCATTTATTGGCCTCTTTCTGATTTTGGAATCGTAGAGTAACTGAGTATATAAATCATTTGCTCTTTTTTATGAAGAGTGGACCTGTTGAAGTATAGATTGACAGGAGTTTCAATACTAAAAATAATAAACCAAATAAGTTGGTGAGAATATGACTATTCAATGGTTTCCGGGACATATGGCAAAAGCAAGACGCCAGGTTACCGAAAAGCTTGGATTAATAGATATTGTGTTTGAATTAGTTGATGCCAGGATTCCTGCTTCATCAAGAAACCCAATGATAGATGAAATCATTTCAAATAAGCCAAGGCTACTTCTGTTAAATAAGGCAGATATGGCTGATCCGAAGGTTACGAAAGAATGGATATCATATTTTAAAGAAAACGGTATACATGCTTTAGCGATTGATTCACAGGCGGGTATTGGAATGAAACAAATTGTCACTGAGGCGAAGCATATATTACAAGAAAAATTTGATAAAATGGCTGCAAAAGGTATTAGACCTAGGGCAGTTCGCGCGTTAATTGTTGGAATTCCTAATGTTGGAAAATCAACGTTAATCAACCGATTGGCAAAGAAAAATATTGCACAAACGGGCGACCGACCTGGTATTACAAAAGCCCAGCAATGGATTAAGGTAGGGAAAGAAATAGAACTTCTTGATACTCCTGGAATTCTTTGGCCAAAATTTGAGGATCAAGAGGTAGGATTAAAATTAGCTACAACAGGAGCAATCAAGGATACGATTTTAAACTTACAGGACATTGCTGTGTATGCTCTTAGGTTTTTGCAGGAAAATTATCCAATAAGCTTAAAGGAACGATATAATCTTGAAGACATTCCAAATGAAATTGTTGAGTTATTCGATGAAATCGGAAAGCGTCGAGGCTGTATGATGTCCGGGGGCATAACTGATTACGACAAAGTTGCTGAATTAGTGATCAGGGAAATACGAACTGAAAAATTAGGAAAGCTTACGTTTGAAAAACCACAAGATAAGAGTGAAGATTAATGGGCTCGCTAAAAGCGAGCCTTTATGATTTGAAAAAATAGACGATATAAATAGTATAAGTTAAAGATGAAGGTGAAATCATGTCACAGCTTACAATTAAAGAGATTGAAAACTTATTAGGGATAATCCATGATGAACAACATGAATTAATAGAAAAATGGAAAAGGGATGAACGAAAAGGAGTTCAATTACTTTTACAACGATGGAACAGACAGAGAGAAGAAAAAAAAGCGTTGGAACAACAATTTATTGAAATGACTAAGTACGAGCAAAGCCTTTATGAAAAAGGTGTAAAGCTTATTGCAGGAGTTGACGAGGTTGGCCGCGGACCACTTGCCGGACCGGTAGTAGCTGCTGCAGTTATTTTACCGATTGATTTCTATTTACCTGGTTTAAATGATTCTAAAAAGCTAACTGAGCTTAAGAGAGAGGAATTGTTTAATCAAATAAAAGAAAAGGCAGTATCAATCGGTATAGGGATTATCTCTGCAAATATTATTGACGAAGTAAATATTTATGAAGCAACCAAACAAGCAATGAAAAAGGCAATATTAGCTTTATCTTGTTCACCTGAACATGTCCTAGTAGATGCTATACAAATTCCTATAGACCTTCCACAAACCTCGATTATCAAGGGTGATGCAAAATCTATTTCGATAGCTGCGAGCTCCATTATTGCGAAGGTGACAAGAGATCGCTTGATGACTAGACTTGGGTTAGATTATCCACAGTATGGATTTGAAAAACATATGGGCTATGGTACACCATATCATATGGAAGCATTAAAGCAGCATGGTGTTACAAATGAACATCGAAAGTCTTTTGGTCCAGTAAGAGATCTTGTTGTGAATAAGGGATCGTAGTGAAATGAAACCAATTGACCTTATACAAAGCCTTTTTAAACATAATGTGATACATAAACTCCTTTCTTCACAAGAGTTTAATCATAATCAGCAAAATATTGATCGAACAGTTAACCAGTTAGCAAAGTTAACAATGGCATCAAAGGGGGATCAAAGTGACCAGGCTAAAAGCTCTACACTAATGTCGATCACAGATTCTGTTGAGATTACTTCAAATGATGCTAACCAGTCCATTCAACTAAACTTGTCATTCGAAGCTCTTTCTAATGGTATAACAAATGCTCATATAAGGTTCTCAGGAAAAAAGAAAGAGAATGGGAAAATCAATCCTGACCATTGTCATATTTTATTTTCACTTGAACTTGAAAAACTAAAAGAAACAATCTTAGATGTACGAGTTCAAAATCGGATTTTAACCATAACAGTATATAACGAGACAAAATGCATAGATATTCTAGTTGAGAAATTGAAGCCGGTGCTAAAGAACAATTTAGAGGATTATGGTTACACTCTTTCCTCAGTAAAAGTTGTTCAGTCAAAGGAAGGTAAAAGCTCGCCAGAGGGAAATGTGGATCGAGGCTTTCAGAATGGGGTTGATTTGAAAATATGAATAATCCTTCGAAAACTCATAAACCCTTAAAAGCAGTAGCTTTAGCATACAATGAACAATATGACTCAGAGCCTAGAGTTATTGCTAAAGGAAAAGGTACAGTCGCTCAGAACATTATTGATAAAGCGCAGTCTCATAAGATTCCAATTGAGGAGAATCCTGGTTTAGTAGAGTTACTTGGTGAGCTACAACTCAACGAAGGTATCCCTGAAGAACTCTATCAAGTTGTCGCAGAGATATTTGCATTTATATATAAAGTAGATCGAAGTATTGGAATGGAGTAAAATATTTTGTTGATATAACAAAAGGGAAGAACGATTTTTAATAGATTGGCTAATTTATTTAAGATTAAATGGTGGACAACTACTATTTCATCTTATAAAATGAAAGCGCAGTCTATTTTTTTACGATTAGAATTACATGAAAAATTCTGATTGTAATAGAAACTTTGGGAAAGAAAATGTATAATAACATTTGGACTTACAAAGTTTCATTACTTTTTTTACATAAGAATGGAGGATGGGAAATGAATATCCATGAGTATCAAGGAAAAGAAATCCTCAGAAAATACGGGGTAGCTGTTCCAAATGGTAAAGTTGCATTTACAGTAGATGAGGCTGTAGAAGCTGCAAAAGAACTTGGAACTTCAGTATGTGTTGTTAAGGCTCAAATCCACGCAGGTGGCCGTGGTAAAGCTGGTGGTGTAAAAGTTGCGAAAAACCTTGATGAAGTTCGTACATATGCTAATGAGATTCTTGGTAAAACACTAGTCACTCACCAAACAGGTCCAGAAGGTAAAGAGGTTAAGCGTCTACTTATTGAAGAAGGCTGCGATATTAAAAAAGAGTACTACATTGGTTTAGTACTTGACCGTGCAACTTCACGTGTAGTGTTAATGGCTTCTGAAGAAGGCGGAACAGAAATTGAAGAGGTTGCAGAAAAAACACCTGAGAAAATCTTTAAGGAAGTTATTGATCCAGTTGTAGGTTTACAAGCTTTCCAAGCTCGTAGAATTGCATTTAATATCAATATTCCTAAGGAATTAGTAAATCAAGCGGTTAAGTTTATGACTGGCTTGTATACTGCATTCATTGAGAAAGACTGCTCTATTGCTGAAATCAACCCTCTTGTTGTTACAGGTGATGGAAAGGTAATGGCTCTTGATGCAAAATTAAACTTCGATTCTAATGCTTTATTCCGTCAAAAGGATATCCTAGAATATCGTGACTTAGAAGAAGAGGATCCAAAGGAAATTGAAGCTTCTAAGTATGATTTAAGTTATGTTGCATTAGACGGTAACATTGGTTGTATGGTTAATGGTGCTGGTCTTGCAATGTCAACCATGGATATTATTAAGCACTATGGTGGCGAACCTGCTAACTTCCTTGATGTTGGGGGCGGTGCTACAGCTGAAAAAGTAACTGAAGCCTTCAAAATTATTCTATCAGACCAAAATGTAAAAGGTATATTTGTAAATATCTTTGGTGGAATTATGAAGTGTGATGTTATTGCTGAAGGTGTTGTAGCTGCAACGAAGCAGGTAGGATTAGAAATTCCTCTAGTAGTACGTCTAGAAGGTACAAACGTAGACTTAGGTAAGAAAATTCTACAGGAATCTGGTCTTAACATTACTGCTGCAGAATCAATGGCAGATGGCGCACAAAAAATCGTATCACTAGTAGGATAGAAAGGCAGGGGACAAACATGAGTGTTTTTATTAATAAAGATACAAAGGTAATCGTGCAAGGGATAACTGGTTCCACTGCGTTATTCCATACAAAACAAATGCTTGAATATGGTACTCAAATTGTTGGCGGTACTTCACCTGGTAAGGGTGGCAGTGAAGTTGAAGGAGTTCCAGTATTTAATACAGTGAAAGAAGCTGTTGATACTACAGGTGCAAATGCTTCTGTAATCTATGTGCCTGCTCCTTTTGCAGCAGACGCTATTATAGAGGCTGTTGATGCAGAGCTGGACCTAGTAATCTGTATTACTGAGCATATCCCAGTTCTTGATATGGTAAAAGTTAAACGTTATATGGAAGGTAAGAAGACTCGCCTAGTCGGGCCTAACTGTCCTGGCGTTATTACACCTGAAGAGTGCAAAATCGGAATTATGCCTGGCTATATTCATAAGAAAGGTCATGTAGGTGTAGTATCACGTTCTGGTACGTTAACTTATGAAGCAGTTCATCAGTTATCACAAGCTGGTATTGGTCAATCAACAGCAGTAGGTATCGGTGGAGACCCTGTAAATGGTACAAACTTCATCGATGTATTAAAAGCGTTCAATGAAGATGAAGAGACGTATGCAGTTATTATGATTGGTGAAATTGGTGGTACAGCGGAAGAAGAAGCTGCCGAATGGGTAAAAGCTAACATGACAAAGCCTGTTGTTGGCTTTATCGGTGGTCAAACTGCACCTCCAGGTAAGCGTATGGGCCATGCAGGTGCGATTATCTCAGGAGGTAAAGGTACTGCTGAGGAAAAAATTAAAACTATGAATGAGTGTGGAATTAAAGTTGCTGAAACGCCTTCAGTTATGGGTGAAACCTTAATTTCTGTACTTAAAGAGCAAGGTCTTTTCGAAAAGTGTAAAACTCACTAATAGTAACTTTTGAGGCAGTTCTCCGTTAGAGAGACTGTCTCTTTATAATAAAATTAGACTGTGTTCGCAAACATTGTTGCTTTTTTATTGACAGTTACGTTTTCAGCAGGTGATTGGAGTGAATGGCACGAGACTCCAGCGGGAAATAAGGAACGTCTACTAAGGACCGCCACGTCCTGTGGCGAACGTAGACGTCAGCACATTCTGTGCAAGCCAGGTGAGACCCCGCAGGAGCGCAGCTCACGAGGAGGATCACGGACCCCAAGCGGAAAGCGAGTGTCAGGAGCGGAAATCACCAATCTATGTAATAGCGCCTTATTGAATAAAGCAAATAGCAACACTTTTTTAGAAAAGAGCCTAAAATTAAAAGGAGGATTCTATGGAACTATTCCGTGAAAAATTAATACATCTACACCATTGCAGAGGAATTGGCTGGAAATCAATTTATCAAATTCTTCAGCATGATCCCACGCTTTCTTCTATTTATAATCTCCCCTCACAGTTTTTTGAAAAATACCTCACCCTTCCAAAAACACAGATCAAAATTTTTCTAAAAGATTTGCATTCTCTTTCAATCCAAAGTATGCTAAAACAATATAGCGCTAACAATGTTGGTGTAGTAACAATTTTAGATGATAATTATCCCATACTTCTAAAGAACATATTTGACCCTCCTTGGGTACTATATACAGCTGGTGACTTAACCATCGTAAACGATGAAAAGTTGCTCAGTGTCGTTGGTAGTAGAACACCATCTAATACAAGCTATAAAAGTATGGAGAAGCTGCTAGTACCATTAGTTAAAAATAATTGGGTGTTAGTAAGCGGGTTAGCTAGGGGTATAGACACTATGGCTCACCAGCTTGCAATTAGTTCCGGAGGAAAAACGGCAGCAGTTATTGCAGGAGGATTTAATCATATATATCCTCGTGAAAATATAGAATTGGCAACAACAATTAGAAGAAAACATATACTTATATCCGAATATCCTCCTCAGACTAAACCTGAAAAATGGCAATTTCCAATGCGTAATCGGATCATAAGCGGGCTTACAAAGGGCACAATTGTAATCGAAGCAAAGGAACGTAGCGGATCGCTCATTACCGCTGACCAAGCCGTTCAACAAGGGAGAGAGGTCTTTGCAGTACCAGGGTCCATTCTAGATGTTTCAAGCCGTGGAACAAATAAATTAATACAAGCTGGAGCAAAATTAGTGTTAACAAGTGAGGATATTTTATCAGAAATACAGATATCGGGGTAAAAATAATTAAATAATATGTATAAAAATAAATATAGCAGTTTGACAAACTGTACATGAATATTTAATAATAGGTAGGATTTAAAATACTGGAAAATTATTTTACCTCTTAAGGAGGAAGCATTACATGTCAGACTATTTAGTCATTGTTGAATCGCCAGCAAAAGCAAAAACAATTGAAAAATACTTAGGAAAAAAATATAAGGTGAAAGCCTCAATGGGACATATTAGAGACCTTCCGAGAAGCCAAATGGGTGTCGATGTAGAAAAGGAATATGAACCTAAATACATAACCATTAGAGGCAAAGGTCCAGTTCTAAAGGATTTAAAAACAGCAGCCAAAAAAGCTAAAAAAGTATTTCTCGCGGCCGATCCAGATCGTGAAGGTGAAGCAATTGCATGGCATCTTGCCAATAGCCTTGATTTAGATTTTACAACGGACTGTCGAGTAGTTTTTAATGAGATAACAAAGGATGCGATTAAAGAATCTTTTAAACACCCTCGGCCAATTAACATGGATCTAGTTGATGCCCAACAGGCTAGACGGATTCTTGACAGATTAGTAGGCTATAATATTAGTCCTCTTTTATGGAAAAAGGTTAAAAAAGGATTAAGCTTCGGAAGAGTACAGACACTGGCTGTTAGACTGATCATTGAAAGAGAGAAAGAGATTCAAAACTTTGTACCGGAAGAATACTGGACTATTAAAGCTGATTTTCTTAAAGGTAAGGAACAATTTGAGGCTCAATTTTATGGATTGAATGGAAAAAAGGTTGAGTTGAAGAGTGAAGAAGAAGTAAAAGACATCCTTGGTAGCATTGAAGGAAACTCCTTCACGATAACTTCTGTTACTAAAAAGGAACGAAAAAGAAATCCTGCTCCTCCTTTTATTACATCATCTTTACAACAAGAGGCAGCAAGAAAATTAAATTTTAGAGCCAAAAAGACAATGATGCTTGCCCAGCAATTATACGAGGGTATAGACCTAGGTAAGGATGGTACGGTAGGTTTAATCACATACATGCGTACAGATTCAACGAGGATCTCAGATACAGCAGTAGAAGAATCTTCTCGATATATTACTCAAACCTACGGAAAAGAATTTTCAAATGATACAAAAAGAAAAGAGAAAAAAGCTGCTAATACCCAAGATGCTCACGAAGCTATTCGACCTACATCTGTTCTTAGAGAACCGAATAGTTTAAAAGAGTTTCTAAGTAGAGACCAACTTCGTTTATATAAATTAATTTGGGAACGTTTTGTTGCTAGCCAAATGGCGTCTGCGATTATGGATACTATGAGTGTAGACCTCCAAAATGGAAATGTAGTATTTCGTGCAACTGGTTCTAAAGTGAAATTTACAGGATTTATGAAAGTGTATGTTGAAGGAAGCGACGACATTGAGGAAGAAAAGGAAAATATGTTACCGAACTTAGCCGAGGGAGACAACGTATTTTCAAAAGATATCGATCCAAAGCAACACTTTACACAGCCACCACCAAGATATACGGAAGCTCGTTTAGTAAGAACTCTTGAAGAATTAGGAATTGGTAGACCTTCTACGTATGCTCCAACTCTTGATACAATCCAAAAAAGAGGATATGTTTCTCTTGATAACAAGCGTTTTGTTCCAACTGAACTTGGCGAGATTATGTTAGAGCTGACATTAGAGTTCTTCCCTGAGATTCTAGATGTTGAATTTACAGCTAAGATGGAAAGTAGTCTTGATGAAATAGAAGATGGAAAAGTAGAATGGGTTAATATTATTGATGAATTTTATAGAGATTTTGAAATACGACTTAAAAAAGCTGAAGCAGAAATGAAAGAAGTTGAAATCAAGGATGAACCTGCAGGTGTTGATTGTGAAGAGTGTAGACACCCAATGGTTTATAAAATGGGGCGATATGGTAAATTCATGGCTTGTTCGAATTTTCCAGATTGCCGTAATACGAAGCCAATCGTTAAGGAAATAGGTGTTCCATGTCCTAAATGTGGCGAAGGAAATATTGTGGAAAGAAAGAGTAAAAAGAAACGAATATTTTACGGTTGCGATAGATTTCCGGAGTGTGATTTCTTATCATGGGATAAACCCCTTCCTAGAAAATGTCCAAAATGTGAAGGCTTGTTAGTTGAGAAAAAGTTAAAAAAGGGTATACAAGTACAGTGTGTAAATTGTGACTACAAAGAGGAAGCGCAAAAATAGTAAAGTGATGGTGAGCATATTAATTGCTCACCATTTTACCTGAATATGATTTATAGCGAAAGAAGAGCGTTTGGGTCCCCTTTGTCAAAGCATGTGTACTAATAGCGATAGATTAACGTCTTTGGGCTAAAATACCTGCGTAATCTTGAAAAATACATAGCAAACCACAAGACACAATTCAGAATTTTATAAAAAAATACATATTTTGTTTGCAAGGGCTACTAAAGTGTGATACTATTTAGTAGCCCTTGTGAGGTGAAAAATAATGGAAAATGTGAACAAATCGTTACAATTATTCAAAGAATATTTACAAATTGAGAAAAATTATTCAGAATATACAGTTGTCCATTATGAACAATCAATTGAGCATTTTTTCATTTTTATGAAGCAACAGCAGCTCTTACATTTCTCGGATGTTACCTATACAGATGTCCGCTTGTATCTAACGGAACTCTATAAGAAGCAATATGCAAGACGCACCGTAGCAAAAAAAATCTCTACATTACGAAGTTTTTTTCAATACCTTCTTAAAGAAAAGATTGTGGCTGAAAATCCATTTACTTTGGTTTCATTGCCGAAAAGGGAACAAAAACTCCCGCATTTTTTATATGAAGAAGAACTTGAGAAGCTTTTTGAAGTTTCAGATGTTACAACAGATTTAGGTCAGCGTGATCAAGCATTATTAGAGTTATTGTATGCTACAGGTATTCGTGTTAGTGAATGCTGCAAGCTTAGCTTACAGGATATAGATTTTTCGTTAGGAACAATATTTGTTCATGGAAAAGGGAATAAACAACGTTATGTTCCATTTGGTAGCTATGCGGGGCATGCGTTAAACATCTATATTTCCAATGGACGTAAGCAGTTACTTGAAAAAACATCAATACATACGAACCAATTATTCTTGAACTATAGGGGTGGACCATTAACCACGAGAGGAGTCAGGTTAATATTAAATAATTTGATTAAAAAGACATCCTCTACTATACATATAAGTCCACACGTTCTTCGTCATACATTTGCAACTCACTTGTTGAATGAAGGCGCTGATATGAGATCAGTTCAAGAGCTTTTAGGTCATGAAAATCTTTCTTCTACGCAAATTTATACACATGTTACAAAGGATCATTTACGAAATATATATATGTCCTCACACCCACGTGCATAAGGAGGTAGTTTAATTAAATGTCTAGTTTTCATGCGACTACAATATTTGCTGTAAAACACAAAGGAAGATCTGCAATGGCAGGAGATGGCCAAGTGACATTTGGAAATGCAGTTGTTATGAAACATACAGCTAGAAAAGTGCGTAAGTTATTTCAAGGAAGGGTAATTGCGGGATTTGCAGGTTCGGTAGCGGATGCATTTACTCTTTTTGAGATGTTTGAGGGTAGATTAGAAGAGTTCAACGGAAACTTACAAAGAGCGGCTGTTGAACTTGCGAAGGAATGGAGAAGTGACAAAGTCCTTCGAAAGCTTGAAGCAATGTTAATCGTAATGAACGAAAAAGACTTGCTACTTATTTCTGGTACTGGTGAGGTAATTGAACCCGATGATGGGATTCTAGCAATTGGTTCGGGAGGAAACTACGCACTATCAGCTGGCCGCGCATTGAAAAAATATTCAGGTGATCATTTAACTGCTCCAGAAATAGCAAAGGCTGCTCTTGAAATTGCAAGTGAAATTTGTGTGTATACAAATGAAAACATTATCGTTGAGGAACTGTAGGAGGGGATTACGTTGAGAACAAATCTAACTCCAAGACAAATTGTCGAGAAATTGGATCAATACATTATCGGACAGAATCAAGCAAAAAAGGCTGTAGCTGTTGCATTACGAAATAGATACCGCCGCAGTCTTCTAAACGAAAAGCTACGAGATGAAATCGTACCAAAAAATATTCTGATGATTGGACCTACCGGTGTAGGAAAGACTGAAATTGCAAGAAGGCTTGCAAAACTAGTTGGTGCTCCATTTATCAAGGTTGAAGCTACGAAATTCACGGAAGTTGGTTATGTAGGTCGTGATGTCGAATCTATGGTTCGTGACCTTATCGAAACTTCAGTCCGACTTGTCAAGGAAGAAAAGATGGTAGCCGTAAAAGAGAGAGCTCAAGAAAATGCAAACAAAAGGATAGTAGAACTTCTTGTTCCAAGCTCAAAAAAACAGTCCACTTATAAAAATCCGCTAGAGATGCTTTTTGGCGGAAATTCTTCAACTGAAACGGAATCAGAAAAAACGACAGAAGAAGCAAATTTATCCGAGCAAAGAAAAAGAATGGCTCATCAGTTAGCTTTAGGTGAACTTGAAGATTACTATGTAACTGTAGAAGTTGAAGAGCAACAAGCATCAATGTTTGACATGCTGCAAGGATCGGGCATGGAACAAATGGGAATGAATATGCAGGATGCTCTAAGTAGCTTTATGCCAAAGAAACGAAAAAAACGTAAGTTAACAGTACGAGAAGCTCGGAAGGTATTGACAAATGAAGAGGCTGCGAAATTAATTGATATGGATGAAGCAACACAAGAAGCAATTAATAGAGCAGAGCAATCAGGTATAATTTTTATAGATGAAATTGACAAGGTTGCTGGCAAAGGCCAAAATTCATCCTCTGCAGATGTATCTAGAGAAGGTGTACAACGTGACATTTTACCAATTGTAGAAGGTTCAACTGTTGTCACTAAATATGGCTCAGTAAAAACGGACCATATGCTATTTATTGCTGCAGGTGCTTTCCATATGTCCAAACCATCCGATTTAATTCCGGAACTACAAGGGCGCTTTCCGATTCGCGTGGAGCTCACAAAATTAACTGTTGATGATTTTTATCGTATCTTGGTTGAACCAGATAATGCGTTATTGAAACAATATTCAGCATTATTAGAAACAGAAGGTATACAACTTGAATTTTCTGACGATGCTATTCGTAAGATAGCTGAAGTTGCATTCCAAGTAAATCAGGACACAGATAATATAGGTGCTCGGAGACTCCATACAATCTTGGAAAGACTTTTAGAGGATCTTTCTTTTGAAGCTCCAGATATTACAATGGAAAAAATATCAATTACACCACAGTACGTCGATGAAAAGTTAAGTTCAATTGTAAAAAATAAAGATTTAAGTCAATTTATTTTGTAAAGTAAATCAGGAGGATTAATTAAAAATGCCATTATTAGAGAGAACTAGAAAAATCAATGCTATGCTACAAAATGCCGCTGGTAAGCCGGTTAACTTCAAGGAAATGTCTGAAACACTTCGCGATGTAATTGGAGCTAATATCTTCTTGTTAAGCCGACGTGGAAAGTTACTTGGATTTGCAATTAACCAGCAAATTGAAAATGAAAGAATGAAGAAAATGCTTGAAGATCGTCAGTTTCCCGAAGAATACACTCAAAGCCTTTTCAATATAAAGGAAACCTCATCAAACCTTGATGTTGACAGTGAATATACAGCATTCCCTGTTGAAAATAAGGATTTATTTAAGAGTGGTTTAACTACAATTGTACCTATTATTGGTGGTGGAGAAAGATTAGGTACTCTAATTCTTTCAAGAATTGATAAAACGTTTGAAAACGACGACTTAATTCTTGCTGAATATGGTGCAACGGTAGTAGGTATGGAAATTCTTCGTGAAAAGGCAGAAGAAATTGAAGAAGAAGCTAGAAGTAAAGCTGTTGTGCAAATGGCAATCAGTTCACTTTCTTACAGTGAATTTGAGGCTATTGAGCATATCTTTGAAGAGCTTAATGGAAACGAAGGCCTGTTGGTAGCAAGTAAAATTGCTGATCGAGTTGGTATTACTAGATCTGTTATCGTAAATGCTTTAAGAAAGTTAGAGAGTGCGGGTGTAATCGAATCTCGTTCATTAGGTATGAAAGGAACTTACATTAAAGTGCTTAACGATAAGTTCTTGGTGGAATTAGAAAAACTAAAAACAAATTAATACAAGCAAAAAGAAGATGAAAGAATACTTCATCTTCTTTTTTTATGTAATTTGATATGTTAATAAAACTTCTATATTTGTGTGTCTTTAAGTGGTAATATGAACTTGTCTATTATTGTAAAATAATAGTGAAACTTGGCTTATATATCACTATAATGAATGTATGGTTTTGTGTGAAAATAGTACTATATTGTCGAAAAAACAAGATATTTTCACGAGGCTTCGTAGACAGATAGATAAGATTTCTTTAAAATAATATATAGTTAACACAGTTCGTTATATATATACGAAATATGTAGAAATTTTGTGAGGGGATTCCATGAAACTTTTTTCTAATACCATTCGTTCGCTGGAGAATGCGTTGGATTATTCAGCTTTAAGACAAAAGGTAATATCTAATAATATTGCTAATGTAGATACCCCGAATTATAAAGCGAAGGATGTCAGCTTCAAAAACCAACTTGCAATAGAAATAGAAAGTCAGATGCGAGCAAATCGGACAAGTGATAAGCATTTTGAATTCTCTACTAGTAACCGCGTAAGTAGACAGCAATTTACGAAAACTGACACAGCATACAACCATAATGGAAACAATGTAGATATCGATAAAGAAATGGCGTTACTCGCTGAGAATCAAATTTACTATAATGCGGTAACGGAAAGAATAAGCGGTAAGTTTAATTCGTTGAAGACTGTAATTAAAGGAGGGAACTAAAATTGTCTATTTTTCATAGCCTTAATACAAGTGCTTCTGCTTTAACAGCTGGAAGACTTCGAATGGATGTTATTTCTTCGAACATGGCAAACGTTGATACAACACGTGGGAAATTTATTGATGGTGAATGGCAGCCTTATAAAAGAAAGATGATCGTACAGCAACAACAAGGCGGTAGCTTCTCCTCTCATCTATCAAAAGCGATGAATAATTCAACAGTTGGATCTGGCGTTAAGGTAACTGGGATTGTAGAGGACGAGGCTCCTTTCCAGCTTGTATATAATCCTGATCACCCAGATGCAAACGCCGAAGGATATGTGCAGCTACCAAATGTAGATCCGTTAAAGGAAATGGTTGACCTTATAAGTGCAACTAGATCATACGAAGCAAATGTTACGGTCTTTAATGCTTCGAAGAGTATGTTAATGAAGGCTTTAGAAATTGGAAAATAGGTGATAGTAAATGATTGATAAAGTGAATATATCAACTCAACAAATTTTTGCAAAACCAGGGATTGAACAACGGAAATCTGCTAATGAGATCCAGAAAGAGTTTAGTAGTTTTCTAAAGGATGCAATAAAAAATGTAAATGAGGCACAGCAAACATCTGACAAAATGACTGAAAAACTTGTAAATGGAGAAAATGTTGATTTGCACCAGGTAATGATTGCTTCAGAAAAAGCAAGTGTATCATTACAAGCAACTCTACAAATTCGGAACAAAGTAATTGAAGCTTATCAAGAAATTATGAGGATGCAGGTATAAATTTCACATTTTATTAAACTAACAAGTTACTTAGGGGCATGCTATGAAAGAAAATATAAATTTATATAAAACGAAATTAGTAGAATATTGGAAGGGACGAACACCATTACAAAAGGGTATGTTTATTGGTTTGCCTATTCTATTAATTTTAGTCATTTCTATCACGGTTTATTTTACGTCTAAAACAATTCTTGTTCCTTTGTACAGCAACCTATCTCCACAAGAAACTGGACAAATAAAGGCAACTCTTGATTCGAGAGGTATCCAGTCTGAAATTGCGGACAATGGAACAACAATTAAGGTACCTGAAGAGGTTGTAGAGACCTTAATGGTTGAGCTTGCTGCTGAAGGAATACCGAATAGCGGTAATATTGATTATTCATTTTTCGGACAAAATGCAGGCTTTGGTATGACTGATAACGAGTTTAATATGCTAAAGCTCGAATCCACTCAAACAGAATTAGCTAATTTAATGAAGGGTATAGATGGAATTAACGATGCCGAGGTTATGATTACAATGCCGAATGACGGCATTTTTGTAGCAGATGAGCAAACAGAAGCTTCTGCATCAATTGTACTCAATACAAAACCTGGTTATAAATTTGATCAGCAGCAAATTAAATCTTTATATCACTTAGTTTCAAAAAGTATTCCAAACCTTCCCACTGATAATATCGTCATTACTAATCAATATTTTGAGTATTTTGATTTAGAAAATGAAGAAAATTTTTCTGGAGTTGGAACTGTAGCTTCTCAACTTGAATTAAAACGTGAAATAGAAAAGGATATTCAAAGACAAGTACAGCAAATGCTAGGGACAATGATGGGTCCAGAAAAGGTTGTTGTTTCGGTAACAACTGATATCGACTTTTCACAAGAAAATAGACAAGAAAACTTAGTTACACCTGTAGATCCGGAAAATATGGAAGGAATTGAAATAAGTGTAGAAAGAATTACCGAAACCTTTACCGGTGATGGAGCACAGGCAGGTGGGGTAGTGGGTACAGGGGAAACCGATGTACCGCAATATGCTGCAGATGGAACAGCTGGTAATGGAGATTATGAAAGAATTGAGGAACGAGTTAATAAGGATGTCAATCGGATAACGAAGGAGATTGTGGAAGCTCCATATAAAATTAGAGATTTAGGAATACAGGTAATGGTAGAAGCACCGGATCCGAAAGATCCTACCTCATTACCGCAGGATCGTCTTGAAGATATTGAACGAATTCTTGGTACGATTGTAAGTACAAGTATTAATCAAGATGTCAATAATGAATTAACACAAGAAGAATTGCAAGATAAAATAGTTGTTTCAATACAAGAGTTTAATGGAAAGACAGTTTCTTCAACAGAAACTCAGGCTACAGCAGTTCTACCTCTTTGGGTTTATATTGTTGGAGCAATTTTAGTAGTACTCATACTTCTTCTATTATTCTTGTTCTTCCGTAAAAAGAAAGAAAAAGATTCTCTTGAAGATATGGAAAATAACGAGGAAGTGTTCTTTGATCATATTCCAGATGTGAATGATGAAAAAGAATCTGAATCAACTGTTAGAAGAAAACAGTTAGAGAAGCTTGCTAAAGAAAAGCCGGAAGATTTTGCAAAACTATTACGTTCATGGATTGCGGATGAATAGGGGGAAGAGAGATGGCAAAACGAGATATTCAAAATGAGCTAACTGGTAAACAAAAAGCAGCCATACTCTTAATCTCATTAGGACCAGATGTTTCAGCTTCTGTCTATAAGTATTTATCAGAAGAAGAGATTGAAAAATTAACGTTGGAAATCTCAGGGGTAAGAAAGGTTGAAGCAGCTACAAAGGAAGAAGTAATGGAGGAGTTTCATCAAATTGCTATAGCACAGGATTACATTACCCAGGGCGGTATTGGGTATGCAAAGACTGTTTTAGAAAAAGCACTTGGCCAGGAGCAAGCTAGCGTTATTATTAACAGGCTTACGTCTTCACTCCAGGTCAAGCCTTTTGACTTTGCAAGAAAAGCAGATCCAGGACAAATCTTGAATTTTATTCAAAACGAGCATCCTCAAACTATCGCATTGATTTTATCGTATCTTGATTCTACTCAGGCAGCACAGATTTTGTCTGAGCTGCCACAGGATGTACAAGCTGATATAGCTAGAAGAATAGCTGTTATGGACCGTACATCACCAGAAATTATTAACGAGGTTGAACAGATTCTCGAACGAAAGCTTTCAGCGACAGTAACGCATGATTATACACAAACTGGTGGAATTGAAGCTGTTGTTGAAGTCCTTAACGGTGTTGACAGAGCAACCGAACGAACAATACTAGATGCTTTAGAAATACAGGACCCTGAGCTTGCAGATGAAATTAAAAAGAGAATGTTTGTCTTTGAAGATATTGTTACTCTTGATAACCGCGCTATTCAGAGAGTTATTCGAGACGTCGAGAATGAAGATCTTATGCTATCACTACGTGTTGCGAGTGAAGAAGTTAAAGAAATTGTATTTAAGAATATGTCTAAACGAATGGTTGAAACATTTAAAGAAGAAATGGAATTTATGGGGGCAGTTAGATTACGTGATGTAGAAGAGGCTCAATCACGTATTGTTGCTGTTATAAGAAGATTAGAAGAGGCAGGAGAAATCGTCATCGCTCGTGGCGGAGGGGATGATATTATTGTCTAATATTATAAAATCGAATGCGGCAAAATCCAATGATGTAACAAAAAGAGTCATCGAATTAAAAATGCTCCGTGCACTTGGAAATGAACCCGTTGCAGAGGAAACAGTCGACCCGCATCTCGTAGCTCAAAAAATAATTGAAGACGCAAAAAAACAAGCTGCTCAAATAGTTCAAGCTGCCAATACAGAATTGAGTTTGGTAAGGCAGCAAGTCCAGCGAGAGCAAAGTGTTTGGGAAGCTGAAAGACAGGAATTATATAATAAAACGACTGAGGAAGGCTTTGAATCAGGAATTAGAGAAGGAAGAGAAGCTGGATATGCAGAGTACAAAGACTTACTTGCTGAAGCTAAACAAATTATCAATGCTTCAAAGAAGGACTTTGACGTATACCTTGAGTCAGCTGAAGAAGTCATTTTAAAGCTAGCAATTAAAGTTGCTGAAAAAGTCATTGGTATACACCTAGCAAATGAACCAAATGATTTTATACATCTTGTAAAACATGCTGTAAAAGAAGTAAAAGAGCATTCAGATATTTCTATACATGTTAGCCCGCACTATTATCAGTTCGTGGTAGGTCAAAAGGAAGAACTTATAGCTACACTTGGAAGAGAAACAGATATTTTTATCTACCCACAAGAGGATTTAGCTAATACCGACTGTGTCATTGAGTCTTCATTTGGAAAAATTAATGCTAGCGTAGATAGCCAACTTACTGAACTGAAGGAAAAGCTACTTTCACTTCTATTGGAGGAATAACTTTGAAGGCAATTGAGCTACTTAATGAAATTAGTTCAATAGATTCCTATAAACGATTTGGAAAGGTTACAAGAGTTGTAGGATTGATGATTGAATCTCGTGGACCAGAGTGCTCTATCGGGGATCTTTGTAACATATATGTGGGTCTTAAGCATAAAAGAAGCATTCAAGCTGAGGTTGTTGGTTTTCGCGAGGAACATGTTATCCTGATGCCTTTTTCGAATGTAAAAGATATTTCTCCTGGGAGTATTGTTGAAGCAACTGGAAGGCCTTTAGACATCAAAATTGGCTCAGGTTTAATTGGAAAGGTTATAGATCCTCTAGGACTACCTCTTGATGGAAGTCCGCTTCCAAGGGGACTAACATCTGTGCCTACTGAACAAGAACCTCCAAATCCATTAACTAGACCGCCAATTGACGAGCCTATCGAGGTTGGGGTAAGGATGATTGATAGTCTACTAACGGTAGGTAGAGGGCAACGTGTTGGTATATTCGCAGGTAGTGGTGTCGGGAAAAGTACGTTAATGGGTATGATTGCTCGTAATACGACAGCTGATATTAATGTTATCGCACTTGTTGGAGAACGTGGAAGAGAAGTGAGAGAGTTTATTGAAAAAGACTTAGGTGAAGATGGCCTTAAAAGATCGATTCTTGTTGTTGCGACGTCAGATCAACCAGCACTTCTACGAATTAAGGCTGCGATGACAGCTACAGCAATTGCCGAGTTTTTCAGGGATAAAGGGCAAGATGTTATGCTAATGATGGACTCAGTAACCCGTGTAGCCATGGCAAGTCGGGAAATTGGTTTGGCAATTGGTGAACCTCCTACAACAAAAGGTTATACTCCAAGTGTATTTACAACCCTACCTAAGTTGCTGGAGCGGACAGGAACAAACCATTTAGGTTCTATCACTGCATTCTATACAGTCTTAGTTGATGGCGATGACATGAATGAACCAATTGCGGATACTGTAAGAGGGATATTGGATGGGCACTTTGTATTAGATAGAAGTCTAGCAAATAAAGGTCAATACCCTGCTATAAACGTCCTGAAAAGCATTAGTCGTGTCATGAATCAAATTGTTACGAAAGAACATCGAGCAAACGCTGAAAAGCTAAGAGGTATTCTCTCAACATATATAAACTCCGAGGATTTAATCAATATTGGTGCGTATAAAAGGGGATCTTCAATAGAAATTGATGAAGCAATTCGCTACTATCCTAAGATACTTTCATTTTTGAAACAACGTACGGATGAAAAAGTAACGTTCCAAGAGAGTTTACATCTACTAAATCAGTTAGCTGAAAAAGGTGAATAAATCAGATGAGCTATCAATTTAAGTTTCAAAAAGTTCTAGCTATTAAAGAGAGTGAGAAAAATCAAATTTTAGCTGATTATAAAACCTCTGTTAAGGAATTTGAAGTAGCTGCTGAGGCATTATACGAATCACTTAAGAAAAAAGAAACTCTTGAAGAGAATCAAAGGCAACAGCTGACAAATGGCTTATCGATTCATAATATACGGCACCAGCAGTATTTTATTACAGGGCTTGAAAAAACAATTATGTATTATCAACAACTCGTTGTTAAAGCTAGGCAAAAAATGCAGCATTTACAAATGCTGGTAACAGAAAAAAATATTGAAGTAAAAAAATATGAAAAAATGCATGAAAAAGATTTTATGGTGTACGAAGGACAATTGAGAATGATAGAAAGTCAAGTTATGGATGAGATTTCAATACAGCAATATATGAACAGAGGGAAATAGGTGATGGTATGGAGACAACAGAAACAACAGAAAAAGAATACAGCAAGCTGCAGTGGTTTCTATACGTTGTTCTAATCCCTTCTGTTTTTACACTTATCATTGTCGGGGTCCTTTTATATGTATCAGGTTTTAACTCAGTTGGGGCAATAAAAGATTTTGGTGCGAAAATTCCAGGAATATCAGGTCTTTTTCAAAAAGAAGAAACAAAGCAACAAGAGACTAGCGAGCCTAAAGTATCTGTTCCTGAGTTAAAAGCCACGATAAGTGAAAAAGAAGCAAAGATCACAGAACTTGAAGATGAGCTGGGATTAAAAGAGGATGAAATTAATGCTTTGCAAGAGGATATAGACAGGCTTTCAAATGAAATCCATGTTCTTCAAGACGAAAGGTTGGCAAAGAGTAAAACAATTGAAGAGCTAACTAAGATGTATGAACTTATGTCACCTAAAAACGCAGCTTTAATTATTCCTAATTTAAATGAGAATGAGGCAAGAGAAATTCTATCAAGTTTAAAAACAGAAAAGCTTGCTGCAATTTTAGAAAAAATGTCCCCGGAGGATGCTGCAAGATTTACTGAGCTTTTGACGGAGTAACTCTTTTGATTAGCTTCCAACTATAGCATTTGAAAGGGGGTGATATATGTGAACATGATGGGAAACTTGGATTTTTCACAAGGGGCATTAGGAAAAGCTGTTTCCACACGAGCAATTGTAAGTAATGGGATTTCCAATCGTGAAATCTCTAAAGGTATCTCTTTTCGTGAAAAGTTAGATTCACTTATAGATACTGAGTTTCTACTAGAAAGTATTGATGAGAATAGTTCATCTGACATGATATCCACAATTGAAGAGCTGATAAGTAACGAAGACAATAATAAAGTTGAAGAGTCTGTTCACTTTTTACAAAAACTGCTCTCTGAAATTGAAGATATTAAGAATGAAAAGTTGGGCTCTTCAATAGAAGAAATGAATGGTACTCTGGGTATCTTACTTGAGTTACCAATAGAATTGCTTAATCAAATAAAAGCGTTCCTTGAAGGTTTTAATAACGGTCCAAGTCCTTTACAAGTTGATGATTTGAAAGAAAATAGCAAATTACTTGGCTTATTACTAGTATTAAATCAGCAAATTGAGAGTGAAGGTCAAACAAATTCTCAAACATCTACAATAAATATCGAGAAACTTCAGAATGTAATAAAACAATTAAAATTACTTGTTAACGAGACAATGTATCAAAATACAAGTCAGAATACAAGAAACATACTAGAAGAACAAGATGTAAAGTCCTTTAGAGTAATTGCTGATGTGATTCGAAGTATTGAAAATAAAGTAGGAACAGAAGATAAGCTGTTGCCTACATTATCGAATCGTTTTCAATATTTACATGCGGTTCATTCCAGGTATTTTTCAGTCCCAAAAGGTATGGAAAATACGAATACTACGATTTCAAATCAGTTATTACAAAAAATAACCGGTACAAATCAAGCTACGTCAACTAATAATGAAGTGATTCTTGTAAATGATTCTTTATCTAACCAAATGACAAAAACGCAACAATTTACTTTATTTGTGGAACAAAATGCTAAACAATTGCCTAATCAGGAACAATTTATTAGACAGTTCCAAAACATTCTTGCTAAAAGTAATTTTATAAATGGAACAGGTCAACAAAAGCTTTTAATCAATCTTTATCCTGAACATCTAGGGTCTTTACGAATTGAACTTTTGCAAAGTGAGGGTGGCATGATAGCTAGAATATTAGCTTCAACTAGTCAAGCAAAGGAATTAGTTGAATCTCAGCTTTCAAACTTGAAACAATCTTTTGCTATGCAAAATATTTCAGTTGAAAAAATCGAGGTATCTAACCAGATTCAGCATCATAGTGAAAGAAACTCATTTAGAGATAATGAGCAACAAAGGCAACAATCACAACAACACCAACAAGAAAGTAATCAGCAGGATGAAAAGGGAGAAAGTACCTTTAACATAACACTTCAAGAAGAGTTGGTGAATTTAGAGGTGTAGGTGGTGAATAACAATGACAACGATAATTGATCCGAGTCTATATCTTTCAAATAATCAGCCTGAGCGCAAGACGGGAAATGATATCTTAGGTAAGGATGATTTTCTAAAAATTTTAATGACACAGTTACAGAATCAAGATCCTATGAATCCCATGGAGGATAAAGATTTTATTGCACAGATGGCAACATTTACTTCCCTTGAACAAATGACAAATATGAATACCAATTTGGAGAAATTTATTAATAGCCAAGCTGGAAATCAGCTATTACACTACAGTAGCATGATTGGAAAAGAAATTGAGTACAGCTATAAAACTGAAGATGAAAATGGTAATGAAATAACTAAATCAGGGTCAGGAATTGTAAGTTCGGTTTCTCAAAAGTCAACTTTTATTGAGCTTGAACTACGAGATGGTACAAAAATTTATAGCGATGAAATTGTAAAAGTAAAGGAACCTTCGAACGAAGAGGAATAGGAGGTGCTTTATATGGATCATCGAATCCTACAAATACAAAATCATCCTTTAGCTCTCCAGAAACGAAAAATTGTTCAACATACAGATCAACCTACGATTTCGTTTAAGGAAACATTAAAGCATGAGACAAGCTTAATTATTAGCAAGCATGCACAAAAGAGACTGGATGAAAGAAATATTAGTATTCAAGATTCAAAATGGCAGGAAATTCAACAAAAAATTGCAGAAGCCAAAACAAAGGGAATCCGTGATTCCTTAGTAGTGATGAATAATGCTGCTTTAATCGTTAATGTACCAAATAATACTGTGATAACAGCAATGAATCGAAAAGAAGCAAATTCTCAAATTTTCACAAACATAAATGGAACAATTATTTTAGACTAATTGGCTGGACCTGTAGAGGAAGCCGAGGTGTGCTGAATGACAGAAGCCACCTATAATCGAAAGGGGAACAAAAAATGTTACGGTCAATGTACTCAGGAATTAGTGGAATGAAAAATTTCCAAATTAAACTAGATGTTATTGGTAATAACATAGCCAATGTAAATACATATGGCTTTAAGAAGGGAAGAACAATCTTCAATGATATTATGAGCCAAACCCTAAATGGAGCTACAGCACCTGGTCAATCTCTTGGGGGTGTTAACCCTAAGCAAGTTGGTTTAGGATCTTCACTTGCTGCAATTGACACTGTTCATAATGGTGGAAGTACACAAACTACTGCTAGAATATTAGACTTGGCGATTGCTGGAGATGGATTCTTTCAGGTACAAACCAATGATCCAAACAATGCATTTACTGGTGAACCAAATTATACAAGAGCGGGGAATTTGTATCTTGATAGAGACGGATATTTAGTAAATAGTGCAGGTTTATATGTTGTTGGTTTTGCACCAGATGTTGACCCTGATGCTAACCCAGTAACTCCCGACTTAGCTTACCCAGAACCTGACCAATTAATTGAAACTGGATTTAACCCAGCAGGTAAAGTATATAACAATACAGGTGATGCTTATACTGCTGCTGATGTAGTATATAAACCAATCAAAATTCCAACTAATGCTAAAAGTATGAGTATCGGAAAAGACGGATCGATAACTTTTGTTGATGCTGGTGGAACATTACGCTGGGCAGGCCAGCTTGTACTAGCAAAATTCCCTAACACAGGCGGTTTAGAAAAAGTCGGTGGAAATCTGTTCCAAGAATCAGCTAACTCTGGAGAACCACTATTAGACTTCGCCGGACAATCCGGAATTGGTTCTATTGAATCAGGAGTTCTTGAAATGTCAAACGTAGATCTTTCAGAGGAATTTACTGAAATGATTGTGGCACAACGTGGCTTCCAAGCAAATACCCGTATTATAACAACGTCTGATGAGATTCTACAGGAGCTTGTAAACCTAAAACGTTAAATAGGGGGTAAGGGGTTTTAGCTATGGCTAAAGCCCCGAAATAAATTGATTACTTTAACTAAATTAAATGATAAGCAATTTTCACTAAATGCTTTATTTATTGAGCAAGTTGAATCGTTTCCAGATACAACTATTACACTTACCAATGGAAAAAAGTTTGTAGTGAAGGAAACAGAAACGGAAGTACAACTGAAGGTAATAGAATTTTATCAAAAAATAAACGTTTTAGGCCTTCGTAAAAGCTTGGAGGGATAAACTGAGATGAAAAACAAGCTACTTATAATTATGGTCATCATTTTAAGTACAATCACCTTAGTTGGAACTACTGCATTTGTTATTCTTACAAAGGTTACAGCACATGGTGGTGAAAAGGAACCTTCCATCGACGAGGTTATTGAGGCTACGGTTGCAGTGCCTGAGATCACTACAAAATTATTAAGCAATGATTATATTCGTATTTCCTTTAATGTACAAACAGATAGTAAAAAAGCAAAAGAAGAGCTTGAAAAGCGTAGTTTTCAGGTTAATAACTTAATTATTAAGGAACTAGCAAGTATGAAATCTGAGGAATTCCAAGGGGAAGAAGGCATCGTTAACTTGGAAAATAGGCTTAAAGATCGTATCAACGGGTTAATGCAAGATGGAGAGGTCGTTAAAGTATATGCGACATCTTTTCTTCCGCAGTAAAACATAAAATATACACTATAGTGAGCGGAGGTGGAACCTTGCCTGGAGAAATTTTATCTCAAAATGAAATAGACGCACTTCTTTCTGCACTTTCTACTGGTGAAATGAATCCCGAAGAATTAAAAAAGGAGGAAACTGAAAGAAAAGTCAAAGTATACGATTTTAAGAGAGCGTTACGTTTTTCCAAAGACCAAATAAGAAGTTTAACGCGTATCCATGAAAACTTTGCTCGACTTTTAACTACTTATTTTTCTGCTCAATTAAGGACATATGTACAAATAACCGTTGTGACAGCGGATCAAATACCTTATGAGGAGTTTATCAGATCTATACCTAAAATGACGATATTGAATGTGTTTGAAGTCCCTCCGTTAGAGGGCCGAATACTTTTAGAGGTTAATCCAAACATCGCCTATGCTATGCTAGACCGAATGCTAGGTGGACGTGGAGCAGGCTTTAATAAAATTGAGAATTTAACTGAAATTGAAACAAGAATAATGAGCAGCATGTTCGAGAGAGCTTTTGACAACGCAAGGGAAGCATGGACGAACTTAGTAGAAATTGACCCTATGTTAGCTGAATTTGAGGTGAATCCACAGTTTCTACAAATGGTTTCACCAAATGAAACCGTTGTTGTTATCTCTCTCAACACCCAAATCGGTGAAACAAGTGGAATGATTAATATATGTATCCCGCATGTTGTACTCGAGCCCATTATACCGAAGCTCTCAGCTCACTATTGGATGCAAACAGCTCCAAAAAAAGATAGGAATCTTCAAGAGCTAACGGTCATTGAAAATAATCTTAAAGATACACAACTTCCTATAATTGCAGAATTAGGTACTGCTGATATATCCATACAGGAATTTTTGCAGTTAGATATTGGAGATACCATACAGCTTGATAAAATGATTCACCATCCTATAGTAATAAAAGTAGAGGATACTCCAAAGTTTCATGCACAGGTGGGGAAAGTAAATAAGAAACAAGCTGTACAAATCCTAGAAGAACTTGAAGGGGGGAGCAGTGAGGATGAGTAATGGAAACATGCTATCACAAGATGAAATAGATGCTTTATTAAGAGGAACTGCAGATTTAGACAGCGAAGAATCGGTAGCACGAGTAGAACAGCCCCTTATTGAAAATTATTTGTCTTCAATGGAGCAGGATGCACTCGGAGAAATTGGGAACATATCATTTGGTAGTTCAGCAACAGCTCTTTCAACATTACTTAACCAAAAGGTTGAAATTACTACACCAAATGTTTCTCTAGTGCAGAGAGATTATTTAGCTGATGAGTTTCCTCAACCTTATGTAGCAATCTATGTTGACTATACAATTGGATTCTCTGGAACAAATCTATTAGTAATCAAGCAAAGTGACGCAGCTATAATTGCAGATCTTATGCTAGGGGGGAATGGCCTAAATCCAGCTGAGCTTTTAGGTGAAATTCAGTTAAGTGCTGTGCAAGAAGCGATGAACCAAATGATGGGTTCTGCTGCAACTTCGATGTCAACTGTATTCAGTAAAAAGATAGATATCTCTCCACCTAGTATTAACATTCTAGATGTAAAGCATGGAGAAGGAACTGAAAAGCTTCCATTAGAAGATATTTTAGTAAAGATTTCATTTCGCTTAAAGATTGGAGAATTAATTGATTCAACAATTATGCAATTGGTACCTGTTAATTTTGCCAAGGAGCTAGTAAATGAGTTATTATCACCAGCTTCTGTAAAGGCTGAGGCAGCTCCTACAGTTGAGATTCCTCCTCAGAGGAATATTGATATAGAAAGTCAACAGCCTGAGCAAAATAGTTATCCAGATATGAACTATCGTGAAGAGCAGAAATATGAACAACCCTATAATCAATATACTCAACCACACCAGCCTACTTATGTTGGGCCACAGCACATTGGTGGAACAAATGTAAAACAAGCGGACATCCAACCTGCAGTATTTTCGGAGTTTGAATCCGTACATTTACAAGAGCCCGAGTCCAAAAATCTTAGTATGTTACTGGACATACCTTTACAGGTTACAGTTGAGCTTGGTAGAACAAAGCGATCTATCAAAGAGATTCTTGAATTGTCTGCTGGCTCCATTATTGAGTTAGATAAGCTTGCAGGTGAGCCTGTTGATGTACTTGTAAATCGCAAGCTTATTGCAAAAGGTGAAGTAGTTGTAATTGATGAAAACTTTGGTGTTCGTATAACTGATATCATTAGCCAAAGTGACCGAATTAAAAAATTGAATTAATTCTAGGAGGATGTATTATGGGACAAAAAATATTAATTGTTGATGATGCTGCATTTATGAGAATGATGATTAAGGACATTCTTACTAAAAATGGATATGAGGTAGTAGCTGAAGCTGCAGATGGAGCACAGGCGGTTGAAAAATATAAAGAGCATCATCCAGACTTAGTAACAATGGATATTACAATGCCAGAAATGGACGGCATTACTGCTCTTAAGGAAATTAAAAAGATTAATCCAAATGCGAAGGTTATCATGTGTTCTGCTATGGGACAACAAGCAATGGTTATTGATGCTATTCAAGCTGGTGCTAAGGATTTTATTGTTAAGCCGTTCCAAGCAGACCGTGTTATTGAAGCAATTAGTAAAACTTTAAGCTAAGAATAGTCATTTTATGCAGGAGAGTGGCAACATCGTGAAACACATAAAAATTATTGCCTTTGGATTTCTTTTTCTTCATGTACTGCTTGTCACTTTTCCTGTACAAGCAGAAGAAGGTCATGTAAATAAAAGCGTATATGAAAATATCGTAAACTCGGACGGAGAACAAGAAGCAAACACAGACAAAAGTGAGAGTACAACTGAAACACAAATGGGCTCAAATGAATTAACAGCCGTCGACTTTTTCAAAATGATTTTTACAACCTTATTTGTTATTGCACTTATCTATGTATTGTTAAAGTTTGTTAATAAAAGAAATCGTTTTTTTAACCAGTATAAATTCATTGAGAACTTAGGTGGTACTAGCTTAGGGACTAATCGTTCTATTCAGATCATAAAAGTTGGTGATCGAATTCTAGTGGTCGGAGTTGGTGAATCCATTCAACTATTAAAGGAAATCGATGATACAGATGAAATAAATGAAATTCTTGAACAGCATAATTCTAAATTAGAAACAATGATACAACCGAGAGATATCATTACAAAATTACTTGAGAAACGTAATAAAACGAAAAGCAGTCAGCAGGATGTTTTTTCAACTATACTTCAAAAGCAGTTATCTGAAATAAAACAAGGACGAAAGAAAATTGTCGAGCAATTAGAAGATAAGGAGTCTAGCAAAGAATGAACGAATTTATGGAGTTTTTTAATACAAGCACACCTGAAAATGTATCGACATCAGTTAAATTGCTCCTTCTGCTAACTGTACTCTCAATTGCTCCTAGTATACTAATCTTAATGACTAGCTTTACTAGAATTATTGTCGTACTTTCGTTTGTAAGAACTTCACTAGGGACACAGCAAATGCCGCCAAACCAAGTGTTAGTTGGTCTTGCTTTGTTTTTAACATTTTTTATTATGGCTCCTATTTTTAGTGAAGTAAATGAACAAGCATTAACTCCTTTATTTAATAAAGAGATAAATTTGGAAGAAGCATATGAACGTGCTGCTATTCCTTTTAAAGAGTTTATGAGTGTTCATACCAGACAAAAGGATTTAGAGTTATTTCTAAATTACTCAGGTGCAGAACGTCCAACTTCTATCGAGGACATCCCTTTAACTGCATTGGTTCCAGCGTTTGCAATTAGTGAACTTAAAACAGCATTTCAAATTGGTTTTATGATTTTTATACCGTTTCTTGTAATTGATATGGTTGTAGCAAGTGTTTTGATGTCAATGGGGATGATGATGCTTCCTCCAGTAATGATATCACTGCCATTTAAAATTCTTTTATTTGTACTAGTAGATGGTTGGTATCTAATTGTTAAATCTCTACTACAGACCTTCTAAAGTAGGTGAACAGAATGAATCCAGAGTTTGTTATTTCATTAGCGGAAAAGGGCATTTACACAACCCTTATGATAAGTGGTCCATTATTACTATTAGCTCTCGTTGTTGGTTTAATTGTCAGTGTTTTCCAAGCAACTACACAAATTCAAGAGCAAACGCTAGCTTTTATCCCTAAGATAGTTGCGGTATTAGTAGGGTTAGTATTCTTCGGCCCGTGGATGCTTTCAAAGATGCTGTCTTATACACACGATATCTTTAGTAACTTAACTAGATTTGTAGGGTAATGGAATGACAGAAATTATCGCAAATTTTCCTGCATTTTTGCTTGTACTTGTACGCGTTTCTAGTTTTTTTGTAACATTACCTTTATTTTCATATCGTACTTTACCTGCGATTCATCGAATCGGTATTGCATTTTTTATTTCGTGGATTATGTTTCTGTCGATGGATAAACCAACTCTTGAAATAGATGGCTTCTTTTATTTGCTTATTATGAAGGAGGCAATAGTAGGTCTTTTTATCGGTTTAGTTGCTTACATGATTTTCGCTGCAATTCAGATTGCGGGAGGTTTTATAGATTTTCAAATGGGATTTGCAATTGCGAACGTTATGGATCCTCAGACTGGTGCGCAAAGTCCTTTGATGGGGCAGTATTTATATACATTTGCACTTCTTTTTTTACTAGCGATTAATGGCCACCATCTTTTATTGGATGGAGTATTTTATAGTTACCGATTCATCCCAATGGAACAATTATGGATTCCCTTTGGTAATGAGAATTTACTTGAGTCCGTATTAGATGCATTTAATTCAATGTTTATAATCGCCTTCCAAATGTCAATGCCGGTGGTCGGTTCTCTATTCTTAGTAGATATTGCATTAGGAATAGTTGCAAGAGCAGTTCCACAGATAAATGTATTTGTTGTCGGATTGCCATTAAAAATTGGTGTTAGCTTTATTGTGTTAATTATTGCGATGTCGATGATGTTCATGCTTGTAGGGGACCTTGTAGAAAACATGCTATACACGATGAGAGGGCTAATGGAAATTATGGGAGGTTCGTAAATTGTTTCTTGTAAGACTTGACCTTCAATTTTTTGCAGGTGAAAAAACAGAAAAAGCCACCCCTAAAAAACGACAAGACTCACGGAAAAAGGGGCAGGTTGCAAAAAGTGCTGATGTAAATACAGCAATAATTTTAATTGCAGTGTTTTTTTCACTTATGGTCTTCGGAGGATTTATTTTTGAGCGTTTATTAGGTCTATTTAGGCACTCTTTTAATCATTATTTATTTGTAAACCCTACAGAGCAGTCAATTCAGGAAATTTTTGTAGAGCTTTCACTAGAGACTGCGATTGTATTATCACCTATTTTAATTGTTTCACTCATCGCAGCTATTGCGGCAAACCTTATGCAGGTTGGGTTCTTATATTCAACAGAAGCAATTCAGATGAAGCTAAATAAGCTTGATCCAATTCAAGGCTTTAAACGTATCTATTCCATTAGGGCAATTGTTGAAATGATAAAGTCAATTCTTAAAATTGTTATTGTAAGTGGGGTTACGTTAGCTATCCTCTGGTTTAGGTTGGAGGATATTGTTTCAATCTCTCAAAAAACGGTTGGTTCCTCATTGATTATTCTAGCAAAATTAACGGTACAAATGGGGTTATTTGCAGGGGGAGCACTACTTTTTCTTTCTTTTTTAGATTATCTTTATCAACGATTTGATTTTGAAAAGAACATTCGAATGTCAAAGCAAGATATTAAGGATGAATATAAAAAGACAGAAGGGGATCCTTTAATTAAATCAAAGATCAAGCAAAAACAACGAGAGATGGCAATGCAAAGAATGATGCAAGAGGTTCCAAAAGCAGATGTAGTAATTACAAACCCGACTCACTATGCGATTGCATTAAAATATGATGAATCAAAGATGGATGCACCTTATGTCGTTGCAAAGGGAGTAGACTTTGTAGCACAACGTATTAAGGAAATTGCCAAAGAAAATCAAATTGTAACGGTTGAGAATCGCCCGTTAGCAAGAGCTCTTTACAGTCAAGCAGAAATCGGGGATGCCATCCCTGAAGAATTTTTTAAAGCTGTTGCAGAAATTCTTGCTTATGTGTATCGCCTGAAAGAAAAAATATAATTATTTTAACTCTATCATTCATTATACAAATAAGACTACCACTTTTATTTTTTATGTACTATTTCCACAAAAGGTAAACATTGAAGGAGAGAATATCATGTCAGCTAGAGATTTATCGGTTTTATTAAGTGTTATCTTAATAGTCGCCATGCTTATCATCCCATTTCCAGCATGGATGCTAAGTATATTAATTATCATAAATATATCTCTTGCATTATTAGTTCTTCTTACTTCAATGAATATGCAGGAACCACTTCAATTTTCTATCTTCCCATCTTTATTACTACTTTTGACCCTGTTTAGATTAGGGTTAAACGTTTCAACTACTAGATCAATCCTTGCAACCGGGGATGCAGGTGGTGTTGTTCACACCTTCGGCACTTTCGTTGTTGGTGGTAATGTAGTAGTTGGGTTTGTTGTGTTTTTAATCTTAATCGTAATACAGTTTATTGTTATTACAAAAGGTTCTGAACGTGTTTCAGAGGTTGCAGCACGTTTTACATTGGATGCAATGCCTGGAAAACAAATGAGTATCGATGCTGATTTGAACGCTGGGATGATCTCTGAAAAAGAAGCTCGTGAGCGCAGAGAAAAAGTAGGTCGTGAAGCAGACTTTTATGGGGCAATGGATGGAGCAAGTAAATTTGTTAAAGGTGACGCCATTGCCGGGATTATTATTGTTTTAATTAACTTAATTTTTGGTTTTATCATTGGTATGACTCAGCATGGTCTTGGTTTTCAAGAGGCACTTTCAAAGTTTACACTACTAACTGTTGGTGATGGTATCGTAAGTCAGATTCCGGCACTGTTAATTTCAACAGCAACAGGTATTGTTGTAACACGTGCTGCATCAGAGGGCAATTTAGGCTCAGATATAATGAACCAATTATTTGCTTACCCCAAAATGTTATATGTAACAGCCGGTACTATCTTTTTATTAGGGTTATTTACTCCAATAAATAACTTCTTAACGATTTCTATATCTGGTTTCTTAGCTGTTGGAGGTTATATGATTTCACGAAATAAGGTTCATGAGCTTCAACTGGATATAGAAACAGAAGATGAGGTCCAAATTGAAGACCTTAAAAGTCCGGAAAGTGTTGTTACATTGCTAAATGTGGATCCTATTGAATTTGAATTTGGATATGGATTAATTCCTTTAGCAGACACGAATCAGGGAGGAGACATCCTTGATCGAATTGTTATGATCAGAAGACAGTTAGCCATTGAGCTTGGTTTGGTCATTCCGGTTGTTAGAATAAGAGATAACATTCAACTGCAACCTAATGAATATCGACTTAAAATCAAAGGAAACGAAATGGCTCGAGGAGAATTACTGCTCGATCATTATTTAGCGATGAGTCCTGGATTTGATGAAGATTCAATTGAAGGCATTGACACGATAGAGCCATCATTTGGGTTACCAGCAAAATGGATTTCTGAGGATATGAAGGACCAGGCTGAGATGTTTGGTTATACAGTAGTAGATCCACCTTCTGTAGTATCAACACATATTACAGAAGTTATTAAGAGGAATGCTTTTGAACTACTTGGAAGGCAGGAGACAAAGCAATTAATTGATCATGTGAAAGAAAGCTATCCTATTCTTGTAGATGAGGTTACTCCTAATCCTCTATCAGTTGGTGATATCCAAAAAGTACTGGCGAAGTTGCTTAAAGAAAATGTATCCATTCGAAACCTCCCAGTAATCTTTGAAACTCTAGCGGATTTTGGAAGAATGACGACTGACACTGATTTATTAACGGAATATGTAAGACAGTCCCTAGCTAGACAAATTACTAATCAATATATTGTTCAAGGGGAGACTATGAAGGTAGTTACACTTTCAGGAAGAGTAGAAAAGACTATAGCTGATGGAGTTCAACAAACAGAACATGGTAATTACTTATCAATTGATCCAAATGTATCACAATCTATTATCGAAGCAATTGCAAAGCAAATTGAGAATGTTAGTATCCAGGAGCAGGCACCTATTCTGTTATGTTCTCCTGCTGTAAGAATGTATGTAAGACAATTGATTGATCGTTATTTTTCGCAGGTTCCGGTGCTTTCATATAATGAGCTTGAGGCAAATGTAGAAGTCCAAAGCGTTGGGGTGGTGAATATAGATTGAAGGTAAAAAAATATACTGCTTCCTCTATGCCGGAAGCAATGAAGATGATTCGTGCTGAACTTGGTAATGATGCAGTCATCTTAAACTCAAAAGCTGTGCAAACGGCAGGATTTTTTGGTCTTTTTCGAAAAAAGAGCTTTGAGGTTATTGCGGCAGTAGACCCAATCATCCCGGATAACCAAAAGCTTCAAAAGAAAGAGAAAGTCAAGAAAGCTCCTGTTATTCCTTTAAACGAACATGTAGATCGCGGCACGTTTGTTAAGTCTATAAATACACAAAAGTCAACAGAATCTAACCATCCAGAGCTCATCAAGGAAATCATAGAATTAAAGGCGATGATGAAGGAAATATCATCTGATATTAGCCCTTACACTGGTCCTCTAAATGATATAAATAATTTACTTCTTAACCAGGAGATCGAGCTCTCAATAAGAAAAGAAATAGTTTCTAGCTTGTTAGAAAGATGGTATACCAATTCAGCTAATGCAAGCTATCAAGAAGTTCTACAATGGACTAAGCAGGCAATCGTCTCAAAGATTTCACACATAGATTTTGGTGGGCTTACCTACGAAAAGAAATTTATTAATGTAGTAGGACCAACTGGAGTTGGAAAAACAACAACTTTAGCTAAAATAGCAGCTGATTGTATGTTAAAGGATAAAAAAAGTGTTGCTTTCATTACTACCGACACATATAGAATCGCAGCGATTGATCAATTAAAAACATATGCAAAAATCCTTGGTGCACCTATAGAGGTTTGTTATTCCCTAGCAGATTTTCTGAAAGCAAAGGAAGCCTGCATGGATTATGATATTGTTTTGATTGATACAGCGGGTCGGAATTTTCGAAATACAAAATATGTAGAAGACCTTCATAATATCATCCATTTTTCCGAAGAAATGGAAACGTTCCTTGTGCTTTCGTTAACATCAAAAATGGCGGATATGAAGGATATTTATGAACAGTTTTCAAAAGCAAATGTAACAAAGTTTATCTTCACAAAGGTTGATGAAACGATTAATTACGGTCCGATGCTGAACTTAATAGTTAAATATGGAGTGGGAGCTGCTTATTTAACAAATGGACAAAATGTCCCGGACGATATTGTCGTTGCAACTCCTACGCTTATTGCGAATACTTTACTTGGAGTCGATGAATCATGACAGACCAAGCTGAGGCACTAAGGCAAAAACTTGCAACAGTAACGAGTAGTAAAGGGCATCCTAAGACGATAGCTGTCATAAGTGGCAAGGGAGGAGTCGGTAAATCCAATATCTCTCTTAACTTTTCCATAGCATTATCGAAATATGGGAAGAAAGTGTTACTCTTTGATATGGATATAGGAATGGGTAATATTGATATACTAATGGGGATTTCCGCTCAATATTCAATTGTTGATCTTTTTGATAACGACCTGAAAATTTACGACTTACTTATTAAAGGTCCAGAAGGAATTGATTATATCGCGGGTGGTAATGGTCTTTCTAGTTTATTTAAATTAGATGAAAGCAGTTCGGATTACTTACTTGAACAAATACAGCAAATTTTGAATCATTACGATTATGTTATTTTTGATATGGGTGCAGGAATGTCAGAAGAAAATGCCAAATTCCTTTTGGCAATGGACGAAATATTTATAATTACTACACCTGAACCAACTTCAATTACCGACGCTTATTCTGCAATGAAATATATTTGTATGTTTGATCAAAGCATCCCTTTTTATTTACTTGTAAATCGTGCTCAGAGTGAATCGGAAGGCCTACAGACATTAAAGAGATTAAAGCAGGTTGCTAACCAATTTTTAGTTAAGGAAATATTCCAATTAGGAGTATTATTAGATGATAAAACCGTGCAAAAGGCTGTAAGTCATCAAATTCCGTTTATATTATACTCACCAAAATCGGTAATAAGTAAGTCGCTTCAAGACATTATGAGTAACTATGTAGAAAACTATGTAGAAAAGAATCGTGTACAAGCTAGAGAAAATCAATCCTTTATATCGAAGCTGCAGCGATTTTTGGGCTTTTAGGAAAAAGAGTATTTCTTTTTCGTATAGTAAAGTATGAAATCACATGCACTTGTCGCTTTAGGCTACAAGTGCTCCATATACTTGCTACGGTATAAGAAAGGAGACAACTATGAACAAAATAAATGTTCTTATCGTGGACGATTCGGCATTTATGAGAAAGCTTATATCAGATTTCCTCAAAGAAGATTCCCGAATTGAAATAGTAGGCACTGCTAGAAATGGCTTAGATGCTCTTTCAAAAATAAAAAAACTCCGTCCTGATGTAATCACAATGGACGTAGAAATGCCTGAAATGAATGGAATCGAAGCATTAAAACGAATAATGGACGAGCAACCATTACCTGTCGTAATGTTATCTAGCACCACGAAAGAAGGTGCGGAAAATACGTTTGCTGCAATGCAGCATGGGGCAGTTGACTTCATTCAGAAGCCATCTGGTTCAATATCAATGGATCTTCATATTATTAAAGAGGAAATTGTAAATAAAGTACTGAATGCTAGTAAAGCAAACCTAAAATCATTACAAAAACCTATTAATACACAAAAAACACCTACTACTAAAGTGCTAGATTATAGTAAAATAGAACCATCAATTCGGAATAGTGAAAAAAAGCTTTTATGTATCGGTACATCTACAGGGGGACCAAGAGCACTTCAGCAGGTTCTCACAAGGATTCCAAAGGATTATAATGCTCCTATATTAATTGTTCAACACATGCCTCCTGGCTTTACGAAGTCATTGGCAAATAGGCTAGATTCTCTATGTGATATTAACGTAAAGGAAGCTGAAAATGGAGAGTTTTTAACAGCCGGTACAGCTTACATAGCTCCAGGTGGGTTTCACTTAAAAGTAAAAAGAATTGGTACCTCTCTTGCTATCCATATTGATGATAGTGAGATCAGAAATGGTCATAGACCATCAGTAGATGTGATGTTTGAGTCAGTTAGTAACATCAAGGATGTTCGAAAGATTGCAGTAATCATGACTGGTATGGGAGCAGATGGATCTAAAGGCTTGAAAAAGCTAAAAGAAACCGGGCAAGTGTTTTCAATAGCTGAATCAAAGGAAACCTCAATCGTTTTTGGTATGCCAAAGGCTGCTATCGAAACAAATCTAGTAGATAGAGTAGTGCCGCTAGATGAAATTGCTGAGACTGTCCTTAGCCTTACATAAGTGAAGGGGTGTTAATAGATGGAAATGAGTCAATATTTAGAGGTGTTTATTGAGGAGAGTAAAGAACATCTTCAAACATGTAACGAGCAATTACTAAACTTGGAAAAAGAACCTGGTAATATTTCAATTGTGAATGAAATTTTCCGATCAGCCCATACATTAAAAGGTATGTCGGCAACCATGGGTTACGAGGATTTAGCAAGTCTTACACACCAAATGGAAAATGTGTTGGATGGAATTAGAAACCAGAAAATTGTTGTTACCCCAGCAATTCTTGACGTTGTTTTTCAAGCTGTAGATTATCTTGAAGAGATGATTTTCTCAATTGCTGATGGTGGTGATGGCAAAAAGGATGTGTCCGATGTTGTATTCTTATTGAAAAAAATTGAAGACGGAGAGAATATTTCTAATCTTGAAACAAAGGAAGAAACTACTGTTCTTCAATCAAATACAACAAAATCACAAACAAACTATGATGACTTTGAACTAACTGTAATGCAGCAATCCAAGGAACAGGGATTCTCATGTTATGAAATCAATGTTCGATTACGTGAGGACTGTTTACTAAAAGCCGCTCGTGTTTTTATGGTATTTGAGGTTCTTGAACAGGTAGGAGAAGTAATTAAATCAAATCCCTCAGTCGATCAATTAGAGGAGGAACAGTTTGAGAGTGAATTCCGTGTAACTGTCGTTTCAAAAGAGGCTGAAGAAGACTTACAGAAACGTATCATGAAGGTTTCTGAAGTGGAACAAGTAATCGTACAAAAATTACAACTTGACGCGATTGGTTTAGGACAAGAGCAATTAAATGTTCAAGCAGAAGTAGCTGCAACTCTTACAGTTGATGAAGTACAGGATCAAGTAGCAAAGGACATTCAATCGGCGAAAACTCCTACAAAACATGGTGGAAATCAAAAAACAATTCGTGTTAATATTGAACGTTTGGATATTTTAATGAATTTGTTTGAGGAACTCGTCATCGATCGCGGGCGACTTGAGCAAATTTCTCGTGATTTAAACCATTCAGAGCTCCACGAGACCGTTGAAAGAATGTCTAGGACATCAGGAGACTTACAAAATATTATTCTAACTATGAGAATGGTTCCAGTTGAAACTGTCTTTAACCGTTTCCCAAGAATGGTTCGCCAATTGGCAAAGGATTTACATAAAAAGATAAACCTTCAAATCGTTGGGGCAGAAACTGAGTTGGATCGAACTGTAATCGATGAGATTGGAGATCCATTAGTTCACCTACTCCGTAATGCATTAGATCATGGAGTTGAAGCACCAGAAGTACGTCTTGCAAACGGGAAACCAGAAGAAGGTACAGTTATTTTACGTGCATATCATAGCGGAAATCATGTTTTCATAGAAATTGAAGATGATGGAGCGGGTATTGGTCGAGAGAAGGTACTTCAAAAAGCAATTAGCAAAGGTCTCATCACTTCGCAGAATGCTGAGTCGTTAACCGATAGCCAAGTTTTTGATTTTATTTTTTCTTCAGGCTTCTCTACAGCAGAAAAGATCTCAGATGTTTCAGGTCGAGGTGTTGGTCTAGATGTTGTTAAAAATACGATAGAATCTCTTGGTGGTTCAATCACAATACATTCAACAAAAGGAAAAGGGTCTATCTTCTCAATCCAACTTCCTTTGACTCTATCAATTATTTCTGTAATGCTTGTTGAGGTACAAAAAGAAAAGTATGCAATACCTTTATCTTCTATAATTGAAACAGCAATTGTGAAGAAAGACGATATCCTTCATGCACATAATCAAAAAGTAATTGATTTTAGAGGAAAGGTTGTTCCTCTTTTAAATATGAAGGATATATTCGACGTACCAACTCATTCTGAAGAGGATGATTATTATTCAGTTGTTATTGTTAAAAAGGGAGAAAAGTCAGCAGGTCTTGTTGTAGACTCATTTATTGGGCAACAAGAAGTTGTGTTAAAGTCACTTGGAAACTACTTAACTTCTGTGTTTGCAATCTCAGGAGCTACGATTCTAGGAGACGGGCAAGTAGCACTCATTGTTGATTGTAATGCATTAATAAAATAAATCCTAATTGAGGATGTTCAAAAAGTCCGGGTGAAAATGACACATCGAATATCTTCGTTGGCTTGCTTTTGGAGTTCCTTCACGTATTAGTCGCATACGTTCCGGTACTCAAAGCTACTCCGCCTCGAACTTTCGCCGCACAGGACGTGCTAGTGTCGGTGTCGCCACAGGACGTGGCGTTTTATCCGACGCGGTCCTTTTCATCCTTCTTTTTGCACACGTACTAATAGTTGCTTGAAGTTTAAAAGGGGAGATAATAAAATGTCTGAACAAGCTGAATCAACGTTGAAGGTAATCGTTTTTGCACTACAGAATGAGGAATACGGAATTCCTGTTTCACAGGTGCGTTCGATTGAAAAGATGCAACACATTACCCGTGTTCCACGTACTGCTTCGTTTGTAAAAGGTGTCATCAATTTGAGAGGAGTTGTAACACCTATTATCGATCTTCGAAATCGATTTGATACCGTAGAATCTAGCTACACGGAAACTACCAGAATTATCATTGTAGCAACTGAAGAAATTGAGGTTGGCCTTATAGTAGACGCTGCAAATGATGTAATGGATATTCCTGTTAGCTCAATCGAACCTGCACCTGAAGTTGTGGGAACTGTTGAAGTAGAGTATATTGAAGGCGTCGCGAAGCTTGATAAAAGACTTCTTATTTTACTTAGCTTAGATAAGATTCTAAATCCTGATGATTTAAAGGAAAAAGTAGAAAGGTAGTCAATAATGTCATTTTTCAATAACATTAATTCAACACACTTAGATATTTTGAAAGAGATTGGGAATATTGGGGCAGGGCATTCTGCAACTGCCCTTTCTAAGCTTCTCAATCGGAAAATCGACATGCAGGTGCCAAATGTGAAAATTGTTTCTTTTGACGAAATGATGGAACTAGCAGGCGGACCTGATAATATTGTTGCAAGCGTTTTTCTCCGAATCGAAGGAGATGTTCCGGGTAATATGTTTTTTATTCTACAGCTACCACAAGCTACCAAATTGATTCAGGATTTAATCAGAGATGAGGAGTTTTCTTTTGAAGGAGGAACTTTGTCAGAGCTTGGTCTATCAGCTTTTCAAGAGCTTGGAAATATTCTGTCAGGTTCTTATCTATCATCTTTGTCGGATTTCACACAATTGCACCTGTATCCTTCCGTCCCGGCATTATCAATTGATATGGTAGGAGCAATTATCGGCTATGGATTAATCGAGCTTTCACAAATTAGTGATTATGCAATCGTAATTGATACTGCGATAAATGAAGGAGAACTAGGGGAAACGAACAGTATTAATGGGCATTTTTTTCTTTTACCAGATCCTAATTCTTTTGAGAAAATATTTTCTGCACTAGGGGTTCAAACTGATGCTTGATACAGGACTAGTTATAAAAGTAGGGATTGCAGATATGAATGTGGTAACTGCACCTAACACAATTCGAACATCTGGATTAGGTTCATGTGTCGGAGTTGTTATCTTTGATCAAGTTCATAAGGTCGCTGGTCTAGCGCATATAATGCTTCCTAGTTCTACTTTATCAAAAGCTGATAATTTGAATCGTGCAAAATATGCAGATACTGCTATTGAAGAATTGCTTCAATTAATAGGAAAAAGTGGTGGTAAAAGTCATTCGTTGAAAGCAAAAATGGCAGGTGGAGCCCAAATGTTTCAGTTCCAGAATGGTAGTGATATTATGAGAATTGGTCCACGTAATGTAGAAGCCGTTAGTTTAGAGTTAAATCGGTTTAAGATTCCTCTTATTTCGTCGGATGTCGGAGGGAGTAGTGGGCGAACGATAGAATTTGATCCGCAAACTACCATGTTGAAAATTCGAACTGTTAACCAAGGTACAAAGGAAATTTAAATACATAATCACAAGCTTTTTGGAATTTGGACTGAAAACTTTCAGTAATTACGAATAGTAGATACGATAAAATAGAAGATACGGGGAATCGCCCTCGTATCTTTCTTTGAAAACAGATATTTCTGATACATAAAAAGAAGATGACTTTTTCTAATATACTTAAGGGAAACTATGGACTATCTTCACTATGCTTTTTACTATCAATTTTCTCTAATAAAAATTGTTCATACTATCATAATAAGGATATTGCATGTAGAGGGGGAGGAAAATGACCAAATTATCATCAACGGAGGATCAACAATATTGGCAGAAGTGGATCGATTCGCGGGACTCTCATGCAGGTGATGTACTTGTTAAAAGGTATATGCCACTGGTTACCTTTCATGTTCAACGAATTTCTGTAACTCTTCCAAAGAGTGTGAATAAGGACGACTTAAAAAGTCTTGGTATGATTGGATTATATGATGCATTGGAGAAATTTGATCCAACTCGTGATTTGAAATTTGATACGTACGCTTCTTTCCGTATTCGTGGAGCTATATTAGATGGATTACGTAAAGAAGATTGGTTACCACGAAGTTCAAGAGAAAAGGCAAAAAAAGTCGACGCTGCGATTGAAAAGCTCGAACAAAAACTGATGAGAAATGCTACAATTAAAGAAATAGCTGAAGAAGTGCAAATGAGCGAAAATGAAGTGTCGCAAACGGTAAACGAAGGTTTCTTCGCCAATATTCTCTCTATGGATGACTACCAATATGAAGAGGATGGAAACGAAAAGTCAGTTTTCGCGATTAAGGATAATTCAACATTAACTCCTGAAGAGCATGTGGTTAAAAAAGAATTGATTAGTCAATTAGTTGAAGTGATTGATCAGCTTAATGAGAAAGAGAAAATAATAATTAGCTTATTTTATAAGGAAGAGCTTACTCTTACTGAAATTGGTCAAGTCATGGGCTTATCGACATCCAGAATATCTCAAATTCACTCAAAGGCCCTCTTTAAGTTGAAAAATACATTGCAAAAAAACGTTCATTAGAAAGGGCGGTCGGGCTTATGGCTGAATTTGAGATATCTATATCAATTGATAAATACTCTGTACATGTAAGCTTAAAGAATAATTCAGCTTTAAATAATGTTATAGAGTCAGACATATATTCACTTCTTGCTAAACATGGTATTACAACTGGAATAAAAAAAGAGGTAATATCAGAAATGGTATCCAATAAAGAAAAAACAATATTTCCTTTATTGGTAGCTGTGGGAGTAAAACCACGAAATGGACAAAATGGCTATATAAAGATTGAGGTTGAAGGTAAGGATGACTCTCAAACAAATTCTCATGAGGTTTTAAACTTTAGGAATGTTAGTAAGATTCCTTCTGTTAAAGAAGGACAATTAGTGGCAACTATTTATCCTCCTACACCAGGCATTCCAGGTAATGATGTATTTGGAAATTCGCTTAGAGCATTTGATGGGAAACCTTTTCCACTAAAACTAGGTAAAAATGTTATTGAGACAAACGGGAAAATATATTCTACCATTTCGGGACAAATTAGTGTTATTGATAGCAAGATTAGTGTGCTCCCCCTTTTTGAGGTGGATGGCGATCTTACTCTAAAAACGGGAAATATTGATTTTGTAGGTAATGTCACGATTAGAGGCAATGTACCAAGCGACTATTTGATTAAGGCTGGTGGAGATGTTTCAATAAGTGGAATTGTAGAGGGGGCACGTATTGAAGCAGGTGGCTCCATCTTTATTTCGGGCGGAATTGTCGGTTTCAATAAAGCAGAAATAAGTGCAGAAGGAGACATTTTAGCTGCATATATTAATCAAAGTAAGGTGAATGCAGGAAAAAATCTGGAAGTTTATGGTTCCATTCTTCATAGCAATTGTACAGCAAAAGGTAGTATTGTATGTCTAGATGGAAGTATAATAGGTGGATTTGTGTCTGCTGGTAAGGATATATCTACTAAAGACGTAGGTAATGAACTACATACAAAGACAGAATTATCTGTAGGAGTTGCAGACCATCTTTACGAAACAGAAAATAATCTTCAAAAGGAAGTCAATCAAATTAAGGTGGACTTACAAAAATTAGAGATTATCTTCCAAAAGCTTGCTGATAAATATAAGCACACCTCCTCACTAACTCCGGATGAGTTAATGCTGTTAAAAAGGCAAAAAGTTACTCAAAATGAATTAACACAAAAACTAGCATTACTAGAAGAAAGGTTACAAAGTATTAAGGAAGAACTTCATGCGGCAACTAATTATAGTTTAGTTATCAAAGGGACAATCTATCCGAATGTACAAGTTCATTTTGGAAAATATCAAAGAATAATCAACCAAGTCTATCACAGAGTTAAGATTCATCTATTTCATAGAGAGATTTCAATTAGTACCTACTCGATAAAATAATCAATGAGAGAAGTGATATAAAGTTGAGTCTAAAATTAGTTGAATTACAGGTAGCTATTCCGAGAACTCAAGACTTTGGTAAGTTAAGTGAACAGATGACGATGCGTGGACAACATATGCAGGATTACATCTCATCACAATTAGACAAGGAAGAAAAGAAAAAAAGAATCCAGGTTAATAGTAAAAATGAGTCTGAAAATGTTAATATTCAGAAAGAAGCCCCATCAAACCCTTCACTTAGATTAATACAAAAAGAGCAAAACGACGGTGATATTGAACGAACGGAACGTCACCCGTTCAAAGGTAATTTTATAGATATTGTTGGATAGAGGGAACTAAATGACTACTATATTGTTTATGCTTAGTTTTAGTTTACTTGCAATTGCATTCTTCTTAATTATTCTTTTATTTCTCAAGCTTGCAAACTTAAAAGAGATTGAGAAAAAGCAAGAGGCTCTTTTAAAGGAATTTGAGAGCGTTATTACTTCCTATGTTATGGAGATTAAAGAAGAAAATGAAGTCTTTTTAGAGAGAATAAAAGACTTAGAAAAACACCGTACATTAGTGAATAAGAATTTACAAAAAAAGAGTAAAACCAAATCAAATGAGAGTCCAGAATTAAAGACAAAAACATCTATTGTGTTTCAGGAGCCTGAGCTTACAAAAGAGGATATATCTTCGCTTCTTCCATCATTAACAGAAGAGAGCAGATTTAAACCAGATTCACAAAACACAGAATTATCCCTACAACAAAAAGAAGATATAAAAGATGAGCCACGCCTAGATGACGAGCTTTATATACAGTCCTTAGTGGCACAAATTCAACTATTGAAAAAACAAGGTCTTACACTAGAGGAAATCGCAAAAAAATTAAATAAAGGTAAAACAGAAATCGAGCTTTTACTCAAATTTCGTTAAAACAACTAATTTTTCTTGATTGGGAGTTTGGATTATGTTATATTAATTTTTGGTGTTAATACACACGTTCATAGATTTAAGCAATGGTGCTGTTTTCACTACAGTTTTGCTTAAAGATGATATGAACGGAGGAGAAAAAACCACTTAGGAGGATATTCACATGTCAGTAATTTCTATGAAGCAATTGCTTGAAGCTGGAGTTCACTTCGGTCACCAAACACGCCGTTGGAACCCAAAAATGAAGCGTTACATCTTTACAGAGCGTAACGGAATCTACATCATTGACCTTCAAAAAACAGTTAAGAAGGTTGAAGAAGCTTATAATTTCGTTAAGGAATTAGCAGCTAATGGTGGAACTATGCTTTTTGTTGGTACTAAAAAGCAAGCTCAAGATTCAGTTAAGGAAGAAGCTGAGCGTTCTGGAATGTACTATGTTAACCAACGTTGGTTAGGTGGTACTTTAACAAACTTTGAAACAATTCAAAAGCGTATCAAGCGTCTAAAAGACATTGAAAGAATGCAAGAAGATGGAACTTTCGATGTTTTACCTAAGAAAGAAGTAGTTCAGCTTAAGAAAGAGTTAGAACGTCTTGAAAAATTCTTAGGCGGAATTAAAGATATGAAGCAATTACCAGATGCTTTATTCATCATCGATCCTCGTAAAGAGCGCATCGCTGTTGCAGAAGCTCATAAACTACACATTCCAATCGTTGGTATCGTTGATACAAACTGTGATCCGGATGAAATCGATTATGTAATTCCTGCAAACGATGATGCAATTCGTGCTGTTAAACTTCTAACAGCTAAGATTGCTGACGCTATTTTAGAAGCTAAACAAGGTGAAGAAACATCTGCTTAATGAGCGAAAGGTGATAAGAGGGATTAGCCTTTTATCACCTTTTTTAAAGGGATTATATAATTTCTAGCTGATTAAGTCATAATAGAAACAGATTTAAACCTGTTTCATCAAGTATTGAAATACATAGTAGTTACGATAAGGAGGAAATAACATGGCAGTTACTGCACAAATGGTAAAAGAGCTCCGCGAAAAAACTGGAGCAGGTATGATGGATTGTAAAAAGGCACTTACAGAAACAGACGGTGATATGGAAAAAGCAATCGATTATCTTCGTGAAAAAGGTATTGCGAAAGCAGCGAAGAAAGGTGACCGCATTGCTGCAGAAGGTTTAACTTTTATTGAAACAAATGGTAATGAGGCTGTAATTTTAGAAGTTAACTCTGAAACAGACTTCGTTGCGAAAAATGAAGGTTTCCAAACACTTGTAAAAGACCTTTCAGCTCATTTGCTTGCTAAAAAGCCAGCTAATCTTGAAGAGGCTTTAGAGCAAACAATGGAAAACGGTTCTACTGTTTCTGAATACATTAATGCTGCTATTGCAAAAATCGGAGAAAAAATCTCACTTCGTAGATTCGAAGTTGTAACAAAAGCTGATGGGGAAGCGTTCGGTGCTTACCTTCACATGGGTGGACGCATTGGTGTTCTAACTGTTTTAGCTGGTACAACAGATGCTGATGTTGCTAAAGATGTAGCAATGCACGTTGCAGCTGTTAATCCTAAATATGTATCTCGTGACCAAGTTTCTGCTGAGGAAACACAACGTGAGCGTGAAGTTCTTACTCAACAAGCATTAAACGAAGGTAAGCCGGAAAATATCGTTGCCAAAATGGTAGAGGGCCGTCTAAGCAAATTCTTCGAAGACATTTGTCTTCTTGATCAAAGCTTCGTTAAAAACCCAGACTTAAAAGTACGTCAATTTGTAGAGTCTAAGGGTGCTACAGTTAAGAGCTTTGTTCGTTACGAAGTTGGAGAAGGTATCGAGAAACGCCAAGATAACTTTGCTGAAGAAGTAATGAGCCAAGTGAAAAAGTAAAAAAGTAAACTGGGAACACATTTTGTGTTCCCTCTTTTTAAAATGTTATATTAGCGCCTAGAATAGTCAAATTAAGTAGAAAAAGAATTTCTGCATGATTCACTTAAAAAGAGTCAGGACTATCAAAGGTGTATGTACTTTCCGAAAGAGACGGAGGTTAAAACGATGAGTAGCGCTAAGTACAAACGTGTTGTGTTAAAGTTAAGTGGTGAAGCTTTAGCAGGTGAGCAAGGGTTTGGAATTAATCCTGCTGTTATTCAATCAGTAGCGAAACAAGTAAAAGAAATTGCTGAGTTGGATGTTGAGGTTGCTGTAGTTGTAGGTGGCGGAAACATCTGGAGAGGTAAAATCGGCAGTGAAATGGGAATGGACCGTGCGAATGCTGACTATATGGGAATGCTTGCTACTGTTATGAATTCCTTAGCTTTGCAAGACAGCTTAGAAAACATAGGTATACAAACTCGTGTCCAAACTTCAATTGAAATGCGTCAAGTTGCGGAACCATACATAAGAAGAAAAGCGATTCGTCACTTAGAAAAGAAGCGTGTTGTTATTTTTGCAGCGGGTACTGGTAATCCTTATTTCTCTACAGATACAACTGCTGCATTACGAGCTGCTGAAATTGAAGCAGAGGTAATCTTAATGGCTAAAAACAACGTGGATGGCGTATATAGCGCAGACCCAACGATAGATAAAAATGCTGTGAAATATGAAACTTTATCCTATCTTGATGTACTGAAGGAAGGACTAGCAGTCATGGATTCAACGGCCTCATCTCTATGTATGGACAATGATATTCCATTAATCGTATTCTCCATTATGGAAGAAGGTAATATTAAGCGTGCCGTTTTAGGAGAAAATATTGGAACGATAGTAAGGGGGAAATAACTAATGGCAAATAGTACATTAAATCAAGTAAAAGATAAAATGGAGAAAGCAATTCAAGCATTATCTCGTGAACTTGCAACTGTTAGAGCAGGTAGAGCAAATCCGGCTATTCTTGATAAAGTTACTGTTGATTACTACGGGGCACCAACACCATTAAATCAATTAGCATCTATTAATGTGCCTGAAGCACGTATGCTAGTTATTCAGCCTTATGATAAGTCAGTATTAGGAGACATGGAGAAAGCAATTCAAAAGGCAGATTTAGGGTTAAATCCAACTAATGATGGATCAATTATTCGCATTTCAATCCCACCTTTAACTGAAGAAAGACGACGTGAATTAGTAAAGGTAGTTAAGAAATATGCAGAGGAATCTAAAGTTGCTGTACGTAATATCCGCCGTGACGGAAATGATGATCTTAAAAAGGCTGAGAAGAATGGTGAAATCACTGAGGATGAATTACGCGGCTTAACAGAGGATATCCAAAAGCTAACTGACCAGTCAATCAACAAAATTGACACAGTTGCAAAAGAAAAAGAAAAAGAAATCATGGAAGTCTAAACCGTTTCAAGGTACAATATATTGTAAAAAGACCCTCTAATGTTTACAGGGGGTTTTTTTGTTAATACTGTCTACTAACTGGTTGGTGCTCGCTTTATTCGTGTCTAGCTCTAGCGCCTAGCCAATTTTCACCTCGGATAAGCTTCTGCGATTATCTTATGCAATGCTTACGGAACAAGCATGGCTTATTCCTGTGGAGATTATTTTCCTAGAAGCCTTCCCTTTGTGCTTTAAGCAGCTCGAGGTCAAAAATGCGCGGCACGTAAAAGTCAGAGAGAACAATTTCTTGCAATAGTACATATGCATGTCTGTGCTGGACAAGGCGCTCGCGCTTTTCTTTAAGTAGTAGGTAATAAGAAGTAGAGAAAGAAATGGATTCATATGGGTGATGGAGGACTTGTTCATGTTTAATAAATTTAAAAGGTGGAAGGATAAATCAGATTCTATTACAGAAGATGAGATTGTAAAAGGACAAATTCCAAATCATATTGCCATAATTATGGATGGAAATGGGAGATGGGCCAAAAAACGATCGCTTCCGAGAACGGCTGGTCATCATGAAGGTATGAAGGTAGTCAAGAGAATTACAAAGGTAGCTAATAGACTTGGTGTGAAAACATTAACTGTTTATGCATTTTCAACAGAAAACTGGAAGCGTCCAGAGGATGAAGTTAGTTATTTACTAAAGCTTCCCCAAGAATTTTTAGGAACCTTTCTTCCTGAACTAATAGAGGAAAATGTACAGGTTCGAATTATGGGTAATAAAGACGCTATTCCTGCACATACTCTTAATGCAGTCGAAAAAGCAGTAAATGATACAAAGGATAATACGGGGCTTATTCTAAATTTCGCGTTAAATTATGGGGGCCGTGCAGAAATTATTCAAGCAGTAAATTCAATTGTTGGCGATTATAAAGCGGGCTCGCTAAAAGATGAGATTGATGAAAATAAATTCTCTTCCTATTTGATGAGTAATGGATTATCTGATCCCGATTTATTAATTCGTACAAGTGGAGAAATTCGTCTTAGTAATTTTATGCTATGGCAGCTCGCATATACTGAATTTTGGTTTACTGATGTCCTATGGCCAGATTTTAGAGAGCAGCACCTTATAGAGGCTATTTATGCATTTCAAAAGAGAGGCCGACGTTTTGGTGGCATATAAAAAGGGATGATACTATGAAACAAAGAATAATTACAGCAGTTATTGCAGCAGCAATCTTCCTACCTATTGTAATAATCGGTGGCTTACCATTTACGATACTTGTGTATCTTATCGGTGCAATTGCTATCTATGAACTATTACGTATGAAACACATAAGTATTGTTTCAGTACCCGGAATCATTACAATTTTATTACTATGGATTGTGTTAATACCTAGTGATTATAACGATTTATTCGTTTCTTTAAAACTTTCGAAAATCGAGCTGGTTTTATTACTTGTTTTACTTAACCTAACGTATACGGTCATATCTAAAAATAAGTTTACGTTTGATGATGCCGGTATAGTTATATTATCAGCTTTATATATTGGCTTTGGATTTTATTACATTATTGAAATAAGAGATATTGCATTAGCATATATATTCTATGCGTTTGTTGTCATTTGGACAACGGATTCTGGAGCGTATTTCATTGGAAGAAAACTAGGGAAGAGAAAGCTTTGGCCAGAAATCAGTCCTAACAAAACGGTTGAAGGTTTTGTCGGTGGTATAATAACTGCAGTAGTGTTTTCTTTTATATTTAACCTAATAACGGATATGTTCCCGTCATTTGTTGCTCTCTTTATCGTCACGATTTTAGTTTCAATTTTTGGACAAATTGGTGACCTAGTAGAGTCAGCACTTAAAAGACACTATAATGTGAAGGATTCTGGAAAGTTGCTTCCTGGTCACGGTGGGATATTAGATCGTTTTGATAGTTTGCTTTTTATTCTACCGATTCTTCATTTCTTGTTATTATTTATATAGTTATTTAGTTGTTGTTGTGGATTAGGAGTGAGTATGTGAAGAAGATTAGTTTATTAGGAGCTACAGGTTCGATAGGACAACAAACGTTAGAAGTCATAGAACAACATCCTGAAAAGCTAGAGCTTGTAGCAATGTCAATTGGAGAAAATATTGATCTTGGAAGAAAAATCATCCAAAAATTTTCTCCAAAGCTTGTTTCAGTAATGACAAAAGAGACCTGTGACAAGCTTAAAAATGAGTTTTCGAGTGATATTACCTTTGTTTATGGTAATGATGGACTAGTAGAAGTTGCTACATATAAAGATTCAACAATCGTATTAAATGCTGTTGTAGGAAGTGTTGGACTTTTACCAACTCTAAAGGCTATTGAAGCGAAAAAGAGTATCGCTCTTGCGAATAAAGAAACTTTGGTTACTGCAGGGCATCTTGTAATGGATGCAGCTAGAGTACATAATGTTTCAATATTACCAGTTGATAGTGAACATTCAGCAATCTTTCAATGCTTACAAGGTGAAAATGAGAAGAATATTGACAAAATTATTCTAACAGCATCAGGTGGTAGTTTCCGAGATAAAACCCGTGAAGAACTGAAAAATGTAACAGTAGAAGCTGCACTTAATCATCCAAACTGGTCTATGGGAGCCAAAATCACAATCGACTCTGCTACTATGATGAACAAAGGGTTAGAAGTGATAGAGGCTCATTGGTTATTTGGGTTACCATATGAAAAAATAGATGTCCTTCTACATAAGGAAAGTATCATTCATTCAATGGTTGAATTTCACGATGGGAGTGTTATTGCCCAATTAGGAACACCAGATATGAAAGTTCCTATTCAGTATGCATTCTCTTTTCCTGACCGATACCCGATGCCTTCAACTAAGGAACGGTTACATCTTTGGGAAATAGGGAGGCTACATTTTTCTAAGCCTGATTTTGATCGGTTTAAGTGTCTGGGTTATGCTTTTCATGCAGGAGGTATTGGTGGAACTCTTCCTACCGTATTAAATGCTGCTAATGAAGAGGCAGTTGCTGGATTTTTAAAACGTAAAATTTCATTTTTAGAGATAGAAAATATTATTGAAAATGCTTTAGAAAAGCATGTGACTATTAAAGAGCCTAGCCTTGAAGTAATAAGGCAGGTTGATGAAGAAACAAGGCTCTACGTACAAACCTTATTGGCCAGAAAATAAAAGTGATTGAAAAACGGAAAGTAAGATAAGAAAGTTTAAAATTGCCAACGTAGTTTTCAATGTCTAGCGCAAGCGGCCTAGCAGTTTTCACCTCAAATAAGCTTCCGCGAGCATCTAGCTTTAAAGCTCGCTTTTAAGCAGCTCGAGGTCAAATAAACTGTTGCATATAAAGTCAAAGAGCAACTTTTTTGCAACAAAACATTTTCTTGTCGGGGCTGAGCATGGCACTTCGCTTTTCTTATTCAATCTAACAAAAGGTGGTAAAACGTGTGGAAACTGTGATAGCCTTTGTCATTATATTTGGTGCACTTGTGTTTTTTCATGAATTAGGGCATCTTGTATTTGCAAAAAGAGCAGGAATCCTATGCCGTGAGTTTGCTATTGGAATGGGTCCGAAGGTATTTACTTTTACTAAAAATGAAACTTTATATACTATTCGTCTACTTCCAATCGGTGGATATGTAAGAATGGCTGGCGAAGATCCTGAAATGATTGAAATTAAGCCAGGACACAATATTGGATTATTATTTGATCGCAATGGAAAAGTAAATAAGCTTGTTTTAAACAATAAAGACAAATATTCAGATTTAAAGGTAATAGAAGTAGAAGAAGCAGATCTTGAACATGGTCTATTTATTTCTGGCTATGAAGATGGTAATGACGAGGTACTACAAAGGTTTGAAATTAGTGAAACTGCTTTCTTTGTAGTTGATGGACAAGAAACTCAAATTGCGCCATATAATCGTCAGTTTTCTTCGAAGACCCTTTTGCAAAGAACACTTGCAATTGCAGCTGGTCCAGCGATGAACTTTATCTTGGCCATCGTGATTCTTATAGCGATTGGTCTCCTACAAGGAACACCAATTGACGAACCAATTCTAGGTAAAATAACTGAAGATGGGTCTGCATATGAATCAGGGTTACAAGAAGGGGACTATGTTAAAGCAATTGATTATCAAGAGGTTTCAAATTGGAAGGAAATTGTAACAATCATACGTGAACACCCAGAAGAAGAAATTATTTTTACTGTAGAACGTCAAGGTGAACTGTTGGAATTACCTGTAACGCCGAAAGCACAGAAAACCGAAGCTAAAACGATTGGTATAATTGGAGTTTATGGTCCAGTTGAAAAATCTGTAATTCCATCACTTAAATATGGATTTATGGAAACGTATATTTGGACAAAAGAAATTTTAACCGGGTTAGGGAAATTGGTAACAGGACAATTTTCAATAGATATGTTGTCTGGTCCGGTTGGAATATACGTTTCAACTGATACCGTTGTACAATCGGGTATTTTTTATGTGATGAAATGGGCTGCCATATTGAGCATAAACCTAGGGATTGTAAATCTGCTACCTTTACCAGCTCTTGACGGAGGAAGATTAGTATTTTTTGCAGTTGAAGCTATTAGAGGAAAGCCAATTGACAAGCAAAAGGAAGGAATGGTCCATTTTATTGGATTTGCATTACTTATGCTTTTAATGTTAGTTGTTACATGGAATGATATTCAAAGATTTTTCTTATAAACGAAAGGGGCTCCTCGATTTAGTTGGAGTAGAACAGAACAATTAAAAAATGAAGATTTCTAACAAGTAGTGATGGTCAAGTTGCCTCACTACTTGTTGGTTCGTTCTTATTAATATAATGAGGTGCAAAACATGAAACAAAGTATGACGCTTATACCAACCTTACGAGAAGTACCAGCAGATGCAGAAATAAAAAGCCACCAGCTCTTAATTCGTGCAGGTTTTATTCGACAAAATGCTAGTGGAGTCTATAACTATCTTCCATTAGCTAAAAAGGTACTACATAAAATTGAAACAATTGTACGTGAAGAAATGGAACGAGCTGGTGCGGCTGAATTACTTATGCCTGCTCTAACACCTGCAGAACTATGGCAGGAATCTGGAAGATGGTACTCATACGGACCCGAGTTAATGCGTCTACATGATCGACATGAGCGTGACTTTGTATTAGGCCCGACCCATGAAGAGGTTATTACAGCCATTGTTAGAGATGAGGTAAAATCTTATAAACGCCTACCTTTAGCACTTTACCAAATCCAAACAAAATTCCGTGACGAAAAAAGACCTCGTTTTGGGTTGTTGCGTGGTCGTGAGTTCATAATGAAAGATGCATATTCCTTCCATGCTAGCCAAGAAAGTTTACATGAGATGTATGAAAATATGTATAGAGCATATTCGAATGTATTTGCAAGATGTGGGTTAAATTATAGGGCAGTTATTGCAGATTCTGGTGCAATGGGTGGTAAGGATACTCATGAATTTATGGTACTATCTGAAGTTGGTGAGGATACAATTGCCTATTCTGATAGTTCTTCCTTTGCGGCTAATATTGAAATGGCTCCAGTAGTCATGGAATATCCTAAAAGTAATGAACCACAACAAGAACTTGAGAAAAGAGAGACTGTCGGTAAAAAATCGATTGATGACGTTGCTGCTTATCTTGGAGTAGAAAAAGAAAAATGCATTAAATCAATGTTATTCCAAGTAGACAATCGATTTGTACTAGTATTAGTCCGTGGAGATCACGAAGTAAATGATATTAAAGTTAAAAACTTATTAGAAGCAACTACAGTGGAATTAGCAACTTCCGAAGATACAAGTAAAATCATGAAATGTGCAATTGGGTCATTAGGGCCTATTAATGTCGACTTTGAAGCTGTTCAAGTCATTGCTGACCATGCTGTAGCTTCTGTTGTAAATGGTGTATGTGGCTCAAATGAAGAGGATTACCATTTTGTTGGAGTAAATCCTGATCGTGACTTCAAAGTATCTCAGTATGCTGATTTACGCTTTATTAAAGAAGGTGACCCTTCACCTGATGGACAAGGTAAGATTGTCTTTGCTGAAGGTATTGAGGTAGGACACATCTTTAAACTTGGGACAAGATATAGTGAAGCAATGAATGCATCATACCTAGATGATAATGGCCGAACACAACCTATGATAATGGGCTGTTATGGTATTGGAATCTCAAGAACTCTTGCTGCAGTTGCGGAACAATGCAATGACGAAAACGGTCTTGTATGGCCAGCAAATCTTGCACCATATGACTTACATTTAATTGCAGTAAATGTAAAAGATGATGAGCAAAGATTTTTAGCTGAATCACTTTACAATACCTTACTGGAAAGTGGTTATGATGTGTTATATGATGATCGAGCTGAACGAGCAGGTGTAAAATTTGCGGATTCTGATTTAATTGGTTTACCTTTACGTATAACAGTTGGAAAACGTGCTAGTGAAGGCGTTATAGAAGTAAAGGTTAGAAAAACAGGGGAAACATTGGAAATAAATATTGAAAATCTTGTCGAGACAATTGCAAAATATGTAGTAAAATAATAAATAGATTAACTTTATTCAGCAGAAGTTCGTCGTACTAAACTGGGATATATGAATATTCCACTTTGTGAGGGGTTTAAACTTTTTCTGAATAAAGGTTAGCCACCGGCGTATGCCTCAGTTTTTTTAAAGGAAGTTTTTCGAGTAAGCTCGATAAAATCTGAGCACAAATACGCAAAGGTATATATGATGGGTACCTCAAGTTTGGGGTACCTTCATTATTTCGATAGTAAGAGGCATGTTTGCTTCTGTAGACATTCTGTCTGAAGGGGGAACGAGGATGGAAGACATTACACTACAACAGAAAGAGCGTTTTAAAGTACTACTCCAGCAATTAGGGTTAACTGAAGATGCTGTCATGCTGCATTTTGAAAATGCTGGAATTGAAAAATTAGTTATTGATAAAGAAAGGAAAGCATGGCATTTCTATTTTACATTTCAAAGAGTATTACCACCGGATATTATTCAACTATTCCAAACGCAGTTACGAACAAAGTTTTCACATATTGCTTTAGTTAGTTTTTCGTTAAGGGTGGATGAACAGCTTTTTTCAGAAGATATTGTTCAATCGTATTGGCCGCTTTGTTTGCAAGAAATAGATGGTATATCACCGCCAATTTTATCCTTGCTGCATAACCAAATTCCTTCTCAACAAGGCTTAAAATTACAAATAAGAACAAGAAATGATACAGAATCTTTAACAATTAAGAAAAAATATGCCCAGATGATAACAGGAGTGTATCAATCATATGGGTTCCCACTGTTTCAAATTGAAACTGTGGTTGAAGTCTCAAATGATGAATATGAAAAGTTTTTAGAGAAGAAACAGCAAGAGGATCAAGAAAAGGCTTTATTAGCCGTTGCCGACATGCAAAAGAAAGATAAAGAAAAAGAACAAGCTAACACAGTTAGCGGTCCTATTACGATTGGCTATACAATTAAAGATGATGAGGACTTTAAGGAGATAAGCTCCATCCTGGAAGAGGAACGTCGAATCGCCATCCAAGGTTATATATTTAACGCAGAAACAAAGGAATTAAGAAGTGGACGAACTCTTTTAACCTTTAAGATTACGGATTATACGGATTCTATCCTAGTAAAAATGTTTTCTCGTGATAAAGAGGATGTACACCTACTCCAAGCAATCAAGAAGGGGATGTGGGTTAGGGTAAGAGGTAGTATCCAAAATGACACATTTGTTAGAGATTTAGTTATGCTAGCAAATGATATAAATGAAATACAGCCTAAGAACGAGAGAATAGACACTGCTCCAGAAGGAGAAAAACGTGTCGAATTGCACTTACATTCCCCAATGAGTCAAATGGATGCTGTTACATCTGTTAGTCAATTAGTAGCTCAAGCGAAAAAGTGGGGACACACCGCTATTGCTCTTACAGATCATGCTGTTGCACAGTCATTTCCAGAAGCTTATTCGGCTGGGAAAAAGAATGGAATCAAGATCATTTATGGATTAGAAGCGAATCTTGTAGATGATGGTGTTCCAATTGCCTACAATGAACAACATCGAAATCTTTCAGAAGACACTTTTGTTGTTTTTGACGTTGAAACAACAGGACTATCGGCTGTATATAATACAATAATTGAATTAGCAGCTGTAAAGGTAAGAAATGGTGAAATTATTGATCGTTTTGAATCCTTTGCTAACCCGCATCACCCTCTAAGTGCAACAACGATTGAACTAACAGGTATTACAGATGACATGGTTAACACTGCTCCTGAGGTTCATGATGTTCTTATAAGATTTAAAGATTGGGTAGGAGATGCGGTGCTAGTAGCTCATAACGCGAGCTTCGATATGGGCTTCTTAAATGTTGGTTATAAAAAGGCTGGTCTTGATCCTGCATTTAATCCAGTTATTGATACACTAGAATTAGCTAGATTTTTATATCCAGAATTAAAGAATCACCGATTAAATACGTTATGTAAGAAGTTTGACATTGAATTAACTCAGCATCACCGTGCAATCTACGATGCGGAAGCAACTGGATATTTATTGCTAAAGCTATTAAAGGATGCTACTGAAAAAGGGATAGAATATCATAATCAGCTAAATGATTATATGGGTCAGGGAGACGCCTTTAAACGCTCTAGACCATATCACATTACCTTACTTGCGCAAAATGATGTTGGATTAAAAAACTTATTTAAATTAATTTCAATCTCTCACTTGCATTATTTCTATCGTGTACCTCGAATTCCACGTTCGCAATTAATAAAGCATCGAGAAGGTATTTTAGTTGGATCTGCTTGTGATAAAGGCGAGGTTTTTGAAGGAATGATGCAAAAGTCGCCTGAAGAAGTAGAGTCAATTGCTCAATTCTATGATTATCTTGAAATTCAACCACCAGCTAACTATAAGCATCTCCTTGAGTTAGAACTGGTTCAAAATGAAAGAGAATTAAAAGATATCATTAAAAATATTGTTGGTCTTGGAGAAAAATTAAACCTACCGGTTGTAGCTACTGGAAATGTTCATTATTTAAACCCAGAAGACCATATTTATCGAAAAATATTAGTAAAGTCTCAGGGGGGGGCGAATCCACTAAACCGCCACTCTTTACCTGAAGTACATTTTAGAACTACCAATGAAATGTTAGATTGCTTTTCCTTTTTAGAAAAGGAGAAGGCAAAGGAAGTTGTTGTAACCAACACCCAAAAAATTGCGGACTTAATTGGGGATGTAAAGCCTATCAAAGATGATTTATACACCCCTAAAATTGAGGGAGCAGAGGACGAAATTAGAGAAATGAGTTATAAGATGGCTAGAGATATTTATGGCGACTCCCTACCGGAAATTGTCGAGAAAAGACTGGAAAAAGAGTTGACCAGTATCATTGGCCATGGATTTGCAGTTATCTATCTTATCAGTCATAAGCTTGTAAAAAAGTCACTTGATGATGGATATTTAGTAGGTTCTCGTGGTTCAGTAGGTTCTTCATTAGTTGCAACGATGACGGAGATTACAGAAGTAAACCCATTACCGCCTCATTATGTGTGCCCTGACTGTAAAAACTCGGAATTTTTTAATGACGGGTCGGTAGGATCAGGCTTTGACTTACCAGATAAGGATTGTCCTGTATGTGGAGCTAAATACAAGAAAGACGGACATGATATTCCGTTCGAAACATTCCTTGGTTTTAAAGGAGATAAGGTACCAGACATTGATTTGAACTTTTCCGGAGAGTATCAACCACGCGCCCACAACTATACGAAGGTATTGTTTGGTGAGGATTATGTATATCGTGCAGGAACTATTGGTACTGTAGCTGAAAAAACAGCATATGGGTATGTAAAAGGCTATGCAAGTGATAATAATTTCACATTTAGGGGTGCTGAGACAGATAGATTAGTTGCAGGATGTACTGGGGTAAAAAGAACAACTGGTCAGCATCCAGGTGGAATAATCGTTGTACCTAATTATATGGATATTTTTGATTTTACTCCAATTCAGTTTCCTGCCGATGATTCAAGCTCAGAATGGAAAACAACTCACTTCGATTTCCATTCCATACATGATAATTTGTTAAAGCTTGATATCCTTGGACACGATGATCCAACTGTTATTCGTATGCTTCAGGATTTAAGTGGAATTGATCCTAAAACAATTCCTACCGACGATCCAGAAGTTATGAAAATCTTTAGTGGAACAGAATCATTAGGTGTTACTGAAGAACAAATTATGTGTAAAACTGGTACCTTAGGGATTCCAGAGTTCGGAACGAAGTTCGTTAGACAAATGCTAGAGGATACAAAGCCAACAACCTTCTCCGAATTAGTTCAAATTTCAGGACTTTCACATGGAACGGATGTGTGGTTAGGTAATGCACAAGAACTTATTCATAATAATATTTGTACCTTAAGTGAAGTTATTGGATGTCGTGATGATATTATGGTTTATTTAATCTATAAGGGTCTGGAACCATCCTTAGCGTTTAAGATTATGGAATCAGTTCGTAAAGGAAAAGGCTTATCAGATGAGTTTATTGAAGAAATGAAGAAGAATAATGTACCAGATTGGTATATCGATTCATGTTTAAAGATCAAATATATGTTCCCGAAGGCGCATGCTGCAGCATATGTTCTTATGGCTGTAAGGATTGCATATTTCAAGGTGCATTTACCACTTCTTTATTATGCGGCTTATTTTACAGTACGTGCAGATGATTTTGATATTGAAGCTATGGTTCGAGGATCTAGTACCATCCGAGCAAAAATGGAAGAAATCAATCTAAAAGGTTTGGATGCATCTACTAAAGAGAAAAACCTTTTAACGGTACTGGAGCTAGCCTTAGAAATGACAGAAAGAGGGTTCTCATTTAAAAAGGTAGACTTATATCGCTCTAGTGCAACAGAATTTATTATTGACGGAAATTCATTGATACCACCATTTAATTCAATACCAGGACTAGGGACGAACGCAGCTTTAAATATTGTTAAGGCACGTGAGCAAGGTGAGTTCTTGTCTAAAGAAGACCTACAACAGAGAGGAAAGGTTTCAAAAACAATCCTCGAATTCTTAGATAACCATGGTTGTCTTGAATCTTTACCTGACCAAAACCAATTATCGTTGTTCTAAGTTTCATAACAGGATGTTCAAAAAGTCCGGTGAAAATGACACATCGAATATCTTCGTTGGCTAGCTTTAACGTTCCTCACGTATTAATTGAATACGTTCCGGTACTCAAAGCTTCGCCGCCTTGAACTTCTCGGTCCTATTCATCCTCCTTTTTGAACAAGCACTATAAGTACAAGTTGTTTCTTTTTTGTTTGCATAAAAATAACGATTATGTTATAGTTTTTATGGAAAGGCTATGTATATTAATGGTAAAAGAGTGGGGCATCCCACTCTTTATTATTTGGCTGAGGCTGAACTTGTGTAACAACTTAGATTTAGATGGAACTTTCTCTATATTTTCCAACTGCCTCCCTGCTATTATAGCAGGGTGTTTTTACACTACTTAGGAAACAATATGTATAACAATATTCCTTATTGAGCTAAGGAGGAAAGACATGAGCAAAAAGGTAACACAAGTAGTAGAAGAATTAGTGATACCTATTTTAACTGATTTACAAATGGAGTTAGTTGATGTTGAATACGTCAAAGAAGGAAAAGACTGGTTCCTTCGAGTGTTTATCGACTCTGAAAAAGGAGTAGATATCGAAGATTGTGGAACGGTCAGCGAAAAATTAAGTGAGAAGCTTGATGAAGTAGACCCTATTCCTTACAACTATTTTCTTGAGGTGTCATCACCGGGTGCTGAACGTCCTTTAAAGAAAGATAGTGATTTCCAAAAAGCTATTGGAAAGCAAGTATATGTAAAAACCTACGAGCCTATCGATGGTGAAAAAATATTCGAAGGTGAGTTAACTTCATTTGATGGTAGTACAGTAACAATTGATATTATGATTAAAACACGGAAAAAGACAATTGAAATTCCGTATGAAAAAATTGCAAATGCAAGACTGGCTATTACATTTCATTAATAAGCTTTGTATGAAGATTAAAGGGGGATTAGAAATCTAATGAGTAGTGAATTATTGGATGCCTTGACATTGCTCGAGAAAGAAAAAGGCATTAGTAAAGATGTCATTATTGAGGCAATCGAAGCAGCACTTATTTCTGCGTATAAGCGTAATTTTAATCAGGCTCAAAATGTAAGAGTTGATTTAAATTTAGCAAATGGTTCAATGCGCGTTTTTGCTCGAAAGGATGTAGTTGAAGAAGTATTTGACCCTCGATTAGAAATTTCAGTAGACGAAGCGAGGACAATTAATCCAAACTATCAGGTGGAAGATGTAGTTGAAATCGAAGTAACACCGAAGGATTTTGGGAGAATTGCTGCACAAACTGCAAAACAAGTAGTTACGCAACGTGTTAGAGAAGCTGAAAGAGGCGTTATTTATACTGAATTTATTGATCGTGAAGAGGATATCATGACGGGAATTGTTCAGCGCTTGGATTCTAAGTTTATTTATGTAAGCTTAGGAAAAATTGAAGCATTGCTTCCGGTTAATGAACAAATGCCAAATGAGCAATACAAGCCACATGATCGTATAAAAGTCTACATAACGAAGGTTGAGAGAACAACAAAAGGTCCACAAATCTTTGTTTCTAGAACTCATCCTGGATTACTAAAACGTTTATTTGAAATCGAAGTTCCTGAAATATACGACGGAACTGTTGAAATAAAATCCGTAGCCAGAGAGGCTGGAGATCGTTCTAAGATTTCTGTACATTCCGATAATCCAGAGGTGGATCCAGTAGGATCATGTGTTGGGCCAAAAGGACAACGCGTGCAAGCAATTGTTAATGAATTAAAAGGGGAAAAAATTGATATTGTAAAGTGGTCTGAAGATCCTGTTGTATTTGTTGCAAATGCATTAAGTCCTTCGAAAGTACTTGATGTCATTGTAAACGAAGAAGAAAAGGCAACCACTGTAGTTGTTCCAGATTATCAATTATCCCTTGCAATTGGTAAACGTGGGCAAAATGCACGTTTAGCGGCAAAGCTTACTGGATGGAAAATCGATATCAAGAGTCAATCGGAAGCCGAACAATCAGGAATCTTTCCTAGAGAAGGTTTTGCGTTGTTTGATGACCATCAAGAACAAGAACATGAGGACGAAGCATTCGATTTACATTCTGAAGAAATCGAGTGAGGTGACTAGAAATGGTAGGAAATAAAAAAATACCATTACGAAAATGTGTTGCAACTGGAGAAATGAAACCGAAAAAAGAACTCGTTAGGATTGTTCGTTCAAAGGAAGGTGAGGTTTTTATTGACCTTACCGGAAAAAAATCTGGACGCGGTGCGTACCTTAGTAAAGACAAGGAATGTATTTTATTAGCAAAGAAAAAGAACATTCTTGCGAATCAACTGAAGGCTCAAATAGATGATTCCATTTATGAGGAATTACTTCAATTGGTAGATAAGGAGAAACATTCGTAGAATGGATAAAAAAAACGGATGGATATCGTTATTAGGTCTTGCCAATCGAGCAAGAAAGGTTATTTCAGGTGAAGAACTAGTGGTTAAGGAAATACGTAATGGAAATGCGAAATTAGTTCTATTGTCTGAAGATGCATCAGCAAACACTGCCAAGAAAATTAATGATAAAAGCACGTATTATAAAGTTCAACTACGTTCTGTTAGTGACCGTTATACTCTAGGGCATGCAATTGGGAAAGATGCTAGAGTGGTTGTCGCGATTACAGACAGTGGGTTTGCAAAAAAGATCAGTCACTTGCTCGATTAACATATTTGGGGGTGAACATATGAGTAGAATGCGTGTATACGAATATGCAAAAAAACAAAATATCTCAAGCAAGGAAGTTATTTCTAAGCTTAAAGAGATGGACATCGAGGTAAAAAATCATATGGCAACAATAGAGGGAGATATAATTAAAGAGTTGGATAAATCATATACAAAGTCTGAGCCTAGTAAGCCAGCAAATGAACAGAAAAAAGACTTCAAACCAAAAGCTCCTATCGTATCCGATGACGATACAGATACAGAAGCAATTAATAAAAAGGAATTAAAAAAGAAACCTGCACCTCCAAAAAATCGTGATGGTAAAAAGTCCGAAAATGAAGGGCAGAAGAAGGTATTCCAATCAAATTCGGGTAAGAAAAATAAGAATAAACAAAAGGGAAATAATCGTCCAAATCATCAACATCAACCAGTACAACCAAAGCCTGAGAAAAAGCTTCCTGAAAAAATTACATTTATTGGTTCAATGACTGTTGGGGAATTAGCTAAAAAGCTAGGCAAAGAACCTTCAGAAATTATTAAGAAACTATTTATGCTAGGCGTAATGGCAACTATTAACCAAGAGCTTGATAAGGATTCTATCGAGCTAATTGCTTCTGAATATGGTGTGGAAGTTGAAGAAGAAATTGTATTTGATGTAACTGAGTTTGAACAATATGTAGAAGAAGATAGAGAGGAAGACTTAGTAGAAAGACCTTCTATCGTAACAATCATGGGACACGTTGACCATGGTAAAACTACACTTCTAGATTCAATCCGCCATACAAAGGTAACAGCTGGAGAGGCTGGCGGTATCACTCAGCATATTGGAGCATACCAGGTTGTTGAAAATGGGAAAAAAATTACCTTCTTAGATACTCCAGGGCATGCTGCATTTACAACAATGCGTGCTCGTGGTGCACAGGTGACAGATATTACAGTTCTTGTTGTTGCAGCTGATGATGGTGTAATGCCACAAACAGTCGAGGCAATTAACCATGCAAAGGCAGCAGAAGTACCAATTATTGTTGCTGTGAATAAAATGGATAAACCAACTGCAAATCCTGATCGTGTAATGCAAGAACTTACTGAACATGGATTAATCCCTGAGGCTTGGGGTGGAGATACAATTTTTGTTCCACTATCTGCTCTAACTGGAGATGGTATTGATAATCTGCTTGAAATGATACTTCTAGTAGGTGAGGTAGAGGAGTACAAAGCAAATCCAAAAAGAAGAGCAACTGGAACAGTTATTGAAGCACAGCTTGATAAAGGTAGAGGTTCTGTTGCTACACTTTTAGTACAGAACGGTACATTACGAGTAGGCGATCCAATTGTTGTAGGAAACACCTATGGTCGAGTACGTGCAATGGTTAATGATGTAGGGCGTCGTGTAAAGGAAGCTGGACCATCAACTCCAGTTGAGATTACTGGTTTAAATGATGTACCACAAGCTGGTGACCAGTTTGTCGTATTTGAAGATGAGAAGAAAGCGCGTCAGGTTGGGGAAGCTAGAGCTCAAAAGCAGTTAGTTGAACAACGTGGCGACAGAGCAAAAGTTAGTCTTGAAGATTTATTTGAACAAATCAAACAAGGTGAAATGAAAGAAATTAACTTAATTGTGAAGGCTGACGTACAAGGTTCAGTTGAAGCAATGGCTGCTTCTCTACAAAAAATTGATGTAGAAGGAGTTAAGGTTAAAATCATTCATACAGGTGTTGGGGCTATAACTGAGTCTGATATTTCTCTTGCTTCTGCATCAAATGCAATTGTAATTGGATTTAACGTACGACCTGATGTAAATGCAAAACGAGCAGCTGATGCTGAAAATATTGATATCCGTCTACATCGTATTATCTATAAGGTAATTGAAGAGATAGAGTCAGCAATGAAAGGTATGCTGGATCCTGAATATGAAGAAAAAGTAATTGGGCAGGCAGAAGTACGAACAACTTTCAAAGTATCTAAGATCGGAACTATTGCAGGTTGTTATGTTACAGATGGTAAGATTACACGTGATAGTGGAGTCCGCCTCATCCGTGATGGTGTAGTTATTTTTGAAGGTGAAATTGATACACTTAAGCGTTTTAAGGATGATGTGAAGGAAGTTGCTCAGAACTATGAATGTGGTATAACGATTGCGAAATTTAACGATATTAAAGAAGGAGACATCATTGAAGCATTTGTCATGCAAGAAGTTGATCGTAAGTGATCGGCTATGCTGAATGTGAATGTATAATATATGATGCCAATTCCTTAAAAGAAAAACGAGCAGTTTTACAGAGTGTTATAACGCGACTTAAGCAAAGGTTTAATATATCTGTTGCTGAGGTAGACTATCAGGATACATGGCAGAGAACGAAAATCGCCATTGTAACAGTATCATCGAGTCGCCGGCAATCAGAACTAGAACTAAACAATGCTCTAAATTTTATCGATTCGTTTCCTGAGCTAGATAGAACAATAACAGAATATGAATGGCTATAAGCAAATTGTTGGCTCCTCAATGAATAGGATAAAATTATTAAGGGCACATAACAACAATGTTGGATATTGTTTTCTGTTCTATCCTTTGGTGAAGGAAAGGTATAGTCCTACAAGCTAAATGTTTATTATTGGCTTCTTCAATAAGAAGAAGGAAGTTCACTAGTTTTAACAGGATATAAACAGCGTGTTAAACTTTTACTTACGTTGCAAAACGAGGTGATGACAAATGAGTTTACGACCAAATCGTGTTGGAGAACAAATGAAAAAAGAACTAGGCGATATTATTGGGCGAAAGATTAAGGATCCTCGTATCGGATTCGTAACAGTAACTGACGTTCAAGTAACTGGTGACCTTCAACAAGCCAAAGTTTTCATATCGGTACTCGGTGATGAAGAACAGAGGCAAAATACGTTAAAGGGTCTTGCTAAGGCAAAAGGCTTTATTCGCTCAGAAATTGGGCAACGTATTCGACTTCGTAAAACACCAGAAATTCAATTTGAATTTGACGAATCCATAGACTATGGAAATCGAATTGAAACAATTATTCATGAAATTAATAAGCAATCAAACCAAGAATAAGGGAGAGGATAGGCTATTATAGTCTATCCCCTTTTTTTCAGGTGTTCTGTATGTTTAAACTTTGTTGCTGTTTATTGGTACTGACATGAAACCGAATTAATGGACAAGTACGATATGGTTCTAAACTGTCCCAGTTTCTTTTGGAAAAGTGAAAAATGGGAACAAAAAGGGAGAAATCGATCCCAGCTTCTTTAGAAAAAGAGAGTGGTGGGAACGAAACAAAAAGTCGTCTTTCGACCAAGATTGGGTGTTGATAAATAGAAGGCATCAACAAGTAGAAGGACCAATAGTAGGAGTTGTTTTTATTGGACGGAATTTTACTGCTTAATAAACCAAAAGGGATGACATCCCATGACTGTGTATTTAAGGTGAGAAAATTACTTAAGATGAAAAAAGTAGGCCATACAGGGACCCTCGATCCAGATGTTTCCGGAGTATTACCAATTTGTTTGGGACGGGCGACAAAAATTGTAGAGTTCATTACCGCTGCCAACAAAACCTATGTCGGTGAAGTTACAATCGGTTATTCAACGACAACTGAAGATGCATCTGGAGAAAAGGTTGAAGAGAAAAAGGTCGACCGGATAATAACTAAGGAAGAGGTCTTAAAAGTTCTCGAATCCCTAACAGGTGAAATCAATCAAACACCTCCAATGTATTCTGCTGTAAAAGTAAATGGGAAGCGTTTGTATGAGTATGCTCGTAAAGGAATCGAAGTAGAAAGGCCATCAAGAAAAGTAGTTATATACGAGTTAAAACTTCTTAATAATGAAATCGTACAAGCTGAAGGAACGGTTTCATTCCGATTTGAAGTAACCTGTAGTAAAGGAACCTACGTAAGAACACTAGCTGTGCAAATCGGAGAAGAGCTTGGATATCCTGCACATATGTCTGATTTGAAGAGAACCTCTTCGGGTAATTTTAATATTCAGCAATGCTTTACTCTTCAAGAGATTGAGGAAAAAGTACAGAATAACACTATTGAAGAGCATTTGCTAACCATTGAGGACGCACTAACCCATTTGCCGAAAATCATAATAAATGATAAAGTAGCAGAGAAAGTAAAAAATGGAGCAGTAATGTCATTGCCAGAAGAAATGACGCATCTAGATGCTAAGGAACCTGTTACAATTCAAACTAATAATGGGGAAATCCTAGCAATATATCAGAGACATCCGGAAAAACTACAGTTAATGAAGCCTATTAAAGTATTAGTTAATAATCAGGAATTAAAATAGGTCATTTTAACGTTAGAAAAGGTGAAATAGTAGTGAAGACGATCCGTATCTCACATCCACATTCGTTTAATAAATCTGAACTCCCACCAACCGTATTAGCATTAGGATATTTTGATGGCGTACATTTAGGACATCAAAAAGTTGTAAAAACTGCTCGTGAAAAGGCAGATGAATTGGGAATTGCTTGTTCTGTCATGACATTTGACCCACATCCTTCTGTGGTACTAGGTAAAAATGTCGCGTATGTAGAATATATAACACCTCTTTCCGAAAAAGAGACATTATTTCGGGAGCTTAATGTTGACTATTTATACATCGTAAATTTTTCAAAGGAGTTTGCAAGTCTCTCACCACAGCAATTTGTAGATGACTATATCATCAGTCTTAACGTCAAGCATGTAGTAGCAGGCTTTGATTTTACTTATGGGCGATTTGGAAAAGGTTCCATGGAGACACTGCCCTTGCAATCAAGGGATCAATTCAGCCAAACGACTGTTGAAAAATTAACTTGTAATAACGAAAAGGTTAGTTCAACATTAATTAGGGAATATATACGAGAAGGTGAAGTATCAAAACTTCCACAGCTATTAGGTCGATTTTATACAATTAGTGGTACTGTCGTTGATGGTGAAAAGCGAGGTAGAACAATTGGATTTCCTACTGCAAATGTTCAACCACATGCTGATTTTATAATCCCGAAGCTGGGAGTTTATGCTGTACGACTAAAGGTTAATTCAAAATGGTATAATGGAGTTTGTAATGTTGGTATAAAGCCCACGTTTCATGAAAACAATACAAAACCATCAATCGAAGTTCATCTCTTCGACTTTAATGAAGATATTTATAGAAAAAATGTTATCGTTGAATGGCATGTTAGGTTACGTTCAGAAAGAAAGTTTCCATCAATTGATGAGTTAGTTAGACAAATAGGAATGGATAAACAAAAAGCCCAAGAATACTTTCAGAAAAAATATGAACATACTTGCTTTTTGTCATAAAAAGATGTATCCTAGTAAGGTAACTTAGAACCATTGCTTGGCAGATCGAATCACCAACGTCTGCTCGGTAATTGGGGATTATCTATTAGGAGGTGAATAGGATGGCTATCACACAAGAGCGCAAGAATGAAATTATCAACGAGTATAAAACTCACGAGAACGACACTGGTTCACCAGAGGTTCAAATTGCTGTCCTAACTGAGCAAATTAACAAGTTGAATGATCATTTACGTACACACAAGAAAGATCATCATTCACGTCGTGGTCTATTAAAGATGGTTGGTAAACGTCGTAACTTACTAACTTATCTTCGTAATAAAGACGTAACTCGTTACCGTGAATTAATCAACAAGCTTAGTCTACGTCGATAATCAAGAAAAAGCGGGAGATTTCCCGCTTTTTTATTAGGTTAAAAATCAAGGGATTTTTTTCCTACCTTACTATCATTTTGGATAAAAATCACTTTACATATTTCGCTATGATTGATATGTTCTAATAAATTAGTTCATACTAACAATACATAAGAGTACATTTACCATTTTTTTATGTAGATTTAGAGAGGGGTACTATTATATGGATCAAGGAAAGCAAGTCTTTTCCATGGAATGGGCAGGCCGAAAATTAACAGTTGAAATAGGTCAATTAGCAAAACAAGCTAACGGCGCTGTATTAGTTCGTTATGGTGAGACTGCTGTTTTAAGTACAGCAACAGCATCAAAAGAACCAAAACCATTGGATTTCTTTCCATTAACTGTAAACTATGAAGAAAGATTATATGCAGTTGGAAAAATACCAGGGGGGTTTATTAAGCGTGAAGGAAGACCAAGCGAGAAGGCAATTCTTGCAAGTCGCTTAATTGACCGACCAATTCGTCCATTGTTCGCTGATGGTTTTCGTAATGAAGTACAAGTTGTTAGCATTGTGATGAGTGTTGATCAAGATTGCTCATCTGAAATGGCTGCTATGTTTGGTTCATCACTTGCATTATCTGTATCAGATATTCCGTTTGAAGGACCTATTGCTGGTGTAATTGTTGGACGAGTAGACAATGAATTTATTATTAATCCATCTGTTCAGCAACTTGAAAAAAGCGATATCCATCTAACGGTTGCAGGTACTAAGGAAGCAATCAACATGGTAGAAGCTGGAGCTGATGAAGTACCAGAAGAAACAATGCTTGAGGCAATTATGTTTGGTCATGAGGAAATTAAACGTCTAATTGCCTTCCAGGAAGAAATTGTCGCTGCAGTCGGCAAAGAAAAGATGGAGGTTGTTCTATACGAACTTGATAAGGAATTAGAACAACAAATTCGTAGTAAAGCTGAAGAAGACATTAACAAGGCTGTACAGGTTCCTGAAAAGCATGCAAGAGAAGACGCAATTAATGAAGTTAAATCGGCAATAGTTGCTGCTTATGAAGAACAAGGTGCAGACGATGCTACTCTTAAACAAGTAAAAGAAATTTTATATAAGCTTGTAAAAGAAGAAGTTAGACGTCTTATTACAGTTGAAAAGGTTCGTCCAGATGGAAGAAATATTGACGAAATCCGTCCGCTTTCTTCAGAGGTTGGCATCTTACCTAGAACACATGGTTCAGGTTTATTTACAAGAGGACAAACCCAAGCATTAAGTATCTGTACACTAGGTGCATTAGGCGATGTTCAAATCCTAGACGGATTAGGAATTGAGGAATCAAAACGTTTCATGCATCATTATAATTTCCCACAATTCAGTGTGGGTGAAACAGGACCTATGAGAGGCCCAGGTCGTCGTGAAATCGGGCACGGTGCTCTTGGAGAGCGTGCATTAGAACCGGTTATTCCTTCTGAGAAAGACTTCCCATACACAATCCGCTTGGTTTCAGAAGTATTAGAATCTAATGGTTCTACTTCACAAGCTAGTATATGCGCTAGTACACTAGCGATGATGGACGCTGGAGTTCCTATTAAAGCGCCAGTTGCTGGTATAGCAATGGGATTAGTTAAATCAGGTGAACATTATACGGTACTAACTGATATCCAAGGAATGGAAGATCACCTAGGAGACATGGACTTTAAGGTTGCAGGTACTTCTAAGGGTGTTACTGCTTTACAAATGGATATTAAAATAGATGGATTATCTAGAGAGATATTAGAAGAAGCACTTCAACAGGCTAAAGTGGGTAGAATGCAAATCCTCGATTCAATGTTGAGTACGCTAACTAACCCTAGAGAAGAGCTTTCTAAATATGCTCCTAAGATTTTAACAATGGTTATTAACCCTGATAAGATTCGAGATGTTATTGGACCGAGTGGTAAGCAAATCAATAAAATTATTGATGAAACTGGTGTTAAGATTGACATCGAGCAGGATGGAACAATTTTTATCTCCTCAGTTGACCAACAAATGAATGAAAAAGCGAAGAAAATCATAGAGGATATTGTTCGTGAAGTTGAAGTTGGTCAAATGTATCTAGGTAAGGTAAAGAGAATTGAAAAATTCGGTGCGTTTGTTGAACTTTTCAGTGGAAAAGATGGTCTAGTTCATATCTCCGAGCTTGCAGAAGAGCGCGTAGGGAAAGTTGAGGACGTAGTTTCTATTGGTGACGAGATTTTAGTAAAGGTAACAGAAATTGATAAACAAGGCCGAGTAAATCTTTCTAGAAAAGCTGTTCTTCGTGAAGAAAAGGAAAAGCAACAGCAACAATAATATCATGGGTTTTCCTTTGAAATGCATTCAGAGCAAACCATCAAAAAGAAGCCTGGAGTAACCAGGCTTTTTGGTCTTATTAGATTACGTAATTTGGAGTAATCTTTATAACACATAAATATTTTCACTGTTCTACCTTGTCCCTTCTTTACATATTTTCTAGTAAAGAAGGGGGATAGGTATGAAAAAACAGTACATACAATTTTTTGTTTTTATATGTATTTTTTTGTTATCATTTGGTTCTCTATATAATCCGTTTACTACTGATTATGTTAATCATTTAAAAAGTAGTTCAGAAAGTATCACTGTAGTCGGTACAGGTGATCGGTTGAAGGCTGAAATTGAAAAAAAATCAATTGAATATAATATTCCAGCAGAGGATGCAAAAATTGATCCGGTTTGGAAAGCAACGCCAGGTATTAATGGGTTACAGGTAGATGTTGAAGCTTCATATGAAAAAATGAAAAAAGATGGAAGGTTTGATGAGAAGAAGCTCATTTTTAAGGAACTTTCCCCTAAAGTCCATCTTGATGATTTACCTGCAGAAGCTATCTATCGTGGAAATCCTAACAAACCAATGGTTTCATTTTTAATAAATGTAGCGTGGGGAAATGAATATATCCCTGATATGCTAGAAACGTTAAAAAAACATAAAATTCGTGCTACTTTCTTTTTAGAAGGCAGATGGGTTAAGGAAAATCCAGACCTAGCTAAAATGATTGTTGATGCTGGACATGAAGTTGGGAATCACTCATATACACACCCTAATTTAAAGACATTATCAACCCAACTAGTACGTGAACAGCTTATAAAAACCAATGATGTAATTGAAGCCGCAACTGGTATAAAACCAACTCTATTTGCTCCCCCAAGTGGTAGCTATCGCGATGAGGTTGTTAAAATTGCCCATGAGCTTGGTATGAGGACGATCATGTGGAGTGTAGATACGATTGACTGGCAACGTCCACAACCACATGTGTTGGTTCAACGTGTAATGAGCAAGGTTCATCCTGGGGCTATGATTTTAATGCACCCTACTTCGCCTACTGCTCAAAGTCTTGAAAGGCTCATTTTATCAATTAAACAAAAAGAATATACAATCGATAATGTTTCTACATTATTAAGTGAAGAACGTATCATAATAAAGAAATAAAAGGAAAATAGAAGTGCATTGTTAGGAACAGGAGGAAATATCACCTTGATCAAAAAATATACTTGTCAAAATGGTGTGCGAATTGTATTAGAGAATATACCAACTGTTCGTTCAGTTGCGATTGGAATTTGGATCGGGACAGGATCGAGAAATGAGACCCCAGAAATTAACGGAGTATCTCATTTTTTAGAGCATATGTTTTTTAAAGGCACGAAGACAAGGTCAGCTAGAGAGATTGCGGAATCCTTTGATAGCATTGGGGGGCAGGTGAATGCTTTTACATCTAAAGAATATACCTGTTACTATGCAAAAGTATTAGATGAGCATGCCAACTATGCATTAGATGTGCTCTCAGATATGTTCTTTAATTCAACCTTTGATGAAGAAGAATTGAAAAAAGAAAAAAATGTAGTTCTGGAAGAAATTAAAATGTACGAAGATACTCCGGATGATATTGTTCATGATTTATTAAGTAAGGCAAGCTATGAAAATCATCCATTAGGGTATCCAATCCTTGGAACAGAAGGAACATTACAAACTTTTAATGGCGACGTTCTTAGACAGTATATGAATGATACGTATACTCCAGACAATGTTGTAGTATCAATTGCAGGTAATATTGACGAGACGTTTATTTCAGAGGTTGAATCTTATTTTGGTACATATACAACCAACCCTACAAAACGGGAGTTTACAAAGCCTACTTTCCATACAAATAAGATTACACGTAAAAAAGACACAGAACAGGCTCATTTGTGTTTAGGCTATAATGGCTTACAAATTGGAGATAAGGATATCTATGATTTAATCGTTCTAAATAATATTTTAGGTGGCAGTATGAGTAGCAGACTCTTCCAAGAAGTTCGTGAACAAAGAGGTTTAGCTTATTCTGTTTTCTCTTACCATTCTTCTTACAAGGATAATGGCATGCTTACGATTTATGGGGGTACAGGAAGCAACCAGTTAAATCTATTATTTGAAACGATACAAGATACACTTCACAAACTAAAGCAGGACGGGATAACCGAGAAAGAGCTCAAAAACAGTAAGGAGCAAATGAAGGGAAGCCTTATGCTTAGTTTAGAAAGTACAAATAGTAGAATGAGCAGAAATGGTAAAAATGAACTATTGTTAAAGAAACATAAATCTCTTGATGAAATTATTGAGGAAATTAACGAGGTTAACCAAAACAGTGTAAATGAACTATCGACACGTATTTTTACAGATGAGTTTTCACTTGCTTTAATTGGACCTTCAGTTGAGTTACCTCAAAAACTAAGCTGATTAAAAGGACTTCTAAAATTAGGACTACTCCATACAATGTAATAAGGATATTTAAGGAGTGGTCTAATTGAGACTTAGTGAATTAAGTGGGAAAGAAATTGTCGATGTAAAAAGAGCTGAAAGACTCGGTGTACTTGGTCAAACTGATTTGGAAATAGATGAAAAAACCGGTCAAATAAAAGCACTTATCATTCCTTCACTAAAATGGTTTGGATTTAAAAAACAAGGGAATGAAGTTAGAGTATCATGGCATCATATTAGAAAAATTGGAACCGATATGATTATCATCGATATTCCTGATGAATATGGTTCTGACCAACATGAATAAAGATTTTTAAATGGTTATGTAATTCTTCGTATGGCCTAACAAGGTTTTACAAAGTGTTGCATAGCCTTTTTTATTTTTGCTATGGTAATGAACTTTGTTAAATCTTGCCTCCGATATTGATTGTAACGTAGGGAAGTGTGACTCCCGCGGAAAGGGTTTGTCTTTGAGGGGAATTTACAATTACGTTTAACAAATCCATTCTTTTTTAGACCATTGTTTCTAAAATGACACCTTGTTTATTCACCTATTCAAGCTCTACCTCATAATATGGTGAAGTAAATAAAATCGAAGTGATTTTATCGGCATGAATTTGCTTTAGGAAGCTTTAACTTAAATGAGTACACATGCTTTTGACAAACAGCATTTTTTATAAAGAAGGTGATAAATCTTATGTTAACTAACATGCATGTTGCGATTATAGGTGGAGATGCCAGACAGCTAGAGGTGATTCGGAAGCTAATTGAACTCGACGCAAGGCTCTCATTAATAGGATTTGATCAATTGGACCATGGATATACTGGGGCATCTAAGGTACGGTTAGATGAAATAGACATTTCAGATATAGACGCAATTATCTTACCTGTATCAGGTACGAATGGTGAAGGTGAGGTTGAAACGATTTTTTCGAATGAAACAGTTATATTAACGGAAGAAATCATTTCAAAAACTCCTAAACATTGTGTTATCTACTCAGGTATAAGTAATACTTATCTTGATAGAATTGTCAAACAAAGCAATAGAGAACTTGTTCAGCTGTTTGAAAGAGATGATGTAGCTATTTATAATTCAATTCCTACAGTTGAAGGTACAATCATGATGGTTATTCAACATACAGATATAACGATTCATAACTCAAAAGTAGCAGTTCTTGGCCTAGGAAGAGTTGGTATGAGCGTTGCCAGAAGCTTTGCTGCACTTGGTGCTCATGTAAAGGTAGGCGCTAGAAAAACAGAACATATTGCAAGAATTACGGAGATGGGGTTAACTCCTTTCCACTTAACTGAACTTGAAAAGGAAGTTAAAGACATTGATGTTTGTATAAATACCATTCCACATTTAGTTGTAACAGCTAGTGTGATTTCAAAGATGCCTGCTCACACCTTAATTGTAGACTTAGCCTCAAAACCAGGGGGAACTGATTTTAGGTATGCGGAAAAGAGGGGCATTAAAGCACTATTGGCTCCAGGGTTACCTGGCATTGTAGCCCCAAAGACTGCTGGCCAAATTGTAGCGAATGTATTGTCACAATTACTACTAGAGTTATTACAACATAGAGAGGAGAATGAATAGTGACATCATTAAATGGGAAAAGAATTGGATTTGGTGTAACGGGGTCTCATTGTACGTATGATGCTGTGTTGCCTGAGATTATAAAGCTTGTTGAGGAAGGTGCGGATGTCCTCCCAGTCGTATCGTATACAGTCCAATCAACAAATACAAGGTTCGGTGAAGGAGCAGAATGGATTGAAAAAATCGAAAAAGTCACAGGGAATAAAGTAATTGATTCGATTGTGAAAGCAGAACCATTAGGGCCAAAAATTCCATTGGATTGCATGGTTATTGCTCCTCTTACAGGGAATTCCATGAGTAAACTTGCTAATGCATTAACCGATTCACCTGTTCTCATGGCTGCGAAGGCTACATTAAGAAATCAATCCCCAGTTGTGTTAGGAATTTCAACAAATGATGCTTTAGGTTTAAATGGTGTAAATTTAATGAGACTTATGGCAACGAAAAATATATATTTCATCCCGTTCGGTCAGGATGCTCCATTGAAAAAGCCCAATTCTATGGTAGCGAGAATGGAAATGTTGAGAGATACTGTTGCAGCTGCCATTGAAGGAAATCAACTACAACCAGTTATTGTTGAAAAATTTCGTGATGACGAAAATTAATAATAGCTGATAAGATAAGAAGAGAAGGAATAATAAAAATTCTTCTCTTCTTTAATGCGTGAATATGATAAAATACATTAAACGCAATTTATTGTTGTAGTTTTATGTGGAAGGGGTATTTCAAATATGACAAATAACAAAGACTTACATGTAGCGGTTGTCGGTGCAACTGGTGCTGTTGGAATGCAGATGATCCAAACACTTGAATCAACGGATTTTCCTTTAACAAAATTAACTTTATTATCTTCAGAACGTTCAGCAGGTAAGAAAGTTATGTATAAGGGTCAGGAATTAACTGTAGAGGTTGCGACGCCTGATAAATTTGAGGGTGTTGATATAGCTTTGTTTAGTGCTGGGGGAGGAGTCTCAAAGGAATTAGCCCCGGAAGCAGTCAAACGCGGTGCTATTGTTGTTGATAACACTAGTGCCTTTCGAATGGATGAAAATGTCCCTCTTGTTGTACCAGAGGTCAATGAGAATGATTTATATAATCACAATGGAATTATTGCAAATCCAAACTGTTCTACTATCCAAATGGTTGTTGCTCTTGAACCAATTCGCAAAGCGCTTGGTTTATCCAAAGTTATTGTTTCTACCTACCAAGCTGTTTCAGGTTCCGGCGTAGCTGCAATTACAGAACTTAAGGAGCAAACAAAAGATATACTCGAAGGAAGAGAGTTTTCTCCAAAAGTTTTACCAGTAAAAGGTGATAAAAAACACTATCAAATTGCATTTAATGCGATTCCTCAGATTGATAAATTTGAAGAAAACGGGTTTACGTTTGAAGAAATGAAGATGATTAACGAGACGAAGAAGATTATGCATCTTCCAGATTTACATGTTGCTGCGACCTGCGTACGTTTGCCGGTTGAAACTGGTCACTCAGAATCTGTTTATTTTGAGACAAACCAAAACGGTATATCTGCTGAAGAAATAAGAGAGTTATTGACTACTGCTCCTGGTGTTGTTCTTGAGGATAACCCAGCAGAACAGGTATATCCGATGCCTGTAAATGCAGTTGGAAAAAATGAAGTGTTTGTAGGAAGAATTCGTAAAGATTTGGACCAAGATAATGGTTTTCATATGTGGGTCGTTTCTGACAATTTATTAAAGGGCGCTGCATGGAACTCCGTACAAATAGCTCAAAGTTTGTTAAAACTAGGTCTTGTATCTAAGTAATGGTTTATTGAATTACAACTTTTCATTTAATAGAGATGTTCAAAAAGTCACCAGCTGTTAAACGTCGAATCTCGGTGTAAGGTAGACCAAGTTAGAAAGAGTACCTAACATATGTGCTTGCGTATACTAGACTATTCAAGGAGGTAATTCCCCAGTATAAGGCAACAAAGAAGTAATTTCAACATAGTTGCCTTGTTGCTGTCCTTGAGCATGTCGATACTTGAAATTCCTGATTTGCAATTAATGGACTTTTTGAACACACACTAATATGGGGTGTTTTCATGAATATAGTCGTTCAAAAATTTGGCGGGACTTCGGTGAAAAATGATGCATCTAGAGAAAGAGCAAGAAAGCATATTGCCAGTGCGGTGTCAGAAGGATATAAAGTTGTTGTTGTCGTTTCAGCGATGGGCCGTAAAGGTGATCCATATGCAACAGATACTTTACTAGACCTTGTTGAAGGGTCAAAGGCACAGATAAGTAAGCGTGAAATAGATATGCTTATCTCCTGTGGAGAGGTAATTTCAAGTGTTGTCTTTACAAACATGCTAAATAAGCATGGTCTTTCAGCTACAGCCTTAAATGGAGGTCAAGCTGGATTTAGAACGAATAATGAACACACCAATGCTAGGATAACACAAATGAACTGTGATCGTTTATTACAAACCTTAGAAGATCATGACGTCGTAGTCGTTACTGGATTTCAGGGTATATCTAAGATTGGAGATGTTACAACCTTAGGTAGGGGTGGAAGTGATACTTCCGCGGCTGCTCTAGGAGTAGCATTACAAGCTGAGTGGATTGACATTTTTACTGATGTAGAAGGTGTTATGACTGCAGATCCTCGCATCGTGGACGATGCACGACCACTATCAGTAGTGACCTATAATGAAATTTGTAATATGGCTTACCAAGGTGCCAAAGTTATCCATCCTCGTGCAGTTGAGATAGCTATGGAAGCAAAAGTACCTATTAGAGTAAGATCAACTTATTCCGATTCCCCTGGAACGCTTGTAACGACATTGGATAAACGAAGAGAGGGTATAGATGTAAAGGATAGACTTATTACTGGTATTGCCCACGTAACAAATGTAACTCAATTAAAGGTTCAGGCGAAGAAAGGTCAGTATAATCTTCAAACAGAAGTATTTAAGGCAATGGCTAATGAGGAAATTAGTGTTGATTTCTTTAATATTACTCCAAACGGGGTTGTTTATACTGTTTCTGGAGATATGACTGAACGTGCAGTTAAAAAGTTAAAAGAGCTAGGATATGATCCAGTAGTTACTGAGAAGTGTGCAAAGGTTGCTACAGTTGGAGCTGGAATGAATGGTGTTCCAGGAGTAACGGCGAGAATTGTAACTGCACTGTCTGAAAAGGGTATTCAGATTCTTCAATCAGCGGATAGTCTTTCAACTATTTGGGTCCTTGTCAAAGAATCTGATATGATAGAAGCAATAAATGCACTACACAGAGCTTTTCACTTGTCAGAAGGACCTATAGGATCCGAAGTGACCGATTTTTAAGAGAGTAGGAGTGAAATCATGATTGATTTTGGTAAAATATCTACCGCTATGGTAACTCCTTTTGATAATAAAGGGAATATAGACTTTACTAAAACAACACAACTTATTAACTATTTATTAAATAATGGTACCGAGTCACTTGTTGTCGCTGGTACAACAGGCGAATCGCCAACACTATCATTTGAAGAAAAGGTTGCCTTGTTTCGTCATGTTATTCGGGTTGTAGACGGGCGCGTTCCTGTAATTGCAGGAACAGGCAGTAATAATACGTATGCATCGATTGAATTGACTAAAAAAGCTCAAGATGCAGGTGTAGATGCAGTAATGCTTGTTGTACCGTATTATAATAAGCCAAATCAAGAAGGTATGTATCAGCATTTTAAAGCAATTGCTGAAAGCACAAGTTTACCTGTAATGCTTTACAACATACCGGGCAGATCTGTTGTAAATATGTCTGTTGAGACAATTACAAGACTTTCAAAGGTACCGAATATTGTTGCAGTAAAAGAGGCTAGTGGAAACTTAGATGCAATGGCAGAGATTATTGCAAATACAGATGATGACTTCATATTGTATAGTGGTGATGATGGATTAACTTTACCTGTACTTGCAATTGGTGGCAAGGGAGTAGTATCTGTAGCATCACATATTATTGGTAATGAAATGCAGGAAATGGTATCAGCTTTTTATAATGGTAATTTAAAAGAAGCAGCCCTTCTACATCAAAAGTTATTGCCAACAATGAAAGCTCTATTTACCTCTCCAAACCCTGTACCAGTAAAGACAGCTCTTCAGATTAGAGGCATGGATGTTGGTTCTGTACGTTTACCCCTTGTTCCATTAAATGAACAGGAACGTTTACAGCTTTCTAAATTAATTATGAACTAAACAGGTCATAGGCAAGTATTAAACCTACCTAATTAAAAGGAATGCACGAAGTTCTATTGTTCTTCGTGTTTTTTTATTGTTATAACTTTACTTGATTTGTGAAAATTTTCGTCAGTTAATACACAGCTATCTACTCTTCAATCCAAACATTATCAGAATGAAAAGATTTCTAGTGTTTATACTAAGGAGTAAATGGGTTGAAAGGAGCTTACCATGGATAACGAACAATACATAAATGCAGAACAACCTGAGGGAGACCACGATAAGAACGAACAAGCGAAATCTTCATTAGTTGATAAAATACAGCAATTGGGACAAACGAATGTTCCACAATTGTCAACAGATACTAAAATTCATTGTTTAACAATAGTGGGTCAGGTTGAGGGGCATATTCAACTACCACCCCAAAATAAAACTACAAAATATGAGCACGTAATTCCTCAAATTGTAGCAATTGAACAAAATCCGAAAATCGAAGGTCTTTTAGTCATCCTGAATACAGTTGGAGGAGATGTAGAAGCGGGGCTTGCTATTGCTGAAATGCTTGCCTCACTTTCAAAACCAACAGTTTCAATAGTATTAGGAGGCGGTCACTCAATTGGTGTACCAATTGCCGTGTCATGTGATTACTCCTTTGTAGCCGAAACAGCAACAATGACAATCCATCCAGTTCGACTTACAGGTCTTGTAATAGGGGTACCACAAACATTTGAATACTTAGATAAAATGCAGGAAAGAGTAGTCAACTTTGTAACGGGACATTCTAATATTACGGAAGAAAAATTTAAAGAACTCATGTTTTCAAAAGGTAATTTAACACGAGATATTGGAACAAACGTTGTTGGTTCGGATGCTGTTAAATATGGATTGATTGATGAAGTAGGTGGAGTTGGCCAAGCGATAAAAAAATTAAACCAACTCATTGAGGAAAGAAATCAAGGTATAGAAAGAGAGCAGATGATTCAATGATCTTGTATACAATGATGCCTCAAGAATTCATTTTTCCACAGGCTGAGATAGAAAATAATCAATCAAAAATTATTGAGATAAACGGTGTTTCACTGTCTGTTTGTCAAACAAATGGTGGCGAGTACGTCATTGAACGAGTATTAAGTACTAATCCATTCGATTACTTAGATAATAGGTTTACTCCCGGTCAACGAATCAAAATGTAATGTATATTTCTTACGTTCAATTATTGTTATAACTCGGCAAATGCCGAGTTTCCTTTTTTTTTCACCATATTTATGACGGCGAGTCTCCTATTAGACTTCCCCCTTCTAATTGTGAGTATTATCCATTATATGCTATAATTTAATAGAATGAGTTGGTAGAGGCAGCCAACTTTTTGGCTATTTTCTCGGAGGATAAGATAAGATAAAATTTTAAAAATAGTTTTCAATGTATAGGTCCAACGCATAGCCATCGAGGTCAAACTCGCAGCAATGAAAAGTCAAAGAGCGTCTTTTTTGCCACAGAACATTTGCTTGTTGGGGCTGACCAAGGCGCTTGTGCTTTTTATAATTGATTTTTTCTTATGGATCCAACTTTTGCAAGTTATTCGAAAATTAGTAGTGTGCTTAAGTTTTATTTCTATTATTATTAACTGATTAACTAGTCTTACGATGAAGTAGGTGTAGCATGGCAAAGCGAAAACAAAGACATACCAAGAAAAAACAAGAGTGGAAAAAAACAATCAAATTTGAGTTGCTAGGATTACTTTTACTAGCGTTAGCTTGTATAGGTTTAGCCAGACTTGGTACTGTAGGTACTGGGTTGGTTTATTTATTTCGTTTTTTTCTAGGGAATTGGGACATAATTGGATTACTTGGTTTACTAGTAGTTTCTTTTTACATAATATGGAAAAGAGCTTGTCCAACATTTGTAACAAGGCAATTAATTGGAGCTTATTTAATAATATGTGCAGTTTTATTGTTAAGCCATATTCCGTTATTTCATTTACAAACAAATGATGGTAAATTTACAGAACCAAGCGTTATAAAAAATACTTGGAATTTATACTGGACTGTTGTAAATGGAAATACAAGTACAAATGATTTAGGCGGAGGTATGATTGGAGCAATACTTTTTGCAGCTTCATATTTTTTATTTGATGAAACAGGGACGAAAATCATATCTGTATTCTTAATAATTATTGGTGGTGTTTTAGTAACTGGGAGATCCCTTCATGATTCAATCATCAAAATTCTAGGACCGTTTGGATCCTTTGTCAAAAGGCAATGGTTTGCATTCCTTGAAGATATCAGTGAATGGTTTAAGGGTTTAAGATCTAGGGAGCCTAAAAAGAAGAAAAGTAACAGGAAGAAACATAGCAAGGAACATGTTGTCGATAAGAATGTTGAACAAATGGATGAAACTGTAGAAATCCCTATTGAACCAATTATTTCAAATTTTGCAGACAGAGCTTATTCCCAAAGTGCTGAAAGTACTCAACCAAAATCAAAAGGTAAAGCGAGCCCAGTAGAGGAAGATGAAATAGATGAAAAATCTTCCATTACCTTTACGGAGGTTGAAATGGAAAACATCGACTATGAATTACCACCTATTCATTTACTACACCAGCCTAAACAAACCAACCAAAGTGCAGAACACGAGAATATCTATGAAAATGCTAGGAAACTAGAAAAAACTTTTCAGAGCTTTGGAGTTAAAGCGAAGGTTACAAAGGTTCATCTAGGACCAGCTGTTACAAAATATGAGGTTTATCCCGATGTTGGGGTTAAAGTAAGTAAAATTGTTAATCTAAGTGATGATTTAGCACTTGCTCTTGCTGCAAAGGATATCCGAATTGAAGCTCCAATACCTGGTAAATCAGCGGTAGGAATTGAGGTTCCTAATTCTGAAATTGCCGTTGTATCATTAAGGGAAGTATTAGAGGCGACAGAAAATAATAGACCTGATTCGAAATTGTTGATCGGACTTGGACGTGATATTTCGGGAGAGGCAGTCTCAGCAGAGTTAAATAAAATGCCACATCTACTTGTTGCGGGTGCAACTGGTAGCGGGAAAAGTGTTTGTATTAATGGAATTATTACTAGTGTCCTAATGAGAGCAAAGCCCCATGAAGTAAAAATGATGATGATTGACCCTAAAATGGTTGAGCTGAACGTTTATAATGGTATTCCTCACCTTTTAGCACCTGTTGTAACAGATCCTAAGAAAGCATCTCAGGCACTTAAAAAGGTTGTGAATGAGATGGAACGTAGATACGAACTATTCTCTCATACCGGTACAAGAAATATTGAAGGTTATAATGACTATATTCGTCGACATAATAGTGAGGAAGATGCTAAGCAGCCTACCCTTCCATATATCATCGTAATCGTTGACGAGCTAGCAGATTTAATGATGGTCGCGTCCTCAGATGTTGAGGATTCTATTACACGTCTAGCGCAAATGGCTCGTGCAGCTGGAATCCACTTGATTATTGCAACCCAAAGACCTTCTGTTGATGTAATTACAGGGGTTATTAAAGCAAATATTCCTTCTCGGATTGCATTTAGTGTTTCATCCCAAACAGATTCTCGTACCATTTTAGATATGGGTGGTGCGGAGAAGCTCTTAGGTAGGGGAGATATGCTGTTTTTACCAGTTGGTGCTTCTAAGCCTGTGAGAGTACAGGGCGCATTCCTATCAGATGAAGAGGTCGAAGAGGTTGTTGAATTTGTAATTTCACAGCAAAAAGCTCAATATCAAGATGAAATGATTCCTTCAGATACAGTTGAACCTACAGAGCAAGTGGACGATGATTTATACGAAGATGCTGTACAGCTAGTTATTGAAATGCAAACTGCATCGGTTTCAATGCTTCAACGCAGATTTCGGATTGGTTATACAAGGGCTGCTAGACTCATTGATGAAATGGAAGCGAGGGGCGTTGTTGGGCAATACGAAGGTAGCAAACCGAGAGCGGTGTTGGTTTCTTCTAAAAATGAGGATGTAGGAAGTTAACAAATCATGATCAGAGGAGCTATATGCTCTTCTTTTTTTTCGACAAAAAACTGCAATAGTGGTTCCTTTCTTATAAAAAAAATGATATATTTATCACGGATTAGTTAATTGTCTAACATCAGAGGTCTGATGACTATATATATTCAAAACGGGGGAGCAAACATGACGATCAAGTTAGACAATCGACCTTTGTACTTGCAAGTGATTGAACAAATAAGACTCGATATTGAAAACGGATTCTATAAAGAGAAAGAAAAGTTACCTTCAGAGTTTTTACTTGCAAAGCAATTAGGTGTTAGTAGAGCTACACTTCGAGAGGCGCTACGAATTCTTGAAGAAGAAAATGTAATTATTCGAAGACACGGAGTAGGTACGTTTGTAAACGCTAAACCTGTGTTTAATTCAGGAATTGAACAGTTAACAAGTATTACAGACATGATACTGCAAGCAGGTATGAAACCAGGCACCATCTTTCTCTCTAAGTCAGTCAAAGCACCGACAGATAGTGATATCAAAGGGTTTGGATGTTTAGAAACTGAAGAAATTACCGTTATTGATAGGGTACGTACTGCAAACGGTGAACCGGTCATTTATTGTGTTGATAAAATTCAATCTAAGCATTTACCAACTGATTATTCACATGAAGAGTCTTTATTTGATTTACTAGAAAATAAAGCAGATAGAAAGATTGCATATACGGTTACACATATCGAACCACTAGGCTATCATGAGACAATATCACCTATTTTAAATTGTGATCCTGAAACAGCATTGTTACTATTAAAACAAATGCATTATGATGAAAATGACGAACCTGTGCTTTTCTCTTTAAACTATTTCAAGGCAGATACATTTTCCTTCCATGTTGTAAGAAAACGAACATTATAATTTTTTAGGTTGATGCACATTTTAAGGAGGTGAGTAGTAAAAGTTCGCTTTTATCGGATAGTGCAAATATATCAGGAAAAGAAAAAATTTAGTAGGGGGTATAATATTCATGTTTAAAAAGAAATTTGGTTTTGGTCTAGCATTTTTACTTGCTGCTGGTACACTACTAGGCGCTTGTGGCGGTGCTGAAGAAGAAGGTAATGGTGGAGAAGGTAAAAAATCAGACTTAAAAGTTGGTATGGTTACTGACGCGGGTACAATCGATGACAAATCATTCAATCAAGGTACTTGGGAAGGAATACTTGCAGCTAAAGAAGAGCTTGGAATTCAAGAAAAATATCTAAAGCCAGCTGGAATAACTGAAGCAGATTACCTAAAAGAGATGGGAAATCTATACGATGCTGGTTACAAATTTATCGTTACACCAGGATTTAAATTTGAAACTGCTGTTTTCAAAGCACAAGACAATTACGAGGATGCAAAATTTGTTATTCTTGATGGTAACCCACATTCTGGCGACTTTAATCCAGTTGTTAAGGACAACACAGTTGCTGTTTTCTTTGCAGAGCATGAATCAGGTTTCTTAGCTGGTGTTGCTACTGCTCTTGAGTTAAAAGAAGGTGAAGCTGGATTCATCGGTGGTATGGAGATTCCTGCGGTACAAAAATTTAACTGGGGTTTCCAACAAGGTCTTAAATATGCAAATGAAAACCTTGGCACAAACATGACCATTAAAGCTGAAAACGTAGTTTACCAGGGTACATTTGATAATACAACTGCTGGAAAACAATTAGCAGCACAAATGTATGATCGTGGTGTAAATGTAATTTTCACTGCCGCTGGTGGTGTAGGTGTTGGCGCAATTCAAGAAGCTAAGACTCGTGCGGAAAAAGGAGAAGAAGTTTGGATTGTTGGTGTTGACGTTGACCAATATGCAGACGGAATTTACGATAAAGCTAACAACAAATCAGTTATCTTAACATCAGCAATGAAAAAGTTAGCTCACGCTACTCAAGAGTTAATCAAAGCAGAACTTGATGGTAAATTCCCTGGAGGAGAAACGCTAACATATGATGTGAAAAACGATGGTGTAGGTATTCCAGAAGAAAATCCTAACTTAAGTGAGGACACTGTAAGCAAAGTTAAGGAAATCTACGAAAAGATCAAATCTGATGAAATTAAAGTTTCTTCTGAGCAAGGTGACTTATTTAAGTAAAAAAGTAAACAAAGAGACGGTTGTTTGTTCCGTCTCTTTGTTTGTAAAAACCTGTCTATATGAATAATTGGGTAACACAAAATCCTACATTCATAATGTAGTGATAGGGGACTCCCTATAAAAAATGGAATTGAGTCTATAATAAAGGTGAGTGCTACTATGGAATATGTTGTAGAAATGCTGAATATTAGGAAGGAATTTCCAGGTATTGTAGCTAATGATAATATCACCCTTACACTAAAAAAGGGAGAGATACATGCACTATTAGGTGAAAATGGTGCAGGGAAATCCACTTTAATGGGTGTTTTGTTTGGTATGTATCAACCCGATAAAGGAACGATAAAAATTAATGGTGAAGAGGTGAAAATCTCAAATCCTAATGTTGCGAACCGACTTGGTATCGGAATGGTGCATCAACACTTTAAACTAGTTGATAATTTCACTGTAACTGAAAATATTATTTTAGGTAGCGAGCCATTGAAGGGTATTACACTTGATATCGATAAGGCTGCTAAAAGAATCGAAGAGTTATCAAAGTATTATGGTCTTAATGTGGACCCACATGCAAAAATAGAAGATATTTCTGTTGGAATGCAACAAAGAGTCGAAATAATGAAGATGCTCTATCGTGAAGCTGATGTACTTATTTTGGATGAACCAACCGCTGTTTTAACACCTAATGAAATTGAAGAGCTTATGAAAATTATGCGTAACCTTATAAATGAAGGTAAGTCGATCATAATCATTACTCATAAATTAAAAGAAATTAAAGCTGTTGCAGATCGTTGTACAGTTATTCGTCGAGGTAAAGGAATTGGTACTGTCAATGTTGCTGAAGCAAGTGAAGCAAGCCTAGCTGAAATGATGGTAGGTAGACATGTTTCTTTTAAAGTGGATAAGAAAGAAAGTACAGCAGGTGATGTCGTACTTGAGATAGATTCGCTTTCTGTTATTAATAACAGAAAAGTAATGGGTTTAAAAAACTTTTCCCTTGAAGTTAAAAAAGGAGAGATAGTTGGTATTGCGGGTGTCGAAGGTAATGGCCAGACAGAATTAGTTGAAGCTATTACAGGTTTACGTAAGGCAGAGTCAGGCCGTGTTCTTTTGAATGGGGAAGATATTACAACGATTCCAATTCGCCAGCGAATAGAGAAGGGTATAGCTCATATTCCTGAGGATAGACAGAAACGTGGCCTTGTTTTGGATTATTCACTCCAATCTAACATGGTACTCCAGGTTTATAATAAACAGCCGTTTTCAAGGAGTGGGTTATTAAATGTTGGTGCCATGAAGGAATACGCAAAGAAAATCTTAGAAAACTTTGATGTTCGTTCAGGAGAAGGCGCAGCATCTATAGCTCGTACTCTATCTGGTGGGAATCAGCAAAAAGCTATTATAGGAAGAGAGCTTGAATTAAACCCAGACTTATTAGTTGCAGTACAACCGACTCGTGGACTTGATGTAGGTTCGATTGAGTATATTCACAAGAGGTTGATTGAACACCGTGATAAAGGTAAGGCCGTGCTCCTTGTGTCTTTAGAATTAGATGAGGTACTACAACTGTCAGATCGAATTGCAATCGTTAATAATGGTGAATTAGTAGGGGTTGTAAATGCCTCAGAAACGAATGAAAATGAGGTAGGTTTAATGATGGCGGGCGTAAGTAAGGAGAAAAGTGTATGAGAAATACCATAATTTCATTGATAGCGGTACTAATGGGACTCGTAGCAGGTGGGTTGTTAATGCTTTTTATTGGGAGTAACCCAATTGAAGGATACACCTATCTTTTTCAAGGAGCAATGAAAAATATTGCTCGATTGGGCGACACATTAGCAACTGCAACACCATTAGTATTTACTGGACTTTCTGTTGCTTTTGCGTTTCGTACGGGTTTATTTAATATTGGTGCATCAGGTCAGATGCTAATTGGTGGTCTTTTTGCAACTGCTATTGGACTAACACTTGATGTATCTAGACCACTGCTTCTCATAATAATGATTTTTGCAGGATTTTTGGGTGGAGCTTTATGGGCATTTATTCCTGGCTTACTTAAGGCCAAGTTTAATGTACATGAAGTTGTTTCGACTATTATGATGAACTGGGTTGCCTACTGGACTATTTATTATGTAGTTCCAGGGTATTTAAAAGGTGAATTCCTTGAGACTGAGTCAAAGAAACTGCCTGATGCTGCTACGTTAAGGGTTAACTTTTTAACAGAAATGTTTGATGGTTCTTATATAAATTTGGGCTTATTTTTAGCAGTAATTTCAGTTATCTTTATTTCATTTATAATAAATAAAACAACCCTTGGTTTTGAATTAAAAGCAGTTGGATTTAATCGTCATGCTGCTGAATATGCTGGTATGCGTGTTAATCGTAACATAATTTTATCTATGTTAATTTCAGGAGGATTAGCAGGTCTTGCCGGGGTTGCACAATATACAGGTAATGCTACAAGTTTGCAAATTGGTGTTTTACCATCCCAAGGCTTTGATGGGATCGCGGTTGCTTTACTAGGTGCAAACACACCATTGGGTGTATTTTTTGCTGCAATATTCTTCGGAATCCTTTACTCCGGAACAGGTTTTATGAATGCAATGACAGAAATTCCACCAGAAATCGCGAATACTATCATTGCAATCATTATTTACTTCGCAGCAACGAGTATTCTAATCGAACGTTTACTAAATAAGTTTAGAAAACGCCGTGTTGAAGATAACGGTGTAGCTGTAAAAAAGGAGGAAGTATAAGATGTGGACACTTATTGAACAAATTTTTCCTTATGCCATAGTTTTTACAATTCCTCTTTTAATAACAGCACTTGGGGGTTTATTTAGTGAGCGAAGTGGTGTTGTTAATATTGGATTAGATGGTTTGATGATATTTGGTGCCTTTTCTGGGGCAATAACTATCTACTATCTACAAAATATTTGGACAAACCATACATTAGTCTTATGGTTCGGCTTGTTAGTTGCAGCTATAGTAGGGGTGCTCTTTTCTTTATTACATGCATTTGCAAGTATTAATCTTAGTGCGAACCAAATTATTAGTGGTACAGCTATTAATATGATTGCAGGGGCACTTACTGTTTTCTTAGCAAGAAATATTACAGGTAGTGGTAATATTCGTATCACTAGTGGATTTTCTCCCTTTGATATACCAGTACTTTCAAAAATTCCGGTTATTGGAGATTTGTTTTTTACAGACACATATATTACAACATGGTTTATCTTTGCCATTTTATTTATTAGTGCTTTTGTATTGTATAAAACAAAGACTGGACTTCGTTTACGCTCTTGTGGTGAGTACCCACAGGCTGCTGAAGCCGCAGGAGTCAATGTTAGAAGAATTCGTTATCTTGGTGTCATTCTCTCAGGTGCCTTTTCAGGGCTTGGTGGTGCGATCATAATTGTAACGACCTCAGGTGAATTTACAGGTACAGTTTCTGGTTTAGGTTTCTTAGCACTTGCTTCTTTAATTTTTGGACAATGGAAGCCGCTAGGGATATTAGGAGCGACACTGTTCTTTGGTTTTGCGAGTACTGTTGCAAACGTTTCTCAGGTTATACCTGAGTTAGCAGTAATTCCACCAATTATCTTAAAAATCTTCCCTTATGTTGTCACTTTGATTGCTTTGGTTATTTTCTCTAAGTCTTCACAGGCACCTAAGGCTGCTGGTGAACCATTCGATTCAGGGAAGCGCTAGAAAAAAGATATATAATTAATAGAGAAATTGAGGAATGACATTAGGTTATTCCTCTTTTTCTTTATTAAAAATGGTGGTAGTCACTTAATTTGAAATAGTAAAAATAAAAATATTTGTGTTACATGTTTCAAATAGTATAATTAACGATGCAATTGTTTTTTATTACATACTAGGAGGATTTTAAATGAGCAAAAAAGAGATACTTTGGGGTAGCATCTGTCTTTGCTTAGTAGTACTAGCTTACATAATACCTTATTTATTTTTAACGAATGTTACGGTTTGGTATGGTAGCTTTCTTCTTTGGGTTGCTTTAGCACTTTTTATAATTGTCATTAATTACATTTTAACTAAGGACTGGAAGTGATTGGTATATGAGTACTACTTTAGTTTGGTGGGGGATTGCTATTTATGTGGGGTTATCACTATACATAGCCTATTTATCAAGAAGTGAAAAACAGGTTAATATGGAGGGGTACTTTTTAGGAAACAGAAAAATGAATGGTTTTGTTTCTGCATTAAGTTATAGTGCTACCACCTATAGTGCATTCATGATGGTTGGATTAGCGGGATTAACCTATCGAGGCGGAGTAGGAGCGTTAGGTTTTGAAATTATATATTTTATGGGTGTTTCTCTCGTTGCCTTTTTCGGACCTCGATTTTGGTTAGTAGGAAAAAAATATGGCTACGTAACTCCTTCTGAGATGCTTGGAGATCGTTATGACAATAAACAGGTTGCTGCGATAATTTCTATCTCCAGTTGTATTTTTCTGATTCCATATAGTGCTGTTCAATTAGCAGGGGTAGGTTATTTATTAGAAGGAATGACAAAAGGGGCTATTTCATTTACTACAGGGGCCATTATCGCAACAGTTTTGGCGGTTGTTTATACATATATTTCAGGAATCCGATCTGTAATGTGGACTGATTCTTTACAAGCTTTAGTCATGATTATTTCTTCAACTCTTGTGGTTATTTTACTTGTAAATGGATTAGGGGGATTTGGTTCCTTTTTTGGGAATCTTAGTGCGGAACACCCTGAATCATTAACTGTTCCAGGTAATGGTTATTTTAGCTTTTCAACATTTCTATCCCTTACAATACCGTGGATCTTTTTTAGTTTATCAAACCCTCAAGTAAGTCAGCGTTTATATATGCCGGCTTCATTAGGGAGCTTACGGAGAATGTTGATGGGATTCCTAATTTTTGGTTTTATTTATACAATCGTATCCGTTATGTGGGGTTACTCAGCAATCTTACTATTCCCAGGACTTGAAAATCCTGATGTAGCAACACCTAGCTTGTTATCTTCAGAGTTTGTTCCACCGGTATTAGGTGTGGTTGTCATGGTTTCAATCATTGCTGCTGCAATATCAACCATTGACTCCATATTATTAACACTATCTTCCTTGTTCGCTAGAGATGTGTATGGGATATCAAAAAATGGTAGAGATGAAAGTAGACAGTTAAAAATGGGGAAATTTGTTATTCCAGTAATCGCTATTTTAGCTTATGGATTTGCTGAATTACAGCTTGACTTAATAGCGGTACTTTCTGTTGCCTCATCTGCAGGATTAATTGTGGTTGTACCTGCTTTAATTGGTACATTTTTTTGGAAAAGGGGCACTGCTACAGGAGTAATTACAAGTGTTGTTGGTAGCGGAATACTAGTTATTTTACTTGAACTAGCAAAGCTAAAACCTTTTGGATTTGGTTCAGGTGTGTGGGGACTACTTGTATCTATTGTCCTTTTTATTGGGGTTAGTTTGATAACGAAAGCGCCAGAGCAGAAGGCAAATGAATTTTTAACATACGTGAATGAAGAGCTTAAAAAACATAGAAAGCCAGTGAACATTGACTAAAATTTAAGAAAAACCAGTTTATTGTTTGTACAATATAACTGGTTTTTATGTGTTTACTTGAAATTATTGCTAATTCGAGGTTATAGTGTTTTTAAGACTAATTAAAAGGTTTTAGATGAAAAATAGCTATATAGGTTTTTTCCTTGATTAACGCAAAAACTTTGAATCAGGCGTTAGAGCACTTACATGGTTACTGGACAAATGTCACGTCAATGTGACTGGTCTTCTATGTTCACAATAAATAAAGGTAATACATGCTGCTAAGAATACCATTATGTAATAAAAGGAGGAAATGGACAAATGCTGTTATTGGATGAAACGGAGCACAAGGTTAATGGAATTACCATTCACACCATCAAAACCGATAAATATAAGACCAACACCATTGTTTTAAAAATGAAGGCACCTTTACAACAAGAGAATGTCACACATCGTGCACTCTTACCATATGTACTACAAAGTGAGACTCCAAGTTATCCTTCTTCAACAAGCTTACGTTCTTACTTAGATGAACTATACGGTGCTACTCTACAAGTTGATTTAGCCAAAAAAGGTGAATACCATATTATTTCATTCAACATGGAGATCGCAAATGAAATCTTTCTTAATGATCAAACACCGCTTTTTGATAAAGGTATTGCGTTATTAAGTGAAATTATCTTTTCTCCTGCAAAGGAAAATGGCATATTCAAAAGTTCGGTTGTTGAGAAGGAAAAAAGAGGTTTAAAACAACGTATACAAGCAGTTTATGACGATAAAATGAGGTACTCCAACCTTCGACTTGTAGAAGAAATGTGTAAGGACGAACCCTATCATTTACATGTTAACGGAAGAATCGAAGATATTGAAAACATTTCTTCCGCGTCTTTATATGAGTATTATCAAAAAGCTCTCGCTGAAGATGAAATTGATCTTTATATTATCGGAAACGTTGATCTTGAAAAGGTAGAATCAGCCGTATCCTCAGCCTTTGTGTTCTCAAACAGAGAGGTTGCTACACTACCTCCTAGTACAAGTAAAAAGATAACAAATGTAAATGAGGTAATTGAAAAACAGGATGTAAAGCAAGGGAAACTTAATATAGGCTTTCGTACGAATACAGCCTTTAGTGATCCTGATTATGATGCGCTTCAAGTTTTTAATGGTATTTTTGGTGGATTTTCTCACTCCAAGCTATTTATTAATGTTAGGGAAAAAGAAAGTCTTGCTTACTATGCTGCTTCACGAGTGGAAAGCCATAAAGGTTTATTAATGGTCATGTCTGGTATTGACTTTAAGAATTATGAAAGAGCTGTAACGATTGTAAAAGAACAAATGAAAGCGATGACCGAAGGAGATTTTACGGAAGATACATTACTGCAGACCAAAGCTATGGTTAAAAATCAACTTTTAGAAACAATAGATACATCAAGAGGAATAGCAGAGGTCCTTTATCACAATGTTGTCTCGACGAAAAAAAGAAAAATTGAAGATTGGATTTCTGGAATCGATGCAGTTACAAAAGAGCAAGTGATCAATGTTGGGAAAAAAATCGAATTAGATACTATTTATTTCCTTACAGGATTGGAGGCCAGTGACTAATGGAACCTATTACATTTGAACAATTACAAGAAGTTCTTTTTCATGAGAAACTCTCAAATGGCCTAAATGTGTACATTCTTCCTAAAAAGGGATTTAACAAAACCTATGCTACCTTTACCACCAAGTATGGTTCAGTTGATAATAAATTTGTACCTTTAGGAAAGACGGAGTTAACGACCGTCCCTGATGGGATTGCTCATTTCTTAGAGCATAAATTATTTGAAAAAGAAGACGGTGACGTGTTTCAGGATTTTAGTAAGCAGGGTGCTTCTGCTAATGCTTTTACATCATTTACTCGTACAGCTTATCTGTTCTCAAGCACATCAAATGTAGAACAAAATCTTGAGACTTTAATTGATTTCGTGCAAAGCCCTTACTTTACAGAAAAAACAGTTGAAAAAGAAAAAGGAATCATTGGCCAAGAAATTACAATGTATGACGATAATCCGGACTGGAGACTGTACTTTGGAGTAATTGAAAACATGTATAAAAACCATCCAGTTAAAATTGATATTGCCGGAACAATTGAATCGATCTCGAAAATCACGAAGGATTTGTTATATGAGTGCTATGAAACGTTTTACCATCCAAGTAATATGGTTTTATTTGTTGTTGGTCCTGTTGACCCTGAAAAGATATTAACACAAATAAAAACAAATCAAGCAAAGAAGGATTATAAGGATCAGCCTAAAATAGAGAGATATTTTGATGATGAGCCAGCTGAGGTTGATCAGAAGAAAAAAGTTCTAGAAATGAATGTCCAATCCTCAAAATGTATGGTAGGTGTTAAGGCAGTAGACCCTCACCGGTCTGGAAACGATTTATTAAAGCAAGAGCTATCAATTAATATCATCCTTGATTGGCTATTTGGTAAAAGCTCTGACCATTATCAAAAATTATATGATGAAGGCTTAATCGATGATACATTCTCTTTTGATTATACAGAAGAAAGTGGGTTTGGGTTTGCAATCATCGGTGGTGATACGGATAATCCTGATGAGTTATCATCTCGGTTACGTAACATTATGCTTTCAACTAAAAATTCCCCGATCACTGAAGAACAGCTTGGACGAATCAAGAAAAAGAAAATTGGTGCTTTCTTACGTTCACTAAACTCACCAGACTATATAGCAAATCAATTTACACGTTATGCATTTAATGATATGAATTTATTTGATGTAGTGCCTGTGATGGAAGCACTAACGGTAGAAGATCTAACAAAGACAGCAACTGATTTCTTTGACGAACAACGCATGACAGAATGTCAGGTTGTACCTAAAAAACAGTAAACAATCGAAAAAAGCATCCTTTAGCAGAAGGATGCTTTTTTAAAGGAATAAGAAAGTAAATAGATTTTAAAAATAGATTTTAATGTCTAGCGCAAGCGGCCAAACCTGTTTTTACCCTGAATAAGCTTCTCGATGATCCTGTGCAAAAGCTCGCTTTTTAGGCAGTTTGAGGTCAAAAACGCGCGGCAATGAAAAGTCAAAGAACGACTTTTTCGCCTCAGAATATTTGCATGTCAGATTTGCACAGGACGAGGAAAGTTCCGGCAGCATAATCATCGCACGAAGAAAATGCTTTGCATTTTCGTGGAAGTGCTGACGTCAGCGTTCGCCCCAGGACTTGGCGGATCTTAGTTGAAGTTCCTTCTCCAAGGCGCTTGCGCTTTTCTTAAAGGAGTTTTGTCAATGAGAAAGTATGCTTTACTTACTGGAGCCAGTGGAGGTATAGGAAGGGCAATCTCACGGGAAATTTCTACGTTAGGATATTCCCTTTACCTCCATTACAATGAAAATGAACAAACTGCTAGGAATCTTGCTACTGAATTATCGAGCAATGGCACCGAATGTTATCTTGTAAAAGCGGATCTTAGCCAACCAATCGGAGTTGAGCGTCTAATTTCACAAATTAACCATCCTATCGATACAATCATACATAATTCAGGAAAGAGTATGTTCGGCCTTATGACCGATTTCGAAAAAGAGACAGTTGATAAAATGATTCAGCTTCATAATACTTCACCATATTTATTAACAAAGGAATTACTGCCTACAATGATTTCTAAAAAAAGTGGGAATATAATTGTAATTTCATCTATTTGGGGGCAAACCGGTGCTTCATGTGAAGTTCTTTATTCAATGGTGAAGGGGGGACAACTATCATTTGTAAAAGCACTTGCTAAAGAAGTAGCATTAAGTGGAATTAGAGTAAATGCTGTTTCCCCTGGAGCTATAAAGACAAATATGCTTACAGAGTTCTCAAAAGAGGACCTAATGGAAATTAGTGAGGATATCCCATTAGGAAGAATTGGTGAACCCTATGAGGTTGCACACGCTGTTTCCTTCTTATTATCAAATAAAGCCTCTTATATTACTGGACAAGTATTATCTGTAAATGGTGGTTGGTATTGTTAATTTTCACGAATAATTTGGTTTGAAAATGACAAACTATACTATGTACTAACCTTATAAGGAGGGTCAATAATGTCCGTATTAGAAAATTTTGAACAGTGGAAGGATTTTTTAGGTGATCGTTTACAACAAGCAAAACAAGAAGGTATGGATCAGCAGGTTATTTCCGACATGGCCTACCAATTAGGTGATTACCTAGCAAATCAAGTAGAACCAAAAAATGCTCAAGAGAAAGTATTAGCTGATCTTTGGAGTGTAGCTTCTAAGGAAGAACAGCACGCTATTGCAAATATGATGGTAAAACTTGTGCAAGGCTAGGGAGTATGTACATGTAGAGAGGGGTAATCCTCTCTTTTTTTATTTTTCATAATCCACTATAAAATGTGAATTGATTGGTTTATAATAAAATTAATGTACTAATATACTTTTGGAAATTATACCCATCGATTGTTTGTTTAAGGGGCTGGATTAATGGAGAAAAAAGAATGGTATTTAGAATATGAAATTGCAAAAAACCGCCCAGGACTTCTAGGAGACATCTCTTCATTACTAGGAATGCTTTCAATTAATATTGTCACAATAAATGGTGTAGACGATCGTAGAAGGGGCATGCTTTTATTATGTGACAATAATGAGCAAATCGAAAGACTTGAATCAATTTTACATACTATGGATACGATAACCGTTACAAAGCTAAGAGAGCCCAAATTACGTGATAAATTAGCGGTAAGACACGGTCGATATATTCAACGGGATGCGGATGATAAGAAAACATTTAGATTTGCGCGTGATGAATTAGGGTTACTTGTCGATTTTATGGCTGAGCTTTTTAAGCAAGAGGGACATAAACTGATTGGAATTCGAGGTATGCCTCGTGTAGGTAAAACAGAATCAGTTGTCGCAGCAAGTGTTTGTGCAAATAAAAAATGGCTGTTTGTTTCATCCACATTATTAAAACAAACAATACGTAGTGAATTAATTGAAGATGAATATAATGTGAACAATCTTTTTATCATAGATGGTATTGTTTCCACTAAGCGTGCAACAGAAAGACATTTGCAGCTTGTAAGAGAAATCATGCGGCTTCCAGCTGTAAAATTAGTAGAACATCCAGATGTTTTCGTTCGTCATACTGAGTATACCTTGAAGGACTTTGATTATATTATTGAACTCCGAAATGATCCAGATGAAGAAATCACGTATGATGTTATTGATAACCAACAAATGTTTTCAAGCTCTGATTTTTCAGGCTTTGATTTCTAACTTCATTTTATAGCAGTATAAATTTCAAATGTGGTAAGATGATTGAAACAAGGTTTAGCGGGATAGTCTCAGAGGAAGTTGCTACATATTTTGAGGAATTTTATTATGTGTGCTCGATAATCTTGGTTCAAATACGCCAAGATGATTTGATTAATATGGTAGGTGATAGTATTGACAGAATTAGGTGCTCGCCTTAGAGAAGCGAGAGAAAAGAAGGATTTAAGCTTAGAAGATCTTCAACAAATGACGAAAATCCAAAAGAGGTACCTAGTTGGTATTGAAGAAGGAAATTATAGTGTAATGCCTGGTAAGTTTTATGTGCGTGCTTTTATAAAACAATACGCAGAGGCGGTTGGTCTTGATCCTGAATCAATATTAGAGGAATATAAGTCTGAGATTCCAGGTACATATAACGAGGAGCTTCCTGAACAAGTATCGAGGGTACGGTCGAGAAGACAGATTTCGACAACTGGTTCAAAAGTTATTGATAAAATACCTCTAATTTTATTAATTGTTTTTATACTTGGTGGACTAATGACGATTTATTGGTTTGTGTCTAATCGAGATGTAGCTGATTCTCCAGAGACACAGGTTGATAATGAAGAGACTCAGTATGAGGAGTCGAATGAGCCACCTCCTATTCCTAAAGAGGAGGATAAAGATGCACAAGAGGAGGATACTCCTGCCGATGAATCTGAAGGAACAGAAGAAGAGGATGCCGTAGAAGAAACACCTGTTCAGGAGTTAATCCAAGTTGAGAAAGGTACAAGTACCGCAACATATGAATTAAAAAACACAGATGCATTTAACGTTAAGGTTACAGCGAAAGAGGAAGGGCAAGCATGGGTTTCTATTCAAAACAGACAAAATGAGAAGTTTGTCTATAAAACGATTGCAAATGGTGAATTCGAAACACTAGACTTGTCCAAGGAATCAGAAGTAATATTTAATATCGGTAGGTCATCAGACCTCCAAATTGAAATTAACGGAGAAGCTTTTGAATATCCTTTTGATCCGTCTCAAATTGTGCAACAAATTATCACTATTAAGTTTACACCTGTAGCACCAGAGTAAAAAAGTCATCTTTATGATGGCTTTTTGTTTCTTATAAGTGTATTATCACTATTAAAGTATATTGTTTAGTTTTGGAGGTAGTTTACGTGAATTTACCAAATAAGATAACTGTAGCTAGAATCTTTTTGATTCCCCTATTCCTAATCATTATGTATGTTCCTTTTGGATGGGGAGATGTAGAAATTGGTACATATTCGATTCCAATTGCTCATTTAGTAGGAGCATTTATTTTTATTTTTGCATCAGCGACCGATTGGATTGATGGATACTTAGCTAGAAAACATAATCTAGTAACGAACTTAGGGAAATTTTTAGACCCACTTGCAGACAAACTATTGGTGTCAGCGGCTTTAGTTGCTCTAGTAGACATTGGTTTTGCTCCTGCATGGATGGTTGTAGTAATCATTAGTAGGGAATTTGCGGTGACCGGCTTACGTCTTTTACTTGCTGAAAGCGGAGAAGTTTCCGCCGCAAAAATGCTAGGGAAAATAAAAATGTGGGCTCAAGTAGTTGCTATTTCTGCATTGCTATTACATAATCTTCCGTTTGAATACATTGGATTTCCGTTTGATATGATTGCCCTTTGGATTGCTGTCATTTTTACCATCATTTCAGGCTGGGATTATTTTGCTAAAAATAAGAGTGTCTTTGCAAACTCAAAATAAGGGATGAGGATTTTATGAATGCAGAAATTATTTCGGTTGGTTCTGAATTACTTTTAGGACAAATTGCTAATACAAATGCTCAATTTTTATCAAAGCAGCTTGCAGAGTTAGGGATTAATGTATATTATCATACGGTTGTTGGGGATAATTCGTCTCGTTTAGAGGAAGCTATAAAAATCTCACAATCTCGTTCTGATTTAATCATATTTACTGGTGGATTAGGGCCAACTAAGGACGATTTAACAAAGGAAACAATTGCAAGAGTATTAGGCAAAAAGCTTGTTATAGATTCGGATGCGTTACGTAGTATTGAAGATTTTTTTAAGAAAACTCAAAGACACATGACCGAAAATAATAAAAAGCAAGCACTTGTACTCGAAGGTTCAGAAGTCTTACGTAATGACCATGGGATGGCTCCAGGAATGGGATTAAAAGTTGAAGACATTACATATATGTTGTTTCCAGGACCACCGAAAGAATTAAATCCGATGTTCACTACTTATGGGGCTTCGTTTTTGTTAAAGGAAATAGGTGAAGTTGAGAGGATTGAATCAAGAGTATTACGCTTTTTTGGTATTGGTGAATCTCAATTAGAAACTGAAATAGAAGATTTAATAGACAACCAATCGAATCCGACAATTGCTCCACTTGCGAATGATGGTGAGGTTACATTACGATTAACGGCAAAACACCGTTCAACAGAGGTAGCTAAACGTTTATTAGACGATACTGAGGCTCTTATTGTTGCTAGAGTTGGAGAATTTTTATATGGGTATGGTTCTACTACCCTTGTAGATGAACTCATGGAAAAGCTTACCTCCGCACAACTAACAATAGGTAGTGCAGAGAGCCTAACAGGCGGATTGTTTACAGAGGGGCTTACAAAGCTATCAGGCGCCTCAGCAGTCGTAAAGGGTGGAATCGTGTGTTACACGAATGAGAGTAAGGAACAGGTTTTGCAAATAAATAAAGCAACTCTTGAAACAGAAGGTGCTGTTAGTGAATCAACAGCAGCAGAGTTAGCATCGAATGTTAGAAAGCTACTTAATACAGATATTGGCATTAGCTTTACTGGTGTCGCTGGGCCAAGCGAATCAGAAGGAAAACCGGTAGGAACTGTCTATATCGGAATATCATACTTAGATCAACCTACCAAGGTGTTTTCGTTGCGTTTGGCGGGAACCCGTCAAGGAATCAGGATAAGAACGGTTAAATATGGATGCCATTATCTATTGAAAATACTAAATGAGCAAAACAGCTGATATTTATTTCAGCTGTTTTATCTTTTTCAAGGTTAAATAATTTAATTTTGTAATCAAATTTCTTTTAAAATATTGTTTTTGTCTTAATAAAAAATAGAATTTAACGAATAGATAATTTATAAAAATAACCGAATGAATGTTCGATTTTTTACTTGGCAAATAGTCCAAAACGTTGTATAGTAATAATAGTTTCAAAGAAAAAAGGAGGAAATGTAGTGAGTGATCGTCAAGCGGCCTTAGAAATGGCATTGAAGCAAATAGAAAAACAGTTTGGTAAAGGCTCAATTATGAAGCTTGGAGAGCAAACTGATCGTAGAATATCAACAGTTCCTAGCGGCTCATTAGCGCTAGATGTAGCATTAGGTGTTGGAGGATATCCAAGAGGACGGATTATTGAAATATATGGGCCGGAAAGTTCTGGTAAAACAACTGTAGCCCTTCATGCGATCGCTGAAGTACAACAAACTGGTGGACAAGCAGCATTTATCGACGCAGAACATGCTCTTGACCCAGTATACGCTCAAAAATTAGGCGTAAACATTGATGAACTATTGCTTTCTCAACCAGATACTGGGGAGCAAGCGTTAGAAATCGCTGAAGCATTAGTACGTAGTGGTGCTGTAGACATTATCGTAATAGATTCAGTTGCAGCACTTGTGCCAAAAGCTGAGATTGAAGGTGAAATGGGAGATTCACACGTTGGCTTACAAGCTAGATTAATGTCACAAGCACTACGTAAACTATCTGGTGCTATCAACAAATCTAATACGATTGCAATCTTTATTAACCAAATCCGTGAGAAAGTGGGAGTAATGTTCGGAAACCCAGAAACCACTCCAGGAGGACGTGCGCTTAAATTCTATTCTTCTGTAAGATTAGAGGTTCGTCGTGCGGAACAATTAAAGCAGGGTAATGATTTTATCGGTAACAAAACAAAAATTAAAGTTGTTAAAAATAAAGTGGCTCCTCCGTTCAGAACAGCAGAGGTTGACATTATGTATGGAGAAGGAATTTCAAGAGAAGGCGAAATTATCGATATGGCATCTGAACTCGATATCGTTCAAAAGAGTGGTTCTTGGTATTCTTATAAAGAAGAACGAGTTGGTCAAGGTCGCGAAAATGCAAAGCAATTCTTAAAAGAAAATCCAGATCTTCGTAAAGAAATTCAAGAGCAAATTCGCCTTCATTACAAGTTTGATGATGCTATAGCAGCAGCTCCTACTGATGAAGAACAAGAAGAGTTTGATTTATTAGATTGATTTTTATGAAGAGGCACTTTTAGTGTCTCTTTTCCTTATCATAAAAAGTTTGATTAAAACCCTAAAATTGATTAAAAAAATATTATTGAAAAGTTTCCCCTAAAAAGTCAGAAGTTTCAATCCAAACACCTCGAATTTTCCAATTTCATGTAACTCTTCATGTGACAGGCCTTGACAATAAAATTTCTCAGATTTACAATTAATATGTATATTTTACATTTTGTTAGTATTAAAACGTTAGAAGCAAAACTCGGTCTTGATGAGCTTTTGCTATTCAGACCCGAAGCATTAGTGATGTCTTTCGGATCGTACCTTTAAGAATCTGATTAGCTTAAAAAGCCTTTGTGCTGTATGTTGACACTAAAACAATGTACATGCCGACATTTTGATCTAGCAAGAAAAGTTCATAGCAAGAGGAGGTGAAAATGATGGAATCCATTTTTACTATCATCTCCACTTTGTTTGGCCTAATCGTCGGTGCAATTGTTGGCTTTTATGTTCGTAAATCCATTGCTGAAACAAAAATTGCTGGTGCAAAAAGTGCAGCAGAACAAATTATTGATGATGCTAATAGAGAAGCTGATTCATTAAAGAAAGAAGCACTTCTAGAAGCAAAGGATGAAATTCACAAACTTCGTACAGAGGCAGAACGAGAAATACGTGATCGAAGAAGCGAACTACAAAAACAAGAAAATCGTTTAATGCAAAAAGAAGAGAATCTTGATCGTAAGGATGAAACATTAGATAAACGTGAATCAATGTTAGAAAAGAAAGAGGATTCTCTCGCTCAAAGACAACAGCATATTGAAGAGATGGAAAGCAAAGTGGAAGAGATGGTTCATAAGCAACAAGTTGAACTTGAGCGTATTTCTAGCTTAACACGAGAAGAAGCAAAGCAAATCATCCTTGAGCGAATTGAAAATGAGCTTTCTCATGATGTTGCAGTTATGGTTAAAGAAGCTGAAAATCGTGCTAAGGAAGAATCTGATAAGAAGGCAAAAGAAATTCTTTCGCTTGCTATACAAAGATGTGCCGCTGATCATGTTGCAGAAACTACAGTATCTGTAGTTAACCTGCCGAATGATGAGATGAAGGGACGTATTATCGGTAGAGAAGGACGAAATATCCGTACACTTGAAACGTTAACAGGTATTGACCTTATTATTGATGACACACCTGAGGCAGTCATTTTATCTGGCTTTGACCCGATTCGCCGTGAAACAGCGAGAATCGCACTTGAAAAACTTGTTCAAGACGGACGTATTCACCCTGCGCGTATTGAAGAGATGGTTGACAAATCTAGACGTGAAGTTGATGAATATATCCGAGAAGTGGGTGAACAAACAACCTTTGAGGTTGGTGTTCATGGACTCCATCCGGATTTAATTAAGATACTAGGTCGCTTGAAGTATAGAACAAGCTATGGCCAAAATGTCTTAAAGCACTCAATGGAAGTATCGTTCTTGTCAGGCCTAATGGCAGCTGAATTAGGCGAAGACGAAACGTTAGCTCGTCGTGCTGGCTTACTACACGATATCGGTAAAGCTATTGACCATGAAGTTGAAGGTAGCCACGTAGAGATCGGTGTAGAGCTTGCAACGAAATATAAGGAGCATCCAGTTGTTATTAATAGTATCGCTTCTCACCATGGTGATACGGAGCCGACATCTATTATCGCTGTATTGGTTGCGGCTGCAGACGCATTATCTGCTGCAAGACCTGGTGCAAGAAGTGAGACGCTCGAAAATTACATTCGTCGTTTAGAAAAGCTAGAGGAAATTTCTGAATCCTATGAAGGGGTAGAAAAATCCTTTGCTATCCAAGCAGGACGTGAAGTTAGAATTATCGTAAAACCTGATGTAATTGATGACTTGAATGCACATCGATTAGCCCGCGATATTCGTAAACGAATTGAAGAGGAGTTAGATTATCCAGGTCACATTAAGGTTACGGTTCTTCGTGAAACGAGAGCTGTCGAATACGCAAAATAAAGTGGTCTTTTGACCACTTTATTTTTTTTGGTAGAAATGAAAATTAAAAGGACCTCTATACCACTAATAACAAAGATGAATGGTACCATCTCTACACGTTAGAGCGGCAGTTCCAATTTTATCCTTATGTATTCTCGAATACTAAAGGAGTAGTGTTTTATTATACTCTTAATTAAATGTTGCTCTCTTATGTTAGTTGGATACATTGCGATTTTTGTACATATATGATTCACTTATAATATGAAAGGAGCTTTTACATGAAACTTTTATTTATTGGGGATGTAGTGGGATCTCCCGGAAGAGATATGATAAGTGAATACTTGCCGAAGTTAAAAGCTAAGTATCATCCCAACCTTACGATTATTAACGGTGAAAATTCTGCCTCGGGTAGAGGGATTACTCATAAGATATATAACCAGTTTATTGAAAACGGTGCCCAAGCAATAACACTTGGAAATCACGCGTGGGACAATAAAGATATTTTTGAGTTTATTGATACAGCAAAACACATAATAAGACCAGCAAATTTCCCAGAGGGTACACCGGGCAAAGGTATAATCTATTGTCCAGTTGGTGGCCAAGAGGTTGCAATTATTAATTTACAGGGGCGTACTTTCTTACCTCCACTTGATTGCCCTTTTAAAAAGGCGGATGAGTTAGTTAATCAAGCAAAAAAGCGTACGTCGATAATATTTGTAGATTTTCATGCAGAAGCTACGAGTGAAAAACTAGCAATGGGTTGGTATCTTGATGGTAGAGTCACCGCTGTAGTTGGAACACATACGCATGTTCAAACAGCTGACAATCGTATTTTACCTGAGGGAACAGCTTTTATAACGGATGTTGGAATGACAGGACCTTATGATGGTATTTTAGGAATGGATAAAGATGCTGTCATAAAAAAGTTTAAGACAGCATTACCAGTACGGTTTGAGGTTGTAAACGGTAGAACTCAACTAAATGGTATCCTAATAGATGTCGATCAAAAAACAGGAAAAGCAAAGAGCATTAATCGAATCCTTATTAATGACGACCATCCGTTCTTTGATTGATAGAGAAGATAGGAAAGACGAGTCAGTGACTCGTCTTTTTTGTTCGCCCAGCATGGGCGAACTCTAACGGGTGAAAGTTCCGAGTACGACCTGGTAGCGGTAAGTACATAGCTGACAGCAAGGGTGTCCATGGCGACGTGGAATCTGAAGGAAGCTCGA